>CATQIJ010000001.1 GCA_958296345.1 uncultured Rhizobiaceae bacterium
GTCCAGAATTGCCGGTATCTTGGTTTTATAAAGTTCCGTACGAAATTCGTCGCAGGCTTTGCGGTTTTTAATTGGGTACCACATCATATGTGTGCCTGTAGCAAATCGTTCGTTTGCATCTTTAAGGCCTTTAATCAGATTGAAGAATTCGTGGAAAACTTCGAATGGTGGATCAACCAACGTAACGCCTCTACGCTCTTTTGGCGGCATATGCGACTTCAACCCTAACCATCCATCAAGATGGGTAATACGGGCTTGGTAATCGCCTTCAAAATGCGCTTGTAGTGTTTCAAAGTCCTCTGGATGAAGCTCAAGCGCTGTTAGTCTATCTTGATTGCGTAATAGTTCACGCGTCACTTTTGGTGAGCCTGGATATTGTTTCACTTCGCCTTCAAAATTAAATGCTCGCACAGCATTAAGATAAGGTTCAATAAGCGGCTTTACATCTTTTGGCGCTTTATCTGCTGCCTCTAGAATTAAACCAATGCCTGTTTTCCACTCGCCAGTCTTTTGAGCTTCTTCTGAAGATAAATCATATATCCCAAGACCAGCGTGTGTATCTAAAACCCGAAAAGCCTTTTCTTTGCGCTGCATGTATAGGATTACACGGCTTAAAATGATGTGTTTCACCACGTCAGCGAAATTTCCTGCGTGGTATATGTGACGATAATTCATGTAAATTGTGCCTTAGGTCTTCGAGTCTTGACCTTGCTATACAGGCGAAAACTTAAATGCACCAGCTTTGCTATAACTAAAGGTACAATCCACATCATTGCATTATCAAAAAAGAAATCAAGTAACAGCCAATGGGCAAAGCTAGCAACGATTGCGATATAGGAAAGTCGCTGCATCCACCTCCATGCTTTACCCATTTTATGAATAGACCAATTGTTTGAGGTAAGTGCTAGAGGTAGGAGAATTAACAATGAAATCCAGCCCGTACCAAGAGGCCAATCGAAGGCTTCTAACATGATAAGTTCAAAATCAAACGTCTGGCGCACATATAAAATCGTATGCACCAAAGCATAGCCAAGCCCTGCAACGCCGAAGTATCGACGGGTTCTTAAAAGCCAACGCGCAATAAGCTTGCCCCATTCAAAATACTTTAAAACTAGAGTTAGCGGCATAATACAAAGTGTAAAAACCAAAATTTGAACAGAAAGAACGCCAGAGTTCTCCATCATTTCTGGATAATAACGACTGGGATAAAATAATTCATGGACATATTGCCAAGCAGGAATGGAGAGCAGAAACCAGATTAGATAACGTGACTTTATTATGCTTTTTGCCAATTCCATTATTTTGCCAGTCTTGCAGTTCCTACTTCAAAACCGTTCCAATTTTTGAGAACTGGATGTATTAACGGTCTCATCTTTTCAATATCTTCTTCATCCAGCTTGAGCAAATCAAAGGCAAGTTGGGAAACCGTGACTTCAACGGCCCTAAATCCTCCATCGCGTGATTTCATTGCTACGCCAAGCCCGAACTCTGGCAAAGACATTGTGTAAACGCCCTCCGCACCAACTTTAACAAAAGCTCTATTGCCGAGTGCTTGCATCAGTTGCGTGCAAACGCGATTATCCCCTGCAACCATTTCAGGGTGAGCAAAACATGCATCTCGCAATCTTAGCATCGCCTTTGAGCGTAACGGCGAAGCATCTTCACCTACTCCAAATTTTGCGAAAGCAATTGCTAGCTTTTGCAGGGGAATTTTGAACGTTGGAATAGAGCATCCATCGATGCCGTAATTATCCTCACCATGTTTAGCGCTTGTCACGCTCTCCAACACGCCAGCAATTTCTTTTTGAACGGAGTGATCGAAACCAATATAGCCTTTGGTTTCAATGCCTGAATGTTTTGCAAACGCCAAAAAGCCTGAGTGCTTGCCCGAACAATTATTATGAATGGCTTGAACTTCGACGCCGTCACGCACCAATTGCGCTTGGTCTTCAGGATATTTTGGTAGCTGCGCACCGCATTCAAGGCAATTTCCATCAAGTCCTGCCATATTCAGCATTTCACTTGCTGCGTTTACGTGCATCGGTTGCCCGCTATGAGATGAACAAGCAAGTGCCAAATGCTTATTTTCAAAACCATAAGCATCAGCAGCGCCTGACTCAATCAATGGTAAAGCTTGTAATGCCTTATTGGATGAACGCGGATAGATATGAAGACCAGCGTTGCCGTAAGTTGAGATAATTTTGCCAGTGCTATCAGCTATGGCGATATCAACTTCGTGGGTACTTTCGACAGAATTACCACGGGTTATTTCAACAACTGCTGCCGGGTTATTTATCATTGGATTTCTTCTCTAGCGGAATAACAGGATCATGTCCGCTTGTACCCCAAGGGCCACATTTTACAACTCTCTTAAACGTGAGCCAGCCACCTTTTAACAATCCATAACGAGCAATTGCTTCATACCCGTATTCTGAACACGTTGGTAAATGTCGACAGCCATATCCAATCATGCTGGAAAATGTAAGTTGGTAGAAACGGATCAAACTTGTACCGAAAACACGGCCAGGTGTCTTGCGCCATTCACCTTGCCAATTTCGATTTTGCGACTTTTGGGAGGCTTTTGAATCACTTATGTTAATCTGGTGATCTTTTGATTCACGACACATTATTGAGCAGCTTGCAGCTTGGCTTCAATTTCATCCAGACAATTTACCACTGCATCAAATGTTAAAAGAGTAGAAGCATGTCGTGCTTTATACTCTTTAACAGGCTCAAGGAACTTAAATTCATCAAATTTGCCAGTTGGAGCGGAACCATCTTCTTTCAACATTTTATACATAGTATTACGAAGTTCACGTAATTCTTCTGAACTACTCCCAACCACAACACGCGCCATAATTGACGATGATGCCTGACCAAGAGCGCAAGCTTTCACTTTATGTGCGAACTCAGAAACCTTATTTCCATCTAGTTTCAACGAAACATCAACTGTTGAACCACATAATTTGGAATGAACGCGTGATTTTGCGTCAGCATCATCTAATTCGCCAACACTTTGGATGTTTCCTGCGTATTCCAGAATTTTAGAATTATAGATAAAATCCAGCATTTTTTGCTCACAAATTCATTCAGTTTAAGTTCAGACATCATTATATAATGTCTCATTCATGTCATAATATAAGTATCAAGTAACATTTCGTCGACAAATAAGTGAAGAATATTATTGAACTATCTATTGAGCATTTTAAATAATACTCTATATCGTGAATATGTCAGGTCACCGTGCGGATGGAAATAGTTTTCAAAAGCCCCGGAACCCGGCCAAAGCCAAACCTGCTGCACAACAGAGTTCTGTGCAATGTGTTAACGGCTGCGACTGGTCCGAATAGATCAATTGACGCGGAGTTAAACGCATGACGAAAGAGGAAATTGGCATGGAAGCAATTCTCGAAAGCCTAAAGAAAATTGAAACCCGCAAAATACTTGCGAAAACCGATCGACCATCGCGCGAAGAAGCTGAAGATGCTGTGCGTACGCTTATGAAATGGGTGGGCGAAGACATTGAACGCGAGGGGTTACTTGACACTCCAAAACGCGTTGCTAAAGCTTATCTTGAGCTTTTCGGCGGCTACGATTTGAATGCGGAAGAAGTTCTAGGTCGCACTTTTGAAGAAGTTGGTGGCTATGATGACATGGTGCTCATACGTGACATCCCTTTCCACTCTCATTGTGAGCATCATCTAGTTCCAATTATAGGTAAGGCGCATGTGGCATATGTGCCAGATGGTCGTGTTCTTGGTCTTTCAAAAGTTGCAAGAACAGTCGAAATTTTTGCAAAGCGCATGCAAACGCAAGAAAATATGACAGCGCAAATTTCCCACACAATCTCAGACGCACTTGAACCACGCGGTGTTGCGGTGATGATCGAAGCTGAACATATGTGTATGTCTATGCGCGGTATAAAAAAGCATGGGTCAACAACTGTTACCAGCGCTTATACAGGCGTCTTTCATGACAACCCTTCAGAGCAACAGAGTTTCTTATCAATGTTGCGTATGGGCAAGGAATAAACGATAAGGCTATCAGAGAAACTCTGGTGGCCTTTCATGTCTAATATATATCCAACTATAACTGATAAATCTGAACTAGAAAATGGTTCTATAATAGCTCCGCGTTTCAATGCGGATGGTCTTATAACTGCTGTTGCTCAGGATTTTGATACTGGTGAAATTCTTATGCTTGCGCATATGAATGAAGAAGCACTTCAACAAACGATTGAAACAGGCAAGTCTCATTTTTGGAGTCGCTCACGCGAAGAGCTTTGGCTTAAAGGTGAAACGTCAGGAAACATTCTGTTTGTTCAAGAAATTCTAGTCGACTGCGACCAGGATGCAGTTATATTAAAGGTTCGGCTTGAAGGTGAAGGTGCTTGTCATACGGGCAAGCGAAGTTGTTTTTACCGTAAGATTGAAGCAGATAGCGAACAGACCTTCCTCACTCAAATAGTAGAATAATTTCGATGTTAGAATTCATTGGCGCAACCCTGCTTTTGATTATAACTCCTGGCCCGGGCGTATTAAGCATTGCAGGTGTTGGTTCAGGGTTTGGCTTTATTGCTGGGCAACGGTTTTTATGGGGCTTATGGCTTGGTAACCTTTTAGTTGGATTAGCCGTAATCTTTGGCCTCAAGGCGATTATATTTTCCGCCCCCTACTTACCTGAAGTATTACTTGGACTATCGCTTGCCTATCTTTCTTACTTAGCTTTTAAAATTGCCTTTGCGGGCAGTGAAGTTGCTTTTATTAAAGCTGAACGCGTTCCTGGGTTTTTAGATGCGTTGATTTTACAGGCAATCAATCCAAAAGCATATGCAGTCAATGCTACTATATTCACCACGTTTAATTTTTGGCCAGAACATTTCACTACTATGATTATAATTAAGTTTTTAGTTTTAAATACAATCTGGTTTCCCGTTCACTTCGGTTGGTTGTATGCTGGTGTCACGCTACGAAAACTAAACCTCCCACCAAAAGTACAACGTACAATAAACATATTAATGGCTGTTTTTATGGTTTTGGTCGTTGTTTTAGCTGTCACATCACAATCATCAGGCTAACTAATCATTGTTTTAACTATTCTGAGTTAGATTATTAATACGCATCAAGTAACTAATACTGAATAGGGTATTTTATGAGCGCCAAAGATAAAATGTCAGATAGTTCTGTAACTCAGCTTTTCGAAGAGAGTGAGCTTACTAAGGTTCGTGGCGAGGCAGAAACTGTTTCATCCCTCAATGATAACTCTCCCGATTTACAGCTTGTTAAAAATCAAAAAAACTCAACGAACAAAAATGGTATAGCATTAGCGCTGGGCGGCGGTGTCGCTAGAGGCTGGGCGCATATTGGCGTATTGCGAGCACTTGATGAAGCAAACATACCCATTTCTATGATAGCTGGCACTTCTATAGGCGCTGTCGTAGGGTGCTATCTTGCTGGCAAACATGATGAACTGAAAGAATTTGCAAGATCAATTACAAGAAGAAATATCTTAAGGTATGTTGATTTCACCCTTGGAAAATCAGGCTTTATTGCTGGCAATCGCTTGGCGGAAAGACTTGATGAAGAGTTAGGTGACATACGTATTGAAGACCTAGGAAAACGTTTTGTAGCCGTTGCTACAGAAATCGACACTGGTCATGAAGTCTGGTTAGAACATGGACTTCTAGCACCTGCTATCCGCGCTTCTTATGCGCTTCCTGGTGTTTTTCAACCTGCAACACACATGGGCAAACACCTTGTTGATGGCGCATTGGTAAACCCTGTACCAGTATCTGCTTGCAGAGCTTTTGAACAAAAAACTGTTATGGCTGTGAACTTAGATTGCGAGGTTTTTGCGAGATCTTCTGTTGTGAGATCGACTTCAATTGATACAAATCAGAAAGACGAAAGACTGGAATCAGTTCCTTCTTCTTGGTTGCCTTTTAACTTTGGAAATAATTCATCCACAAAAAAACAAAAACTAGGCATTACTGGTGTTATGATTGAAGCTTTTAATATCATTCAAGACCGAATTATTCGATCGAGATTAGCAGGCGATCCACCTAGTGTAACTGTTAGACCCAAATTATCAAATATCGGTCTTACGGATTTTCATATGGCAGATGAGTCCATTAAACTTGGTTATAAGCAAACTAAATATGAACTGGCAGCGCTTAAAGATAATGGTTTTATGGAAGCAATTAGCTAAAATCTAAAGTTTAATCTTTGGATGGCTTTTTTAAAAACCCATCGATAAAGCCAAACAAAACTAATCCAGCAATAAAGCCACCTATATGTGCTTCCCATGCAATTGAGTTCCCGCTACCAGTAATATCAACAACGCCTGTACCAAAGAGTAGATTCACACCAAACCAAACAGCAATAAACGTAAGTGCTTGGCGGTTTGTTAGTGCTTGTATCAAAGAACGTATTTTAAATTTGGTTATATCCCCTTGAAAATTGCCATTAGAAAAAGATGGCAATCGCATTGCGGCTCCCATACATGCAGATACAGAGGCTGACGCACCAATCATTGGTGAAATATCACTTGTGTGGAAAAAATAATGTAGCCCTGCTCCACAAATGGCGCCAATTATAAACAAAACTAAAAAACGCACCGCCCCTAGTCTTCTTGCGGTTACACCACCGAAAGCTAGCAACCAGAATGAATTCATTATCAAGTGCGTCCAATCAGCATGTAACAAGCTGTAAGTTATTGGTGACCAGTATATTGCAAATGGTGAAAGCTCTAATAATTCTGTGTGCAGATATCTCATGGGGATAAAAGCAAACTCTACTATAATATTGTAGTCTGCTTCTTGAGTAATAACCGATACACGCAAAAAATGTATTAGCGCCATCACCCCTATTACAGCTGGAATAATCCAAGGCAAATTAAAAATAGGTTGTTTTTTAAAAGCTCATCTTCGGTTTGTATTACATTCATAGTGCGGGCTTTTCTTTTATAAATATCAAACGAACTTATCAGAACATTAGGCAAAAAAAAGCCCAAGGCATAAAACCTTGGGCTGTTGGTCAATCCCCAGTTGAAAACAATGTTCCAACCCAGACCTTAAAGTGAAGAATGCTCAACTCGTTAACTTATGCATTCTTTGGAGTTGCCCCAAACTCCCATAAAACTTGGGGTCTTGCAAGCTTAAGGTAATATTAAGGTTAACGCAGGCACCGCCAACTACGCATGACTACTGTAAGCAGTATCTACTCACTCCCCCGCCTTCAATCTGGCACAGCACTTGCAAACATCAATTCAATTAGGTCAACTTTGTTCAACCTTTCACGATAAGGGACACTTGGAGTATTGGCCGAAATATTGATAAGGCTGATATTTAAATGAGACATAAGACTTCCAAGAAAATTTTCACATATTGGAACAATCTAAGAGGTGCCAGAACTGCACCTGAGCGCACAGAAATAGAACCAAGTGATATTCGTGATATTTTGGATGATACTTTTATATTAGAAGTTGATCATCTTTATCGCACCATTAGTTTTCGACTTGCAGGAACAAAACTATGCAGTTCTTACGGACGCGAATTGAAAAGTGTTGGATATCTAGGGCTGTGGGATGAAGTGGACAACTTAAAGATTTTTGATGCCGTCAAACAAGTTTATGAGTATTCAAAACCTATGGTGATTGCTCATATTGCTGAGACAGAAAATAAACAATTTCTAGAATATGAAACTTTATTACTTCCACTATCAAATGGCTCATCACAAACGGTAAGAATTTTAGGCACTGCAGCCCCTACTAAAAACCCAAGTTGGATTGGCATTGATCCTGTTATAAACAATAGAATAAAATCGGTTCGAAGCGTTGATTTGGAAAACATTATCAACGGACCACCTCTTGTACCAAAACTACCCATTACGTCGAATGAACCACAAAAGGCGCCTCGCAAAGTTGGACATTTAACTATTTTTGATGGCGGATTAGAAAATTAAGTAAAAAAACTTTGCAAATTAAAAGAATAACACCTTTCATTAACCAAATGAGACAATAATAGGGACACTTATATTTGTCTCTTATATGGCTGTTAAATGGTAGGTTTTGCTCAAACAAATAATGCTCATGAACTTTCACACGCTGAAATGCAGTTTCAAAGTGTTGAAGTAACTCTTTTTGGCCGCTTCATGATGCAGGACAAAAGAGAGTTCCCTTGTCAGATTCAAAGCATGTCTTCAGGCAGCGCAACACTTATAACACCGCATGTAGGTGATGTTGACGAAAGAATTATCGCCTATGTTGATCATGTTGGCCGTTTAGAGGGTAAAATTTTACGTGTATTCCATGGTGGCTTTGCTATGGCTGTAAATGCAACTAGCCATAAACGGGATAAGCTTGCCGCAAAAATTACCTGGATTGCTAACAGACATGAACTTAGCCTACCAGAAGATCGCCGCCATGAACGAATCGCACCAACTCGTAACGTTACTCAAGTAAAACTTGAGGATGGAAGAGCGTACGAAGTTCGTATTATTGACCTTTCACTATCAGGCGCAGCTATCGAAATGACTGTTAGGCCTGCTCTGGGCACATTAATGTGGTTAGGCAATATGAGAGGCCGCGTTGTTCGTCATTTTGATGAGGGTGTGGCTATCGAGTTTGCTATTCTTCAAACTCATGACACTTTACGCGATTATATCGCTCAATAAGCCATCTATAGTCAGCTTATCTTATACAAAGTTAGCCAATCATAGATAAAAATCGTTTTATTAAATTTTCTTTTGCTATTTTCTTGCTGTTATTAGCATGATCTTGAGCGGGATTTCCGCTATTTTATCTTTAGAATTTTTTCAAGCTGCGATGGGCGCCACACCTTCAAAGTCGCCACAAAATACATAAACCACTGTTTTAAAATAACTTTTCCTATAAATTGTATTGCAAAACGTTATTCATTAAAATTTTAGGCAAATTACTTTCAATTTTTAAAAAAACTTGATGCAAAACCAATTTAAATTCAATTTAATCTCTCATCAAAGTCTACTGGTTTTATTTTTTTGATCTCAATACCTCTCTGTCATTGTTTCGACAGACGGGGAAATAAACAATGAAAAATAAATTCAAAAATGCTTTGTTGATGACGGTAGCAATTACCGCACTTTCAGCAACAACAGTACAAGCGGCAAATACTTCTCATATGAAGCTGGCAGGATTAACATCCCAGCCTATTGGCCATTATAATTACTGCAAGCAATATCCATCGGATTGCAAAATCAGTGCTCGCCAAACTAATGCGCCTGAACTTACTCGCAAGCGCTGGAACGATATGGTTGAAGTAAACAGTTACTCAAACACAACCATAGCTCCTGTCACAGACATGGAAGGCTTTGGTATAGAAGAGCATTGGATTTATCCAACAAGCATAGGTGATTGCGAAGATTACGTTTTGATGAAACGTCACATGCTAATGCAACGTGGTTGGCCTGCCTCTGCTCTCCTTATAACTGTAGTTTTATTACCCAATGGTGATGGTCATGCTGTTCTAACAGTCAGAACTGACCGCGCAGATTATGTTCTTGATAATCTCAATGGCAAAATAAAGCAGTGGAACGAGACCGAATACACATATCTCAAGCGACAGTCAGCAAAATACTCTGGTCATTGGACCAAGATTGTAGACCGCAAGGGATAAACATACAGAAAACGACTTTGGGTTGGTAATTTGGTTTTTGATCTGGTCGATCCCCACCTACCCCGCCCCCACCAGACCAGATCAATTAGGCCGGTTTGTATCCAATACAAACCGGCCATTTTTTAATCTTTGGGCAATTGTCTAAACTTCTTTTAAACCTGCAGCAAATCGTTTTGCATTTGCGCCATAGTGCTGAGCAGAGGCTTTTAAGCCTTGAATTGCGGCTTCATCTAGCTGTCTGATAACTTTTCCTGGCATTCCAACAACGAGAGAATTATCAGGAATTACCTTTCCTTCCGGAATAAGAGCGCCTGCTCCAATTAAGCAGTTTTCACCAATAACAGCGCCATTTAAAACAGTAGCGCCCATGCCTACTAAAGAGTTATTTCCAATTATACAGCCGTGTAGCATGGCTTTATGCCCAATCGTGCAACCTTCACCAATAGCCAATGGACATCCAGGGTCTGTATGCATGACGCAATTTTCTTGAATATTAGTGTCATTGCCGATTGTTATTGGTTCATTATCGCCGCGAAGAACGCTTCCAAACCATATACTAACGCCACTACCTACACTTATTTGACCTATTAATACCGCAGTTGGTGCTATCCAGTTAAATCCATCAGCTAATTGCGGCTTTATTCCATCAAGTTCATAAAGTGGCATAAAAAAATTCCTAATTATAAAAGTCCTAACCCTACTAGAACTTGGATGGCAATAATACCAATGTAGAAACTCCAAATGGTAGCAACAAGAAGGCATATTCCAAATAGAGAAAAACCAATTTTTTGCTCGCCCCATAAAAACAAGCCGTTTTTGGCAATAACATAAGGACCAACAAACATGCAAAGCAAGAATCCTTTGGCTGCGCCAAAGGGAGTTTCCATCGATAATTCAATAGAACCCTCAGAACTTTGGTAAATCGCAGAAGCTGTTGCGATTAAACCTGCTGTTACAAAACCGAACACAATTACAAAAGCGGCTAACATTTAACTCATTACCTATAAATTTACTTAGTATTTACCATGTTAACAGAGTGTAGAGTCAATCGATTTGGCCTGCACACTCAATTCCTGTTAACGAAGCAATAACCATGCCAAGTCATAGAACTTTAAATATAAAACCTCTTGGATCTATCGCTGATGTATAGTGCTACCCAAAACAGTAACTATTCTGACCCACTTTTAGTAGCGGGACGTTCAGGCAATGCATCGTTTCAGCGTCAGATGCCAGGACATATAGAACACCTTGCTAAAACTCGTATGGAGAACGAGAAAAAGCCTGAAAAAATTTCACCTAAAATATTGAAAAAACTATTTATTATAGCTCTGACATTTTTAATTGCAGCTATGGGAATGTTTGCGACTGTTCATTTTTTTGGTGACAGCCTCTCAAGAGCTGGACACTCATCATCGACCCATAACTTAGAAATTATAGTTGGAAATGAGTACTTAACTGTACCTGCTAATAAAGTGAGGTTTTACTCTCAGCGTAACTCAGGTGCTTACAAAAAGCTGGACCTATATCTGCATTGGCCATCTTTATCAGGGTTTACAGATAACCTGAGTGCTGATTTTAATGATTCAAAAGATAATACAAAGTTAGTTTTTGTATCAATTGAGCCCCGTAATATGTCATTTGATATGTCAGGACGGGTAGCACCTATTTATGCTCAATTCTTTGAAGGAAAACCTATACCAAGTCATTCAGGGCTTGTGAAACAAGAGTTAAGCGAAAAAGGTGGCTTTATTGATGAAGACTTATATTACGCCGCTTCCAGCCCTTATCCATTTGCAACGAGATGTGTTAGGGAGGTTGCTTCAACAACTCCCTTTTGCATTCGGGATATTCATGTTGGAAAAAATCTGATGCTAACTTACCGCTTCCATCAGAAACATTTGCCAGCTTGGATTGAACTTGAACAATCAATCAGGGCTTTAACAAAAGCCATGATTGTAAGCCCATCACTGACCTTAAGTAATTAATCTAAATTGATTAAACCGTATCTAGATCAATGTCTAAAATTGCCATTGAGAAGCTAAATGAGCGTTCGCCCTCATCTTCATCAAGATAGATAACACCCAAAAATTCATCGCCTTTATAGACTTCACATGAGTCTGTCTTCTTGGGGCGTGGTTTCACAGCCAGTTGGTCATTTGCGAAAACAGATTTAAAATAAGAGTCGAGTTTTTTGATTTCTTCAGGTGTCACGAGACATTCTCCAGCGTGTGATTTGTTGCAATGCTTTTTGCACAGCAAAGCAAGCACTGTAAAGGCATTAGCTTATAAGATTATAACTTAACTTTTATCTTCAGCTAAAATTTGGTTCATTGTGCGTGATGGTTCAGAACAACCTGCAACGCCAACAACTTTTCCAGGGATACCCGCAACTGTTACTTTTTCGGGTACGGGCTTAATCACTAATGAACCAGCCGCAATTCTTGAACAATTGCCTATTTTAATATTACCAAGAACTTTAGCCCCTGCTCCGAGGAGAACACCGTTTCCAATCTTTGGATGACGATCTTCCATCTCTTTACCCGTACCACCTAGTGTGACGTTATGAAGTATAGAAACATCATCGCCAACAACAGCAGTTTCACCGACTACCAATCCAGTTGCATGGTCAAGGAAAATTCCGCGTCCAAATTGAGCTGCAGGATTAATATCTGTTTGGAATACTTGCGAGGAACGCGATTGCAAATAAAGCGCTACATCCTTATTACCAGCATGTAAATTCCAATGAGCTAAACGGTGCGTCTGAATGGCATGAAAGCCTTTGAAATAAAGGATAGGGTCAATAAAACGAGCGCAGGCTGGGTCGCGGTCATAAACGGCCGCAATATCAATACGCAAGATTTCTGACCATTCAGGCCAGTCTTCTCTCATTTGTTGAAAGCTTTGACGTACAAGGTCAGCAGAAAAATCTCGGTTATGAAGTCGCTCACCAATTCTGTATGTAACAGCATCTTCCAAAGACGCCTGATTTAAAATGGTGTTGTAAATGAACGAAGACATCATCGGTTCTTTAGCGACGACAGCTTCAGCTTCTTTGCGGATTGCCGCCCAAACAGGGTCAACTTTAAGCGCTTCAGTGTTCTTGAGATTTACAGATGTCATAATCTTTGTCCTTTAAACCAGACTTTTAAATATAAGCTATGATTACCATAGAACAAGGCAATATTTAGTGAACAATTGTAAACCACGGCTATTCCGTAAGGAAATCAAGGACCAGCTGCTTATAAACCTTATCACCCACCGCATTCATATGGTTTCGTTTTGGAATGGACTCAAAATGGCCATTAGGTATGATTGAAGCAAGTTTTCGCCATCAACTGCAACGATATCTTCTGTACCTACTATTACCATTGTTTCTGGCACTAACGTTTCAAACAAGCTTTTATCAATATACGACCTTCCACCCATTATACACGCGGCAAGAGCCTTTAAGTCGCTTCCAGTTACTTCTGCAAATGTTCTAAACTCTATGCCGATTTTTGTTTTTACGTCTGCAAGACTATCAGCTGCCAACCCATCATAAATTTGAGAAGAATCAAATGATCCTTCAATCATATTGTAGCCATTTCCTGCTAAAATGAGTTTATCAACGAGTTCTGGTGAGTGTGACGCAAGCGTTGAAGAAATACGGGCGCCTAAAGAATACCCCATAACATGTGCTTTATTGATGTTTAAATGCTTTAAAAGGCTAGCTGCATCTATAGCCATATTTTCCAATGAATAAGCTGCTTCCTCATAAAACTTCTGACTACTACCGTGTCCCCTATTATCGAGCGCTATTACCCGATAACCACTATCAACCAACAATTGCGCCCATCCTGGCCCAACCCAATTGGTCTTAGCATTTGAAGCGAAACCATGGATTAATAAAATAGGCTCGCCCTCACCTTCATCAAGGTATGCTATTCTGGCAGTATCAAGATTGGCAATTTTCATGGGTTCACTCAATTATTTTCTTTGCATAAACGTTTCAATCTTTTAGAAGACTATTACATCTAAAAGCAATGCATAAGGATATCATCATGGCTGAAACATCAGTTGCACACTTTCAGAACGACAAGGGTGTTGAAGCAATCGAGGTTGGCGTTAAAGAGTTTATGTGTTGCGGAGCCAATGCGCCTTTTGATCACCCTCATGTATTTCTGGACATGGGCAGTGACAGTGAAATTATCTGCCCGTACTGTTCTACCGTTTATAGATATGCAAGCGATCTTAAAGGTCACGATACGCGCCCTGAAGGCTGTACCTTTAACGACCAAGCTGCATAAGCCAAATATCGATAATGACCCGTCGCAAGATACTCATAAGTGGTGGCGGAATTGCTGGTTTAACCGCAGCACTATGTTTAGCCAAAGCAGGCAATCGGGTTAAGGTTTTTGAACGCGCCGAAGTGCTTGAGCCCCTGGGTGCTGGCATACAAATTTCTCCAAATGCATTTCATGTCTTGAACTCACTTGGTTTAGGTCGTGAACTATTGTCCATTGGCGATGTACCCGATGCCATATTAATGATGAATGCTCTTAAGGGTTCAGAGCTTGCTACCATTCCTCTCGGGCTTTATATTCAAAATAAATATGATGCTCCATATATCGTTATCCATAGAGCTGATCTTCAAAATATTCTTTTAAAAGCCTGCCAAGATAATCCAGACATTACAATTACTTTTGGAGCTGAAATTGCCGATGCTGCCATTCACCAAAATGGCGTGACTGCGTTAGTCAAAACAGATGAGAGAATGAAGGAGATTGTTGGGGAATTACTAGTTGGGGCTGACGGTATTCACTCTAGTGTTCGCAACAACATCCTTAAATTAGAACCCGCCATTTATAGCGGTAAAACTGCTTGGAGAACGCTTATTCCTTCGCAACAAGTGAAAAACGATAAAGCTCTTAGTAACACGGTAGTCTGGTTAGGCCCAAAGGCACATGCCGTTACTTATCCTGTTCGTGGGGCAAGTTATTTGAATGTAATCGCGGTCACACAAGAAGCCAGGAAACTTAAATTCAATGAAAAGTCAAAAGCTGATCTTGTCAAAAAATTTGCGCATTGGAATAGTGATTTTACCGACTTGCTAAAAAATAATGTTGAATGGTCTGGATGGCCACTTTATGAAACAAGATCCATTAAAACCATGGCTTTTAAAACCATGGCGCTTATTGGGGATGCGGCACATGCAATGCTTCCCTTTGCTGCACAAGGGCCGCTCAAGCTATTGAAGACGCGCATGTGTTAACTGAATGTCTTTCAAACAATGATGATGTTGAAACAGCCTTACAACAGTTTGAAAAACAAAGATTGCCGCGTGTTAAGCGTATTGCAAAGACAGCAAGGTCTAATGGTAATATTTACCACTTATCTGGCCCTTCAGCAGTGGTAAGGAATATTGGGTTACTCAATGTTTCTGGTCAGTATATCTTACATAATCAGGATTGGATTTACCGCTGGAAGCCTTAATTATATAGCCAGTGATGTAGAAGCAAACTATAGGTTGTTGGTGTCCAAACTCCGGTTGAAACACCTGCCTTGTTCAATGCTTTTGATACCCAGACATTGCAGGGATTAAAAATGTTAAACCTCCCCTTGGCTTCATAAAAAAGATCACCGTACCCAAACGTTGTGCTTTTTAATAATATTGGCTTTTCGTTTTCAATGTGAAAACTATTGAGTATAAAATCAACTAACTTTTCAAACCCGTCCTGCGTCATTTCTATTGGTACGACCCCTTCAGATTTACCGATATCGCCTCCTGGCGCGATGTATATTACAGACGCATCTCCTGTAGCTGCTTTCCAAACAGTGTCTAACTTCATGTCTGAATAATTAGCTGTACTTGTATAAAACTCACGCGATCCCCAACCGACAACCAAGTATTCAAGGTTGGAATTATCTAGTGGAAAACCAGCTTCTCTTAGAAAAGAGAATTGTTGCAAATTAAGAGCACTCACAGGAATTGCAATATCGACGTGTAATGCATTTGCAGTAAGAAAGACTGGTTTCTCGACTAAAGACAAACTAACTGATGATTGCTTTAAACCCGAAGGAATTACCCCACCAATCAGTGCTGAAAATAGATATAGCAAAACAATAAAAAAAGGGGCTGCGATTAACAGCCCCATTCTCTTAATTAGTTTACGCATCGCAATATCGATTTTTACGCGTTTTCTTATCGTGAAATCGGTTTCGATATCACAGAAAATGCTCTAGTGCAGAATTTGGCTCAAGAAGAGTTTTGTGCGCTCATGTTGAGGGTTATCAAAGAATGCTTCTGGCTCGTTTTGTTCAACGATTTGGCCTTCATCCATGAAGATAACGCGGTTTGCAACCTGACGTGCGAAGCCCATTTCATGCGTTACACAAATCATCGTCATGCCATCTTCAGCAAGGCTAACCATTGTCTCTAACACTTCCTTGATCATTTCAGGATCAAGCGCTGATGTCGGCTCATCAAACAACATGATGCGGGGGTTCATACACAGTGAGCGAGCAATAGCCACACGCTGCTGCTGACCGCCAGATAACTGACCAGGGTACTTCAATGCCTGCTCGGGAATTTTCACTTTCTCAAGGAAGTGCATTGCAATTTCTTCTGCTTCTTTCTTTGGGGTCTTACGGACCCATATCGGAGCAAGCGTACAGTTTTCCAGAATTGTAAGATGTGGGAAGAGATTAAAGTGCTGGAACACCATTCCTACTTCGCGGCGAACTTCATCAATCTTTTTAAGATCATTTGTAAGCTCGTTACCATCGACAACGATGTGGCCCTTCTGGTGTTCTTCCAGACGATTGATACAGCGGATCATCGTTGACTTACCTGAACCAGATGGCCCAGCCACAACGATGCGCTCACCGCGCATAACCTTGATGTTGATGTCTTTCAGCACATGAAAATCACCATACCATTTGTTCATATTAGTGATTTCAATCGCTACGTCTGTTTCAGAAACAGCAAGTTTCTTAGCTCCATTGCCTGCTGACTTTGCTTTTGCAGGCTTTGCACTTGCAGCAACTGCTGCTGCAGCCATAACAGGTGCGGCAGCTTTTGCAGCAGAAGTTTTCTTGGTAGCAGGCTTTTTTACAGCCTTAGATTTCACAGGAGCTGCTTTTGCTGTTGCTGACTTTGGCGGTGCTTTGCGTGTTGAAGCACTCGCTGTTTTAGCTTTAGCACCAGCTTTACTTGCAGCACTTGTTTTAGCCGTCGCTGCTTTTTTAGCGGCAGGTTTTGCTGCAGCTTTAGTAGCACCAGCTTTGTTAGGTGATGACTTCGCCATCATCCTGCACTGTGGTATCCATTCATCGCGCTCAATGCGGCCTTTGAATTTCAGATGGTCATCCACCCATTCAACTTCAGCTTTTTTCCAGCGTGCCACTTGGTCATATGAGTAAACACCCAGACCATTCAATACGCCTTCAAGTTTTGGACTAACCCCTTTGATCTTTTTTAGATCATCTGGAGTTTTCGGTTTTGCCATTTTTTGCAGGTCTTGTTGCCTTAGCCATAATAATTACTACCTACCTATGAGAAGTGTTAAGTCTGTCTTCCATGAACACGGAATACCGCGCCATTCCAAAACAGAAGATAAAAAATACGAATGCGCAGAAGAGATAACTCGTCATTGCCTGAACGGGCGTTGCCCAATTTGAGTCTGAGTGTGAAAGATTGATCATGCCCAAGAAATCTAAAAGCCCAATAATTGATACAAGCGTTGTATCTTTAAACAAGCCAATGAATGTATTAACGATGCCTGGGATAACGATTTTCAAAGCTTGAGGCAGAATAATCATTCGCATTGATTGCCAATAATTAAGGCCAACCGCCATCGCACCCTCATATTGCCCCTTCGGGATGGCTTGCATACCACCACGAACTACCTCAGCCATATAGGCTGATGAGAAGAGTGCCACACCAATAAGTGCACGAAGTAATTTATCGAAGGTTACGCCATCTGGTAAAAAGAGCGGCAGCATAACAGATGACATAAAGAGCACAGTAATAAGCGGAATACCGCGCCAGAACTCAATAAAAATAACACTGAACAAGCTAACGGCTGGCATGTCAGAACGACGCCCAAGCGCTAGCAAAATACCAAGAGGAAGAGCTGCAACGATACCAGTAACAGCAATGACGAGGGTCATGACAAAGCCACCCCAAAGTTCCGTTTCAACTTCTACCAGACCGAAGTCTACTGACATCACGAAGAGGATTACACCAATTACAGCCATTGCAATAGCAGCAAGTGTTACAGCTTGTTTTGGATCTGTTTCAGTGGCCTTCATATAAACTCCAACTAAACCACATATGATCAAGCTTAGAAGTATGAAATCAATCCAAAACTTAAATGAAGAAGGCGCCATGATTGCTTCTGGGATAAGGAAACCATTGAAGTTTAGGTTGCCGCCTGAAAGCAGTACGAATGATGCTACAGGGAAAATACCAAGCATGAAGATCAGGTTTTCGCGCTTAAAGCCTATTGAAGGCATTAATAACGGGATAAGCCCTACAAAGAACATGATAAGCACGAGATTTACGCGCCACAGTTCTGCATCAGGATATCGGCCGTATATAAAGAGCTTTAAATAAGCCCCTACATAAGGCCAACAAGCTGCTTTCCAGCCGTCTGGCAATTCTCCACCTTGAGCAACTGTTGCACAGGCTAAGCGATTCTCGCCAGACCAAACAGCATCAAATATTCCCCAGTTTAATGTACCTGGCACAACCAAGTACAAAAGGAATAGACCGATTAAAGTCAGGATCGTGTTTGAAGGGGAGGAAAATAGATTTTTTCTAATCCAACCCACTACACCAATTTCCCCACTCGGTGGCGCAGATGCCTGAACCAACTCAGAGCGAACGAAACTTACGTCATTATTTGTATTAGCCATGATCGCTCTCCTATCTTTCGACCAATGACATTCTTGAATTATACCAATTCATGAACAATGAAGTTATGAGTGAAATTGCAAGATAAGTCAGCATGGTCATGAGTAGAATTTCTACCGCCTGACCAGTTTGATTTAGTGCAGTGCCTGCAAAAATCGCTGTTAAATCTGGATACGCAATCGCCACAGCCAAAGATGAGTTTTTGGTCAAATTCAAGTACTGACTGGTAAGCGGCGGAATAATCACGCGCATCGCTTGTGGAATAATATTTAACCGAAGCGTTTGCCCCGGACGAAGCCCCAAAGCATATGAAGCCTCTGTTTGCCCTCTGCTTACAGCAAGAATACCTGCACGCACGATCTCCGCAATAAATGCTGCCGTATACAGTGACAATGCAAGAATAAGCGCAATCAATTCTGGAATAACCTGCATTCCACCTTTAGGGCCAAAATTACCAACTGTTGGATATTCAGCCGAAATTGGTTGCCCGAATATGAAATAAGCTAACAAAGGCAACCCAATCATTAAACCAAGTGCAGTCCAAAATACTGGAAACCGCTCACCAGTCGCCATTTGTCGTTTCTTAGCCCAGCGGCTTACAAAGAATGTGATCACAACAGCTGCAAGTAACGCAAGAGGTATCATGCCAGCGCCATCTGAATAGACAGGCTTGGGGGCAAAAAGACCTGCAGCATTAAGCTGACCAAACATTCCTAAATCAGCAGGCGTTCTCTTAGAAGGTAGGAATGCTCCGACGCCTTTGTACCAAATAAAAATTTGTAGAAGAAGCGGAATATTGCGAAGTACTTCTACATAGACATAGGCCATTTTATTGATGACCCAGTTATTAGATAAACGTGCCACACCGACTAAGAACCCGATAATAGTGGCAACCCCCCCCCCTATTACAGCAAGAATAAGTGTGTTTTGAAGTCCTACCCAATACACATCTAGGAACGTTGAATTTTGATTATATTCAAGGAATGGCGAAAAGTTCAAACCAAAGCCTGCAGCTATTCCTAGGAAATCGAACCCAGAAGCAATGCCTGCTTTTTGTAAGTTGTTAGCGGCATTATTGACCATGCCCCATACCAGCCATACAAGGAATGCGACTAATATAACTTGAAATATTATTGATCTGAATTTTGGATCGTTTAAAAGCCTTACTTTTGGCTTTTCGTCTCCGCCTGGCATATCAGTTACAGCCATTTTCCCTCACCCTAATACATATCCAGAACTGCATTTATTGCGTTCTATGGAATGCTAAATCTTTGTTATGTTTTTACGGTTCTTTGCCGCTTATAAAAGTCAGGGCCAGTCGTTTGACTGGCCCTGATTATATCTAAAATCCTTAGCGGATTGGAGGTGCGTACTGTAGACCACCTTTTGACCAAAGGTCATTGGTGCCGCGAGAAATTGCTAGCGGTGTGTCTGGTCCTACGTTGCGTTCGAACACTTCAGCGTAGTTACCTACTTGGCTGATGATGTTGAAAGCCCAATCATTGCCAACACCTAGTGCTGCGCCGAATTCGCCTTCTGTACCAAGAACACGCCTGATAGCAGGGTTGTCTGAAGTTTTCATTGCTTCTGCATTTGCAGATGTAATGCCAAGTTCTTCAGCGTTTACCATTGCGTTGTGTGTCCACTTAACAAGGTTGAACCACTGGTCATCACCTTGACGAACAACAGGACCTAGAGGCTCTTTAGAAATGATTTCTGGAAGAACATTGTGGTCAGCAGGGTTTGTAAGTTTCAGACGCTGAGCATAAAGACCTGATTGGTCAGTTGTGTATACGTCACAACGGCCCGCATCATATGCAGCTACAACTTCGTCAGCTTTTTCGAATGCAACAATTTCGTACTCAAGCTTGTTTGCACGGAAATAGTCAGCAACGTTAAGTTCTGTTGTTGTACCAGTGTTTGTGCAGATAGAAGCGCCAGAAAGCTCAAGAGCTGACTTAACACCAAGATCGTGACGAACCATGAAGCCTTGACCATCGTAGTAGTTTACGCCAGCAAAGTTTAGACCCAAAGTTGTATCACGAGTTGCTGTCCACGTAGTGTTACGTGAAAGAACATCGATTTCACCAGACTGAAGTGCTGTGAAGCGTTCTTTAGCTGAAAGTGGAGTGTATTTCACTTTAGTAGCATCGCCGAATACTGCAGCGGCAACACCGCGACAAAGATCGACATCAATGCCTGTCCAGTTACCAGCAGAGTCTGGATTAGAGAAACCAGGAAGCCCCTGACTCACACCACACTGTACAAAGCCTTTAGCTTTAATATCATCAAGAGTTGCAGCAGACGCACCAAAAGCAGTTACGCCCATTGCAGCTACGCCAAGCGCAGATACGATAGTTTTTTTCATAGATTACAGCCTTTTCTGTTACCCATTAAGTTTCCTCCCGCAGCATTTTTGCTGTGGGCAATTAAGTTGGTTTCGTTCTGAGATTTTTTAAAGAACCTCATTCCAGCTAGTGGAATTCTCCCCCAAAACCAATGTTGCACATACAATTGCATTGTTGCGTTTACGTCAAGGGTAAAATTTCTCAAATCGAAGAAAACGCACCAAGACTGCATGAAATTAATATTTTTAACGGTAAAGTGTCAAAATATGAGATAAAAAGTGTAAAAAAACTTCGATTTCATTGCGAAACGACAGCTTTTCTGTTTTGGCTACAAGTTGATTAATTTTAAAATTCGCAAGGAATATCATAATGAGCGACAACAAAGCTGGTGAATCAAAGTCAAAAGCATATCAGCTTGATACGCAACTTACGCACACAGGGAATCACCCTGACGACTATCATGGCTTTGTGAACCCGCCTGTTGTTCATGCTTCAACCGTGCTTTATCCAAATTATGTGACCATGCGAAATCGATCTCAGAAATATACTTATGGGACACGTGGAACGCCTACTACGGATGCTCTTTGCGAAGTACTTGATGAAATGGAAGGTTCTGCAGGAACTGTTCTAGTACCATCTGGCCTTGCTGCTATTACAATTCCACTTTTAGCTTTTGTAAGCGCTGGTGATCATCTTTTGATACTTGATAGTTGTTATGGCCCAACGCGAGAGTTTTGTGATCATACGCTTACACGTATGGGGGTCGACGTTGAGTATTATGATCCACTTATAGGGGCTGGTATTTCTGAACTTATAAAAGACAATACATCGGTTATTTTTACAGAATCACCTGGTTCAAATACATTTGAAATTCAAGACATCCCTGCAATATGTGAGGCTGCTCATGCACGTAATGCAATTGTTATGATTGATAACACTTGGGCAACACCTTTATATTTCAAATCCTTAGACTACGGCGTTGATATTTCGATTCATGCTCTTACTAAATACCCTGCGGGGCACTCTGATCTGGTTATGGGTTCTGTATCTGCAAATGAGCGCTGCTGGAAACAGTTACATGCGCATTTTGGCTTGATGGGGTGCTGTGCAAGTCCTGATGATGCTTATCTAACATTACGCGGTATTCGTTCGATGGGCGTACGTATTCGAGAGCATGAGAAGAATGCAATCGAAATGGCAAAGTGGATGGAAACGCTACCAGCCATTGCCACAGTATTGCACCCTGCCCTTCCTTCCCATCCGCAACATGATTTATGGAAACGCGACTTTAAAGGTTCTACTGGGCTGTTTGGTTTCACACTTAAAACTGATGACATTGAAAAAGCTGCGCGCTTTTATGATGCGCTAAACTTAATTGGGCGCGGATACTCTTGGGCAGGCTATGAAAGCCTTGCTGTTCTCGTCAATCTATCAGATCGCAAAATTGCTAAAGGGACCGGAGATGGAATTCTTGTTCGTCTTAATGTGGGGCTTGAAGATCCAAAAGATTTAAAAGCAGACATTACTCAAGCACTTCGTGCAGGTGGTTTTATTAATTAGTTATGCATGTACTCGTTGTCTTAAGCCATCCTGATAAAAACTCCTTTAGCCATGCCATTGCTAAACGGTTTATGGATGGTGTGATAAAAGCAGGGAATACATGCGAGCTCGCTGATTTACATGCGGAAGGGTTCAACCCTTGCTGGTCAATCCCAGACATTGAAAATGATGGTAATTCTCCACCTGATGATATTTTGAAAGAGCAAGCTAGAATAAATAAGTGTGATGCCGTTTGTATGATATTTCCTCTTTTCTGGTTCGGGATGCCCGCTATGTTAAAGGGTTGGTTAGATCGAGTATGGTCTTGGGGCTGGGCGTATGACCAATTAGATGATCATAATAAATCACTTCAAAAAGACAGAACTGCAATTATGTTAATTCCTGCAGGCGCAAATCCAAATACATGGGAGCCATATTCACAGATTGAGAAGTCAATGCTCAATATATGGGAAACAGGCACATTGGGTTATTTTGGATTCAAGGAAAAGCGCACTCATATTTTGAATGGTTCAACTGGCTCAGATGAACGTAGGAAAGGTATTCTTGAACGTGCCTACAATGCGGGCTTGCAAGCTGACAAAAAATAATAGCATGGCTAATTAAATCACCTTGAGTTCCTTCACCCATTGGGCAGCCTTGTCTGGTGAGACCTCTGCTATGCGAATAACATTATCAAAGCGTTTCGTTAAATCACGGATATGCTCTACCGCGTTAATTACCATATACATATCACCTAAATAAACGGCAGCTCTTTGGGGGCCAAAAACTGTGAAGGGGGCTGCGTAATGTACACGGCCATCATAAAGGAACAGGCGAAATGTTGGATAGAGTTCCTCCAACAAATGCGCAATATGATCAAGTTGAGCCTGTCTCGCGCCTCTGGCAAGATCACGCCAAATATCGACACCCTCGGCAAGATTTTGCAACCTTTGAAAAGGCATAACAACTTCCATATCGGTTTCTGGAAGACGTGTGTAATCTAATTGTTGTTGAGATACATCTGCTTTTACATCTGCATAAGCATCTTTACTGGCACTGAACTCATATTGAGTTACAGCTTTGGTTCGTAAAAGATCTGGAAGCGAGCTTGGTGAATATCTGATTTTATATCCCACGGCCTCTCTCTGCCAACTTGCTAAAATTGAATCATGTGAACCAGATTCGCCGCGCTCAATATTTAATAATGAAGCAACTTCGCCTAAGTTACCCTCATCTTGGCTTAAGCCCAACAACCAATCAACGCTGATGTTTTCTGATGAGGCGATTGCGTTAAGCGTTTCAGCTCTTGGGAGCCTTACAACTTGCTCATCTAAAAACTGGCTAAGTGCTGAGCGGTCTAACCCACAACGCTTTGCAAAAGAGGAGACCGATTCTTCACGGCGCTCTATAATGATGCGAAGTCTATTTCTAAAAACTCTAGATATTTCACGCTTGTCCATGCTTTCTAGTTTCGCAAATATGATTTAAAAGTCAACAATGTTGTGCAATCACACCAAATTAGCGAAAACCGTGTAAAGTCTCACATCGTCAAATACTCCCTATTCCCTCATATTCACGAAATTGCAAGGGGGCATTTTTGAAAAAACTGAATCAATTAATAGAACTACCAACGCTTGGTTTGATACTTCTAAGTTACGCTATTTGGGCTTTGCTACTCATCTACAATAATTATATTCCGCTGCCAGTTTGGATATGCGTTTTTGCGCTTAACACTACGCTTTTTCTATCCATCACTCATGAAGTAATCCATGGACATCCTACCAAAAGCAAACTGCTGAATAGACTGCTCTTACTATTCCCCATTGGTTGGATCATTCCTTATGAACGGTTTCGCGATACGCACATAGAACATCATAACACTGATGAACTCACCGACCCCTTTGACGATCCAGAAAGTTGGTATCATCCACGTTTCAAGTATGAAAATATGAATAGAGTTATTCGAGCCATCTTAACGTTCAATAACACTCTTCTTGGCCGAATGCTTATTGGGCCGGCAATTTCGATACCTAAGTTTTATATTTCGGAAGTTAAAGAGTTTTTTGCTAACAAAGAGAAACGAGGATATCTCATAAGCTCTTGGTTCCAGCACTTTGCTTTGTGTGCGGTGATGGCTTTCTTCATTACAAAGTTCAGCACTATTCCAGTATGGGCCATTCTTTTGTCTGTTTATTTTGGAATATCTATTCTGCTTATAAGGACTTTTCTTGAACACCAAGCAGTTGAAGACCATCAAGAGCGTACTGTCATCATAGAGAAATGCTGCCCAATTGCTTTTTTGTTTTTGTATAATAACTTGCACGCTGTGCATCATGAAAAACCTGGAATTTCATGGTATGAATTACCAAAATTCTATCGTATGAACCGCGAGCATTTTAACAGCCTGAACAATCATTATATTTATAAGTCTTATGGTGAAATATTCAGGAAGTATTTTTTGACACCAAAAGAAGAAATTGCTCATCCATTCTTACGGAACGAGTAATAGAAAACGGACAAAAAGTGAGCGAACCTACCCACCCTTGTGCCACCCTCTCCATGTATGACTGGCCTGAAACAGCACATGCAATTGATGTTTTATGGTCACATATCCAAAATCAGCTTACTCAAAGAGAAATTCACGCCCCTGTTAAGTTAGATCGGGACACACACCCTGCAGCACTTTGGAGCAAGCCTGAGCTAATCATCGGCCAAACCTGCGGCTGGCCTTATGCAAATTACCTGAAAGAGCAAGTTATCCCCTTTGCTAGGTTTCACTATGATTTACCTGATTGTCCTGCGGGGGATTATAATTCAGTTTACATCGGGCATGACGATGATGATTTTGATCATTTAGCTTCACCTCAAGCCTTTGAGTTTGTCGAAAAAATCGCCATGAATAGTGATGATTCACAATCAGGGTTTCATGTCTTTAGCGAAATAACAGGCAAGCCAGCAGAAGAGGCAATTGCCAAGGAAAAGCGCGTTGTGACAGGCGCTCATCGCAATTCTATATCTGCTGTTGCAAATGGGGATGCTAATATTGCCGCAATTGACGCGTTAGCCTTTGAACTTGCCAAACACTATGAGCCAGAAACCATCTCGAAGATTGTCGTCTTAGGCGCCTCAAAACCAAAAGCAGGATTGCCGCTGATAACCTCAAACGATAATGCCCATCTTGTTCCGCAACTTCTTGAAGCTGTTCAGCAAGCAGTTGAAGAAACACCAAGCGATGTTTTGCAAACACTGCTTATTCAAGGTGTGGTGGCGGCAAGGCCAGCAGACTATAACGGGTTTAAGATTTAATTGTGAATGATGGTAACGGCTGGTTCTGACCCAATGTGGATGTTGGATTCCAATTGTAGAGTAGTAGCTATAGGGACAAATCGTTAATCAGAGTTCCTTTAGTGTGGGGTTAAGGCCACTTACGTCATATTTCTTCGAATCCGTTTCGAAGTTTTCCGAGAAGAGCCTGTAGCTTTTCCAATTCATAAAGCGTGAGTGCAGTTCCTTTTACCATACAAGCAGTAACTTTTGGTGCTGATTTTTTTAGTTCCTGCCCGCTGGTAGTCAAATTAATGATAACTTCCCTGCCATCTTGTTTACCGCGACTTCTAATAAGATGACCTTGCGTTTCCAATCGCTTCAATAATGGAGTTAACGTGCTAGTTTCCATCCACAATTGTTTGGCCAACTCTGTCACCTTTTGCCCATCTTGCTCCCAAAGCAACGTTAGCGTGATGTATTGCGGGTAGGTTAATCCCAATTTTTTGAGGTGCGGAATATAAGCACGGTTTACGACATGAGATGCCGTGTAAATTCCATAACAAAACATATCTTTAGCACTGGTTGGCAATGTGTCAGTCGTCATTTTTAAATCTCCGTATAATTCTATCGCGCGCAATTTAAATGTTGACACGCAATATGCTTTCGTTCAAGGATTAGTGGAAACATCGTGCACGATATAAAAGGAGATAAATATGTCTTGACTACCAAGTTTAGAAACAGAGACCCCTGAAGCTGGGTTTGAATTGGCGATAAAACTTTCCCGCATGGCTGTAAAGATTACGCAACCCGATGATGACGCAAGAAATCGGATGCGCCCTGATTATGCTAATAATGCGGACAGCCTTACAATGGTGTCCGGTGTAGTAGTAGCCGCAAATTTTCAAACAGTTGCTCAAGCAAATAATTTCTGGCGTTAATAGAATCACGAAGTAGTTGCGGGGCAAAATATATTGGATACGTATTGGTTCAATACAAACATTGAATTTATACGAACGATCGTCTGCTTCTGGCACATACCTGCCATAAGCACTTAACTCTCAAAATGCGTGACGCCGCGTCTGTCTTCATCAATCTTAAGCGATGAATGAAATGGGTCGTGTGCTCTTTGTTGGCAGTTGTGCCTTGGGCACAGTCTACAGTTCACACCCACCTCAGTAACTGATTGTGTTGAGACTGAATCTTGCTCTCGTCCATAGATTAATTCAGGCGCATATTGCACTGGGCAACCAAGAGAAATTGCTAAGCGTTTGTCTTCTGTTGAATACCGGATAGCGGGTCTGTCTACGGTTCTGTTGATCGTCAAATATCGGCTGTGATCTGGCATCTCAACAGTTTGCGTTAAAATACGGCTTGGTACTCGGAAACAATAATGCACATCGAGCTTTGGACAAGCCCCGCCAAACCGCGCCAATTGTATTGGGGTTACATTAAAGCGTTTTGATACGTTCCCTCCTCTATCAACTCTTAAGAAAAAGAAAGGAATGCCGCGCTTACCTGGCCTTTGGAGTGTCGTTAAACGGTGGCAAACCTGTTCGTAAGAGACTGAGAAATACGCAGCCAATCTCTCAATATCATATTTAGTTCTCACCGCTTCTTCATAAAACTCAGCGTAGGGCATCAAGATTGCAGCGGCAAAATAATTTGCAAGTTCAACACGGCATCGCGATGCAGCCAGTTCATTTTTATGGATGGCTTTTGGGAGCTGTTCATTTATGAGTTCATCATACTGAATAAGAGCAATCATATGCGCTAACTGAAAGACTTTGTTTTGATGATCTAGCCCATCTGACAGTAATAGCTGCCGTTTTTCGCGATCATAATAACGCAATGATTTGCCAAGCACTTCGTCGCGAACTAACTTAATTTCAATATTTAACGTTTTAACAAGATGCCTTTTAAAAGCTGAATAAATCTCTTCCCGATCAGGAATAAATTCTACACAAGATTTTTCAGCAAGTTTTTCAAGCGCACCAAAATAATTATTGTTACTGTGGAAAAAATCATGGGTGCTTTGTTCTACCCCAAGATTATTATCATCATTTGATGATATATATTCGTTTTGCTCGGCTAGTTTCTCACCATATGCACGATAAGCGTTAAAGATACTCACCATGCCATTCATTAGGTTAGGTGAACCTTCTAAGGCAGAGCGAAGCTCTTCAATATCTGGAAGGGTTTCCCCAAAAGCTGGATCTTTTGTGATCTGACGTAAGTCTGAAAGTGCTACACCGCTATCTGTATTCGTAAGCTCTCGCCAGTTAAGGCCAAAGCTATCAGATAATGTGATTAGAAATTTCAAAGATGCGGGGCGTTGATTTCTCTCAAGTAAATTTATGTAGCTAGCGCTCACACCAAGCTCACTCGCCATCATAGCTTGGGTGAGCTGACGCGATTGTCGCAATTCCCTTAGCTTGGGACCAATGAATACTTTTTCTCCTGCCATTAGGCGAGATTGCTTTGATTCAATCTAAATGTCAATTTTGTAAACGAAAGCATTGCTAAAAACACTAAAAAGCCGCAAACGTGAATTGGAGAACACGCTTGCGGCCAAATAAGAACTGAGATCAATCGGGGTAGACACCAGTTCAAAGTTCATAAATTTTATCAGCCAAACACACCAAACTTTGCAGCAGAAGACGCCTGCACCTGAGGCTGATCATACGGCTTGATAACATCACCTTTTCCAGTTTCTACAACGTAAAATACCTTACTCTCGAACGGAATGTTGTAAATATTACAAAGCTTAGCAACTTGGGGTACGTCATCAGCAACAAGCAGAGTATTTCCCTCATATTCTTGAAGCATTTCACACAAATGCACCTCTTCACATGGACCAACATCATTTAAATCCATAGCCATCTGATCATAACTGATGAAATGATTACGGAGGCGCTTTAGCACTTCTTCCTCAACAGGACGAGCACGCCCCTCTTCACAGCGACGGATATCAATCACATGATTATGCTTAAAACCTCCATCTGTAAGAATTTCAGAAAGCTCAACTGTACGCGCAATTGTTACAATAGAATTCGTATTCATAATCTTCTCCTTATGCCGCAATACTTTTTAGAGCAGCGTCCGTGTTGATGAATGTTTCTTGGGCAGCAGCAACACCTGAACCAAGCTCGATATTTATTCCACAATCACGCATGGCCATTTCAGAACCTGCAAGAGCTTGCAAAACCATGATTTCATTAAGATCGCCTAGATGCCCAATGCGGAATACTTTACCAGCGACTTTACTAAGCCCAGCTCCCAAAGACATATTGTATTTGTAGTAGGCAGTCTTCGCGACTTCCGCGCTATCAAATCCCTCTGGAACCATAATAGCAGACACTGTATCTGAATAGTTTTCTGGGTTCCGAGCACAAAGGTCGAGCCCCCAAGCATGAACTCCTGCACGAACTGCCTGCGCTAATCGTGTGTGACGCAATATTACGTTTTCCAAGCCTTCTTCAAAGATAAAGTCAAGCGATGCGCGAAGGCCATGAAACATCTGCGTTGCAGGTGTATATGGGAAATGCCCCGTAACATTTGTTTTCATCATATCATCGTAGGACAAGAACGTACGCGGTAAATTAGCTTCACCGCGCAACTCCATTGCTTTTTGACTTACAGCAACAATTGCTAACCCAGTTGGAAGCATGAAGCCTTTTTGTGAACCCGAGACAGCAACATCGACGCCCCATTCATCCATACGAAAGTCAAGAGAACCAATAGAACTAACAGCATCTACGCATAAAAGAGCTGGATGATCTAAATCATCAAGAATAGCCCGTATCTCTGCGATGTCAGATACAACGCCTGTGGCTGTTTCATTGTGGCAAGCAAATACGCCCTTGATTTGATGGTTCGTATCTTTTTCAAGAATCTCGCGATACTCAACATGCGGAACACCTAATCCCCACTCTACTTCGCAATGATGAACATCAAGGCCAAAACGCTGCGCCATATCAACCCAAAGCATTGAGAATTGACCAAAACTCGACATCAATACTTTTTCGCCTGTACTAAAGAGATTCGATACCGCAGATTCCCAGCCAGCTGTACCAGAGCCAGGGAACATAAAAACTTCAGCAGTTTCTGTTTTGAAAACTTTTTTAAGGTCGGAAAAAATTGGAAGTGTTAGCTCGCCAAAATCTGGCGCACGCATATCCTGCATTGACACATTAAGAGCCTGACGAACACAATCAGGGATATTTGCTGGGCCAGGAATAAACAACCCAGTTTTGCCGTTCGTATTTTTTTGCATTGCACACTCCTCCATCTGTTAGTGAGAAGATGTAGCCAAGTTGTAAAAAAACAAACTTAAATGATGTAAATATGTATGCATTGTAATTTACAAAAATTACACTTGTAAGCTTTGTATGTATTATAATGATGTTCTAAAAAACGCAGTCAATGGTTGCTTTACTCGCTTAATAACATACTCAGAGCCCCAAGTTGATAAATGCCCGGCATCTGAATAAAGCGGTATTCCATCCTTGTTGAAGTTTGCACAACGTCCCACACTTTCATCACACATAACATCTGTAGGGGTAATGAATGGTATTCCATGTATTTGTAGAGCTGCGTCAAGCAAGGCATTAAATTCAGGAGCGTGCGTGATTGCAGATGTTCCGCAGGATTTGTTTGCAATCACTAGCCCTAAACAAGTTAATGGATTACCAATTTCTCCAAAGCGATTTACCTGCCCCATTACCAGCACACGTCCTTTACCAAGGTAGTTTTCAACCTTAAGTATTTCCTGCGCAAGAAAAGCGACATGTTCCTCCGAGGTGGCTAATTTCACTAACTCTTTTGTTTTTGTATTAAAACACCTCTGCCTCGCCCACCAAGCCTGACCTATGATTACGAGATCACTTGAATTTTTCAACAACTCAAGCTCTTTAATTTTTGCTTCGACAAATTTAGAATCTTGAAATTTTCCTGCATAACAAAAATCAATCGTACTAAAGCGACATCGATTATCTATGTGGGTAAACTTTACATCCGGAAAAGTCTTTGCAAGTCCATAAGCATATTGCTGCGAATGAGAGTCGCCAATAAAATATACGTTGTTGCTTTGCTCTGAGTTAACAGAACATAGTCTATTTGGTTTGCAGACATGACCACCATAATATTTCAGATGAAATTCTCTAGGGTTACTTATTTGCTGAAAGATTTGACGTTTGTCAGACTCTAGACGCCAAAGCCACCCATTATTCGCCCATATGTTTGCCGTAAGAATAGTAAAAACAAGACACAGAGATGAAGCTCCAGCAACAAAGTAACTATTTGGCATTGAGGCCTCAAGAACAGGCTTTAAAGGCTTACGCCATCTTTGCTCAATGAACTTGTAAATCAATGTCGCGAGTAAAATTGAAACAAGCCCAATTAGTAACTTCTCAAGTGAAGTTAGTTTCACAAGTATAACATATTTATAAAAGACAATTACTGGCCAGTGAACGAGGTACAAAGAGTAACTAATCAGGCCGACTGCCACAGCAATCTTATTTCTCAATAATACGCCTGAGTATTTTGGATCATTGGCAAAGATTATCATAACAGTGCCAAGACAAGGAATAAGCGCATTATAACTCGGGAAGGTAACTTCTTCAGTAAACAAGAAGACAGGTACTAAGATCATCGCGAGACCCACTAAGAATATCACTTCGTTTACCGCATTATTTTTGATTTTCTTATCTACGAAGAAAACCAGTAGCGCACCCAGCCCCAACTCGAAATTTCTAAATGGCCCAAGATAAAACATTGCAGCTCGAATGTTTTCTAGATTATCATTTGAGGTATTAGGATTGAAGTATTGAACTACCTTTTGATCAAAACCAAGATTGAGCAACAAACTACTAAGAATTATAAAAACCAAAACCTTCACAACCGAAGATATGCCAAATCTAGTTACAAAAAATAAAACTGTTATTGGCCAGATAAGGTAAAACTGCTCTTCAACACTCAATGACCAAGTATGCAGAACAGGGTTTAACTTTAAACCTGCATCAAAATAACCTGCCTCGCGCCAGAAATAGATGTTTGAAACACTAAAATACTATGAAAAGCACTAGCGCCAAAGTTCTCAAGATCATGAGGCGCGTATAAACCAACAGCGATAATTATCGACACCCCAAGCACCGTTAAAAATGCAGGAAACAATCTTCGAAATCGCCTTACATAAAAATTCGAAAATGAAAAACTTCCTGTTTACTTAACTTCTTCTACGATGAGGCGCGTTATCAAAAACCCGCTGATTACAAAAAATATATCAACGCCAATAAAGCCGCCTGAAAAAAAACAGCAATGTCTAAATGAAACAAGAGCACACTTAAAACTGCAATAGCCCGTAAGCCATCAATATCAGGTCTGTAATTTACCGCTGTAGACATTTAATTCTCATCTCTTACTCTGGAAAAACTTCGCTAATGGTTTTTCAAATCGTTTTACCAAATATTGAGACCCCCACGTTGATAAATGGCGCCAATCAGAAAACAACGGCATACCGCTTGAATTCATATTGATACAAGCACCTTTTTTACACATTACATCTGTTGGGCTTAGAAACTGAATTTCTCGCACCTTCATTTCGACGGCAAATAGGCGGTTGAACTTAATTACAAATCCACCGCGCGACGTTTCACAATTTCTTACTTTTATGGGCAAGCCCATGCAAGATAATGGACTGGTACGCCGACCAAAACGATGCACCTGCCCCATCACTAGCACCCTGTCTTTTCCTAGCGTTTTAATGACTTCATCAATTTCACGTGCCAGAAACTCAACATAATTTTCAATGGTTGCAAACGTTATCAATTCTTTGGTTTTTGTATTAAAATGCTTTGGTCGATTACCCCAATTTTGGGCAATGATGATTTTATCTGAAGTCTTTTTAAGAAACTTAAAATCAGTAGCTTTACGTTCTACAAAATTAGATTCTTGATATTGCCCTGCATAGCAATAATCGAACGTACTGTACTCACAACGATTATCTAAGTGCGTGCATTTATAGTCTGAAAATTTTTTTGCTAATCCGTATGCATAGGCGTGAGAATGCGAGTCCCCAATAAAGTAAATGTTGGGTTCTTTATCTGCATTGACGGAGCATAATAGGTGTGGCTTACAATTTCTGCCCCCATAGTAATTCACATGAAACTTGCCTGGGCTTTTTATTTTTGAAAGTATAGCACTGCGTCTTTCATCAATACGCCAAAGCCAACCATCATTGCCCCACATATTACCTGCGCACAAAATCACTGCAATTGAACTTGCGCCAATAACAGTGCCAAACTTTACGTTTGGCATCGCTAAACTAATACTTTTAAGAGGTTTTCTAAACGGTTGCTCAATGAATTTATACATAAAGACTGCAAGCCAAACTGAAGCGCCTGCCAGCATAAACTGATCTGAAGCACTGAGCGGTTTTAAGTTTAAATATTTATAAAATGATATAATTGGCCAATGGACGAGATAGAGCGAATAACTGACAAGGCCGACGCCAACTGCTAATCTGTTATTTAGCAACCTACCTGTAACAACTGGATTACCTGCATAAATTATCAATACCGTACCAAGGCATGGCAAAAGCGCATTGTAACTTGGATAAATTATCTTATCCGTATATGTAAAAATAGAAATTAGAATCATTGTTATACCAATGATAAATAAGCCTTCATTTAGCAGTTTATTCTTCAGTCTATGATGGATGAAAAACACTAAAAGAGCACCTAGCCCCAATTCAAAATTACGAAACGGCCCGAGATAAAACATTGCTGCTCTAATATCTTCTAGGTTTTGGCTTGATGTACTGGGCCAAAAATAAAGTATAAAGCTCTGATCAAAAACCAAATTAAGCAACAAGCTTGATACAATGATTATAATCAGAACATTTATTACGGCGCGCATACCCCATTTGGATGCTACAAAAAGAACCGGTGCTGGCCAGACCAAATAAAATTGTTCTTCAACACTTAAAGACCAAGTATGGAGTAACGGATTTAGTTTGATTGCATCATCAAAATATCCAGCCTCCTGCCAAAAATAAATATTTGAAATACTCAAGATTGCATGAAAAACTGAGCCACCAAGATTCTGCAAATCCGCAGGTGAAAAAATGATCGTTGCAGCTAGAAGCGTTAAAACTAATATGAACAATAAAGCAGGAAAAAGCCTGCGTACCCGTCGTAAATAGAAGTTCGCAAACGAAACAGCACCTGTCTTGTTAATTTCATCTACAATCAATCGAGTAATCAAAAAACCACTAATAACAAAGAAAACATCAACACCGACAAAGCCGCCAGAAAATAGCGTAATATCAAGATGAAACATAAGCACGCTAAATACTGCAATTGCTCTTAAGCCATCTATATCTGGACGGTAGGTTATTTAGGATTTCATGGATAAGCTCAGCGAGTTAAAATCATAACCTAGCAATATCCAAATAATGACTTGATTCCAACAATCTGGCTAAAATTAATAAAAATATTATAAATGTGGGATAAATATAGCTTGAAAGAACATAGAGAAATCATCCATACCTCGTTTGATTTCAACAACTTTTTTAGAGATATGAAATGAAATCCAAAAAATTATTTGTTGCAATACTCTGGCTTATTGCTAGTGCAGTATTTTTAATACTTTCTCTTGCCCATAATAATCAGCATTTACCATGGACTAGTCCTGCCACAATATACATGGTTTGTTGTTTTTTATGTACGGCAGGTTTCGGTAAAACCATGATCAGCCCTGGTGACAATAGCTTCTAATTTATACAACAAAACCTCAAGCGACATACCTTACTCCTAAAAATCAGTGGGTGCGCCACCTTCTTCTTTGCGCTTTATTACAAATGCTTCCAACTCCTCTCGAATTGTCTCATCCATTGGAGGGGCTTCAAATTCGTTCAAAATTTGTTTCCAAATTTTATTTGCACGCGTCACGGTAAGCTCTGCGCCACGGTCTTCCCAGTTTTCAAAATTTGACCAGTCAGATAAAAATGGCGCATAAAATGCCGTTTCATATCTGTCTTGAGTATGCTGAATTCCAAAGAAGTGGCCACCGTGACCTACTTCTGCCATTGCATCTAAAGCAAGCTCACCTTCGTGCCATTTTACAGGCCCCATATAAGAGATGATTTGTTGGAGCTGTTCACAGTCCATGATGAATTTTTCATAGGATGCACAAAGCCCACCTTCTAGCCAACCTGCAGCATGATAGACCATGTTCACGCCTGAAGTCATAGCAGCAAAGAGTGAATGAGAGCTTTCCCAAGTGGCTTGGTTATCAGGAGCATTAGAGACGCAGGTGTTGGATGCGCGAAGTGGGATATCGTAAAATCGCGCCATCTGCCCTGTCATTTGCGTTGTTCGCATATAGTCTGGCGTTCCAAATGCAGGAGCCCCTGTTTTCATATCTACATTAGAGGAGAATGTTCCAATTGCAGCAGGACAGCCAGGGTTCACACATTGAATAAGCACAACAGCAATAAGCGCTTCTGCGATTGATTGGGCAACTGTTCCTGCAAGCGTAATTGGAGACATTGCACCAGCTAACGTGAAGGGCGTTACAATGGTTGGTTGTCCACGACGTGCAAGGCGCATAAGACCATCTAGCATTGGGTGGTCATGCTTCAACGGAGACGTAGAATTGATATTCGTATACATACGCGGACTTGCATCAAATTCTTCATGACTAAGGCCACCTGCAATACGTGTCATCTCCATGACATCTTCTACACGCTCTTTACCGAGCGAATATGCGTGAACCACTTTATCAGTCAGTGTTAGTTTGTCATAAAGGCAATCTAAGTGACGAACAGAGGGATGTATATCCATCGGCTCTACTGGGTAGCCCCCAGCAAAATGTAGGCAATTAAAATACTGCGTAAGTTTGATGAAGTCCTGATAGGCCTTGCGGTTCCCAATTTTACGACCTTCATCAAGGTTAGAATAATTTGGCGGCGAAGAAACATTACCAAAGACCATATGGTTGCCACCGATAATAATCTTACGATCAACGTTTCTCGGTGTAATCGTAAATTGAGACGGAACTGTTTTTAGCTTTTCCATCACCATTTCACGGTCCATTTTAACCAGTGCACTTTCTGCTGTGATTTTAGAAAGCTCTGCGCCATGAGCCTGAAGAATTTCTGCAGCTTCAACATTTAAAAACTCAATGCCAATTTCTTCTAAGACACGCATTGCTGTGTTGTGGATAGCCTCAACACCCTCTGGCGGGAGAGGTTCTGTTGGCTTGTCTGTATTTACAGGAATTGACCAAGGGATTTGATTAATAGCAGCACCCTGCCCACGCTTATTACCTGATCGACCACCAGATCTACGGCCACGTTTTGTAGTTGTTTCTTCAACTTGTGTCTCTTCTATAGACATGATCTCTCCCATGCATGTCATTATGTTTGAGACAAGTTTCGCATGAGTTATTCGAAATGCAATTGAAAAATACGACAGCATGTTCGGTTATGGAATAAAAGGGAGATTATCTCGCTAATCAAATCAAGATAAGCAAGTTATCGACTATTTATGAAATACTATTTTTAGTTGGCGGCTTATTAAGTACGCCTATCATCTGCAGAGCGCTGCTCTGAAATGCGTCGCTCGACAGCAATAGGCTCATTCTTTGGCTGTTGCTCTAAACGTCTTTCAATTTTTCTTCTGTCTTCATTCGAACGCATATCAGTCATGGTTCAATCCTTTTTGACTAGTCTCTTACTACCCGTCCCACATGACATATTTTGTCAAAAATAACTTAACGTTACGTGAATCGTGAATTATCGAGGCTTTTCAAAAATTTGGAGCCATAAACCCATCATAAATTCGAGATAAAACTCTATTCAAAATGAAGAAATACGCCGTTTAATTCCAAGAACGGTTTGCAAGCTTGGTTTTTAAAAAATCAATAAACACTTCAACCTTGGATGGAATATGCTGGCGGTGGCTAAACACCGCCTGAATTGGTGTTAGGCTATCTTCTAACTTCCATTTAGGTAAAACAATCACAAGCTCGTTTTTTCCAACGCGTTGTTCACTAACCAACGCGGTAGATGGACAATACCAAGATCATTTATAGCTGCCGATAAAAGTGCCTCCCCGCTATTTGAAAATAATGACCCAGAAACTGTAATTTCGTCTACCTTACCACCTTGCTGTAAACGCCAACAATTATTTCCTGGAGATGATCTATACTGAAGGCAATTATGCATCTTAAGATCGGCTGGCTCTTGAGGACAACCATTGCGCTGCAGATAGGTTGGGCTTGAACACAGCACTGATTCACTTTGACTTATCTTGCGTGCAATAAGGTTAGAATCTACAAGGTTCCCCACTCTAATTGCAACATCAAAGCCTCTACCAATAAGATCTTCTAAGTCATCAGAGAGCGAAAGCCCAATTGATATTTCACTATAAGATTTGTGAAACTCATCAAGATATGGAGCGATGTATAACCGACCAAATGCTGCAGGTGCTGTCACTCTTAACAAACCAGACGGCGTCTTTGATAGACCTCTGATGACATCAGATGCTTCGTCAAGTTCCGTGACAATATTGCGAGCACGCTCAAAGTAAATTGCACCTGCTTCGGTCAAAGATAGTTTACGAGTAGATCGCTGTAAGAGCTTTACTCCCAGCCGCTTTTCAAATTGCGATATCATGCGTGAACTTGTTGATTGTGGAAGACCAAGCCGTTTTCCACCTCTAGAAACACCACCTTCTTCTACCATGCTAACAAATAACCGCAGAGCTAGCTCATTATCCACTCACATTCTCCATTCATAACAAATGTGGATATATAATATCAAAATTCACGTACTAGTCCATTTTTTTAGTTGTGCAATTATTCAAAAAAAGGAACTTTCAATGAAAAATTCGATTCAAAAATACGGCAAGTGGGCTTTGATCACAGGTGGTTCCTCAGGGATCGGCAAAGCGATTGCTGAAGAACTAGCTGCTCAAGGGCATAACCTAATACTTGTTGCGCGAAACGAAGACAGGCTAAAGCAAATAGCATCTGAGATTGAAAAACAGCACAAGTTAAAACTGAAACCTATGCCCTCGATCTTGCCCTTACAAAAGATGTGCAGACCATGTTTGAAAAAACTTCCGATAAATTTATTGGTATTTTGGTTCCGAATGCTGGAGTCGAAATTAGCGGGCATTTCACTAAAGTATCAATGAATGATCACCGGTACTTGATCGAGCTTAACATCAACGTCCCAGCAGCGATGGCGAACCATTACGGAGCCAAAATGGTAGATGAAGGCAAAGGGGCAATAGTCTTCATATCAAGCCTCTTTGGATACCATGGGGTTCCCATCGTTGCAAATTATTCAGCTTCCAAGGCATATATACTTGCCTTGGGTGAAGCACTCCACGTTGAACTTGACCCAATGGGTATTGATGTTCTAGTCGTATCTCCAGGGTTGACGGACACGGCTATGCCAGCAGCAATGCCTTTTAACTTTTCAAAAATGCCAATTACAAAGCATAAACCTGCCAAGGTTGCTAAAGCTGCGTTATCTGCATTAGGGAAAAAAGCCTCTAAAGTTCCAGGGTTACTTAATTGGATATATGCATTTGAGAACCGTTTTATCCCTCGTCTATGGCCAACCCGTCTGTTTGGCTTTTTATTGAAACGTGCGATGACACAAGAAGATCGTGCACGCTTATTAAATATCCCTTTGAAGAGGATATCCAAATGAATGTTCCTAAATACAAATTCTTTTCCGCGTGGTATTGCCCCTTCGCGCAGCGCACATGGATGGCACTCGAAGAGGCAGGTTTATCGTACGAATATACTGAGATTGATCCTTACAAAAAAACTATTGAATGGCTTCAAATTTCACGAGGAACTGGACAGGTGCCAGTATTGGAAGTTGAATCAAGTGATATGTTTTTTCGTATTCCGGACTCGGTAACCAATATAGAATTTTTGGATGATCTAAATACAGATTTTAAACCGCTTGGACAAAATAAATTTGAGCGATCGGAACAGCGGTATTGGATAAATTTCTTAGGCAAAAATGTAATCCCCTATTTCTATCGGCTTTTAAAATCAGAAAAGACGGACCATAAAGAACCTTCTCCCAAGCAGCATATGATGGATAATTTAGCTTTATGGACACAAGCAATGAGTGATGAAGGCCCTTTCTTTGCGGGAAAAAACATCACTGCAGTTGATATAATCATGGCACTATTTGGACATAGGATAGAACTCTTACTTAGTCACTATCGTCAATTTGAGCTGCCCACTTCAGGACTTGTTTGGGGGCGATATCATCGTTGGTTGGATGCGGTGCAAAAACGCCCATCCTTTCCAGCCACTAGACCTGGAAATGATTATGAAGAACGCTTAGTAAATTTTTACCTGCCATATTCTTTAGGAGGCGGACAAGATGATGTTACCAATTTATCTTGATGCTGAGAATGCGATCACTCAACTCTGCTTTCATTATCCGTTTGCTCATATACTAATTTTCTAAAACACTAACATTGGAAAACAAAGGAATACTATAATGGAAAAAATCAAGGGCGGCTGCCTTTGCGGCAAGGTCTCATTCGAGGTCAAGAATTCATTTGATAAACTATACTTATGCAGTTGCAAGCAATGTAGACAGATTACAGGGTCAGCCTTCGCATCAAATCTATTTGTCACGGTTGACGGATTTGACTGGCTTAATGGTTAAGAAAACATCACCAACTATCAAATGTCCGGGAGAGAGATATCTAAGTCTTTCTGTCGTATTTGCGGCTCCGGTGTACCTTGGTCTAGCGGTGACGGTCCGAAGATGATAGTTTCAGCATGCTTACTTCGCGAAGAACCAAAAATCATCGAACGATTGAGAATATTTGCAACTGAGCGTCCTTTTTGGTCGAAGAATTATGAACAAATCAACGCGCATGATGCTTTCCCAGAATAAAGCAAAAGACTTTATGTTTTAACAAAATATGGAATAGCATTTATGAGCTAGAAGCGCGCAATATAAGCTCTGTATCATGCACAGTTTACAGCCGCGTTGACCTGTGGATTGCTAACACATCAATTTCGACAATGACTGTACATGAGCTTAAAATCATAATTACCCACCAGATAATGGTCGCAAGAAATGCCGATCATAGCGCCTGATGCAATCCGTTTTATCAGCGAATTCATACGCTCTTTGACAGTCCACATCTTCTAAACTTTCTGTACGATAAATTTCATAGTCAGCCAGTGAGGGAAAAGAAAAAAGACAGACGGCCAAGTCATTTGGACTTTCGTGTGGCAAGTAATAACCATGATGTATGCCTCCAAATTTCTCTACTAAAGGAATCCAGATCCGTGCATATTCTTCGAATTCAGAAATTTTAGTGGGATTTAACTCATACTGGACATAGCAAGTTATCATTTTCAATTCCAAACAGTTCTAATCATACATACAAATTGCTTAACTTACGTATACGTCAAAAAAGCATAATTTTATAGCTCGCTTAGCTTAATTGCTATCATTTATCCGTGATACTTGGAGTGCTCTATTTGGGGAGCAAAACTTATTCTTTTCTGAAAAATGGTGATCCCTGAAGGATTCGAACCTTCGACCTACTGCTTAGAAGGCAGCCGCTCTATCCAGCTGAGCTAAGGGACCATTATTATGCTGTCTATCAAGTTTATGATGATTCTGACAAGTCGTAGAATTGAATATTAGAGTTTTAATGCGTTTATTAATGAGTCCAAGGAAGCGATCTGTTCGTGCTGAAGTTTTCTGCATATGTCATGATACGGCGTTTAGCCTTTTGGGGCTTTTGTACAGAATAAGCCAAGCCGTTCTTTTCTGCATAGGCTTTTGCATCTTCTAGAGACTTAAACTCAAGTTTAATTTGGCTTTTTGTGTCTGAAGAACTGGTGTAGCCCATTAAAGGCTCTACCTTGCGAGAATTTTCTGGTTCAAACTCTAATACCCAGCCATCTGTCTTGGACTTACCAGATTGCATCGCTGTTTTAGTTGGTTTGAAGATTCTTGCTGACATGTTTTTCCATCAATTCAATTCAGGAACTGGACGTGATGGTCGGAGCGGCAGGATTCGAACCTGCGACCCTCTGGTCCCAAACCAGATGCGCTACCAGGCTGCGCTACGCTCCGACTTATCAAGTCAGCGCATTCACTACACTGACCAGATATATCGCGCAAGCGCGAAATACAGATAAATCAAAGAAAATTCAACAAATCTAATTTTGATTGTTAAAAAACGCGTGAATTACCTTATCACCGCGCTGCAATCCAATTTGGCGGGCCATTCCTGCGTTTAATTCAAGCACATGTGAGACTGGTTCACCTGAAGAAACTATTGCCGTAGAAAATGGAACTGTATCATTCGCAATTCTAGCGATTACGCCATCTTGCTTTATGAAAATCATATCAAGTGACAAAGGTGTATTTTGCATCCACATCATAACGGGGGATGTTTTGCCAAAATCAAAGATCATGCCATGCGTTGGCAACATGGTTTTGCGGAACATCAGCCCCCTGCTCCGCTCCTCTGCTTCATCCGCTATTTCAACAGAGAATTTAAAACTGCCATTACGTGTTACTAACTCAAGTGCTTCAGTTGGGAATACAGCGTTTGGGTCAGGCATAGGTTCTGCAAAAACGGCATTGCTATAAATCAGCATTAGAAATGCAACTAAAATGCTTGATATTCGTGTTTTGAGATCTGCGAAAAAACTCATACAAAGACGCAATTTAAACTCCTAAAACCTTCAAACTAAAAGTTAAAATTTACCACAGTTAGAATCACTTACGCGGACAACATCAAGTAAAATATAATTGTGTTTTAAGAATGAGCAGAAAGTGCTTCGTTAGTGAGGTTGAATTGTCTTATCTTCATTATCAGGGAAGATTTCTGCTGCCATAAGCCCCTTTGGACCATTACCGAATCTAACAAGAACATATTGACCAGGGCGTAACTCTGTTAGGCCAAAACGGCGTAATGTTTCCATGTGTACGAAAATATCTTCTTCACCACGAGTAACAAAACCATAACCTTTATTGCGGTTAAACCATTTAACTTGCACGCGCTCTAATTCGCTATCAGCCTTAACGTCAAAATGTGTTTTACCACCTTCTTTTTGAAGTGGGTGTGTAGCAGTAGAATCATCCATAGAAAGAACACGGAAAGCTTGATAGCCACGATCTCTTTTGACAACTTCACAAACAATACGTGCACCCTCAAGTGCGGTTTGAAAACCATCGCGGCGCAAGCATTTAACGTGAATTAGAACATCAGCAATATCTTCATCAGGTACGATAAAGCCAAACCCTTTGGAAACATCAAACCATTTGATGTAACCCGCAACTTCAACCATGCCAGCTGTTTCACCATCAGCTGAGCGTTCTCCTTTGGAGACGTCGAAATCTAGGTTATTTTTTTCCCACGTCATGGCTTACTCTCGATTACCGCAATACTATTTACTGATTCTTCTCACATATTAACACTTGAGAAGGTGGCGCCTGCAAGTGTTAAAAGTAAAAAATCTCTTAGCTCTTGCAAGTCTGTGCAAAACTAATATGTAAATCCACAGAAAACTTCCATAACGAAGAAAGATATCCACCATGAAATACCTGCACACTATGGTTCGAATCAAGAATTTAGAAGAATCAATTGATTTTTATTGTGGCAAATTGGGCATGGTAGAAGTCTATCGTTATGACAATGACGCTGGGCGTTTTACAAATATATTTTTGTGCTCAGGTGATGATATCGCCTCAAACCAGGACAAACCAAGTACGCAAAGGGCACCTTGTTTAGAGCTAACCTATAATTGGGATCCTGAAGATTATTCAAGCGGCCGAAACTTTGGCCATTTGGCTTATGCAGTTGATGACATTTATAAAACCTGCTCGGATCTTATGGCAAAGGGGGTTACAATTAATCGCCCGCCGCGCGATGGCCGTATGGCTTTTATTCGCTCGCCCGATGGAATTTCCATTGAATTACTTCAAAAAGACGAAGCATTAGAACTCGCTGAGCCATGGAAAAGCATGGAAAACACAGGTAAATGGTAAATTAACTTAGATTTTTCCAATCTAATAAGGCAGAAGAATTACAAATGTGACTTTTTTCAGCCTTATTTTTCGGCTAGCCAAACGATAGGGCTGGAAGTGCTTTTATTTGCCATATAAATTACGGTTTATTAACCATAAATATAGCAAGTTGCGGCAACCTATTATTTGCAATTTAAACTTTGATTTTGCAGTTAAATTATATATTTCAGGGGCAAGCAGAGAGTTTGTACAGAAACAACAAAAATAGTGGTTTTGATTTGCATAAAGTAACCCAAATCAGCACTGGATCAAAAAGCACAAAAGCACTTGTAAGTGCTTTGGCAGTTTTAGTGATGTCTGGTTGTGTTTCTCAGCAATCCGCGCTTGATTTCAATGGAGCACAAATTGCTCAACCTGTACCAACAGGTGTTGAACTTGCTGGTACAAACCTTGAAGCCACAGTCCCTACTTCAGCTAGTAATATTCCAATAAAAGCGCCTCGCCCTACTGCCGATATAACTTCGCAAACAACAGTTCAAACTGCTAATTCAGCGCAAACAACTGTAGCACCTCAACCAGCAACAACACTTGCCATTGTAGAAACGCCTGAAGCGCAAACACCAACAGCAAACGTAATTGCTGATGCAACACCAACAGTTGCGACGACACCGACTACAAAAACAGCTACAGTTCCACAAGTTTTGCCTACGAAAACACCTTCGCAAAACTCGGTAGAAGTCGCGTCACTATCTCCAAGTGTTGAAGCTGCACCAATTGTACAAGCCCCAGCACCAGAAGTTGTTAAGAAAAAAGGCTTCTTTGAGAAACTATTTACACCAAAAGAAAAGACACCTCGCCCTGTAGCAAATCTTAACAAACCTAAAGTCCGAAAAACTGCTCGTGCATCATCTCGCATTGATACAGCAAGTTCAGTAGCAGATCGTCCATCACGCGCATTCAAAAAATCCAAAGTTAAAAGCCCCAATAAACTCATCGCGAACGTTCGCCCGTCCAGTAATCAAAACAGAAGCGCTTTGCCTGGCGTTAAATCTAATAGCGAAATCTTTGGCATTAAGAATGAAACTGCGAGCGGCACTAAGGCTACACAAGTTGCGGCAGTTGGCTCTTTTGGTCGGCTATCACCAAACGGTTTACGTGTTCAGCATTCAAAAGTTCAAGTTGCTTGCCTAAAACCTGGTGTATTAAGAGTTTTAAAAATGGTTGAGCGTCGTTATGGCAAAAAACCAATTATTACTTCTGGCTACCGCAGTCCTAAAGGCAATCGTCGTGCAGGTGGTGCTCGTAATTCACAACATATTTTCTGTAAGGCAGTCGATATCCAGGTTGAAGGCGTCTCCAAGTGGAATTTAGCTAAATATCTACGCACACTTCCTGGACGTGGTGGTGTTGGCACATATTGCCGTACAAAATCTGTTCACATTGATATCGGCTCAAAACGTGATTGGCACCACCCTTGCCGCAAATCCTCAAAGCGCAAGCGTAAGAAGGCTTAATTAGCTATAAATACCCCAATAAAAGCGCTCATTTTCGCATGTGACAAAATTAATTCAAAATTTTTGCAAAAAACGTAAAATACTGCTTGAAGCTTTTGAATTTCGCTTCTATACAACGCTCACACTGATGCTCCCTTCGTCTATCGGTTAGGACGCCAGGTTTTCAACCTGGAAAGAGGGGTTCAATTCCCCTAGGGAGTACCAGTGTTATTTTCCTAAAAAGTCTATCGTATATAACGCCTGCTCTATTGACATGGCGTTGGCTTATGCTTTTGTGATTTTATAAATAATTTAAGCGGAAGGCATCTAATATGAAACTTGTACGATACGGTAAAGCGGGTCAGGAAAAACCTGGTATGATTGATGCGGATGGAAAGCTTCGTGATCTATCAAAACATATTGATGACATTACACCGGCTACCCTGTCCCAAATTTCAAAGCTTAAAAAAATAGAACTCAAAAAGCTTAAAGTAGTTTCTGGCAAACAACGCTTTGGCCCTCCGGTTGGCAATATCGGCAAGTTTATGTGTATTGGGCTTAACTATTCTGACCATGCTGCAGAAACGGGTGCATCAATCCCTGAGCACCCTCTCCTTTTCATGAAGGCAAATTCTGCGATCATTGGTGCTAATGATAGGGTTTCCATTCCGCGCAAATCTAAGACTACTGACTGGGAAATTGAGTTGGGTGTCGTAATTGGTCGTAAGGCAAAATATGTGAGCGAGAAAGACGCGCTTAAGTATGTTGCTGGCTACACGATTTGTAATGATGTTTCTGAGCGTACCTTCCAAAAGCAACTGACAGGTCAGTGGACGAAGGGCAAGTCTTGCGACACGTTTGGACCAATTGGCCCTTGGCTAGTAACCCGTGATGAGATTAAAGACCCACAAAACCTTGATCTTGCGCTTGATCTTAACGGTAATCGTATGCAGACGGGTAATACTTCTTTGATGATCTTTACCGTTGCAGAGATTATTTCGCACCTATCGCAGATGTTCACTTTGCATCCTGGCGATGTGATCTCTACAGGAACCCCTCCTGGTGTAGGGGCTGGTATTAAGCCAAAACCAAAGTTCTTGAAAGTTGGTGATACAATGGAGCTTCATATCTCTGGGCTTGGCCGTCAAAAACAAAAAGTGAAGATGGATAAATAATCACATTCAAAACCTTTAAAGCCTAGCTCTCGTTAGGCTTTTTTGCCAACTCATCTGTTGAAGCTGTTTTAATCTGCTAAGACTTTGCATAGATTTGACCAGCATTTTCTATACGATGCTTAGCGTTTTCTAGATTTTTATCCGCTTGTGTTGAACTATCTGAGTTTAATAAAGACGATACTACCATTGCTAATACTGCAAAAATTGCAAGTTCGGTTTTCATAACACTCTCCTGTTTGTATAAATTGTTTGCTTCTAAATTCAGGCTAACTAATTTCTACGAGTGTTAATGTGTCATTACGCACATGAATGATTTCTGAACTCAAAAGCCAATGTGATTTCATGTGATTAAAAAGTTAGTGTAGTCTTGATCCTTATAAGAATTAGATTCTGGATATAAAATGATGATTGATTACGTTTCCCAAGCCCTAACCTTCCTCTCAACTAGCTTTGTGTTAGTGGTAGGCTTATTCGTTTTATGGGCAGTCTGCGCCTTCGTGATTGATCTTGTGCAAACCAAAGATGCAGTTAGACGTAATTATCCACTGGTCGGGCGTTTTCGCCATTTATTTTCATCTCTGGGGGAGTTTTTCCGCCAATATTTCTTTGCAATGGACCGTGAAGAAATGCCGTTTAATCGCGCCGAACGAGAATGGGTTGTGCGTGCCTCTAAAGGTAAGAAGAACACAGTTGCCTTTGGATCTACAAAGCCGCTCACCCCAACAGGCACCCCCATATTCGTCAATTGCCCTTTTCCTTATCTTGATGAAGAAGATATCGAAATTCCAACCATGATAATTGGCCCTAATGCGCGCGAACCTTACGAAGCAACTTCGTTTGTAAACATCTCTGGCATGAGCTACGGCGCTTTATCAAGACCTGCTGTTAAAGCTCTATCCAAAGGTGCAAAACGGGCTAACTGCTGGCTTAATACGGGTGAAGGTGGCCTTTCCCCTCACCATTTATCAGGCAATTGCGATGTAGTCTTCCAGATCGGAACTGCCAAATATGGGATACGCGATAAAAACGGCAAATTAAGCGATGAGAAATTAAGAGAAGTTGCAAGTATGCCTCAAGTGAAGATGTTTGAGATCAAACTCTCGCAAGGGGCAAAACCTGGCAAGGGTGGAATTTTACCAGCAGCTAAGGTCAATGCTGAGATTGCCAAGATTAGAGGCATTGAAGAAGGTACGGCTTCTATTTCACCCAATCGCCACCCTGAGATCAATTCAAATGCAGAGCTTCTTGATATGATTGCTCATATTCGTGAAGTCTCTGGAAAACCTGTTGGAATGAAAACGGTTATTGGTTCGTCTAATTGGATTGATAATTTGTGTCAGGAAACTTTAAAACGCGGAATAGAATCTGCTCCTGATTTCATCACAATTGACTCAGGCGATGGAGGCACAGGCGCATCTCCAATGCCTTTAATGGATAATGTCGGATTACTTGTACGCGAGTCTTTGCCGCTCGTTGCAAACATACTTGCAAAGCATGGCTTAAGAGACCGCATTCGCGTCATTTCATCAGGCAAGTTCGTCACACCTGCTGATGTTGCATGGGCACTTTGTGCAGGAGCTGACTTTGTGGTCACCGCACGTGGAGCGATGTTTGCACTTGGTTGTATTCAAGCCATGAAGTGCAATAAGAACACCTGTCCAACTGGCATCACCACGCATGACCCAAGGTTTCAACGTGGTATCGTACCAAAAGAAAAAGGCGAGCGCGTTGCAAGTTATATCAACAATCTAGTCCATGAAGTAGATACCATCGCAAACTCATGCGGAGTTCTAGAACCACGAGGCCTACGTCGTTACCACGTTCGCATGGTGCAAAACGATGGGCGAACAATTCCATTAAACGAACTTTATCCATGGCCAGAAGGAACTGCGCCTGGAAAGGCTGAGTATCCAGATGCAGTTCGGAAAGTGGAAGCAGCTGAGTGAATACTTATTCTTAAACTAACCCTGCGAGTTTGGCGAAAGGATCCCAGTTTGGGTCTTTATGCCAATCATATTCACAGCTAATTGCCATTTCTTCAGCAACTTCATTTCCATACAGATCAGCAAGAGCGGCCAATGCCATATCCATTCCTGCTGAGACACCGGATGAAGTGAAAAACTTGCCATCCTCTACCCATCTTGCCTCTTTTACCCAATCAACCTTGGGAGCTAGATGAACTGTATTGGTAAAATCTTTTTTGTTTGTGGTTGCACTGCGGCCATCTAAAACGCCGCTCATACCTACCAGTATAGTACCCGTACAAACTGACATGACGCGGTCAGCTTTTACAGACACGTTCCTAATCCACTCCAGTACTTCTTCGTCTTGTCCTTCTATTAGGGCCGAATCCCCACCTGGAATAAGCACTAGGTCGTAATCATCTTTTTCAGACAATTTCTTATCTATGACTATCTTTTGTCCATGAATGCTCGCAACCGGATCACAGCCTTGCGCCACTGTAATAACTTCAATTTCCTCAGTAAGACCTCCCAACATTTCGATTGGGCCAAAATAGTCGAGTGTTTCAAAACCCGGAAAAACAAAGGCTGCTAATGTTCTCATGACGCTTCCTCTTGTAAGTGTGATGTCGGTTTGCAAAAGCCATGATCCTTAATAAAACGCTTCGTTGAAGCAGGGCTTTTTTCTAAATGATGGGCTGGGCGAATAGGCCTGCGAAGTTGTTCGCCGCCACAGTTAGGGCAAATATTATTAAAGTGGTCTTCTGCGCAAGCTGCACAAAACGTGCATTCAAATGTGCAAACTCTAGCATCCTGCGCATGAGGTGGTAGGTCTTTGTCACAGCATTCGCAGTTAGGTTTCAGAATTAACATTGTACGTCCTTTCATTAAAGTTACGTCTATACTACTTAAATATTTTATGGCATAAATGACAATATGACCTCTATTTACGCCAAATCTCCTTTTACAAAACCTCAACCGATTGATGTCGTGTTTGTTGTTTATCCAAACATCGTTCTCCTAGATCTTGTTGGTCCTCTGCAGGTTTTTACGCACGCATGTGAAACTCCTCAATCAGACAATCACTATCGTACGCATGTTGTGTCTAAAACGGGCGGCAATATTACTACAAATACAATTTTGCCTATTGATACTGACCCGCTGGAAAAGTGGATTAACAAACCAATTAACACGCTTATTGTTGTCGGCGGAGATGGTGCAAACCAAGCGTCACTAGATCTCGAATTCATAGAGCAAGTAAAACAACTAGCCGAACAATCTACCCGCGTTTGTTCTGTTTGTTCTGGCGCGCTAATAATAGCTGCAGCAGGCTTGTTAGATGGTCGCCGTGCCGTTACTCACTGGGAAGACTGTGCTCAATTGGCTAAACAAAACCCAGCGGTAAATGTGGAAGTCGATCCTATTTATATCAAAGACGGAAATGTCTGGACGTCTGCTGGCATCACCGCTGGCATTGATATGGCTCTGGCAATTATCGAAGAAGATTTGGGGAAGCCTGCCGCGATTGCCATGGCACGTTCGCTTGTTACACCTATGGTGCGGTCTGGTGGACAATCTCAATTTAGCCCAGAACTGGACAGACAAGCACGAGATACTGCGGGCAAATTTTCAGAACTTCATGATTGGATAAAACAGAACATTCAAGAAAAGTTTTCTGTCGCTGATATGGCTCAACACTGCGGCATGAGCTCTCGAAATTTTTCACGCCTATATACGTCTACGATGGGTATTCCCCCTGCAAAAGCAATAGAAGCAATTCGCGTCAATGAAGCTCGCGAACTTTTAATAACGACGAACCTCAGCATAAAAAGTGTAGCAAGAGATAGTGGCTTTCAAGATGATGAACGCATGAGGCGTAGCTTTATGCGGCATATTAAAACGTCGCCAACGGCATATAGAAATCAATTCTTAGAACAGGATAGCGCAGTCTAGAATAACGCTACCCAACAGCTGCTGCGGTGATCAACTTAAACAGAACACGCCTAGAGCCTTGCCAAAATCTTGTAGTAAGCGATCCTGCTTTATAAACGGCCAAGTCTACCTTGTTATTTAATAAGTCATACTCGGTTTTGAAATTTAATTTGAGACTTGATATCTGTGTGCATTGTATTCTCAAGCTTATTTAGAAGCTGTTGAATTTGCTGTAGTACATCACGAACTTGATTGATGCTCTCTGTAGGCTTGCTTTTAAATTGATTAGAAGTGTCTGCAAATTCCTGTACCAAGTCTGTCATTTGACCTGCAGAACTACAAGATTTACTTCCACCAGCTTGAACACCCATTTTTTCCATAATACCATTTAGTAGGTTATTAATTTTGCCAAGCTCGCGCCCAAAACTTGTATTACTACTATTCAACTCTTGGCGTATTGAAGATTGAAGTTTTCCTACGTCTGACTGAACCTGTGTCGTAGATATTGCAGCACCAAAGTTTCCGTGGTTGCTACATGAAATGTTGGAACTTAAGTTTCCAGAACTGGCTACTAAATTCTGAGCAGTAAAACTTCCGCCAGTGATGTTAAAATTATTTGTCATTTAATGCGCCTCGATTTCTTAGTAAGCTAAGGAATGCCCAATACTCACGAAAATGTGAATTGGCAGTTACTACTTAGATAAGTCAGCAGTCCGCATAATATCATTTTAATTCTTTAGATAATTATAAACCCAAATGGGTATCAGTTATTAAGATGCTTCCGCAGCATCCAGCAATCTTAACTGAACACGCCTCGACCCTTGCCAAAAGTCTGCAGTGAGCGTTCCTGCAAGGTGAACTGGGCGGCCTTGGTTATTTAGGAGTAATTGCCCCATTTGCGTATCGGCGGCTCGGAAAGCAACTCCTCGTAGCTGTGCGCCATCACCTGCTGATACTGATAATGAAACATGATCTGCACCCACTACCTTTGCGAAACGTATTTGGTGGGCAGGAAATGCAAAGATGGGCTGAGAATGGCCTTGACCATAAGGGCCTGCTCGCTCAAGCATATCGAACAAATCAAGCGTTGCACTTCTTGCTGTGAGTGCACCATCAATTTTCAATATTTGGTTCGAGCGTGTTTCGCCAACTGCTTCTTCCAGCCTTGTTTCTAGAAATCCACGCAAGTCACCTAATTTATCTTTGGTGACTGTAAGACCAGCCGCCATCGCGTGGCCACCACCTTTTTCTAAGATACCCTCATCTACCGCTGCACGTACTGCCGCGCCCAAATCCACCCCTGCAATGGAACGCCCTGAACCAGAGCCTTTATCGTTTCGGTCAAAGGCAATTGCAAAGGCTGGTCGTTTGAAGCGATCTTTTAATCTGGAAGCTAATAAGCCAACAATGCCAGGGTGCCATTGACCGCTTGCTGTTAACATAACTGCAGGGCCCTCACCATCGCGCATTTCAGCTTCTGCTTCTGCTACTGCTTGCTCCAACATTATTTTTTCTGCTGCTTGGCGTTGTTTGTTTAAGTCTTCAAGTTGTTGGGCGATTTCTTCTGCCAATATATCATCATCGGTCGTCATCAATCGAGAGCCAAGAGCAGCATCGCCAATGCGTCCGCCTGCATTTATTCTTGGCCCAAGCACAAACCCCAAGTGATAAGGACGTGGTGGCCCATCCAATCGCCCTACTCTCATTAACGCACGCAGGCCAATGTTTTGCTGTTGGCTCATAACTTGCAAACCTTTTACAACAAAGGCTCTGTTCAGTCCTTTAAGCGGCACGACATCGCAAACCGTAGCTAATGCTACCAAGTCTAACCAAGATAATAAATCTGGCGCTTTATTATCTTCATTATAAAAGCCACGAGAGCGCAATTCACGCACACAAGCAACCAAAGTCATGAAGACTACGCCTGCGGCGCATAAGTGGCCAAGGCTAGATAAATCATCTTGTCTATTGGGGTTAACAAGTGCCGTACACTCAGGTAATTCATCGCCCATCTGGTGATGGTCTAACACGACAACATTAGTTTTGTTTTTTGTAGCTTCTGCCAGTGCTTCAAAACTCGTTGCGCCACAATCCACCGTAATAATTAGCTTTGCGCCATTATTAATCAGTATATTTATTGCATCAGGATTTGGGCCGTAGCCTTCGAAGATACGATCAGGAATATAGATTTCATTCTTAATACCGTGATGACTAAGAAACTTTGACATTAGCGCAGAAGAACTTGCACCATCTACATCATAATCTCCGAAGATGGCTACTTGCTGGTTGCTCTGGATAGCATCGCAAATACGAGCTGTTGCGACTTGCATGTCTGTTAGCACATCAGGGTCTGGCATAAGTTCGCGAATGGAGGGGGATAAAAACGCCGCAGCATCTTCTAACTCAACGCCTCTACCCGCCATGACACGGCCAATAAGTTCAGGAACATCCAGAGTTTGCGAAATAGCAATTGCAGTATTGCGTGATTTACCGTCCAAACGCTCCACCCATCGTTGACCGCTGGCAGAAGAATTTACATCAAGAAAGGCACGTTCATCACTCATGCATTCAGGGTTAGCAGATGTGAAACTGTAAGCAAGTATAAGACCTCGCAGATTTTATTATCTCTGTTTATAAATATAAAAAAGCCCTGTAGATAACAGGGCTTTTTAAATTATAGATTATGAACATTTTAATACGTTTTAGACGACGCTTAAAAAACAGCCTGAGTATTAGTCCCTATCATTAGCATCAAAGATATCGCTAAGATAAGAGAAGCTACCAACAAACCTGCTGATAGTAATGGAATAAATTTCAGCATTTAGTTGCCCCTAAACGTTAGATTCGTATTCTCATAACACAAAATCTAACGTTAGGGAAGCTTTAGCTAAATTTAGTTGTATCCTGATGACGTGCTTTAATCTCTCGCACTGTACCAGTCGCTGAACGCATAACGACTGTATGTGTTTGAATTTCACCTTTGCCGAACTTAACACCATCCAACATATTGCCATCAGTTACGCCAGAAGCTGCAAAAAGAACATCACCTTTTGCCATTTCATTCATTGAATATTTTTTATTTGGATCATCAACACCCATCGTTTTTGCACGTGCTGCTTTTTCAGGTGTATCAAGAACCAAACGCCCTTGCATCTGACCACCGATACAACGAAGTGCTGCTGCGGCAAGAACCCCCTCTGGGGCGCCGCCTGTACCGAAGTAAATATCAACACCTGTTTCTTCTGGGTCCGTTGTATGAATTACACCTGCTACATCACCATCGCCAATTAACAAAATTGCAGCACCTACTGCACGAATGTCTTCAATGATTTTTGCATGGCGCGCACGATCAAGGACACATGCCGTAAGCTGATTTACTTCACAGCCTTTAGCTTTAGCAACTGCAGCAAGATTTTCTGCAACTGTCATATCAAGATCAATTAGATTTTCAGGATAACCTGGGCCAATTGCGATTTTATCCATATAAACATCTGGTGCATATAGCAGGCTTCCACCTTCTGCTAGTGCGATAACTGCAAGTGAGTTTGGTTGATTTTTAGCACAAATTGTTGTGCCTTCTAGGGGATCTAGAGCGATATCAACTTTAGGTCCTTGCTTCGTGCCAACTTCTTCACCAATGAAAAGCATTGGTGCTTCATCGCGTTCGCCTTCACCAATTACTACTGTGCCATCAATTGGTAATCTGTTTAACTCAGTGCGCATTGCGTCTACTGCTACTTGGTCAGCTGCTTTTTCATCGCCTTGACCTCGAAGACGAGCTGCGGCAACGGCAGCTGCCTCAGTTACTCGTGCAAGCTCTAGTGTTAAAATGCGATCTAATACCGCTGATTTTTCGTTTGCCATGGGTAGGCCCCTTATTTTTCTATTCGTATCATCTGCGGTTGGCGGCTAAGATACTCATCTTTGCCAATTGCTTCGAGTGCTTCACGCACCGCAGATTCTGTTGTTGCGTGGGTAATTAGTATGATTGTTTTATCTGTATTTGCCTCGTCATCGCGTTCGCCGTGTTGAACAATAGATTCAAGGGAAATATTATGGTTCGCCATTGTTGTAGCAATTGCAGCAAAAACACCTGCATGATCCTTAACCGTCATACGGATGAAGTATCCACCCTCGTGGCTGCGCATTTTTGCTTTTGTGTAAGGAGCAAGTTCATCTGCTGGTTTACCTAATGCAGGGACTTTTTGTTCGCCAGGTACGCATTTTGCGATATCCGCTATATCACCTGCGACCGCCGATGCTGTAGCGTCACCACCAGCACCTGGGCCAGACATTACTAGATTGCCAACGATATCTGCATCGATTGCAACAGCGTTTGTTACACCAGAAATTTGTGCAATCGGGCTATCAAGCGGTACCATGGTTGGGTGAACACGTTGTTCAATGCCAGTATCAGTCTTTGCAGAAACACCTAGAAGCTTGATACGATAACCAAGACTTTTTGCAGCTTGAATATCCTCAGTTGTGATGCTTGAAATACCTTCAACATAAATCTCATCAGATGCAATTTCAGTTCCGAAAGCAAGCGATGTTAAAATTGCAAGCTTGTGTGCTGTGTCAAAACCTTCAACATCAAAAGTTGGATCAGCTTCTGCATAACCAAGCGCTTGTGCGTCTGCCAAACAATCCTCGTAAGATATGCCCTCACGCTCCATGCGGGTTAGCATGTAATTACAAGTACCGTTCATGATGCCATAAACACGCTCAACATTGTTTGCTGTTAGTGTTTCACGCATTGTTTTGATAATTGGAATGCCGCCAGCAACTGCTGCTTCAAAGTTTAGTAGTACGCCCTGCATTTCAGCCTCTTTTGCAAGTGAAACGCCGTGTTTTGCAAGCATTGCTTTATTTGCAGTTACGACATGTTTGCCGCCTTCAAGCGCTTTTAGAGAAGCGTCAAGCGCAACACCTTCTTCACCGCCGATAAGTTCTACAAAAACGTCAATCTCATCTGAGGCTGCCATATCTGTTGCATTATCAAACCAAGTATAGCTAGATAAATCTACACCGCGATCACGGGATTTATCACGCGCATTGACAGCGGTGATGATAATCTCGCGTCCACAACGTTTACGCATCATTTCAGCGTTTTTGTTTATGACATTTATTAACGCGACACCTACAGTGCCAAGTCCGGCAATTCCTAGCCTGAGCGGATGGTTGCTCATTAAATTTTCCGTAATTGCTTTGATTTCAAGTTTGAAGTGACAGGTATACTATTACATTCCCTATCATTTGTGTTCTTTTGCAATGTTTATGCGTCAGTTGCAAGGCCAGTTACATCTTATTCGCAGACAATTTTTATAGGGTTAAGCGTTAGTTTTTTATCTGATTTACAGCATTGCCATAATGAGAATTGGCTTTTTTCTGTAATTCTCGAATAGATCGCTGTTTTTCTGCCAGTTCAGCATCTGTCGCAACCGCATTATTTTGCGCAGAAGTATTTTCTAGTTCCTTTATTTTTCTTGCTTGTTCAGCTGGCGTAAAAGGCTCATTTGGCCAATTTGCCTCAACATAAGGGTTGGTTAGTTCACCACTTCCTGGTTGCTCTCCCTTTGCGCGAATTTCAGCAATGGCTTGCTCGCGTTGGATAGGATCATAACTGGGCGGTTTTTCTGCTGCTAAGGGCTGCGGAGTTGTATCAACAGTAGATAGCGTATCGGACACACAGGCTGACATAACCAAACTTGCCAAAAACAAGATTAGTATGTTTAGCTCTTTATGTAGTTTGCCACGATGCATTTAATACCAATATCCTAAATCGTCTAAACTCTAAATGAATGAGTCGCGTTACCAATTAGTGAAGAAATTTGTACCTCAACCAAATCAAAGTAATCATAACATTATGTTATTAGTGGGGTAGAAGCATTTAGTAGAATCTGTGAAGAAGCTCTTGGAGATAAATTCATAGGCAAACAAACGTTCATGTCATCATCAACTTCATCGCAATATGCTGTTTTAAAAGACGTGTTCGGCTACGATAGCTTTCGTGCAGGTCAAGAGCAGGTTGTTGATTGCCTTATTAATAATACATCCGTTCTAGCCGTAATGCCGACTGGCGCTGGTAAGTCGCTTTGCTTTCAGGTTCCTGCCCTCGTCAAAGAAGGCCTCACGATTGTTGTCTCGCCTTTGGTGGCACTTATGCAAGATCAGGTTTCTGCACTTAAACTTGCAGGTGTTGCGGCTGATGCCATTCACTCTAATCAAAACCGAGATACCAATGTCGAAGTTTGGCAACGAGTTTCAAATGGCGACGTTAAGATTTTATACCTTGCCCCCGAACGCTTAATGACTGAGCGTATGTTGGGTGCCTTGTCTCGCCTGCCCGTTTCGATGATCGCAATTGATGAAGCTCACTGTCTTTCGCAGTGGGGGCCAGCATTTCGCCCTGATTATGCTGAACTTGGTAATCTAAGTAACACCTTTCCCAACGTTCCCATAGCTGCCATGACAGCAACTGCCGATGAAGCAACGCGTCGTGACATCGAAATTCAGCTTTTTAATGGCAATCACGAGACGTTTGTCTCAGGCTTTGACCGCCCTAATTTGACACTGAATGTCTCAATGAAAAAAGGCTGGAAAGACCAGCTAATTGATTACGTTCAGTCTCGCAAAGGCGTTAGCGGCATTATCTATTGTCTTTCTCGCAAGAAAACTGAAGAAGTTGCAGAAATGCTGCGTGATGAAGGCATGAATGCAACGGCCTATCATGCTGGGCTTTCACCAGAAGAACGCACTGAACGCCAGAATAGATTTGTAACCGAACCTGACCTTGTGGTTGCAGCGACCGTTGCTTTTGGGATGGGGATTGATAAACCTGATGTGCGTTATGTATTTCATACAGACCTACCTGCATCCATTGAAGCATATTACCAAGAAATCGGACGTGCAGGACGCGACGGCAAAGAAGCTGATGTTCATATGCTTTTTGGAGCAGGTGACATCCGCCTTCGCAAGCAATTTATTGAACAAGAAACCAATTCAAGCGAAGACCATAAGCGCCGCGAGGTTTCCCGTCTAAACAGTCTCATCACCTATGCGGAGGCTTCTTCATGCCGCCGCCAAACATTACTCAACTATTTTGGTGAAGAGCCTGAACCATGCGGCAATTGCGATAATTGCCTTAACCCAGTTGAGATGAAAGACGGTACAGATCGTGCAACGCTCATTTTTGACGCCATTTATGAAACCGGAGAGCGTTACGGCCAGGCTCATGTTATCGACGTCATTTGTGGCAAGGAAACCGAAAAACTCCTCAAGGCCAATCACGATAATCTTAGTTCATTTTCCAAGGGCGAGGATATAGCGCGTAGTGAATGGCAAAGCCTTGTGAGGCAGATGATTTCGCAAGGGTTGCTCGAAGTTGATATTGCGGGCTATTCAGGCCTTTTGATCACAAGTAAAGGTAATGAATTTCAACGCACCAACGCTTCCTTTAGTTATCGCGATGATGCGCTAGTTTCAAAACAACAAAAAGCCACACGTAAAAAATCAAAGTCTTCGTCTAATTCTTCTATCGATTTATCAGAAAGAGATTCTGGCCTTCTAACTGCGCTAAAGAAAAAACGGCTGGAACTCGCCAAAGCACGCGGTGTTCCAGCCTATGTTATCTTCACTGATAAAACTCTTGAAGACATGGCCCAAAGACGCCCTACTACACTTGAAGCATTTGAACGGGTAAAGGGTGTGGGCAAAAGCAAACTAAAGAAATTTGCTGATGTATTTATGGATGTGATTGCGGAATAACCTCATTTTTTATCATTAAACAGTGACAATAATTTCCCATATCCTTCAGCTTCCATATCACCAAGTGAGATGAACTTTAAAGCTGCCGAATTAATACAATATCGCATACCAGTGCTCTCCTTAGGACCATCTGAAAATACATGGCCTAGGTGGCTATCCCCATATTTTGAACGAACTTCCACACGCCGCATTCCATGAGCATCATCAAAATGCTCGACAATATAATTACCATCAATTGGCTTGGTGAAACTTGGCCAACCAGAGCGTGAATCATATTTGTCTGTTGATACAAAAAGTGGCTCGCCAGAGACTAGATCTACGTAAATGCCATCTTCTTTATTATCTAGATATTCACCCGTATGTGCGCACTCTGTTCCATGCTCTTGGGTAACCCTGAACTGTTCTGGCGTTAGGTTTGAGATTTTATCCGCATCTTTTTTATATTTCACCTTATCGGTCATGTGATTCTCCTTTGAATAAATTAGAATATGGGGGGTATGATTGCACATCGCCAATATCAATTAATTATAACGCTAATGAAACATTTGCATTAGCCAAGCTTGGGTGCCGAACTTATATTACGTTTCGCGATTAACTTTCGCGGCACCAATATGCAGGCATGTTTTCCAACTTAAATTATTTAAGCGAGCATTGATTGACCCACGTCAGGTAAATTCACCTGTCTTTATGTTGGTAGATTAACTAACTAATTTATAAATGAGGTTGACCCCATGAAAAAGCTATTAGCATTAATAACTCTCTCTTTGTACATGGCTACTGCCAACATTGCATCAGCGGATACAACTGCTTTCTTTATTGCTACTAACAAGGCAGATGGAAATACCGTTGTAGGGTATAAGAAACTAGACTCTGGAAATTATGAAACCATAGGTGAATTTCAAACAGGTGGTCTTGGCACTGGTGATCTTGAAATTCCTGCCCTTGAAAAAGACGATACTCATCCGCTTGCCAATGGTGATGACCCTCTAATTTCTGCAAACTCGATTGCTGCTAGTGCTGATCGTAAATTTATGGTCGTTGTTAATCCTGGGAACGCCAAAATTTCATTACTAAAAATAAATGACGACCTTTCCTTGACTGCTATGGATACTGCACCTGCCAGCGATAAATTCCCTGTCAGTTTGGCTATTCATGGCAGTATGGTTGTTGCTGCCAGCGTTGGAGATAATAATGGCGCTGGCAGTATCAGTGCCTACAAGATTATTGACGGAAAGCTCCAATCAATTGAAAATTCACGCAGAGACCTCAAAGCTCGCCCATCAACAATTGCATTTTCAAGTGACGGTGAGCATGTCATCGTTGATGAACTTGTAACAGGTAAAATTAAGGTTTTTGCTGTTGAATCAGATTCTCTTTCTATCGAACCAACTGCACAAATAGATTCGCCACGTACAGGAGAAGACCGTCTTCAAGCCATTCCTGTCGGTTTCGCCGTACGGGGGAATGGTGGCGATGATGTACTACTCGTTTCAGAAGCCCGCTTTCTGACACCAGACTTCATGCTTCGTACCGATACAGGAAAAGTTGTTCAAAGCCCGCTTTATTCTTGGCAAACCGGTTCACTCTCAACTTATGCATTAACGGATGAGGGGAATATTTCACTTCTATCAGCAGATGTACTTACGGGGGAGAGCGTGGAAAATGGCGAGATTGCAAATTGTTGGGTGGCTTTGTCGAAAGACGGGAAACACTTATATGCTGCAAATGCTTTATCAAGCTCTATCAGTCGATTTGATATTGATAATCAAGGCCATGCATTTCTTGATAATGTGACTGCTTACAAAGATCCTGGAGAGACTCAATTCTTTAGCGACTTGAATGTTAGCAAGGATGGCAAAGAACTTTACCAGCTTGTGGGCAACAAAGGCGAAGTTATTGTCTTTTCAATTGATGACAAAGGTGACCTTACACCAACGCAAACCCTTACTGGCTTACCTGAATTGGGAACTTACGGTATGTTTGTGTATTAAATACCCCCCATTTCAATGCTTGAGGAAGTTTATTGGCAGGAAGGTTGGAGCAGCTTTCCTGCCAATCATTGCCGCAAAACAAAGGTATTATAATACCATAATTTTAACTTATTGTTTTTACTAGCTAATCTCTACCAAACTACAAACAAAATCGCTTGACCACTTCCTTCACCTACCCTATAATCAACCTCAAGACAGGTTCGGATAACTCCGAGCCTGATTTATTTTTAAAACCTCTTTTAAACAAGGCTGAAAGATATGAAAACTTTCTCACAAAAGCCTGCTGAAGTTGAAAAGAAATGGTTGATTATCGACGCTGAAAAAGTTGTTCTTGGTCGTATGGCATCAATCGTTGCTAATTATCTTCGTGGCAAGCACAAGCCAACTTTCACTCCGCATGTTGATGATGGCGATAACGTTATCATTATCAATGCTGCAAAAGTGACATTGACTGGCAAGAAATACGAAAACAAAAAGTATTACTGGCACACAGGTCACCCTGGCGGCATTAAAGAGCGTACAGCTCGCGCGATCATTGAAGGCCGTTTTCCTGAGCGTGTTGTTCAAAAAGCTGTTGAACGCATGATGCCAGGCGGCCCACTTTCTCGCCACCAAATGAAGAACCTTCGCGTATATGCTGGTTCTGAACACCCACACGAAGCACAAGCACCAACTGTTATTGATGTAGCTGCAATGAACTCTAAGAATAAAAGGATTGCATCATAATGGCTGAAATCAATTCTCTTGAAGATCTTGGCGGCGCAATTGAAGGCGCAGTAGCTGAAGGCTCAATCGACGCAATCACACAAGAACCAGCGATTGTTTACGTTCAAAAATTGGACGCACAAGGCCGTGCTTATGCAACTGGCAAACGTAAAGATGCGGTTGCGCGTGTTTGGATTAAACCAGGTACTGGTAAGATCACAATCAAAGGCAAAGACCAAACTGAGTATTTTGCACGCCCTGTTCTACAGATGGTTATTCAACAACCAATCGTAGCTGCAGCACGTGAAGGTGCATACGATGTTGTTGCAACTGTTTCTGGTGGCGGTCTTTCTGGCCAAGCTGGTGCGGTTCGTCACGGTATTTCAAAAGCACTTACACATTTTGAGCCTGAGCTACGCGCAGTTCTCAAAAAAGGTGGCTTCCTTACTCGTGATAGCCGTGTTGTTGAACGTAAGAAATACGGTCGCGCAAAAGCTCGTCGTTCTTTCCAGTTCTCAAAACGCTAGACGTTTTACAAACTATATTTTCAAATTTACAAAAGGGCTTCTTTCGAAGCCCTTTTTTTATTGTCTACTGAGTACTCTTTTTGGCACCATAAGAATTACAAACTGGGGTGATGCGCAATTCATGCAGATACGTAGCATGAATGTATATATCAAGGAGGCTATCAATCATGCAGGAAACCATCGTTGCTACACTTTTGTTCTGGAGCGCCTTTGTTTTTTCTGCTGGACCATTTTGGATTGCCACGATGGAAGCAGCTCCCGGCACGACCTTTAAAAAGCTCTACGCTGACTACTTCCTTTATTTAATCTTTGGCTGGCTACCAGTTGCTGTCACCTGCGCAATTTTGTCTGATGTTATTGCCAATACGGATAAAAGCATTTTCGTAGGCATGCACCTGCTGGGCGGGTTTTATATTTTCTTTCTTGCCTTCAAGGTTCTTAAAGCCAAAATTTCAACAGGCAAACCTTTTGATTTCAACTGGAAGAACATGTGCCTGGTTACTTATCTAAACCCCAAGGTTTACATTCTGCTACCTGTTGGCTTTCTTACAGCCAAGATCAGTGAAAGCCTTCCAGTTAACATCGCATTCTTCTATTTCAGCGGCATACCACTCTTTTTATTTGGTGTTTTCTTTTGGGGAATGATTGGGCGTGCAGGCGCTAAAATTTCGTTCAAATATATAAGCTATTTCAATGCATTTTTATTGGCCTCCTTTGGCGCTTACCTGATTTATAATGGAACACTGCTCATCAACGCATAATTGTCACTTGTCCTAGCGTCAGCATATGGCATAATTAGATTTAGATTCTGATTTGCACGATTGCTCGTAGGAGAAGCCCCAAATGAAGTTTTCCAAGTCCATACTTACCGCAACTGCTTTAGCAGTTAGCGTTACGTTTTCACCATTTCAAACACCTATCTCAGGTATCAGCAATGCTGAGGCAAAATTGTTTTGCTCTAATGATGGCAAGCGATTTAATGAATGGAAATCAGCCTTCAAAAAAGATTACGCTGGCAAGTATAAGAAATCTACTTTGAAAAAACTTGATGGAATAAAGTATGATTCAGGCATCATAAAATCAGATCGCACAAACAAAAGTAGCTTTAAAGGCTCATTTAATAAGTTTTACGCAAGGCGCACAAAAGGCGCATTGGGTGTTACGCTTAAAAAGTGGAAACAAAACGGCAAACTGTTTAATGCACTAGAAAAAAAATATGGCGTTCCAGCAGAAGTATTGCTTTCAATCTGGGTTTTAGAAACTGCCTTTGGTCGCTACCAAGGCAACAAAGTTATCTTACGTTCGATTGCTACGTTGGCTTATGATTGTCGCCGCTCTGCGAGCTTGTTCTTCCCAGAATTACTTGCTGCCATGACTATTATGGACAGAGGATTACTTGATTTATCTAAACGCAAAGGTGCGTGGGCAGGTGAGATCGGGCAAACACAACTGCTTGCTACACGTTTTCTTCTTGGTGCAACTGATTGGGATGGCGGCGGCATTGATGTTTATCGCTCTGCACCTGATTCACTAGCAACGACTGCAAATTGGTTTAGAAAACGTGGCTGGAAGCGTGGTGGTGGATATCTACCGGGCACCTCAAATTATCGCTTAATCCAAGAGTGGAACCGTTCTGATAATTATCAGAAAACCATCGCTGTTTTTGCCGATAAATTAAAACAGAAGCACTAAGCTAACTGCTCAAGTTTTCGCATAAAATAAATACCAAAGAGTGGGCCGATTGCCATTATCATTATGACAGTTGGCCAGCTTGTCCACTCGACTACGTATGGTGTGATTTGCACGGTAAATATCGTCAGTGCAAAGCCGATAGCGGTTTGGAAAGTCATCAGCGAACCAGCAACCTCAGGTGGCGCACCATCTGCAACAAGCGCTGAGAATTGAGGGCTGTCTGGTATGATGGCAATGCCCCAAATCACCACAGCAATGGACGTTATCCAAGGCGCTCCACCAAAGGTGATGGCTGTTAGAACCGCGCCAAGCCCGCTAAATACCATCGCAATGATCGTGACACGAGCCTTGCCAATTTTATCTGCCCAATAACCACCAAAGAAACAAGCAACTCCGCCAAGTCCGATAGCAAGAAAAGCTGTAATTTTAGAAAATGATACAGCGTCTGCTTCTGCCATTGTTATCGAATACGAAGCGTAACAAGCAACACCAACCCATGCCCACATTGCATAGAGTTCCCACATGTGCCCGAAGTATCCCAGATAAGCATAACGCACGCGTTTGTTTGTCCAAGCTTGTGTGATGGATGACATTTCAAAGGCGGGTGATTTTGCGTGGTATGGCCCAAGCTTAGCAAACATAATAAGTACAGCAGAAAGCAACGTGAAGCTTGAAACAATCTTGATGGTAGTGCGCCATTCAGCTTCTCCCATCCAAGCAACTAAATGTGGCGAAGCTGACCCAAAGGTGAGCGCACCAACTAGAAGACCAACCAAAAGCCCCCTATCCTCTTTGCCCCAACCAACAGCGATTTTCATGCCCACCGGATAAACACCTGCAAGCATTGCGCCTGTAATAAACCTCATAAAGATTGAAGCATTACCACCTGGTTCAAAAGCCAAAAGGCCGAAGACAGACGCAGAAGCGATACAAGCGCAAATGACAAATAAACGACGGGGATCAAACCGATCAGACAGCCCAAGCAAGGAAGACGCCAACGCACCCACAACAAACCCCGCTGGCACAACACTATTTAATGCAGCCTGCCGACCAGCGCTTATTGGAAACTCGCTTAACATATCTGGTAGGACAGCAGATGATATAAACCAAAGCGAAAGAGCTGAGACTTGTGCGATGACTAAAATTAAGATGGATTGGGTTTTGGCTGTCATTTGGATATCATGTTGTATTTTACGGAGTTTTACCACAGTGAATTGCTCATATGCTAGGAACTAAATATCATTTTGAAAGGCTAAAATCCCAATTCTATTTACAGCTCTATCCAGCCAATAAGACTGTGAAATACTTACATAATACATTTCTAGAATATGCGAATCGCAAGTAAACTACTTATGCCGATAGCTTGATTTTGACTCAGTTAGGTTAAATCACTTGAAAAAATGGAAATTTTTGATGATTAGAATATTTTATTTAACCTGCGCTAGTCTTTTACTAGGCTTAAACCTGCAAACCGCCAACGCAGCAGATATTAAGCCATGTGTTGGTAACAGTGAATATTATGAAGCATTAGAGCCCTGCACTAATTTAATCGAAAATCACGATAATGGTTCGGATAAGCTTTCGCAAAGCGAGCTGATATGGGTCATTAACAGTCGCGGGAGAGCTTGGCACTGGCATGGTGAATATGACAACCTCTCAAAAGATATTGATCGTACTTTATCAATTGATCCTAATAACGTCTCTACACTATACAACCGATATTTACTTCGAGACGAGAATGAAGAGTGGGAACTTTCTCTTTCAGATATCACTAAAGTGACAGAGGGAAACTATGGAGACATGGCAGATAATCTCTATGAACGTGCTCAAACTTATAACGCTTTAGATCGCTATGAAGAAGCAATTGTAGATTTAGATAAGGCGTTAAAAATAAATTCTAACGACCCGTATATTTATTACACTAGAAGTGTAGCGCATTTGGAATTAGAAAATTACGAGTTAGGCATTTCAGATTTAACAAAATTTATTGCTGCTTATCCTGAGGATGATGATGCTTACTACGATCGGGCATACGCATATCGTGATATCGATGAGTATGAAAAAATGATGGTTGATGCTAAATAAAATCTTGAGTTTAATGAAGATGAGAGCTCTGCTTATAACCTATTAGGTAACGCACAGCGACGAAATGATTTGCCTGAGGCAGCTCTGAAAAGCTTTGCGAAGGCGCTGGAATTAGATCCATCTTATGATTCTGCTTACTACAACATTGGTTTAGTACATAAAGATAATGAACAATTTGAGGAAGCTGCCAAAGCCTTTGAACAATCACTAGAATTAGATTCTGATTACAGCGAAACATATCGTAAGCTCGCCAAGATTTATCAAGAGCTTAAACAATATGATAAGGTTACTCAGATTTTCGAAAAGTTATCTGAAATTGATCCTGATAATGAAGATGCGAAAGAAGCCAAAAACGAATTCGATGAGCGCCAAAACTCATGGTCTTGTAAATGGCTCTCACAATGTTGAGGTAGGGTGTCAGCGCTGCTTCTACCCCTTAGTTAGCATCAGCACCAGCCCAACCAAAATACAACTCTCTTGCCTTCGCCGTCTTCTCGCCAATCGCATAGTCACGTTCTTCAAACTTCACGGCTGGCGAAACTTTTGAATAATTGCCAGTTAGGAAAATTTCATCTGCGCTTCGGAAGTCATCTAATTTCAACACAGTCTCATGCACGGTTTCACCTGCATCTTTTAAAAGTTGAATTACGCGCCCTCGGGTAATACCTGCTAAGAATGTCCCGTTTGGTACAGGAGTGAAATACTCACCGTCCTTGACCATAAATATGTTAGAGGTTGCTGTTTCTGCAACATTGCCTAATGCATCGCAACAGATAACGTTCGCGTAACCTTTGCTTTGTGCCTCTTGCAACATCCTTGCATTGTTTGGATATAGGCAACCTGCTTTTGCGTTTACGACTGCGGAGGCTAATGTTGGGCGTGTAAAGCTTGTTGTTGTTAACGTTGTGCCTATGAATGGCGGCATGGAAGCCTCTTCGATGCATAACGCGAAGGCGGTTGAATTTGGGTCCGCATCAACGGCTAAATCACCGCCTTGCGTAGACCAGCACATAGGACGGATATAGCGCTGTATCTCCGGTAAATTTCTTCACGCCCTCCTTTGCAAGTTCAATTATTTTTGCCGTGTCGATGCAGACGTTCATTCCTAGAGCTTTTGTTGAGGCGTTGACACGTTCGCAGTGTAAATCTAAATCTGGCATCACGCCATTGAAATAACGTGCTCCATCAAAAACCAATGTACCTAACCATGTGCCATGATCTGCGGCACCCATGATAGGCAAATTGCCTTCATGCCAATCGCCTTCGAACCATGTCCAAATTTGTCTGTTAGGCAACATTCCCATTTTGTATTTCCTGTAAATTATTTGCAGTTCTAGACGGCTATCTTACCATCTAGAACTAATCTCAAACTTGGTTGAACTCAACCTTTGTTTTTGGGCTTTCCTATGCAAGAGCAAATATTCTTGCTGGCCCGCCAGTACCACCTTTGTGTTTTAGCGCACCAACAACAAGGGTTGCTCCAGAAGCTGGAACTTTGTCTAGATTGGCAATGTTTTCAATGCCCCAACGGTTTTGTGGAAGCCAAGCGTAATGTGTTGCAAAATCACCAGAAGGACCATGATCAAGCGAGAGCGTATCAGAAGCAATGCCAACAGCTTTTGTTTCTTCCAAGAGCATTTTTGTAGCTTCTACATGGAAACCTGGGAAGTGCATTGTCTTGCCGTCATCACCAACATTACGGAACTTATCTGTTGCAACATGCTTGCCCCATCCCGAGTGCATTGCAACACAAGCCTTATCAGGAATTGGACCGTGTTTAGAGATGTAAGCTTTGATATCCTGCGGTGTTACTTGTGCATCCGCATTTTCTGCAGCCTTAGCAGCAATATCAATCACGCATAGTGGCACCACTAGGTTTTCTACGGGAATTTCATTCACCGCTTGACCATCCGCTGAAAAATGCAATGGCGCATCCATGTGTGTGCCCGTATGTTCGTTTAAGGTTAAGCTCATCAGGTTAAAGCCATTCTCTACAAAGTTAAACTTTTGCTCAATTTCAACCCCTGGCTCACCAAAATAAGTTGGGAATGTTTCGTCGTAATCATGCGTTAGGTCTTCTACTTTGCCGTGCCCTGCAGCCAACGCAGGAGGAGTAACACCGGTTGCAGCAACTGCACCTGCTGCCAATGCTACACTTGAAGCCTTGAACAGATCTCGCCTTGAAAGCATTTTTTCTTTCACAGCATTCATTACACATTTATCACACATAACTTGCTCCTATCTCTTTGTTAGGTCACCATTGGATATCCCAAATGGGTTTGCGTCAAGGTTTTAACTAATGAAAGGTTTGTCATGTCTACTCGAGTACTTATTTCCGATGCGGATGCCTCACCCGATGTTTTAGCTATTTTTAATGATATTCGAGAAACTCGCGGCTCGGAATTTATCAATAATTTCTGGCGCGCGCTAGCTCATGACCCTATTCAATTAAAAGCAACATGGGGAGAACTAAAACAGATTATGGGCCCTGGTGAAATCGACCCTTTAACAAAGGAAATGATCTATATAGCCGTTTCTGTTGCAAATGGTTGTCCCTATTGCATCCATTCTCATACCGCAGCTGCTAAAGCAAAAGGCATGAGTGAAACACAGCATAGTGAATTGATTTCCATTATTGGAATGGCTGGTAAAACGAACCACCTTGTCACAGCCCCACAAGTTCCTGTAGATGATGTGTTCAAGGCTAAATAGATTTTAAATTCTGGGAGGAATATTTAATTGCTTATGCAATGTTTGCTGACAAAGCTGGCGCAGCCGGTGTTTTTAAAAAACGCGAGATTACGCTTGGCAAACCCAAAAAGGCGAAGCGCTTATACGCCATACGGCCATTGGCATGAATTTCATTGATGTTTACCAGCGTTCTGGCCTCTACCCTGCTCCTGGTGGTTATCCTGCAATTCTAGGCTGCGAAGGTGCTGGCGTTGTAGAAGCTATAGGCGCTGGCGTTAAGGGTGTTAAAGTTGGCGACCGTGTTGCTTATACAATTCCGAGTGGCTCATATTGCTCACATCGCCTCATTGCTGCAGATCGTTTAGTCAAAATCCCAAAAGGCGTTTCAGATGAAGTTGCTGCTGCTATTATGCTAAAAGGTCTAACTGCGTATTATCTTATTCATGATTGTTATAAACCAAAAAAGACGACACAGTGTTAGTTCATGCGGCCGCTGGCGGTGTTGGTTTAATAGTGGGGCAATGGTTAAATGATAAAGGCGTTAATGCAATTGGTACGGCTGGTGGCAACGCGAAATGCAAGCTTGCAAAACAGGCAGGCTACTCAAGTGTGATTGATTATAAAAAAGATGATTTCGTTGCAAAAACACTACGCCTAACCAAGAAGCAAGGCGTTGCGACAGTTTATGATTCTGTCGGCAAAGATACTTATCCTGGTTCGCTAGAAGTACTGCGAGACTTCGGTATGTTTGTAGCCTTCGGTCAATCTTCTGGCCCAGCAGCAAATTTCAAAATGGCAGACTTGTCGGCATACGGTTCTCTCTTTATGACCCGCCCAACGCTCTTTCATTACATTGCAGGCGATGAACTTCATAAACGCGCTAAGCAGCTCTTTAAAATGATTGCTGATGGCAAGATCAAGATGCAGGTAAACCAGACTTATCCTCTGGCAAAAGTTGCATCGGCACATCGTGATATAGAAGGACGCAAGACGACTGGCCAAACGGTGTTGATACCCTAAACCATTAAAATGATTGTCGGATAGACCTTCTATAGGTAGCGGGCGATTTGGTGTTGTATTTTTTAAACACTCTACTGAAGGCTGCCTCTGATTGATAACCAATATTTTCTGCAATTGTTATAATCGAGTCAGAAGAATTTGTTAATTTTTCACTAGCAATTTGCATACGCCAGTATGTTATGTACCCTAGTGGTGTGATGTTCATGCATTTAGAAAAACGCGTCGCGAAAGCAGTTCGTGACATGCCAGAAACTTTTGATAGTCGATCAAGAGACCAAGAGTATCCAGGGTCTTTGTGTATTGCTGTTAATGCATGGGCAATATTTGGGTCAGCAAAACCTGCCAGCACTGGATGGTCAGCGCCTTCATTTTCAAGATAGGCGCGAAGCGCTTGTGCAAAAATAATTTCGGACATCTTCATTGCAATCATATCGCCGCCCAATTGCTGTCGACCTGCTTCATTACCAATAACTTTAAGTGTGTTCTCCATCCATACGCCAGCATCTTCTCCATAGTTTTTAATATGAATATAAGCTGGCAAGGCATCAATAAGCAGGTTTTCTTTATTCTCAGCAAAAGCAAAATGCCCACATACAAGTTGTGTTTCGTGATCAGTTCCTAATTCGCCATAGACAAGGGCACCAGTACCTGTGAAGCCAGATTGCTCGATTACTTGATCTAATTGTACGGCTTCATTTTCTGTTGTTGGGTCACAAAATAATGTATGCGCTGCTCCTCGTGTAATAATTACAAGGTCGCCTTGCTCTAATAATACAGGCGGCCTATCTGCTTCAATTCTAATTAAGCAACGACCTTTATGTGCAAAGTGAAAGCGTGCAACATTTTCATAGTCAGGAACCTTTACGCTCCATGGTGATATAAATGATGTTCGGAAATATAAAGTTCCACTTAGTTGAATATGAGAAAGAATGTCGCTGAGCAAATCCATTTAATATCCTTTTTAGCTAGCAATACATACATCTCAATAAAACCAAAAAAATCAACAGACTGAACGATTAGTCATGTTTTTAGTTTTATTAATCATTCATATAACATTTTTTATAATCTAAATTTCTTTTAGCAGATGTTTTAAGTCTGCATTAAATACAAAGGAAATTATTATGAATATTAAACCCTACATTCTTGCTATAAGCCTTGCTGCATCAGCATTTCAAAGTTCGGCTATGGCACAATCACCTGCAGACCTAAACGACCTCGAAATTGCTCATGTTGCATATGTCGCTGATAACATTGATATTCGTTATGCACATTTAGCTCTGGCAATTTCCACAAACGAAGAAGTGCGCGACTTTGCAGAAAACATGATCAACGATCATACTGCTGTTAATGAACAAGCACTTGCATTGCTAAAAAAATTGGGCGCGCAACCTCAAGACAATTTTCTTAGTCAATCTTTGCAGGTTAATGCTGAAAAACTTATCGATGAAATGAGCCAACTTCGCGGTGCTGCTTTTGATAAGCGTTACGCAGAAAACGAGTTAGCCTACCACAAAGCCGTTAATGAGCTTGTTGCTACTGCATTTATACCGAACATCGAAAACGCAGAAGTTAAAGCACTGTTTGAAACTGGCTTAGGCATCTTCAAAGCCCATGAAGGCCACGCTGAAATGATGGTTGAAGAACTCAAATAACCTCAATCAAAACAAGGGTGGTTTGGTTTTCCAGACCACCAAACAATTAGGAATTTTTAAATGTCACTAAAATTTATAACAAAAGAAATCCACGCCTACCTCGACTATCCAGTTGCTATTGCTTTGATGGTTATGCCATTTGTACTAGGACTTGGTGAGACAGCACCGCTTGCATTTTGGCTATCATTTGTAACTGGTATTGCAGCTTTTTTACTTACTGTTCTAACGGATCACCATTTAGGCGTTTTCCGAGTGCTGTCCTACCAATTACACCTTACTGTTGATTTTCTTGTAGGGGTAACTTTTGCTACCGCACCCTTTGTTTTAGGCTTTACTGGTTTAGAAGCCGCGTATTACTGGGTACTAGGCGCAATGGTTCTTCTCGTTGTTGGCTTGCATAAAACCGAAGATACACTTCAAGCTGCATAAGCTTTAGGAGCATCCATAAAAAAACAGGCCTTGAAGAAAACTTCGAGGCCTGTTTTTTAAAACTATTTTACTTACCAAATTGTCTTTCAACTTCAGCGACAATAGGCTCCGCACCAAATCTTAGCGGATCAACACAAGGCAAGCCATATTCTTCGCCTGTTTTGGCTAGGTATGCTTTTGCTTCATCTTCAGATAGCGCCAATGTGTTTACACAAATGCCTACGCAGCTAATATTCGGGTTTGTGAGCTTACCCATAGTGATTGTTGTATCAATCACTTGCTGAATAGAAGGAAGCGCATTTGGTACATTTCGCATGGTTGTTCTTGTTGGCTCATGACAGACAACGAATGCATCTGGCTGAGAACCATGAAGAAGCCCTAATGTTACACCTGAAAATGATGGATGGAAGAGTGATCCCTGCCCTTCAACGATTTGCCAGTTATTTTCATCTGTCTCTGGTGTAATATATTCTGCTGCGCCTGAGATGAAATCAGCGACCACAGCATCAAGTGCTACACCTCGTTCAGCTATTAATAAACCTGTTTGGCCTGTTGCGCAAAATTCTACATTATACCCAGCAGTTTTCATGTCGCGTTCAATACAAAGCGCTGAGTATTTTTTACCCACTGAACAATCAGTACCCACGGCTAATAGACGCTTACCTTTACGAGGTGTTCCTTTACCAGTGTCATAAGTGCGATCAGAATGGCGAAGGTTGTGAAGTTGAACACCGTGTTTTTCAGCGGCTTCAGCAATAACTGGAACCTCTTGCAAACGAACATGAAGGCCACTTGCAATATCAAAACCAGCTTCAATGGCTTCAACAACAATTGGGATCCAACTATCCTTTAAAACGCCCCCTGCATTTACTACGCCAACAACAAAAGTCTTTGCACCAGCGGCAATACCTTCTTCGATGTTCTTGTCAGGAATACCAAGATCTGCACCACAGCCATCCATGCGCATTTGGCCGACACAACGCTCTGGGCGCCAATCAACAACACCTTGCGCCGTCTTAGCGGCAAGACCATCCGAAACGTCACCAATGAAAAGTAGATAAGGAGATTTAATGCTCATAATTTTATACCTTGTTACCAGTCTGACTGTATATTTTTTCCTACCACTAAAGACCAGAATTAAAACCTGATAGTGCCAGTTTTATAAAAACTCTTATGGCAGCATAGGCCAGATTTGAATATGGATAAGTTATAAAATGTAGAAAGGTAACTTCAATGAAACCAACGCCTCAAAATCCTGCCCCTAACGACGCAGAGAAACGCAGAGCGATTAAGCCTATAGTTTGCTATCCCATTGATACACTTCCTGCCTTTGATGCTAGTATTTATGCCGATACTCGTTCATCTATGGAGCTACTAGAGACAGTAATAGTCGCTCCGCGTGACGCGGAAACTTTTAAAGTTCCAGCGGGACATTTCTTTCGCATTACTTGCCCAGATGGACCACAAGTTGGTGATTTAAATCTATGGAATGCAAATGACCTAAGCGAGCGATTTTTCAGTGGAAAAACACGAGCACTACACGGCACACATGTAAGCACAGGCGATAGACTTTGGAGTAACCTTCCTAACATGCGCCCAATGGCAACAATTACGAACGACACACTTGATTGGTATGGGTGGGATGAATTTGGCGGTTCAGTGCATGATGTAATTGGCACACGGTGCGACCCTTATACTGGCGTTCTTCTTGCTGGCAATGAATATCACTACTGTTGTCACTCAAACCTCACACGCGCTCTATCAAAAACTAAAGGCATGACACCCGAAGAAGCTGAACTTCATGTCCATGACGTGCTAAATGTTTTTATGTGCACAGGTTTCATGCCCGATACTAAGCAGTATTTTATGAAGGCTAGTCCTGTAAGAAAAGGCGACTATTTGGAAATGTTTGCAGAGATTGACCTGCTGGGTGGTCTAAGTGCCTGCCCTGGTGGAGATTGCAGTTCAGAACATTCAAGCGACGTTACAACTTGCTATCCACTGGGCGTTGAAATTTATCAACCAAAGGCAGGCACTTTAAAAAATTGGCAACCGCCTGCACGCAATAGCTACTCAAGAACACATGGAATCTAATTAGCAACTACCAATGCGTTCTCGGCCAACCAAATCACCATTGCGATTAAGCTCTATTCTGAGTTTGTTGCCATGACGACATGCCTCAACGAAAAATTTAGCTTTGCGGAAGCCACGTTCTCGCATTGCGTCACTAATCTGGCTGACTGAACGACTTACACATTTATTACCATCAATTTCTTCCAAAAGCTCGCCGTAGCGGTTTAGCTTTATTTGTTTTTCGTACCCTTGATGGCAAGTCGAAATTTTGAAATTTCCATTTTGGCGTTGCTTAATATTTATTCTTGTAAATCCTTCTTTGCGCAATAATTGTGCAATCTGCTCAGGGGTGACGGCAGGATTGCATTCTCCGATACGGTTGCGTTCTGTAATTTTCCCATACTGATTGAGTGTGATGTCAAAGCGAACATTTTTCGAACAAGCTTCAACTTGATAACGAGGTGGTTTTGCATTGATAATCGAAACTCGGTCATAGCCTTTTTCACGCATTACCTTTGCAAGGTTTCTTCCATCAATTGGAGAATTACAACGGCCTATTTTGCGTTCCTGCTTAACTTCACCAAATCGGTTAATCAGAAGTTCTAGTTTACGGTTGTTCAAACAGGCCTCTGCAACATATCTTGGCAATTGTCTGTCTTTAAATTGGATTCTGTTATAGCCCTTCTCACGAAGAACTTGTCTTACGTCGCTAGGCGCTAAAACATCTTGGCAATTACCAATTTTTTGCGTTGCACGAGTTCACCTTGCAGCGAAATAACAAGTCGTATGCGCTGCCTACCTTTACAGCCAACAATAACATAATTGCTATTTTGTTCATCAATTACAATTCGAGAGTACCCATTTGCTTCTAGATTTCGTCTAACCTGATTTTCAGCAACCTGATTTCTGCAGCTACCTATTTTGACAACGCCATTGATGCGCCCTTTTACATCGACTTTCACATCATACTTAGTGCCATCTTTACAGGCATAAGCCTTGCCAGTTTTGAAACCTTTATCATGCACCTGAATTTGACTATATCCATTTTTAAGAAGTGTGCGTGTGATATCGCCGCTGGAAATCCCAAATGGAATTTTAATTGACGCATTGGATGGGGGTATAAAAATGAGGAAGCTTGCAACCAAAGCTATCAATATTTTGTTTAATTTGTTTGTGTTGCTCATATCTTACTCCCTAAAACTCATACTATATAAACTGACATTACTTAACTTTGGCAAGCAAAAGCTAGAATTAGCCTGCGGTTAAAACCTTCATGAGGTTCTAATTGGTGTTTCAAAAGCTTTTATATCAGGTAATTCACCCTCAAATTTTTCAATTTCAACAAGCGCGCTTTGTGCTGCTGGGCCTTGTCCTAATTGAGAGGTTCGCAAGTCATGGGTTAAAACATTTGGATTACCGTGGGTATCTTGATTTTGTGGATGTGAGAAATCCGGATCGTACCAGGCACCTGTCCATAGGAAGACTACGCCTTGCCTGATATCATCCGCAATAACCGCACCAGCAAGGCATTGCCCGCGATTGTTCTTAACGCAAACTATATCACCATCTGCAATGCCTCGTAGTTTCGCATCTGATGGATTAATCAAGATTGGCTCACGACCTTTAATTTTTTTCTCAAGGCTGAAAGAACCATTATCATATTGACTATGAAGGCGTGTTTCTGGCTGTCCCGATATTAAGTGAAGCGGATGTTTGACCGCATTATTGCTTCCAAGCCATTCTCGAGCAGGCAGCCAAGTTGCATGATCGGGGCAATCGCCATACTTAAAACCAGCAATAGTTTTGAAAAAAGCTCGATTTTGCCGCTGGGTGTTTTAAGTGGGTTTAGAGTTGGGTCTTCCCGGAACTCAGATAAAAAAACTGTTTCTGGGGCAGGATCGTCAAACGTGATCATGTCGCCTTCTAGAAACTCATTTAACTGCGGCAACTCATAACCATGTGGCTTAGCAATTTCTTTAAGCTCATCCCACATAGACTCAAGCCGCTGTGAAGAATTCACCCCCTCGCTGAACGCCTCATCAACGCCAAAGCGGCTTGCTAGCTCGCAATAAATTTCATACTCCTCACGCGCTTCCCCCATCGGCTCCATCGCCTTCGGCATCGGGACAAGCGAATTATCTTGATGACCAGCACCAAAGTCATTGCGCTCCATAGTTGATGCAACAGGCAGAACAATGTCAGCGTGTTTTGCAGTTGCTGTCCAATTAATTTCGTTGATGATAATGGTTTCAGGCCTTTGAAAGGCATCTCGCATGCGGTTTAAATCTTGGTGATGATGAAAAGGGTTCCCCCCAGCCCACCAGACTAATTTTATGTCCGGGAAATTTCTTGCCATTCCATTGTACTGATATGGCTCATTAGGCTTAAGCAGCATTTCTGAGACCATTGCTACAGGTAGATAGTCCTCAACAGCGTTTTTACCTTGTGGAAATACTGACCATCTAAAAGGTCTGTCCGAAGTACCAATTGTAGAATCTGCTCCATAACCAATACCGTAACCACCACCTGGCAACCCGATCTGACCAAGCATAGAGGCAAGTGTTAGCGTCATCCATAAAGGTTGTTCACCATAGTCAGCGCGTTGCAGGCTAACCGCAGTTGTAATGAGTGTACGTTTTGATGCCATTTCTCTTGCAAGAGAACGTATTCGCTCTGCAGGTATTTCTGATTGTTCTTGCGCCCAATCCGCATCTTTAACAATGCCATCCACTTCGCCTAGTAAGTAAGCAAGGAACTTATCAAAACCTCCGGTGTATTTTTCCAAAAATGCTTGATCGTGTAGACCTTCTATATAAAGCGTATGCGCCAGACCCATCATAATTGCTGTATCTGACCCAGGTCTTGGTGCAAACCATTCTGCGTTTAAAGCCTCAATTGCATCTGTTTTAAGCGGGCTTAAATTTACAAACTTTACGCCTGCATTTACACAAGCCATAAAATCATCTCGAAGACGATGCTTACCAACGCCGCCACCAGAAACTTGCGTGTTGCGTAGTGGGATGCCACCGAACATCACAACCAGCTCACCTTCCTTGGCAACCGTTGACCAACGGGTGATATGTTTTACGTGCTCGCGAAAATCACCCACAATATGCGGCATGAGAACAAGTGCAGCATTATAACTGTAATTCCCTTGCGAGCGTACCGAACCGCCAAGGCAATTTAAAAATCGTTTAAGCTGACTTTGCGCATGGTGTAAGCGCCCCGCGCTTGCCCATCCATAGGAACCTGCATAAATCGATTGATTACCATAATCTGTTCGAACACGATTTATCTCGTCAGCAATTAGTTCAAACGCTTTTTCCCAACTAACTTCGACAAAATGTTCTTCACCGCGTTTTGCGTTGTTATTTGTTGGGCCATTTTCTAAATAGGATTTACGAACACTTGGCTTTAAAACTCTGGCACTCCCTTTTAGACTGCTGGAAATATTCTCATTTATCCTTGAAGGATCAGGGTCACCTGAATGTGGTCCGACACCTGCCAGCTCACCATTTTCAAATTGAGAAACGCCTGCGCCCCAATGATTTGCTGTGAGCTGTTGCTTTTTCACTTAACCAACTTTCGGAAGTCCTCTGACTTCGCCCCCACACATCACATCTTTATCATAAGCTTTGCGGGCAAATACTTCTCTTACCATCGGCTCAAAATGTTCTAGTGTTTTCATGTCATAATCCGGATCAAAACTTGATTGATCCCACCGCTCGCAAAAATCAGCGCAAGTTTGGAAATACGGATGGTCTTTGTATTTTTGACGTTCTTCTGGGTCCCAACCATAATGATGTGCGTAGTATAGCATTTGGAACATTCCATGATGTTCAACTGTCCAAGCGACTTCATCACGCACAAACGGGCGGATAATTTCTGCGGCAAAGCGATCATGGTTTTGTGGCGCTAGGCCATCGCCAATATCGTGCAGAAGCGTTGCTACAACCCAATCGATATCTGCACCGTCATTTTCTGCTCTGGTTGCAGATTGGAGGCCATGCTCGAGCCGTGTGATTTTATAGCCAGCCATGGTTTCATCAGCTTGCATATGAAGTTCGCGCATAATACGGTCAGCCGTCATAGCTAAATAAGGTTGCTCCATTTCATGAAGCAACTCATAGTCTTCTTTCGTACCGTCTTTCATCTGCGTAAAAGAAACTGTGTGGTCGCTCATGATTTCCTCCCGAACTTGCAAATCTAGTGACAGATTGATACGGGCAATAAGAAAGAACAAGTGTTTTTTGTAAATCAGTAGGACTTTAAGGAAAAACCATGGCTAAAAAAGCATCATCCGATCACGCTATCACAACCAATTCCTTACTTGGTACTGGAGATGATTCAACCTTCTCTGGTGTGATGTCATTTATGCGCCGTAAATATACTAAAGATATTGATGAAGCTGATATGGTTGTTTGGGGTATTCCTCTTGATACTTCGGTGACGAACCGCCCAGGAACGCGGTTTGGTCCAAATGCAATCAGGCAGGCTTCTTGTATCTTAGATGCAGACCCACAATATCCGTTTCACCTAGATCCGTTTGAAACTTTAGCCGTTGCGGATTACGGCGATTGTTCTATGAGCACCAATCGTGTTTGGGAAAATCCTGAACGCATTGAGACCGAAGCAAAGCATATTCTTGATACGGGTGCTTATCTTCTTTCTCTTGGCGGCGATCATTATGTCACTTGGCCACTTTTAAAAGCACATGCAGAAAAGCATGGCCCATTAGCACTTATTCAGTTTGACGCACACCAAGATACTTGGGAAGATGAGGAAGAGGTTATTGACCACGGAAGCTTTGTTACGCGCGCAGTGAAAGATGGAATTATCGACCCAGATAAATCTATCCAAATAGGCATCCGTACTCACGCGCCAGAAGATTATGGTATTGAAATAATCTATGGTGATGAAGTTGAAGAGATGACGACTGAGGCCATCGCCAATCAAATTAAAAGACGCGTTGGCGAGGGCCCTGTTTATCTAACCTTTGACATTGATTGTCTTGATCCAGCATTTGCTCCGGGCACAGGCACACCAGTTGCTGGCGGACCATCTTCTGCTAAGGTGTTAGGCGTCTTACGCAAACTTGGAAGTCTTAATATTATCGGCTCTGATGTAGTAGAAGTATCGCCCGCATATGACGATGCAGACATTACAGCCATTGCAGGCTCAATGGTTGCCATGTATATGGTTTGTCTACAGGCAGAAAAGAAAATTGAAGGCTAAATTGCTTCTTAATTTGATTCTGATACCAATTACAACATATTGAAAATAATAGTATTTACTGGAAAAATTCATGAAACCTAGCATTTTCATTGACGGCGAACATGGCACTACTGGCTTACAAATACGTGAGCGGTTGGCAAAGCGTGATGACGTGAACATCCTGTCACTGGCAATGGAAGACCGCCGCGATGCGGATAAACGTCGTGAAATGCTAGGGGCATGTGATGTTGCAATACTATGTTTGCCTGATGATGCGGCAAGAGAAGCTGTTAGACTCATTGAAGAGACAGGTAATACAAAGTGCACCGTGATTGATACATCAACCGCGCATCGTACTAGTTCAGATTGGGCATTTGGGTTTGCTGAACTTGATGAAAACCAAAGCGATAAAATTAAAACTTCAAAACGTATTAGTAATCCGGGTTGTTATTCAACAGGTGCGATTGCTCTATTGAAGCCATTAATTGATGCAGGGCTTATGGCACAAGATTGTCCTGTAACCATCAATGCAATTTCTGGGTATACAGGCGGCGGCAAACAATTGATTGCTCAGATGGACGACGCATCTAACCCAGACGCAATTGATACATCTTTTCATCTTTACGCGATGACAATGCAACATAAACATGTTCCAGAAATTATGGCGCGTGCTGGTTTACAAAAGCGCCCTATTTTCATGCCAAGCGTTGCCCGTTTTGCACAAGGCATGTTGGTTTCTATTCCACTGCATCTTGACCAATTAAACAACGCGACTATTGCCAAAATTCAGAGCACTCTGGAAACATATTATGGAAATAGTGAGTTTGTTAAAGTTGCTTCTCGGGACGAAAGCAAAACAATAGGACAGCTAAAGCCAGAAGATTATGCAAACCGCGATGATATGAAGCTTTGGGTGTTTGGCGATGATGAAAGTGGGCACGTGAATCTGGTTGCGCAACTGGATAACCTTGGCAAAGGTGCATCTGGTGCAGCAGTACAAAATCTCAACTTGGTTTTAAGCTAGAGCTTACTTGGTTGCTAATTTAACACCGCACCAGTGAGCTATTGCAAAGCCTAGGACAACCACAGCGCCGCCTTGGTGATATAACCCCCAATTTAAAGGGACTTGAAGCACCAGTGTAATCACACCAATTGCAGCTTGTGCAAGTATCAGAACCAGTAGCACTATTGTTCTGCGCTTATGCGTTTGTCCTGAGTTTGAATTCATGGCGATAAATACTTGAGCCAACGCTAGCAATAACAATGCATAGGCACTCATTCGGTGAATAAATTGCACAGTCTTTGGATTTTCAAACGCATTAATCCAAGCAGGTGTTTGTATCCAAAGGTCTGATGGTATCATTACACCATCCATTGTTGGCCATTCATTATAAGATAGACCTGCATCAAGCCCTGCAACCAAAGCTCCTAAGAAAATTTGCAAAAGAATTGCGAACACTACAATAGGAGCAAGAGTTCTAACACTACTTGTTACGGGTTCATCACTATGCGTTGCCAAGGAACGCGCTAACCACATGGTATAAGCGAAGATGATACAAGCGAGCGTAAGATGCGCTGCCAAACGGTATTGGCTTACATCCACACGCTCTACAAGGCCTGAACTTACCATCCACCAGCCAATAAAACCTTGAAAACCACCCAAAACAAATAGAATGAGAAGGCGTGGTTTTATCCAGCTTTCCAATCTTCCAGTCATCCAGAAAAAGACTAACGGGAAAAAAACTACTAACCCAATAAAGCGCCCTAAGAAACGATGTGCCCATTCCCACCAATAGATGAATTTAAATTCAGCAAGACTCATGCCTTTGTTTATGAGTTGATACTCGGGAATTAAACGATATTTCTCAAAAGCAATCTGCCAATCATTAGCATTTAAGGGTGGTATTGCACCCAACAGAGGTTTCCACTCAGTAATAGAAAGACCTGAATCTGTTAGACGCGTTGCGCCGCCAACAATCACCATGATGAAAATCAGAAAACAGACGAAATATAACCAATTGCGAACTTGGGCACGGTGTTGTTGATTTACGTCAATTGAATAGTAATTTGTGTCAGCTATGGTCAAAAAATCACCTCATGATTACAGAACTTAAATTGCATTCAAGAAGAATTTTCTCAAGCCCTTATCTACGTGACAAGCAGTCGCGTGGGAAAAAAAGTAAACACCTATTTTGTTATAAATGGCAGCTATTGGCCAGAAGCAAAAATTGAGTTGATATAATTTATAGGCCGATGCTAGATATCAAATATAATTCGAGAACCATAATATTTGAAAGTTCCATATGCGAGCAATAATCTTATCAATCTTTCTAAGTTTGATATCTATTAAGCGCATTTGCTAGTGACCAATTTTGCACTGCAATGAATGATTTTGAACAAAGTATGTATGCTAAAATTACCTTTGCAAATTGATGATGCCACTGAGTTGAATTCAAATACGTAGCAATTGTGAAGGAAAACGTATCACTTATGTAAAACGAATTTTAGTTGACCAAAGCACTCTACTAAAAGGCTGGTTAGAAAAAAAGCAAAGACAACATACTCAATTTCACTGCAATAGAGTAGGTCTTGCTTCAGTAAATAATTGGACCGCAATTGAGATAATCAAATAATGTTGATTATCAGTACATTACAAACGTTCTATACGAGTCCTAAAGATTGTTTGAATTATTGAAATAAATAACGGCAGTTGCGTGCTAGAAGCAGACGAGTAAATTCATTTCATATGACGGAAAGTTGCCGCACTTTTGAATCCGTTTAGTTTACGCATTCGTGAAAAGATCGGACTTAAACGTCGCAATGAGGGGTGACTATTTCATAACCTCTTACGTTACACTCAGCTTACCAATATCTGGAGTCAGTCATGCCGAGCATTAGTTTTGAAGTGTCGAAGCGCCAACAGAAAGCGTTTGAAGAGAGTGTCAACCATCTAAAAACATGGGGCAAGAGAGGCCATCGGCAGTCAATGGAGTAACTGCCGCCAATCAAGTCGAATGGAGATGGGAGAGTTTGATTCAGATGAGGTTACCCTTGCGGTTGGTATCGATAGAGATACTCTAGAATTAATGACGATGCGCGGACGGCTCAAGGCACATGAGCCGCGTTAAATTCGGGACAAGCTCTATACATCCTAGAGGGACGCCCACAAAGGGATAAGAGCTGAGCTCCGACAAGTGAAACTTCTTTGCACAATTGTCACTATGGGAATCATCTATCTAATCTTCACTTAAAAACATCAATTTAAGCTTCTAATACAGGCATAAAAACCTGCTCTGAAGCAGTAATAGTCATTCAGGCCAACGACAGCTTTGATCATAATCAGGCACTCAAGTCAAAGCCTATTACCAACCAAAAATCAGCATTCTACTTTGCTCAAGCCACGATTGAGATTACGGTTGATTTAAAAGCTCAATGGAATATGTAGGGACTATGAAACAAAGAACTCGTAAATTAATCGGCACTTTTTTTATTGTTGGCATTGCGTTGCTTTACGCTTTGGTCGCCACAACGATTGCTGCAGCAAAACTTTCAGATGCGAGTGGCTGGGTGCATTTAGTCTATTTCCTATTTACAGGAATGCTTTGGGTTGTGCCTGCCATGTTCATCATCAATTGGATGCTTAAGCCTGACAAGAAATCTGAAAACGTTTAAGTTACGTCCAGTTTTTTACCACGATTTTTAAACCTTGTTGGTATACCTGACAATAAGGTATTCACATAACGCATGGATTGATGGTTTCCGTTTAAAGATACCCGGGGTAAGGCTGTCATATGATCTTTATGTTCTGGATATAACACACCATGGCGTGTCGTCGTGGCTGATTCAAAACCAAGCTCTTTAGCCAGTTCAAATTCTCTCGATGCAGCTACTTGAAAAAACCCATACGGATAGGCTAGATGCTTTGGCTCTACACCAATTTTACCAGTGATTATTTCATGGCTTTTGACAATTTCATGCTTCGCATCTTCAAGAGATAACTTTGAAAGCGCGTAATGATTAATTGTATGCGCGCCGATTGTACAAAGTGGGTCTTTAGAGATTGATACTACCTCTTCCCAATTCATCAAACTTTCACGAGCATAAGCTAAACTATCAAAACCATAGGCCTTGCATAGTTTCATAACGATTTCACGTTGCTCATATTGGTCTGTTTCTAGAAGCAGGTTTTTCGATGAGGAATTTATATGCCGCATATTTTTTTGAAATAGCTGTGAGGTCAAACTCTTTTCGCCCAGTTGGTAAGGGTACAGAAATCTGTTTCTGTGCAGCGATGACAAGTTCTAAGTCTTCCCACCATAAGGGAGAGTTACTTTCTGTCATTCCTGGTGCAATATAAATGGTATAGGGAACTTGGTGTCTTCTAAAGACTGGCGCAGCGTTTATCAAATTATCACGATATCCATCGTCCAAGGTAATGCTCAAAAATGGATTTGCACCCTTGTATTTTTCAGGGTTTTGCATTCGGTCGACAACTTCATCCATTGTAATGAAGTCATAATTATTAGTTTTTAGCCTTAAAATCATCCGATCCAAAAACTCTGGCGAAGTAGAAAGATGGTAATTTGGAGAAAAAGGCGTTCTTTTTACATTCTGCACACGATGTAACATTAAGACAGAACCGATACCCCCCATATGAGGCATCAAGAGCGCTTGAACGCCTGTAAAATATAATGAATTCAGTATAATTTTACGCCACATATAAAACGATCAACTTCTAATATTTGTTATTTATTTAGTGCTTCTTCACCAAATAGCACACAACTTGTTTAGAAATTGTTGCTATATAAACTTTGAGTAACCCTTTTTGGGAATAGGAGAATGACTACAGTGAAAAAAAATGCAGACATCAACTCTAAAGAGGAAGATGTTATTGGGTACATAGGTGACTATTGTATTCAGTGCATTAATACGCCTGAAGCTATTGAGACCGAATGGAAAGAGCTTCAAAAAGCGAATACTGCGGGCATTTATCAAAATTATGACTGGGTACGAATTGCGTGTAAGACGCTTGAAAAAAGCAACCAAATTTACATCGTAACTGCCCGCGACAAAAACGGGCTGCAGTTTATTTTACCATTGGTATTAGAAGGTTCTTTTTTTAAAACTCTGCGATGGATTGGTAATACACATGCAAATGTCTGTAGTGGTTTGTTCACAGAAGCATTTTTAAAAACGGCTAGCAAGCCTTTGATGACAAGCGTTTTTAAAGTTATTGCTCAGTCCATTAAGAGCATAGCACAATCAAAACTTATTAATCAGCCTTCGACCTTAAAGTCATTTACAAATCCTATGATGCATTTGCCTCAACAAAATTCCATTAATAATATGTATGATATGGATTTGAGAGATGGTCTTGATGTTATTCTTGATCAAGGTAACGGCAAGAAAAAACGCAAACTTTGGCGCAAGCAAAACCGTCTAGCAGAAAGCATGGGCGGTTACGAACTTGTTATACCGGAAACCAAAGAAGCAATTTCTGAAGCGATTGAAGAGCTTTTGATACTAAAAGCCAAACGTCTTAAAAGCTTAGGTATACCAGATATCTTCGCCGACCAAAACACTATGGATTTCCTAAATGAATTGGCAACGTTTCCACCACTCGAAGACGGTCATTTACTACAAATATTTCAACTTAAAATCGCAGGCAAAACGCGTGCAATGTATGTTTATGGTATCAGTGGGAAATATTGTCAGGCTTATGTAAACGCTGTTGAGTATGATGAGTTTTCCGAGCATAGCCCAGGCGAAATGGTCTTATATGCATTGGTAGATCACTTATGCGAAAAAGAATATGAAAGATTAGATTTAGGCGTTGGCGATGAGAGATACAAAGTCTCTTGGTGTCCTGGAAAACATCAATTATTTGATACAACTCAACCGTTATCTGCTTACGCAGTTCCATTTGTTGCTTGGGTACGAATGAAGAATGCACTAAAGCGTTATATTCGAAATAATCCAAGTATTTGGTTGAGGTTAAAGAAATTCAGGAAAGCCAAAGCTTCCCTGTTTCCAATTAAATAATACAAAATACTATTTTGCAAAAAACCAGATAACTTTAAACTTAAGCAGGCTCAGGTGCTTTATTTCTTTTTTGATCAACATCATCAGGAATAATATGTAAAATGTCTTTGAAACCATCAGCTTTCAATTCGTCTTCAAGATTTTTACAATCATCTAGACGAGCACCAATACCACTGATAATCACAACTGAATCATCAGTTGCTACAAGATTAATACCTTCAAGATCAGCACCACCGCAATCAACAATACAATAATCATAAGACATTGCGATAGCATCAATAATGTCAGACATCGTTTGCATGTCTTGTGCAGGACCGCCATGAAACAATGTACCTGATGGCACAACATGAACGCCTGACATTTGATCTCTATAAATAATGTTACTTACAGAAACGGCACCAGAAACAAGATTGAAAATACCAGGCAATTCATTTCCACCAAGCATTTCATCTGCGGTTGCACCACCGCCACTTAAGTCAATTATGACCACTCCATTTTCGCCGCCACGATCCATTTGGCGCGCTAATATCCATGCGGTTTTTGAACCTCTATCCCCGCCTGGCGAAGCGACAACAATACGCCCCTCACCTAAATCTTGAAATACACTAGCTGCATATCTGACAGCAATTGCATTAAATTCTGTTTTAGAAGATTGCTTTGGAGCGGGAGCAGATTCTTGAGGCTGCATTTTTAAGGGGCCAGCAGTTTGTTTTAATTCAACATTGGCTTGTTGGTATTCAGCCTGTCTTGAATTTGATTTTCCAGTGATAATTTGTTCCAGCTGTGCAAACGGATTTGCTCTTGTTGGCTTTTCTTCAACCTCAACTTGCTCAGGAGCTTGCGCTAAGGTTGCGTTTTCTTCCTCAACATTTAGTGATGCACCATCTAAGTGAATGTCATCTTCTGCACGCACCTGTTTTGGTGCTCGCGTATTACCTATACTTGAGATTAACGTAATCGCTAATACGCCTAGAATACTTAATATTAAAGCAGCGACTGCACCGGCAATTGTGAACGGTATTACTTTTGGAAAGTATGGCTCAGAGGGCATGGAGCGTGATGGATAAATTTCTGCATCGATCGGTGTAAAGTTAGAACGGCTCAAAGCTTCAAGATTTCTTTTTTCATATTCGCTTAAAAGTTCGCGATAAGAATCTGCTTTACGCACAAGGGCATCAAGCCTTACTTCTTCTTTATTCACGCGCGTAACTTCATCTTTTAAGCGACCAATCTCTTTTGCAAGATCAGCTTCGGTTTCACGTGTTAAATTTACATTATTCTCTAAGCTCTTAAGAATGTTATTTGCCGCCCCTCTAATTTGACGCTCAAAATCATTCAGTTGAGAATTTAGTGACTTAAGCCTTGGGTGATTTGGTAGTAGAGTGGTTGAAAGATCAGAAATTTGAGACCTAATTTCAGCCTCTCTTTCTCTTAGTCTTTGAATAAGAGGCGACGCAATCACTTCTGGAATCGCGTCTAATGAAGCACCGCTTTTTAAGGCTGCTCTAATAGATGATACTTTTGCTTGTGCTGATGAACGCTGAGCACGCAGTCTTGATAACTCAGTAGATATTTCTGAAAGTTGCTGTGTTGCCAAAGATTGGTTTGATCCACCGCTACGCAAAATGTCCTCTTTTGCTCTAAAGGCTGCAACTTCTGCTTCAGCTTCTTCAAGCTTTTGGCGGTATTCATTTACAACAGGATTAAGCCAAACTTTGGCGTCCTTTGTCAGTTTCTTCTTCTTGTCTTCTTGAATTTTCACATACTCTTGCGCAATACGATTTGGTACTTCTAAGGCCGTATTTGGATTTGTTGACCAAAATTCAATTACAATCGCTCGGGATTTTTCAATTGGATATACAGTCAATCTTTTCTTAAATTTATCTAAAGCAGCAGATTGTGAAGAGCTAATTGCATTATCGTTTGGCTCAAACGCAGGCTTGTCTTCGCCAGCAAATAAGTCGCCTATGGCATCAAAAAATCCAGACTCATTAAATTCATTCGAATTCTCTAGATCAAGTTGTGCAATAATCTCTAATGCAATTTTATCTGAACTGATAACCTCAACTTGGCTTCGGATAGCTTCTTCATCAAACTGGTTATTTGTCTGTTGGCCGCCATTATCATTTATCGTGCGATTAAACGAATTATCTTTGTTCTCAATGATAATACGAGCGTTAGAATCATAACGCGGCGGGATTGCTGATAAGAACAGGAATAACCCTACAGATGTTAGGATTGTAATTAATAAAACAAGCCACCAACGACGCTTTAACGCAGCAAACAAACCAATGACATCGATATCATCGTCTTGCGTTAATACATTGTGGTCTGACATTTAACTACTCCGAAAAAACTCGAGCGCTCATACAAATACATTCATGCCCGAAAAACACAGGCAACATATGACCAGACAATGAACGAACATGGTAACCAAGGAGTTAAGAAAATAGCTTTTGAACGTAAAAAATGAGGTTTTTCAAAGAACTTCTTACAATTGCTTTACCGCCTATTAACCATAACAGATGTTTAATAGAGCAACTTAAAACTAATAGAAAATTTCCATCCAAGGAATAAATACTATGTATCGCGTCAATTCCAAGTACCTTTGGAAAGCCTTCGTCATCTCTTTGATAGCGTTGATTGTTTCTGCCTGCGCCTCTTATAAGCCTCTTAATCCAGCTTTCCATAAAGCTTTGTCCGAGCCTTATAGACTAGATTCTGGCGATGTTTTACGCGTTACTGTTTTTGGGCAAACTGAACTGACCAACACATACTCTGTTGATAAAGCAGGTCATTTGTCCTTCCCTCTGATTGGTTCAATTGGTGCGCGCAGCGTTACGCCTAAGCAAATGGAAAGCCGTATTGCTAATGGTCTTAAGCGTGGGTTCTTACGTGATCCAGATGTCTCTGTTGAAATAGCAACGTACAGACCCTTCTTTATTTTAGGTGAAGTAGGAACATCCGGCCAATATGTTTATGTCCCCGGCATGACGGTTCAAAATGCAATTGCGATTGCAGGCGGATTTTCTGCACGTGCGGAACAAAGTGATGTTGATATTACTCGCAACATAAATGGCGAAATTATTACAGGCCGTGTCCCAGTTAGCGACCCGATCTTACCAGGCGATACGATCGCTATCAGAGAGCGTTTATTTTAATTAAAATGTCTAACACTTTGAAAATCATACATTGTTTCCGCTCTCCAGTCGGAGGCATATTTAGGCACGTTCGCGATCTTATAACCAAACAAGCTGAAGCGGGTCATCAAGTTGGAATCATTTGCGATTCAACGACCGGTGGCGACTATGAAGACAAGTTGTTTGAAAATATCCGCCCTCTCCTATCACTTGGCTTACATCGTATTCCAATGGCACGATCAATCGCACCAAAGGATTTTACCGCTCTTTTGAAAACTAGAAGTTTGATAAAGTCTCTTTCGCCAGATGTCGTTCATTCTCATAGTGCCAAGGGCGGTGTTTATGGACGTATGGGTGCTTGGCTGGCGAATAAAAACATCAAAACGTTTTATTGTCCGCATGGCGGAGCAATGCACTATGAGGCTGCTTCTATCAAAGGCAAAGTGTTTTTCTCAGCTGAACGCTTCTTAGAACGTATGACAACTAGCCTGATCTTCGTCAGCGATTATGAGCGCAATGCGTATCATGAAAAAGTTGGCTCACCACAATGCCCAGAGGCAATTGTCTATAACGGGATTTCACCAGAAGAATTCATTCCTGTTCCATTAAACAAAGATGCGAGTGATTTTCTCTATATTGGAATGAAAAGAGACCTTAAGGGCCCAGATATTTTTCTCGATGCCTTAAAAATTGCGCGTGATAAATCTGGCAAAGACCTTACAGCGTGGTTTGTAGGTGATGGACCTGATGAAGCAAAATATGATGCTCAAATTAAAAGACTGAAACTAGAAGCTTGCGTTAACGTAAGTAATGCAATGCCGGCGAGAGAGGCTTTTGCACTCGGTGATATTGTGGTTGTACCTTCGCGGGCAGAATCTTTACCCTATCTTGTACTTGAGGCACTTGCTGCACAAAAACCAATGGTTGCCGTTGATGTGGGCGGCATTCCAGAAATCTTTGGTTCCGAGAAACATCGCCTTGTTCCAACTGAAGACCCAGATGCTATGGCCATGGAAATGCTAGAGCTTCTTGAAAACGATGAGCGCCACTCTCAAGCTATTGAAATAGCTAATGTTTTACAAAAGAGCTTCTCACTTCACGCCATGTCTGCAAGTGTTGAAAAGCTTTATATCTAAACAACACCCTAAACTTCTGATTAAGATTCAGCGCTACTCATTAACCTGCTGTTATACATAACTAAAGTCTCTTCGATTTCTCCGCTTTGTTAAGCATTCTTATTAGGGTTTTTTACTCTATAAGTTCCCCTGGGTAATACAACGGACAGAGTGGACAGTGAAAACACTAGCAAAAGACATAGGCAATGGTTTCTCTCGCGAAGCGATGAAAAAAGCAGTTGCACAAGAAGAAATCTCAAAAGAACGTTCAGTTGAACTGAATGATTTGGCAACTCAGGTAGCTGAACAGTTTTCGGCTAAATCTATTTCACCGTTTCTAATTTCAGGATCCATGCGCTTAATGGATTTTCTAGCCTTGTCGATGGTTGCTCTTGTAACCTTGATATTTCATCTTGTTCCTGTTCTGGAAATGAGTAATTGGCATCTTGCCTCTTCATTTTTGGGTGCTGTAATTACAACTGGTTTTATTCAAGGTTTAGATGGTTACCTAACAACTACTCTTAGGCAGTTTAGTGCTTCATTTTTCAAAAGTCTGATCGCTTTTACTATGGCTTTTGTTGTCACCATAATGGTGATGTTCCTTACACAAGTTCTTTCAGGAAAGATGATATATTGGATTGGCATGTGGTTTGGTTACGGTGTTGTGTATTTAGGTATTTCACGAGCGATCATGGGTTCTATTGTCACTAAATTGATGAATGATGGTCGTCTAGAGCGCCGTGCAATTATTATTGGTGGTGGACAATCTGCATCTGAGCTCATTCATGCGATGGAAGCAAATGCCAATTCTGATATCCGAATTTGTGGTATTTTTGATGACCGCACAGATGATCGCTCTCCTAACATTGTAGCGGCTATCCTAAGCTTGGTAATGTTGCAGAACTCGTCGAATTTACACGCAAAGCTCGTATCAACATGTTGATCGTATCTATTCCATTAAGTGCAGAAAAACGCGTGTTACAGTTGCTTAAACGTCTTTGGATGTTGCCTGTTGATATTCGTTTATCAGCACACACAAATAAACTTTTCTTCCGTCAGCGCACTTACAGTTATGAAGGTACAGTGCCGCTTGTGGATGTGTTTGAAAAGCCAATTGCCGACTGGGACTCAGTCATGAAACGCACATTTGATGTTGTATTTGCAGCACTAGCAATCATTGCGCTTAGCCCAATTATGATTATTGCTGCTATCGCAGTAAAACTCGATAGCAAAGGCCCTATCATCTTCAAACAAAAGCGCGAAGGCTTTAACACCGAAGAGATTGAGATTTTTAAGTTCCGCTCACTTTACACTGATCAAGGTGATAAAAGTGGTGTGAATGTTGTGACTAAGGGTGATAACCGCGTTACTAAGGTTGGTCGTTTTATTCGCAAAACATCAATTGATGAGCTACCGCAATTGTTCAATGTATTGCTTGGTTCACTCTCGCTGGTTGGCCCTCGCCCTCACGTTGCGAATGCACAAACAGATAACAAGCTTTGGACAGAGGTTGTTGATAGCTACATTGCTAGACATAAAGTTAAGCCAGGCGTTACTACAGGTTGGGCACAGATAAATGGCTGGCGCGGTGAAGTTGATCAAGAAGATAAGCTTAAAGGCCGTATTGAACACGATATTTATTACATCGAAAACTGGTCGTTGCTGTTTGATCTCTACATTCTGGCGATTACACCATTAAAGCTGATCAATACTGAAAACGCTTACTAGGAAATGTGATGAGTGCTGAAAGCCTCACTATAGGCCCTAACCCAAAATCAATTGGCGGCGTAAAAATTGCCAGTATAATAAATTTCTTCATTGGGTTGGCAATTTTTACGGGTGGTTTCGTAACCTTCGAACCTGCACCCTATGAATTGGTCCTGGCTGCTTTCCTAGGTGTGTCCCTTTTATTTGGCTTACGCATACCAGTGGGTGTTTTGCCAATATTAATTCCCGTTTGTACTTTCACTCTCGGCGGCATTATCTCTTCTTTTCAAATTGAAGAATACTCGCGCGGCATGATTTACAATGCAGTGACGTTGTTTCTTGGGGTTACATCTGTTTTCTTCGCGATCTTAATCTCACAAGAAATGGGTCGTTTGCGCCTAATTTTTAGGATTTATGTAATTGCAGCTGCATGTACTTCTGTGCTTGGGATCCTTGGGTATTTTGGGTTATCTGGATTTGAAATATTTACGCGTTATGGTCGTGCGCAAGGTGCGTTTGCAGATCCAAACGTATTCGCCCCCTTCTTAATCGCCCCTATTCTTTATTTAATTTATGGCATCATGAATCGCTCGGTTACGATGCTCCCGATACGAGCAGGTTTTTTATCTGTTATTATGCTGGGAGAGCTTTTAGCGTTTTCACGCGGTGGTTGGGGTGTGACAACAATTACAGCCTTAATGTTTTATTGCCTCTTATTGCTCAACGAGCCAAAATCTCAAGTTAGAGCCAAGTACATTCTTATGGGGGTTGCAGGACTTGGTACGCTAATTGTTGCTATTATTGCCGCGCTACAAATTGATGCGATTGCTGATATTTTTGTCCAACGTGCACAAGTGGTACAAAACTATGATGGTGCACGCTTGGGTAGGTTTGCGCGACACGCAATCGGGTTTGAATTAGCACTTAGCAAACCATGGGGAATTGGAAACCTTGAGTTTGGTTTTCTATATGGTGAGGATGAGCATAATGTCTATCTTCGTAGCTTAATGTCATATGGCTGGATTGGGTTCGTCTCATGGATGACAATCATTTTATGGCCGCTAATTGTTGGCTTTAAAATGCTATTTCAAAACCGTCCATGGCAGGTCTATTTCCAGATTTGTTACGTAGTTTTCTTGGGCCACTTAATGCTTGCCTGGGTTATCGATATTGACCACTGGCGTCATGTGTATCTACTCTTGGGCATGATGTGGGGTTGTATCTTGCTTGAAAAGAAACATCAAAAAGCAAAGAACCTGGCACGCAGACATGCAGTTCAATCAAAGCCAACTCGTAACTTTAATGATGAAATGGTTCCTGCTGAATAGTCACGCTTTTGCAAACCATGAAAGGTTGCTGCTCGACCCGTAGCAGGCATGTTAATTTAGATTACGCACGACAGCAATGCGAACTAAGTGTGAATTCGTTGCAGGTGCTTCTATGTCAGCCTTCTGTCAATTTCTGTCGAGCGATAACACCCATTGTTGCAGCAACCAACCTAGAAACAGTCAGGCCTCCGATACCGTCTATATCCACCTCAGGCATAATTTCCACGAAATCAACAGCAGCAATCCGGCCGCGATCTGCAGCTGCACAAATCAATTCCAGCACTTGATAGTAGCTCAATCCACCTGGAGCACAACCAATGGTATTTGGTGCGATTGAAGGGTCCATTGCATCAATATCGATACACAGGATTATTTCATCTCCGGAACCTATTTGCTCAATCGCGGGCTGTAGACCATAGCGATGTATGTCTAAACCGGTGAAAAACTTCGCTCCCCATGCGATTGCATCCTCATGGTCCGACGAATGACCTGACCCGATTCCCCGCGCTCCTACTTGGATGATTTTCTCAATACGGTCCATTTCAGAGGCTCGACGCATAGTCGATGAAAGACCATGAGTTTCGCCCATATGGCTTTCCCGCCAATCTATATGTGCATCAACCTGTAGGACAGTGTATGACTTTCCAGTATCTCCCATCGCATCTAGCATGGGGATCGGAATGGAATCGTCACCACCGATCATAATTGGAACGACGTCGCTGCTGACGATTTTTGACACGGCTTGCCGTATGGTTTGCCTATTCTTAGCAAAATCGCTGTTGGACCAAGGCAAATCGCCACAATCGACTGCGCGTTTGGTTCCTTCTGGGAATGTTGGTCCACCAAGGTCAAAATTGTGCCTGTCGACATTTGCCGTAAGTGAACTAATGGCCTTTCGCAGCGAGGCAGGGCCGTTTTGCGCATATGCGCCAACCGATCCATAAGGTGTCGCACAGGGGCCCCGACAAATGCGGACGACGCGTCAATCCTATCTAAATCTTCGCAAACTTCTAGGCCAAGAAACGTTTTCGATTCCGTTGCTCCAAACAAGGCTGCAAGATCTGGCTTACTACTCATGAAATACTTCCTTTGTGATACATGTCGAGCATTATCCGAGGATATTACGACTTTGCATTCATAACGCAATAAGCCAACCTTAGCTAAAAGGTGGCAACTTGATAAAGGAACTCAAAGCAGCCATTAGCACCATTTTGAAATTTGGTCGCTTCTGGCCATTACCTCCCGTTGCATAATAATAATTATAATACATCTGCAGAGTTGAAATATTATAATATTTGCAACTATTCAATTTAGATGATGGTTTAAAATTTTATCTTCAATTTTGAACTATGGTCGGAGTAGCAGGACTCGAACCTGCGACCTCTCGGCCCCCAGCCGAACGCGCTACCAGACTGCGCCATACTCCGTGACACCAAATAATGATTAGTCTTGTCTGGTTTGATCCAGAAGACGTTTGCATTCCAGTAATTCGTGTAGGGTAGATTGCAGCACTTTTAGATCGTCTACACCAAGGTTTGAGCCCGCATTATCCATATCACTGCCTTTTCCACGGCCTGTGATACGTCCAATCAAGCCTTTGCCTTTGGCTGGCTTTGCTTGTGCGTATTCAGATACATCAACGGCTTCTTGCTGCGTTATATGTTCTGGTTCATTTGGAACTAAACTAGCAAGACCAGCTTGTGGGATTTCACCTTTGCCAAAATCAATAGCAAGCTTGTTACCCTGTTCTTTTAATAGCCGTTGAACGCCGCGAATAGTGTAGCCCTCATCATAGAGTAGGCTTTTGATACCACGCAGCAGGTCAACATCTTCTGGGCGATAATAACGGCGGCCACCGCCGCGCTTCATTGGTTTTATTTGATTGAAACGACTTTCCCAAAAGCGCAATACATGCTGTGGCAGATCGAGGTCATCTGCCACTTCACTAATGGTACGAAATGCATCAGGGCTTTTACTCACATCACTCTCCACTAAACGACTTCATCATTTTACTGGAAAGAGTACCGAGAGGAATGATTATTTTTTGTGACCTTTTAAAACAGCCTCTTTAAGGATGTTTGAAGGTTTGAAAACCATTACTCGGCGGGGGGTAATTGGAACTTCCTCACCAGTTTTTGGATTTCTTCCGATGCGCTCATTTTTGCTGCGTACTAGAAAAGACCCGAATGAAGAAAGCTTAACTGATTCTCCCTCAACAATCCTATCACTAATAATATCTAAGAATGTCTCCACAAGTTCTGATGATTCAATTCTTGAAAGCCCAAGTTTTTGATAAACGGCTTCACTTAAATCTGTTCTTGTTATCGTTTTTTGGCTCATAATATTTGCTTCGCTGCTTAAATTTGATTTATCTCAGTGCCCCACGCCCCAAATAAAAAATAATAGCGTCTAATAGGTCTAGAATTTTATTATGTTAAAAACCTAATCCATTTTTTAATAGCAAACAAGGGCTTGCTGGGTATCTTTTAGAAATTGATTCAGGCAGCAATCTAGTATTTTTTACCAACGCAATAGGACAGAACCCCAAGTAAAACCACCTCCCATGGCCTCCAACATAATGACATCGCCACGCTTTACGCGGCCATCTTTTACAGCTGTATCAAGCGCTAGCGGAATTGAGGCAGCAGATGTATTGCCATGTTTATGAACTGTAATGACAACTTTTTCTGGGTCAATTTTCAATTTCTTTGCGGACGCATCGATAATTCTTTTATTTGCTTGGTGCGGAATAAACCAATCAAGATCATCTGAATTCAACCCCGTTGCATCATAAGCTGCGATAATTACATCGGTTATCATGCCTACCGCATGGCGGAAAACTTCTTTGCCCTCCATACGCAGGAAACCTATTGTTTGTGTCGATGAAGGCCCACCATCTACGTAGAGCTTATCTTTATGCGATCCATCTGAGCGGATATGACATGTAAGAATACCTTGATCCTCAGAAGTACCCTCGCCTTCTTTTCCTTCCAAAACAACAGCGCCCGCACCATCGCCAAAAAGCACGCAAGTTGTTCTGTCTTTCCAGTCTAGAATTCGAGAGAAAGTTTCTGCGCCAATCACAAGAACTCGTTTTGCCTGTCCTGAACGGATGTATTGATCTGCTGTCGTCATTGCAAAAACAAAGCCTGAGCAAACTGCCTGTGTATCAAACGCTGCTCCGTGTTTCATGCCCAACCGGTGTTGAACTTCTACGGCTGTTGCAGGGAATGTATTATCTGGCGTAGATGTCGCTAAGATAATCAGATCAATATCATCTACAGTTATATTAGCATCTTGTAATGCAGCACGAGCCGCGTGCTCTGCTAAATCAGCTGTGGTTTCACCTTTTGCTGCGATATGACGTTGTTCAATGCCAGTACGTTGAACAATCCATTCATCGCTCGTATCTAGAAATTCTTCAAACTCAGCATTCTTCATTGCCTTGGCTGGAGTGTATGAACCACATCCTTTAACAACTGATCTTATCATTCTTTACCCCAGATATTCATGTCTATTCACTATCTTGCTCAAGTCTAATTCGAATATCAGCAAAACTGTCTAAATCAGCTTCAATTTTTGCAAGTAAATCATTTACTGCCATATCGTAACCAAGTTCAATAGCAGAGGCAAAACCTTCACCATCTGTTCCGCCGTGGCTTTTTATTACAACGCCGTTTAAGCCTAAAAGAACAGCACCGTTAACTTTGCGTGGATCCATTTTTTCACGTAGTTGCTCAAATGCACCTTTTGCAAAAATATAGCCAATTTTTGCAAGTAATGTTCTGCTCATCGCAGCCTTTAGATATTCACCAATTTGTTTTGCAGTGCCTTCGGCAGTTTTTAGCGCAATATTACCAGCAAATCCCTCTGTCACCACAACATCTACTGTGCCTTTGCCTAAGTCATCGCCTTCAACAAAGCCATGATAGTTCATGGTTGGCATTTTAGCTTCACGCAACAGACGACCAGCCTCTTTTACGGCTTCAGCACCTTTTACTTCTTCAACCCCAATATTCAGTAAGCCAACACTTGGACAGTCAAAATCCATTAAGGCACGGGACATGGCAGCGCCCATAACTGCAAATTCAATCAGCTGATCCGCATCAACACCTACATTTGCACCAACATCCAAAACCACACTTTCACCTGAGAGCGTAGGCCAAATTGCTGCCATAGCAGGTCTTGTAATACTTGGTTGAGTTCTCAAACAAAATTTAGACATAGCCATCAACGCACCAGTATTACCAGCTGATACACATACAGAAGCTTCTTGCCTTTTGATGGCTTCTATTGATCGCCACATGCCAGATTTACCACGCCCACTTCTAAGCGCTTTACTTGGCTTATCATCCATCGCAATAGACATTTCACAATGATGAAAATTTGACACGGCTTTCACATTTGGAAATCGATCAAGCACAGGCATAACCGCTGCTTCATCACCATAAATTTCAAACTTTAGATCTGGCCGACGAACAAGTGCAATATCTGCTCCAGAAATAACGGTTTCTGGACCATGATCACCGCCCATTGCATCTAGAGAAATAGTAAGTTCTTTTGTCATACTAGAAGTTTCATACTTTCTGAATTCAGTAAGGTATAAACTGATTTAAGGTTATTTATTGCTTTTTTTTTCAGTTATCAACGCTTTGAGGTCTGAAAACGGTCTATGTGTGGGTTCTGAAGTTATATCGAGGGTTTCTTCCGTCTCGATCGTATTTTTTTCTTCTATACCATCCACTCTTGGGAAGGGATCAATTACAAGAATCAATTCTTCAATCAGGGTATCCCATAAATTGATAACGTCACTTTCAAGTATGTCTGGAAAATCAGCTTCTGGATCAAGGATCATTTCGCCATCGATAATTTCAGGCATTTTATAATCACTACTACTCTCGGGTAGGAATTGTCGCTCAAACCTATCTTTAAGCCTACTTATAACGGGTTCTAGCGTTGCAATACACTCTTGTTCAACTTGGGTACTAAAATCACATATTATTGAAACGCCATGTTTACGCCATCTCTTAAACCTAAATATTGCTTCCAAGTTTTTAAATGCAACGACGCCGCAAGCTTCCGCAGCTAATTTACTAGTTTCTTCGTTAACAGGAAGCGCTACCTTTTCAGAGGCGGAGGGTAAATTACTAATACTAATTGGAAAATCAAGCTCATCGCTCATTACACAAAACTTTCTGCTGGTAACCAGCTTACTTCACCTGTGAGAATGGATTTAATCTCTTGCTTTTTCAAGTGGACATCAGTCCCTAACATGTAATTAGATAACACCTCAGGTTTTGGATTCTCAGTTTCAGATAAATAGCGTTTCGACACCTTCTCAAGTAACTCATTTGTATCATTACTATTAATCGCCTCATCAAAATCGTCAATTTGGCCATAAAAACTACGAATCATTTTCTTTTTTTTCTTGGGAACGCTGGTATCGCCAATGCCTAATTCTCTTAAGGCACGCTCTACATCATAAACATATAAATCGAATACTGCCTGGCTTAATCCTTGAGCTGCCTCACTACCATCATCTCTTAGTCGCCGTGCAAGCAGGTAAACATGTAATGACAGCATATCAAAGCGACCCATCACAGTATCGGGGACACCATAAGCCATAAAAAACGAAGTTGAACGGGCGTGGGTCATAAGACCGCCATAAAGCTGTTGTGGAGCTTGTTGTGATGATGACTTTTTAAAAAGTGCAGATAACATTTAAGATGACTTTTACATATGGGTTCTAATTTGCTTTCAACCTTCAACAGGATACAAACCGAACAGTTGAAAACTTCTTCATACTCATATAATCAATCAATTGGAAATATCGAGCATATAATTTACGGGATCCAAGAATGTCGTTGAAAAAAATAGTAACAAAAAAACCTATATTGAAGGCAATTGCAGCCTCTCTTGTATCCTTATCTGTTTTATCTGCTTGTATTGAACAACGTGTTATCCATAACGGCGCGATTGTTTCACAAGATCAACTGGATCTTATTCCAGTTGGCTCTAGCCAAGATCAAGTGTTATTGGCTCTAGGTTCTCCCTCTACAAAGGGGCAATTTGACGAGGATGTCTTTTATTACATTTCTCAAAAACGAACTAAAACTTATGAATTTGAAAAACTAAAGCTGGTCGACCAAAAAGTACTTTCTGTATATTTTGATGAAGAAGAAACCGTAAGCCGCATTGCAAATTATGGTGTGCAAGATGGCCGTGTTTTTGATTTTATAACACGCACTACTCCAACCAGTGGTGAAGAATTTACCTTCCTCAAACAATTGCTAACAGGCAAGGCTACCCCAGCATCTGTTGTACAACAGGGCCAACGTCCTCCGTCTGCTATTGAAGGTGGCAATTTCTAGAAATTCAGCTTTGATTTAGAGTTCGTGCGTCTTTCCACTTCAGCCATAGAAGGCTTGCAAGTGCGAGACCTGCTACGGGGAATATAATCCAGTTTAAGAAATCCCAGCCGTATGCATTTAGCGTTTGCCCTGACATAAGGGATGCAAATGCAACGCTACCAAAAATGATAAAATCATTAGCACCTTGAGCTTTGTTTTTCTCTTCTGGCTCATATGTATCGGTCACCATCGAAGTTGCGCCGATAAAACCAAAATTCCATCCTAAACCTAATAGAATTAGAGATCCCCAAAAATGCATTAAGTCGAGGCCAGCAAGTGCCACAATTCCGCAAGCCATCAAAATAACCAATCCAGTTGCAACGACAGCTTCCTTGCCAAACTTTGAAATCAAATGTCCTGTAAAAAAGCTTGGAGCGAACATCGCCATAACATGCCATTGAATGCCCAGTGTTGAATCTTCGACTGAATGGCCATGATGTGTATCATAGCAAGCGGCGCACCGGTCATGACAAAAGACATAAGCCCATAGGCGCTAGTTCCACAAATAACTGCAACTAAGAACCGTGACTGGAGAACGATTTCAGATAACGGTCTACCCGTATGGTCAGGGGTTGTATCTTCCTTACCGCCAAGATTTGATGGATTAAGAAACATAAGAGCTATAAAGCTTAATATGAACAAGCTCGTCGCTATATAAAATGCGCTCGAGAATGGTGTCGATAACCCACTTGCGTAAATTACTATTTGCGGCCCTATGATTGCGGCTGCAACGCCACCTAACATAATCGTTGATATGGCTTTTGGCTTGAACTCTTTTGTACCACGGTCAGCTGCAGCAAAGCGATATTGCTGAACAAACCCACTGGCGATGCCATTAATTGCCAAAGCACCACAGAAATACCAAAAATGCTCAATTGTGATTGCAAGACCCGTAAGAATAAGACCAATCACACCAATGATTGTACCAAGCATGAAGCCTCGTTTACGACCTATGCGCTTCATCACCCAATTTGCATATAAAGCACCAATTGCAACACCAACATTATAAGTTGTCACAGGCGCTGTTGCTAAGGATTTGTCTGCTCCTAATAGTTGACTACCAACAAGCCCACCCAGTGCAATATTGATCGGTGCAGACGACGCGCCCAAGGCTTGGCAAAGCAAATAAAGTTTTACGTTTTTCTTTGCTATGGTATTTTCTTGTTCGTCTGTAAGTATGGCTGCTTGGGTCAGTTTTTCTCTCCAGAATGATCATAGCTTGTTTGAGCAAACTCAATCACTTCACCAGATGTGTCAAACACCTTTACGCCTTGCCCACTACTGATTGTGCCAATACGGGTTATTGGAAAGGATAAGGTAGAGGCGACCTTTTCAAGTTCTGCACAATGAGTAGGATTTACCGTGAACAAAATTTCATAATCATCTCCGCCTGTTAGGGCAGTTTCTAAGTTTTTGAATCAGATTGAATGAGAGAGTTAATCGCATTTGAGAGCGGGACTTTGGAAGCTTTGACTTTAGAAGATACGCCAGATGCATTACAAAGTTTCTCTAAATCGCCAACTAACCCGTCTGAGACATCCATAGATGCTGTTGCAAATTTTTGTATTATTTCGCTTAGTTTTATTCGCGGTTCAGGCACTAAATACCGATCAATAGATATTTATTCTCTTCTTCACTCAAACAATCAAATTTAATTTGCCTTGCAAGTAGCCCCAAAGCGCTATCGCCAATAGTCCCCGTTACATAAAGAATTTCTTCTGGGTTTGCTCCAAGTCGAGATACATAACCGCCCAGAGGTATTTCACCAATTGCAGTAATTGAAATAACAAATCCACCGCCAGTTCTGAATGTATCGCCACCAGTTAATCGAATGCCATATTCGCTACAGTCTTCTTGCAAGCCTTTTGCAAACTCTTTTACCCACTCTTCCGACCAAGTGTTGCCCAGCCCAAGGGCTAGTGAAATATATTTTGGAGTAGCGCCTTTTGCAGCTAGATCTGAGAGATTTACACGCAAAGCTTTTTTTGCAATCAAACTTGGCGCATCATCTTTAAAAAAATGAATACCTTCTGAAATTGCATCTTGTGTAATCACAAGTGATGACCCATCGGATGGAATAATTTCAGCAGCATCGTCTTGAAGATCAAAAGTGCCCTCACCTGCAAACGGTGCGAAATATTTCTTGATTAGTGAAAATTCACTAATCTTGATGTTATTCTTGCGGGAATTCATCTTCTCGCAACTCCCGCGCAATGCGGTTTAAAACGCCATTTACTAAGCGTGGCTCATCTTCATCAAAGAATGCTTTTGCAACATCAAGATACTCATTAATCACAACTTTAGCAGGTACATCTTTGCGTTTAAGCAATTCAAATGAACCACTCCTCATAACAGCACGCAACAAGGTATCAATACGCGATAAAGGCCAATCTGCTGGCAAGGCAGTGTTTATCATTGGGTCGAGTTGGGTTTGTAGCTCAACAACACCAGCCACAATACCGCGAAACCAACCTCGATCCGCTTCCAGATATGTATCGCCATCTACTTCTTGGCCAATACGAATATTTTCATATTCTTGGACAACTTCTGCAACGGGTGCGCTTGATAGATCCATTTGGTAAATAGCTTGAACCGCTGCAAGGCGTGCAGAACCTCGTTTATTTACGGGTTTAGCTTGATCATTTGAATCTTGTGTATTGCTCATGAATTTAAGCTTTTCTTTAATGCTATCATTTCAAGGGCGGCTTGTGCTGCACCGCCACCTTTATTCTTCTCGCAGACCTTAGCTCTTGCCCAAGCTTGCGCTTCATTTTCAACAGTTTGTATGCCGTTACCGATAGCAAGGTTATAATTTACAGACAAATCCATTATTGCTCGTGCAGATTCGTTTGAGACGATTTCATAATGCGTTGTCTCACCACGAATAACGCATCCAATAACAATATAACCATCATAGTTTTTGTCAGAATTTATAGCCATTGAAACCGCAGCAGGAATCTCTAGAACACCTGGCACTGTGATATAATCATGCGTAGCGCCAGCCTGATTAAGAACAGCTTTCACGCCATCCATCAGATTGTTAGAAATCTCGGTATAATATGGTGCGTCAACCACCAAAAGATGCGGTGCTCCAGCCATTCAGCGCTCCTGTTTCAAACTTATGTTCAAACAGGTCAAAACATGGCTAGCCAAACTTGGCAAGTGTAAATTCAAACGATAATTGCAACATGATTTATTGAGCGACGAATTGTGGCTGTTCAACACGCTCTAATGGCTTATTAATCTGAGATATAACCCGTGCGTGAACTTCTGGATGGTTAGCTAGTGCAACATGCCCAGCCTTGATTTTGAACTTAGTGAATTCAGTATCCTTGTTACCCCAAGCCAGTTTTGAAGTTGTTCTGAAACAATTTAGTCCAGTACAACTAAAACTATCTGCAAGCCTTACATTATCCCGAATGCGTGACATCGCAGGGCCTTCCAACGTTGCAAGGTAGTTTATTGGAATTTTTTTCCTGTCTAAATCTTCTGCTATCCAGGTTACGATATTAGCGCCGAAGCTAATACCGATGAGATTGATTTCTACATCAGGGTTAGCTTTATAAGCTGCTTTTATTTCGCGGGTAACTTTCGAGCGAACCAAGGTAGAACTTTCAATAAAAGACGCATAATTATGCAAGCTCGAGTTTGGTATCTTCTTCGACAAATTTGCAAATCCATAACCAATCGATTCAACGCTGCTTGCCAACCCGTTGATTAGATATGTTTTTCTAACACGCGGCCGAGGTAGAGGCGTTGGTTCAACTACCTCAAGTTGATTAGTCACAGTTTCTTCAGAAGCAAATGCAATGCGAGATGGTTCTGTGTAGGTCGGTTTTTTTCCGAGTATGGAAGCAACATTAACAGGCGATATATTAGAACTTTGCGATGAATTATCTAATGTATCAGCTTCTATTGCAGATTGTAGAACATCCTCATTGCCACCTGAAACACAAGCAGAAACTACTAACGCTATTGATAATGTTGAGAAAATTTTGAAATTCATAGTTTTGCAATACCAGCCTAATTAACCATTGTTCAATTATAGGAACATTTTGGTTAATGTTTGGCAAAGCACTAAATATTATTGATTACAACATTATATCTTTTGTGAAAGACGCGCGGCATAGCGAGCCATTGTATCAATCTCAAGATTAAGTAAATCGCCTTGCTTCCGATTTCCCCAAGTGGTTACCTCAAGACTATGTTTGATTAAAAGTACATCAAACTTTGTGCCTTCAACTTTATTGACTGTCAAAGACGTACCATCAAGTGCAACGGAGCCTTTACCTGCAATAAACTTAGCAAGCTCTCTAGGGGCATCAAGCGTAAATCTAACAGCATCGCCCTCTTCATCAACCGAGATAATTTTTGCAACCCCATCAACATGACCGGAAACTAAATGACCGCCTAATTCATCGCCAATTTTTAATGAACGCTCTAGATTAATTGAGTCGCCCTCTTTTAGACTTCCCAAAGTCGTTAAGCGTAAAGCTTCTTCCCAAGCTTCTACATCTATCCAGCCATCACCTTTTTCAACGACGGTTAGACAAACACCTGAGTGAGCTATCGAAGCACCAATATCAATGGTGGAGGTGTCATAGATCGTCTCTACTCTAAAACGTTTCCCCTTTGGCAAATCATTGATTGATTTTACCTTGCCAATATCAGTTACAATTCCGGTAAACATTAGTTTTTCTTTCGTAATCTAATCGAGGTGTCAGCCCCAAAGTTTAGCTTCTGACATACAACAAAGCCATCAGGCAATTTGTTTGGGGTGAAAGGTGCATATACTGCATGTTCAAGCGTCTGAGGTTTATCAACCTTACCACCCACATGAATAACGAGTTCATCAACTAAGTTTTCTTTTATGAAACTCTCAGCAATACGCGCTCCCCCTTCGACCATGATAGATTGAATACCTCTAGCTGCTAAATCACCCATGAGTTCAGGCAAAGCAATGCGTCCACCTTCTAATTCACAAGCCTGATGTTGCACGCCATTACGAGCAAGCATTTCTCGCCACTCAACTGGAGATGAACTCGGTGAAACGATGATAGTTGGTGTTTTTAATGCAGTATTTATAACAGTAGCTGTTTCAGTTAAATTTGATTTTTCATCTAATATTACACGCAATGGAGAGCGACCTTCTAACCCTTGCAACCTACAATCCAAATTAGGATCATCAAATAAGGCAGTTCCACTCCCCACCAAAATTGCGTCATGACGTGCTCGGTGTAAATGGGTTTGCCTGCTTGAGATTTTAGAGGATATCTTTAGATTCCCCTCTTGCGTAGAACCGATCAAGCCATCTTCGCTCATTGCCATTTTCAAGGTAACAAATGGGCGAGATGATGTTCTTGCTTTCAGATATCCCTGCATGACGCGCTGCGCTGCTTCACCGCCATCCATTTCTGTGACCTTGATACCAGCTTCAATCAACATACTATGGCCCTTGCCATTCACTCGATTATCAGGGTCGGTAATAGCGGTTACAACACGGACAACGCCCGCATCAATAAGGGTTTGCGCACAGGGAGGCGTTTTACCATGATGAGCGCATGGTTCTAGTGTTACATAGGCTGTTGCACCTTTTGCTAGCTCACCGGCCTCTTCTAGTGCAGGTGGTTCTGCATGAGGGCGTCCACCTTTTGCGGTTACGCCAGAGCCTACAATGCGCGAGCCTTCTTGAGCATGTTGAACCACGACACAAGCAACTGAAGGATTAGTGCCTGTTAGTCCTTGATGCTTTCGCGCAAGGCGAAGAGTAGCATCAAGAAACTTTTGATCCTGCGTTACATCTGGCGTGATATTTATGACGTTATTCATCGCGTGTTTATGCCGTAAATTTTAACTTTAGGAAAGACGTTTGCGCAGTAAGAACTCAGCTTTTCCTTCAATGCTTAAATCATCACGATGGCCGCATTTTGTATAGCCAAATTTCTGATAAAATTGAAAGGCTTCATTATTGAAGTCAGAAACGCAAATGAAGACGTTTTCATCTTTAGAAAGCTTTGCATTTTCTTCGAGCCATAGCATTAATGCTTTTCCAACTCCCTTACCCTGTGCAGCAGGAATAAGCCCCAAGCAACCAGGGTGATTTAACAGAAATCAATCCAACTGGATTGTTGCTTACTGTAACAACATATCTGAAACTTCCACCTTCAGGCTCTAGAAAATGATTTGTAAGTGCTTTTGCCGTCGTTTTTATCGTCTTCCAGGGATCAATTTCCACTAATGCATTCGCCAAAAATTCAGTTTCATTTTTTGTAGGCTTTTGTAAGGAACACACACCAAGATCGTAAGCAGTTTCACTAAATCCACTCATTCGCCTGTCCCTTTCCCAAAAATCTTATCGTATCTTTTATTATCACCTGGTCGGTTTTCATAACAAGCTTTTGTAATCACAGGCTTACCCAACTGCAAAAGTTCGCTCACAGTAACAAATTCCCAACCAGCTTTTAGTAATTTTGGGATTGCGTATTTAACAGCCTTGCCCGTATTCCAACCACGCCCGTTTGCGTGAGCTACAACAATTGACCCGGGTTTTACTCGCAATAACGCTCGAGCGATTGCCTTTGCAGATTGCCCCTTTGCCGGATCACCTGTCACGACATCCCATTGAACTGCAGGTAGACCTGCGTCATTTACTTGTTTTAAAGACCTTGCGTTGCATGTGCCATAAGGAAAGCGAAAGGTTGGGATGCGTTTGGGAATTGCGCTCATACCTGACTTTGCACAATCAAGCGAACTCAGAGCATTTCTCTGTTTTTCATATTCAGCTTGCGTAAATCCAATTTGATCTTCTACATCTGCCGCTCCAAGCACTCTGAAATTGCCATGTGTCCAAGCATGGTTGCCCATCTCAAAAAGCGGGTCAGCTATCATTTTTTGAGCCCGTTGAGGATGTGTTGCCATCCACTTACCTCCCACATACATGGTCGCTTTCACTTTGTATTTTCTTAGCGTGTCGATAATTTCGGCATCATAACCAGCAAAGTCATTATTCTGTTCGCCAATATCAAAGCCAAGTGCAATGACTTTTAAAGCCCCAACATCAACACTTCTAATAGAACCATGATAGCCAGCTTTTAATTTTGCTTTTACAACTTGTGGGCGTTTGATTTCAGGTGGTTTGAGATATGCCCCTGGCCCACGTCGTTTAGTAAATTTCTCGCCTTTTTTTCCTGCAAGTTCGGCAGCAGAAAAGCACTTTTCAAATATAGAGTTAGAGCCATAGCTGCTTGGTGAAAAATTACTCCAAACTTGCCCTGCAAAAACAGGATAAGTAACAAGATAAAGAACACCAATGGCAAGCGTTATTTTTGATAGTTTCATGCAAGAGGCAATCGCACGATTATCCCTGCATTAACAATAACGCTTGTGCGATCGCTCACCTCATCATGAATATTCAAACCGCCGAAAACAGCTTTCGGTGTGACTTGTCCGTATGGCAGTTCTTTAGCAACTTCTTCGAGGTTAATCTTCTCAGGCTCTTGAGCAGCAAGATTAAGCTCTATCTGCATTTGCATTGGATCAATGTTTAAACTTTTGAAAAGCGTAAGCGACGAATGATGGATTGCATCTTGAACAGCTCGTTTTGCAGCTTTGGTATAATCTTGGCCATAAAGATCATTACCTGTTCCCATCTCAAGGATAATACGCTTCATGACAACCACTCCTTACCATCTTCAAGATCAAGATAGATAATTAAGGCAGCATTCGCCATGATAGTCCCCCTCGTCCCATCATCTTTGGGTGTATCCATACCGCCTTTGACGACTTCAACAGAACCTTCCCCGTAAGGTAGCATTGCAGCTACTGCTGCTTTATCCACTGCATCTGGATCTTGGACGCCAATATGAATATCAACCTTCATTTCATCGCGAGACTTTCCAAAAGCATCAGCCACTACCAATGAATTTTGACGTAGCGCATTGTGTACCGCGCGAGTTGCAGCCTTGGTATAATCAGAGCCACGAATATCCGTGCCCATCCCAAGCTCCATGACCATACGTTTATAAGCCATTATTCCTCATCCTCTTCCAACGCACTTAAGAAACCTTCGAAATCCTTGGCTTCTTGGAAATCCTTATAAACAGAGGCGAAGCGTACGTAGGCTACTTCATCAACTTGCTTTAAGCCTTCCATGACCAACTTACCAATCTGATCGGAAGTGATATCACCTTCAGATTGAGATTCTAACTGACGCACGATGCCAGAAATCATCTGCTCTACTCTTTCAGGATCAAGATCACGCTTTCTGATCGCTGTTGATACAGAGCGCGTTAGCTTGTCTCTATCTAAAGGCACACGCTTGCCGGACTTTTTCAAAACGGTAAGTTCACGCAATTGAACACGCTCAAAGGTCGTGAAACGTCCTCCACATCCTGTACAGATTCGACGGCGCCTAATGGCGCTCACGTCTTCTGTAGGGCGCGAATCTTTAACTTGGGTATCGTGATTGGTGCAGTAAGGGCAACGCAAAGAAAAAAGCCTTCCATCTATTGATGAAAGGCTTCTAGCATTTTCGAATTTATGAAGCTAGCTTATAGGTAGTCATACATAGGGAAACGAGATGTCATTTCCCCGACTTTTTTCTGAACGGCTTCTTCTGCAGCCTGATTTGCATCTGCATCATTAGCAACCATCAACCCATCTAGTACTTCTGTGATGAAGTTACCAATTTCAGTAAACTCTTCTTCACCAAACCCACGACTTGTTGCCGCTGGTGAGCCAAGACGAATACCTGAAGTAACGAAAGGCTTTTCAGGGTCAAACGGAATACCATTTTTGTTACACGTCAAACCAGCACGAACCAATGATCCCTCTGCTGCTTTACCAGTTGCTTTCTTTGGTCGAAGATCCACAAGCATTGAGTGGTTATCTGTACCGCCAGAAACAATATCAAGACCATTGTTCATCAAGCTTGCAGACAACGCTTTTGCATTGTCTTTTACGCGCTGAGAGTAATCCTTAAACTCTGGCTGTAGAGCCTCACCAAATGCAACAGCTTTGGCAGCGATTACATGCATTAATGGTCCACCTTGAAGACCAGGGAAAACGGCAGAATTCATTTTCTTTGCAAGGGCTTCATCGTTCGTCAAAATCATGCCGCCGCGAGGACCGCGAAGTGACTTATGCGTTGTAGTTGTACAAATATGCGCGTGTGGAACAGGTGATGCGTGAACACCAGCAGCAACAAGTCCAGCAATGTGAGATATATCAACCATCAAGTAAGCATCAATGCTATCTGCAATTCTACGGAATGCAGCCCAATCCCACTCACGTGAGTAAGCAGTACCGCCAGCAATGATGATCTTCGGCTTATGCTCTTGTGCAAGACGCTCAATCTCATTGATATCAAGCTGGTGCGTGTCTTTATCAACGCCGTAAGAAACAACGTTAAACCATTTACCAGACATGTTTACTGGAGAACCGTGTGTTAGATGCCCACCTGAGTTCAGGTCTAGACCCATGAAGGTATCGCCTGGCTGTAGGAGTGCCAAGAACACAGCTTGGTTCATCTGGCTACCTGAATTTGGCTGAACGTTTGCGAAGTTACAACCGAATAACTCTTTTGCACGTTCAATTGCCAATGTTTCAGCGATATCAACAAACTCACAACCACCATAGTAACGCTTACCAGGATAACCTTCGGCATATTTATTGGTCATGATAGAGCCTTGGGCTTCCATGACAGCGCGTGAAACGATGTTTTCTGATGCGATTAATTCAATCTCATGACGCTGGCGTCCGAGTTCTTTCTGAATTGCATCGTGAATTTCGGGATCCACTTCGCTAAGTGGTGAATTAAAAAAAGTATCAAGATTGGTAGCCATAATGAACCATTCCTCTGTTTTGAAAAATTAAACTAACTAACGCGCCCCCCGATTTAGGTGCGTTAGAGTTTGTTGGTATAAAGGAGTTTTATTAAATGCCAACCATTAATTTACGAAACTAAATGGCGAATTGGCGCAGTTTTGCACGCCAATTGCATTAAGAGCAGAAATATTAGAAAAACCTTAGTTCCAAGTTCCAAGTGCTAATTGTTCTGCGCCATCACGGCTGTAAATATCATCACGGAACTGAACAACACCATTTCGTGTTGACCACGCTGTAATGTAATTCCAATAGATAGGAACTGGTGACGCAAGCTTTACATCTGTGCGATTGCCAGATTCAATTTCGCGTTCAATTTGGCGGCGATCCCATCCTGGCGTTTCTTTTGCAAGCCATGTTATCAAATCGCGAACGTTTTGTACGCGCACACAACCAGATGATTCAAAGCGAAGAAGCCTAGAAAACAGAGCTTGTTGAGGCGTATCATGCATATAAACAGCATGTGGATTAGGAAAGTTTATTTTTACTGCCCCCATCGCGTTGATTTTGCCTGGATCTTGGCGGAAGCGTAAATCAACCGCTTCTTCAGTGTTCCAATCAATTGTATCTGGCGAAATTTCTTCATCTGAACTCCACGAGAAAATACGAATATTGTTACGCGATAGATAAGTTGGATCTTTACGCATTAATGGAATGAGGTCTTTGCGGATAATCGACTTAGGCGATGTCCAATAAGGGTTTAAATTTAGTTCATGGATTTTTGAAGCGATGATTGGAGATTGACGATCTGTCTTGCCCACAATTGCTGTATGTCGAGATTCAACTTTACCATTTTTTACCGCTTCAATTTGAGCTGCTGGGATATTGACCATGACATAACGATCGCCCAAGAAACCTGACATAGAGCGTAAGCGAACAAGGTTTGTTTCTAGTTGACCAAGGCGAATGCTTGTTGGGATGTTCATGGCTGCATAGGTATATTTACCCATCACACCATCTGCTGGTAATCCATGACGTGCCTGAAAACGACGAACAGCACCATCTACCCAAGTATCAAATATATCTGAGTTGCCTGCACTAGGATCAAGGTCTCGTGAAGCAACTAAACGCTCACGTAGAATAAAAACTGTGCGGGATTGATTTCCTAAACGCAATTTTTCTCTGGCAGGCACAATTGGCCACCCACCCTTAGCGCTTATTTGGCGATATTCAGCGATGGCTTGTTGAATGAAAATTGGCGTTTTTGGTGAAAAAACTGGAATATTTGTCGATGATAGCTTTGCATCACCACGGCGAGCATCGAATTGATCGCTCCAATTATCACGCTTTGACGACTTGATAATTGAAGAAATTGGATCATTAGCAAGAGCTGGTGACGAAATAAGGCCTGCACCGGCAGCCATTCCAGAAATAAATTCTCTACGTTTCATCGTTATTCCCAAATTTACGCATCAGATAAAGTTCTGATTCTGTATAACTCATATAGCATTCATCTTAAACAATTTCTTACCACAAATCCAAACCTTACGTAAGGGCATGAAAATCAACTTTGATATTATGTTCTATAACAAGCTGGCTTTATGATGCTGATATTGGTTATTTATGTTTAAACAAGGGCTATTCAAGCTCTAATTTAGGCGCTTCAACGAAAAGGCCTGCCTTTCGGCAAGCCTTCATCAATTTAATGTGAATTTATAAGCCTTAGCTTATAAACGGTATAAAATCTGGTCAGTCCAGAAACGCTCAAGACGCTTTAGTGACTTGTTCATTGTCGCGAATTCACCACCGTTAATACCACCAACTTGTTCAATTGAACCAATATGGCGTGTATATAGCTCATTTACGATTTCAGCGACTTCTTTGCCGACATCAGTAAGGCTGACACGAACTGAACGACGGTCAACACGTGATTTTTGATGATTGATATAACCTTGATCAACGAGCTTCTTAAGGTTGTAAGAAACATTTGAACCAAGATAATAACCACGGGTGCGTAATTCGCCTGCCGTTAATTCTGTATTACCTATATTGAATAGAAGAAGAGCCTGCACAGGATTAATATCACTGCGGCCTTTACGGTCGAACTCGTCTTTAATTACATCAAGAAGACGACGATGTAGTCGCTCTACAAGTGTAAGTGAATCTAGATAAAGAGTTTTGATATCGCCTTCGTAGGAAGGTTCGATCGCTTCCCCTACCATTTCTGGTACATTTGTCATTAGTATTGCCTCACTGTTTTTTTATTAAGGCGAGATTATTTTTCCTCGCTCTGGAAACAGTTCTACGGCAGTTAAATAAAATTCGAATTAAAACTTAAGATTAATTTCTGGTTACCAAAGAAGTTTGTGTTTCAAGGTAAACGAATTCTGAATAAACTCACTCACCTTTTAACAAGCCATTGCCCATCCCCCAGAAATAGAAGTTTCATGCTTTATTAAGGATGTTTCTTTACAATTCATTAAAGAAATGTTGGGGGCATTAATTAGGGGCGCATAATGACAACAGAAAATCGTGACCGATCATGGAAGGTAGTCTCATGGATAGCGCGTGTTTGTTATCTCATGGCTCTTGTTGTCTTTTGCGGGATTTGCGTGAAGTTTTATTTTGAATAACGTGGAATCAACAGACAGATAGCTGAAATTCGCAACTTAACTGAACAATTTAACACAACAGATAATGCACTTGATGTTTTAGCTGAAAAAGCAAGACGCGTTGGTGAAGAGACCCCTCCAAAAATTAAGAACCTGTTTCTGGAAATTGTTCTAAGTGGCAGAACAATAAAAGACAGAAAGCGTGTTTTGAAGAAACTTAAAACTTCTGAAAACATAATCTCAATGAAAACAGGGCTTCTACATTTTCAGTCCAAAGCTGATATAGAGTTTAAAAAACTACAGACACTATGGGACTCCGCAAACCCTAAAATCACAAATGAAGTCATCCGAACATCTAGGTATATGGGTGGCAACACCCCTTTTCTCATTATATGACGATGCTGAATTCGGAAAAAATATCAGACACCCGTTATCCAGATCATATACATTGGGTAGCTCGTACGATGGAAGCCTCATATAATAATCAAGTTTCAGCAATCCATAAGCATTCACTTATCGCTCTTGCAGAAGCACGGAGAGCTTTCGTAGCGCAACAAAGCAATCTTCTTGAAAGCTTTTTGTTAATTACGCTTGGGGCTTTGGCTTTCATTGGCCTTTGTATATTCATCCCACTTGATGTTGCTATTCATCGCTTGATGAAAAACCTTAAAGAAAAATCACTTTTAGCAGAAAATGAATCAAAGCGCGCTGAGTTAGCAGATCGTGCTAAGAGTGAGTTTTTGGCTAATATGTCTCATGAGATACGCACGCCGATGAATGGTGTTATGGGTATGGCTGAGTTGTTGATCAAGACTGATCTTGATTTAAAGCAGAAGACGTTTGCGGATATCATTGTAAAATCTGGTGCAGCGCTTCTTACGATTATCAATGATATTTTGGATTTCTCGAAAATTGATGCGGGCCAGATGGAGCTTGATCCTGCTCCGTTTAAAATGGGTGAAGCGATTGAAGATGTAGCAACGCTTGTTTCATCGAAAGTTGCAGAAAAAGACCTTGAACTTGTTGTACGTATTGAGCCATCTTTGCCTGAGATGTTTGTCGGTGATGTCGGGCGTATTCGCCAGATTGTCACAAATCTTATGGGCAACGCAGTAAAATTCACTGAAGAAGGTTATGTCTTTATTGATGTCAATGGGGTGGTTGAAAACGGAGAAGCCAAGCTTAAAATTGCCATTGAAGACACGGGCATTGGTATTCCGGAAGAAAAAGCCAAGCGTGTGTTTGAGAAGTTTAGTCAAGTTGATGAAAGTGCGACGCGCAAACATGAGGGCACGGGCCTTGGTCTTGCGATCTCGTCTTCGCTTGTTGAGTTGATGGACGGTGAGATTGGAGTTACATCAGAACTTGGTAAGGGCTCTACCTTCTGGTTTGAAATCTCGCTTCCAGTGCATGGTAACTCTAAGCGTAAAAAGCATGTGCCTGTTGATGTAAGCGGCGCGCGGGTTCTTATTATTGATGATAATATGGTCAACCGTTCTATCCTGCTTGAGAACATGCAAGCTTGGAAGTTTGACAGTGCAGCGGCGGCTTCTGGCCCTGAGGGACTTGCGGTCATGCGTGCAATGGCTAGTCAGGGCATTAAGCTTGATTGTGTTGTATTAGATTATCAAATGCCAGAGATGAATGGCGGCGAAGTTGCTCAAGCCATTCGCTCGGATGTGGTGATTAGCGGTGTTCCAGTCATTATGCTGACGTCTGTTGATCAAACAGAAGATGGTCAGAACTTCTCTTCTCTTGGTGTTCAAGGGCACTTGGTTAAGCCTGCACGTTCATCGCTTCTGCTAGAGACAATGATCCGCGTACTGCAAGATGCGCATGATGAGAGCAGTGAGACGCGTGAAAGTGTTGCTATGGTGCGTGCTATTGGCAATAAGGCGATGGCTGAGTTGCCAAGTGTAACTCCTGCGCCTGAAGCTGTTGCGTCTTTGTCCCTAAACGATGTGCCTGCATTGCGGGATGCGCCGCAACCAGCACAAGAGGCGCCAAAACAGGCTACGCAAGTTGAACGCCCGTCAACGCCAGCAATTACTCCGCGCACTGAACCAGCGGGTGAAGCAACAAACGTGACAAGCAAAGGCGTTACGATGACGCAAGAAGATGGCATCCGTCGCTTTACGTCAGTCGCCAGCGCAAGCCATGCGATTGATGTTTTGATTGCAGAAGATAATGAAGTAAACCAAATCGTCTTCCGCCAGATCTTACAAGGGGCTGGTTACAACTTCTTAATTGCCAACAATGGTAAGGAGCGGTTGAGCTTTATAAAAAGCATACCCCAAAGGTTATCTGTATGGATGTCTCGATGCCTGTGATGAATGGCCATGAGGCAACACGGGAAATCCGCGCACTGGAAAAAGATAAGAACACACACACTCCCATCATCGGTGTGACAGCACACGCCATCAAAGGCGACATGCAAAAGTGCTTCGATGCAGGAATGGACGATTACCTATCAAAACCAGTATCACCGGATAAACTCGAAAAGAAAATTAAAAACTGGATCGAGAAAAAGAAGGCAGCAATCGGATAAACGGAAAAGAATGTTTAGCGACTATTTAGGATAAATTTTCTTCTTTTATCCAAAAACTCAATAAGAGCATAAATCAACCAAGCCCCCATGCTTACCAAATGGAAAATCATGAGTGAAGGGTATTGCCAAAAAAATTCAGGGTAAAATACATGTAAAACAAGCTCAAGACTTGCTACTAAAAACCAAATAACGATACCCCACCGAAACAAGCCCCAAAGACCAAGCGCTGCTATAGGATAGAAAACACTAAAGAAGGTGCCAGCCACTTTCCAATGATTGGCCATGGTATCAAACCTTATTTCTGGATCAAAAACCCCTATTAATAATAGCCAATACCGCACAGTAAAAACAATAAACACTAAAGCCAAGATTCGTAAAAACAAATTCATAAGCCCTTCTAGGCTAAATACTGTTCGTGACTTTAAAGGTTCTTTACTCATTTATTCCGCATTAAGTTTCAAGCTATTGCATTAAAATTTGTGATTGCTAATTGCAAATGTACTGTCTCTATAGGTAAAACAGAACAAGACTGCAAACAGGATATATAATTTGATGAAGCGTACAGTGGATGAAATCACCGGCAGCAGAAGAATGCGGCGCAACCGTAGGTTTGAATGGAATAGGCGTTTAGTGCGTGAAAATCGCGTAAGTACAGATGATCTTATATGGCCTGTATTCTTATGTGAAGGTCAAGGCATTTGTGAACCGTTAGGCACTATGCCTGGTATTGAACGGCATTCAGTTGATAGAATTGGCGTACAAGCAAAACGCGCGCAAGAACTAGGCATTCCTGCTATTGCAATCTTTGCAAATGTTGGGATGGAAAAACGCAATCAAACTGGTTCAGAAGTTCTAAGTCCTGATAACATTATTATCCAAGCGACAAAAGCTATTAAAGACGCCGCACCTGATGTTGGTATTATCACGGATGTAGCGCTTGATCTTTTCACAGATCATGGACATGACGGTATTTTACGAGATGGTGTTATTGTTAATGATGAGACCGTCGAAGTGCTATGCGAAGCAGCGATACTACAGGCAAATGCCGGTGCGGATATTGTATCAGCTTCTGAAATGATGGATGGCCGAATGGGCGCAATTCGCGATGCGCTTAATGAAGCAGGAAACACAGACATTGGTACGCTTGCTTATACGGCTAAATATGCGTCTGGATATTATGGCCCATACCGGGAAGCGGTTGGAACAGATGGTCTTCTTAAAGGAGACAAGCGCACCTATTTCATGGACCCAGCAAACTCTGATGAAGCACTATATGAAGCTCAACTTGATATAGCCGAAGGTTCGGACATGATTATGGTCAAGCCTGGAATGCCCTATCTTGATATTATTTACAGATTAAAAGCTGAATTTGGGATGCCAACATTTGCATACCAAGTTTCTAGCGAGTACTCGATGATTATGGCTGGCGTCGAAAAAGGCTTCGTGGAAGAACAGCGCGTTATAATGGAAAGCCTTACTTGCTTTAAAAGAGCCGGCGCTGACGCTGTTCTAACTTATTTTGCACCTCGGGTCGCAGAGTGGATAAATAACAGCTAATCTCCACATGCAATTCTAGAAATAAAAAAGGCGGGAAATTATCCCACCTTTTTCAATAGTGATTTATGTTTTCTTACTCGCTCGTAATACGAACATCTTCATCAGGGTACCCCATAGAGTCTTGGTCATCATAATTTACATGGCAATCATGGCAAAACTTTTGAGAAATCTTCTGCGGCTTACCGCTAGATTTAATAACTGAATAAACCCAGTTGCCATATTTGTCTGCTTCACCGCCAGCGGCAACTTTTTCCATAAAGAAGAGCTGACCTTTTTTGACTTCCTGCTTCTTGTTCACAGCAAAAACTTCTTTTGCAAGAACAGAACCAACAGGCATTGGATTTTCTTCGCGCTCATCAGAGAACTTAACATATTCTGCGTGGCCAATCTCATTTACGAAAGTATTGAGCAAGCGATTGCCGTGGACACCTGGAGCTGCAGGTCTTGTAGCTGTTGCCCCCCAAGTTGGATATTCTTTTGCCCAAGGGTTATCGCTCTTTGCATAGCCAGCACGCAAATCTTCTTTGATACATTCATAGATTGCGTCTACTTGCTCATTCGTAAGATCATCTTTTGCAACAGGTGATGTACACGCTGCATATGCTGACCCAGAAACGAAAAATACAGCTGCAGTAAGCGCTGCTTTGCTAAGTAATTTTCTCATTAAGTGGTTCTCCCAATTTCATTCGTAATCTCTATTAAAGGACTAACACTATAAAACTCTTAATTTCCAACAGATAGGATGCAACTTTTATTACGTTTTCGTGAACTCAACAAACTGTGTCCATAAACCTGACCAAGTATAGTATGGCTTTTTTTGATTTTTAAGCTAATCTTATAATTAAATAAGGAAACAAAACTAAATGACGCGCCACTCGCTGGATACACCGCAGTTTTATCTTACGGCACCAGCGCCCTGCCCCTATCTTGAAGGTAAGCAGGAGCGTAAAGTTTTTACGCATTTGGTTGGCGATCGAGCACACCAAGTCAATGATATGTTAAGCCAAGGCGGCTTTAGAAGATCTCAAAACATTGCTTATCGTCCTGCTTGCGAAGGTTGTAAGGCTTGTATCTCTGTTCGGGTTGTTGTTGACGAGTTTGCTGAAAAAAAATCCTTTACACGCACCGCGAATAACAATAAAAACTTGGTAGGAAACGAAGTTCCACCTTCACCTACAGCAGAACAGTTTTCTCTTTTCAGGCGCTACCTAGATGGTCGACATTCAGAAGGCGGTATGGCTGAGATGACCTCATTTGATTATGCAATGATGGTTGAGGACACTCACGTTAATACAACGATGGTTGAATATAGGAAACGTGGGCCAGACACTGCTATCACTGGTATGGGCGAGGGAGATTTGATAGCAGTTGCTTTGACTGATGTTTTGGCGAATGGCCTTTCGATGGTTTATAGCTTTTTTGATACGGATCCAGAATATAAAAGCCTGGGTACGTATATGATCTTAGACCACATTAAAAGAGCACGAAAAAAAGGCTTGCCGTATCTTTACATGGGTTACTGGGTAGATGGCTCACGAAAGATGGATTATAAAACTCGGTTTCAACCGCAGGAACGACTTAGTTTAGGTGGATGGCAGAGAGTAGGCTAATTTTTTATAATCTCATTTTGTAAAATGCTATAATTCTACCTATTCTGCAAAACATAATAATTCTGCTTGAGAACTTCTTAAATAAAAGCCAAAAGCAATTTTAGATAATCAGGAAAATTACCTTGCAACCTCAAACACGAACAGGATTTGGAATAGCCCTAGCTCTATTGGGTGGCTTGCTCATATCAATTGATATTCCGTTGATACGTTTAGCTGAAAGCGACCCATGGTTTTACATGGTTATGCGTGGGATGGGGCTTGCCGTTGTTTTAGGCGCAGTGATTAAATTTGGTTCTAACTTTACTGAAACGCCTAAAAATCCTTTTAATGACAAAAACTTTGTTGAAGTGGGCATCCTTTATGGGGTGGCTAGTATATTTTTTACGGTATCTGTTTTTACCACATCTACTTCAAACCTAGTTTTCATACTTGCTTTTAACCCTATGTTGGCAGCGCTCTTTTCATGGTGGTTAATTGGAGAACGCCCTAAGCTTGTTGCTTGGCTTGCCATTTTTGCAACAATGATTGGTGTCATCATTATTGTATCAGATGGGGTTGAAACGGGTAACTGGCTTGGGGACTTAACCTCGCTTGCAGCTGCTGTAATACTCGCATTTTCATTAGTTCGAACCAGACAAAGCGGCAAAAATTTATCTTTAAGTGGGTGTCTTGGCGGTATGGTTTCAGGGCTTTTTGCATTGCCTATGGCATTATTATTTTCAAGCCTACCAGGAGCGCCTTGGTGGATTGTCTTAAATGTTATATTTTTGGTTCCTCTATCAGGTTTTTCATTAACCCTTGCGCCACGGTACATCCCTGCCCCACAAGTTGCAATTTTCTTTCTGCTTGAAACAGTTTTAGCTCCAATCTGGGTTTGGTTGATCTTTTCTGAAATACCATCAGATAGAACTTTAATTGGTGGATTAATTGTTTTAGGCGCAATTGCAGGGCACAGTATTTGGCAATTACTGCCAGTGACTAGACCAATAGCAACACAAAATTGATATTTATTTTGCTATGCATGTACTTAAATCAGAGCTTAATTCTGCTTTCGATGCATTTACATAAAACCGATTAGAAAGCGAAATGATGCTACTTATCCGATCGCTAATAATTTGATAGCAGCTGGCTTCTTCACTTCCAGTACTCAATCGACATAGCTTTATTGCATCGAATTTTTTAGATGAAACCGATGAGCTATATTTTGAAGCATCCTGTTTTTGACCAAGCTTGGAAGCTGCAGCAAGACATCTTGCATCTGAGGACATGTTATCTAAAATTCTATTATAATCAGGCTGGAAAATATCAGAGCGCGTATAGCCTGCTTCGGCAAGATTATTGACGGTAACCGCCTCACCATCTGGCAATAATAACGCTCTGGAAAAATCTGCTTTACCAAGCTCTAATTGTTTATCACGAATATAATGTCGCCCTCGGTATGATAATACTTCTGCAACCCAATAGTCACCACTTGTATTCTCAATCTCTTTAAGAACGATATGACCTTTGGTTTCCAGCTTACTAAGCAGCACGGAGCAATCAGCTATGCCCTGCTTGTTGTTAAAGTTTCCAACACAAGAACGGTATGCAAAATCATCTGTGAAATATAAAGTAAGCTCTTCTTTTCCATAGAAAAACCCTACTCCCATTAAAACTGCAATCTGTGGAACGAGAAGACCACTTGAAATAGGACGAGGGAAACTTGTAAACGCGGTAATATTTAAGAGTAGAAGAACAATAATTGCTGCAATTACTAAAGGATAAATGAAGCCAAATTCTTCAAATAAAATATATCCAGTTGCAGCAACACCAACGACATAAACAATGCCGATTAAAAGTCCCGCAATAAATCGAAAAAACGCTGCCATATGAACAGCCTCGAGAGCGAAGTAGATTCGCTCAATCTAAAATGTAAATTTTATATGGAAATATTAGAGTTTAAACAGCTAATGTGCTGGCAAATAGACCAAGACCGATAACAATGAAGCCTAAAGTTGCGACACCGCCCAAAAGCCATTTTGCGTCATCAATGCTTGTATCAATCAGGTTTTCTTCAAGTTCAAATGTAGTATCGGGGCTATTAGTTTGTGTAGACATTTTCTCTTCCAATATTAGTTAACAGTTCCTTAACGTAAGCTATTGGAAATTTAAAGAAAAAAATTAATTAGGCTGTGTAAAAGTGCACAGTAGTTAACATGCTTCAAAAAACTACGTATTAACTACTAAATTTGCCATTTTTAGGAAAGCCCTTTGGTGCAACGCGGCCCGCTTGTGCACGTTCGCCAACATATTCAGCCAACTCTTCCAAGCTACGATTATGAGAGCGAGAAGCTGAATCTTCCAAGTTAGGCCATCAGCGTTGTTAAAGACACGCACGTCTTTAACGCCGCCATCTTTGTATTTTTGAAGCCTAACACCCTTGCCTCTTCCCATCTCAGGAATTGTATCAATTGCAAAGATTAGCAGTTTACGATTGTCCCCGACGACGGCAAGACTATCCCCTGAGGCTGGCGTACAAAGCGCTGCTTCATCAGGCATTTTAACGTTGAGCACTTGTTTGCCCTTGCGCGTATTGGCAATCACATCTGGTTCTGACACTACAAAACCATTGCCTGCTTTTGAGGCTATTAAGAGCTTGCGACTTGTATCATGCTTAAAGGCAGCAATGATATCTGTATCATTATCCATATCGACCATAACGCGCACTGGCTCACCGTGCCCACGACCGCCTGGCAATTTATCAGCACCAAGCGTGAAAAATTTACCGCCAGTTGTGAAGAGGATAACCTTGTCAGTCGTTTCAGCATGGAAACAGGTAAGTAACTTATCGCCTTCTTTGAAAGCGAGAGTAGCAAAGTCTGCTACATGGCCTTTCATAGCGCGTATCCAACCTTTTTGGGAGAGAACTATTGTAACAGGCTCTTTCTCAATCATGGCTTCTTGGATGACATCTAAATCATGTTCAGGCGCCACACCAAATTGAGTGCGCCTTGCGCCAAGCTTGGTATCTTTGCCGAATTTTTTCTTAACTTCGCCAATATCATTCTTAAGCACTGCCCATTGCTGATCTTGCGACCCCAGAAGTCCCTCAATCTGTGCTTTTTCTTCTGAAAGCTTGTCGTGCTCAGATCTAATTTCAAATTCTTCTAACTTCGCTAGAGAGCGCAAGCGCATGTTTAGAATTGATTCAGCTTGTAAATCAGTAAGCGTAAATGTTGAAATCAGCGTTTTCTTTGGCTCATCTTCAAAACGAACGATACGAATTACTTCATCAATATTGAGATAAGCGACTAGCAAACCACCCAAGATTTCTAGTCTACGATCAATTTGCCCAAGACGGAATTTTGAACGACGAACAAGAACTTCACGGCGATGCTCTAGCCATTCGCGCAATACATCGCGCAAAGACATGACCTTTGGCACTTTGCCCTTTGAGAGCACATTCATGTTAAGCGAAATACGGCTTTCAAGCTCTGTAAGCTTGAACATGGATTCCATCAAAATTTCTGGATCAACTACACGCGACTTCGGTTCGATAACAATACGAATATCTTCAGCAGACTCATCACGCACATCGCCTACTAGCGGTAGCTTACGATTTAAGAGTAGTTCGGCTATCTTCTCAATTAAACGAGACTTTTGAACTTGATATGGAATTTCGGTGATTATGATTTGATAGCCACCACGACCTGTATCTTCTTTTTCCCATTTAGCCCTAACTCTAAAACCGCCGCGACCCGTTTTGTAGGCTTCAAGAATAGATTCGCGATCATCAACAATTATACCGCCTGTTGGAAAATCTGGTCCTTGAACAAAATCAACCAACTTATCAATGCCAGCATTTGGAAACTTGATGAGGTGAATGGCAGCGTCGCACAATTCAGCGGCATTATGCGGCGGAATATTGGTTGCCATACCCACCGCGATACCCGCAGAGCCATTAGCAAGAAGGTTGGGGAATGCACCTGGCAGAACGATAGGTTCTTTGTCTTCTTCGTTATAAGTCAGACGGAAATCAACGGCATCTTCATCAATGCCTTCAAGTAAATAGCTTGAGACCTCTGTCATACGGGCTTCGGTATAACGATAAGCAGCAGCGTTATCGCCATCGACATTGCCGAAGTTACCTTGACCATCAATTAATGGATAGCGCTGAGCAAAGTCCTGAGCCAAACGAACCAATGCGTCATAAACCGCTTGGTCGCCATGTGGGTGAAATTTACCAATAACATCACCAACAATACGAGCGCATTTTTTAAAGCCTGTATTGGGATCAAGCTTGAGAATTCGCATTGCGTGCACGATACGACGATGCACAGGCTTAAGCCCATCGCGCACGTCTGGAAGCGCGCGACCCATGATCGTCGAAAGTGCATAAGCTAGATAACGTTCTTCAAGAGCTGATTTTAAATCAACACTTTCTACGCCATCGTCATCGCTAGGTGGAATCAAGTCATTACCCATAGTGATGGATTAGCGAAAGTGTTGATTCGTGGCAAGGCCTTTACCAGCCTCCTCCACCGCCGCCTCCTCCGCCGCCGCCAGAAGAGCCACCACCTGAAAAACCAGATGAAGAAGATTTAGGAACTGGCATAGCGTCAGAAAATCCATCCTGCATGGAGGATGTGAAATCATCCATGGAATTTGACAAATCATCAGTTCTAAAATCTCGCCCACGATACCAATCAGGTCGATAACTTGCGGCAACTGCCCCAGCAGCTATTGCCGCCGCTAACCAAACCTCAAAACTCTTTGACAAGGTTTCTCCACCCCAAGCGCTACAGCATAAGGCAAAAAGCTCTTCGTAATGAGCTGTAGAAAAATCAGGTGCATCCTTCATATTCATACGGTCTTTTTCTGCCAATGTCAGATAAGTTTCAGCCCTTCAATTTCATCCATTTTGGCGCGCCCAAGTTTTGTTGGTGCACCAAGTAAAATGAAGATAAGACGTTTAAGACAACAATGCCCACAACAGTTACTTCGGCCATGGATCTACGATAGCTGACAAAGCCACATTAGCCACAACACCTAACGTTGCAGACAAAAACCCAAACATAATTACGCCTGTCACAATTAGATTGAAAATCTTTGCCACTAAACTTCTGGCTGTGAACACCTTTTTTGCAAAGCCGATAACAAAGATAGAAATAAGAGCGTGAATATGCCGCCTACAAAGATGAAGGCAAAAGCTTCTTCTGATAGTGAACTAAACACTAGGACAAAAATCAACGTAAACACAGAGAGCAGGATACCAAGTACGGCTATCCATCCGTTATGTTTATAAAACTTGCCGCGATGTTCTTTTTTCCATAGCAGTAGAAAAATTCACCTGCATAGATTTGACTTTTGAACCATTACTCTTCGAAATGACCAGCTCGCCATCTCTTGAAGATTTTACTTTTTGCAATAGTGCAGCTTCCCCCACAGGAAGTAGCAGCTCATAATGTTTATTGGTCGCAGTAATATAAAGGTTCTTTGTTTTCTTTCTAAGGTTAACCAAGCCTTTCTAAGGTAACCAAGCCTTTGACGGCTAAGCTTAAAAATCCTGATGAAATCGCATCAAAGCCTTTTCCAGATAATCCCTTTTTATCAATATAATTTGACTAAGGCAGGTGACATATTATCTGAGATATCCCAACGTGGAACGATAACACCTTCTGGTAAATCACGCCCTATTCTCCACCAAGAAAGAAAATAGTAAAGACTAACAATTGCCAAAGCAATGATACCAATGATCATGGAGAGGTTATCATCCCACCACCATTTAGAAATCTGGGCTTGGCTTGGAGGGTCTATGACGCCCTTGTCTACTTTAGCAAGAATTGTCATGCCTTCACGCGCATTAAGCGTTCTGGTTGTTCTGTATTTGATAACACGCTTGCCAGCTATTTTGCCAATGGTTGCATCTTTACCCTTGGCGCCTTGACGCCTGTAAAGACATCCCAATCTGTAGCGCTCGCACCTTCTGGCAATACAATTTGCGCCAGTATTTTTTCTATAGGAAAATCCCAAAAGTTGCCTGTGGCATTCCAGTAAACCTCATCATGGTTTTCAAATACCGCATTTGGCTGTCTGTTTTATAGGTAATCGTATAAGTGTAGATCCCTTTAGGCAGGAAATAGTCCTTGCGACCTATGTAAATTCGGATGCCATTAGTTCTGTTTTCAATACGCGTGTTTTCGGTCTTGTCATCGCGTTTAACCGAAATTAGATCAAAGCCAACTTTACGGCGTTGCCATTTGCATCTTCATAATAAAGCGGGAAGTCACGGTAGATACCGCGTTTAATTTTACGACCTTCTGCGTTTACAACAATGGTTTTCTGTAACCGTAAAACTACCGTCTTTTGCTACTTGAACCAGACTGTCAAAACGCTTGATGGTTTCTTTTGCACTTGAGGGAGTAATTGCGAACGTGCAAAAAAGCGCTACGCGTACAATACTTAAGCGCAGTATTTTGATAAAATGATTCATTGGATTAATTCCCGAAATCTACTTCTGGCACAGCACGATCTGCATCATTTTCAATCTCGAAGTAATCAGCTTGTTCAAACTTAAACGTATTAGCAACCAGATTAGACGGGAAGCTTTCAACTCTAACGTTTAAATCTCTTGCAGCCCCATTATAATAACGGCGTGATAATAACGGCGTGCCATTTGGACTTCTGTTTCCATCTTGTCTAATGATTCTTGTAAATCACGAAAGTTCTCATTAGCTTTAGATCTGGATAATCTTCTGCAACGGCAAAAAGTTTACCCAATGCTTGGCTCAACATCCCTTCAGCTACTGCTCTGCCTGCAACATCTCCTGCTGGCACGCTTGGGCCCGGGTTCTCATTTCTGTGACTTCAGCTAGCGTATCTTTTTCATGTGAGGCATAACCCTTTACTGTTTCTAGCAAGTTCGGGATGAGATCGGCGCGGCGTTTGAGTTGCACATCGATACCACTCAAGCTTCACGAACCATTTGCCGGCTTTTACAAGACCATTGTAAATTACAACAGCATAGGCTGCTATTGCCATACAATTCCGATTGCGATGTAATCCATAGACGCTCTCCCACATTGAATACTTAATTACAGCATAGGTAAGCAAACGATTCGCAACAAGTTTTACGTTCTGTCTTTTGTGGAGAATGTTTAAACGGTAGGCTTTGCGCAAGAAACGTTCAACAGATCTGGTTACCTCTGCGCTTGTGCCAATACCTCTTGCAATTGAGCCATGCGTATAACGACGGCCATCAAATAGGGTTACCCTTGCACCCTTTGCACGTAAATCTGCACCAAACCCATTTGCAAGCACTTTCCTGCGAGCATAATTTGAGCCTGAGTACATAATCATATGTGGTGGCAAGCCCCCTCTTGGGCCTTTTCTTATATAAGTTACAGGTGACCATTTTATCCAGTTTTTTGGATTTGATCCAAATGCAGCTGCGTATACATACGGTAGACTACCGCGCATACCGCCATAAGCTACCATATCATATGCTTGAACATCATTAGAAATTACGCCTGAAAGTTTTCCGCCAAGTCTTTTTGCTGCAATTAATGCGACAAGATGAGAGCCTGCGGAATGGCCCATAATAACTATTTTTCTTTTGTCACCACCATAGCGAGAGATATTGTTTCGAACCCAGTTAATAGAGCGAACAATATCACGCACCTGACCATCGATGTTTGTACGAGGAACAGGTTTATAATCAACAGATACCAACATATACCCACGACGCGTTGCGAAGGTACCTGATTGTAAATCTTTGCGCGCGAACCTTTTATCCAGCCACCACCATGAACATAAAGTAAGATTGGTGCTTTTTTACCTGGTCTGAAGAGACGCCGAGACTTAACTGAAATTGGAGCATGAATATCAATTTTTAAACCACCCCCAACAGACACACTTTGGTCACAATTCTGGTTGGCTTTTGTGCAGTTGTTTTAAGCGTTTGGGAATTTGCAATGTGAACTTGGCTAAAGCTTAGAAAAAGCGCTGCCAAACCAAACATGAAAATACGTAAATCATTAAAATCAGCCCTTACGGAATCATAACCTATAATTGCCCCTAAAGATTAATCACCCATGACGGTACTAATTTCAAGAAATTTTCACGTAAAATTTATCAATGTGAACAAATAATATTAAATACTCCACCAGCAATAATGTCATATTTGCTAGATATGAGTTCTGTATAAACTTGTATACCAAAGAAAACTTCGAAAGAGATTTATGAGCACTTATCTAACGCACCTGTTTTTTGCCTTTATATTAGCCCTATCAACGATGATTACCCTCAATGCATCTTATGCATTTGATGAGCAGACTGCTCTCAAAAAACTCAAACTTACGCTCAAGAAAATAATATTATTTTCACTTTTGGCTCAATAGAAAAACCTGACAACAAGACGCTCATCATCAAAAATGCTGATTATTTCGATGAAGAACATAATTCTCGCCAGCAGATAGAAACCATTACTTTAAGCAATGTTCGCGAGAGTAATAGCGGCACATTGCATTACGATTCTGTCGAAGTTTTAAATATCAAACAAAAAACAAAAAACAAAATCCAACAATCAAGAATTCACCGTTTCTTTGAGCGTGTATATTCTGATGGTTTAAAGTTTTCTAGCGACCCAGTAGAGCAAGATGTTTTTTGGCCAAGCTACACCGCTTTTGGCGAGCTGACTAATATCTCTATAGAAACAAATGGCGAAGATCAGGACGTTAAACTATATTCCATCAGCAACAGTTGGAAGGTATTGAGCAAACTAATCTTCGTAACTTCATTTCAAAATCAGTAAAATTAGCGCCAGCAACCGGCACTTTTGAAACAGACAAAGACGAAACGATCGCTATTTCGTTAGGTGCTGTCACCATCGAAAACATGAAGCAATTTGGTAGCCATGGTTTTGATATCGGATTAATTGACATTGGCGCTTTTAACATGGGCATGAAAGCTAAGACTGGCGAAGCTATCGATATTATTTTTGATGGCATGACAATCGAGAATTTTTTTACGCCAGATCTCTCAATAGAAGGCCAGTTCAATTGTTTCGGACAAAGACTTACTGTAGAAATCAAACCCTTGTCTGTGGCCCTAAACGATAACAACTGATGGGTTGGAAACGTGGGCTCCGCCACGACAAGAAATGAAACAACCACCAATACAGTTAAAAGTGATGCACGTATTGAGGCAATGTACCTTGATTTCTCCGAGGTACCTCAATCGCCTAAAAATACTGAGGACGCTCAAAGCACTACAAGAACTCAATCTCGTAAAGATGATTATCAATATTGAGGCAACTGGCATTTGGAGCGTGATACAGGTGTTCTGGAAATCTTGAAATATAATATTCAGCTTGAAGATGGCGCAACTTTGGGCATGTCTGCTCGAGTCTCCGGTTACACTGAAGAAGTTGCTCACCAGCTCACTAAAGCGCTGAATACAATGAATTCTGAGCCAGACGAAAAAGAAGAAAAGCGCTATAGCATTTCAAGCCATAGCAATATCTTGCTGGCCTGTCTATGAGCGCCTGGAAATCATATTGGACGACCAATCTTTACTCAACCGAATTGTGAATGCTCAAGCTAAAAAGTTAAAACAAGACCCTGAGCAAGTTAAAGGCATTGTAGGTCCGATGACAACGATCATGCTAACGCTGTACAATGTACCAGAGCTTGCTACTCAAACAAGTCAAGCGCTGTAAACATTCATGCAAGGTAATAAAAAACTTTCAATCACAGCTGAGCCTACTAATGACTTGCGGTAACTGAAATGATTGCACTTGGCTCTGGTGCAAGTGCAGGCACTGTTACACCTGCTGATTTGGCCAAGCGTCTAAACCTGACCATCAAAGCAGAGTAAAAATAAAAAGGCTCGAGAAAATCTCGAGCCTTTTTAAACATTTAGCGTTTACTGCTTAGAGTTTGATTCAGTCTTCGCGTTCGGCATTAAACGAATACCAAGCTCAGATAATTGATTTGCATCTACGCCGCCGGCGCGCCCATTAGCAAATCTACTGCTTGCTGGTTCATTGGGAACATGGTGATTTCACGCAGATTCTTTGCACCACATAAAAGCATCACAACACGATCAACACCTGCTGCCATGCCGCCGTGTGGCGGTGCGCCGTACTGAATGCACGGTATAGGCCGCCGAAGCGTTCTTCTACTGTTACTCTTGAAAGACCTGCGCCCTCAAATGCCTTTACCATTGTTTCAGGTAAGTGGTTACGAATACCACCTGATGCAATTTCAAATCCGTTACAACCAGATCGTACTGATAGGCTTTTAACGCCAGTTTCTTTTCTTCTGTATCTGCTGCTTCCAAAGCTTCCATGCCACCTTGTGGCATAGAGAATGGATTGTGCGCGAATTCAACTTTCTTGTTGTCTTCATCCCACTCATAAAACGGGAAGTTCTACAATCCAGCAAAGCTCAAAACGGCTCTCATCAATGAGGTTATTATCTTCCGCAGCTTTTGTGCGCGCATTACCAGCGAATGTGGCAAACTTTGCAGGGTCGCCTGCGGCGAAGAATACTGCGTCACCTAACTCAAGGCCAAGCTGTAAGCGAAGTGCTTCTGCTCGTTCTTGCCAATATTTTTAGCAATTGGACCAGCAGCTTCAAATACGCCCTCTAGCTCGCGCCAGAAAATGTAACCCATGCCTGGCTGGCCTTCATGTTGTGCCCAAGCGTTCATACGGTCACAGGCTTTACGGCTACCAGCACCTTTTGTAGGAATTGCCCAAACTTGGTTTTTTGCGTCTGCGTCTAGAATGCCTGCAAAGACTTTAAAATCAGAACCACGAAAATGCTCAGATACATCTTGCATTTCAATTGGGTTTCTAAGGTCAGGCTTGTCTGAACCATATTTGCGAATTGCTTCAATCGTGCGGGATACGGCGGAAGGTTTGTGAAACTGGCTTACCTTCTGCGAAATCTTCAAAGACGCCGCGCATGACAGGCTCCATTGTTTGCAAGATGTCTTCTTGCTCAACAAAGCTCATTTCTAACTCGAGCTGGTAGAACTCACCTGGTAGACGATCAGCGCGTGGATCTTCATCACGGAAACATGGTGCAATCTGGAAGTATGTGTCAAAACCCGACATCATAATCAGTTGCTTATATTGTTGTGTGCTTGCGGTAGTGCGTAGAACTCACCGTTATGAATACGGCTAGGCACAAGAAGTCACGCGCACCTTCTGGAGAAGATGCTGTTAGAATTGGTGTCGAAAACTCATTAAAGCTGCACCCGACATACGCTCCCGCATTTTTGCGATGATGTTCGTACGAAGCATAATGTTCTTGTGAAGCGTCTCACGACGTAGATCCAAGAAGCGATATTTTAAGGCGAATATCTTCTGGGTAATCAGGTTCGTCAAAAACTGAAGCGGAAGTTCAGCTGCTTTTGATAGAATTTCGATGTTGCGGGCAATACTTCAATCTCACCAGTAGGGAGTTTTGAGTTCACAGCTTCCGGGGTCGCGAGCCTTAACCTCGCCATCAATGCGGGATAACCCACTCGCCACGCACTAGCTCTGCTGTATTAAAGGCAGCTGAATCAGGGTCTGTAACCACTTGTGTCATGCCATAATGATCGCGCAGATCAATAAACAATAGACCACCATGGTCGCGTACACGGTGTACCCAGCCTGAAATACGCACGGTATTTCCAACATCTGATTTACGAAGACCTTCACACGTGTGGCTGCGGTAACGTTCGCTTAATAAAGTCATGTTTTTTCCTGAAATTTCGGCTGCCCATGGAGGGCCAAATCAACAACGGTAATTACTTGCCGCGACAACACATTTAAGGGGCAGTTTGTCAAGGTTTGAACATGGAAATCTACCCAAACAATCAGTAATTTTTCAGCAGACAAGCTGCAACACTTTCGTTATAAAGGCGCGATGAAAATAATTACAGATACAAAAACCCTATCCGAAGCCTGTGCTAAATGTGCTGAACACTCTTATTGCACTGTCGATACAGAGTTTTTTGCGCGAATCTACTTTCTGGCCAATTCTGTGCCTTGTGCAATTTGCGTGTCCTGATGATGAGTGGATACTTGACGTTCAAGCAGAAGGTATTGATCTTACTCCATTCTTTGAATTGATGGGCAACGAGGGCGTTGTCAAAGTCTTCCATGCAGCACGCCAAGATGTTGAGATAATCTATAAGCTTGCAGGCCTCATACCGCACCAATCTTTGATAGCCAAGTAGCTGCTATGGTTTGTGGTTATGGCGATAGTATTTCTTACGATCAGCTAGTTTATAAGATTACGGGCACAAGTTTGGATAAATCTTCACGGTTTACGGATTGGTCAAACGACCTTTATCTGAAAAACAGTTAACCTATGCCTTGGCTGATGTTACACATCTACGTGATGTTTATCTTTCGCTTAGTGCAAACTTAAAAGAACAAGATAGAACGCATTGGGTTGCTGAGGAGATGGAAATTCTTACCTCTCCTGAAACTTACGACATGCACCTAAAGATGCTTGGAAGCGCCTAAAGATGCGCGCACGCAAGCCGCGTGAATTAGCAATTCTCAAACAAGTTGCGCAATGGCGAGAAGAAACGGCGCGCGCAAATGATGTACCTCGAGGTCGTGTTATTCGCGATGATGCAATTTACGATGTTTGCTCGCGTGCGCCTTCTACAATGCAAAAGCTTCAGAATTACGCGGACTTTCGAGGGGGTTGATAAAAAACCGTTATGGAGATGGCCTTTTAAAAGCCGTTGCGATTGCAAAAGAAATACCAGATAGCGAACTACCCAAAATCCACGCCCAAAACAAGCACCTGAAGGTTGCCAAGCCGCGACCGAAATGCTGAAAGTGCTTCTTAAAGTTACTGTAGAAAAATACGGTGTTGCTGCAAAAATCATTGCAACCGTTGATGACCTTGAGAAAATAGCAGCTGACGATAATGCTGATGTAGCTGCACTTAAAGGCTGGCGAAAAGAACTGTTCGGAAACAAAGCGCTTGATTTGAAAAATGGATGCATTGCTCTTGGATATAAAGATAGAGCAGTTCAGGTGATTAAAAACTGGCGAGTGATTTTCAAAACAACCTCAATGCCCGACATAAGCTGAATAAACCCCAAAAACTCCTACCAAAATCAAACTAAGTGCCCAGACTATGCCTAGGTTAAACCATGTTTTAGAGATGAACTTTAGCCCAAGCCAAAAATAGATGATTGTAGCAAGAACACCCCCTGCTATGGTCATGGAAAAGCGTATGAACAAGCGCAACAATGAATGCGTTTTGGATGTTTCCACTCATCAATGTTTACTAACAGCTTGATGGCCTGTTTCATCTGCTCCGATTGCACAAATTTGCCAGATAGATTAGAACAAGCATAAGCCCAGCCCATGAGCCATAGCAGCAAGAAATGACCATAACCCCAATCGCGCAGGATGCACTCTTGCTAGAAATCTTGGGTGCTGACGGTTTATCAATAAATAAAGTCCCATACCGATTACCAACAAACCCGCACCAATGCGGATTTCATTCTCCCAAATCAGTAATATAGTCATCATTGAGAAAGGCAGGAGAATTGCCAACATAGCCAGCAAATGCCCTAAGGCTAGTAAACCAAAAGCTTTGGAAAGCGCACTATGCTTGCGCTCCATTAGGCAGCAGAAACAGCTAGGGGCCAAACCCATTCCTGGATTGATCCCATGATAAAAGCCAGAAAAATGACGGCCCACACAAAGAGCCGCCAAAGATGTATCGTCACTTATCATTTAGACGTTCGGGTAACAGAAACTATCCGTTGAACAGTCTCAACCTTCAAGGCGAATTTGGTGACTGCGATAGCCTTTCGGGAAATCAACATAGAAATCCTTATCAAGCTCAAAGCTACCATCACTTCCAACGCGTGCCATGACCATTTGCCCTCCACTGTCATTCGGATAAAATTGATCATCCCATGTTGAATACAGAGAGTTTGTCCAATAAACGCGCTTACCGTCCGACTAATCTCTACCATCTGAGGGCCATAAGCAAAGTCTTTGCCATTTGGATGTTTGTGATGCGCAACGATGCCGCCCACATTAACCTTGCCTGCAAGAACCGGGTTCATAGGATCGCTCACATCATATTGATGCATTTCACCCAACCCCAACAAGCGACGTATAGATATTTATCATCCAGACTTAGATCAATGTCTGTAACAAGTGGCGGCACAGCTCCAAAGCCTTTTAATAGTTCTGGCAAGTCGTCTGCATCTGCAGGGACAGGATCAATTGTAATGGTTTTTTTAGATTGCCACACACCATCATCATCACGCCACCAAGTGAAAATAGCGCCTTGCAAATTGGTTGTATCAACAACCACACCACAAAAGCCGTACGACTTTGATGGATCATGCGCAGGGCGAATTTCTAATGCCATTTGATGATTTTCACCAAAATCAATCGTCTGAATATTTTGCGCTTACGCAAATCCCAAAAATGAATTGAGTGGCCATATTTATTACTCAACAAGTCTTCCGCAACGATACCATTTTCAAACTGAGGTGGCAGTCCTCATTCAGAACTAACCATGTAATCTTGTGGTAGGTTCCACCAAAAATCATAATGCTTGTCTTGTTTGCCACGATCCATTTCGTAGCGGCCAATGATCTCAAAAGGTCTCACAGTCCATGATAAAGATACCTGGAGGGCCGTCAGTTCCATCTTCACCACCGCCGCCTAGCGTAGATACATAAATGCCTTCTGGCCCACAATGAATTGTATGTGGGCGAGAATAACCGGTTTTTTCAAACAACTCTTCAGGCTCAATGGTTTTATGAATTTTTGCTTTTAGCGGATCTTTTACATCGATGATGTAAATGCGCGAGGAACGAATACCAGGAACGATCAAATATCGGCGCTCTAAAAATGCATGACCTGTTAATGGCGAAAGCGAAGAAGAACAAGCATTCCAACCAAAATGGTGAAACTCATCGCCTTTATTTGGTACAATGACCTGATGAACTATTTCACCATATGTCTTAGATGTAGGGTTTAAATCAACGACAGCAATGCCATCTGACTGCGAACCATCTGGGCTAAGCATGACCGTAAAGCCATAATTTTCAACAGGTGCTTGCATGGCTAATTTTGCAGTTGCGTGGAATGTGGGATCTGGTTTGATATTCATTTAACTTCCTCCAAGTGTAATAGATTTTGCCAGTTTACTGCGAACAAACCCTCCAGATTGTTCGGCATGGCAATCATTGCTATTCCAAGTTTATTTGACCAAATAATCAAATGACAAAACGGCCTAACTTGATAAAAGCGCGCCCTATTACATCATGATAAAGTTTTAAAAAATCCGCAAGAGGTAAACTTAAGTCGCGTTTTTACTGAACAATACCTATTCTCAGACAATGCTTATGGTCATTTCTTCGCCTATCTCTTTGCATAATTGCTCAAGCCTACTCTTTGGTCGTTCTCCAATAAGCACCTTCAATTCTTCAGGCACTTCTAGAATTAAGTTTCCGTAACCCGTGCGCACAAGTTTTAAGTTTGGTAGCACACCCTCTACGGATGCTGAGAAGAGATACAACAAGCGGAATAGAGCAGCTAACAACCTTGCTTTTTTTGCTGTTTCTTCTGTAGCTAGCTTTGCTATTTTGGAGGTTGATGTTTTGAACCTAGACCTTGATGACGATGAAAATTGACGATGGTTAGAAATGCCCTACCCTCATGGCTGATAGAATTAAAACCTGCATTATTGATAATTCCAAGCGATTGTTCTGCTCTAAAATCTGAGTCTGAGCGCCATGAAATATCAGCTAAATTACAAGCAGCTTTGCGCCACCGTTCTTCACTGATCGTTTCCTTTTGACCCAAGACTTTAGTGCAGCGCCTGTCCAATCTGCTAATTCCAAACCGTGTTGAGGAGAACGTGATCTTAGTATTGCCAGTTCACCAGTTGCTTCTAATAGCGCGTCGCTGTTGCATGTTTCGTCATCTAACAGCGAATAGAGATATCCTTCACGCAGGCCCGTTGCAGACATTTGGACTTCTTTTGCGCCTAAACGTTCAAGCGCTGACATCAAAGAAATTGCGCCAAAGGGCAAAAGGTTTCGGCGGTTTTTTGAAATGTCTTCAATGCTTTAAAATCATCAAGATTTTCTTTTGAAACTCGTTTGCAAAACTCAATATAATCTTTTGCCTTAACCGTATATCCATGGACAACGTCTAGGGGTAACCAACATCAAACATATGCAATCTTGCCAGGTTTCGCCATGTCCCACCGATTGCGTAAAAGCACTTGCTTTTGTTTGGCCATTTCAATTTTACATTAGATAGCTCCTTGCGAGCAATCTTTGCGGCTTGTGAAATATCTCCTTTGGATGATTCTTGTAGCCTGATCCCTCCAAGCGGAGTCGTAACGCCTTGTTTGGCATCATCTGAGGTAGGGGTAAGTTCCATAGAACCACCGCCCAAATCTCCTACAATTCCATCGGGCTTATAAAAGCCACTGTCAGCACCTAAGCCTGCGTAATAAGCTTCCATACTACCTGTAAGCAACTGCACTTTGGCACTACAGATAGTTTCTACCTGCTTTATAAATTTTGGCCCATTTTCAGCCTCACGCGCTGCAGCCGTTGCCAAGATGTGTAAGTCTTTGACGCCTATCTGTGAGCTTAGTTGATAAAATCTTTTAATAGCTGTAAGCGCGCGCTTAACAGCCTTTTCATCTAGCGTACCAGTTTGTGCTACCCGCGCCCAGACCACATAATACCTTCTCGTTAAATAAAACTGCAGGGATCGCGTTAGCCCCTCATAGATAACAAGGCGAACCGAATTCGAACCAATATCAAGTATCGCTACAGGTTCGCGTTCTCTAAGGCGACCTTGAGCTTCAATGTATTTCTGTGTGGTCTTTTGTTTTCGTGTCAAAATTGCGGTTATCGACAAAGCTTTTCGGCGCGTCATTTTTAAGAGCCTCCCCCCGCCCAGACAGGCTTGGATTTGTCATAAAGTATGTCTGACAATTAAACGATTCGCCATCACTATGCTTGGATAGTCTACGAGAAGTTCCATCCGGCATAATTTCCCAGCTTAATTCTGTGTCTTGCATGTTAGCGACCATGATTTGATCTAGAACTTGTTTATGGACGGTCACGTTTTTAATTCTAACCATGGTCTCAACACGTCGGTTAAGATTTCGCGGCATCATATCTGCTGACACCATGTAAACAATCGCGCCTGAAGATGAAGCGCATTGCCATTACCAAAACAAATGATGCGGCTATGCTCTAAGAACCGACCAACAATAGACTTAACTTTAATATTTTCTGACATGCCAAAAACATTTGGGCGCAAACAGCATATACCTCGAACAACTAACCTTATTTGAACACCAGCTTGGCTTGCTCTGTAAAAAGCGTCAATGATTTCTGGATCAACGAGTGAATTCATTTTCGCCCAAATATGAGCCTCTCGCCCAGCCTTTGCGTGGGCGATTTCATCTTCGGTATGCTTTAGAATACTTGAGCGAAGACTAACTGGAGAGACAATCAAAGTCTCCAAGTTTTCTGGTTTTGCATATCCTGTGGCGTAGTTAAAAACTTTTGCTACGTCATTAGCAGTGGTTTGGTTTGTCGTAAAATAAGATAAATCCGTATAAAATCGTGCTGTTATTGGATGGTAATTACCTGTTCCAATATGAACGTAATTTTTAATCTTGCCATCTTCTCTACGAACTACCAAACTTAGCTTTGAATGGGTCTTCCAATCCGTGAAACCAAAGACGACTTGAACTCCAGCACGTTCAAGATCTCGCGCCCATCTGATATTTGCCTCTTCATCAAAGCGTGCTTTTAGTTCTACGACAGCAACAACAGACTTCCCTGCTTCTGCAGCCTCAATTAAAGCTGCAACGATGGGAGAATTATTCGAAGTTCTGTAAAGCATTTGTTTAATGGCTATTACATCTGGGTCGCGCGCTGCTTGTCTAATAAACTGTACAACAACATCAAAAGATTCGTATGGGTGGTGAACCAAAATATCTTTTTGCCTGATGGCTGCTAAGCAGTCACCGTTTTGCTCCCGTACGCGCTCTGGGAACCTTGCAACGAAAGAGGTAAACTTTAAATCAGGTCGATCAATGCCAGCAATTTTCATCAAATTGTTCAGAGCAAAAAGCTCACCAACTTGTTCAACCTTTATACCATTGATGTTTAACTCGCTGACAATGAAGTCGCTTAGACTTTGAGGCATTTTACTGTCGGTTTCGATGCGGACCACCTTACCACGACGTCTGCGCTTTAAAGCGCTTTCAAACGTAAGTACAAGGTCTTCTGCTTCCTCTTCAACTTCAAGGTCGCTATCACGTATAACCCGAAAATTACCATGCCCAATAGATTTATAGCCTGGGAATAATTTATCTACAAAACGGACAATGATATCTTCTATACTGATAAGGTGAATTTCTGATTTTGATCTTTGTGGCAGTTTAACAAAGCTTTCTAATCCAACAGGAATACGAATAAAGGCTTTCATCGAGTGTTTTTTAGAACGATGACTTAGCTCAAAGACTAGAGCGTGACCTAAATTAGAAATGAATGGAAAAGGATGCGCTAAATCCATTGAAAGCGGCGTTAGAACTGGAAACATATTGGTATGAAAATAATCTTCGAGCCAGCTTAATTCTTCTAAACTTAGCTCATTTGGGTGCTCTATATAAATAGCTTCATCAGCCAATTGACCTTGTAACTCAGCCCAATAAGTTTGCTGATCTGATTGCAGAATTTCTATAGAGTCATGAACAGCTCTTAGTTGTTCTTCAACACTCATTCCATCATCAGAACGCTTCTCGACATTCTTTTCTTTTTGAGCGGCTAATCCAGCTACTCTTACCATCAAAAACTCATCCAGATTACTAGCCGAAATTGATAGGAATTTTACTCGCTCTAAAAGTGGGTGGTTTGGATTACATGCTTCTTCTAAAACACGTCTGTTAAACTCTAACCAAGACAGTTCACGGTTTACAAAACGCGTAGGATCATTGAATATCTCATCAAAACTGGGAATGTTCTGGTCAGCAAGAATGCCTCCAGAAAAATTTTGAACTTGCTCGGTCATCTTGAGACAGTATCACAAACCTTGGCAAAATTGAGGAGTGATTTTTCACATTCAAATAGTGTGGTTAATCTGACTAACCCTTAATTCATGCCCAACCGCTCTAATGCATTAGAAGCTGTGGCGCGTGAAATAGATGATTGCCGCGATAAAGCCTCTTGATCTATGGCTTCTACTAATCTGCTAGCAGACTCTAAAGATCGTTCCATGCGTAAAACACAGTATTCAATTACTTTTTCATCTACGGATAATTGTCGGTCAGAAAACAACTTCACCATAACTTGGCGTAACAACGCGTCATCAGGTTCGCTCAATTCAAAAACCTGAACTGCTTTAAGTCGTGATGCTAAATCTGCAAGTTTCACATCCCAAGTAATGGGCCAAGATCTACTTGTGATGAGGCAATACCCTTCACCTTGTTTAATCGCATTTAAAAAATGGAACATCGCTGTTTCATTAATGACACCGCTGGCTGCATCTTCTATTAAAAAAGTATCATTTTCGGATGCACGTTTTACAAATTCATCAAGATTTTTAGCTAGATCCACACAATTGCAAGTTACAGCCTGAGCCTTATCAGCCCAGACGTTTGCTATGTGCGTCTTACCTGCGCCAACAGGACCGGCCAGAACGCTCACTCTGCCTGGCCAATCTGGCCAACTATCCAGCATTGATATTGCCATCTCGTTTGCCTTACTCACGATCAAATCTTCGCGCTGATGCGTTACCGGCACAGACAAATCAAATGGTAATTGTGGATTAATGTTTTTACTCTTTTTACTCATCAACGCTTTTACAGGTTACCGTGCTTTCTTAGCAGTACGTTTGGTTGTTCGCTTGGCTGGAATGGATGCCGATTTACCTTTGTATAGTTCACTTTCAAGGTAACGTCCAAGCCCAAAACGTATAACTACGCCAACAGCGGCGGCGGCGGGTACGGCGATTAACATGCCCGTAAAGCCTAACAATGAGCCAAATGCAAAGAGCGCAAACATTAGCCAAACTGGATGTAGGCCAACTTTTTCTCCTACCAGTTTAGGTTGAAGAATATTTCCTTCCATAAACTGCCCCATGAAGAAGGTAGCAGCACATAACGCTACAGGTATCCACTCAGGCCAAAACTGAACAAGTGCTACGCCTACAGAAAGTAAAAAACCAATAATAGACCCGACAAATGGAATAAACGAAATCAACCCGGCGAATAAGCCAATGAGCAACCCGAAGTTGAGACCAATAACAGTTAGACTTACACCATAAAACAGACCTAAGATAAGACAGACCGTACCCTGCCCTCTGACAAAGCCAGCGACAGCTGAATTAATATCTGTGAAAACAGTACGAATGGTATCGCGGTGATCATGCGGCAACCAACTATCAATACGCTCCACCATGTTATCCCAATCATAAAGCAGGTAGAATGCAACTACAGGGGTTACAATAAGAAGCGAAATCACATCAACTAAGGATTTTCCTGAACTCCAAATTTTTCCCAGAACTGTGGATACCCAACTGGCACCTTCTTTCATAAGTCCATTTATGTTGTCTTGCAGTGATTGACTATCAACACCAAAACGATCGCGCAGCCAATCGATATCAGTTGAAGCGATTAATTCCTGCAGTTTTCCCACCAGCTCAGGAAGGCGATCAAGAAAACCTGTTATCTGGTTTGCCAATATTGGAACTAGCACCATCAAGAAAATCACAAACAATAAAATAAAGGCAATTAGAATAATAACTGTTGCAAGCATTCGGCTAGTGCCCATGCTCTCTAATTTGTCTGCAACTGGGTCAAGAAAATAAGCAAGTGCCATTCCAGCGATGAACGGAAGTAATATATCTGAAAAGAGCCACATAAATGCAACGAACGCTGCAAAGATAATAAGCCAGAAAAAAATCTGCCTTCTCATACGTAATCCAAAACTCTCGTCCATTGGGCACTCCCTAAAGCGAAACTTTTGTGTTAGGTGTTTCGCAGATTCCCTAAATCTTTATTGAATCAATATTTATTCTTATCAACTGCGGAGCAACGCGGCAATCATGTCTTCTTCAGATACCCCATCTACTAACGGCTTAAGTTACGCACAAGCAGGCGTCGATATCGATGCAGGCAATGCGCTCGTTGAAGCAATTAAACCAGCAGTAAAATCAACGGCACGCGCAGGATCAAACCCAGATATTGGCGGGTTCGGCGGGTTGTTTGACATGAAGGCTGCTGGTTTTAAAGACCCCGTCTTAGTTGCTGCTAATGATGGCGTGGGAACAAAGCTCAAAATTGCGATTGAAGCTGGAATTCATGACACCGTAGGCATCGATCTTGTTGCCATGTGCGTAAACGATCTAATTGTTCAGGGTGCAGAGCCGCTATTCTTTCTTGATTATCTTGCAACAGGCAAGCTTGATGTTTCTGAAGCAACGAAAGTTGTTGAAGGCATCGCAGAAGGCTGCCGTCAATCTGGTGCAGCCCTTATTGGTGGTGAGACGGCTGAAATGCCTGGAATGTATTCAAATAAAGATTATGATCTTGCAGGTTTTTCTGTTGGTGCTGTCGAGCGTGATGGTATTTTACCGTCAAATGACATTGCAGAAGGTGATGTTCTTTTAGGTCTTACTTCTTCTGGTGTCCATTCAAATGGTTTTTCGCTAGTTAGAAAAATCATTGAACGCGCTGGCCTTTCTTGGAGTGATGCTGCTCCCTTTGATAAAGATAAAACTATCGCACAAGCTTTTCTTGAACCAACCCGCATTTACGTAAAGCCAATGCTTGCAGCTATTCGTGAAACGGTCGGCGTTAAAGCTATGGCGCATATTACAGGTGGCGGTTTTACTGAAAACATTCCGCGTGTTTTACCAAAAGGTATTGGCGCGAAGCTTGATCTATCACAAGTATCACCACCAGCAGTCTTTGGCTGGTTGTCTGAAGCAGGCAGTGTTGCTCAATCAGAAATGCTACGAACCTTTAATTGCGGCGTAGGCATGGTAATTGTCACATCCCTTGAAAAAGCAAATTCGGTAAAAGCAGTGCTTGAGGCGAACGGTGAAACAGTCGTGACAATGGGTGAGCTAATTGCGGATGATAAAAGCGAAGTTACTTATGAAGGAAACCTAGCTTGGTAAATACCCCACGTAAAAAACTCGCAATCTTAATATCAGGGCGTGGCTCCAACATGGAGGCCATTCTTAATTCAACACGACAAGCTGATTATCCTGCGGAAATTTGTTTGGTCATTTCTGATAATAAAGATGCGGCGGGCTTAGATACAGCACGTAATGCTAATATCAAAGCAAGTGCATTTCAACGCTGTGATTACGAAACCCGCCTAGAACACGAAGCAGCAATTATGAATGCGATCAATTCAGCTTGTGCAGATATTGTATGCCTCGCTGGCTACATGCGTATCTTATCAGCTGATTTCACAAAAACTTATGAAGGTAAACTGATTAACATTCATCCAAGCCTACTTCCAAAATACAAAGGCTTGGAGACGCATCAGCGCGCGATTGACGCAGGTAATAAAGAACATGGTTGCACAGTACATTTTGTAAACTCAGAAATGGACGGTGGTGAAATTATTGCACAAGCTAAAGTGCCTATCCTTAAAACTGATACGGCAGATACGCTTTCTGCTCGTGTTTTAGTCGAAGAACATAAACTCTATTCAAAAGTAATCGCTGATCTTGCAAAATTTTGAGCAAGCCGTAATACTTAAAACAAGATAACGGAGTATTTGAATTATGAAGAAATTTCTGGCTGTAGTAATTCTCGCTACTTCGATTGTGCCAATTCAAGTTGGTACTTCGAATGCATTCTTTGGCAAAGAAAAATTTCCTCTCTGCACTTCAGACAAAGTTCTTAAAAGAATTGCAAAACGTTTTAATCAGGCAGAAAAAATTTACTGGGAAGTTCGCGGTCTTGTTTTAGAGACCGTTACTAATCCGCATTTACATAATGGCAATGCTTTTCCAGAATCTCCAATCAATCGACGCTATTGCCATGGCGATGCTGTATTTGAAAATGGCAAGAAACGCCGTATTCATTATCTTATTGAACAAGGTGCAGGCTTTGCCGGCTACACATGGAATGTTGAATATTGCATTCACGGTCTTGACCCGTGGAAGTATCACGATGGTAGATGCCGAGTATTAAGCCTATAGACTTATAGAGCGCCTGAAAGATACTGCAGTTGCATTGTTAAATCTTCTGCATGTTCAGATTTTGGAATAACCACGTCGTATTCTGGCTCATAATCAGTTGTTGTGATGCCGTAGCTTGGCTCATCATCACGTTCGCGCGCCTCAGGTATCACAGCAGCAGCTATAACCGTTTCTCGAATACGCGCTGTTGGCAATGCGATTTCATCAAGCGTGATACTTGCAAGCTGGAATCTGGCTTCTTTACTAAGAACGATATCTTCTTCACTCTTTTCAACGACAGGCGCCACGATTGATACAGTCACAACTTCCTTAGAAACAACTTTCGTTTCTGGTTTGTCGGTGCTGACCATCAAGATGTTTGGATCGCTTATGATTTCCAGTTTTTTCTCAGGCACCAATCCGTCAAAAGGCCATGCTTTATCAAATTCAGCAATTGTCAGTGTTGAGACATTCACATCAATATTAGATTCTGTTCCCGGCACACGATATAGACAGCGTCTTTTGTTGCAATTTGGGTGCGCTGAAAACTGCCATAAGGCATATGTGTCCCAATTCCCCATTGGAAATGCGCCTCTAACGTCGCCTTTAAAGCGGGCATACCAAAGCTGCATACGTGATAAAATAGGAAATTCTGCACGCCTAGCTGCAATTCGTTGAGCTGTATTATGATTAGTATAGAGAACAGGGTATCTGCCTATGCGCGCATAAATTTGTTTTGCAAAAATCTCTGCATCTTTGAATGAAATCCATTTTTTTGGATCATCATGCTCAATGTCTAAGGCAATCAATTCGTCTTTTTCGGGTTTTGCGAAACTCAGAAAATGATTTGCCTGTGCAATCGGATTACCCGGGCGACCCAAGTGATAAGCACCCCACTTTAAACCAAGCGCCTTCGCAAGTGTTTTGCGCGTGTGGTAAAGCTGCCGCTTCATAAAATAGTTTTGAAACGATTTTTTACAGATTTTTTGTTCAGTTGCATTGCCTGCACATGACCATGGTGATTGCAGACCGTCGCTTGATTTTCCAATGAATGCACGAACTCGCTTATCCGTGACCATCTTTTGCCAGTCGATTGGATTTTTTTCATAAGCATCAATAACAAGTGCTTTTTGTCTGTCGCGCCATGGATAGTTGAAATCAGATGCTACTGCGAAAGGCGTTAAGCCATAAATTATGACAAATGCCAGCGCAAGCTTAATGAAAGCTGCGCAGATTTGTGATTTTATGTTGTTACTCTCAGCTAAATACATTTGTTGCTTGCCTCCCGGCGATACGCGCAACCCTACTAAGTTAGGGATTCAGTGTATTTCTCAATCCTAAGCACTTATGGTTAACGAATGGTAACAAGCTTACCAAACGGAAACAGTATATTAGTGTCGATTATTGGCTCTTTAATCAATCAAGTAAGACTGAATTATGTCGCTTTGAAAGCAAAGCAAGTGAATAATACTTAGTGTTTTATGCCAAATTCTTCCAATTTAACCTAGAATTTGACGCCTAAGCCAATGTTTACTGAATCTTCTTTAAAGTCGATCTCATTGCTTGCGCCGCCACCGGTTCCGAAAGTTTCAGACCTATAATCAGAAAATCCATATTCAATCCGAGCAGTAACACCGTCTAATATTTGCCGCTCTAAGCCTGCGCCCAGATTATAGCCGGTTAAAGTTTGGCTATCACTACCAGTAATCGTTCTTGCTTCAACACCCGTTACGGCAAGACCAGCAAAACTGTAGATAAAAGAATTTTCGAAAGCATAACCTAACCTACCGCGTATAGACGCATCCCATTCTTGCTCGACTGTTGTGCCACCTACACTGGCTTCGGCATTTGCAACCCCCCCCTAATTCAAGACCTGTACGACCTGATTATCAAACTCGAAGTTATAACCTGTATAGCCTCCGAATTTAAAATCTTCATCTTCAGCAGCACCCAGTGTACTTACATTGGCATCAAACCAACTGTAACCACCATAAATACCAGCATAAAACCCACCCCACTGGCTCGTATCAATAACAGGATCAGAGGCAACAGGCGCTTGTGGCTCTTGCGACACTGCATCTGCAGCGAAGGCTGGTAATGTAATAATTGAGGCAATTAGGCTTAGACCGAGGACATGAATAGCTTTGCTTTTAGTCATAACTTTCTCCTAAATTTGCAGGTGAAATTTAAGATGCAATTCAAATGCGGCGGGTTGTGACTCGAAGGATGGTAATTTCGTGACTCTTTAAAGGCAGTTTTTATAAATTGCCCCTTAAAATCAATTGCCCTATTCCCTATATATCGTCAAACGGATATTTCTACCCATTCTCACTAACCAAAACTTTATTCATGCTCGCTTATTTCCTTTTAGTTGTCGGCCTAGTTATCCTTGTAATAGGAGGTGATATTCTTGTGCGCGGTGCTGTTTCAGTTGCAGAACGCTTTTCAATATCACCCTTAATTATTGGGCTAACAATTGTATCTTTGGGCACATCAGCGCCAGAGCTATTTATCTCTGTGCAAGCAGCACTTGCAGGATCTGGCGGCCTTGCGGTTGGTAACGTGGTTGGCTCCAACATTGCCAATGTTTTACTGGTATTGGGTTTACCTGCATTAATCGCTTCTCAATGTGTAAAAGAGGATGGTATAGGGCGAAACATTTTTGTGATGCTTGGCTTCACTGTTGTTTTCATGGGGATGTTAGCAACAGGTTCTATGGGGCTTCCTTACGGTGTTATCCTTTTTGCACTTCTATTACTTTTCCTTTGGGACCAGTATAAAAGCTCACTTAAATCAAAAGAAGTGCCTGATTACCACGATGAAATTGGTGAAGGCCCATCATCACCAAAAATTGCAATCCTGTTTTTATTGATTGGCATTGTTATGTTGCCACTAGGCGCGCAGTTGACCGTTGATAATGCCCAGAAAATTGCACATGACTGGGGCTTATCAGATGAAATCATTGGCCTAACTGTTGTAGCGATTGGTACATCACTGCCTGAGCTAGCAGCCTCTATAATGGCGGTTATTAGAGGAAACTCTAACTTAGCGATTGGTAATGTGGTTGGCTCTAATATTTTCAACATTGCAGCAATCATGGGTATTACACTTATCATTGCACCAATACCTGTTGGCGAGCATATTATTCATTTGGATATGTGGGTCATGTTCGGCGTATCCTTGCTGCTCGGCATGATTGCCTACTTCATGGATGCAATTACTCGCTGGATGGGGCTTGTTATGTTAGGCTTGTACACCAGTTATATTGCATTGGCATTTATGAATTAAGGGCATATCAAAAGCCCCAAATAGAGTGGGTAAACCTTATATGAAGACAGCATTGGTAACAGGCGGCGCAAAACGAATTGGCGCTGCAATTGTTAAAGACCTCGCCAAGAACGGATTTAATGTTGCAATTCATTCTATATCTTCAAATGAAGCAGCGGATAGCTTGTGTGAGTTAGCACTAGGGCAAGGCGTTAAGGCATGTTCTATTTCAGGTGACCTAACAGATGGAAAATCTACAAGACGCATTTTTACGAGCGCCGCAAAAGCGCTGGGACCAATTAACTTGCTCATCAATAATGCATCCATATTTTTAGATGACAGTGCAAATGAATTTGATGAACAAACATGGGACAGTCATTTTGCGATACATCTAAAAGCACCTGCCATTCTGGCTGGAGAAATGATGAAGCAATCACTGAGCAGTGGCTTAATAGTCAATATGATTGATCAACGCGTAAAGCGGTTAAATCCTAACTTCTTTTCATATACTTTATCAAAATCTGCATTGTGGATAGCTACTCAAACCATGGCCCAAAGCTTTGCGCCACATGTTCGAGTGAATGCAATCGGCCCTGGCCCTACCTTGCAAAACGAGCGCCAGACTAAACAAGATTTTGATCAGCAGTTACAAAACATACCATTAAAACACGGCCCCGATTTAGAAGAATTTGGACGCACTATACGCTATCTATACGACACACCATCCATTACAGGACAAATAATTGCCTTGGATGGAGGCCAGCATTTGGCGTGGGAAACACCAGATGTTTTGGGGATTAAAGAGTAACCCCTCGAAATTCACTCTCGAATCCACCATATTAAAACCATGAGCGACCAACCTGTAAAAAAAATCAAACTGGCTTCCATGACCGGCGATGCTGCTGAGATCGTGTGGGAAGAGTCTGTTGGTGATTTAACAGGTAAGCCAGGCGTTGAGATTATTGGTGAATTCGTCAAGCACCTGCCTAATGCGCCGGGATGTTATCGTATGTTCGATGCGGAAGGCGAAGTGCTTTATGTTGGCAAAGCCAAGTCTTTAAAAAAGCGCGTGGCTTCATACGCAAAGATGGGTGGACATACAAACCGTATTGCGCGGATGATCCGTGAGACGGTGAATATGGAGTTTGTTACCACCCACACGGAGATGGAAGCGCTTTTACTAGAAGCTAACCTCATTAAGCGACTTCGCCCAAAATTCAATGTGCTATTGCGAGATGATAAGAGCTTCCCCTACATTGTAATTACGGATGAGCATGATTCACCGGGGCTTTTTAACATCGCGGGGCTCGCAATAAAAAGCGAACTTACTATGGTCCGTTTGCCTCTGCTGGTGCTGTAAACCGAACGATCAACGCCATGCAACGTGCGTTCCTCATACGCACTTGTACGGATAGTGTTTTTGATGGTCGTTCGCGCCCGTGTCTTCTACACCAAATCAAGCGCTGTTCAGGGCCTTGTACGGGTGAAGTGAACGAAGAGGAATATGCAAAACTTGTTAAAGAAGCAAAGGATTTTCTTTCTGGTAAAAGCACGGACATGCAAAAGGTGCTTGCCAAACAAATGGAAGCAGCTTCCGTTGATTTAGATTTTGAGCGTGCGGCGATTTATCGTGACCGCCTTTCCACGCTTTCTCATGTGCAATCTCATCAGGGTATTAATCCGCAATCTGTTACCGAAGCTGATGTTTTTGCAGTTTATCAATCTGGTGGCATGATCTGTATCCAAGTATTTTTCTTTCGTACGGGACAAAACTGGGGCAATCGTGCCTATTTCCCGCGTGCGGATAAAACGATTGAACCAAGTGAAGTTTTAGGTGCATTCTTAGGACAATTCTACGATGATCGCCCCTGCCCGCGTCATATCTTGCTGTCACATGACACAGGTGAAATAGACCTTCTAGCAGAAGCATTCAGCACCAAATCAGATTACAAAGTGCATGTCAGCGTTCCCCAGCGCGGTGAAAAACGTGAATTGGTTGAACATGTAGGAACGAATGCGCGTGAAGCACTTGAACGCAAATTAGCAGAAACTTCTACCCAAGCAAAACTGATGAAGGGCTTGCAAGAAGCCTTTGGACTTGAGAAAACGCCTAACAGAATTGAGGTGTTTGATAATTCGCATATTCAAGGAACGAATGCAGTTGGTGGGATGATTGTTGCTGGACCAGATGGGTTTGCCAAAAATCAATATCGCAAATTCAATATCAAATCAGAAGACTTAGTGCCGAGTGATGATTATGGCATGATGCGCGAGGTTATGCAACGCAGGTTCTCTCGGCTTGTTAAAGAATATGGAATGCCTGAAGAACAAACGATTGAAGATGGTGAAATTGGCATTTGGCCAGATTTACTTCTGATTGATGGGGGGCTTGGGCAGTTGAACGTCGTCTACGACACTATGAAAGAAATGGGATTAGAAAAAGCTGTAACGATGGTTGGTATAGCCAAAGGCCCAGAAACGCGATGCTGGGCTTGAGAAATTCTTCGTCAAAGGCCAAAAATCCTTCATGTTACCTGAGCGCGACCCAGTGCTCTATTTTGTGCAGCGCTTACGCGATGAGGCGCACAGATTTGCTATTGGTTCACACCGCGCAAGACGCAAAAAAGAAATGATAACAAATCCATTAGATGAGGTTGCTGGAGTTGGCCCGGGACGCAAGCGAGCACTTCTTCATCGCTTTGGAACAGCCAAAGCCGTGTCTCGTGCTGCATTAAGTGATTTAAAATCAGTTGACGGCATTTCCGAACAAATGGCACAAGCTATTTACGATCATTTTCACTAAGAAGATTCTTACTGCATGACTAAGCCCCTAAAAGACAAACCAGCGCTTTTATATAGCATTCCTAATATTTTGACTTACGCTAGAATTGTGGCAGTGCCGCTTGTTGTTTTATGCTTTTTTATTGAAGGTAAACTACAATCTTCTGATACGGCTCGTTGGTGGGCGGTCGGTATATTCATAATTGCCAGTTTGACGGATTTTCTGGACGGCTATCTTGCTCGCATTTGGCAACAAACATCAAACATAGGAAAAATGCTTGATCCCATTGCTGATAAGCTTCTGGTTTCTACTTGCTTGCTTCTGTTAGCCGCAGATACAGATGCAACCATTCGTGGCTGGTCATTGTGGGCAACTATTATTATCTTATGCCGTGAAATATTGGTTTCAGGCCTTCGTGAATATCTAGCAGAACTAAAAGTTAGCGTACCTGTCACACAACTTGCCAAGTGGAAAACAACCGTACAGATGATCGCGATAGCATTCTTGCTTGCTGGCTCTGCCGGCGATAAAATTTTTGAATACACAACACAAACAGGGATAGTCTTGCTATGGGGTGCTGCAATCCTTACACTTTATACAGGCTATGATTATTTCCGCGCTGGCTTGCGCCATATTATTGAGTAAGACATGAGCATCAAACTGATATATTTCGCATGGCTAAGAGAACGCTTTGGCATAGGCGAAGAGCAAGTTGATTTGCCTGACACTATAAAAACTATTTCTGATCTATTTGATTGGCTTGCTTCTCGCGGTGAAGAATTTGAAACGGTGATGGAGCATCGCAAGATCATACAAGTGGCAATTGACCAAGAGCATGTACAAGATGCAGACACGCTTATTGGTAACGCAAAAGAAATTGCAATTTTCCCGCCGATGACAGGTGGCTAAGAAATGCCTACCAAACCAGACATCCGCATTCAGGCTGAAGATTTTGACATCAATGCTGAAATCAAAAAACTTACTCAAGGTCGCACAGACGTTGGTGCAGTGGTCACTTTCTCAGGTCTATGCAGAGGCGAAGGTGATACTCTCTCAGCTTTAGAGTTAGAACACTATCCAGGAATGGCAGAAGCGGAAATAAACCGTATCGCAGGACAAGCCATTGAACGCTTTGGCCTCTTAGGAATTTCAGCCATCCATCGCTATGGAAAAATAACACCGGGCGAAAACATTGTGCTCGTCATAGCCACTTCCCCCACCGCCAAGCAAGCTTTGATGGCGCAAACTTTCTGATGGACTTCCTAAAAGCACGCGCACCGTTCTGGAAGAAAAACCATATGGCATCCGGCGATGATGGTGGATGGGTAGACGCAAAAGACGCGGACGATGATGCGCTGGGTAAGTGGGAAATTTAATCTAGAGAGCAACTTCCTTGCTAATCATTTTATGCGGGATATTCAAAACTTTTAAGCTGACAGTTGCTTCAAGCCCACCAAGTTCGGCGCTCTTTTTGAAGGCAAGTTTACCGCCCCAGGTTTCAGCAATCTCTTTAACAATACTTAACCCCAAGCCTGCTCCTTTTGATGTGCTGATATTTTGATAATCCGTTAAGTTACCATCATTTTTCTCAGCTCTAAAAAATCGTTCTGCCAACGATGTCAGCGCCGCTACTGGCACTCCACTTCCATTATCTGCAACACTAATTGTGACTTCATCTCCCATTCTGCTACAGGTTACTATAATCCTACATTCTTCATCACTAACACCATGCTTCAAGGCATTTTCAATAAGATTTTGCACAATAAGCTCAACCGTGAATGGGTCTCCGCAAACCATAAGAGAGCTTTCGCCCGCCATTTGAATATTGGCTTTTGGTGAAAGAACAATAATATCCGCTAATACTGTTCGGATCATCTCGCATAGATCAAATGAAACAGCGTTAGAAAGATCAGCTAGTGTATTATTGCTTTTAGCTAAATTAAGGAACTGATTGGCAACACGTGCAGTCCTTTGCGCGCTACGCTCAATTAAAGAAAATTGTTCTTTCATTTTTGGAGGGAGGTTAGAAATTTCCGAGGTTTCAATTGCTTGCACTTGAGAAATTAGACCAGTGACAGGCGTTCTGATCTCATGAGCACATGCGTCGAGGAAAGTACGCTCCCTATCCAACTGATCAGCCATGTTTAACGTCAATGTATCAATAGCAGACTTTAATAACTTAAGCTCTTGAGGATGGTTTCGAGCAGGCAAACGGTCTAATTTCCCCAAATCAAGAGCTGTTACATCCTTTGCTAGTGTATCAAGTGGGCGCAAACCATATTGAACCGCAACATACAGGCCTATTAAAATCAGGATGAGAAGAGCGAACAAAGGTGCAAAAATTGAAGTAACCAATCGCCGAATTGCGAATTTTCGCTCCGTATCTCTGATTGCAGCAACAACGCAGTCGGCACCATTACACCTAGATGAAATGACCCAGTTCTCTCCATTGATTTTTTTAACTGTATCAATTGAACTTTGTTTGAAGGTCAAAAGATCGTCGATGATATCCCTCCCACGACTCAAAATCAGTTCCTCACCTCGCCAAACAAGAATGGCTCGATTTGGATGCCCCTCATCCGTAACTTTATTTAATGACTGCCCATTTACCAATGAAAGCATATTAGTTGCATCGTCAGCCATCAACTCAGCAAGGAAGTCTCGGCTTTGGTCAAATGCAATAAGTTTGGTAAAAACAGCAGCAGCAAACCATGCTATTAGAAAAACAAATCCCGTGGAAAATAACAGCCTGGACTTTATTGATTTTGGTCTAGAGATGGCACGCAATAACCGATTCCACGAACCGTTTTGATTAAATCGCCCATAGGCTTTTCCTTAGTTGTGAAATATAAACTTCAATTGTATTTTCTTCCACGTTTTTGTCCCAGCAATACAAGGTATCAATAATTTGCTGCTTTGTTTTTACTCGCCCTTGTTCTTCTAACAAATATTGCAGCAACCTAAATTGACTAATAGGCAACGAAACAGGGATATCGTCAACGAATGAAGCTTGATGATCTGGCATAAGTTTTAAACGATGATAAATAATTGAATTTGATGCGCGCCCTGCACTGCGCCTTTTAATAGCTCGCATACGTGCAATTAGTTCTGACATATCAAATGGTTTTGCCAAGCAATCATCAGCGCCTCTGTCTACACCAAGCACACGATCTTTAGGACGGTCTCGCGCTGTAAGAATAATGATTGGAGAATGATTACCCTCCTCACGCAGCTTCTTTAAAAACTGCAAACCATCACCGTCAGGAAGGCCTAGATCAAGAATAATAATCTCAATTTCTGATGTTTTTATTGCTGTTGATGCTTCTGATAAAGTTGCTACATGGTCGACGCTAAACTCTGTTCTTGCGATTGTTTTCAAAATTGCATCCGCAATAATAGTATCGTCTTCAACAAGTAGAACTTTCAAATCAATTCCTTTTACCCATATTCCCAGTATGAATTTTAATTTGCCAAAAGTTTAGCCAGTTTAGTATGCCCGCGTTTGATGGCATGATCGTAAGGTGTCAAACCATCTTTATCAGCAATAGTTTATCCGCTCCTGCCTTCAATAACATCTTCGTAATTGCAACGTAAGGCTGGGAGCCATCCCCCAGAATTGCAACCTCCAGAAGCGCCGTCCACCCAACATTGTTTATCCGATTAACTGGTGCGCCAGCCTTGATCAACATCTCAACTATTTTGTCTACTCCCTTCGCAGAACCATAAATGATAGCACCGCCATCATAAATGGATGTTACCATGGTTGGGTCTGCACCAAGATCAAGCGCTTTACGAGTAAGCCGAAGGTTTTTCGTTGTTATTGCAATATTCAACACATCACGCTTTTTATGATCCATAGCATTGATATCAGCACCATTTTCAACAAGTAATTTTAGCATCTTTATATCACCACGCCGGGCAGCTACTAAAAGTGCCGTATCACCATTAATGTTGCGTCTTTCTATTTTGCTGTTACCTTTTTTAAGCAATGCTGAAACAGCAGAATGCTTGCCAGACTTAACCAATGTAAAGAGACTAGATTCTTGAGCCACGCTAAATTGCGTTAACAAGGAAAATACAAAAACCAACGAAAGAACGATCTTGGTTTTCTTGTTTTGCAAATATTGGCGCATGGCTTCACCTTTGACTTTGAGTAATAATCTCAAATGATATCAGCCAAACCTGACTCTAAGCTGATGTAATAATCACATTGATTTGAGACTAACATCAGTTACCAATCAGCTTTGGTAGATAATCCTACACTTGGCAATCCCGCCATTTGATTAGGATTTTACCATGAAATTTATAACAGCTGTTTTTGCAGTAAGCATTCTCACAGCACCTGCACTCGCAGGTGACCTACAAAAAATTAAGGAACCAACAGAGACAAAGGGCGTTAGCCTGAGCGTGTTGCAGAAAAACGCACTAGAGGCGCAAATACCCGCTATGAACGGGTATGAACTTCGCGGCCGCAGAATTACATTTGAAGCAGGCGCCTCTTTCACAAAACATAATCATGCAACTCGCCCTGGTTTTGTCTTCGTTGAAAGCGGTGAGATTATTGAAAACCGCAATGGAAAATCACAGAAATTTAAAGCAGGTGATTCATGGATTGAGAATGCCAAAACTGATCATTGGTTGCGTAATGTATCAGATGCGTCAGCTGTAATTATCATGGTTGACCTACCTGTTATCAAGTAAATTTATTGTACAGAATACACTGTTTGCCGCTAGTATTCGGCAAACAGTCTTCCACCTACTTTACAAAGGCCAAAATACCATGATTGCTGGCACCGCCACACCAATCACGATCACTTCTAGCGGTAGACCCATTTTCCAGTAGTCGCCAAACGAATACCCCCCTGGCCCCATGATGAGCGTGTTGTTTTTGTGGCCAATGGGTGTGAGGAATGCACAGGATGCGGCGATTGCTACTGCCATCAAGAATGGGTCTGAATTCACTCCTAATTTGTTCGCGATATCTACCGCTACGGGTGCGCCGATGACTGCTGTGGCTGTATTGTTTAATACATCAGAAAGCGTCATCACAACGACCATTAGGATAGTTAGAACAACCCAAGGCGCGTAGCCTGAGGTGATGGTTACAATCTGCTCTGCGATGAGTTGCGTGCCACCTGAGGCTTCCAACGCAGTGCCTAGTGGTATCATAGAACCAAGCAAAACAATGACTGGCCATTCGACGTAATCATAGACGTTACGAACTGGCACAATGTCTAGAAGCACGTACAATGCCACTACCACACCAAGCGCTACTGCCAGATATAAAAAGCCAAAACTTGCTAATGCAATTGCTGCTGCAAAAATTGCTGCTGCAAGCCATGCGCGCGTATGTTGTGTGATGGATAGCCCGCGCTCTGCTAACGGCATTGCGCTTAACCAACCGATGGTTTCGTCTAAGTTTTCTGCTGGACCAATCAAAAGCAAGATATCACCTACTCTGATTTTTTCGTGGCGAACACGTTTGGTAAAACGTCTGCCTTTTCTTGAAATACCTAAAAGCGCAACGCCTTTTCTGGCACGAAGACGAATATCAATTGCTGCGCGTCCTACAATTCTTGTTTCTGGCGTGACCAGCACTTCTGTAAGTTGAAGATCGCCAATAGCTTTTTCGTTGGTCGTTTTTTCACCGAAGAACTCTAGTGAATATACACCTCTAAAACGGTCAATATCCTCTGCCGATGCTTCCACGACAAACATATCACCACTGCGCAATACAAGGCTTGAACTAAAGCCTTTTAATCGGCGATTATTTCTGGCGACGCCAATAATTACTAAGTCATGTTCGTTAGCTTCATCGTATAAATCACGAACTTGCTGACCAACTGCTTTTGATTTTTCAGGGATAACTAGTTCAGCGATATAATCTTCCAGATCCATGCTGCTAGAGTTTTCATCAACTTTTTCGTCAGCACCTGGAACCAAGCGCCATCCAAACAGCGCGACAAACAGAATACCAACACCTGCACAGATCAAACCGACTGGTGCAAAATCGAACATCGCAAATGGCTCTCCCGCCACCGTTTCACGGTATTGAGCGATGATGATATTTGGCGGCGTTCCAATCAAAGTTACGAGCCCACCCAAAATGGTTGCAAAAGATAGTGGCATGAGTGTTGCGCGAATACTTCTCCCGCTTTCTTTGCGGCCTGAATATCGACGGGCATCAACAAAGCTAACGCAGCGACGTTGTTCATGAACGCAGATAAAACTGCACCTGTTGAAGCCATTATTGAAATGTGCGCACCCACGCCGCGCCCTGTGTCAATGACAGAGCGTGTAATAATATCAATCGCACCAGAATTTTGCAGTCCACGCGATACAATCAATACAAGCGCCACAATGATCGTTGCAGGATGACCAAAACCGGCAAAGGCCTCAGAGGTTGGTACGACGCCAAGAACGAGCGCAATCAAAAGTGCGCAAAACGCCACAATATCATAACGCCACCTGCCCCATAACAACATGGCAAAGACACCAGCAAAAAGCGAAAATAGGATGGTTTGATCTGAGGGCATAAACGACTCCATTTGAACTTACCCCATTGTAAGGCGCTCAAGTAAAGTTCACAACTTTAAGTTATAAATATGCCAGTATTTCTATTTTAATTTATCTTCGGTGAAATATGCAGGCTGATCAAAAATCAAGGACGCAACCTCGGTACTAAAATCAGCCTCGTTTACCCCTTGAATAACAGAAGATTGAAATGCATGGCCCTCTTCTGTCTCGATGTAAGCAATTTTTTTATACGCCTCTTCTGCAATCAATTGAACTTTTTGACGTTTCAACTGCAAGTTAGAAATATTGGTTGAGGCTCCAATTTTTATTTCAGAAGCCTCAGCTTCAATTTCTACGCCTTCTTCATTTGTAGTTATTAAACTATCTATTATTTGACCTTTAACAAAAACCGTATCTTTTGACATTTGAGTAAGCGATAAATAATTAATCGCGCAATTCTTTAACGCCTGTTTCAAAATAGCTTCGCCACAGTTATCATCCTCAAGCGCATCGTCCTCAACAAACTTTCGAACTTGCCTTGCTTCTTTTTGATTTAATGTCAGAGGATTTTCGTTTTTAGCGTCTGCATCCCATCAATCTTGGAATTTGATAGTTTGGTGTTATCTGCTTCGCTGCTGGTTTCTCCTGCTTTATTGGCATTTTGAACCGCTTGCTCAAACATTCGACCGTTTGTGTGCTCTTGTGAGAGGTCCAGAGCTTTCACAGGTTTTTTATTCAGGCCAAGCGACTGCTGGTCTAAACCTTGCGTACTATTTGCTGCTAGAGCAATGTTTATAGAATCTACTTCCAAAAGCGTATCTCCTGACAAAACATATCTTGAAACATAATATGACTTGCATCACCAGATTTCGCGCTAACTCAAAATGGATGACAGAACATACACTAAATCAATGTGGTCGGGGTATCGGCTATTATTACCTAGTTGTTAGTAGTAGTGCGCTGCCCATTAATTGAGGCGACATTGATAATCAATAATTGGCACCAATGTCAGGTGTGTGCCAGAAGTGACTAATTTTTGGAAACACTTCAACGACCGCATTGAGCCCTTAGTTGCAGAATTTGAGGTGTCGGTATTTGGCCAAATTTCCCTATTTTTCCCAATGAAGAACCCACGCCCCATCCATTTGAAGAGAAATACCCGCCGCATCTTCTTCCAGTTTAACAACGTGAAGCTCGCCTTTATCGCCGCCATAGGCTTTGCGAGCTTTTTCGAATTACCCGGCAACAAGGCGCGTAGCTGGTGCCAATGTGCCTGCATCATCACACGCTTCAACAATTAATGTTAAGTCTTTCTGGCAAAGATCTAGCGTAAATGAAGGGTCATAATGGCCTGCAAAAACGGAGGGAGCATCATGGTGCATGCACCAGCTCTCACTTGCGCCAATTTTCAAGGCTTCCCACGCTCGTGACAAATCAACACCGGATTTTACCGCCATTACCAAGGCTTCGCCCATGGCTGTAGCGTGAATGGCCCACAACTGATTGCTTGCTAGTTTTGTGATAGAACCACTGCCATTTGCGCCCATATAATGAACCGGCCCCATTAGTTCCATAACAGGGCGCAGACGCTCTACGGTTACTTCATCACCTCCAGCGAATTGGGTCATATCGCCGTTGCGGGCACCATCAACAGCACCTGTAACAGGTGCATCAATGGCTTGAGCACCAGTAGCCATGATATCGCTGGCAAGTTTACGAACCATTTCTGGTTGATTGGTCGTCATATCAATCCAGACTTGCCCTGCTGCCATCGCGCCGAGCAATCCGCCTTCGCCATGTATGATGTTTTCAATCTGCATCGGGCCAAAAACCATGGTGAAAACGACATCAGCATCTTTTGCTGCTTCACTTGGTGTGCTCGCCCATGTTGCTCCAAGTTTTATATGTTCTTGAGCGCGGCTCTGATCGAGGTCACATACAGTAAGCTGATGCCCGCCCCGAATTAAATTGAGAGCGGCTGCACCGCCCATTGTGCCAAGCCCGATAAAACCTATACGCATTGAAATTTCCCCATTCAGAGTTTGAAAGATTACCTGTTTTGATTATTGCGCTAATATTTGTTCTGTTTTCAAAACAGTCGCAAATTCACCTTCAAGGGTACTCAATGATGTGGAATGCACCTGCTCGGCAGAATGTTCTATGCCATCTGGTCCTGTAACTGCATATGCCCATACAGCGTCTGCTGCATAGACCGTATCAAACCAAGATCGGAGGCGGCACGTGTCGCACTTTCTACACAGTGATTAGCAGTAGCACCGCAAAGCACCACGCGCTCTACGTTTTTGGTGTGCAAATCCGACCCCAAAGTGGAATTGGCAAAAGCACTGCTGACATGTTTTACAAGCACCTTCTCATCGCCGACTGGCTGAGCAAATGATTGAACGGCAACGCCCGGCGCATCGCTATGAAATGGATCGTCCGGGTCTGTGCCATGATGATGGATATGCACAACCTCATCCCCACGCTCGCGGAAAGCTGCAAGTAAAGAAGATATATTGTCTGCCGCCTGCGGGCAAGACCGTTCCGCTCCATTGGCGTCATCATGTGTCAATGCCATCTGCACGTCGATCACTAATAGTGCTGTTTTCATGTTTAAATTCCTTGCTTTTTAAATTACCTGTTTTACTTTTCGATCGGCTAAAATTTTTTCAACCCGTTTGCCGTAAATTCTAATGTTCACATCATCGCTCAAAATGGTATTTGGCTCCGCACTATACGTCATAATTGCTGTTACGCGGGGTTGATTGCCTTCTACCTCGGTTACACCATGCAACTAATAACCACCACGGAAAAGCGTAAAAGCACCTGCGCCTCGGCTGAATGTTTTGGCTTTTGACAGATCACCTGCAAGCAATGCATCAACAGTTTCTCTATCTTCTGTTTCGTCTGTGCGTGAATTGGGCAGGAATGCGAATTCTCCTCCTTTATCTGCTGATTGCAGCAACAGGGTTACAGTGCATTCCGTTGTGTCATAATGCCAAGCATGCTAGCTGCCCGGTTGTAGTGCCACCACATTAAGTGCCTGGAATTCATCTGCGCAACGATAAAGGACCGGTTTTTTCTGCACCTGGCGAATGAAAGACGTAAGACAAGGCGATTTATAGAGTTTTTTGCAGCAAGGTCTCTTCGGGGATTTGATCATCTGCCAGCTGGGTCGCGATATGCGTGTATTCCTTACGCCGTGGATCATCCGCCGGGGCTGAAGGATCAACCTTGCCTTGATAAATATTGCGTTTAATCGTCAGTGTTTCAGCTGTTGGCAGCAGATCGTTTGATTCTGCGGCCAATGCTTCCGGTTTTATAAAACCGTCAAAGTTACACCAGCCATGTTCTTGCATGTGTTCCTGACATTCTCGGAGATATTCAGCACCTTTACCTGTTTCAAGGTTTTCAATCGGGTATCGCTCCAGATCAATAAGATTAAGGGCCATGTCCACGTTTGTGGGAAAAGTCATATCGTTCATGAGTGGCTTCCTTTCTGGTCTGCGGATTGAGGTATTTGACAAGCCTTGCTGTAATGTGACAGATAAAAACGCAAAACTAAAATTAGATAAAAACCCCTCATACACCAAAAATACTTATAGTAATGGATTCCAATCTACATCTTAACCTCAATTGGCTCCGCACTTTTGAAGCCGTTGCGCGTTGTGCGGGATTTACAGCTGCCAGCAAGGAGTTAGGGCTTACGCAGACGGCAGTGAGCCTTCAGATTAAAGCGCTGGAAACAAAGCTTGGCCATGACCTGTTCATCCGCCGTGCAAAAAGCATCCAACTCACGGAAATTGGACAGGCTTATCTGCCATCCGTTCGTGACACGCTTCAAACGTTATTTCTTTCTACCAACGGTCTGTTTGGGCCGGATTTGGAAAGCACAATTGTCGTGCGATCTTCCATGGCACTGATTATGTGGCTCACGCCAAGACTGAAGGAGTTTCAGGAGTTACATCCGGGCATCGGCATAAAATTAGTCACCTCAATATGGGTAGATGCCGCTGAAACACATTCAGTTGACGTGGATATCGTGCTTGCGCCCAACAACCATTCTCTGAGTGGCACAGAAAAATTATCTGATGAGTTTATTGTACCGGTTTGTGGCGCAGGCATGTTGGATGACATCAGCTCTGTTGAAGACCTTGCCAAGGTGAACCCTATTCATATTTTAGGGTTTGATGATCATTGGTCACGGTATATGGCCGAATATGATCTCAAGCATGATGTTCACTCAACTCGATTGCTTGTTGATACATCTGTTGCAGCTTGTGAAATGGTCGCCGCCAACCTTGGCTGCGCTGTAGTTATAGAACGGTTTGCTAAACGCACTATTCAATCCGGCAGTCCCATAAGTATAGTTGGCGACAGGGTCGCACTGGGGCAATCCCATTATCTGGTAGAACGAGATTTATCCAGCGAAATGCATCCCGCATCTGCAACATTCAAAGACTGGTTAAGGCTTCAGTTCGAGTAAGTATCTAATAGTTGCTCAGAGGCAGAAATATGAAGAAACAACCTGTCGTTTGAGGAACAATCTTAAAAATGGAAAACGGTGCTTTGTCCGCAAACCTGCCGTTCAATATAAAAATCTCAATGTCCATAATGGGTCAGCAACAGACTTTCATAAGAACTATTCTATTCTTGAAATTGCAACCACTTACCTAAGGCATTTTTGCTTTTTGGAAGTGTTGTGCAATACTCTTATGACTACAAGAAACGCAAGTTTATTAACACCTGAAAACAAAAAAGCCGCCTATACAGTTTTGCATAGGCGGCTTGGGTTTTTAAAAGCTTAGAGCTTGATTAGCCAACGATTTCGTTGCCAGCGAACCAGAATGCAATTTCTTCTGCAGCTGTTTCTGGAGCGTCTGAACCGTGTACTGAGTTTTCACCAAGTGACAAAGCGAACTCTTTACGAATTGTGCCTTCATCAGCTTCAGCTGGGTTTGTTGCACCCATTACTTCGCGGTTTTTAAGAATAGCGTTTTCGCCTTCAAGAACTTGAACAATTGTAGGTGCTGAAGACATGAACTCTGTCAATTCGCCATAGAAAGGACGCTCTGAGTGCACAGCGTAAAAAGCTTCTGCTTGACGCAAGCTCATGTGTACGCGCTTTGATGCAACGACACGAAGACCAGCTTCTTCAAGTTTAGCTGTGATCGCACCTGTAAGGTTACGTTTTGTTGCGTCTGGTTTAATCATTGAAAATGTACGTTCGATCGCCATTGTTCTTATTCCTGTGTGTTAAAAAAAGGGAGGATTTGGCGGCTATATACGCGCTCAAATGCATTGCCGCAAGGGCGTAAGTGATTTCAAATAAGAAATATAATAGGAAAAGCCTTAAGCAGATTGCTCTGTATCTGCTTCATCCTTGAAGATTTCATTACTGCGCTGCCCGAATGCCTTTGGTCCTGATGACTTTAAAGGTTTTACTTCTTCGTCAGCCGTTGGCTCTTCAGCTACTATGTCTTCAGGGTTTTCCGCAGTAACTTCTGCAGATTCTGCACCATAGACTTCTGCTGAATGCTCTCTAGCAGCTTCATAAAGCTCGCCGCCTAAGTGCGTGGAAGTCGCTTCTTGTTTTTGAATTGTTGGCTCTTCCACATAAGCCTCTTGCGCATAAGTCTCTTCAACAAGCTCCTGTGAATGATACATCGCAGGTGTTTCTACGTATGGTAATTCTGTTGAACAGCTGGAATTTCGGGCTGCTCCGCAATATATGCATCTTGTTCTCCAACACGGTAAAAAACAATTGGTACTTCGATTTCATCATGTTCACCAATGATAAATACCATCTGTGAAGGCACCTCTACTTCCGCAACAAACTCCGCCATGTATCTATGGTACTCAATAGCAACTAAAAGCTTAGCAACGTGTCGTGCAATTGCATTCGGGTCAACAATTACAGCACCACCCTCGTTCTCGATGATGCCTTGTAGGTTATTTTGATTTTTCTCATAGTCTTGGAACTGTTGAGCAATTTGACCAAGTCCGTCTAGAGCAACGCTGTCAATTTCCATGAAGCAGCCTTGCCACTCACTTGCTGTACTTTCACACTGCATTTGAATTTGCTCATCGCTAGCATTTGAAAAATCATAAACATCTTCGCTGTATAAACTAACCTCAATACCCTGACTAAGTTTTCCATTTTGGTCGTGTTGTATTGCATGAGTAGATAAATCGAAACCAACTGCACGAATTTTTTCTGGCTCAGAAACGCTTGAAGCTATTGTGGACATACATTCTAACAGCACGTCATGGGATGATGTAATGTTGACAGTCAAAGCCGCACTAAACAGCTCAATGCCCATGCTTTTGAGAACAGCAGCATACTTAGTTTTTGCTTCACCAAACCTTTTTTGACGAATTAAAGCATAGACATCCGCATAGGACATCTCTTGAAAATCACGCAAATTTTGCAATGCAACTTGTCTTGAGTTTGCATCAGTCATAGTTTCACCCTCGCCTAACCAAATTTAGTATTACAAAATTGCCTTAAAAAATTATGAAAGCCTTGATTGTATGTAAAAATTGCGGCATTGCCTCCTCATGCTTAAATTTACAGACCTTACAGTCCGCATGGCCGGACGCACATTGATTGAAAATGCGGAAGTTTCCATACCAAAAGGTGTGAAGGCTGGGCTTGTGGGTGCTAATGGCACTGGCAAGACGACACTCTTTAAGGTCATAACAGGCCTTCATCCTAGTGAAACGGGTTCTGTCAGTATTTCTAAAGGTTGGCGTTTGGGTCAGGTTGCTCAGGAAGCACCCGGCACGGAAGAAAGCCTACTTGAAATTGTTCTGAAAGCAGATGAAGAACGCGCCTCTCTTCTTGAAGAAGCAGAAACTGAGACAGACCCAACACGTATCTCAGACATTTATATGCGTCTTGCTGATATTGATGCTTATACGGCGGAAAGTCGTGCGGCGTCTATTCTGGCTGGCCTTGGTTTTTCTGAAAGAGACCAGCATTCTCCAGCTTCATCTTTCTCAGGTGGGTGGCGTATGCGCGTGGCGCTCGCAGCGGTTTTATTTTCTGAACCAGATTTACTACTACTCGACGAGCCTACCAACTACCTCGATCTTGAGGGTGCGCTTTGGCTTGAGAACTATATAGGCAAATATCCTGGAACAGTTCTTGTTATCTCTCACGATAGAGACATGCTGAATAAGGTTGTTGATTCTATCGTGCATCTTGAGGGGCGTAAGCTTACTTTTTATCGTGGTAATTATGACAACTTTGAAAAACAACGTGCTGAGAAGCGTGAATTGATAGAAAAAGCGCGTGAGAAGATGGAAGGGCAAAAGAAGCATATGCAGGCATTCGTTGACCGTTTCGGCGCGAAAGCCTCCAAGGCGAAACAAGCTCAATCTAAAATGAAAGCGATTAGTAAGTTGAAGCTCCCTGCTCAACTTGAGCAAGAAGGCACGATGCCGTTTAATTTTCCTAACCCTGAAAAAATTTCAGCTTCTCCTATGATTAAGCTTGAGAACGTTGATTGTGGGTATGATGAAAATACGGTTATTTTAAATAACCTTAAACTCAATATTGACGCAGATGATCGCATCGCACTTTTGGGTTCTAATGGTAATGGTAAATCTACTTTCTCTAAGCTACTGGTAAATCGTCTTCCTTATGTAAATGGCACAATCGTTCAATCGCCAAAAATCAAAGTTGCTATGTTTGCCCAACACCAAATGGACGATCTTCATGCTGACCAAAACCCTATTGATCATGTTCGCAAACTCATGCCGCATGCGGGCGAATCTCAAGTGCGTTCAAAAGTTGCGCAAATGGGTCTAAACCACGAACGTATGGGAACGGTTACGGCAAAACTATCAGGCGGTGAAAAAGCAAGACTGCTGCTCGGCCTTTGTACGTTCCATGGCCCTGACCTACTCATCCTTGATGAGCCAACCAACCACCTTGATGTTGGGGCACGTGAAGCGCTTGTGCATGGGCTAAACAATTTTGCTGGCGCGGTTATTCTGGTAAGTCACGACCGTCACCTAATTGATGCTACTATGGAACGCTTATGGATTGTTGCCGATGGTGATGTTGGTCCTTACGACGGCGATCTTGATAGCTATCGTAAGAAAGTTCTGAAAGATGCTAAAACCAAACGTAAAGAACACGTCTTAGAAGCAATGCCAGAAATTGCAGAGCCTGTCGTAGAGCCACCGAAGCCTAAGCTCCCAAAAAAAGATCGTGACGAGCTACGCCAAGAACTGGCTCCCTTGAAAGCGAAAATTACAGAAAAAGAAAAACAAATTCAAAAGCTTAATGAAGCCATTTCCAAACTTGATTCAAGTCTGGCAACTCCGGGTCTATTTGAAAACCATCCAGAAAAAGGCGAGAAGTTTGCTAAGCAGCGTGTTGAAGCAGATAAGATGCTGGCTGATGTGGAAGAGAGCTGGTTAGTGCTTAGCGCTGAGTATGATGGGGCTATGGCTGGGTAAGTAAGCTTTGCTTTAGGGCTTAGTTTATTGGTAAGCCACGTAGTTTAATCATATTGTTTGGGCCTCCCGAACAAATCTTATAGCGCTTTGAATATTGACGACAACCAAGCATGGATGTTTCACCTTCGCGCTCAAACAGATACCCCGACCCCATCTGATCTACATGCTTCCATCCTTCATGTTCGAGGTAGGTCAAATACATATCGAATGCTTGAGTCTTTACGATCGATCTACGGCTATTATCATCCGTGACCCAACCCTTTCCAGATAGCTCTAGACGGGCTGTTGAAATGACTGTCGCAATAGGTTCCTGAAATAAACCGCCTCGCAACCAAAGAACAGGTAACACAATCAAACTTACCAAAATAATGAGTAAGAAACCTCCTAGCCGTGCTTTGATTTTTTTCATATTTACCACGTTACAATTGCTGAGTGATTGATGTTTTAATCATTTTTTTGGCGACAATGTTCTGTCACATAATCCATTGTAGGATATGTGCAGAGAGCAAACAATATGGAACGTCACACGAGCTGTAGGCTGTATTCTATAGGTGTATTTTAAGTTTTGCATGAAAACTCTTCTAAGTCCTCTTTTTGCTATAAAATCTATATTACTATGAATTGCCATGTTGCGCCTAAAAACTAATCATCAATAAGATGGCGTTGGTATTTTCATTAGATTTTTACGAACTTAAATACCTAATTATTAGAATGTTTCTTTTACATTAAATATTAATAACCTCGCCATTAAACTAGTATGTCAAAAGGCTAGTAAGAGTAATTCCAAATGATGTCCTTATCTTTGATCAAATTAATGCAGTTTTTTTCGCGTTTCACAGCAGATTGTCGGGGAAATTTAGCTATTTCCATTGCAATACTTGCAGTACCGCTGATAGCTGCAGTTGGGGGGGGGCGGTTGATTATTCCAGATTATATAATGAGCAATCGCGAATGCAGGATATCTCAGATGGCGCAGCTTTAGCAGCTGCTGCGGAATTCGGACTGTCAACTCCAGATGAAGAAACCATTAAAGAAGTCGCCAAAGCATATATTCACACTTATGACAAAGATATGGGTGTAAACGTTGTCGTGGACGAAGAAACTCAGGAAGTCAAAATCAACTTAGAAAAACATTGGAATCTGATGTTTATTCATTTTGTGAATGCCTCTGCATTACCAATAAAAACGTCAACAACTGCCGCAAGAGTTGGTACTGATAATTTGTGTATATTAGCATTGGATGAAAACTCTTCAGCTAATATTTCAATTGAAGGCAAGGCTGCCATTTCAGCGGAAAGTTGCTCTGTATATTCAAATTCTAGCAGCGCCAAAAGTATATCATTAGATAAAGGGGCGAGTTTGCGAGCTAAAAGCGTTTGCAGTGCGGGTGGTTACGTAGGAAGTATTAGCCCTTTGCCCATCGTTGATTGCCCAATTGTCTCTGCCCCCTCATGAACCGAGCATTTTCAGCAAGCCTACATTGTAATCATAGAGATACCGTCATTTCAGCAACTAATGCTGTATTACAACCCGGCAATTACTGTGGTGGTGTTCACATTACAGATAAATCTGTTGTTGAACTTCTACCCGGCCTCTATCGTTTCTTGGATAGCCCGTTGATTGTTGATAACCATTCAAAAATACTGGGGAAATATGTGACGCTGCAGCTCTCAGGTAGAAAATCACACCTGAATTTCACCATGCCTCAACTGTTGATTTAAGCGCCATGAAGTCTGGCACTACTGCGGGTATGTTAATTATTGCAGAAAAAACGATTGATCCTGATGCCATCATCAAAATTCAAAGCGCTGATGCCAAAGAATTTACAGGTTTGGTTTATGCACCTCACAATCATGTTGAAATTGGAGCTGACACCGATAATGGAGACATGTGTGCTCAAGGAGGCATACATGGCCCTAAATGCAAGCATCCTTTTCCATTTTGCGTATCCAAGTTCGGTCAATTTTCTGATTGGACAGCTATCGTTTCTAAAAACATCAAGATCAATGATGGTGTGGAACTTGTTATGAATGCTGACTATGCTGGTTCTGATATCCCTGTCCCAAGAGGCATTGGAAGCGGTGGAAGCATTGCTCTCGTTAAGTAGGTAACTTAACATAGCAATGACCACCTTGATGGTTGATAAAACTGATTAATACACTAATTATGAGCAGCCAGACCACGACAAGACGCCAATCTCATAAGTGAGTTCTAAGTCAATCATACCGTTTTGAAGCTGCATTACTTTTGACCCACAGCTGGCATTTTTCTTTGCAAACAAATCAAAAGAATTTGCTTTGCATAAAAACTTATCCCCGCCCCAAAACCCTCAGGCATAATTCTTTCATCAGCAAGATGCACAACCATTGGACTATAGCCACTGTTTGATGTTTTGCTGACAGCGGAGCGGTCGTAGCTTTATTTATCACTTGGAGTAAATGGTGTAACATTTACAGGGTGGCGGAACTAAGGCGACTTACGGGTACGAAATTACCCTAGAGGCTTTGTCGGAACGGTGTGCCTGAGTAGTCCGATACTGACATCAAATCTCCTCGTGAGGGCTGTATGCCCAGCACATAGGGTCTTTTTAGGTTATCAGCCCTCACTGTTGTGCTTTAGCGAAGCAACGCCTTTTGCGTTGTTCGCATTATTATGTGGCGAACAAACCAGAAAGGTTTGCTTCGCTGGTTTTTCGAAAGCGTATCCACGCTTTCGACCCTCTGTCGACGGCGCTACGCTTGTCTGTCGAGCAGTGGTTCACGGGTTGGCACAATGGCTAGTCGCCATTGTTGACCCTGCCACGGAGGGAATATCTGCGAAGCAAATCCTCTTGATTTGTTCGCCAATGAATTATGTAACACCGTTCAGTTATGGGCGAGTGGGTGAATAGGCGTGTCTTCCCTTCTCCTCTTGTGGGAGAAGGTGGCAGCGTAGCTGACGGATAAGGGGTAATCTTGAGGCATAGTAATATGTGGCTAGACTACCCCTCACCCGACCTACATCTCAAGATGCAGCCCACCAAGGCTCGTGTCACGTGCCACTCCCCGTTCTTCGAACCCCACGAGGGGAGAGGGAAAGAAAAGTGAAAGCCTTCAACATGACAAACTTCTCCCTCTCACAATTCACAAAAGCTAAAACCTTTGCTCACTTCGAAGAGACATGGAAAATCTGCCCTTATAAAGGGTGTAAAAGAGCCAAAACTTGCACTGGTGGGCCGCGTGGGAGTTTTCGAAAATTGAAAGGAAAAACGTTATGTGAAACGAAGCCTCTTGCTAAAACTCTTGCTTGCAAAGAACCAGAATCACTGCCACTTTCAAATTCGGATTTTTTGAAAGACTAACATGACTGACGCACCGATTTTCACACCCAAGACAAAACTCATTATTCTCTGTGGTTGCCTGATTGCGCTTATTGCATTTGGGCCACGTTCTGCCATGGGGTTTTTCCAGCAACCTATTCTCGACTCTACAGGCTGGGGCAGCGCTACCTTTGGTCTTGCGATTGCTATTCAGAATTTAGCTTGGGGTGTTGGGCAACCTATCTTTGGGGCGTTAGCAGACCGATATGGCGCTTACAAATCTCTTGCAGTTGGCGGGTTAATTTATGCGCTTGGGCTATATTTGATGGGCACGGCAGATGCGCCTATCTGGCTACATATTGGCGGCGGTGTTTTGGTTGGGCTTGGCGTTGCAGCCGGTTCGTTTGGAATAATTTTATCCGTCTTTGCGCGTAACGTTGCGCCTGAACAAAGAAGCATGGTCTTTGGTATGGGGACGGCTGCAGGTTCTGCGGGTATGTTTTTATTCTCTCCGCTATCAGTTAAGCTGATTGAAAATTACGGCTGGTCAAACTCGCTATTATTTATGTCAGCCTTAATGTTGATTATTCCGCTCTTGGCTATTCCCCTTCGTGGTAATGCGAAAAGCGGTTCAGTTGCCATTGAGAACATAAACCAAACCATTGCAGCAGCATTGCGCGAAGCATTGGGACACAAGTCTTTCTTGCTGCTCACATCAGGGTTTTTTGTTTGTGGATTTCAAGTTGCTTTTATTACTGCACATTTTCCAAAGTATATTGCAGACCTTGGACTTGATATAAGTATGGGCAGCTTAACAGTAGCAGCTTGGGCAATTGCATTAATTGGGCTGTTTAATATATTTGGCTCGCTCGCCTCTGGTATAATGGGGCAAAAATATTCAAAGCCAATGATGCTATCTTATCTGTACCTTGGGCGGTCTATTGCGACGACTGCGTTTTTACTCCTCCCACAAACCGCAACGAGCATCATCATTTATTCCATCGTCATGGGTATTCTGTGGCTTTCAACCGTTGCACCAACCAACGCACTTGTCGCGATCATGTTTGGTACTCGCCATTTAGGAATGTTAGGCGGTGTTGTATTTTTCTCTCACCAAATTGGTTCATTTCTAGGAGTGTATCTAGGTGGGTACTTGCGTGATATTTATGGTTCTTATGACATCGTATGGTGGCTTGGCGTAGTTCTTGGCATTGTAGCAGCCATCATCCATTGGCCTATTAAAGAAGCGCCAGTGAAACGCACCTCACCTGCTAGCGCTTAACGCTGAGTTGGATCAAAGATCGCGCAGGTTTCAGTGCCGTGCGCAATTAACTTGCCTTCTAACGTTTTGATTGTGCCTTCAGACGTTGCAAGCTTGCGTCCCATGTGAATAACACGGCCTTCGCAAACTACTTCACCTATTGCTTCGGTCATTGGGCGAATTAGGTTCACTTTAAATTCAGCAGTTGTATAAGCCATGCCAACAGGAACCATTGTCCAAACGCAACACGCAAGGGACGAATCCAAAATAGCGCCAGCCCAGCCCCCATGCACAGTTCCTGCAGGATTATAATACTCATCTAAAGGAGAACCACGAAACACTACGCGTCCTTCATCCGCTTCTGTCATTCGAAAATTAAGCGCTTTAGCCATGGTTGGCGCTGGTAATTCACCGGCTATAATCTGCCTAGCTAGATCAAGACCTGAAACAGTCATTAATTTTTCTGGCGATATCACACCAAATTCTTGAGCATCATCATACCAATACTTATTCACGTGCGAACTCCATGTGTTAATTTAGTGATAGCCTTGATGAAGCCATGTCTTTCATCAGGATGTTTCATACCTCTTGGATTATAGATATGGCGATCTAGAAAGAAGCTGCTAAGTTTAAAGCCTTGATCAATTTGTTTTGATTGAGGCACTACACCCCAGCCTTCTTCGTATTTATTTAAAAACGCGGGAAATGTCAGCATCTTTTCTGCATAGGGTTTCCCCGCAGAAAGACTAACAGCGCGACCGGATTTAGGAGAAATATATTCAAGCTCATGCGTCTGCCCTGTTGAGGCGCAACTATCAAAATCAAGCCCAAAACCAAGTTCTTCCAATAATACGAGCTCAAAGCGTATCATTAAGCTTGCGGCAATCTCTGCGTGTTCAAAATTCTCCATTAGAACACGCGATGCATTATACAACCCAACATGGGGATCACGCTCTGGAAGTAGCCTTAAATGAGAGGCAAGGGTTTGAATACCATAAATACCTAACTGACTTACCATTAAAGAAGCGGCGCGTAGGTCTTCTGCTTCAACAGTGTATGTACCCAATTGTTCTTCAAGCCTAGCTCGCCATTGAAGTGTAACGAAATTACCAGGTTGCAACAATGGACGCATACGAGATGACCTACCACCGCGCACGAGGCCTAGATGGCGGCCATGTTCAGCTGTCATCACCTCAATAATACTACTGGTCTCGCCATGCTTACGCGCACCGAGAATCAATCCTTCGTCTTGCCAGTCCATGAGATCAGTAAGACCTTAACCAATAGGAAATTCAAGTCCCATTTCGCGATAACGATCAGGATCATCACCCCAGTTTTCGCGAACCTTAACAAACAAAAAGAGGTGTACAGGTTGCTCAACAAGTTCAGTCAAATCTTTACGAGCTGCTGTAGAAATGGCCTTTATGGTCTGACCATTTTTACCAATTATAATTTTCTTTTGGCTTTGACGTTCAACGTAAATCACTTGTTGAATGCGAACCGAACCATCTTTTTTATCTTCCCAAGCTTCTGTCTCAACGTGAGAAGCGTAAGGAAGTTCTTGGTGGAGGCGAAGATAGATTTTCTCGCGAGTAACTTCAGCAGCTAGCATCCGTAAAGGCAGATCAGAAATCTGATCTTCCGGGTACATATACGGTCCTTCAGGCAGATTGGCAGAAAGGTAATTCATAAAATCCGCACAACCATCGCCATTTAGTGCTGATACCATGAACGTCTCATCAAATTCATGAAGTTCATGGAGTTTGGTTGTCAACTCTAAGAGCTTATCACGCTGGATTTGGTCGATCTTGTTGATCAAAAGAACTATAGGGCCATTAACGGTTTTAAGCTTGCCCACGATTGTTTCAAGATCATCTGTTAAACCTCGTTCAGCATCAATCAGGAAGACACTTATGTCTGCATCTCTTGCACTGCCCCATGCAGTTGTAACCATAGCTTCATCAAGTCTTCTGCGAGGGGCAAAAATACCTGGCGTGTCAACAAAGATAATTTGGCAATTATCTTGAATTGCAATACCGCGCATCACTGCTCGGGTTGTCTGAACTTTATGAGTTACGATTGAAATTTTAGAACCAACCAACTGATTCATCAATGTGGATTTACCTGCATTCGGCGCACCAAGGAGTGCAACAAAACCTGAACGCGTGGGTTTATCATTTTCGGTCAAACTATTTTTCCTTCTGGGGTATTTTCATTCCAAACCCCTTCACGCACCAACATTTTTGTTGCGGCATTTTGTTCTGCAATTCTTTTTGATCTACCAATACCAGTACATGCAATTTTCTCTGGTACTTTAACAGAAACCGTAAATTCAGGGTCGTGTGCCGGGCCTGTACGCTCTGTTTCTTTATACTTTGGCGTGCCAAGACTTTGAGCATGTGCCCACTCTTGAAGCGCTGTTTTTGAATCTCGTCTGGCTGTATTACTGTCTTCAATTCGTTTTGACCAAAAGCGATCTAAAAATTTCTGTGCTGCCTGTAATCCCCCATCTAAATAGATTGCAGCAATTATTGCTTCCATAACATCGGCACGAATGCTTTGCATCCGCTTACCTGTAATCTCTTTTAAATCACCACCTGTACGTATGAACTCATATAGAGAAATCTCATCAGCAATTTCTGCAAGAGTGCTTCCGCGTACTAAAGCATTATAGCGCAGTGCTAACTCGCCTTCAGTTGCTTCAGGAAACTTAAAATGAAGAATATGCGCAACGCATAAACCCAAAACACGATCACCTAAAAACTCAAGGCGCTGATAGTGAAAATTATCATCGTTTTTCTTTTGAACACTTGGGTGCGTAAGCGCACGTTCAAGGTCTGAATAAGAATTAAACTTATAACCAATTCGCCCCTCAAGAACACCAAACCGGCTCTTGCGACGCACTTCTTGGTTATTAGGTTCACTCATATAATCAAAGCCCTGTGAAGAAACGGCTGACGCGCAAGTTTTCCGGCCATTCCCAAACCGCCAATGGATGTTTTTCGTTACGGATAGAAAAGAATACAACTTTAGCTTTACCAACGAAGTTTTCTAAAGGAACAAAACCAACACTTAGACGGCTATCTGATGAATTATCGCGATTATCACCCATCATGAAATAGTGCCCTTCTGGCACTTCAAAAACACGAGTATTATCTGTGCTACTCACGTTCACATCAAGCGTGCTATAGGTGACGCCATTTGGTAGTGTTTCTGTGTAGCTTTGCACGATCTGACCTGTTTCATCATCTGTGAACAAGCCCGCACGTTCCCGTTTTACAGGAGTGCCATTGATGTGAAGCACACTATCGACCATCTGAATTTTATCTCCAGGAAGACCAACAACACGTTTTATGTAATCAATATTCGGATTAGGTGGAAACTTGAAAACTGCGATGTCACCACGTTCGGGATTAGAAGACAAAATCCGGCCATTAAAAAGATCCGGTGAAAATGGCAATGAATACTTTGAATAACCGTAGCTGAACTTAGACACAAAAAGATAATCACCAACCAGAAGTGTATCTTTCATAGAACCTGACGGGATACTGAAAGGCTGGAAAAATAGAGTGCGTAAAATAACAGCTAAGATTAAAGCTTGAACGACAACTGATAAAGTTTCGCCAATTGCGCCACTTTTCTTTTCCAGATTTTCTTTCGATATATTCTCTTCTGACAAAAACCTAATCCACTTCAAATAATGTATTCAACCCCCTTGAGGAATTGCTTCTATTATAACAAAAGCCTGCGCAAGGGGAAAATCATCTGTAATTGTTACATGTACATGTGGTTGGTAGCCACTAGGTATGATTTCCGCAAGCCTTTTTGCAGCACCATTTGTCAACATCATGGTCGGTTTGCCATTTTTATCATTCACAACACCCATATCACGCCAAAAAACGCCATTTGAGATACCTGTGCCCAAGGCTTTACAGCAAGCTTCTTTGGCCGCGAAACGCTTTGCATAAGATGCTGCGCGATTTCTTCTTTTATCTGATTTTTTTTGCTCAACATCGGTAAAAACACGATTTGTAAAGCGATCTCCATGCCGTGCTATTGATTTTTCAATCCTACGGATATCGATTAAATCACTTCCAAGACCAATTATCATGAGAAATATGAGCGCCTACAAATATGTTCAGTAACTATCGTTAAGAGAACATATGAATTATTGGTCTTAATTACAAATTGGAAGAGGCATTTGCTGCTTTTTTTGCAATACGTTTTTTTCTGGCAGTATGAAATAAACCTGCAGCCCAGCGCGTCACAATGTATCCGATGATACCAAAGCATATACCAAGAGGAATACCACCAATCATCATTGGCTTAATAACAGGATCCCAAATTCCAATCATGGCATCCCATATGCCTGAAAGGCCATTATCAAAAAAGCTGACACCTTCTAATCCTGTTGACCCATCGCCCCCCTCAACTGGCGTTTCACCAGATAAGATAAAGTTTCCAAGATTATAGGTTGATGCCCAGATAAACGGGAATGTGATTGGGTTGCCAAAAAAGGTGCCTGAGGCTGCAGCAAGAAAATTACCTGCAATAATATAAGCGACAACAAACGCTATGATGAAGTGCAAACCAAGCAATGGCGTGAAAGAAGCAAATACACCAGCCGCAACACCAGCAGAAATAGCATGAGGTGAAGCTGTTAGACGCAGAACACGCTTAGACACGTATTTTGCAGACCTGCCCCAACTACGGCGTGGCCATAGCGAAACTCTAATTGTTTCGCCCCAAGTTACAGGTTTTTTTCTACCAAAAAGCATATGTTTTAAATTATCATTTGTCTAAGTTGGGCTTAATTTAGCACAGAGCACTTAACATCTTATTTCACTATTTAGGATTTATGATGAACTTTTAAAGATTTCTGCTTCCAGGTTTTGTCGTAGGTATATTTGCTAGCTCTGGCGGAAGGTTATCTGCGGCATAGGCTGGAACTTCATATTCAGCTAATGCAATCAGCGGAACGCCTACCTCTGATTTACCGACGGATCTGTCTACCAGACAAGCGGCGGCTAGAACGTCTGCACCAATATCTTTTAGCGATTGAACTGTTTCACGAATTGAAAGGCCAGTTGTTACAATATCTTCGATGATGACAACGCGGGCACCTTTTTCGATTTCAAAGCGACGAAGCTTAAATACACCGTCTTCACGCTCCACCCAAACATTTGGGACACCAAGATGCTTGGACGTTTCAAAAGCTGGAATGATACCGCCTACTGCAGGAGCAACAACATAATCAATGCCTTCTGGAAATTTTTCAGATACGCGCTCCGCAAGTGCCTTACAGAGGATTTCCGTTTTATCTGCGTGCATAAAAACGCGAGCTTTTTGCAAAAATACTGGACTATGCAAGCCAGATGTCAAAATAAAATGACCTTCTAACATTGCACCACATTCACGGAAAATTTCTAGAACGTCTTCAGTTTGCATTATCGCCTCTTATCCAGTTATCCGGTCAACTTTTGTTGTAATGGATTTTGCACTTAATTGTTTGATGATTTGGGTTAAATGACTTAGCCCCCAAACATCAATATCTATTTCCATCTCCATGAACTCACCCACTAGAACTTTCATAGAGAGATTTTGTATATTACCATCATTTTGCGCTATAACTTCTGCAACAAGCGCCAGAATACCAGGCTTATTATCAACAAGTACTTTTATGCGCGCAGGAAACCGTTCTTGTTTATTTTCATCAACGTCCCATCTAACATCAATTAGATGTGCACCATCATCCTTAAAACGAGCAAGCGTTTTTGACTCTGATGGATAAATTGTTATGCCTTCTCCTGGAACTAAAATACCAACAATATTATCACCTGGAATAGCACCGCCGTCAGTTGAAAACTTAACGGGCAAATCACTATTTATGCCCCGAATTGGAATAACGGGTGATGTAGTTACTTCTTGGTTCTTGTTATCAGGCGCATCATTTGTGATCGCTTCGTTTGGATCATAATCAGGATAGATTGATAAAATTACATTTTTAGCAAGCATCTCGTTGCGCCCCACTTCTGTGAGCACATCCTCAAGCGAGTCTCTTGCAAGCCGAGGCAGTGCAACTTCCAAAAGTTCTGTGCTGTATTTTTTACCGGCTTTAGCAAAAGCACGTTCTAAAATTCGGGCACCAAGTGTTGAATATTGTTTTCTGGCAGCTTGTCTGCTTGCACGTCTAATTGAAGAACGTGCCTTGCCCGTTGTAACAACAGATTCCCACGCGGCAGGCGGGCTTTGTTTTTCTGAGCGAATGATATCAACCTCATCGCCATTTTGAAGTTCGGTAATAACAGGCATTATTTTGCCGTTCAATTTACAACCAATGCAAGTATTACCAATGTCTGTATGAACTGCATAAGCAAAGTCTATTGGCGTTGCGCCTTTTGGCAATGCAATAATTCTTCCCTTTGGGGTGAAGCAGAAAACCTGATCCAAGAACAATTCTAGCTTTGTGTGCTCAAGGAACTCTTCCGGATTATCGCCTTCTGCTAATTGTTCAATTGTTTTGCGCAAGGATTCGTACGCACTGCTTTCAAGAAGTGGTTCTTCACCATCCTTATATGACGCGTGCGCTGCGATACCGTATTCTGCGACCTTATGCATTTGCTCAGTTCTAATTTGCAGTTCAACGCGCTGTCTGGCGGGGCCAACAACTGTTGTATGAATTGAGCGGTAATCATTTTGCTTTGGAACTGAGATATAATCTTTGAAACGCCCGGGTACATTCGCCCATTCCATATGAACAAAGCCAAGCGTTCGATAACAATCTTCTAAGCTTTCGACGACTATTCTAAACCCATATATATCCGAGAGTTGCCTGAAGTTTAATCCCTTACTCTCCATTTTTCTAAAGACAGAATATGGCTTCTTTTGCCGACTGGTAACCCTTGCTTTAATTCCAGCTTCTGTAAGCTTTTTCTCGAGATTTTCAGAAATCTCTATGGTGAGGGATTTATTTTTCTCTACAAGTTCTTCCAGATGACCAATAACAGTTTCATATGCTTCTGGATTAATATAACGAAATGATAGTTCTTCAAGTTCGTCGCGCAAATCTTGCATCCCAATGCGGCCGGCAAGAGGGGCGTAGATTTCCATTGTTTCAGTTGCAATTCGCTTACATTTATCAGCGCGCATCGCACCTAAAGTACGCATATTGTGCAAGCGATCAGATAGTTTAACGAGCAGCACCCGAATGTCATCTGAAATAGCTAGCAAGAGACGCCGTAAGTTCTCTGCTTGCTTTGCTTGTGCTGTTACAAGATCAAGACGTTTAAGTTTGGTTAGGCCTTCGACAAGGTGACCAATTTTTTCTCCGAAAAGCTCATCTATTTCACGGCGGGTTGCATCAGTGTCTTCAATCGTATCGTGAAGAAGTGCAACGGCAATTGTTTCTTCATCCAAATGCAAGTCAGTTAAGATTGCTGCAACTTCTAGGGGATGAGAAAAATATGGGTCGCCACTAGCGCGTTTTTGTTCGCCATGTTTTTGCATAGCGTAGACATAAGCTTTGTTCAGCAATGCCTCGTTCGGATTATCAATATATCCTGCAACTCGTTCAACGAGCTCGTATTGGCGCATCATAAGCTTTTATCACACAAAAATTTCATACCCATAATATGAAACATCCGGCGAAGGTTTTAAACCTGCCGGATGCTATAAAAGTCAAATTTTTGAAAATAACTTAGTAATCGTCATTTTTTTCTGGTGGTACAAGACCTTCGATACCAGCAAGAAGCTCTTCTTCAGAAAGACTATCGAATGTTACTTCTGGCTCTGCTGTATCAGGTGTATCTGACATCATTGCAGGTTCAGGCATTTCAGCAACATCTGGTAGTTCATCAACTTCAATTGTTTCGCCTTCTGGCTCATCAACTTCAACTTGCTTTTGCAATGAATGAATAAGATCTTCTTCCAAATCACCTGGAGAAAGAGTTTCATCAGCAATCTCGCGAAGTGCAACAACAGGATTTTTGTCATTGTCGCGTGGAACTGTAATTTCGCCGCCACTTGAAATTTGGCGCGCACGATGACCAGCAAGTAATACTAGTTCAAAACGGTTTTCAATCTTGTCGACGCAATCTTCGACTGTAACTCGTGCCATAATATAGCCCTCATAAATTTGGGAATTTGCCCGTGTCTAACGCTTAATCATGTAAATTTCAAGAAAATTCGTACTGATTTAATAGCATATACCAATTAAGTCATTCCTCTTGAAATTCATCCCCTCCGCATTATGTGATTCATTGTTAGAAGCAATTAATTTTTTAGACAGCTAAAATATTAATGACATAAATATTTAGCCTAGTTCAATTCAATTTTTAAAGCCAAAAACTCTATAATTACAGGTAATTTCTAATGTTTGACCAACGTGAAAAGATAGCTCTCCTTATTGATGGTGCAAATTTATATGCAACTTCTAAAGCGCTTGGGTTTGATGTCGACTACAAAAAAAATGCTGAAGTATTTTAATTCACAAGGCTACTTGCTCCGCGCATATTATTATACCGCCATCGTTGAGGATCAAGAATACTCCTCCATACGCCCACTGATTGATTGGCTTGATTATAATGGCTACCGTGTTGTCACTAAACCTGCGAAAGAGTTTACAGACTCGGCAGGACGACGAAAAATCAAAGGCAATATGGACATGGAACTTGCTGTAGATGCCATGGAGCTTTTCTACAACTGTTGACCATATGGTTCTATTTTCTGGAGACGGCGACTTCAGATACTTAGTCGAAGCGCTACAAAGGCGTGGACGCAAAGTTACTGTTATCTCAACTACGCGTACTAATCCTCCAATGATTGTAGATGATTTGCGGCGGCAGGCTGATAATTTTATTGAACTGACATCAATGAAAAATGAAATAGGCAGAGACCCATCAGAGAAACCACATTATGATACAGAATCAGAAGATGACGATTATGATGATGATGATTGATGGAAACCGATCTTAACGACCCACACCGCGATTGTGATATATGCCCAAGACTAAAGGCATTCATTGATGCGCAACGTGTAAAAGAACCAAGCTGGCATAATGCGCCTGTCGATACTTGGGTATCGAACAAGGGTGATGAAGACGTAAAATTACTAATCATTGGGCTTGCACCTGGTCTTAGAGGAGCTAACCAGACTGGCCGTCCATTTACAGGCGACTGGGCGGGCGATTTACTTTACTCGACATTACTTAAGTTTGATTTTGCCTCTGGTGTTTATGAAGCTAATCCAGATGATACTTTAAAACTTAATCAGTCTGCCATCACTAATGCAGTTAGGTGTGTACCGCCAGAAAACAAACCTATTGGTGCTGAAATTAATAATTGCAGACCCTTTTTGATTAATACCTTTAAGCGTTTCACCAATTTAAAAGCACTTGTGACACTTGGCAAAATTTCTCACGATTCTACTGTGCGCGCTTTGGGAGGCAAAGTATCCGCAACGCCTTTTGGGCACAATGTGAAGCATGATGTTGGGGGCTATATGATTTTTTCAAGCTATCATTGCTCGCGTTATAATACGAATACTGGGCGACTTACTGAAACCATGTTTGAAGATGTTTTTGAAAATGTACGCAATTCAATTAATTAGATTAACGGCTTAAACATCTGCTTCACGCATTAGAGTAGATAGTAAATCTAACTCACTACCTATGCCGTTTTCCGCAACGCCTACGGCGGCGGCATGACGCACTTCATCCGTCTTATTTTGAGAGAGTTTCCAAGTTCCATTGATTTGCATCACATCCATTCTAACTGGAACAATCTGGCGGAGCATCTTTTTATAGACATCTTGATCCATCTTGGATGATTTCCAAGGTGTCTTTGGCAGCAATCTATTTTCCATTGAAGCTGTAAGGCGATCAAGAACACCGTGAATTTCTTCATGCGGTAAAATTGATATTTTACCTCGCATGTGAACTGAAACATAATTCCAAGTTGGGACCTGATCATCGACAAAATACCAATCAGGTGAAATATAACTATCGCCGCCAAATACCGAAATTACGGCATCTTGCGGTTCTTCTATTGCTCGTAGAATAGGATTTGAGCGCACCAAATGTAGCTCGACGGTTGTATTACCTTCCATGAGTAAAAAAGGGACATGACTTAACAAAGGACCGTCATTTGCATTGATAGCTAATGTGCCAAAAGCACGTTCTCGAATGAATGCTATGTTGCGCTCGTCGGATTCTTTTCTAAATATCGGATTTGGATGCATGGTTACCCTTTATCACGCATAATTCTGGATTTTTCACGATCCCAATCACGCTTTTTAGCAACTTGACGCTTATCATGTGCTTGGCGGCCTTTGGCTAATGCAATTTGCAGCTTTGCAATGCCTCTATCATTAAAATAAAGGCGATTAGGAACAATAGTCATACCCTCACGTTGAACACCAACCATAAGCTTGTGCATCTCTTTTTTGTTTAAGAGAAGTTTTCTATGTCTGCGTGGATTATGATTATTACGATTACCTTCTAGGTACTCAGGGATATAGCTATTTATAAGCCATATCTCGCCATTTTCCTCAGTTGCATAGCTCTCAGCAATGTTAGCTTGACCATTGCGCAGGGATTTAACTTCTGTCCCTGTCAGCATTAGCCCTGCTTCAAGCGTGTATTCAAACTCATAATTGTGACGCGCCTTACGGTTGTCCGCAATGAGTTTACCGGTAGAGGTATCCTTCTTTTTAGGAGCCATGAGAGTGACATTTCTCCTTAATTAATAAGGCCTGCATGAACCATTGCATCACGAACCAAAGCCTCAGTAGAAGCTTCAATAGGTACAAGTGGTGAACGCTGAATGTTTTCACATTTGCCAAGTAGCGAAAGCGCGTATTTTGTGCCGCCAGGACTAGGCTCTGCAAAAAGTGCCTTATGAAGCGGCGTGAGCTTATCTTGGAAAGCTAGTGCATCAGAATAGCGCCCTTCCAAACAAGCTTCTTGAAAATCTGCACATAATCTTGGTGCAACATTAGCCGTTACTGAAATACAGCCATGACCACCATGGGCCATAAAACCAAGTGTAGAAATATCTTCTGCTGACATTTGGATAAAATCATTACCCATGGCTGCACGCTGCTCAGATACTTTACTCATGCTAGCAGTAGCATCTTTTACACCTACGATATTATCATGCTCATTATAAAGCTCAGCCATCGTTTCAACACTCATGTCAACGATTGATCGGCCTGGAATATTATAAATAAACAAAGGAATATCAATTGCAGATGCAATCGCAGAAAAATGGGCCTTCATGCCACGCTGGTTAGGCTTGTTATAATACGGTGTTACACATAGAACCGCATCCGCACCTACGTTTTGCCCATGCTTGGCAAAATCAACGGCTTCTGCAGTATTATTGGAGCCAGCGCCAGCGATGATAGGCAAACGTCCTTTGTTTTGGCCTACACATGCTTCAACAACAAGCTTGTGCTCTTCATGCGACAAGGTTGGTGTTTCACCTGTTGTACCTACTGGCACAAGACCATGAGTGCCTTCAGAAATCTGCCATTCCACAAACTCGCGGAATACCTTCTCATCAAAAGCACCATTTGAATCAAATGGCGTGATAAGTGCTGGCATTGACCCTTTAAACATTGAAGAACTCCGAAATATTTAAGCTATAATATTAGAAACTGAGCGGACATTATCCATCAAGTCTTATCTGCGCAAGCGAAGATGCAAGCTAGCAGTTAATTTAAGCTTTTGTTTATCCTATTTTCATCACTTTCGCGTCTTATGTATGCAAATAAATCACGGTTGATTCATATGGCTGCTAAAACATTGCTGAAAGTTTTCCTACTATCGGGTGCAGTCTCGTCATGCCTTGCCAGCACTCAGTCTGCAAATGCGCTCGATATCAACCTACTTATAAAACAAAATGTTCCTATTCCTACTGCAAGACCTGACAGTATTCATACAGGCACGGTTCGCACAGAGCCTTCCCATAATTTGTTTTTTACATCTGGTAAAAAGAACAATATCGCCCCCCTTAAAGGAACGTTAAAAGAAGGTCTTGAAGCACTTCGAAAGAAGGATGTAAAACGCGCACTTGGAATTCGTGCTGGCCTTTCTGCTGGAAGTATAGATCGTAAAATCCTTGCATGGTCCATTGCACTATCTGGGCGAGGCAATATTTTCTCCGGTGAAATATCTGGCATCGCAAAAGACTTGAGGCACTGGCCTGAACAAAAAGCGATGAGCCGAAATGCTGAACGCGCTTTAAGTGAAGAAACGCTAACTGCCTCACAAATCATTCAAATTTTTGGCTCTAACAAACCTACGACGATTGAGGGGGCAATTGTATTAAGTCGTGCTTTGTTGGATTCAGGTCAAAAAACTAGAGCAAATCAAATCATTGCACCTTTTTGGCGAAACCAGACTTTGGGAAAAAAGACTGAAACAGAAGTCTTGAACAAAGTAGGTAGTGCCCTCACCCGCTCTGATCACCGTTTTAGGATGCATCGTCTTTTATATAATGATCGTGTTCGTGCAGCAGAACGTATAGCGACAAAAGCTGAGCAATCTAGTTTAACAAAGGCACGCGCAGCGGTTATTCGCAAACAAAGTAATGCGGGTCGTTTACTAGAAGCAGTTGCGCCTTCTTCAAAACAAGACACTGCCTATCTTTTTGCACGTATAGAATACGCAAGACGTTTGGGTAAATACACAAAAGCTGCCAAACTGTTACTGTCCGCACCGCGAGATCAAGCATTATTAATTGATCCTGACGAATGGTGGGTTGAGAGGCGTATCGTTAGCCGTGAAATGCTCGAGCTTGGGAAACCTAAGCTTGCATATCGCATTGCTTCTGAACACTCAGCTAAATCTGCTGTTGATATTATTGATGCGGAATTTCATGCGGGTTGGTATGCGTTACGTTTTCTTAAAGATGCACAAACTGCACGCAGGCATTTTGCAAACTTGCTTCAACATGCAACACGCCCAATCAGCCAATCACGCGGGCATTACTGGATGGCTAGAGCTTCATCTGGCGAAAGTGCTACAGCACATTACAAAAAAGCAGCTCATCATGCCGGAACATTTTATGGTCAGTTAGCAACAAGAAAATTAGGAATTAAAAAACTCAACATTAAACGGGCTAAGCCAACTTCTGCAGATCGTAATAATTATCAAACTCGTGAATTAGTCAGAGCCATAAAACGCCTTGAGGCAATTGGTTCAGGCTGGCGTGCAGATAGTATATATCGCCATCTTGCGCTTACCTTAAAATCACCTGGTGAAATTGCAATCTTGGCGGCTGATGCAGAGCGTAAAGGGAACTACTCGCTATCGCTTCAAGTTGGAAAACTAGCGCATGGCAGAGGTTTTTCAGTAGACACACTTTCATGGCCATTAGGTGCAATTCCAAGTTCAGCTAAGATCGGAAATGCAGGGCGTGCACTTTCATATTCTATCGCAAGGCAAGAAAGCGCCTTTAATAAAGGTGCAGTATCACCAGCCAATGCACGCGGTTTATTACAGCTACTCCCTGGCACGGCAAAAGCTGTAGCGCGTAAAAAAGGACTTAAGTATTCATATAAAAAACTCACGACAGACGCAGGTTATAATGCCACTTTAGGTGCTTCTTATTTGTCTGAGCAATTGGGTAATTTTAACAATTCCTACATCCTAACCTTTGCTGGTTACAATGCTGGACCAAGGCGTGTAGATGAATGGATGAAGCGATTTGGTGACCCTAGAGGTAAGTCTCTTAATGAAGTAATTGATTGGGTAGAGAAGATACCATTCAAAGAAACGCGTAGTTATATACAGCGTATTTTGGAGAATTATCAGGTTTATAAAACACGAATATCCGGTTCTGCATTAAACATAGAACAAGATTTAAGGCGTGGTAGACGTTGATTTAAAAAAAGCTTACATACTACACCAACTAAAATAATTTCAGGTTTTGTTGTGAGTATCACCTTGGACTATATCCCTTTTAAATGTTCTGCCCGTGATGGCTTAATGATTGCTGGCCGCAAATATGGCTGGGAAAATAACGATCCGAATCCTGTAATTTGCCTATCAGGCATTAAACGTAACTCAAATGATTTTCATGATTTGGCACTTTATCTTTCAAGCAAGAAAGGTGGTAGCCGCCGCATAGTCGCAATAGATTATCGTGGTCGAGGACAATCTGAGTATGATTCTAATTGGCAAAATTACACCCTGACAATAGAAGCTGAAGATACAATTGATGTAATAACTTCCTTGGGGCTGGGTGCTGTAAATATTATCGGCTCTTCCAGAGGCGGGCTTATCGCCATGATGCTTGCGTCCATACGACCTGGTATATTGAAGTCCGTTATTTTAAATGACATAGGCCCTGTAATCGACGCTACTGGTTTAGTCAGAATATGGCGTACTTATGAGAGCAGAAGCCTACCCACTAACTTTAAAGAAGCTGCAGAATTGCGTGAGCGATTGGGGAAACCTACGTCACCCGCTCTCTCAAAAAGTGATTGGGAGAAGGAGGCTCATCGGCTTTATAAGTTTGAAAACGGCAAACTCGTATTGCAGTTTGATAAGAAGCTTTTGACCAGCTTGCGTTCAATCAACCTTGATGAGCGCTTGCCAGATATGTGGCCTGAATTTGCCGCTCTTACAAAAACTCCAGTGATGGCAATACGCGCCGAGAATACAGATATTCTTTCTGAAGAAACGTTTGATGCTATGAAAATGCTGCACCCTAAGATGACGGTTGCAATCGCCAAAGGTCAAACCCACGCTCCTATCCTAAGCGTTGACGGGCTTGAAAAAACTGTCTCCGGCTTCCTTCAAAACCAACTTTAATTTTAATTACTGTTAAAATAAAAAAGCCCGCTTGTTTTCACAGCGGGCTTTAATATTTCTATGTAGCTAGGTTATTTCTTGGTCTTACGACTTGAAGTAATTTCTCCGCGCTCAACACGCTTTATGTTCGGTCATGCCGCCTTTTGCAAGAACTTTAGATTCTGCAACCCAGTTCTCACGCTCTGGACGTCCCGGGAAACCAAGTTCGTTACCGACCAAATCTCATTAGCTTTTGTCCATTTAGCGACTTGATCGAACTTGTAGATACCAAGTGCAAAAAGCTTTTCTCAAGTGCATTACCAACACCGTCAATAAGCGTTAGGTTATCGCCGCCGCCTGCTGGAGCTTTTGCCATCACGGATGGTTTTTTACCCATATCACCTACGGTTGCTTTACCAGTTGAAGATTCTACTTCTCCCTTGTCTACGCGCTTAGCAAAAGCAGTTGTACCACCTTTTGCAAGAACCTTAGCTTGCTTAACCCAGTCTTCACGTTCAATACGACCCGGGAAGGCTAAACGGTTCGCCCATTTCACGCTGGTCTTTTGCGTTCCATGCTGCGATTTGAGCAAATTGCATCACACCAACAGTGTTCAGACGACCTTCGTTTTGAGGGCCAATACCTTTGATGCGCTTAAGATCATCCTTTTGCGCAGGTGCTGGCTTAGGCTTAGGTTTAGAAACCCTTGCTTTTGGTTTAGGTGCAGCCTTTGGCTTTGGCGCAGGTGCAGGTTTTGCAACGGGTCTTAGGTGCCGGTGGTGTTTCAACTTTAGGTGCAACAGCAGCAACTGCTGCGATTGGTGCTGCAACTACAGCAGCCTTTTCAGGCTCTACAAAGAACCTATGCAAAATGCACCCGATGATACAGCCCAGAATATATGCAATTGCCATCAGCAATAGCGACTGGATAATTACATTGTCATAATTTAGCTCCAATCCAACTCTTAGCGTTGTTTTCTAGGTTCAGATGTAATCCAACCAACTACTAGTCCAATAACAAAGGCTATAAGTAGAAAGAGGAAAAGTTGTTCGATTAAATAGAGACATATGATGTGTCCTCCTTACTTAATCACGTTGAATTCGATGCGGCGATTTTGAGCGCGCCCATCAGGGTTTTTATTAGAAGCGATAGGTTGTGTTTCTCCATAACCTTTTGCATCAAGTCTTGCAGCATCCACACCGACACTTGCCAGATATGTTGATACAGCATTTGCACGTGCATCACTTAGCTCTTGGTTGTAAGAATCACGGACCTCTTGAGTCTGTATGACCTGCAATTTCCATTCGCACTGCAGGACATTCAGCCGCTGCTTTAGCAACTGCGTTTAGAGGCTTTCAGATTCTGATTTGATTACTGCTTTATCAGTTTCAAACAAAATCTTCTGTCCATCAATTGCAGTAACAATCAGAGCCTGACATGCATCTGCATCAACAGAAGATACAACAGGTACAGGCTCAGGTTTCAGGTTTTTGGGAACAAGATATTTGTTGTTCCTGTGAAACCAGCTGGTAGACGCTTTTGAACAATCTTATCAATTAATTTTTTGATGTTCTCGTTCTTAGCACGGCCTGACACTGATAGCGTATTACCGACTACATTGCCCTGCCCTGCTTCTAGTAGCCTTACTTGTGAAGAAACAAGTTTACGTGCATCGTCAAAACCATCTGGCTTTCCCTGCGCAATTACTTGCTTGTCAGTTGCTTCGCCACCAAGTGTTTTATTGACCATTGCAATCACGGAGGTTTTTGCAGCGTCATCCATCACATTACCACGAACAGTCATGCCCGAAGCTTGTTTTGAAACACTCCAACGATAAGGGTCAGCTTTTGACACAACTAGCTCAGGTACAGGCTCTGGCTTAGGATACAGGATGTTTGTTGACCCTGAGTATCCAGCAGGAAGTACGTTTTCAATTTTACTTTTAATATCATTCGCAGTTGTTTCGTTAGAAACGCGTCCGTTCCACTGGAAACGGACTGACCAATTATATTACCTTGGCCTGCCTCAAGCCGTTTAACTTGGTTCGTTACAATGCGGCGAACCACGTCAAAACCTTCAGGTTTACCAGAAGCGATTGTCTGCTTATCTGTTACATCTGAAACACCCAAAGATGATTTAACGATTGATACGATACCATCGCCATCAGCCTTATCAGCGATATTGCCAGATACACTTACGCCAGATTTAATTTTGCTCACTGTCCAACGATATGGATCAGCAACAGGCGGTGCCGCGGCTCAGGGCTGGTTCAGGCTCAGGTACAACAATTGCTTGGCTACCAAGCTTCATACCATCAGGAAGACCATCCTGTATGTTTGCTATTGCTGCATCACCTACTTCAATTGAAGCAGCATTGCCTGCAATGCATAATTGTCGTTGATAATGGACATTGTTCCATCATCAAGCGTGGCAAGTTGACCAAGACCATAACCTGTAGCAGTCGCCCCAATTGACACCGTCTGCAACACCCTCAGCAAGTTTTAAATTCGTCAACTACTGTGAAACCAGGGTTAGCTGATTTCGCTGTTGCCACAACTTTTGCTCTCGCATATCATTTTGAACGTAGCCAGAAAGTGTGATTTTATTATCCGCTTTTACTGCGCTGAAACGATATGGCTTAACGATTGGAGGCAACACATTAGCACTTAAGCTAATACCTTCAGGTGCATTACCAGCTACAGCAACTGCTGCATCGTAGTCTTCAACAGATTAGCACGACCTGTAATTGTTAGTTTATCATCTAACAAATTAGCTTCGCCAGAAGTAAGATGTTGCAACATACCTAAGCTATAACCCGTTGCAGGATCATACTGAGCAGTTTCACCACCGGCAATTTTCAATTGGTTATCAATTGAAGCTGATGGGAAGTTTGCTTTAGTATTTTCTACAATACGATCTCTTGCACCTGTGCCAGGCGCATAGCCTGAAAGAATAATTGCTTTACCATCTTGCTTCGCATTCCATTCATATGGCGAACACCATTTAGTTGAATGTTGTTTTCTGCAAGTTCAAAACCTGAAGTAAGGTTTGGTAAATTTTCAATTGCTGCTTCATGCTCAGCAGATGTTTTAGAAACACCTGAGATAGAAAAAGTTTGCATCAGAAATTGATGCTCTGCCTTGTGTGAATCCTGGGAAGAAACCAGTTGCGTATTTAGTTGCTTCAGCAAGGTTTGCTGGCGCACCTTCTGCAATACGGATGTTATTCGTAATAGTTGCTTGCGGTAACTGCTCTTTAACAGATGCTTCAATACTAGTACGTGTTTCTGGCATTTTGGTGCAAAACACTTAGTGTTACAGCGCTACCATCATAATCTGCCATCCATTCGTATGGTGAAGCAGTTGGAGGAGTAACTTCAGCTTTAACAACTTTCCCATTCCAGGAATTGACCCTGCTAAGTGGAAATTGCGGTATCGTAAGTATCATAAGAAGAGGCTACGGCCCACTAGCGAAATGTCAGCATCAGAATTGACGCTGTACCAGACGCAAGACCTGTAAGTTCGCCAACAGAGAATTTCGCTATATCAGAGAAACCGTCACTTGCACCGCGTGCTAGTGTCATCTGGTCATCAATTGTGCTGTTTGGTGCAGCAGCTTTTGCCGCAGAAACAATCTCAGCTCTCATGTCATCGCTAGGTACATTACCTGTCAGGACAAATTTACCATCTGCTTTGTCAGCTTTAAGTGCAAATGGTGATGCCTATTAGCCAACAAATCACTTGCATCAGCAACGATGCGAACATCATAAGCTTCATCAGCCAATTTTTAGAGCTTCTGCGGCAGCTTCAGGTGAAGGCGCGATTCCTTTAAGCGTTAAATCACGACCATCAAGGCTTACATCAGCCCATGAATGCTCAGCTTTTAGATCTCCTAAAGCTTTAGCTGTCCAGATCGTCTTGAACGACATCAGCTTTGAACCAAGTAGATAGCGCGGTTAAAATAACCACCGCAAATATCCCAGGCCAAATCCATTTTTCCAATTACACATAATAAATGACATCTCCCTTTACACGCAAAAGCATGTTTAAACATAACTCAAGAGGATGTTGTTTGTAATTATTCCCCCCTTGAATGCATTGCCCAATTCAACACATTAAGCGCGTATGTAAAAAACCTTACACTACGTTAACATAATCATAACCATGAAAACACACATAAAATCAAGGGTAGATTCGGCTTATTTACGGGATACTGGATAAATATATACGTAATTACAGCCTCTATTTATAGATATATCGTCAATTTTTATAGAAAGTTTGCAATATCTGTAAAAAGGACTTGTGTTCACAAACCATCCATCATATCCGTGTCGGTGGATAGGTGGCCGAGTGGTCGAAGGCGCTCCCCTGCTAAGGGAGTAGGCGGGTAACCGTCTCGAGGGGTTCGAATCCCTTCCTGTCCGCCAATTAACACAAAACGAACTTTCATATGCCCGAGATGGCATAGCCTCAAAAGCCCAGCATTTGCGGGCTTTTTCGCTGTTTGCAATTGACTTCTCTCTATAAAAACCCCCCGTTTTTCTCTAATTTTCCTCCTATATATGCTCCTTTCCTGAAAACACCGTACTTGGAAAAGCGAAGTACGGAGTTTTTAGTCATGGGAAATCACGGGCTTGGCAATTGACCAGTTCGCACCAGTCTATGCCTATCATTGTCAACCAGTGAGCTGGCGCAGCACGTTATCATCTGCACGAATGGTGAATCTGGCTTTATAGCAATTTTCTTAAAGCGACCATGGAAGCGGGTCTTCGGAAAGGCCAAGGATTGTTTGAGCTTGTTTGCTAATTCCTGCTTCTGCTTTTTTTAGCTTATCGTCTGCATCGCTATCCTTCCACGAGAGGCTTCCTCCGGTTTTTGCAAGAACCAATAGAAGCGTCCACTGGTTCGTTCTTTTCCCAGATCTCTGATCTTTCATCTTCAGATGCTCAGGTTCCAAACGTTGTTGAGTTTGACCGCAATGTCACATGACAACATCTCTGTTGCGGTAAACTCGAACACAAACTGCTCCCACGTTGCGCCTGCTGGTGTCGGGAATTGATACTCCGATCCCGGCTTCGCTGATTTTGGCAACACTGTTTCCAGCCAATTGGAGACGATTGTTTGAGCACTGTCTTTCGCCGTGACCTTACCTGCAGCATCAACAGCAAGCACATCGTCTATACCGATGAGCTTGGATTTATGCCTGCTGCTCGCATCAGAGCTGGCAGTGCTGATGAGACTGCTGGTGGCGGCAATCAACAGAAACGTCTGCTCGCCCATACAAAGCTGATTGATGATCTTATCCAGCTGCGAGGATGTCTGACCTAAAAAGCAATAAACAGGAAAACTGTGCTCGGCTTGCGGGTTCAGTACACCAAATTTCCAAAGAGCTGTATGTCCTGTGATTTTTTTCGTGTTGCTCGGTGAAACCAATGGCCTCAGCAATTTTGGTCGCCAGCTTTTATAATCAACGCGATACAGTGCAAGTTCTGACTTTTTGAGCGTGCGGCGGTCGCACTGCTTGGTATCTGAAGTGCAGATGCCAACAAAGTCGCTTGGTCCATGCCGCACGACATTCAATGTAGCATCCAGCTCGACCATTACAGGGAACGGCAGATGCTTGCTCATTGGTTATTGCAAGGAATTCTGTCGGAAAGTCTTGCCATTCAGCTTTAACACCCTTACCGCCTGAAAGCTGAATTGCTGGAAGCCGAACAAGCTGTGACCGGAGCCATCCGTACAGCCACAACAGGTCTTAAAAACAGCATGCGTACTCAGGTAACCGCCGCAGGTCTTGGGCCGCGTTTGGCAAAGTCATGGCGCGGCGATGTTTATCCCAAGCAAGCTAAGAGCCTAAAAGCCGCTGGCATGGTTTACACCAAAGCCGCCAAGATCATGGAGGGTTTTGAAGAAGGCCAAGTGATCAAAGGCAAAGACGGTTTTTGGTTGGCTATTCCAACCCCGAATGCGCCAAAGAAGGCTCTGGGTAAACGTGTTACGCTCGGTAATCTTGAAAAAGCGCGTGGGATCAGGCTACGGTTTGTTTATCGCAAAAATGGCCCATCACTGCTTGTCGCTGAAAATATGCGTGCCTCTTATAGCCGCAAAACAGGTGATCTGCGAGGTTTTAGAAAAGCCAGTCAATCGGCGCCGAAATCCGGTCGTGGTCTCACATCGGTGGTGATGTTCTGGATGGTGCCGCAAGTCAAAATGCCAAAACTCATCCGCTTTGAGCCGGAAGCCGCAAAATGGCACAGGCGCATTCCTGAGCTGATCGTCAAATATTGGAAAGATTAGAAATGACATCGAAACGCGAACAGGCCCTGCAGGGCCTTTTTTTTATGCCTGCAAATAGGATTGCCCGGCATCAGCGTGCTTCGCAATGAAGTGCTGACCACGGCAATTCCTGAAACCGGGCTTGTAGTGCTGCGCGATGGTGATCCCGGAGAGTCGGATATTCTGCTCTCACCGCCGCGCTACATTTACAAGCACCGCGCTGATATTGAGGTTTTTGTGCAAAACGCCGATGCCGCTCAGCGTGAGGCTGATCTTGATCGGTTGATCACACAAATTGGCGCTGCGCTGGAAACGGCAGGCACGCTTGATGGTGTCATCGACATTTTAAACCCCGGAAGCCCTGAATTACTGACGGAACCTATTGAAGGTGCCGCACTGACATTACTTGGAGGCCTGCTGGGCTTTTTATCATCCGCGTTTCCGGATTTTTTGAAACTCTGGCGCGATCATTCCGACCGCAAACATGAGCTGGCTATTTTGGATCGCCAGATGGAAGCGCAACGCCAAGGCCATACACAGCGCCTTGAAGAAATACAGGTGCAGGCCGATGTGGCTGAAAGCAAGGCGCTCTATGCACATGCAGCCAGCCCAGCGGTGTGAAATGGGTGGAGGCTCTGCGTGCATCGGTGCGCCCAATCATCACTTATGCGTTTTTTATCCTGTTCGCCACCGTCAAAACTGCTGCGCTGTTCAAACTGTTGGATCAGGGTGTCGGAATTACCGACGGACTGATTGCTGTTTGGGATGCTGAAACGCAGGCGTTATTTGCTGCTGTTATGTCCTTCTGGTTTGGGCAACGTGCCTTGGCAAAATACCGAGGATATCGTTCATGAGGCAGATTACTAAAGAGGGACTGGACCTGATCAAACGGTTCGAGGGCTTCTCTCGGACCGTTTATTTTTGTCCCGCTGGTTATCCCACCATCGGTTACGGTCATGTTGTCAAAGACGATGAAGACTTTTCAGCAGGCATTGATGAGGCAAAGGGAGAAGAGCTTTTGCGCCAAGATGCCCAGATCGCAGAACGCGCTGTTTTGCGCCTGATTAATGTGCCGCTTACAGACGGTCAATTCGATGCGTTGGTGTCATTCACCTACAATCTTGGCGGCGGGGCGCTCCAACGCTCAACACTTCGTCGTAAAATCAACCGCGAGGAACATGCAGAAGTTCCAGAGCAATTCATGCGCTGGGTCTGGGCGGGTGGTCGTAAGCTCAAAGGGCTGGTTCGACGACGGGCCGCAGAGGCTGATTTGTATGAACAAATCACATTGAAAAATTGAACCATTTTAATGATTCGACTTGAGTAATTGCTGATAGAGATCCAAGTGCGACTTGGCTTGTTGATCTGCAGTAAATAATTCTAAAGATCGTTTCTTTGCATTTTTTCCCATAGTGGCAGCAACCTCTGGGTTATCTAAAAGAAACTGCATCGCTTCACGTAACTCTTGAGGCGATCCTGGATTGATAACAAGTCCGGTTTCATTCGCAGAATTAACAAAAGTTGTACCCGTGCCGATTTCGCATGAAATCATTGGTTTCCCGACCATTGCAGCCTCTAAGAGAGAGATGCCAAATGCCTCAGAACGAAGATGAGAAGGAAAAATAAAGCCATGGCAAAGATGAAGCAGCGCGATTTTATCCTTATCGTTAACAAAGCCAAGAAAATCAACGTTTTTCAATTCAAGTGCCGCCGCTTGGGCTTTCAGGTCTTTTTCAATTCCGTTAATGCCAGCTATCGCAATTTGAATTCCTGTTCCAGCAATCGCCTCAAGGGCAATATGAAGCCCCTTGTAATACCTCATGGCACCAACAAACAAAAAGAAAGGCTTTGATAAACGGCTTCGCCAAAAATCTAGGCGTTCAGAATCAACCGTTTCATAAGCTTTTGGGTCTATGCCAATAGGAATGATCGATACTTTATTAGCGAATTGCTGCAAAATATTGCTTGTAACAAAATAATTGGGGGAAGTCGCGACGATCTGATCAATAGAGTTTAAAAACCGTTGTTTCAGCGGTCTATAAGCATGAAGCAAGTATTTTTGTTTTATTATATCTGAGTGATATGTAACCAGTGATGGCTTTTGGGGGGGACATGCCAGATGAAGCATATCTGCAAAAGGATTAGGGAAGTGATAATGGATAATATCCGCATCATTCGACAATCGCTTGAATTTGCTAAAGGCAGATACTGAAAAACCTGTTGAAGCCAGAAAGAGATTTTGTTTTGCCTGATGAACGGAATAACCATCCATTTCAATTGGTTGTTTCTGGGGCTTAGGATGCAATGTCAGAACGGTGTTTTTGACACCTAATTTACTGTCCGCCTTGCACAGCGTGTCAATAAAGCTCTCTACACCACCATAACTGGCTGGCATAGAAGTTTTGTAGACATGGAGGATGTTTATCTTCGCCATTATCTCCCCCTAATGTTAATGGATTCTGAGAATACGTCATATGTTGTATTAACAGTTTTTCCCCAAGAAAACCTTTGCGCATTGATCATCGCTTTTTGCGATAGAGAATCTCTTAGTCCTGTGTCACTAAGTAGTTGTTCAAGTGCGTTTTTTATGCTTTCAATGGAACAAGGGTCAATCAACAATCCGCCTTCACCAACAACCTCTGGCATTGAAGAAATATTTGAGGTTATAGCTGGAACACCAAAACTCTGCGCTTCTACAATTGGCAAACCGAAACCTTCATAGAATGACGGGAACAATAAACAATATGCATTTTGGTAAAGTGCTGAAAGTTCTTGATCGTTAACAAAAGGCCTCCATTCAACAAATGAAGTTAAATTGAATTCCACCAATAGCTTATCGAGTTCAATATTCCCCCATCCAATATTCCCGACCAGAATAAATTTGTATTTTTGTTTAAGAGACTTGGGCAGAGCGGCATAAGCCCTTAACATGTTTTTAATATTTTTACGCGGCTCTATAGTTCCAACAAAAATAACATATTGCGTATTATCTATTTGTCGTTCTTTGCTCTTATTATTCTTTCCAATTGCACTCGCTAAGGGTATCGCTTTTATTTTATTCGCACAAAATGGGAAGTGCTTAACAATATCGTTGGCGGTACTTTGGGAAACAGTAATGATTAAATCCCCGTTCCGAATGGCAATCGGAAAGAAAAAACGCTCTGTGAGCCGTCGCATCAATGGCATGGTTTGAGGACAGACCTTCCAGACAAGATCATGAATCGTAACAACATACGAAACGTTTTTAACCCGCAAAAAAGGTAACTTATGAGCCACCCCCCAGTATACATCAATTTCCTTTTTGCGGATATTTGATCCCAAGAGAAGGTTTAAAATAAAGAAAAAGCGGCCTACGAAAGGTATCGAGAACAATTTCGAATTTGAACAATTAACGAATTCCACGTTTGAGTTATTATCTGATTGCGTAATATTATCTACATATCGTGTGATCCCATCTGCTCGGCCATTTGTATTTTTCCAATGATACCCGACGCGAATTTTTCTTGATGAATTACTGAAAGATGCAAACATTATCGCTTCTTCCTTACGAACTCGACATCGGGATTATATTTCTTGGATTTTGAGAAAAAAATAGTCCCTTCTGAAATAAGTAGCTGTAATCTTTTGAATGGCACTGCTCTGGTTCTTATGCAGCAAAATGCCTCACGGGCTATAATCCCAAAAATATTAAGCATAAAGAAAGGAAAGTTTCGATAGCCCATTTGATTGGCTAGGTGTGGAGATTTATGCCTTAACAATCTATAGAATGAAAGAATCTGCATTACTTTTGATGGATAGTTAAAAAAAAGCCGAATAATTCTATTTTTGTGAACTCTGATCATATGACTGGGGATAGGATGTGTGTCTGCGAATTTATTGAGGTAATAAAAATGCTGCAGCAATATTTTCAGGTCTTTATCCCAGCTCTTATTTCGAGTTGCGGAGGAAGCGTGAACCCTAATTTTTACGTAAGGTTGCGAGACATATTCAAATTCTGTCACTAAAGCGAGATGAGCCCAAAGATCGACATCTTCGCTGAATTGCATCTTTTCATCAAACGATTCAGTCTGTAATAGTATTTCTCTTTCAACCACTACCGAAGAAGCCGAGCCATAAATGGGACGTTCATAATAGACAATATCTTCAAAAACATGACCGCGCACATAGGGCACACCGATAGCATTTTCGATCTCAACGCCTGCGTCATCAATAAGCTGAGAACCAGCATAGCAAACCCCAGCGTCTGGTTTCCGTCTTAATTGGCGAAGTTGCGCCTCTAACTTACCAGGCTCCCAAATGTCATCAGCATCACAAAAAGCAATATAGTCCGCTTCTGATGCCTTGATGCCGATATTTCGGGCGCGGCTCACACCGCCATTTTCAACTGAAGTCAGTTCAATCAAATCGCTTTTAAAGCTTTTTACTATCTCAACTGTATTATCCATAGAACCATCATCAATAATGATGATTTTGCGGGGAAGATGTGTCTGATCCAATACCGATTGAATGGTTTCCTCAATAAAACGACTGGCATTATATGCTGGAATAACGACATCTACTGAAGGAAGGGTGGCGTAATTAAATCCCATTACCCCCCCAATTCAGGAGATACAAAGCCTATTTTTCTAACTATTGCACCTGTGTCATTAGCTTCAAATAATAGATTTTCTAAGTGATTTATTTGAGCTAGAACAACTGTATCGTCTTGGCTTAGATTCTCATGCCATTTTTCCAGTGCTGCAATGTGGTTTAGAACAACATCGATCCGATCCTCAAATAATCTAATTTTACCCATAGTGGAGGAGTCTGAAAATCGTAAACTGTATAAAACTTCTGGCACGCAAACAAATAGTTGCCTCTCAGATAGTCGTATAATAAGGTCAAGGTATTCAGAAAATTTTAATTTTTCATCAAAGCCGTCAACTTCCAATAAAGCTGTTTTTGCTACAACCAGAGAAGAAGGGTTGCCTACACGGTACTGATCATACAAAAGGTTGTTAAATAAATTACCCTGCTCAATTTTTTCAGGAAATTTGATATTTCTTAATTGTGAGATATCGTTACCATTTTCATCTATCGCATCTTCAAAGCAATAAGCGATAAGAGCATTTTTACTTTGTTGCAGTGCTTGAATTTGTCTTTTCAGTTTCTGCCGATGAAAAACATCATCAGCATCTAAGAAGGCAACATATTCCGCTTCTGATGCCTTAATACCGATATTTCTGGCGCGGCTGACACCGCCATTTCCAACTGAGATAAGTTCAATTAACTCGCTTTCAAAGCTTTTTATGATCTCAACCGTATTGTCAGTGGAACCGTCGTCAACAATAATTATTTTGCGTGGTAAATACGTTTGAGCAAGTACGGATTGGATGGTTTCCTCAATAAAACGGCTAGCGTTATACGCTGGAATAACAACATCTACACTGGGGTTGGACATTATCTTCCCCTCGCAATACGATATAGACGGCGCAGCAAGCCAAACAATGGGTTTTTATTAGCCAGACTGCTAAGTTGTATACGAAGTGGAACGTTCACTTTTGGGCCAAACAGAGTTTGAAATCTTTCATGACCAAAAGGAAGTATCTCTTCGCCATAAAGCGTATTAGTGTAAGGTTTGCCAAAATCGCCGTTTTCGATCTGTTCAATGATTTTGATCAACATGGGAAAAAGGTTGTGTTCATGGAGCGTTTGATCACGGGCTTTTTAACAACTCTGCACGATATTTTTGATCAAAGTTCTGCTCGATTGCTTGGTCAATTAAAGTAACAGCCCCTTTAAAGTCATCAATGTTTATTCTAAGGTAAGATTTTTCAGGAAAATAATCATCAAGATTTGGGCATCCATAATAAATTGGGTATGTTCCAGCCAGCACACAATCTGTCAGCTTTTCGGAGAAATAATGATTGTGGGAGGAGTTCTCTAATACAACTTGAAACCGATAGTCTCTAAGCGAATCCAGCTTGTCATCCATTGGCACAAAGCCACGACCATAGAAATCAATTTTATCCCCATAGTGCTCTTTTAATTTTTGTGCAAATTCTAAACGGGCTTTATGTTCAGGCGTAAAAGCTTTGTTAGAAGCAATGACAGAAATGAGTTTCGATTTGGGCTGATCAAAAAGACTTTCCAATTCGTCAAAACTCATAATTTTGCTATTATCGTTCTCCCCCGGTTTCCAGCCGATGAACCACGTAAGCCCCGGTTGATAATGAATTTTTCCTGAGTTCTCGAGCGCATCATCATCCTGCGTAACCACCCACGCAAACTGACGAAGAAAACTCTCATCATAACGGTGTACTGACGGTGGCTCTGTTGCCAGATGAATGATATTCTCTTTCGGGCAGTTTGGCTTTATAGGCGCATGTAAATCATCAAAAACAACAATATAATCATAGGGCTCATCCTCAGCATTGAAGGCAAAATTCCACCCATCCCATTCAGGGATTGAATTAGGAAATTGCCGTAGCCACGGATTTGGATGAACTGAGGAGAGGTTAATCGTTTTCATTAAGATCCCTCTGAATCTTAACCCAACCATCTGGCATTATATGTTTATTACTGTTGTCTCTAAACCACGGGTTAGGGCCTACAACAATCTTATCCGGGTTGTTGTTTAACCAAGCCCCCCACCAGCTAAAACTACTGTTGGCGATAATGTTGTGATCACATTTAGCCATAAGTTTTAACTCTTCACTCTTCACTGTCTTTAATCCCCTTTCCTAGATTCACAAACAGCGATGGCCTTTTTAGAGAATTCAATTCTCCTTTAATATTCTCAATATCATCGCTAAAAAAAACCAGATTTACGCTCTTTTTAGTTTCTTTTTCAATATACTCAATAGCCAATTTGTAATATTCCAAATCACATATACCATAGATATTACTGTAAACGCATGGAGATGAAATATAATCACCTCGACGAAAGTGTATAGAGCATGAGTTTTCGAGACTCTCAATTTTTTTTATATAATTCATTACAGCGGAATATTTAGACGGCTTAAAATGCAATTCGGCACGAATTTCATCGGAATAATCTTGCCAACAACGAGGGTTCTGCCAATAACCACTAATATACGAAAATTCACTAGCCAATTTTGTAGCATTAAAATAGGTGTCATTTACATCACTGACTATATTGTGCAATTTCACAGCCATACTCATCATTTTTCGTAATCTATTTACAAATATTGGATATTTCTTTGAAAGTGATGCTGCGTAGCTATATTGAAACAGTTGATTTCCGAGGCCTCCCACTATTCTAGCAACAATCATGTTAATCTCCAATCTAGCAATGGAGCTAAAATTGCGCTCCTATCTTCTTGGATATTGAGGGCTCTTCGTTGGTTAACATCCACAGTAAATGCGATAGCAATCTCTGAGTCATCTGGTGAAACGATCGAACATTCACCGAGAATACCCGCAAAAAAATTTAGCTTATATATACCGGACTTTAAATGTAATTCAGGTAGCTTGATTTTAAACTCATTTACGCCCACTCGAAATAGAGACAATTGTGTATCATCAATATCAGAGGTGGAGGAATAAAACAGAATGTCGCCATTCTCTGAAACCACCCTAAATCCAACGGCAAGTCGTGGTGTTTCTTTGAAACATTTGACCTTAACATTCAGATAATATTCAGACTTAAAATCGGCAATTTGGTCTACTGGATTATTGCCTGCATCGAGTAAATAAATACTTTCGAATGAAATAATATTATTTTCCTTAATATTTATAGGCTTTTCCCAATAAGATAAATTGTTTGCTAAATCAGATGCATTTTGCAAATATTTTGAAATCACACTGCTAACCTGCCTGCTATCTTCTACCTTTAATCCATCTTTCAGCCAGATACATCTGTTGCACAGATTTTTGATAGCATTCATATTATGGGAGACGAAGAGTATGGTTCTTCCGCTATTTTCTATTTCTTCCATTTTTCCTAAACATTTTTTTTGAAACTCAGCATCACCGACTGCAAGAACTTCATCAATAATAAGAATTTCCGGTTCGAGGTGAGCTGCAACAGCAAAAGCCAGTCGGGTTTGCATTCCACTGGAATAGCGTTTGACAGGTGTTTCAAGAAAATCAGCCACACCAGAAAAATCTACTATCTCTTCAAACTTCCTATTAATCTCAGCATTAGACATGCCCAGAACATTGCCATTCATATAAACATTTTCTCGACCTGTCATTTCAGGGTGAAAACCCGTTCCCACCTCGAGCAAACTACCTACACGACCGCTCATGGTTATCCTTCCACTAGTGGGGGTGGTAATTTTTGATAAAATTTTTAAAAGCGTACTTTTTCCAGCCCCATTTTTCCCAATGATTCCTAAAATGTCGCCCTGATTGACAGATAGGGAGACGTCACGCAATGCCCAAAAATCTTCCGTGATTGTTTTATCGTCGCGTTTGATTGGACGCCTATAGACTTTGGACAGATTTTCAATTTTTATAACTTCAGTCATTTCAAATCCTGTCCACTACAGTTGATTCCAGTTTGCGGAACACGGTTCTGCCAATGATAAGAAAAACAATAGCTGTTGCACCAAGAACAATGAACGCTCTTGAAGATGGTAATGTAGTTCCAATCAATGCCCAGCGCATCCAATCAAGCAATGTCGCAACAGGATTAAAGTCAAATAGCCAATGATAGTTTTCCGGCAGAAAGGATACGGGATAAATCACGGGTGATAGATACATCAAAAATTGAGTCCCATAGCCAATAGCCATCCCAACATCACGATAAATAGCATTGAGCGGTGCGAATATCAGTGCACCGGCATAGCTCAGGGAAAGCGTCACCAAAACAATCAAGGGGGCAAAAATAATCTGGGGCTGAAAGGCTACGCCAAACCATATCATCAAGACGAACAAAATAACCAAGGCAAGAAAGAAATCGACGGTACTTGCCAGTAGACCAATTAATGGGATGCCCATACGCGGAAAATAGATCTTATTTATAAATGCCGAATTAGCGACCAAACTCCCTGTTCCTTCACCAAGATTGCGGCTAAAAAACTGCCATAAAAGCAATCCTGAAAACACAAAAACAGGGTAGGGCGTATCGCCTGAGTCAACGCGCACAAAATAGCCAAATACAATTGTGAAAACCAAACAAGTAACAATGGGTTGGATTATCACCCATAAAAGACCAAGAACGCTTTGCTTATAGCGCGCCTTGATATCACGGAATGCCAAAGCGATAAAAATTTCACGATACAACCAAATTTCTTTAATTTGATAAAAAACTGATTTCCTAACGGAGGAATCAATGACATTTTTTTGGACATTTAAACTCTTTGTCACAGGCATAAACCTTAGGTTAAATATTTTATGGAAGCAGGCTCTGCTGCCTTCCGGACCTCTTAAGCACTATTAGTTTTCAGCCATACAGAATAATCCAGCATGATCTTTTCGCGTCCGGTAGTACATGGCTTATGAACCCGCAAAGGAGCTCCTCTCTGCACTATAGAAAAATAATTTAAGGGCAATGGCTCTAGCTTTGGAATTGCGTCTGCAGAAGCCAGGTAAACATCTGTACCACCAACATAAACGATTTTATAGTTATAACTTTCTGCCAGAAGTTTAACCGCACCAACAGAACAGCCATAAACAGTGTCTTCTTCCCAAAACTCTTCTGGATTATCGGGAAACGTAATCGCCTGATCAAACGGAAAATGAGAATTATATTTGATTGTTATTACAAGAGGTCGGTAGGCATCAAGAATAGACCTCAAAACCCAAATATCTGTTGAATCAATATCTACGCTTAGGTATTCAAGATTCTTCGGTACATTATGCTTCTTTAGCAAATCACATATATTTTTTGACGTGATAAAAGACTTATGTAAATTAATTTCCAGATTTTCATTTCCACCATCTAAAAGAACTGACTGCCATCCATGGTTCATAATAAGATTTGCAGAATTACTATTTCCAGTCAGGGAAGTGCTGCTAAAACCAAACTCAACACAAAAAGGCGGCGAGTTCTTTGTTGAAATGTGACTAAAAAGTTTTTCCAATATTCCATCTTGCTCATGCTGACTATAAACAGATTTTTCGCAATCTGGCAGATCTATCAAATAGTTCTTGTTCATAGAAATCGACTTTAGGAACATCGGAACAATATAATTGTAATATGTAAAAACCACCATTTGGAAGATTTTCTTGATTAAACTTGTCATTAGTTTTGCTTCCATAAATTATGTACGTTGATTTCTTCATTATCAGCATTGTTCGGACTATCCAAGTCCGTGCGCAATTTATCTGTTCGTTGGAAGTCGTTTGCCATGTCTTTACGGATAAAGGAGAGCTCTAACAACACGGGAACTGATACCCCGTTGCGTTCAGCTACCCATCCAACGTTATTTGCATGTATGTGCACACAATACATATGGTGTAATATTTTTACTAAACACTCACTAATCAGAAAATGCTTTTCGGCATCAAATAAGAGATTTTGCAAATCATGGATTTCCATAGATATCTGCGTGAATTGCGATATCTCTTCTTCCGTAAGTGCTTGAATTGCTGGGTATTCAAACCCTTCAATATCCATCTTTAACAGCAGGTTCCTGCCCAGATGCCCATTTTCTTTGATCAACGTCCCAATATCTTTCATGCCACTAATATTGGGTTTGCCACATATTCCAGTCTTAAAGAAATGGAAGTTTTTGTGTTCTTCTGGAAGTCCATCAATTGTATGGTCATACATGAAGACTGGAATTGAGCGTTCTGCTATTTCCTTATCCCATGTCACATCATTTGCTATCCCAAAGGAGTAGGCAGCATCGACTTTATCAAAAAACATCACCCATGATATAACCACCATCAGCTTTGTTGCCTACTCTAATGAGCGGCACGCTGGGGCTTTCAAATGGTGCAAGTTTCTGAAGCAACTGAGCAGTCAAAATTGGTAGTAAACACTCTTCCAACCGAGATAGTCTAGTCTCAAGCTTATTCGCATAACGTATCTTGTTACGTAAATCACGCACAGCATCCATACCAGGAACGTAAGCCAAGGAGAATTTCTTAATTTTATTCATCATACTCATGACATGCTCTCCACAGCCTTTAAATCCTCACGAACCATCTCTTTTACAAGTTCAGGAAAAGATGTCTTATGCTTCCAGCCGAGTAGCTTACGTGCCTTACTGGCATCACCCAGTAGTAAGTCAACTTCCGTCGGGCGGAAATACCGTGGATCAACTGTCACAACTGTCTTTCCAGATTTATGGTCTAGGCCAACTTCACTCGTTCCATCACCTTGCCACTCAATTTGCATTCCAACTTCTTTGAAGGCCAGTTCAATAAATTCTCGGACGGAGTGTGTTTCACCAGTCGCCAGCACAAAGTCATCAGCCTCATTGTGCTGCATAATGCGCCACATTCCCTCTACATAATCCTTTGCATGTCCCCAATCGCGCTTGGCATCGAGGTTGCCAATATATATACAGTCCTCAAGGCCTTGTTTTATTTTTGCGACAGCCATTGTAATTTTGCGCGTTACAAAGGTTTCACCGCGAATGGGACTTTCATGGTTAAAAAGAATGCCGTTACTGGCAAACATGCCGTAAGCCTCACGGTAGTTCTTTACGATCCAAAAAGCATAAAGCTTGGCAGCGGCATAAGGGCTCCTGGGATAGAAGGCGTTGTTTCACTTTGTGGGGTTTCTTGAACCTTTCCGTAAAGCTCGGACGTCGAGGCTTGATAGAATTTGCAGCTCTTTTCCATCCCAAGAATTCGTATCGCTTCAAGCAGGCGCAGTGTCCCCAAAGCATCAGAATTTGCGGTATATTCGGGCGTTTCAAAGCTCACTTGCACATGACTTTGGGCAGCAAGGTTATAAATCTCATCTGGCTGTGTTTTTGCACCAACCGTATCAAATTCGTCGCATCTGTCACATCTCCGTAATGAAGAAAGAAATTTCCTTGCTGCAAGTGCGGATCTTCATAAATATGATCTATGCGTTGCGTATTGAACGATGATGATCGCCGTTTAATCCCATGAACAATATAATTCTTACTCAGCAATAACTCAGCCAAATAGGCACCGTCTTGCCCAGTAATTCCGTAATAAGAGCCGTTTTCTGTTTATTCATTTTTATTTTCCAAATACCATCGATAATATTGTTTCAACCCGTCTTCCAATTTTATTTTGCTCTTCCAGCCAAGGGCATTTATATTCGTGACGTCAAGCAGTTTCCTTGGAGTACCGTCAGGGCGATTTGTTTCAAAAGTTATGTCGCCTTCAAATCCAACAACTCTTCTGAGTAAGCTCGCGAAATCAGCAATTGAAACGTCACTTCCTGTGCCCACGTTAATATGCTGGCTACCTGAATAATTTTGCAGCAAAAACAAGCAAGCTTCTGCCAGATCGTCTACATGCAGGAACTCTCGACATGGCTTGCCAGTTCCCAGACACTTACGCTGTTAGCTCCCTTTACCTTCGCCTCATGAAAACGGCTTAGCAGTGCTGCTGGAACATGACTGTTTTCAGGATGAAAATTGTCATTTGGCCCATACAAATTGGTTGGCATTGCGGATATAAAGTCACAACCATATTGCTTTCTGTAGGCTTGACAAAGTTTTATTCCAGCAATTTTTGCAATTGCATACCATTCATTTGTAGGCTCAAGAGCACTGGTTAATAGATATTCTTCTTTGATTGGCTGTGGACAATCTCTGGGATAAATACAACTAGAGCCAAGAAATAGCAGCTTTTTAACGAAATTACGTTGTGCCCCTGAAATTATATTTTGCTGGATTTGTAAATTATCGGATATGAAATCAACAGGGTATATAGCATTTGCATGGATGCCACCTACCTTCGCTGCTACCAAGATTACCACATCGGGTTTTACCCCTTTGTAAAATTCCTGAACTTGAACAGAATCAATAAGATCAACATCAGTTCGACCTGTAGCGTATAAATCCACATCATGTCCACACAAGCTTCGCACAATAGCAGAGCCAACCATCCATTGGCTCCTGCAACCCAAACCTTTTTTCCTTCTAGAATAAATTTATCTCCCATAGACATCCTCATAACGCACTATATCGTCTTCACCCAGATAACTACCACACTGAATCTCTATTAGGATTAATTGTTCAGCTCAGGGTTTTCAAGGCGATGCTTGTTGCCTAAAGGAATGTAGGTCGACTGGTTAGGTTCCAACTCGATCGTTTCCTCTCCATTGGTGACAAGCGCTTTACCGCTCACCACGACCCAATGCTCATTTCTGTGTTTGTGGCTTTGAAGACTGAGCCGAGCACCGGGCTTCACCTCAATACGTTTCAGTTTAAAGCCCAAACCTTCTTGCAAAACCGTGTAGGTTCCCCAAGGGCGATGTGCCGTAGGAAATTCTCTATAAACAGAATCATTGCGAGCCTTTAACTCGTCAACAATAGTGCGGACGTCTTGCGCGCGATCTTTGTGAGCGATGAGGAGAGCGTCGACCGTATCAGAAATAATAAGATCTTTGACACCAAGCGTTGCAATTAATCTTTCGCCACCGTGGATGATGCAGTCATTGGTTTCTTTGCACATCACATTGCCGAAATTATTATTTTTATGCTCATCAGCGGGGTGCAACGCGCCGAGCTCATTCCACGAGCCAATATCAAACCAGCCTATATCACACGGCACAATGCCTACATTTTGAGATTTCTCAAACACAGCATAATCAACCGAAATGCTTTGAATATGCTCAAATTCAGCACGCTGCATTTCAAGTGCCTGCCAATTATCTGCAGATGATAGTTTTGCTCCAGCTACAACTTTGGCTGCCTGCACAGCGATATCTGGTGCGAGAAGATTAAGCTCCTCCAAAAAACTGCCAGCACGCATGCAGAACATGCCAGAATTCCAGAAATAATTGCCATCGGCAATATATATTTCTGCAGTTTTTTTATCTGGCTTCTCAACAAATTTTTCTACTTTATTTCCATTAGACAATATATATCCATACCCAGTTTTAGGGGCCGAAGGCTTTATGCCAAACGTTACAAGCTTACCTTGAGCAGCTAATTTTTCCGCCTGCTTTACGGCTTGAGTGAATGCCACCATATTGTGAACAAGGTGATCAGCGGGCATGACCAACATAATGCAATCATCACCATGCGCACCAAGAGCATAATGCGCAGCGATAGCAATGGCAGCAGCCGAGCTCCTTCCAACTGGCTCTAGTAGAAATGTATTTTTTGATGCCGAAACACCAACTTCTTCGAATTCATCTTTTGAGTAAAAAAACAAATCACGATTTGTTACTGTTACAATTTCCTCAGAATCCGAAATATTGCGGGCACGAATATAGCTCTTCTGGAGTAGGCTTTGCCCGTCACCAAGCTTGATAAAGGGCTTGGGATGCGCTTCACGCGACAATGGCCAGAGGCGAGAGCCAATACCCCCTGACAAAATTATAGGCAAAAGCATCAAGACTATTCCTTATTTAACACAAAAGAAACCTAGGCTTCGGACCTATAAATTTCATCCATTCTGCGTGTGTGATTTTTTACTCTGATTAGGAGGAAAAGTGCAGCAAATGTGGGGCATTTGCAAGATTTTTCGACGCTATCAGGGCAAAAAAGCGCCTCGCCTTTCAGGTTTGGGTTTAAAGCTTATCTGTCGCAAACCCTGCTGCAAAAAGGGAAAGCGCCCTTGTTTGGCAGGCTTTGTCTCCATCTAAACTGTAAACCCAAACAGAATTGTATGAAATTTATAGGTCCGAATCCTAATTACATAACGTTCGGGGGGGGGGGTAGCAAGAAAAAAATTCATTTCCACTCAATATGTTGGCATGTGTTCTTACAGCGTTTTTTTATGTTGTGTAGCTTATACATCTTACATCGACACAGATGATTGATTAGGTGCAATATCAGTTGTCAATGGACACCCAAGCTGGGATTCAAACGCACGATTAGTACGGTACTTTCGTCGCTATGATTGAAGCCATACCAAGAACGGAAATCAAAGCAGCGTATAGTGTTGCAACATAAAACTTGCTTTTCGTTGTTTTCATGGCAATTATTTGTTGCAGCTCAATGGTGAGTGTAGAGGATTCAAACCCCAAGAGGTTCAATACACCGCCAGTCAGTCACCAGCAAACTGACCCCTATTATAACTCTCCCAATTAGTGCCGTTATTTCCGCAGGTTAGCGGGTTATTGATTTAGTTCCCGTTGCGGAGATACGCGATTTGGAGACAACATATGGGCATTTTCTGCAATCGTCTCCCGAGGGCCTTTTTGGCGCGACGGCTGTTTGCTGCATGTTTAGGAGTTGAATGAGTTAACTCGCCAGATGGCGGGTTGCGATTGAGAACATCGGATAGCTCTTTTGAGTGTATTCAATCTTGGTCAGACAGCAAAACCAAGTAGCGTTCTCTGCTCCTGCCAGCTGCCTGGAATGTCAATCAGGCGTCTTAGTTTTTCGGCGGTTAGATCGACAGGTTGAGTTCCTGCCAAAATGCTTTTTCTATGATGTCAGGTGCAAGGAAGCTCAGGCGGAGGTGCCTACTGATCCTGGAAGCATTACCACCTTCCTGTTTGGCTAGTTCACTGATGGAACTTGCTGTGCCATTTGTGAGTTTTTCCAAGTACTCATGTGCTTTGGCGATTAACATGATCAGATGATGATTGGGATCTGGTGCGCGGTGTTCCTGATTGCCTATTACAAGTCTTGCTTCAACACCTCGGCGCTTCATGTGATGGGGTAATTCTATACGCTTGATTGGATTGTCGGATTGATCATCAAATGGAGCCAATCCAAGACTTTGATGAACACCTTCAAGCTTGATCTCGATCACTAGTTTATCCGCATGAAGCTCTACACGGCTAAGAAAGTTTTGAAGTATTTCTCTCGTGTTTTGCTGACGGCCTGACTGCAGCTTTTGAGCAATGAACTTGGCTGCTTTCTCAACTCTTTGATGGTGTTCAATCGTTTGACTTTGTCCCTTGACTAAATCCTGAAGCTTAATACGGTCCTCCAAATGCTGCTTGATGATATTGACGACTGGAACATCAATCTCGGTAGCTGGAATGCGCCATGTAGTTGGAGCGTTTCTTGATTCATTTCCTTGGTTTAAGCCAGCATCTTCAGTTTTTGATTCACCCTCGATCAATTGGCTAGAGACATAATAACCATATCGAACACCCTTCTTGTTTGCATGACTGGGTGTTAGCCGATTGCCATTATCGTCATACAGTAAACCGGTGAGCAAGTTTCTGGATTTGGTGTTCGTACCAAGCTTTCTGTTGACCGCATTAGACTTCAGTTTTTCCTGAACATCATCCCATAAATCTTGTTTGATGATTGCATCATGCTGGCCTTTATAAATCTCATCCCTATGTGTGACTTTGCCATTGTAAATTGGGTTAGCGAGAAGGTGATACAGATTGCCTCTTCCAAATGGCCTCGTCGTTCTGATGGTTCCATTCTTTTGATGAACCACCCTCCCTGTTAAATCCTTTGCCTTGGCATCAGCGACAAGCTTCGTAACTGAGCTCAATTCCAGATATCGACTGAAGAGATATCTAACTGTCTCAGCTTCATCTTTGTCTATGATGAGCTTTCTGTCTTCCGTCTTATATCCAAGGGGTACCTTACCCCCCATCCACATGCCTTTCTTCTTGGAAGCTGCAATCTTGTCTCTTATGCGCTCACCCGTGACTTCCCGTTCAAACTGGGCGAAGGATAAAAGCACATTTAATGTAAGCCTGCCCATCAAGGTGGTTGTATTAAACTGCTGGGTAACAGATACAAAAGACACGCCCTTCCCATCAAACACATCGACCATCTTGGCAAAATCCATCAAGGAACGGGTAAGGCGATCAATCTTGTAGACAACTATGACATCAACCAGACCATTGCGGATATCAGCAAGCAGCTCCTGCAGGGCTGGTCGCTTCATGGCTCCACCCGATATGCCACCATCATCATACGGCTTCTGAACCAATTTCCATCCAAGACTTGTCTGTGATGCAATATAGGCTTCACAGGCCTCTCGTTGTGCATCCAGAGAGTTGAACTCTTGTTCAAGTCCCTCTTCTGAGGACTTACGCGTGTAGATGGCGCACTTTAACTTTCTCGTTTGAGGTTTAATGCGAGCTGGATGTTCGGTTTGAGGATCAATATGTACATTCATTGTTCCTGTCCTCCCAGTATTCCAAAGAACCTTGGTCCTGAACACTTGGCTCCAGTAATTGCCTTAGCAATGGCGGAGAGGGAAGTATAAGCCTCCCCCTGCCATTCGAAGCCTTTCTCAAGGACTTCAACCTGATGCGTTTTGCCGTGCCATTCTCGCCTCAACCGCATGCCCGGCTTTAGCTCGATCTTCTGGGCAGATGGTTTGTGGTTCGCTCCATTAGCAATGGATAGCAGTGCTTTATGAGTTTCTCGTTTCAAACTACCAAATCTCTTATCTTGAAGATGATAGACTGCGGCCCGTGCAAGCAGTGGCTGTTTTACGCCCTTGGGAGGATTGCAGCCAAATTGCTTGATCCATTTGGGTAGCAATTCCTCATATGGTAGCTCTTCAAGTTTCTCGATCTCTTGATCCAGCTTTTTCAACGACACAGCCATTATCCTGCTGCCTGTCGCTCATTGGCAGCTTTTCCATCATGATCCTTGTTTCCAATGCTGCTCACATAAGTTGAAAGGCTCATCAGCTTCTGGGCATCATAGAGTTTGGGCTCCACCTCAAGAATGGAATGCATTGCCTCTTCTGGCCGACCAGCTTGCATATGCTTAAGAGCTGCACTTGCCGCAGCATCTGCAACACGCGTTGCTGAATGCATGTCTTCAGCAATCTGATGTAGTAGCTTCGTTTTATGTTTTCCTGTGATCTTCACTAATCCATCGCCTCCGTTATCGTTGAGACAACCAATGCTTCCTTTGCGGGTGAAGTCCAGTCGAGGGTCGGAGAATAGTTACCTTAATGTAATATTTGGGGGGGAATGCAGCCGTTGGTAGTTTTGTAAAAATTAGAGATTATTAGCGTAAGCTGCCATTCAAATCTGGATGGACGAAAAATTTGCAACGGCAGTTCCGAGCCCATAATAGACATTCTGTTTATGTCGTACGCAGGATGTTTGAAAAATAATGCAAACCTGTTTCTTATGAAAATGTATCCATGTGATATTTAAGTTCAATCGAACGGACACGTGCAATTTTAATCGCATCGTCTGGATCAATCATCTTGAAACGAATTTTATCTCGCGGCCTAAGTTGAGTTAGTGTATCGTGGTCGGCGGATATGACCGTCGCTATTTTCGGGTATCCACCAGTCGTTTGGTGATCTGCCAAAAGGATGGTTGCCATACCATCGCCTGCCACCTGAACTGATCCCTTTACAATCGGCTCAGAAGGTATCGATAATGAATCCTTCATTTGTAATTTCGGGCCATCCAACCGCATTCCCATTCGGTCGTAACCGGTTGTAAGGTTAAATTCGGAGTCCAGTAATTTTGATATAGCACCTGAGGAAAATTGATGGTCCTGGGGTCCAAGCACGATGCGTGCATACCCGTCAAAAGGCTTATAAGTAAACGGAGCTATTTCACCCTCGCGATATTTTCTTACTACCGCTTCCTGTACCAAAATTTCCGAACCTGTTTTCAATATTCCGCCACCAAAACCAGATTGAGAATGAGTTGCAGATTTTCCTAACCATTGCGTTGTATCCAATTTTCCGGAAAATGCGAGATAGCACCAACTGCCCCACTTTCCTGGTCGGATTGTTAGTTTCTGGCCTGACCTTATGGAGAGAACAACACCTGAATTGTATTCCACGCCATCAAGATCAATAAAAAAAGCTCCACCAACCACAGAAAATGAAATTGCGCCAGATTTACATTCTAGCTGTAATCCGCCCATTGAAACTTCGATGACTGTGTCATCTACGGAGTTACCTACCGCCAGATTTGCAGTGACAAATGACGCTCGATCCATTGGTCCAGAAGCAGGCACACCAAAACGCATGTTTCCAGGACGCCCTGCGTCTTGAAAGGTTACGAGTGGGCCTGCATTCAAAATGTGGAGTATGGTGGCATTCACTAGGCAATCCACTTCAATGCTTCTCTGGAAATGCGTCGAAATACAATTGTATCGCCCACATTGAACAGGAATGCCTGATCTGGATCATCGGTTATGATTTCTGCATCGGATCTTCCAATGACATTCCATCCGGAAGGCATCTTCAGGCTTGTCACAATGCACTGTGCCCCGGCAATGATGATATTTCCTTTTGCTATGCCCAGAGCCGGCTCTTTCTTGCGTGGAACCTGTATTATTTCTGGAACTCCGATGAGATAAGCAAATCCGGGGACAAATCCATACATACCAACTCGATACTCCGTACTTGTGTGAATATTGATAACCTCTTCGGTGCTTAAACTACAGGCATTGGCTACTGCATTGAGGTCAGGCGAGATATCTGTATCATAACAAGCGTTTAAAATGTGTCTGCGCCCAGCCTCCCCTGCATTTGTAAGCTGAGGCAATAATTTTTCAACCGCTGATCTAATTTTTGTATGGTCAGTAATCAAAGGGTCAAAAACCACCAACAGATTTACGAGTGCGGGTGTTATTTTAAGAACACCATTGATGTTCGCATTAAGGATCGCCTGATCAAGGGAAATAACACGGCGATTGGTATCATCATCGACTTCTGTACCAAATTCAATCAATAGAGCGTGATCGGCAACTGGTTTGAATGCAGTAGACTTCATGATCGAATAAATGGCTTGATTTTAATACCCTCTGCCGTTAAACGGCTGCGAACTTCTCCCGCCATAGCAACAGCATGGACGCTGTCACCATGCACACAGATAGATTGTGCTTTTAAGGGAATTGGGTCTCCATCCATGACTGGCATCATGCCATCTTTCATGAAGTTTACGAGACGATATGCCGCTTCTGCTGCATCTTCTATCATTGCACCTTTTTGACCACGCGGCACTAACTGACCAGATGAAAGATAACCTCTGTCAGCGAAGATTTCAGAATACACTGTAACGTTGGATGCACGCGCGGCTTTCTCAGATTCTGTTCCGGAGATTGCTAAATAGGAAAGATCTGGATCAATGCGCTTCGTTGCATCTACAATGGCTGCAGCAACAGAATAGTCACGGGCAGCTAGATTTCCCAAAGCTCCATGTGGTTTGACATAGGATAATTAAAGTTAAAAATCTCGGACAAACCCCTGCCTACATATTTGATATAAAAGCTAGTTTTATTTTTACAGATAAAAAGGATGGCGCGGCTATAAGAGAAAAAATCGATTGTTTCGTTAAGCCACCTCAATCTTATTCTTTCCCAGTAGGGGGTAGTGACGAAAATGAGCTTGAGGGCAGCGAATTTAACATCATTCCTCCAAGTAACCTTGTTAGCCATGATTTCGATATATTTGTTGTTGGTGAAATTAGCTATAGAGATGTTTTCGAAACTGACCAAAAAACCCGATTCCAATATCAAGTTGATTTTACTCAATTTAATGCTGATGGTGCTATTTTGTTGATTAGAACACAGGCTGGAAATACTTCCACCTAACCCCCAAGAACAATAACACCACTGTTATAACCACGTAACGCTTCATACATCACGCCCAATCTTTGGTGCGCTTGATACATAAGGCTGGATAATCACCAAATTTCCCTGTAAATTCCCATAGAACAGGGAAATAGCTTCTGGAGACTGGTTCGCACTAGACTGTCAGCACCGCCAGTCAGTCACAAGCGAACTGACCAGTTTTATACCCCTAGCAATTAGTGCCGTTGTTTCCGCTGCTTAGTGTAATATGCCCCATATTACCGTAGCGGAGATACTGCATCTGGGTCAGACAATTTGGCTATCTGATTTACCTTGATATCAATCACAATTTTATCTTGATGTAACTCAACACGATCGAATATTTCGGAGAGTAGTTTTCTCTGAGAGACAGGAACAGAACTCTTCAACTTTCCTGCGAGCGTTGTTGCGGTATTTGTTAGTGCCTGATTCTCTTCAATTGTAAGATCATTTGCTGGGAAAATTTTGCATTGTTTTTATGAGAAACTTCTTTGCTGCAATCTTGTTAAGTTGTTTGGTAACATAACATTCAAGAGCCTCGCCTTCATGATCAAACGCGCGCCACAAATAAAACTGTTCCCCATTGATTTTTACGAAGACTTCATCAAATGCCACTGCTAATTTGAGTGACGTCCTACGCCTCTACTTCCGAATTTTATTTACAAACATTTTCCCAAATCGATTCACCCAAAACCGCACTGTTTCGTGCCAAATACCAATACCGCGTTAATGCAAAATATCTTCAGCTTGTCGAAAACTAAGCGGTTAGCGAACGTAATACATCATTGTAAGGCAAGTGATTTCAGGTGGAGTCTTGAAATACTAAAAGGGAGATTGCTCGGCCATCCAACAAAATTATTAACTAACGCTACAATCATCAAATTCCTCTGACAACACCTAAATTATAGTTATAACAAACTGCACCTTTGACATAGGGCACAGCGCTGATAAGGTGATTTATGTGAATAAGGAAAGTGCGTAAATGAATGATATTGTCGAAGGAATGCTATCTGCATTCAGGCTTATCTTTTCACTGGACAGAGATCTCTTTGAGATCATTTTACTTTCATTACAAGTCACTCTTACCGCCGTAATAATAGCATCGATTATTGGCATGCCGATGGGTGCTTGGCTTGCAGTGAACCGTTTCAAGTTTCGTCGCTTTACGATAGCAATTCTTAATGCCTTAATGGGGTTACCTCCAGTTGTTGTCGGGCTGATTGTTTACATCATGTTATCGCGTTCTGGACCATTTGGTGTTTTGAATTTATTATTCACTCCAACTGCAATGGTCATTGCACAGGTAATTATTATCACCCCCTTAATTGCATCAATATCACATCAAGCCATTCGTGATTTATGGGCGGATTATCATGACTTATTAATATCTTTAAACACCACGAAACGACAGCGCATACTGACTTTAATCAAAGATGCAAGACGTTCTTTACTAACAGGATCTCTTGCAGGTTTTGGCAGGGCAATTGGTGAAGTCGGCGCTATCATGATTGTAGGCGGAAACATAGATCATCTCACCCGTGTTCTCACAACGGCAATAGCACTTGAAACGGGCAAAGGGGAATTTGCCTTTGCGCTGGCGCTTGGGTTCATTCTGATTGCACTCGCCATCATCGTAAACCTTGCCATTCATACAATTTCCAAAACAGAAAGGGCAAGCAATTGGTAGACACAATCCTTCCCCTCAATGTAAAGAACGCAACGGTTAAAAAACGCGACAAACGCATCATTGGCCCAATTAACATTCAGATTTCCACTAAGGGTTTCACCATCATCATGGGGCCAAATGGCTCCGGAAAAACAACGCTCTTGCGCTTGCTACACGGATTTGAAAATCCATGCGGTGGCATTTTAAACTGGAATAGCGATGTTGAAAGTGTTCAGCAAAACCAGTCATTTGTATTTCAAACTCCAATCATGCTTAGACGCACAGCAATCGAGAATGTTACCTACCCTCTTAGCTTACGAGGCATCCCAAAGGATACTGCCCTGAAAATTGCAAAAGAATGGATTAGCAAAATTAATCTGGACCATCTATGCAATACAAACGCTCGTTTCTTATCGGGCGGTGAAAAACAAAAGCTAGCTATTGCCCGAGCCTTGATAACAAAACCACAACTCCTTTTTTTGGATGAACCCACTGCAAATCTGGATGGCAGCGCAACAAAAGAAATTGAAAAATTGCTACAAGAAGCCCATAATGCTGGTACCCGAATAATCATGACAACCCACGACATAGGCCAAGGCAAACGCCTTGCGGATGATCTAATTTTTTTATATCGCGGAACCATTCATGAATCTGGCAAAGCAAAAGACTTTTATAAAAAACCTGAAACCCAAGAAGCACGAGCTTTTCTAAACGGAGATATTCTTGAATGACATTGACAATGCGCATTCTATCCACCCTTTCTATTGTGCTAATAGCGAGCCAAGCCAATGCAGCAGAGATGAAACTTGCTGTAACAACCTCATTTAATAATTCGGGTCTGTCTGATATTCTTTTACCAGAGATTAAAAAAGACTTGGGACTAGATGTTCAAATGCTCGTTGTTGGAACGGGGCAGGCTCTAAAACTTGGACGCGCTGGGGATGTAGATGCAATCCTAGTTCATTCAAAAAAAGCAGAAGAAGAGTTTATCTCTCAAGGCTATGGCACCCATCGCCGCGAAATTATGTACAATGATTTTGTAATCATCGGGCCATCTAGTGACCCAGCTAAAATTTTAGGCTCCAATACCGTCATTTCTGCTTTTGAAAAAATAGCCACGAAACAACACCTCTTCGTAAGTCGAGGAGATGATAGCGGCACACACCGCAAAGAGCTTTCACTCTGGAAAGCAGCAAACCAAGACCTAGAAAAGCTTGATGCATCATGGTATCGCGCAGCAGGAGCAGGCATGGGCGCGACGCTTAATACAGCAAGCGGCATAAATGCCTACATCATGTCTGACCGTGCAAGCTGGCTGAAATTTGGCAATAAGGGCGATCTAAAACTCCTCTTTTCAGGTGATCCAGCTCTATTCAATCAATACGCTTACTTGCCTGTTAATCCACAAAAGCATTCTCATGTAAAAATTAAACTGGCCGAAAAACTTGAAGCCTGGCTTATAAGTGAAAAAACCCAAAAATTGATCGGCAAATACACTATCAATGGTGAAGTACTCTTCACCCCAAACGCTAAGACGAAAGTAAATTAAGATGGAAGAACCAAAAACACCTAACCGAAAAGAGCGGCGTGCCATGGAAGCAAAAGGAGAAATGACTGACCGCAAGTTTATGGAAATTGCAGATACTTTTATTGACGTTGCAAACAAGCAAAACAACTCAATCAACGCAACAGATTTACATATGATTTTTCTATACGCTGCTGCACGTTATAATGCGCATGTCGCCAAGAATGTTGTCGAAGTTGATGAGCATGAGCCTTTTGTTCAAGACATGTCAAAAGCCTATCAGGAAATGTTGCGCAATCATCTAGCCGATGAAAGCCTGTAAGTTAGAGTTGCACTCCTAACCTTCTTGCATCAATCTTTTGCGCAACGACACTTTGGGTTGAGCTAATTCTGGAGTTTCTTCTTGCTCCAATTCCAGATTATTTTCTGAGGTTACTATTTCTTCGGAAGTTGTTTCATCAGCCTGAATTTCGTCAGTACTAATATCGTCTTCGTCACCAACCTGTGCAACTTCATCTTCTACATCAGGCTCATCTTCCACACCGGCTTCACCTTCAGCCAAGGGAGTTTCTTCTTCAAGGTCAGTATCTTGCTTCAAGTACCCTCTGCCAGCCTGATAAGCAGACTTAAACGTCTTCATAATCAGATCTGAGCTACCAAAATCATCGTCATAATCATTGAGGCCATCAATATTTGCAAAGACGGGATTAGAACGCCAAAGAACAGCTAATGCCTGCTTCTTAAGTGCTTCTGGCACACCCTCCTTCATGAAAACAGAAATATCACTCTCTTCATCAATTGTCTCTAAATCAATCTCTTCTGCCGCTTGTCTGTTTTCTAGTAATTCTAATTGATAAGCATCATCAATTACTTGTTGTTCTTCAACTGAGAGCCGTTCTTCTTCCTGCTCCGCTTCAATCGCAATTCCACGTTTGCGTTTTGACCAGCGGGAAATAACACCATCATCGTCTTCTTCTTGATCAATCGCCATGGTTTTCACTCAATGCTTAGTATGAGTTTGAAATATCGGAGACTTGCCAAACTTTTGTTCTTCAACATTAAGACGGTCTCGCCTACGCTTTATAAATTCTTCTTCAATGTGGTGCTCTTCGACAAAGGCTTGAATAAAAGCTGCAATGGGCTCTGGCATTTCAACCTTTTCAACAATGTCATCGCCCGCATCTGTATAGTCTTGTGCATCAAAGGAAGACGCGGTTACCAAATGCGGTTCATAAGGAAAATCAGAGTCCAAATCCTCACTATTGCGTAAAACCACATAAAGCTCTGGTTTTTCAAGCATTAGATTGAGCTTTAGAGCTTCCGTTTCCTTACGGTGGAGCACTAATTGCAATGTGGCTGCATGGAACCGCGTAAAGCCTTCGCCGCAAACTATCTCATTCCAAGGTTCAGTTTCTGGCGGGTTACAAATTGCAGCAATTGGCCGCCAAGTCCAATCTGCCCAAGGATGATTGGATTTGCGTTTTTCAACAATAATACCCAATGGAATTATGGCTTCTCTCGTATCAATAGAACGCAATTATTTCTCCTCCAACCGTACTGTAACATGGAAATTTAAACCTGCAACTAAAGCCAGCCGATTTTTCGTGAGACCATAAAATAGTAACGACATTCAAAGAAGAAAAACCTTAGGGTGCCGTTGTTGTATCCAGCAAAAGAGGCATGTCATAAGACTAAATCAGCATTTGGCATAAAGCTAATTGACGTATAAGCTTCATAAAAATATTGGAGGAATATAATGGGCGAACACACCCGCTGTCTCGTGTGCAATTGCGAAAAAACAATGCCGCTTGATGAGAAAAAACTCTCAAAAGCATTGGGGCATGATGTTGGTCAAGTCAACATGAGTTTGTGTCGTGCTCAACTATCAAATTTTGAAAAAGCAGTTCAATCTGGCGACGACTTACTTGTAGCCTGCACACAAGAAGCGCCCCTCTTTCATGAAGTTGCACAAGAGCTTGGTGTTAGTTCAAACATCACTTTTGTAAATATTCGTGAAGCAGCTGGATGGTCAAAAGACGCTAATAAAGCTTCACCAAAGATTGCAGCCCTATTAAATAATGCGGAACATCAAAGCACGCCTACCAGATTAAAAGCAATCCACTCTGATGGCATGTGCCTGATTTATGGCTCAGGTGAACCAGCTCTAGAAGCAGCAAAACTTTTGTCAGAAAAACTATCTGTCACATTGTTATTGAGTGATGCAGAAGATTTTATACTACCAACAACAGGTGAAGTTCCCATTTACCGCGGTGACATTACAAAAGCAGAAGGTTCTTTTGGTGGGTTTTCAATCACAGTAGACAATTACGCACCCTTAAGACCTGCATCACGTAATACATTAGATTTCGCTGTAGGCAGAAATAATGCCACTTCGAAATGCAGTCTGATATTAGACATGTCTGGCGGCACGGCTCTATTTACTGGCCACCTACACCGCGATGGGTATCAACGCGTTGATCCAAATGACCCGTCAGCCGTTTTACGTTCAGTCATAAAACTTTCAGACATGGTAGGCGAATTCGAAAAACCAATTTATATTGATTATAACGCAGATATTTGTGCTCATTCTCGCTCGAAAAAACAAGGCTGTAATAAATGCCTTGATGTGTGCCCGGCAGGGGCCATAACAGATTCTGGCGATATTGTAGAAATTGACAGCGGTATATGTGGTGGGTGCGGCTCGTGTAATTCTGTTTGCCCGACAGGAGCAATAAATTACCAATATCCACAGCGCAGCGACACACTTACCCGAGTGCAAAACCTGATTTCCTCATATTCAAATGCGGGTGGTAAAAATCCTATCCTTCTCATACACGATGAAACTTCTGGCTTTGAAATGATTTCTGCCATTGCCCGATACGGCGAAGGCCTAGCCGCGAACGTTATTCCATTTGGGCTACATGCTACAACATCGCTCGGCCATGTGGAAATGACGGGCATGATTGCAAGCGGTGCATCGCAAGTTATTTGTTTGTCAAACCCTGAACGAGAAGATGAACTTTCAGGATTGGAGATTGAAGTTGAACTAGCCAATTCAATTTTAAACGGATTAGGCTTAAGCGGCGAAAACCGCATTCAACTCATATGCGAAACAGACCCAGAAAAGGTTGAGGAAACTCTATGGTCATTGTCGGACATTAGCCCCTTAAAGTCCGAGAACTTCCAAACGGTTGGCTCAAAGCGAGATATCTCGCGGCTTATCTTTTCAAAACTACATGACCAGTCGAAGGCAAAACCAGACGTCATTACCCTGCCAAAAAACGCGCCCTATGGCCGCCTGGACATAAACATGGATGCCTGCACCTTGTGTATGGCTTGTACATCTTCGTGCCCTACAGGTGCAATTGCTGACACGCCAGGTAAACCAAAACTTCGCTTTACACAATCTGCCTGTGTTCAATGTGGCCTATGTGCAAATACGTGTCCAGAAAAAGCATTATCGCTTGTTCCGGAATTGAATTTTATCGCATCCGCCATGCAGCCAGAAACACTTTATGAAGAAGAACCCTTTAAATGCATTTCTTGCGACACACCCTTCGCAACCAAATCAACCATTGAGCGTATTTCAAACCAACTTGCTGGAAAGCACTCGATGTTTGAAAATGAAGAGCGTTCGAATCTGATTAAAATGTGTGAAAACTGCCGAGTAGAAGCACAAGCAAATTCCAGCAATGACCCGTTTTCTGCTAGTAATCGCCCTCGCCTAAGAACATCAGAAGATTATATTGCAGCAGAGAGAGGCGACCTTACAGCCAAAGATTTTTTAATCGACGATTAAAAACTACTGTTGTGCTGGATTTTGCTGAGCACAAAACTGTTCTGCGCGAGCGCGAAAAGATGTGTATTTATTATCAAATAAAAGGCCGTCCTTTTTCATTTGATCAACATCGCCCACGTGTTTTTTCAAACACGCAGCAAGTGCAGGGTTTGCAACTACGGCAGTTTGCGGCGATGCGCTAGGCAATTCACTTGTTGTATTCCCAGCCATTAAGCGCTTAAAATCTGCCTGATAATTATAAAACCAGATAATTGCGATCAGTAGCGCTATTATCGCTGCAACAATACGAGCCGTATTGGTATTTAAAAATTCAGGTTGACTAGCAGTTGTCATTATTTACTCCAATTCATGTAAGACTCGCTTTTAGCGGTAAATTCGAAAGCAGGTTTTGCGGCTTCATGACAAGCTTACGCTCGCCATTCATCGCTAACCCCAAATATACATTTTTTCCCTGCATGGTGTCTACAGCATCATTGTCATCAAGAAATTCAAGACGATAAAGCGCCAAGATACGGAAGAGCTCATCATCGTTTACAGCCTCTCCATTATACAAGGTATTTAAAATACGCGTCGATTCCAGATCGCAACCAACATGCCATGACCACTTTTCATCTTTAATTGATTTCATTGCTTGAATGCGTGTCTTGGCGCCCAAGAAATGTGAAACCCATTTCTCAATAACACGTCCAAGTGCATCTTGCGCTGATTGCGTAAAGCGAAAATCAATGGCCATATCAAATTGATCCGACCGCCTCCAATAATCTTGTTTATTATCATCCGTCATGACATCAAGAGAAACTTCGCGTGCTGGCGTTCCACTTTCTGCCAACAATTGCCCCAAGCCACCAAAACCTGACTCAGATTTCATTTCAACAATTTCCTGATCCGCAAGCATCAGTTGATCATCGCCGGCTGTTACAACTTGCTCCCTAAAGAAAAGTTCAGCGGCGCGCAACTGCATTGGATCGTCGACCCCTTCAAGAATATTACGCAGAACCAGATGCACCATTTGATCAATAAATATCGGTGGGATTGCAATTGACCCAGTTTTAAAAAGAGTCATATAAGCACCTTCTATGGTACCATTTTCAGCAAGCAAATCACGAAACCCGATAATGACACGGTAATTATCTGCTGCATCCTTATCTTTGATATTGTTAATATCCACATCGGATATCTTGGAAAATGGATTTGCCATAAGCTCTTCAAACAGCACATGCTCAGCTTCACAAGATTCTTCAACGGGATGAATTTCAGGGCGTGTAAAATATGCACGCAGATAATCTGGCGTAACTTTTAACCACCCGTTTTCATCTCGTTCAACAAGATGAAAACCTGCTGATTTCCAAAAATTGTTTTTTGAATTAGACATTACTCAACTATCTCCCAAACCCTAGTATGTGCAGCTTCACGCGGCGCTTCTACAATTCTAAACGCTTCACGAATTTCTCCTGCCTCGTCGAATGAACGACTAAGTGCAAAAACGGTATTGATGGGAACTTCCGCACACATTTCTAAAACAAATGATACTTCCTGTTCAGCCACTGCCGTTGCAGCACTCATATCAGGCGCTCCGTTAACTTCAACAAACCGCTTTGCCAAATCTTGAGTAATAAGTAACACTTCATCAGAGTTAATTTCGCAGACACTCGTGAATGTAGAAAACCCGAAGCTCTCAAGCGAAAGGAACCCATTGCTAAACGCTTGTTTGGTCTTTCCTTTTAAATCATCCTCTTTATTACCTGCAAAACAGTACCCGCCTGGAATTGCCCACTGGTCTGGCTCTGCGGCTATTTCAAATACATGAGTATCTGATGGATCAAATCTAATAGTTTTTAGAAATTTCATCACGTACGTTCCTTTTCAGAACGAAGTATATCCAAAGTTTCAATCACATGCTGCACGCTGGTGCTGTCATCTGTTTTTATCAAGGCATTACCGTTTTCATCGATACCTATAAAATCATCGTCGCTCAGACCCTCAACCATTTTTAACTTTCTCGCAAATACGGCCAGACCACTGATTGTGAATAGGCTTAAACCCATCCTCATTCCAGCCATGTATCCAGTTCAGAAAATGTCTTGAAGTGGATTCAAGCAATTCAGTTCTGGAAATATCTCCACAGCCTTCTTCCCACAGACTTGTCCGCCACGCCTCATCTCCTGGGTCATACATAATATCCTTAGGTTTGATCGTCACAGCCAAGGAAATAATCATCCATTCTGGAATACCATCCGTCTCAGCTTCGGATAATTCCAAATCACAAAAGCCAATTGATGCGTCATTAAGCTGAATATCATTCGGCCATTTATAAGTCACAGCCATCTCGGGCGGAGCTAATGCGCCTAGTGCATCGCCAAAAGCCACCATCATTAAAAACAATATTTCACTGCATCGCGCTCGCGAAACCTCAGGCTCCAATACGATGCAAAACCGCAAATTATTTTGGTCATCAACCCAAACAAGATCACCCGCCCCAAACTCGCCTTTGCCAATCATGACTTTAGCACGCTTTACAGGTGATTTATCTAATACAATACGGTGTCCCTTTAACAGGGGCGGAAAGGTAGGAAGTTGCTTCATAATCAGGAGATATCAATTTCACCTTCAACGACATGATTAAGATCAGTTCCATCAGCGGTAAGAACGACTTTAACCGTCAACTTATCCTTACCACTCAAATCAGCTTCGCGTACAATACGCTCAATTTCCTGTTGCGACGTGACGCCAACTTGCTTCAGGAATTTACGCATCGACATATTAAATTCTTCACTCATCATTTTCTCCGGTTTTATTTGTAGTTTATAACTATCTGGATAATCTTATCATCTCGTAAGATGCTAAGTTTCAGGTTTTCCACTTCAGGTGTGAGCGCAATAGTTGCCTCATAAGCGCCAGCTCTTTTTATTCTTCGCCCATCCGCAAAAAGAATAACATCACCCACTTTAATGCCAGCATTACTTTCAGCTGAACTAGAATCAACACGAATAACTTCAGCGCCGATTAAAGCTGCAGGGTTATTATCATTTAGACTAGGCTTTAATGACCGCAAAACCAGCCCCGATTTTCTGAGTGAGACTGAGCCGTCATCTTCAAAATCTTCCAAAACGCGCTTAAGCAGTTCAGACGAAACGGCAAAGTTTACACCAATATTTGCATCTGACTGACGCGTAAAAATTGCAGACAACATACCAATTAGCTGACCTTCGTTATCGACCAATGCGCCGCCTGACATACCTGGGTTCACAGAAGCATCTGTCTGAACAAAATCTTCAATTTTGTTAAACCCAACACCTGAAACATTCTTTGCAGAGACCACACCACATGTAAGAGAAAGACCCAGTCCAAAGCTATTACCAATTGCACAACTTTGATCCGCAAAAGAATATTCTTGTGCAAACAAAAATGCGGGTAATTTTCTATCTATCCGTAAGAACGCAATATCTGTCAAAGGATTACGCATGACAATTTCGGCGTCTATAACCACCCCGTTGATAGTCCTGATGCGAGCCGTTTTAGCTGGACCAAGCACGTGATCTGTGGTTGCAATTATGTATCCTTTTGAGAGAACAATCCCGGAGCCTTCAGGTTCCTCATTGCGTGAAAACCCTGCAGGCCAATTTGGCAACAGACTAACCCCAGAATGAGACGCACATTCCAACTTGCCTTCACATTGTTCAAGCTGCGTATCAAAGAGCATACGAGCATGGGAATGCCCCAATAACATCAAGCTCATTACAAGGGTAAAGCGAACTCTCAATCTGCTGCGTTAGTCTAGTCGAACAGAGTTCTGCGACGCAAATGCATCACCAGAGCTGGTAGCCTGCGTTCCCATGATCAACCATGATGCAGCGCTGATAAAAAACATAGCTGCAATCCCTAAATAACTGCTCTCATAATATTCTCCCTTGGTATCACTGTACAGGCTTGGTCGCTTCTTTCAAGAAGCGGATTAACTCATCCCGTCTTTCAATTCTCTTTAAGCGTTGTATCGGCATTTTGGTTCCTGGCAACATGATATCTGGCCCATCATCAAATAGCTGCGCAATCGTTTTTGCATTCCAGATAACATCCGTTTTCAACAAGGCTTTTGAATAATTATAGTCAGGCAAAGTGCCTGCTTTTCTGCCAAATAAATCATACAGCGTCGGCCCTGCTCTGTGCCCACCATCAGGTGTGAGCGTATGGCATACACTGCACTTCCGCTGAAATTCCAATTCCCCTAAATCATTGGTATCACGAACTTGAAATCGCCTTGGGAATTCTGCCCGGTTTTGTTGAAGTTTTTGCGGCGCAATCTGCCATCGTGAAGCAAAGTCGTCTAACCCAACATGGTAGATTTGGTTTGTTCCTGATACAAAACCCAAATCCCATACGGGGCCATAGGTTACTTCACCCGCTTCAATTCTTTTACCTGAGTCCGCTGCAAAAACTTCAACCCATCCAGCGCCATCGCCGTAAGCGGCAAGCGCACCATCAGACGATATTTTCACCGTTTGAATGGGCCTCTCACGCTTTGCCACATCAAAAACTTTCTCAGCTTTCTCGATACTGACAATAGCAACTGTCCCATCAAGCGAGCCAAATAAAATACGGTCATCATCCAGTCGAACAATAGAGTTTATCCCCCATCCATGACGATAGATTGGACGTATCAACTGTTGGCTTGATATATCCCATTCAAGTATCTGTCCGTCATAAGCAGCTGAATATAACTTGGTTCCATCAGCTGAAAATACGACTGAATTTACATTACCACGATGCCCTTCAAGCAAAGCAATCTCGGTCTGTTTTTCCAGATCATAAACGCGGGCAGTCTTGTCCCATCTAGCAACGCCAGCAAGCTTTCCATTCGGTGAAAGTGCCACATCCAAAACCTTATCAACGGGCGCATCCAACCGCTTAATCAGAGTGCCTTGCTTTAAATCCCAAACCCCCAAAGAACCATCATCACTAACCGAAATCGCTTCTTCGCGTTCAGGAATAAACAAAACATCATTTATCGCAGCATCATGGCCTTCTAAACGATGAACAAGCTCAGCACCATCTTCAGTAATAAGCCAATGAATAATTGAATAATCAAACGATGCCGTGAGTACGTGCTCCCCATCTGGCGAAATGCTAATGGCCTTTATTGGGCCACCATGACCTTCCAGTTTTGCAGGCAGTTCTTGTGCAGACGCGGCAATAGATAAACAAATAGCAAAAAAACTGGTCAGCACAATGTCAGCCAGGTTTTCCAAATGTTTTAGAATTGTAATCATCGAATTTTTACCGATTCTTACGCCACATCATTACTCTGCCGGTTCGGCTTTAGTGTTTGCTTGTCCGGCCTCATTAACTTCTTCTACCCAAAGAGAATGATGCTCTTTGGCCCAATTTTGATCAACTTCGCCCGTTGTCATTGCATCAAGCGCGCCTTCCATACCAATAGAGCCTATATAAATATGGGCAATGATAACCACAATCATGAAGACCGCCATGATTGAATGCCAAAGGGTTTGTAATTGCTGCTCCTGAATAGGACCAAGGTTAGTTGCAAACTCTGTTCCAAGAATACTATTTGAAAGTGCCGCTGTGTCCGCCATCATGGTTGTTGTAAATGGGTTGAGCAGCGCCCACCCTGACATGGACAATGATGCGCCACAAATAATAACAACCCAGAAAATAATTTTCTGGCCCGCATTAAATTTCTTTGCGGGAGGATGCCCACCACCCAACATGCCGCCGCCACGCAATAACCAGACAATATCATGGCGATTGGGAATATTATGAATAATCCAAAGTACAGCAACCAACACCAGTGCAATCATGAATGCAAAACCAACATAGTTGTGAACGAATTTGCCGAAAATGGTGAGGCCAGAAAAAGCACTTGCGCCAATAATTGGAAGCAACAGTGTTTTACCAAATATCAAATTAAGTCCGCTCAATGCCAAAATAATAAAGCTTGAGGCGAGCAACCAATGAGACCCACGTTCAAGTAATGTAAATCGCGTTATGGTTTTTCCTGATGGACCATGCGCAATTTTCATGCGCCCGCGAAATGCAAAGAATATAGATAGCAGGAATAGAATTCCCAATATCGCCCAAGCAGAATACATAGGAAGAGGGCCGTTGCGATTTGTCGCCACTCTTCGCCTTGGCTTTGTATCATAATGCCACCAGATTTATTTTGCCCAACGACATTGCCCGCATTACCACTGCGAATTTGTCGCCAAAGTTCTGCATCCGAAGACGATCCACTAGT
>CATQIJ010000002.1 GCA_958296345.1 uncultured Rhizobiaceae bacterium
AAACTGCCTTTAGAATCACTTTACGCTATAAATCATTCACATAGACTTAACGAAAAGAAATACCATTAAGTCTTATTTAGAATGTTTTACTCTTCGTCAGCAACCGTCCGCTGCTCAACAACTTGGTCAATAATACCAAACTCTTTTGTTTCTTCAGCGGTCATAAAGTGGTCACGGTCAAGCGTCTTTTCAATAGTCTCGTAGTCTTGACCTGTGTGCTTTACATAAATTTCGTTTAGACGACGCTTCATTTTAACAATATCTTGCGCATGACGCTCGATATCAGATGCTTGCCCTTGGAAACCGCCAGAGGGCTGGTGAACCATGACACGTGCATTTGGCAATGCAAAACGCATATCTTTGTTACCTGCACAAAGAAGCAACGACCCCATAGATGCAGCCTGCCCCATACAAAGAGTTGATACAGGCGGGCGAATGAACTGCATTGTGTCATAAATAGCCATACCCGCAGTTACCACACCACCTGGTGAGTTAATGTAAAGATTAATTTCTTTCTTTGGGTTTTCTGCTTCCAGAAATAGCAATTGCGCACAAATTGAAGTCGCCATGCCATCCTCAACGGGGCCAGTTAGGAAAATAACTCGTTCTTTAAGCAACCTTGAGAAAATATCAAAAGCCCGTTCACCGCGAGCAGTTTGCTCTACAACGGTAGGAACTAAGTAGTTATATGTTTCAATCGGATCTCTCATCATTGTGTCTAGGCCCCTTCAAGTTGCCGCGAATCTTTTTGTTAGCGGTTAAAATAGGGTATGATGAGAGCAAATTAAAGGGGTAAAGCTTGAAACGGTAATTAGGGTTATTATTAAGCTTATAAATCATCTTGATTTAAACGTTCACCCATCTCAATTGAACGTTTTGCTTGCTTACCCAAGAGGGTTTCCCAACGTGAAGGCGAAAGGCTTAAACCTGGTCTGCATATTTTGAGATTATCCGCACTGAATATTTCACCCTCGGCAATATTCTTCGATGGATAAATCGACTGTCTGAACTGTTTTGATTTTTGCTCGTTAGCGGTGCCTTCATAGTGAACCTTGCCTCGAGCATACCAAGCTCGGGAAGTTTCTTCTTTGAGCATCCTCATCTCATGCGGTTCCATGGAAAATTCTGAATCCACGCCACCCTCTGAACGATCTATCGTGAAGTGTTTTTCAATTACTGTTGCGCCGTAACCAATAGCGGCAATTCCAACCCCTATACCCAGCGTATGATCTGACAAACCTACCTGAACGTCAAAACGCTCTGTCATATCTGCAATTGTCTCTAGATTTGCATCTGATGCGTTTGCTGGATATTGGCTTGTGCACTTAAGGATAATAATATCGTCCGTACCGCCTTCTTTTGCAGTGCGTATCGCAGTTTCAATCTCATCCATACTCGCCATGCCTGTGGAGATAATTACTGGTTTTCCTGTTTGGCCAATTTTACGAATAAGCGGTAAATGCGTAATTTCAAAGGATGAGACCTTGAACATTGGAACATTCAAATCATTTAGAAAATCAACGGCTGTTTCATCAAAGGGTGATGAGAATGCTATCACCCCATGATCATTTGCGACTTGGAATAACTCTTCATGCCATTCCCAAGGTGTATGTGCTTCGTCGTATAAGCCGTGGAGCTGGCGACCATTCCACAAGCTCTTTTCATCACTTATAACAAAATCTGGCTTGGTAGAATTAAGCGTGATTGTATCAGCGGCATAGGTTTGGAACTTCAAGCAATCCACGCCTGTCTGAGCTGCATGTTTGATAATTTCTATTGCACGCGCTTTTGAACCATTATGATTGCCAGACATTTCAGCAATGATAAATGGCTCTTCATTTGGGCCAATTTTTCTGCTTCCAACTTGGATCGACTGCATTTCAGTTCCTTTTACGAATTCAACTCTTTGTTTGCGCGGTTTGAACATTTTTTTCAACTAGTATGACGTATTTTGTCTCCCACAATTTGGTTTTATACGATAGTCTGAAATCAAATAATGGAGTTATCATGCAGTCAATTCAATCTTTTCTAAATATGTGCAAAATCGATGATGCACATTCACTTATTCAAACAACAACTTCTTATCCAACAGATTTGGAAAAACTCTTTCCATCAAGCATGGTAAGCGAAGCTCAAAATACTATTTCTAATTGGGATGGTTATTCCCCTACTTCATTACATGATCTTGCACCTTTGGCAGAAGCAATTGGTGTTAGTAAATTATATTATAAGGATGAGTCTACTCGTTTTGGCCTTGGTAGCTTCAAGGCGCTTGGTGGCGCTTATGCCGTTGAGAAGCTTATGGCTGGGCGCGACGCTTCGCAAGTAACTGTTGCAACCGCAACGGATGGCAATCATGGGCGCTCTGTTGCTTGGGGCGCGCAACAAGCTGGCTGTAAATGTGTTATTTATATTCATGCAGAAGTCAGCCAAGGCCGCGCCGATGCAATGGCAGCTTATGGTGCAGAAATCATCCGAGTTGATGGCGATTATGATTTATCTGTACGCCAGTGCGCAGAAGATAGCGCAAAGCATGGTTATGAAATCATCTCAGACACCACATGGGAGGGATATATGGATGTGCCGCGCTATGTGATGGCGGGGTACACCATGATGGTTCGTGAGTTAAAAGCACAAGCTGAGCCGCCTACGCATATTATCTTACAAGCTGGCGTTGGCGGTCTAGCAGCAGCTATTACTGCAGCACTCTGGCAGGATTTAGGTGTTCATATGCCTAAAGTGATAATTGTAGAAGCTGGCTTTGCGCCTTGTTTGATTGCAAGTGCTAGATCAGGCAAAGCTGAGACAGTGCATGTAACTGAAGAAACCATTATGGCTGGTCTTTCCTGCGGTGAAGCATCTCCGCTAGCGTGGGAAATATTAAAACAACGCGTCAGTAACTTTGTGACGATTGCAGATTCTGCCGTTCCAACAGGAATGCGTTTACTTGCTTCTGGTGATGCTGGACCTAAGATTGAAGCTGGTGAATGTGGACTGCCGGGTATCATTGCTCTTGCTGGCATGATGACGAATGATGACTTGCGTAAATCTGCTGGCTTAAGTTCATCGGCTCGTGTTCTTGTATTTGGATGTGAAGGCGCAACTGACCCTGAAATATACAATAACATCATTTCAGGAGAAATTGCGTGATAGAGCCTAATCGAGGATTTCCTGTTTCCGAGTTTGAGGCACGTCTTCGTAAGGCTCAAGCGCAAATGGCTACGCAAGGTCTATCAGCCATGCTTCTTACTACAGAGCCAGAGGTTCGTTATTTTTCTGGTTTCTATTCGCAATTCTGGCAAAGCCCTACGCGGCCTTGGTTTATGATTGTTCCGCTATCTGGTAAACCCATTGCGGTTATTCCGGAAATTGGCCGCCAATGTATGTCTAATACTTGGGTAGATGACATTCGTACTTGGGATGCCCCTAACCCTGATGATGATGGCATTTCCTCGCTTGCAGATACCTTGTGCGAAGTTGCGGGTAACGTTGGCATTATTGGTATTATGAAAGGTGCAGAGTCTCACCTTCGAATGCCTATGGCTAATTACGAAAAACTCATAGCTTCCCTGCCCGACAATCCAATTCAAGATTGTAATGAACTTGTTCGCGGACTTCGGGTTGTGAAATCAGAACTTGAGATTGATAAAATCCGCTATGCCGCACAAGCAGCTTCTAGAGCTTTTCTGCGCGTACCTCAGTTTATATCCATAGGCATGACAGATCGCGAGATTTTTCAAGTGATGAAACACGAATTACTCAACGAGGGTGTTGATGATGTCTCTTATCTCGTCGGTGGATCTGGCCAAGGCGGATATGATGACATTATATCCCCGCCCTCCACGCGGAAGATATCTAACGGCGATGTAGTTATCTTAGATACGGGGTGTATATGGGATGGCTACTTCTGCGACTTTGATCGAAATTATTCGATCGGCGAACCGTCGACACTAGTAGCAGATGCGCACCGTATCATATGGGATGCTACCGAAGCTGGTTTAGAAATTTGCAAGCCCGGAACAACCTGCGCCGAGCTTTTCAAAACCATGAACAAAGCCATGGGCTTGGGTGATGACGCAGGCGCGGTCGGACGTTTTGGGCATGGCCTTGGTATGCAGCTTACTGAACATCCATCCCATGCAGCATTTGACCAAACGGTTCTGCAAGAAGGCATGGTGCTTACTCTTGAGCCAGGCTACGAGTTTTCCGATGGCAAAATGATGGTGCATGAAGAGAACATAGTTGTCCGCACCAATGGTGCTGAATTATTGAGCACGCGGGTTAGTCGAGAGATTATGGTAATTTAAATTATTAAAATGTCCGCTCCTTTATGAAGCGGACATTGAAAGCTCTATAGCGGCCCTGCGAAAACGAAGTCGCTAGAAGTCAGGGTGACATTTCCATTTAGATCAATTTGGAAGTCGGCGACACCATCCCCATCAACATCCGCTGAGATAATCGTGTGTGAACCGCCAGCAAGGCTGTCGTTTACTTCGTTGAAATCAAAGATATCCGCACCACCGGTAACAACGACACCACCTGATATACTATCACCGCGCAAGATATCACGGCCACCGCCACCGTCTAGAACATCATCGCCTGCAGCACCTGTTAGACGGTCGCGTGAATTATCATCGCCGCCAAACAACATATCATTGTTGTTGCCACCATCGAGTTGGTCTTGACCATCGCCGCCATATATCATATCGTCGCCATTACCGCCTTGAATGAAGTCATTAGCACCTTCACCAAAGAGCATGTCATCACCGCCAATACCAAAGATACGATCACCGCCAGCGCCGCCGTGGATTTCACTATCACCGCCACGGCCTGTAAGGCGGCCGGCAAAATCACCAGCCATAATGTTTTCGACATTGTTGATCACATCAACGCCGCCACCACCTGCCGTTTGCGGTGAGCCATTATTATTAAGATTGACCGTTACATTACCGCCAAAGCCAGAATAATCGACCGTATCAACACCCGTGCCGCCATCGATAGTATCATTGCCAGCGCCTCCGAAGATGTAATCATCGCCGCCTTCACCATTCAGGATATCACCAGAACTTAAACCGCCATCAATCGTGTCGTTATCGTCACCACCATTAATCGTGTCAGCACCTTGACCGCCATTGAGGATATCTTCACCATCGCCGCCATTGATCGTATCGCCTTGGGTGCCGCCATCTATGGTGTCATTGCCGCCGCCACCGTTAAGCGTGTCAGCACCAGCACCACCGTTTATGATATCCCTGATTGAAGAACCTGTAATGTTTTCGGCTAGACCACCTCCCACGATATCGAACCTTGCAGTGCTGGTAGTTCCACCAAAAGTAAGGCCAGAAATATCCAGTGCATTTTGCCCATTCATGTCTATGTTGATTGTTTCAGTATTATCAACAAAACCATCAAATTGAATATATGCAGAGGAAGATATTGCACCACCACCGAATTGGTCAGCATTCAGGAAAATAGACCTTGCACCATAATAACCTGAATCCTGCAATTGCAATATCTCAATGGAGGTGATTGTATCATCCCTGAAATCATGGGTAGCAGGCGTGGGTTCATAGTCGGTTCCGGCGAAGCGAAGTGTATCATCTCCCATACCGCCATCAATAGTTTCACCTGCTATATTTGCAAAATCACTATTACTTATGATTGTATCATTACCGCCCCCACCATAAAGAGAATTACGATTTGCATCACCTCTGATAGTGTCATCATAATCGGAACCAATAACATTTTCAAAACCAGTAATAGTATCTAAGCCAGCACCAGTATTCTGCTGTCCTGCAAGGTTAAGATCAACGGTTATACCCGTCGTCCCAACGGTTGCTGCAAAACCTGCAAAGCTGAGCGTGTCGCCAGCCATGCCATTGATTCCACCATCACGAATATCATTACCGAGACCACCACGAATGGTGTCATCGCCGCCATTACCGTTGATCGTCATACCAACATCAGATGCAATTATGGTATTGGAATTATCATTATCAAGAAAGACTTCGATGCCTGAGACAGCAAGATTTCCATAAAGACCAAACTACCCAGTACTGTTGAACGTCAAATCACCAGTGGCAAAATTGATGATGTCAGAGCCACCATAACCCCCACCCCCAGCTGAATAAACTCCATTAGCAGTCGAGTGATCCAGCGTATCAACGCCTGAACCGCCGTGTACATTGTCAAAGAAGCTGTTTCCCGTCACCTGTATGAGGTCATTACCAGCACCGGCAAAAATAGTGTCGGTATTAAAACTACCATCAAAAGTATCATCGCCTGCAAGGCCAATCATGGTTTGATTGCCGCTACCTGCCGTGAGTATATCATCCCCTGCCGTGGCTATGACACCGCCGTGAAAGAATGGCGATGAGCCTGTATCTGTAAAGCCTGAAACATCGCCGCCTTGATTGAAGAAGGTCGCGCCTGTTTGCCCTGTTATTCCTGAAGAGCCAGAAGAACCATTTAAGCCAGTAACGCCATTATATGTAGTCATGGTAAATGGATCGTAATAAGACCCACCTGAGCCATCTGAGCCGCCTGCGCCACTAATACCAGCAGTTGTTGTACCCGTGTAACTACCTGTATTATTGCCAGTTAAAGTACCCGTATTGCCGTTGAGAATGCCAAGCGTCGCGTCGCCTCCATCACCGCCGCTGCCGCCAGTCCCGCCATCGCCGCCATTATAGTTATAAAATTCATAACCGCCATCACCACCATGACCACCGCTGCCACCACTACCACCTGTCGTTTGACCATTATTAAACAGAACATTATTGGAGTTTGCCAATCCAAAGTTAGCAACCCCAGCGGCGGCAGAACCACCATCGCCAGCATTGTAACCAGTGTAACCAGTAGAGGCACTAAAATTATTACCACCATCACCGCCCGACCCACCAGTTGCGACATTATCATCAAATAATGTATCTGTGACAGTTAAAACAGCGCCAGTATCGTTTAAGATACCCGCTACAGCTGATCCACCGGAAGTTCCATTTCCAAAAAAATCAGAATAACCATCACCACCAATGGCTTGGTTATCACTGATGATGCTGTCTGTAATCGTCAAAGTACCGCTGTTGGTTATGCCAGCAGAGGCATTCTCGCCATCAACACCAGTAGAAAAACTATCATTACCTCGTGCATAACCTTCGGTTAAATGCACAGAGTCGAGACTGACCGTAGCGCCAGCGTTTATCGTCATGATGCTAGTGTCGCCGGCATCTGCCATGCCGTCGTTATTGCTATCACCGGAGATTATAATATCTGGATTGCCATCACCGTCTACATCACCGTTAATGCTGACTTCGCCAGAGGTGATAACAAGTTCCGTTTGGAGGTTAATTTCTTGCCCATTAAGGCTGGCATCAAAGACAATCTCATCCGCGCCAACACCATTAGCTTCTGCTTGCGCAAGTGCATCACGCAAGCTTCCTGCGCCCGAGTCATTTGTATTTGTGACGGTAAAAGTAGCCATAACAGTCCCCTGCACAGTTTGTTTTTACAAAGTGCGCTTTAAGAATAAAAACAGCGGTATACTCCGCCACAATCCTGCCCCTAGGGTAGATGCTATCGTTAATGTTTTATTAAGGCAAGTGTTTTGATTACTTAGTCGATTGAACTGTAATGCGATTTGCTTTGGTCGGGTGCTTCTCGTTCCAGAACTGAAGCGCCTCATATTGCTTGAACAAATCTGGCGGAAGAACTGTATCACGTGGCTTAAACCCAACCTTTTTACGGACAGTATGAAGGCCTTTTGTGTGCATGAAAGCATCAAAGTCTTCTGCTTCATACTCCACATTAACAAAGTCATGCTTAAATGGTTTTTCACCGGTAAACTGGTAAATTAGATCAATGGTTTCCTTTGGACGCTTAACTAGAAGATCATATTCAACCAATAATAGCTTGTCCGCGTGTTCACCAAAATACGCTTCCTTCAGGGCCGTCCAGGGAAAACCTATCATACGGTCACGACGTTGCAGTGCATCTGCCCTACTGTAAACTGTAGCCGCATCTACTTGTGAAAACAGCTTAGAATTATCAAGCGCATTTTTGCGGATGAGTTGTTCAACGGAATCCAATATCCAAGCAGGATTACGCACACAACAAATAACTTTTGAATTGGGAAACAACTGCTGCAAGGTTGCAAGCCTGGTCGTCCAAAGCCTGTTCGTATCAAAGCCTGTTCGTATCAAAGATCACCTCGCGTGGCTCATCCATCGAACCGTAGTAGGCTGTAAACAGCCCCTCAAGAAGCGCACGTTTTTGCGTTTCGTTTAGAAAAACAGAAAACTCATTATCTGCCCCCATTGCATTAAAAATTGCTCGGAAGATATGCCCTATAGGGCTGGACATGGCCGCATGGATACGAGGATTCTGTTTCAAGATTGCAGAAAGCAAAGTCGAGCCTGAACGTGGCAAGCCAGAAATAAAGTGAAATGTATGGTCCATGAATCCCCCGTAGTTTAGTTATTTCAATTGGATAGCAACCGCCAACAGAATACCAGAAAATTATAATATGAAGGTAAATATGCTCATCACGACCTACTTAACCATACAAAAAGCCCCGCATTTTCATGCAGGGCTTTTCAATTCTATTTAGGACTTAAATTAAAAGCTTATGCTTCTACTTCATCTTCTTTCATCAGCTCTTCTTTGCTGACTGTTTTGTCTTTTACTTCTGCTTTTTCTAGGATGAAGTCGATGACTTTATCTTCGTAAAGCGGTGCACGTAGACCAGCGACTGCATCTGGGTTTTCTTTGAAGTAGTTAAGCACTTGCTCTTCTTGGCCTGGGTACTGCTGGATTTGTTTATAAACAGCTGCCTGCATTTCATCATCCGTTACTTGAACGTCAGATTTTTCACCAATTTCTGCAAGAACAAGACCAAGGCGCACACGGCGCTCTGCTAGTGTTTGATATTCTTTTTTAGCTTTTGCTTCTGTAGTGCCTTCGTCTTTGAAAGTCTTACCAGCGCGCTCAAGTTCTGAATTCATTTGTGTCCAGATGTTATTGAACTCTTGCTCAACCATTTTCTCTGGTAATTCCATTTTAGTTTTCTTGTCTAGCGTATCAAGAATTTCACGCTTTAGTTTAGCGCGTGAGAAAGACGTGTACTGACCTTCGATTTGGCCGCGAACCGCTTCTTTAAGCTTCTCAACATTTTCCATGCCAAGCTTTGTAGCGAACTCATCGTTTACTTCTAGTTTGCCAGCTTTTTCAACTTTGATAACTGTTACGTCGAATTCAGCATCTTTACCTGCAAGTTGCTTTGCGCCGTACTCATCAGGGAATTTAACTTTAACGACAGTCTCATCGCCTGCTTTTTTACCTGTAAGTTGATCTTCAAAGCCTGGGATAAACTGACCAGAGCCGATAACCAATTGAGCATCATTGTCTGCGCCGCCTTCAAAAGCCTCGCCATCAATTTTACCAAGGTAGTTCATGATGATGCGATCGCCGTCTGCTGCTTTGCCTTTTTTCTCTTCATAAGGCTTCATGTTGCCGCCTATTTTTTCAATCTGCTCGTCAACTTCCTTGTCAGATACTTCTGCAACTGGCTTTGTGAATTTTAGCTTTTCAAGTTCAGGAACATTGATTGGCGGAATAACTTCATATGACATAGTGAATTCGAAGTCTTTTTTACCAGCAAGAATTTGATCTGCTTCTTTTTCGTCTTCAGTCATGTTGATTTCTGGCTGTTGTGCTGCGCGCTCTTCACGCTCTTTAAGCACTTCGCCTGTACGTGTTGAAACATACTCGTTTACAATTTCAGCCATCGCTTGCTTGCCGTACATTTGCTGTAGGTGCGATTTTGGCACTTTACCCTGACGGAAGCCATTTAGCTTTACTTGACCTTTAAGAGTTTCAAGCTTTGCTTCTAGCTGAGACGCCATGTCTTCTTTAGGGACAACGATTTTGATCTCGCGTTTTAGGCCTTCATTGAGGGTTTCTGTAACTTGCATGTGTTCAAACCTGTTTCATGTTGTTTCCAATGCTTTTATTTCCATGTTTTCCAGACAGCACCGGAGTAAAAATTGATGTTCCGAAGAGGTTCGGGTTTTGAGGTAAAAACATGCCCAAAAAGCAAGGTCCACAAAACCCATTCAACGTTTGCGAATGGCAATAGCAGAGCATGGGGAAAGTCGCAAGTGTTATTGGTAGACGAGTATTACCAGATCAGATGATGTTTTTGTTTAGCTTGCTAAGGCCAAACTAATGTTTGCATAAGGCTATGGTAAAAAAACCTTCACTTATGTTATCTTTTACTCACATTGATTCTTGTACTCTTCTAAAAGAAATAGTTAGCAAAAAGGTCATTGTGCAAAGCAGGTTTTTCGTATCACAGTGAAAATACAAAATACAAATGGTGCGGAAAATACTTACTACATTTTTGGTGTATTTCTTTATGGTGTTGTCTGCCTTGGCGACGACGTATACGGAAACTGTTCCCAATGGAAATGGCGCCATTCCAAACACCTATCCGCCTGTAGGTGGGACTATGTTTGTTCTGATTGGCCAAAACGGCAATATTTACTATCAGTTTGTAAATCCATCTACTCAGTTTGAAGGCTTTCAAAACACGGGTACACCTGTTGCATTTCGAGGAAACCCATTTCAATTAGGCCCAGCTCAAACCCTTAACTGTGGACCGACAGCCTGCATTGATTATTTTGGTGGTTCTATTGTTGAAGGCTATGCCAGATTAACTGCACGTGATGGGGATTCATGTGTTGGGAATTTCGATGAAAATGATCTAACCTTTGAAATTAATGGCATACCAGTCACAAACTTTAGCGGTCTTCCTGCAAATTCAGTTGAACGGACATCCTTTAACGGAATAACCTCACTTGGTTTTGAAAATTGCTTTCGAAACCAGGGCACGATTGAAACCAGTACCGGATGGTTCGACCTTACGGGTGTTGCTGGGCTTTTAAATAATATACTAACGACAGGCTCAACAACGCCTTTTGTTCGCGATGTCGACCCAGATGATAATCAATGGTTTTTCCGTGATGGCAATGATGCAACTGGTACACCAGAAGTTGCTCCTGGTATTGAAATCATAAAAACAGCTGATGTATCAAGTTATAGCGTTGTTGGTGACATCATTAATTATTCATTTGAAGTCACCAATGTTGGCTCGGTTACGCTAAACAATATCACGCTAACAGATACATTCTTATCTGGCGCAATTTCTTGCCCACAAACAAGTTTGATTAGCGCTGCTGTAATGACTTGTACTGGCCAACATGTGGTGAACCAACAAAATATTGATAATGATATTGCATTTGTGAATACAGCAGAAGTGACTGCAAACCCAACAGAAGGAACGCTTGGCGATGTTTCTGGAACTGTTACAATACCTGGACCGGCTGCAAATAACACCGCAACGCTTACCAAAACCCCCAATATTTTATCTAACGCGGATTTGGGAGACACCATAACTTGCACGTATGCGATAACGAATACTGGTAATATCACACTTGATAACGTTAGTATTTCCGACGCTCATAATGGGGCTGGTAGTCTATCCTCTGTATCCAATGAAAACCTAACGAACACATCTGGACTTTCGGTGGACGCCACTTTGGATGATGGCATCATAGACAATTTATCCCCTGGAGATAGCGCTTCTTTTCAAACAACCTATATAGTTCAGCAGGCCGACATTGATGCTCAGGTGAACATCACAAATACTGCAACACTAGTTGCCACTCCCAAGCGTGGTGGGATAACACCACCAAATGCCAGTGCGGCTGTTGGAGTTGTTGCAGCTTCACCTGTTATTGTAGTTACAAAAACTGCTAATAATGATGTAAATGTAGCAAGGGGTTCAGATGTCACTTACACCTATACAGTGACGAACAATGGCAATGTTACAGTTTCAAACATCACACTTAACGATGCACACAATGGATTTGGGACATTTCCACAGCCCCTAAACGAGGTATTGTTAACTGATGTGCCTCCATTTGGTGATAGTAACGATGGTGGCACTATAGCAAACGATGGCATATGGGGCGTCTTATCTCCTGGCGATCAGATTCAATACTCAACAGTCTACACTGTAACGCAAGCAGATATCGACAACCTTCAATAATTGTTATTTCAGAATGGTTGGCAATCAATTTAGATATTAACCACATCCATAAACCTTCTTTGACGAGCGACCCTTTTTAGCCCAAATTGTATTGTTAGTACTTTATAAACCATAATTACCAGACGTAACGAGTTGGGGCTTTGCCATGCAAGAGACTAATAACGCTGCCAAGATTAAGCTTGGAATTGAAAACCTTGAGGTTATCAGCCGCTTTGCGCTTGCTATTTTAGCACTGGCTAGTGGGGTTTATACTTATCTTGGGGTGCGAAGCCTGCTTGATGGATCTTCTACACAGGTGTTCTTTGCTGCAATTGTTTATTCGACTGCGGTGTCCGTCGCGATTTATGCGTTCTGGACATATCTGCTGAAGTTTGTGCCTTTAATGCAAGACGGCACACGGCGCTTGGCGCTGTTTGGGACAATGGCGCTTGGGTCTTTGATGATTATTGCCATGTCTTCTTGGCTCAATGCTGCGGCTTTGGCTGGTTCTGCGGCGACTGAGCAACATTTGGTGCTTCAGCTTGAAGGGTATGTTGAAGACTTGGACAAAGCTCACGCAAATGCCCTATCGGCACAAAGCCTCCAACCCGATATTATGCGTGCTTCCGAGCGGTTTAAACGGCTTGGCGATGAAGAACAAACCTCTGGCGCGCTGACGGGAACTTCTGGATCAGGCAGTGTCGTTCAGCTCCTCACTCAAATGGGAAATCAGTTAGATGAGCTTTCTGGAACTATTATCGCTTCTAAAGGTGAAACAGCGACCTTATTTACTCAAGGGCGCGAGCATTTAGCAAAAATGCGCTCGTTGGTTTCTGCCTCTGGTGCAGTTCAACCGCGAGCAGATCAATTTGCAAGTGAAGCTATTTCGCTAGCAGGTGTTATTGCATCATTACAAGAAACCTCTATTGCTCCTTCTGTACGCCGCGCAGCCGAAGACCTGTCGCTTGGGTTTATTGCACCAATTGCAGATGGTCGCAGTCAAGATCTAGCCTCTCGTCAAGATACGGTTATTCAAAATGTGAAAGCATCAGTTGCGGCGCAATCTACAGCTTTAGCAAAGGCCGCTGATGATATTTTGGTTGAGCCTAAAGTCCCTTCCCGTCGCTTTGTACCCCTATCCAGTGCGGAAGCGGTACTGCGCTATGCAGGCGATTTTGTGCCTAGTTGGGCTGGTGCTATTTCGATCGACCTTCTACCAGCAATTCTGGTTCTTATTTTATCTATTGCTCATTCTGCTATTCGCTCAGAAAGCAAAAACCTAGACCCAGCAGAACAAATCACAGCAGCTGAGATGATGCGTGCCGTTGCTCTACATAATCAAATGACGGGCGAGGAAAAAGAAGCGTTACAAGAACAAACCGCTTCTAATACAACCGTACTTCGTCCGGTTGATAATGATCAGCGTAAGCGCATTGAGGAAAGTCGTTCATGAGCGTTGAGCCAACTTTAGCGAGTAGCGAAGAACAGGCCGAGAAGGAAACAAGCTCACCATTTTCTAATGTTGGGCGTTATTTAGATGACGCAACCATCATGCGTACAGCGTTTTATGGCCTTGCAATTGGTGTTGGAATAACGCTTTTTCTTGATTATCAGGAAATGCTAAAAGCTGATGAGCTTGTTCCAGTTGCAACCCCGCGAACTGCTAATCCAGTTTTACCAGCTTTCATCCCTCAAACCGAGGGTGATGAACGACCGCAAACTCCCGCCCCAAACATTACAACACCTAGTGAAACTTTAAATAAACCCATGACTATTGAACTCCATAGTCAAGGCGTTCTACGCATGACTGGATTTATTGATGTCGGCACTGCAGAAATATTTAATAAAGAAGTTGCTGGCATCAGCGAATATGTAAAATCTGTTGAGCTTAATTCGCCAGGCGGTTCTGTTTTTGATGCGTTGGCTATCTCAACTAAAATTCGTGAATTTGGGTGGGCAACAAAAATTTCAAATGGCCATTTATGTGCTTCATCATGCCCACTTATTTTTGTTGGCGGTGAAAAACGGATTGCAGAAAAAGGTGCGGCCATTGGTGTTCACCAGTTTTATTCATATGGTGAAGACACGCGCTCTCCAAGTGAAGCTATTTCTGGTACACAATCAACAACAGCGCGCATAACAAGACACTTAGAAGCCATGGAAGTTGACCCGCAGCTTTGGGTTCACGCGCTAGAGACACCGCCACAACAGCTATATTATTTTTCTCAGGATGAATTGAAAAAATACAACCTCGTTACGAAAAAGTAAAATTACTTCAACATAAATCTAACAAGATGTTTAGCAACCAACTCGCCTGCTTCTAGCAGCAAAGAATGTTTGTAGTTTTTCAAAATCACTAACTCTGAATTGGGCATTGCATCAGCAATTTGCTGATTTAATCGCGGATTACAGCCGCCATCATTTTCTCCCGTTAGAACAAGCGAAGGATGATTGATCTCATGCAACCACGGCGACATCTCAACGCTTGCATAAATACGAAAGACGTTGAGGAAAACGTCTGGATTGGTATCAATTACTTGTTTAAGTCGGTCTTCGATGATTTGTTTATTTTCTTTAATAAAGCTATCCGTGAACCATCTATCCGTTAGGGTGCGTAAAATTTTTGGAATGCCATCCTTTACCATGGCTTTCACCACACCCATGACTTTCTCACTGTCGTCTTGCGTTCTGAAAGCAGCGGTCGAAAGTACGCCTAAAGATAAAACTCTATCTGAATACTTTCTGGCATAGGCTGGGCCGATCATTCCACCTAATGAATGACCAGCAAAATGTGCTTGTTCAATACCTGTGCGCTCGCGAATGCCTTCAAGGTCAGCCACCAACTCATCTAAACCAAACTCCCCTTTGGCATTGGTGATGCGCCATGCCCTCTAAGATCGTAAGTAATTACAGTAAAGTGTTCTCGCAGAATTGGCGTAGCAAAACGCCATGTATTTCTTGCAGTCCCAATGCCATGGATCAGAAAAAGCGGTGGCCCATTGCCCTCAATTGAATATTCACACTCTACGCGTTCCATTATTCAGCAGTCTTTATAATTGAGGTATTCGTAAAATGAGGCATAACCTCTTCTGCAAATTGTTGAATGGCATCCAATGTTTCTGCAGCCTCTAGCCCAAAATTAAAATTTAAAGTGACACGATCAATGCCCAGTTCTATATAGGGACCAAGCTTATCGATCATCTCACTAGTCGTACAAATTAATAGGCTCTCGCTCAAATCTTCAACAGAGCTTTTGCTTGGTAATGGTTTTACAACTCCATTTTCGACAATACCTGGGCCAGTAAAAACATTATCAAACCGACCATAATAATGATGAGCTGCTTCTAGTTTACGCTGGCGTTCTTTACAGTTTGAAGCAATATGAGCCACACGTGAAAGTGTTAGTGTTAAATGTTGGCCTACGGAGCCGAGTTCTTTTTTGCCTTTGTTAAATGCTTCGACCTGATCAATTAATAATTGATTATTGCCTGATAGCGGTGTGGTTTGAATGTGGAACCCGCGCTTTGTGCAATGATAAATTCCTTCTGGATTCATAACGGCCATCATCATTTGTGGGCCGCCATTTCGTACGGGACGTGGCATTATGGTGATTGGGTCAAATTTATAATATTTGCCATCCCATGAGACTTCTTCTCGAGATAGCAGCGCCTGTAATACCTCAAGTGATTCATTAAAACGTTCTTGTGTCTCCTCCATCGGAACTCCAAGACGCTCCATCTCATATTTAAATGCTCCTCGCCCAACGCCCAACATCAATCGACCATTAGTAAAAATATCGGTTACGACTACTTCACCTGCATAGGTACGCATATCGTGCAATGGAAGCACTACAATAGAAGTTAGAATTTTTATGCGTTTTGTGTGTGCAGCAATCTTTGTAGCAAATACCAATGGCGCTGACATCATGAGACAATTCATCAAATGATGTTCAGTTATAGAAACTGCATCAAAACCAAACTTATCTGCTAAGACTGCCTGATCAAGCATGTCTTGATAAACACGATCACCACCATAGTTTTTATCTGGGTAATCAGCGGAAAGTTGAGCGCAGAATTTCATGGGATTAGCTTAGCTATGGATGAAAAAATGTCAAAACGTTTCTAAGTTCAAATCCAGCGCCTTACACGAAGCATATATTCACCAAAATCTTCACCAAATTTTTCCAAGAGAATCTCTTCTTCAGGGATGATTTGAAGTTTTGTGATGTATCCAATGAAACAAGGCACCATTAAAAATGCTGCGAAATTTCCTAACCAAACTCCCAAGCCAGTCAGAATAAAGACCATCCCAAGATACATTGGATTACGCGTAAATTGGTATAAACCCGAAGTAACAAGATTTGCCGTCTTGTTGGGGCTGAAGGGGGAAACCGTTGTCTTCTTTTGTGCAAATAAACCTACAGAAATAAGATCAATTGCTATGCCAAAAATACAAATTAAAATTGCGACTGGTTCTTGAAGTGCAACCGAAAAACCAAACTGTGGAAATTGTTTTGCAATCAGCCACATCAATCCAGCACATATAATGGCTTGTACAGGTGGCGGGATAAGTAGTTTCATAGCGCTATTTTTCTTCAAGTTCTTCTTTAACAGTCGTTGCTAACTGCTTGAGAGAATAAGGCTTTGGCAGAAATCCAAACCGACCCCTCTCTTTTTCAGGCAAGTTTTTAGCAAAGACTTCCTCAGCATAACCAGAGACAAAAATAAACTTTAGATCAGGATGAGTTTTGCGAATTTCAGTTAGTAGCGTTGGGCCATCCATTTCAGGCATTACAACATCAGAAACAATAAGGTCAATTTCGTCGCCATATTCTTCCATAATTTCAAGCGCCTCGACACCGTTGATGGCTTCATGTACTTCATAGCCGCGCGAAATAAGTGCACGCTCTGCAAATGCTCTTACCGCATCTTCGTCTTCAACAAGCAGAATGACTGAACTACCCGTTAAGTCTTTTGCTGGCTCTTCTTTTATTGGTTGTGAAGCAATGCTTGCGAGTTCTTCTATTTCTTCCTTTGTCTGAATATGCCTTGGCAAGAATACGCGGAAGGTCGTTCCTTTACCCACTTCACTGTCAGGATAAATATTACCGCCAGTCTGTTTTATAATACCGTATACAGTTGAAAGACCAAGGCCTGTCCCCTTGCCTACTTCTTTAGTGGAGAAGAACGGCTCAAATATTTTATCGAGCACTTCCTTACTCATGCCAGTACCTTCATCCTGAACTTCAATCATCACATATTCAGCAGGTACTAATTCATGATAATTGTGATCTGCACGACTAGTTTCTTCATCCACGTTTAGGGTTCTGATTTGCAGCTTGCCTTCACTATTCATGGCGTCGCGTGCATTTACTACCAAGTTTACAATCACCTGCTCAAGCTGCGAAACATCTGCTTTAATTGGCCACAAATCTCGACCATGCTTTACTTCAAGCTTCACTTTATCTCCAACAAGTCTGTCGAGAAGCATATTCAAGTCAAACAGAACATCAGACATGTGTAGAACCTGCGGGCGCAGTGTTTGTCTTCTTGAGAATGCAAGCAACTGACGCACTAGGCTTGCAGCCCTATTTGCATTTTGTTTGATGTTCATAATATCTTGAAATGAAGGGTCAGAAGGCTTGTGGTTGGTTAAAAGCAGGTCTGAAAAGCCAATAATTGCGGTTAGCACATTATTAAAATCATGCGCGATGCCGCCAGCCAATTGACCAACTGCTTGCATTTTTTGCCCCTTAGCAAATTGATCTTCAAGAACCCTTTGCTCAGTTGTCTCCATAGCATAAATGATAACACGCTCATCATCGTTGTTATTTGGAGTATCTTGCTCATCAACCTGGGCAACGTGGCTTACATAGAAGCGGACATGGCGCTCATCATCACCATTAATGGATAGATCAATTGGGTTGATATCACTGCTGCCCGTAAGTGCGTCATTAAAAATTTCTTTTAATTGCGCAGCGTCTTCTGTCCCAACCATATTAGTGTATTGTATACCACCAGCACTACCTTGTGCTTCTATTACTTCAGCAAACATACGCTGGAAAGGTGCGTTTGTTCTAACGATTTCACCGTTACTATTAACACCAGCAATGGCAACAGGTGTTGAATTGAAGAATCGTGTAAAACGAATTTCCGCGTCTCTTAACGCATCGCTATCACCGGCCGTTGCAGATCGGTTAATCACAAGTGTTCTTGTCGAGCCTGGCGCACCATCAGAAGCTTCTGGAATTCTATGATAAAGCCTGACGGGCAAAAGCTTGCCGTCGCTTTTTTTCATATCAAGGTCTAAAACGCTTGTCTGAGATTTTGTAGTTTCGCTCTGCAGCGAAGAAAACAGCGCAAGATTATCACCCGATATAATGTCTTGCATATTAATTGAACCTGGCTCAAAGCGGGTTAAATCCATGCCTAACCAGTCTGCCAGCGTTGCATTGATATAAACTAATACGCCATTATTATCGCCTGCCATGAAACCTGCAGGCGCGTGGTCGAGATAATGGATCGCATCTTGCAACTCTTGAAATGTATTTTCCTGGTTTTGGCGATCACCTGTCACATCTGACACTTGCCAAACAGTTACTGGCTTATCATCTGTTGGATTTACCATGCCACGAGAACGCAGCCGGAACCATCTAGCGCCTTCTTGTGAGTTGTTAAGACCTGATTTCAGCCTAATTTCCTCAGTACTTGCGATGCCTTTTTTTGAAGCACTAGCCATCTTATAAATAACTTCATTAGCCTCAGGGCGTTTTGAAAAAACAGCCTCAACACTTGCAATTTCATCTGGCTTTTTTGCACCTAAAAGCTCAGCATAAGATTCATTTGCGAAAATAACGCGGCCATCGCTGTCTGATACAACAATAGATGTGTCCATAGTACCAACAAGACTTCGGGAAAAATCATCAGCCTTTTTTGCTGAAGTTAGTTGCATGATGCCCAACAGTATCGCGAATATAAAAAACACACCTATGCTGGCAAAAATGCCTAATATTGCTAGAAAGAATGGCTCACCAAGCTTGTCAGGGCCAAAATAGGCTAGAAGTGAAACACCAATAACTAAAAACACGCCAAATAAAAGAAATCTACCAGCACCTGCGGTAGAATTAATTTCATTTATGGCTGGCTTACGGTCATCTGTATTTTTTACGTGCTTATTGCCCGTCATAGATTTTTACCCACCAAGTACCGATTCGTACCAATCATAGTATCAGTTTAGCGTATTAGTCTGAACCCAAGTCTCGCCATATTGATATAAAATAACACTTCTGGTAATTATACTAGTCAGTGTGGGTAGAAAATTGAATTTTAGCAAGTATAAGAGACTTGACTAATAACTCATAATTAAAGATGCGGTTTTGGGCTTTAGCCCATATTTGGCCTTGTGCCACAGGAGTAAAGAGTATGGAGTGGTTTAATAATTTAATAAGCGGGGAAAATGGGTCGGCAATTAATCTAGTGCTCATAACGCTGGCAATTGCTTTCTTGTTAATTGTTATTGTTTGGGTTTTCCGCAAAATAACAGGAACGGCAGCTAGGCGCGCCATGAGAAGCCGTGTTCCTCGCCTTTCGATAACAGATTCAACAACAGTTGATGATAAACGCTACCTAGTTATGGTCCGTCGCGATAATGTTGAACATTTACTTCTCATCGGTGGTGCAAATGATTTAGTCGTTGAAAAAAACATCGTGCGAGCACAGACATCACAAAAACCAGCGTCAACTCAACAAACAGCGCCTTCTGCTAAATCAGAAGATGTCATTGAAGAAGAAAAACCAGCAATTACAGCACCAGTTGCGAGTGCGGCAGCACTTGGCACAACTGGAATAGCAGCTGCAACCGCAATTACGTCAAGCGCAACGGATACTGTTTCAGAAGCTGCTTCTAACGCTAGCGACTTCATTGCAGACACAACCAGTGACATTACAGAATCTATTTCAGATACCGCAACAGTTGCAGCAGCAAGCGCTGCAGAACAAAGTTCAGAAGCGATTGATACCGCTGTTGAAGCTGTTTCTTTAGACATAGAACCAGAAATTGATGTTCCGGAGATAGATATTCCAGAGTTAATTGAACCTGTTGTCGAATCAGTTGAAATGCCAGAAGCTGATTTGGAGAGTACAATATCTGCTCAACTTGATGATGCTTTGTCAGGTGACGCTCTAAAAATTGACGTTTCCGAAATGCCTGAAGCTGAAGCAGAAACTGTTGCATCAATTGATAGTGGCGATGATGAAATGCAGCGTTTATTAAATGAGCTCTCTGGTGAAGTTAAAGAACCTGCTCAATAAGTCTTATTTACAAAAGCTTGAAATTTTCCAGTACCAAAAACATAAAAACCGCCTATTGGCGGTTTTTTTAAACTCAAAATCTGGACTCTATTTAGTTTTTTAGTCGTCACGATATACTTTTTCGCGGCGCTCATGGGCTTCTTGAGCTTCGATTGATAGGGTGGCTATTGGTCTAGCATCTAAGCGTTTCAAGCTAATTGGCTCGCCTGTATCCTCACAATATCCATAAGTACCATCCTCAATACGGCTAAGAGCCTGGTCAATTTTCTTTACTAATTTACGCTGGCGATCTCTTGCGCGTAATTCAATAGAGCGATCAGTTTCAGAAGATGCTCTATCATTTGCATCAGGCATTTTATCGCTTTCACCTTGAAGCACAGCAATAGTGGATTTTGATTCACGAAGAATATCAGCCTTCCACTCCTCAAGCTTATGCTTGAAGTAAGCTTTTTGCATGTCGCTCATGAAAAGCTCATCATCACTTGGACGATAATCTATATCGAGTTCTACAATACCCATGAAAAACCTCCTGCTAAAATCTAAACAACTTTTACGGTTGTAAAGGATGACCTTTGAGCGGTATATAGACTGCGGCTTGAAAACACTCAAGATGAAAAGACAGTTCACAACAAAAGTTTATCAGATTGCATATCTTCAGCAGCAATCTTTAACGATTGGAAATATAGATGCTACGCCTGTATATTATGCGACATGCCAAATCTTCTTGGGCGATTCCTGGTGCTCGAGACTTTGACAGAGAACTTAATGACAAAGGATTGCAAGACCTAACTAAAATATCTAAATATATGAAAAAAGAAGGCATTTCTCCTGAAGCGATATTATGCTCCAGTGCTATTCGTACACGTCAAACACTAGATTCTATCGTTTCTACTTTTGATAAAAAACCAGAAACCATCTATACAGAGCGCTTATATTCAAGTGGCGTCTCAGAATATATTGAAATTATAAATTCTATCCAAGGCGCTAAATCTCTAATGATTATCGGACACAATCCTATGTGTGGATCGCTAGCAATCAGTCTACCTCGCTCTGGCCCGCCTGATGAACTCGAGAAAATCGCTTATAAATACCCAACTGCTGCTATATCTATTATTGATTTTGATGTCGAAAGCTGGGAGGAAGTAACCAAAGCAAGCGGTTGTTTAGAAAAATCAATTTTTCCTTCAGAAATATAATGCCCATCACAATTAATGAACGGTTGATTAACCATTTTAGGTGATATTCAGACATCTAATGTAAAGGTTCTGTTATGCGTTTTGTTTCTCTCATTCTTTCTACTTTTATATCTATTATCATAAGCACTTCAGCTTTTGCATCTGATATTAAATTCTTTAAAGGCATCGAAGGGAAATGGTCTGGGCCTGGCGAAATCGTTGCTGGCAAATACAAAGGCACGAAATACATTTGCACATTTGATGGCACAAATCCTAAAAAGGGCCATGGCATGATCATTGATGGCTCTTGTCGTGTTGGTGTATTTTCTCAAAAAATGACTGCTCACATTACTAAAAAAGGTAAAAATTATAAAGGCGCGTTTCTTGATGGTGCTAAAGGCGATGGCATGGACGTTACTGGCGGTCGTTACACAAGAAATCGAATCATTGTTGATATTATTCGTAACAACCTAAAAGGTATTATGGTTGTGAATTTGAGTGATAAAAATCAAATGAAAGCAGCAATCTCTGTTCGTCACAATAAAAAGCTTGTTCCTGTTATTGGCATGAACCTAAAGCGTATAGATACAGGAACAGTTACAAGCTCTATAAAATAAGCTTAAGCTCTGTTTTTTGAATATCGCTTGTATCAAGCGTTTCAAGCCACTGCGAAATCGACTTTCCCTTTAGCATCAAATTTGGTGCTATATCAGCCATTGGCAACAGAACAAAGCCACGTTCTTGCATTCTGGGGTGAGGAACTTGCAATTCCGCTGTATCGATTCTTTCGCCACTGTAAATTAAAACATCAAGGTCAATTGTTCTTGGGCCCCAGCGAACGTCCCTTACTCGATTTAAGCTTTTTTCTGCAGCAAGACACTCAGTTAGTAGTTCTTGGCCTGTCAGGGTGGTCTCTACCCCTACACAAGCGTTTAAGAACCAGTCTTGATCCTCCACACCCCAAGGCGGCGTTTTATAAACACTGGAGGTAGATATTACTGAAATCTGCTTATGACTGTCGAGCGTGCGCAAAGCTGACTGCATGCTGGCGAAGACATCCCCAACATTTCCGCCTAATCCAATGAATGCAGTTACGGTTTTAGCCATTTGGTTTGTGGTTTAGTGTAACTTCAACATGATCCAAAACGCCCTGCACTGGTGCATTAGGTTTTCTAATTGTCACTTCAGCATTTTCGATCATAGGGAATTTTTTACAAAGCGCTTTAGCTGTTTCTAGCGCTAATGATTCAATCAAAAAACGACGCTTTCCTAAGATGATGCTCTCGATAACTTGGAAAGCAGTTCCATAATCAACCGTACCTTCAATCTCATCTTCTGTGAGCGCATTGCCCCCATCAACATCTAAGATAGCATCCACAAAGAAACGCTGCCCCAGAGTTTCCTCTTCGTTATAAACACCATGACGGGCAAAAAATGCGCAGTTCTTGAGCGTGATTTTATATTTTGACATTTTTAATCCTGTCTTGAGGCAATAATTGCATCTGCCATAGCTAACGCTTGTATATTTGTTGCCACATCATGCACGCGAAATACTTGTGCACCTTTCATGCGAGCGACGACGCTAGTCGCCGCTGTGCCAATATCGCGATTGTCAGCATCTTGTCCAGTAAAATGCCCAATAAAGCGCTTTCTCGACGTTCCCACCAGTAGTGGATAGCCTAAAGTGTGTAGTTCTTCGAAACGAGCAAGAAGTTCAATGTTTTCATGATTGTCTTTAGCAAACCCGAATCCAGGATCAAGAACTATTTGACTACCTTCAACTCCTTGGAGTTTCATATTCTTCAAAGATTGCTCAAGAAAAGCAAATTGATCTTTAATAACATAACTTTGCTTTGTGCGCTCTCGGCCAGTATGCATGGCGCAACAACCAGCTTTAAAATTTACAGCAATGCTGGCTAAATCTGGGTCTTTTTGAAATCCCCAAACATCGTTGATGATATGCGCACCAGCCTCAATCGCAATTTTCGCTGTGCTTGCTCTATAAGTATCAATTGACAAGATAACGTTGGTTTTATCACTCAGAGCTTGAAGAACTGGGAGCACCCTATCCTGCTCTTCTTGAGCCGAGACAGGTTCTGCACCTGGCCTAGTTGATTCACCACCAATATCAATGATTGTTGCGCCATCATTTATCATTTTAATTGCTTGCTCAACAGAAGCATCAACATCGACAAACTTGCCACCATCAGAGAACGAATCTGGTGTGACGTTTAAAATTCCCATGACAATTGCCTTAGGGCCAAGCTCAAGACTGCGACTATGCGCTAATCGCCAAGTGTGAGGTTTATAAAAACAATTCATGCGCTTAGCTTACCATTTTACTTTGCTAAATGGCTATAATTAATGGCAGCAATCCTAAGATACGATTATTGGCAAATATCACTTTACTTAACGCAAGATTCTGTCTATTTAGATTTTGCGTAGTTACTTACGGGGCAAGTAAGTGATCACGATGCGACTAGCTTACCCCCCAGCCTATCAGATGGGCTAGTCGCTTTTATTTATTTTTCTAAAATTTTAATGTTGTAACCATCTACTGCAGAAAAACGCCTAGTTTTATTTAGATAGAATAACATTATCACTACCTTTTAACCCTTCAGGTACAGGCACATCAGTCGCTTCATAATCAGAGTTTAGATATAAAGTTGGACCTTCTTTTAATTCTATCCTACGAGCGATAATCGCAGTATAAGCTGCTTTGTCTGCTATTGGACCTTCTGAATCAATTTTTAGTGTCCCATTGGGTAGATAAATTGTCCCGAGTAAAAGCCTTGCATTATCACTAGTAATTTCATGCTTCTCAATTTTTGAAGCAGATGGGTCTTCAAACATTAGCAAGCCTGCTAATAATCCATCTTTAGGTGCGGTAAGGTTTATTGTTGTTCGTTTTTTAAAGACCAATTTTGCTTTGTTACCAGATAAGAAAAAACCAACATTCTCACCCTCAAAGACAGCATCATCAGTTACTTCAAGTTTATCGCCATTAATGATATAAATACCAGGATTAAGAAACACTTTAGCGGTCTTTTTAACTTTTAGCCCTTTACAATAGGTACCTGGATTAAGTGTATGAATACCGCTTTTAACTTCAAACTTTGTATAATCACAGCCCCCAACAGTAGGTGTTTGTCTATTCTCTAATGGATCAGTTATTGCAGGACAGTCTGTAATAGGCTCAGGAGTAAAAGAGGCTTTCTTTGCTCCTTTTATTCCACCTGCTGAACACGTAACTCCTGAAACAATACTTGCGTTATCTTCAACTTTAACAGCATCTTTGTTTGATGAGTTTGCATATATTCCACAACCAGCCGCTTCAAGTGAAGCTTTTTTTGTCAGGTGAATAGTGTCTTTTTCTTTTGTATCCAAACCAATCATACAAATCTTGCCACTGCCTGCCAGGTTTGCAGTTGCTGAAACTTTTATAGGTAAAACATTGCTACCGATATATTGAAGCAAGAATGGCTTCCAATAATAAGCAAGATCAACAGTTATACTTTGCCTGTCATCTGAAATTGTTGTTTTTGTATCAAGAGAATTTTTACCGCTTTCTAATGATACATGTTGAGAAACATATGACAGAACGTAAGTCTTTGCGATATCTTTAACAATATCCGTTTGACTATTAGAAAGGCCTAATTCTTTCGCGCTTGAAAGTGCTGCAGCATCTGCTGCATTTTGCAAGATAGTTTCGGATTGATAGATGATACTATAGTCAACAGCCACACCAGCAGTAGCAAAGAGTGGCACAGCCATAATTGCAACACTTAGGGCTACATTTCCACTAACGTCCTTGAGAAAGTTCTTCATAAAATCGCAGCCATACCTATTTATAATGTAAGATATCGCCTAAAAAGCTTAAGATAGAGTATATTACGGTCGTGAATATTAAATACCTACATTTACAAACGTTTAGTTCTATTGCTGACAGTGTCTATTAAAGTGAAATAAAAATATGCTTCAACCTAAGCTCTTTTCATACAGCTTACCCCATTGAGGCATCATCCGCGTATCTCTAGCAAGGCGCATTGCGTGCCATGCCATTGCGTGGTTAGAAGACGTCACTGGCAAACCAATTTTAGCTTCTATCTCACATACAGCATCCATTAGCCGTACATTAGTACAAGAAACAAACACCATATCCACATCATCGGCCTGCTTAAGCAAATCAACAGCTTTGGATATGCTTTTTGCATCAATTCTAGCAACTGTCGGGTCATGCTCTTCATTAAACGAGCCAAACACTGGCACTTCAAAACCGGCTTGTTCGATGTATGATTTAACAATTTGATTTACATCATCGCGATATGGTGTGAGTACAGCAATTCGTTTTGCGTTAAATGCATTAAATGCTTCAAACGCTGCCGTGGCTGGTGTCGTACATTTTGCATCTGGCTGGCTATCTTTGATACAAGCAAAGACCTTTTCTTCACCCATTACCATAGAGGCCGATGTGCATCCATACGCTACGACATCAAGCTTTTCATCTGGGAGTATCAGATTTACCGTTTGAGTAATTCTTGGCCCCATTGCTGAAAGCGTTTCTGGTGAGACGACCGCATCGTTATGTATACGAGCTGCAAATAGGCCAACTTCTGGCTCTACAAAAATTTTTCGAAATTCATGCTCAATAGTAAAGTCTGTGGCAAGCACAACTAGCCCGATCCGCGCCAGGCTGCCAATTCCATCATCTGTTGTAAATTCTATATGCTCAAGTGAAATATTAGACAATTGCTGCCACCACCTGTATCTCGACCAAAAACTTTGGTTTTGCTAGCTTAGATTCAACACAAGCACGAGCAGGTGCGTTACCTTTTGATACCCAACTATCCCAAACCATATTCATTTCGTCAAATTCATCCATATCTGTAATCCAGATTGTAGCAGAGATAAGATTCGATTTATCTGTACCGGCTTCTGCTAGTAATGCATCAATTTGAGATAGTATGTCAGCGGTTTGTTCCGCAATTGAATCCCCTTCAGCAACCTGCCCAGCAGTATAAACAAGATTGTTATGCACAACCGCTTGGCTCATTCTGTCGCCAGATTTAATTCGTGTTATTGCCATTTTTTAGAAACCTCATGCTTTCAAATACGTAAATCAAAGCTTACAGATGATTTATTGCTCACAGCAACAAAATAATGCATTGTTTGTAAAAAAATACTTTCAATAATTTTACCCATGCTTTCCCATAGCGTCGCGGCACCGAATGATTAACGATAAGATATGAAAAAAACAATTGTTTGGTTTAGGCAAGATTTACGTCTTCACGATAATCATGCCCTCTGCGCTGCCTGTGCAAAAGGTGAAATTATTCCAATTTTTATTTTGGATGATAACGACCGAAAATTAGGTGGCGCATCAAAATGGTGGCTACATCATAGCTTATCTGCATTAAAGCAATCTCTAGGAGGCTTAGTTTTACGCCGGGGTGATCCTCTTAGCATTATTCAAAGCCTTATCCATGAGGCAAAAGCGGATGGTGTTTATTGGAATAGAGGCTACGAACCTCATATTGTTCAGCGTGATACGGAAATAAAATCCACGTTAAGCAATAACGGGTTTGATGTGCAAAGCTTTAATGGCTCAGTCGTTCGCGAACCTTGGGAAACTAAAACAGGCTCTGGTGGCCCTTATAAAGTCTATACACCCTTTTGGAAGAATAACTTGGCAGCGGGTATTCCTGCTGCAATTCTGAATCCAAAAATTGAACTGGCTACAATTGACAACCTGGGTGAGAACTTAACGGACTGGAATTTATTACCTACCAATCCAAATTGGTCAAAAGACTGGAATGCACTTTGGACACCAGGAGAAGCTGGCGCAATAGCTCGCTTAAATAGCTTCTTGCAAGAAGATATCAAAGGATATGGTGAATTACGTAACCGCCCTGACCTGCCCAATATTTCACGCCTTTCTCCCCACATTCATTTTGGGGAAATATCTCCAAGATATATTTGTGAGAAAGCATATGCGCGTAAAACAAAAATAGCTAATTACACAAATGACATTGATAAGTTTGTAGCGGAAGTGGGCTGGCGAGACTTTGCCAATCACCTACTTTTTAATTTTCCAGACATTCCTGTGAAAAATTGGAAACCTGCCTTTGATGTATATCCATGGCGTGAAAGCAAAGCCGATTTACAAGCTTGGCAAAAAGGCCTGACAGGATATCCCATGGTTGACGCAGGAATGCGGGAACTATGGCATACAGGTTATATGCATAACCGGATTAGAATGCTGGTGGGTAGTTTTCTTGTTAAACATCTACAACTTCATTGGAGCCACGGCGAAGCTTGGTTTTGGGATACTTTGCTAGATGCTGATTTAGCTAACAACACAACGAGCTGGCAGTGGATTAGTGGTTCTGGAGCAGATGCCGCGCCTTATTTCCGTATTTTCAATCCAATTAGTCAGGGACCAAAGTTTGACCCTAAGGGTCTTTATGTCCGCAAATGGTGTCCAGAGCTCTCTGAACTGCCGAATAATTTGATTCATCGCCCTCATGAAGCAACCACAATAGAGTTAAAAGCCGCAAGAATTAAGCTTGGAAAAACCTATCCACACCCAATTGTTGACCATAAACAAGCACGTATTGCCGCTCTAGCTGGTTATGAGGAAGTAAAAATCGCTCAAGCTGCGAAAACTGCTTGATTGTTTACGCTAGCTAAGTTAGCCAGAACATAATCCGATTTATAGTCGCGGGTATGGCGGAATCGGTAGACGCAAGGGACTTAAAATCCCTCGGCCCTAGGCCGTCCCGGTTCGAGTCCGGGTACCCGCACCAATGCTTCTTGTGATGCAAATATCTTTTAACCAACTACAATCCAAATCTTACATTACAAAAAGAGAGAGCCTAATCTCTAAAGCAATGCCCTTCTTCCAAGAGTAGTAATCGCATTTCGCGCAATTTATCACTATCGGGTACAGGCTTATCTTTGTCTGTTAAACTTCTGACTAAAACAAACTCTTCATCAAACAAAGAAACTTCTGTCAGACTTGGCTCTGATATAGGCAAAGCAACAATTGCAGTATCAATTCGCCCCTCTTCCAGCTCTTGTATAAGCTTTTCAGTTAGCGTCTCTCTGATATGAATGTCTAATCCTGGGTGGGCAAGGGTTAAGTTTCCAATTATTTTTGGAAGCAAATAAGGAGCGATTGTTGGGATAACGCCAATTCGTAATTTTGATAAGAAGCTATTCTGTGAAGCACGCGCGAATTCTGATAATTCATCTACTGAACGTAATATTTCACGTACTCGGATGGCGAAAATTTCACCAAAACCTGTTAAACGCACTTGCCTAGCACTTCGTTCAAAGAGTTCTGATCCCAGTGTTTCTTCTAGCTCTTTAATCTGCATTGAAAGTGCGGGTTGTGATATTTATTGCACAGCTATTTGCTGCACGTCCAAAATGCCCTTCTCTTGCTAATGCTTCAAAATATTTAAATTGTTTTATTGTCAACTGAGCCATAAGAAATACTTATACGAATAATAAGAAAATTCAACTTCACCTAATGGACATTGTTTGATACGAATTTCATGAAGCGTGAATCGTCATGAGTTTATCATGATCTTCGTGCAGAAAGATTTCTACACACAAACCAATACTGGAGTTAGACATGAACGACATGAGTCAAGGCAAATGCCCTGTAATGCATGGTGCAAACAAACCAACTGGTAGCACTGCAAATCAAGGATGGTGGCCAAATCAGCTTAATCTTAAAATCCTGAGTCAAAATGCTCCACAAATTGGTCCTCTTGGTGAAACGTTTAACTACAAAGAAGAATTCCTGAAGCTTGATATGAAATCGCTGAAAAAAGATTTAGCAGATTTGATGACAGACAGCCAAGATTGGTGGCCTGCTGATTATGGCACATATGCGGGATTATTTGTGCGGATGGCTTGGCATTCTGCAGGCACATACAGAACGTATGATGGTCGTGGTGGTGCTCGTTCTGGATCACAACGCTTTGCGCCTCTAAACAGCTGGCCTGATAATGGCAACTTGGATAAGGCACGCCGTTTACTTTGGCCGATTAAGCAAAAATACGGCAATAAAATCTCTTGGGCTGATCTGATGATCCTCACTGGCAATGTAGCCATGGAGACTTGTGGTTTTAAAACATTTGGCTTTGGCGGAGGTCGTGCGGATGTATTTGAACCAGAAGAAGACATCTACTGGGGACCAGAAACAGAATGGCTAGATGATAGTCGCTATACAGGTGAGCGCGATCTTGCGACGCCGCTTGGTGCGGTACAAATGGGTCTAATTTATGTGAACCCAGAAGGTCCTAACGGCAATCCAGATCCGCTTGAATCTGCTTTTGATATTCGTGATACATTTAACCGTATGGCGATGGATGACTATGAAACTGTTGCTCTTGTTGCTGGTGGACATACCTTTGGCAAAGGCCACGGCGCAGGACCCGAAGCAAATGTTGGTGCAGAGCCAGAAGGCGCTGAAATGGCAAACATGGGCTTTGGCTGGATGAACACGCATGGCACTGGTAGCGGTGATGACACGACAACTGCTGGATTTGAAGGCGCTTGGACACCAACACCAAATGAATGGAACATGGAGTATTTCGAAGTTCTTCTTGGTAACGAATGGGAGCAAACAACCAGCGCTGCCGGACACGTTCAATGGACACCAACAGCTGCTTCAAATGCCAAAAAAGCACCAATGGCACATGACGCTTCAAAAACGCAGGCACTTATGATGACAACTGCGGACATGGCGTTAAAACTTGACCCAGGATTTGCGAGAATCTCACAAAATTTCTTGGATAATCCAGATGAGTTTGCAGACGCATATGCTCGCGCATGGTTTAAACTAACACACCGTGACATGGGTCCTATTGCCAATTATCATGGTGAAGAAGTTCCTTCAGAAGAGCTAATTTGGCAAGATCCAGTTCCTGCACACAATGGCGCACTGATTAACGATGCGGATACCTCCTCTTTAAAAAAGAAAATCTTGGCATCAGGTCTTTCTGTTTCCCAACTTGTGAATACGGCTTGGGCATCTGCTTCTACTTTCCGTGGCTCAGATCTACGCGGCGGTGCAAATGGTGCTCGCATCAACCTTGCTCCACAAAAAGATTGGGACATCAACACATCATCTGATGTTGCAGCTGTGGTTGCTAAACTTGATGGTATCAAGAGCGCTTGCGGTCTTAATGTTTCGCTTGCTGATATGATCGTTCTTGGTGGTTGTGCTGCAATCGAAAAAGCATCTGGTGCGAGTGTTCCATTCACAGCGGGGCGTACAGATGCAACACAGGAGCAAACTGATGTAGATTCTTTTGAAGTTCTTGAGCCTAAGTATGATGGTTTCCGTAACTACAAAAACACAAAAGACCCTCGCGCGACAGAAGCACTTCTTGTTGATAAAGCTCAGCTATTATCACTAAGCGCACCAGAGATGACTGTACTTGTTGGCGGACTTCGCTCATTAGATGCAAATGCTAGTGGTTCAAAACATGGTGTCTTTACGGATACTCCTGGAACATTAAGCAATGACTTCTTTGTTAATGTTTTAGACATGGGTATTGAGTGGAAAGCTACAGATGCATCTGAAGAGTTGTTTGAAGGTCGTGAGCGCGCTTCTGGTGACGTGAAATTTACTGGTACACGTGCTGATTTGGTATTTGGGTCAAACTCAATTCTTCGCTCAATTGCTGAAGTTTATGCGCAAGATGATGCGAAAGAGAAGTTTACAGCTGACTTTATCGCTGCATGGAACAAGGTTATGAATCTTGATCGTTTTGACCTTGCATAGTCAGACTTAAAATTTAGTATTCAAGGCGGCGTTTTAGAAATAAAATGCCGCCTTTTTTTTGTTTGTATGCTTTGGTAGATTAAGAGTAGAGACTTATTAAAGAGCATAATTTAATGATCAAAAGCACAGAATCTAAAATTGTAACTGCAGCAATGTTAGCAATTGGCGATGAGCTTTTATCTGGTCGCACGCGAGACAAAAATATCGGCCACCTTGCAAGTGCCCTCACCCTAAAAGGGATTGATCTCAAAGAAGTGCGTATCGTTTCAGATGAACAAGATGAGATAATTGCGGCAGTAAACGCAATGCGCGAACGTCATGACTATGTTTTTACTTCTGGTGGTATTGGGTCAACCCATGATGACATCACAGCAGACGCGATGGCGGCAGCTTTTAAAATAAAGATTAGTCATGATCCGCGAGCAATGAAACTGCTTGGTGATCATTACGCTGCACGAGATATGGAATTTACCACGGCACGACAACGCATGGCACGTATCCCCGATGGGGCAGACTTGATTTCAAACGTAGTGTCAGTAGCCCCAGGTTTTATATTAGATAATGTACATGTGATGGCAGGTGTTCCATCTGTCTTCCAAGCTATGCTTGAAGTTTTACTACCCACTTTAGATGGTGGCAGTCTGATGTTATCAGCTGCTGTAGACTGCGCCTATGGAGAAGGCACTATTGGTGATCGTCTAGGAGAGATTCAGAAAAACTATCAAGAGACATCAATTGGCTCTTACCCAAAATTTGATGGCAAATCCTACACAACCCAAATTGTTGTTCGCAGCCGAAATCAAGATGCAATCGATCATGCTGTTAGCGATGTTAGAAAAATGCTCTCTGAGATAGATGGCTAAATCCATCTCAATCATAATTCTCCACTAATCACAAAATATAAACTACTTAGCCTACGTACGTAATCTGGTACGACACTTGCATGACTGTTCTCAAGATTAGGAGACAATCATGTTTATGAAATTTTTAAAAGATACTAGCGGCTCTACGGCGATTGAATACTCATTTATTGCGGCCATGACAGGCATCATCGCAGTTGGCGCTATTACACTTCTTGGCGGAGAAGTTGGTGGCTTACACAATGGCGTTGCAGCTCAAGTAAACGCAGCAACTAAGTAATTTACGAAATTTATCAAAAAAATCAAAGGATAAAAATATGCTAAATGCTTTTTCAAATAACCAAAAAGGTGGCGTTTCACCACAATTTGCATTTATTGCAAGCGCTTTCTTTATTGTTATTGGCGGTTCCTTATATCTACAAGGTGATGCCGCTTATGTCTTGTTTGATACTATGATAAAAGAAGTTAGATACGCAGTTTAGCTCTAACTAATACGGTACATGTTTTATGTTGGGTGTATCAAAGTGAGACTTTAAACAACAGATATTATGAATATAATCAAACTTGAGCGCAAACTTTCTTGCGCTCTTGCCGTTTAATCCTTATTGAAACCTTTAAACAATTTCTATCGGGATAAAATTATGTCTGAACCTTCTTCAAAAGCTTACCCAGTATCTTGGGACCAGTTCCACCGCGACAGCAAAGCACTGGCTTGGAGACTATCTAATATCAGCGAAGAAAAAGGAGAATGGAAGGCAATAATATCAATTACTAGAGGTGGCCTTGTTCCTGCCGCTATTATTGCGCGTGAATTAGGCGTTAGAAATATTGAAACCGTTTGTATCGCCTCATACCACGAATACAAAGATCAAGGTAATTTGATTGTCTTAAAATCGATTTCGCAAAAGATTATCGATGAAACTAATGGCGGCGAAGGTGTTCTTGTTATTGATGATCTAACGATACAGGCGCGACAGCAAAAAAGGTTCGGGAAATGCTGCCTAAAGCACACTTTGCGACTGTCTATGCAAAATTATCTGGTAAGCCTACGGTAGAAACATATGTTACAGAAGTTTCTCAAGATACATGGATTTATTTCCCTTGGGATTTGGACTTATCTTATTCCACTCCAAATTTCTGGAAAAAAAGACGGCTAACAGCTTTGCCAAATAAAAGCCTCCTAGTCGTTCTTTTCACCATCATGATAAATATGATGGGTGTTGGGCTTGTCTGGCCTACATTACCCTTACTCGTTGAAGAACTTTCCGGCGGCACAATCTCGCAAACTGCTGCTATATATGGCGCAACTGCCGTTATCTTTTCACTCATGCAATTTATCTTTGCTCCTATTATGGGTGCTCTATCAGATCGCTATGGGCGCAGGCCTGTAATGCTGATTGCGCTTATGGCTCTGGGTTTTGATAATATATTTCTCGCACTTGCCCTACTATTGGCTGGATGTTTTTTGGACGTGCATTAGGCGGAGTATTTGGTGCTACAATGTCAATTGCAAATGCTTATATAGCCGACTCCACTGATGCTAAAGACCGTGCGGCAGGCTTTGGCATGATCGGAGCAGCCTTTGGTGTTGGCTTTATAATTGGCCCAATCTTAGGTGGATTTCTTGGCACATATGATTTGCGTCTTCCATTTTATTGCGCAGCAGGTCTTTCCTTTGCCAATGCAATATTTGGATGTTTTTACCTTGAGGAAACCCTTGAGCCAGAAAAACGAAGCTCGGCAAGTCTGTTTAGGGCGAATCCCCTTTCCAGTTTAAAGCTTTTGATGTCTACAAAAGTCCTCGTTTTACTTGGCGTTGCGTTGATGCTGGTAAATGCTATGCAGCGTGGACTTGAATCTCTTTGGGTTTTATTCACGCAATTTCAATATGGATGGGGCACACAAGAAGCAGGTATTTCGCTAGCTATAGTGGGTGCATCTTATGTTTTTGTGCAAGGCTACCTTGTACGGATCGTAATTCCACGGTTTGGTGAAATAAACACAATTATTGGTGGCTTTTTATTGAGTGCAGCCATGTATGTTTTGCTGGCCTTCAATACTAATGGGTTTTTTGGGTATTTAGGGGTTATTCCATACGTTATTGGTTGGGGCTGTGCGGCACCTGCCCTTCAAGCAATTGCATCTAAGCAAGTTGGTGAAGATAGGCAAGGATTGCTCCAGGGAGCGCTTACAAGCGTAAGCGGCCTAGCTGCTATTGCTGGTCCTGCGATTGCTACAACTAGCTTCTCATACTTACTTCGCCGCTTGCTCCTATATTTTTCCCGGGCGCTTTTTCCTACTTGGTGCGTTTGTTCTCATAACATCAGCTTGGCTAGGCGTATTTGCTGGCCGCGCAGAAAAACAGTCAAAATCAAACACAAGCGCGTGAGAAAAACAGAATTACGCTTAAAATAACTCTAAGTTGCTTTATTGTTTGCTATATCGCCAAGGAATTTCTGCATGAAACAAATGCTTAAAATAATTTTATAGTCAGTATTATTATCACTGCACTAAGTTTTTCATTATCTGCGAATTCAGAGAATACGAGTTGTACGGATAATACACTCTGTCAATTAGGCGAGCGCGGATATCACGTCCTTCCGCCAGATAATTGGGATGGTAAAAACTACCCTACCCGTGTTGCTTTACTTTCATGATTGGGGACGCCAAGGGACAGTCCTATTAATCATAAACATATTGGCGGAGTTACAAGGAAGACAGGCGTCTTGTTAATTGCACCTAATGGACTTGGAAAATCTTGGGATTTTTGGAGACCTGGCTCTAGAGACACTGGTTTTGCAAAAGCTGTGCTTGATGATGTGGAAAAACGCTTTCCCATTGATCGCTCAAGCCTAATGGTTTCAGGATATTCTTGGGGTAGTTCCATGGCTTGGCGTTTTGCTTGTGAAGCAGGAGATGAAGTTGGCGTACTACTTGGTATTTCTGGCACCCTTTATGACCAGACAGAAGAATGCGTAACAGGCCCAGTTGAAGTGCGCCACGTTCACGGTCTTAAAGATACGGTTATGGATTTTCCTTACGGCCCTACTGGTGAAGAAACTGGCCCTATAAGACTTTGGCAACGCACTAATATTTGCCCTGACAACACAATGGTTAAATCAAATTGGAAAACCAGCCAAGCTTTTACACGCTATCAATGGGAGAATTGCGTCTCAGGAAAGAATATTACTTTAGATGTTCATGGCGGTGGTCACTGGATTGCAAAAGGTTGGCTTGAACAACTGCTAAAAGAGTTACTAGGTGATAAACCTAGTTAATCCACAACTACAAAACTCGATATTAATCACTGCTTTCAGAGTGCATACAATCCATGCTTTATAGGAGACTGATAACAGTTGATTTATAAGGCATCAGGTATGAATAGCACACTTACTCGTATGGACGATCCAAACAAAGCATACAAAGTTCTTATTGCAGATCTTATTGGTTTGAAATTTGATGAGAATGGCAAGCCTGATCATTCCGCTGTAAAATCCTACATCGAAGAAACTGACGGTGTTTTTCATGATGGCCTCTGCCCTGATGATGCTGCATTAGAAGTTGGAAAAATTCACTTCTTTTACCAACCTGATTTAAGCCGTGAAGAAGAACTTTTACCCATCACAAAAAATGGCCAATACGATGCAACAATCGTGGCAGCTACATTCTTGCCAGAAGCGTCTAAATTTATAGAAGGTGGTGTACGTATTGGTGCTGGCACCGGCAATATGGGATCAAGCTCTTGGGGAGGAGGCAATGGTGATGGCGGTATAGCACCACTTATGAATACGCCTAGCTTTAACAGTCGTGCAACTGCTCAAATGGCAATGAAGGCACTTTTAAAAGTTATGCCAGATATTGACGTACAAGCTTTGCATGAGCGTGTTTGCAAAGGTGATTTTGATACAGGGAAAAATCTAAGCGAATTTCCAACTGAAAAAGTTGAAGGCAAGACTATGGCTGTGATTGGCTTTGGTAACATAGGCCGTGAAGTTGCTTGTCTTGCAAAAGCATTTGGCATGAATGTTCGGATCTATGCGCGTTCTCACCATAAAGAATGGATACTCTCTGAGGGCTTTACCTATGCTATTTCCCCACAAGATGCTGCTACTGGAGCAGATGTCTTGTCACCGCACACTGGCTTAGGTGCATTTGATCCAGATACAGGTAAATTTGCGAATGACTCTGTTGTTAATAGCGATGTTCTAAATGCCATGAATACGGGAGCGATCATCATCAATTACGACCGAGGTGAAGTGGTTAATGCAGATGCGCTTGATGCAACACTTACATCAGGCAAAGTTCGGTATGCAGCAATTGATGCAGACTTATTCAAAGACGCCGAAACTGGCGAATTATCTGGCCCTATGGTTCCTTATCTTAGTTTACAAGAAAAACACACGGGCAAGCTAGAACTCTTACCTCATGCAGCGGCTGATACAGAGCACGTCTCACGCGTTGAAGGCGCTAAGCAAGCAGTGGATCAAATCACTTCATGTATTAGATTTAAATCCGTCATGAATTTAAAAGGTGACCTACCTCAAGGATATACAAACGCAGGCAGCTTTACAGTAAATGGGGTTGGTAAGGTTACAGCCAACAAATTATCAAAAGCAATTCAAAATGAAGCAACGCTTTTTGCAATTCAAAACCACGTACAAAACCTGAACACACTTTGGAATGAAATTGCAAAAGCTTCAAATGATGAAACACGCCAAAACCTTATTATAGCTCATGGCGCAGAACTTATCAAAAGCTCCAACACTTACATTAGCTTGATTGAAAAAATGGGGCTTAAAGGCCCATTTGGATAGCTATTTTATAATACCTAAATCAACAAACTTATTCCAAGCTTTTGTGACATAAGCAGACTTCATACTATGTCCTCCGGGGTGAAGGCATACTTCTAATATTTGCTTTTTGTCATTCGTCAACTCATCACATTCTAGTTCTAATTTTGGACGTTTGTACGAGCGAATATTTGTAAAATTTCCATTCTTGGCATACAGATTTATCACTGAAAAAACATCGCCCTGTTTTGTTTTTGCAATACGTCGACCAGCTAAAGGTACTACTTTATCTGAGGTTCCATGTGTGTGAATGATACTTGCCGTGGGCGTCTCACAGGTCTGAGGAGTGGGTTCCCAAAAAGTGCCAGAGATTGGCGCGTAAGCCGCAAAAAGTTCACTTGGATGACAGGCTAAATTCCACGTCATCATACCACCAGCAGAAAAACCACTCGCCATCAATTTAGAAGTATCAATTGCAAACCTCTGCCTAATATCAGCTACGATTGCATCAAAATACTCAAGTTCTTTTGGTTCTTTTGCTTGCGGAGCCCCTGGAATTGCCCAATCATCATAGGCAGATTTTGGTGCAATTAATGCTAAACCTAGGTCCGATGCGGCTTTACCAAGTGCTTCGTTACGCATAATTCCTTTTGCAGCGCCGCGATAGCCATGCATGAAAAATATTGCACCAACTTTGGCTTTCCCATCATGGCCTTGCGGCATACGGATACGATAATGACGGTCTTGGCCTATCATACAATCTGTATCAGCCCCGCAAGCTTGGGCTGAATTAATATTGAACATCGAAAGCCCAATGGTGCTCGCTAGTGCAATGCTTGGAAGATATTTGATAAACGGCATGTTGAACCCTTCTCTTATTCCTTACAATTAGTGCAGAAAAGATAGGGTTCAATCAAATGACAAATCTGTTAGAATTAAACAGCGAGCCTGTGTTTAAGCATTTGGCCCAATCATAAGCTCTGGTCTTACAACAGCATCAAACTCTTCTTCTGTTACAAAGCCAAGGCCAATCGCTTCTTGTTTAAGCGTTGTGCCATTCTTGTGAGCAGTTTTTGCTATCTTTGTTGCGTTGTCATAGCCAATTGATGGTGCAAGTGCTGTGACAAGCATCAAGGAGCGCTCCATAAGCTGTGTGATGTTATCTTCATTTGCAACGATACCAACCACACATTTATCAGCAAATGTATTACACGCATCAGAAAGAATGCGGATTGATTGTAGCATTGAGTTAGCCATTACAGGTTTGTAAACATTCAATTCAAAATGTCCCTGTGTACCCGCCATTGCAATTGTAGTTTGATTACCCATCACCTGACAACAAACCATGGTCATAGCTTCACACTGAGTAGGGTTTACCTTGCCTGGCATGATTGATGAACCAGGCTCATTTTCTGGTAGGGATATTTCGCCTAGACCAGAGCGCGGACCAGAGCCAAGCAAGCGTAGGTCGTTTGCTATCTTGAACAGCGAAGCTGCAACCGCACTAAGAGCACCGTGCGCATAGACATAAGCATCATTAGCTGCAAGTGCTTCGAACTTATTAGGTGCAGTGCGGAATGGTAGACCAGTGATATTTGCTACTTCGCTTGCAAAGTCCTCAGCAAAACCAACCTTAGAGTTCAGACCAGTACCCACAGCTGTGCCGCCCTGCGCAAGTTCATATAAACCATCAAGGCCTTCTGTTACGCGCCTAATGCCATTGCGAAGCTGTGCGGAATAACCAGAGAACTCTTGCCCCAAAGTAAGCGGCGTTGCATCTTGTGTGTGTGTACGACCAATCTTTACGATATCTTTGAAGGCTTCTGACTTTGCTTCAATCGCTGATGCCAAATGATCAAGAGCGGGTAGTAAAATTGAGTTTACCTCGCGCGCTGCTGCGATGTGCATTGCTGTTGGAAATGTGTCGTTTGATGATTGCCCCATGTTCACATGGTCATTTGGATGTACAGGGTCTTTAGAACCAATCACGCCACCAAGAATTTCAATCGCGCGATTAGAAATTACTTCGTTAGTATTCATATTAGACTGAGTACCAGAACCTGTCTGCCAAACTGATAGTGGGAAATTGTCGTTAAACTTACCTTCAACAACCTCTCCTGCGGCCTGATCAATTGCTTTACCTAACCCTGCATCCAGAACACCCATTTTAATGTTTACACGTGCTGCAGATTGCTTAACGATGCCCAGTGCGGCAACGAGAGGAAGCGGCATTGTTTCTGTACCAATAGGAAAATTAATCAAAGACCGTGCAGTTTGGGCGCCAAAATACTTCTCATTAGGCACTTCTAATGGGCCAAAGCTATCTGTTTCTGTACGGGTATCTTTTGTCATGGGTAATTTTTCCTGCATGAATTAAATCTAGTTAGGGTGTAAGCTGTTTGGAACAAAAACACCATAAGTCAGAAGTATGATTTATGATAAATCACACCACTTTGACCACTCTTCAACGCTACCACGTGCATCTTTCATAGCGCCTTGTTTTATTTGCGCATGTTCGATCTCTTTTGGGAAAAAGAATATTGCTCCCAATAAAAGTTGATTAAGCGGAATTTTTAAATATTCAAATACCTCTGCAGATTTCAATGCACCACCTGATGACCAGTAAGTCATAACCCCCTGCTCTTCACCGGCTAAAAGTAACGATTGGATAAATGCGGAGGCAGCAGCAATATGCTCCATATTGCGAAGTGTACCTGAAAAAGCCTGCTCATCATTTCCAGCGCCGCGATTTATAATCGTGTCTTCATCGGGTAGCCAAGTAACTTGAAATAGATATTCAGCAGCAGAAAGCATATTGGGAACTTTAGTGACATCGCCAGATTCAATTAAAAAGTCTTTGAGTTTATTACAATCATTAGCCTGCAACTTATGAACCCGCCAAGGAACAGGAGACGAAAGCTCTGTTTTATGCACCCTATCGCAAGCACAATGAAATGGTGCATTTGCACTTGCCGTCAGCAATAGATCAACACTGCTTTTATCAATCGAAGCACTACAAATAGGCGCTTTCAAATCACCAATAACCTTGTAGGTTCTTCTAGCTTTTAATTTTGCGGTAATGCTCAAGATGCTTTCCAATCACAATCTCTATATTTTGCAAATATTCAGGCATAATCCTTAGGGATAATTTGCATCCTTCGACCAGTTTGCTATACGACATGCAATCCAAACAAAAAAGCGCTGATTTGCAAATACGTGCAATAAGTCAAAAGGAAAAATACATGGCTAAAATCAAGGTAGATAATCCAGTTGTTGAATTAGATGGCGATGAAATGACTCGCATCATTTGGCAATTCATTAAAGATAAGCTTATTCACCCTTATCTTGATATCGATTTAAAATATTACGACCTTGGTATTGAAGCACGCGATGCAACTGACGATCAAATCACCATTGATGCAGCTAATGCTATTCAAGAACATGGCGTTGGCGTAAAATGTGCGACGATCACACCTGACGAGCAACGCGTTGAAGAGTTTGGGCTCAAAAAAATGTGGCGCTCTCCAAATGGTACTATTCGTAATATTCTTGGCGGCGTTATCTTCCGTGAACCTATCATTTGTAAAAACGTTCCTCGCCTGGTTCCAGGGTGGACACAGCCGATTATTGTTGGTCGTCACGCATATGGTGATCAATATCGTGCAACAGACTTCAAATTTCCTGGCAAAGGCAAGCTAACAATGAAATTTGTTGGTGAAGACGGCGAAGAAATTGAACGCGAAGTATTTGATGCACCTTCCGCAGGTATCGCGCTGGCAATGTATAATCTTGATGATTCAATTAAAGATTTTGCAAGAGCTTCACTTAATTATGCGCTTTCACGCAAAGTACCTTGTTACCTTTCAACAAAGAATACTATTTTGAAAGTCTATGATGGTCGCTTCAAAGATATCTTTGAAGAGATTTATCAAGCTGAATTTAAATCAAAATACGAAGAAGCTAAAATCTGGTATGAGCACCGCCTCATCGATGACATGGTTGCTTCTGCTCTTAAATGGTCTGGCGGATATGTTTGGGCTTGTAAGAACTACGATGGTGACGTTCAATCTGATACGGTTGCACAGGGCTTTGGCTCACTTGGTCTTATGACTTCAGTTCTTCTTTCTCCAGATGGAAAAACAGTAGAAGCAGAAGCTGCACACGGCACTGTTACTCGTCACTATCGTCAGCACCAAAAAGGTGAAGAGACTTCAACAAACTCAATCGCATCCATTTTTGCATGGACACGAGGCCTTGCGCACCGTGCAAAGCTTGATGACAATGAAGCTCTGAAGAAATTTGCTGACACGCTAGAGTTCGTCTGCGTTGATACGGTTGAATCTGGCTTTATGACAAAAGACTTGGCGCTTCTAATTGGCCCAGACCAGCCTTGGCTCTCAACAATGGGCTTCCTTGATAAGGTTGATGAGAACCTTCAAAAAGCAATGAGCTAAAAATTTAACTTAAGAATCAAAAAAGCCAGATTATTTCCGGCTTTTTTTATATCTATCAACAACTTGCTTAGTTGCAAATTAAGCTAGACTAGCTTCGATTGCATCAATTGCGCCTTGTGCCTTGCCACCATCCGGCCCACCTGCTTGCGCCATATCTGGTCGTCCGCCACCACCTTTTCCGCCAACGACTTCAGATGCGATACGTACCAGATCTACCGCACTGAACTTATCCGTTAGGTCTGAAGTTACGCCAACAACAATACCAGCTTTTCCATCTTCTGATACGCCAGCAATAGCAACAATGCCTGATTTGATTGATTGCTTTGCATCATCAACAAGACCTTTGAGTTCTTTCGCGGCAATGTTCTCAACAACTTGACCTAAGAACTGAACGCCATTCACATCTTTTGCTGTTGCAGAAGAACCACCTGCGCCAACACCCAATGCCAGTTGTTTTTTAACGTCAGCTAATTCGCGTTCAAGTTTTTTACGCTCATCAACCAATTGCGCCACGCGGTCTACTGCATTGTGCGGTGGTACTTTTAATGCTGCTGCAATATCTTTTACACGTTGTTCTTGCTCACCTAAATAACTTAACGCTGCCTCACCTGTGAGCGCTTCGATGCGCCTAACTCCAGAAGAAACGGCGCTTTCGCCAAGCAATCGAATAAGTCCTATTTCACCGGTATTAGAAACATGCGTACCACCACAAAGTTCTAATGAATAAGTGTTGCCTGATTTATCACCGCGCGTTGCTCTGCCCATGGAGACTACGCGAACTTCGTCGCCGTACTTTTCGCCAAAGAGTGCCATAGCACCCATTTCACGTGCATCATCAACAGCCATTAAACGTGTTTCCACAGGCGATGACTGACGTACGATCTCGTTAGACATTTCTTCTACGATTGCCATATCTTCATCTGAAATTGCTTTTTGGTGAGAAAAGTCAAACCGTAAACGATCAGGTGCAACCAGCGAGCCTTTTTGAGCAACATGATCGCCCAATACTTCGCGCAAGGCTTCATGAATTAAATGCGTAGCTGAATGATGCGATTGAGACCCAGCTCTTGAAGCATGATCAACGATTAGTTCAACTGCATTGCCTTTTGACAGCTCACCTTCAACCACAGAACCGATGTGAACAAATAGGCCTTCACCTCGTTTTTTAACATCAGTTACTTCTATCGAACCACCTTCAAAGCGAATGACACCTTTGTCTCCCATTTGACCGCCACTTTCGCCATAAAAAGGCGTCTGATTGACGACAATAGAAACGTTCTCACCTTTAGAAGTTTTATCGTTTGCTTTGCCATCTACAACGATTGCTTGCACAACGCCCTCAGCTATTTCCGTATCATATCCTAAGAACTCAGTTGATCCATGTTCTTCCCTGATTTCAAACCAGATGCGATCATCTGCTGCTTCACCGGACCCTGCCCATGCTGCACGAGCATCTGCTTTTTGTTTTTCCATAGCTGTATTAAAGCCATTAACATCGACCCCGATATCACGGCGGCGGAGCGCGTCTTGTGTTAGATCTAGCGGGAAACCAAATGTATCATACAGTTTGAAAGCTGTTTTGCCGTCTAATTCATCCCCCTCGCCTAATGTGCTTGTTGCATCATCCAGTAAACCAAGACCACGCTCAAGTGTTTTACGGAAGCGAGTTTCTTCAAGCAGCAGTGTTTCTGTAATAAGCGATTCAGCGCGACCAAGCTCTGGATAAGCAGCACCCATTTCGGCTTTTAATGTTGGAAACAGGCGATGCATTAATGGATCTGCAGCACCAAGAAGGCTCGCGTGACGCATAGCGCGACGCATGATACGGCGAAGCACATATCCACGACCTTCATTAGATGGTAGTACACCATCCGCAATTAAAAATGATGAAGCACGCAGATGGTCAGCAATCACGCGATGACTTGCTTGTTGATCGCCTTCAGTTTTTGTGCTGGTTAAATCTTCGCTTGCAGATATAAGCGCTTTGAATAAATCAATTTCGTAATTATCGTGCTCGCCTTGCATAACCGCAGCAATACGCTCTAGTCCCATGCCTGTATCAATAGACGGCTTTGGCAAATCAACGCGTTCATCTACGCTGAGTTGCTCATACTGCATAAAAACCAAGTTCCAAATTTCGATAAAACGATCACCATCTTCTTCTGGTGAGCCTGGAGGACCACCCCAGATTTTATCGCCGTGATCAAAGAAAATTTCAGAACATGGACCACAAGGACCGACATCGCCCATGGACCAAAAGTTATCATCAGTCGGAATACGAATAATACGGTCATCTTTAAGACCAGCAATCTTCTTCCAAAGGTCAGCCGCCTGATCATCTGTATGATAAACAGTTACCAATAACTTTTCTTGAGGTAGGCCAAATTCTTTTGTTAGCAAGTTCCAAGCATTGGTGATTGCTTCTTCCTTAAAATAATCACCAAAGGAGAAGTTACCTAACATTTCAAAGAACGTATGGTGACGAGCCGTGTAACCTACATTATCCAGGTCATTATGTTTGCCGCCAGCGCGAACGCATTTTTGTGAAGTTGCAGCGCGCGTATAATCACGCGTTTCTAGGCCTGTAAAAACATTTTTGAATTGAACCATACCAGCATTGGTAAACATCAAGGTTGGATCGTTGCGCGGCACGAGCGGACTTGAATTTACTTTGGCGTGTTCCTTGCTTGCGAAGAAGTCAAGAAAATGGGATCGAATTTCGTTTACACCGCTCATGTTAAACCTGTTTATTTTGTTTTGTTCTACTGTGTGATCATACTTATTTTGCAAGCAGACCTTTACGTCAAATCATTGATGAAACTATCGTTTACGACGATGACAAACGACTGTCCAGCATTTGCTCATATTGAATGGAAAACAACCTAATAAAAAAGGCCGCAGCGGGGAACTGCGGCCAAAAGTACATAATCCAGAGACGGGGATTATGCATTAAGATAAAGGCACATATGCACCTTGAGGGGATTATAAAACCAAGGCTCAAAAGCCTTGGATAATTTCAAGGGGTAAACTTAGCTTCTAAACTTAGCTCTTTGCTGCTTTATCAAGACCATCTTCAAGTGATGTGTCTAAAGTTTCTTGAGCAGGATCTGGTTTTTCAATTTCGCCATCAAGCAAAGTATCAGCGATAAGTCCAGCATTTTGGCGAAGTGTTAATTCAATCTCATCAGCAATCTTTGGGTTTTCTAACAAGAAGTTCTTAGAGTTTTCACGCCCCTGGCCAAGCCGCTCTGAGTTATACGAGAACCACGCACCTGATTTTTCAACAATACCAGCTTTAACACCCAGGTCGATGAGTTCACCACGCTTGGAGACACCCTCACCATACATGATATCAAATTCAACTTGTTTAAATGGTGGTGCAAGTTTGTTCTTTACAACTTTAATGCGCGTCTGGTTACCAACAACCTCATCGCGGTCTTTAATCGCACCAATACGGCGAATATCAAGACGGACAGATGAATAGAATTTTAATGCATTACCGCCCGTTGTTGTTTCAGGAGACCCGAACATGACACCGATTTTCATACGAATTTGATTGATGAAAATAACCATCGTGTTTGAACGAGAAATAGAAGCGGTTAATTTGCGAAGCGCTTGGCTCATTAGTCGTGCTTGAAGGCCAGGCAGTGAAGCGCCCATTTCACCTTCAATTTCGGCGCGCGGTGTTAGTGCCGCTACTGAATCGACAACAAGAACATCAACCGCACCAGAGCGCACTAATGTGTCACAGATTTCTAATGCTTGCTCACCCGTATCTGGTTGAGAAATTAGAAGCTCCTCTAAATTCACCCCAAGTTTACGAGCGTAAACTGGATCTAGAGCATGTTCTGCATCTACAAAAGCACAGATGCCACCATTTTTTTGTGCTTCAGCAATCGTGTGAAGCGTCATGGTCGTTTTACCCGATGATTCAGGGCCGTAAATTTCAATTACACGCCCTTTTGGTAAACCACCTATACCCAATGCAATATCAAGCCCAAGGCAACCTGTAGAAACTGTTTCGATTTCTACAACTTGCTCATTCTTACCAAGCTTCATGATTGAACCTTTGCCGAATGCGCGTTCAATCTGCCCTAGAGCTGCTTCTAATGCTTTAGCTTTATCCACGTTTTTTGTGCCTTCAACCAGTCTCAATGAATTCTGTGCCATGATTATCACCCTTCTTTATATAGAGGTATCCCCGATTTTCACTATCCACCGTTGGCTTGTTGTAGATGTGATCCGATAATCATTTGTACTATTTTTGTTCTCTTTTTGTCAATGCACTTAAACTACTGAAAACATTAAATTAATAATATCTGTTCTTTTAATGTTCTTTTTTATGGTTATTTCCACTAATGAACATTTAGCAGATTCTTGATAAAACTACATTTCTAATTTTCGTTCAATTTCCGTGTTTCTATTATTTTCTAAATACGATTGATTGAAGAAAATCGTATAATCACGCCAACTTGTCTTGATAAGAGAATATTCCATGCGCAAATAAGTACAGTAATTTACTCAATCAATAATCCGGAGTTTCCCATGATAGAACAATCGACATACACCCCGTCTGCAGTATGGAAATGGGAAGAAAAAAGCGGCGGCAAGTTTGCTAATATAAACCGCCCAATCGCTGGCAGCACACATGAGAAAGAATTGCCACGCGGCGAACATCCCTTACAGCTTCACTCCATGGGTACGCCTAATGGTGTAAAAGTCACTGTTATGCTGGAAGAGCTATTAGCAGCAGGTCATAAAGACGCTGAATATGATGCTTGGATGATTGAAATTGGAGAAGGTGACCAATTTGGTAGCGGCTTTGTGGGTATTAATCCTAACTCCAAGATCCCTGCTCTATTAGACACTTCAACAGATACTGAAACACGTGTTTTTGAATCTGGCTCTATTCTGCTTTATTTGGCAGAGAAATTTGGAGCATTCATTCCTCAAGATCATAAAGGTCGCACAGAATGTCTTAACTGGTTATTTTGGCAAATGGGCTCTGCCCCATATCTTGGTGGCGGCTTTGGTCATTTTTATGCATATGCACCAGAAAAATTTGAATATGCAATCAATCGCTTCTCAATGGAAACTAAACGCCAACTAGATGTGCTTGATAGACACCTTGCAGACAATCAATATTTCTGCGGCGATGAATATTCTATTGCGGATATGGCCATTTGGCCTTGGTATGGTGCGCTTGTTAAAGGGCTGCTCTATGGCGAATCTGCAACTTTCCTGGAAACTCATACCTATGAAAATGTCTTGCGCTGGACTAATGCAGTTGCCGATAGACCAGCAGTTAAACGTGGGCGCATTGTTAATCGAACTTGGGGCGCTCAAAATGCACAGCTACGCGACCGCCATAGTGCTGCAGATATCGACGCAGTATTAGCAAAACCTGCTGATTAAAATATATAAATGCCTTGCGTAGGCCATGCAGTCGACATGATTGAGACAATATTCTGGGTGAATATTTGATTATATATTCACTTATTAGGACAATCGTGAAAATGAAAAATATTATGTTTAAATCCACAATGTCTGGTTTTGCTACAGCAATTTTACTTGGAATTATCCTGACCAGTACATCAGCGATTGAAGCGCGTGTTGAGGTTGGTGTTCTTACTTGCACTGTAGATGGTGGCACAGGCTTAATTCTTGGCTCAAGCAAAAACATGTCTTGTGAATTTAAAGGGCTTGATGATTATTCAGAGAGCTACACAGGTAATGTGAAAAAATTTAGCATTGATATTGGCACAACTGATATCACTACAATTGCGTGGGCTGTCTTTGCCCCGACCACGGAGCTTGAGGCTGGTGCACTTGAAGGCAATTACGCGGGGCTTTCTGCAGAAGCAACATTAGGGGTTGGTATTGGAGCAAATGTACTTGTTGGCGGCTTTAATAAATCCATCGCGCTCCAACCATTTAGTGGGCAAGTTCAAGAGGGATTGAACATTGCTGCTGGTATCGGAACCATGACCCTTAAAAACAACTAAGACTTGGAGCTAGCTTTTTTCTTGCTCCATTAGCACAGCTTGCGGCGTATCAAGATCAAGGCTAGCTGCCTTTCCTAACTCAACTTCAATCACCCTATCTTGATTAGCTGCCATAATATGGCGCGCGCCAGTATCGCCTTGGATATTACATAGTTCATCAAAGAAACTGCGAGGCCAAAGCACAGGATTGCCTCGTTTCCCATCATGCGTTGAAACAATGATATGATTTGGGTTTTGCAGCGCAACTTCAGCAAGTTCATCTATCATGCTCGATGTGATGTAAGGCATATCTCCCAATAAAATAAGCGCACTCGATATATCGTTAGATAGCGCTTTAATTCCGCAGGATAATGATGTTGATAAGCCATTTTCGTAGTGGGGATTATTAAATAATGTAATCGCCAAACCATTCAAAGCATCTTTAACGTCATTCGGCTTATGGCCTGTAACAACCAATATTTCAGCTATCGCCGAGGTAACAGCAGCCTCACCGACATGACGCACCATTGGTTTTCCTGCAACTTCTACAGTCATCTTATTAAGATCACCCATTCGGCGTGACTGGCCTGCTGCAAGAATAACGGCTGCTGTCTTGAATGATGATTTTTTTTGCTTTTCGCGAGGATGTGGCCTACTACCCGTTTCCATTAAAAGCCCACCAACTCCCATCTTAGCGATATCATCGCTGGATATAGTGATATCGGCTAGTAATCTTTGCAAAACCCAGTCAAAGCCATTTTCAGCAATCGAACGAGCGCACCCAGGCGCGCCAATAATTGGCATGTTATCAATTTTTGCCAGAAGCATTAAATTACCAGGATCTACAGGCATTCCAAACCGAAGGATTTCACCGCCTGAATCTTCTATAGCTTGCGGAATGCAATCTGCAATATCACTGATTGCTGATGCACCGAAGATGATCAACACATCACATTTTGGGGACAGTTTACTTATTACTTCAGAGACATTTACTGCATCATGTTCAACTCTAATCTCTTCAACAATTGAACTTTCAGAAAGCGCTAAACGACGCTCTAAATTCTCACGAGTTTTATCCATAATTGATGATTTTAAGGAAGGCAGTTTGGTTGAAATCATACCAATGCGTTTTGGTTTGAAATCTTTAATTATAATTGCTTGCTCTAAATCAAGGTCAAGTACAGCTTCGACGCTTTTAGAGCTTACGGCATAAGGGATAATCTTAATTGTAGCGACGAGTCTTCCTTTATTGACAGGCGCATAATTAGATAAAGTAGCAATTGTGATACTTGGATCAACTGCATTGATAGCGTTCACAATTGAGGAATTGGCGCAAAAGACACCATTTGATGCGGCAAAGATATTTACGCGCCCAGTCGATGCATCTTCAATTGCCAAATTAGATGAGCCGAGTTGCTTAGCAATCAAAGTCGCAGCTTCATCTTCCAATACGTCACCTTCTTCCGACATAGCAACCGTAACGGTCTCTATCCCTGATTTCATAAGCTGACCAATAACCACTTCGTCAATCAATGCGCCTTTACGAATTCGCTTGCCATTTTCCAACCTCAAGCTATGCGCGAGTATGCCGCCCTTAGATTGATTAATAGGAAGAGTGCCGAATTTCATAACTTAGCTAAGACCACGATTACGGAAAGCGTCAATAATTTCAGCCATAACAGCGACCGCAATTTCTTGTGGAGATGCAGCGCCAATATTTAAACCAATAGGCGCTTTGATACGGTCAATTTGTTCTTGCCTAATACCGTCAGCCAACAATCGTTCGACGCGCTTACCATGGGTTTTACGGCTGCCTAATGCGCCAACGTAAAAACAACTTCTACGAAGGGCTTCTGCTATTGGAAAATCATCAATCTTTGGATCATGCGTAACAGCTGCCAGTGCGCAATATGCATCCAATGGATTTTCGGCCAAAACATCTTCTGGCCATTCTGCATGAACAGGCGTCCCTTCAAAGCGCTCTTGCGTTGCAAAGGCTGTGCGCGGATCTATAACTTCAAGATCATAGCCAGCCATTTTGGCGATGGGTACCATTGCTTGTGTTATATGAACTGCGCCTATCACTATAATGCTTGGTGGTGGTAAATGTGCATTTAAGAAGAACTCAGTTTCGCTAATTTGGACCGTTGTTGATTTACCTGTTAGGAGTGCCTTGGTTATCGCTTCACCCAACTCACCCTCAACCATATGACCTTCAAGCACGAGACGGTCGCGGCCATCACCAAGGTTTGTAACAAGCACGCAGGCTTTACGTTCATTGCGTGCTTGATTGAGTTTTTTGAGAACGAGTGGATCCATCTAGCCAACGCGCTCCACATAGACACGTATATTACCACCGCAGGATAGGCCAACCTCAAAAGCTGTTTCGTCTGCTACGCCGAACTCAAGCATTTTTGGTTCACCAGAAGTAATCACATCTATGGCTTCTGCAACAACAGCACCTTCAACGCATCCGCCAGAGACAGATCCTTCGAAGTTACCCTCTTCATCAATTACCAAATGAGAACCTGATCGACGTGGTGCTGAGCCCCAAGTGGAGACAACAGTTGCAATCGCCACTTCTTTGCCTGCCTTCATCCAAGTTTCAGCAAGGGTTAATTCATCGTCCAGGCTTGCTTGTTCTGTCATTATGCTGCTTTCATTGCTTCTAGCCAAATACGCGGATCATTCTCACGACCTACTTCCCCTGCAAGAGCCTGACACAGACCTGATAACGCATCAAGGGAATGAACCGGTCTAAACTCATCTACATGAGGCAACATCGTCCTGATACCTTTTGCGGCAGCTTGAAAACTATCAAAGCGTAACAATGGATTTAGCCATATCATACGACGGCACGAGCGATGTAATCTGTCCATCTCATGCGCAAGCCTATCATCTTCATCGCGCTCTAAGCCATCAGTTATCAAAAGCACAATTGCACCCTGCCCTAAAACGCGTCTTGACCAGAGCCTATTAAACTCATGCAGTGTTTCGCCAATACGCGTACCACCCGACCAATCTTCAACCGCAGCTGCGCATTCATCTAGTGCTACGTCTGGGTCTTTCATCTTGAGTTGACGTGTTACATTTGTAAGACGGGTACCAAAAAGGAAGGTGTGCACATGGCGGCGGTTTTCTGAAAGCGCATGGAAGAAATGTAGGAATGTACGAGAATATTGGCTCATGGAACCAGAGATATCTGCAAGAATTACGACTGGCGGTTCAATCATTTTGGATTCACGAAATTGCGGCAAAACGAGATCACCACCTGTCCGCATAGCTTTTGCCAGCATTCTACGCGGATCAGATTTAGCAATGCGGTTGATAGGTTGATAGCGGCGTGTCTTTACGAGGTTAAGAGGCAAAGTCATTTTTGCCATCTCGCGTTTTGCTTGGTTAATCTCGGCAACGCTCATTTGCGCAAAGTCTTTTTCGCGCAGCACTTCACGAGCAGACGTTGTAAATTGAGCATCAACTTCAATTTCTGGTCGTTCGAATTCTTTTTGTTGTTCTTGTCCTGCAAACATGGCTTCCGATACACGGTTTTCACCCGCCTTTGGCTTTTCGCGTTGATCATCTTCACGCATTTGCGGCGAGAACATTTGGATCATTTTCTCTATAAGCTCACGCGAGCGCCAAAACAGATTAAACGCCTGCTCAAACACAACCATGTCTTCCTTACGAGTGACCAACACACTATGCAGCGTCCAATAAAAATCATCACGGTCAGAGATACCCCCAGCTTCTACGGCACGAACACAATCCACCACGCTGGAAGGCCCAAGCTTCATGCCTGCCGCGCGTAGAGTGCGAGAAAAGTAGAGAATGTTTTCAGCTAATTTGCCTGTTGGGGTGGTAGCAACATTCATTAGCCTGCCAATTCCTTCTTAACATCGGTCAGAATTTGCTGCCCTTCACTCGAGTTGATTTGCGCAATATCATCTTGATATTTCAACAACACTCCAATCGTATCTGACACCCCTTGCGGGTCAATGGCTACTTTATCAAGCTCAATCAAAGCCGATGCCCAATCTAGAGTTTCGGCAACGCCCGGGTTTTTAAACAAATCTTGTTGGCGAAGCTTTTGGACGTAGGCGACGACTTCTTTTGCCAGATTTTCACTGGCTTCAGGCACTTTAGAATTGACAATTGCAAGCTCTCTCGCTGCATCTGGATAGTCTACCCAATGATATAAACAACGGCGCTTTAGCGCATCGTGGATTTCGCGAGTGCGGTTTGTTGTTATGATAACTATTGGTGGTTCTTGCGCTTTTATTGTTCCAAGTTCAGGGATGGTTACTTGAAAGTCTGACAAGATTTCCAACAAGAACGCTTCAAAGGCTTCGTCTGTTCGATCCAACTCATCAATAAGCAGAATAGGCGCTTTGCCCGTCTCGCCTTCCAGCGCTTGCAGCAAGGGACGTTTGATTAGGAATTCATCTGTGAAAACGCCATCCTTTAACGATGCTTTATCGCTGGAAGCTTCTCGCATACGGATTTCCACCATTTGCGCTGCGTAGTTCCATTCGTAGACTGCCGAAGAGACATCAAGGCCTTCATAGCATTGCAATCTGATGAGAGGACGGTCCAGTGCGGAGCTTAGAACCTTGGCAATTTCTGTTTTACCAACACCTGCCTCACCTTCAAGAAAAAGCGGCTTGCCCATTTTGAGCGCGAGATAAAGCACTGTGGCCAGGGAGCGATCTGCGACATAGCCTTCGCCTGACAATAGAGTTTCTGTTTCATCAATGCTTTTAGGCAATCCCGCCATGTGTATTCTCCAACAAACTATTCAATATAAGCTAACGTGTTAGCAGGCATAAAAAAAGAGGCATGGACTAAAGTCCATGCCTCTTAAATCAAATAAATTCGACTTAAACGTTTTAGCCAAGGCCAAGGGCTGCAAATGCAGCGCCTTCAATGCTTTCCAATGTTAGGAAAACGCCCATGCCAGCAACAAGAGCACCTGTAAGGCGTGCATTGATTGCTGTAGCTTCAGTTGCTTTGAATACATTTTTCACCAACCAACCGCTGCCGAGTGCAACTGCATATTGAAGTGCACCAAGGCCGATTAGGTAACCGATAAGAACAGAACCACCGATTGCAGCTTCTTGTGAGGCAATTGAATCACCAAATGCTGCGCCATGGAACAGGCCAAAGGCTGCGAAGATTGGCAGAGCCAGTGACATGCTAAGTGCACGGCCAGAAAGTACAATGTAACCAACTGCTAGTAGTGAAAAACCAATCACTGCTTCTTTCATTGGAAGGCCATCGCCATTTGCCATCATTAGGCAACCAATAAGCATTGCAGCGATGTAAGCTGCAGGTGCTGTGCGTGAAAAGCCTGTGTAAAGCGCTGCAACGCCTACTGCGATTACGAAGAACAAGTGGTCAAAGCCCAATAGCGGGTGGCCAATGCCTGATAGCAAACCGTGTGTGAATGTTTCCATTGACTGACCAGCTAATGGGTGGTGAGCAAGTGCTGGAGTTGCCGTTGCTAGAAGTGCTAATGCACTAAAAAGAGTTTTTTTCATTTTATTCCCCTTCATATTTTCTTGTTTGAAGGAGGGATTTCGTTAGAAGGATTGAGAATAATCTCTAATCTTCCACGGAACACCCCGTCCGTTTTAAAATTGACTTTGTTTTCACAAAGCCTGCAGGCTGGTCTCCTGGCTCACGGGTCTAAGCGTTTTATCACCTTCCCAGCTTGCGCCAGTGGATTTGATAATTCGCTCACCGCTTACAGTCGCGGGGGCGGCTGCAGATTAAGGCCCCTATTTGGGTCATCCCCTTCTGCATTCCCATTTGATCCCCTGATGCCTACTGCACCGTTCGGGGAACCTTACATAACTCTATGTGAAGCCAATCAGGCAAAAACGTCAAGCAATATTCGACATCATGAGTAGATTTTGCGACTAAAATTGTTGCTTACGATAAAAAACACGCGATAAGCCTTCTTAATTACTTTCATTTAGTTGCCAAGCACTTTAAAAATCGATGCAATATGATTATTCAACGACTCACAAAAACGCTCTCCAATCTAATGCTTTCATTCAGTTTAAGTTTAAGCGCAAGCTTATTGTTGTCATTGAGCAGCATGAGTAAAGCAGACACCATTGCTTTATCACTTCCACTTAGTGGCGATTTTTCAGAGATTGGTCGCGATTTTTCTACTGGCGCAAAGTTAGCTATGGAGACACTTGGCAAAGGCCATGAACTTTTCATTGCTGATGATGGATGCGATAAAGACCTTGCTAATCAAGCGGTCAAAGATATCCGTTTAATAAAGCCGGCCCTCGTAACAGGTTTGATTTGCAATGAGACAGCTCTTGCGTTTGCAAATGGTTTTCAAGAAAGCCAACTTCCATTGCTTGTAGCGGGTGCACGCTCCGTAAGGCTGATTAAAGATAGAGATCGGGAAGATTGGAATCTTTGGCGTATGTCGCCAGGCGATGATGCACCTGCAGATCAAATTGCCAATTACATATCAAGCAATCTAAAAGACACTGCTTTCGCACTTGTTGATGATGGAACTATTTACGGGCGCAATCTAACCGATGGTATTCGCTTGAGGTTAAATGATAGCGGCATGAAACCGCAATTTGCAGATACGTTCCGAGCAGCTCAGTCAACGCAATCTGGTATGCTGCGCAGGTTAGAACGCTCTGGCGTTGGTGTTGCGTTTATTGCAGCAACAACAACAGAAGACTTATTCACCATTGTAAAAGACCACAACGCGTTCAACATTAAAAACCAGCTGATTGTGACCGAACAATTAGCTGTATTGCCCTACTTAGAAGGCGCTTCTTCTGTGTCCAATGGAACATTGATTATGATGCAGCAGCCTCACGTCTCATTAAAGAGCACTTCAAAGCTTACTAAGTTGCTGGAAACTCGGAACATCGCTTCTTCAAAAGGTATTTATGATGGTTATGCAGCTATAGAAGTTGCAATAGCGTCTCTTGGCGCAAACCATCAAGATACAACGCAGAACCTTAGCACAAAGCACTTTGATACTACTCTGGGTGCTGTTGAATTCGACAAATATGGTAAGAACATCCATAATCCATACAGGCTACATGTATGGCAAGATGGAACACTCGAGCCTTTGGATAATTCAAACAATCTGTGATTTTAGATGATTAAACCTGGCCCAAAAAATTCAATTACTGACATCAAAGGGCTTAAGGTTGGCAATTCTCAAGATAGCAAACTTAAGAGCGGCGTTACGGTTTTATTATGCGATGAACCGATGACTGCTTCTGTTGCAGTGCATGGTGGTGGGCCTGGCACTCGTGATACAGAGCTTCTTTCACCAGAAAATACAGTTGAAGCAATTGATGCCTTGGTTTTATCTGGTGGCTCAGCTTTTGGATTAGACGCTGCATCAGGTGTTCAGGCTTATTTACGTGAAAAAGGTCGAGGCTTCGCAGTCGGCCCAGTTCATGTACCGATAGTTCCACAAGCCATTTTATTTGACTTGATTAATGGCGGCGATAAAGATTGGGGGAAATATTCCCCTTACCGCGAACTTGGATATGAAGCCGCGCAGAATGCTTCTTCAGAATTTGATTTTGGTACTGCAGGCGCTGGGACTGGTGCGCTAGTTGCCGGATTAAAAGGCGGGCTCGGCACTGCATCTATCAAACTGGAGAATGGTATTACAATCGCCGCGCTTTTTGCAGTGAATGCGCTTGGTAGTCCGATGATTGGAGAGACACATCATTTCCATGCAGCACTGTTTGAACAAAACAATGAGTTTGGCGGATACGGCCTTCCCTCGTCTTTTCCTGAGAAACCAGACGCTTTGAAAATCAAATTTCGCGAACATGCTACAAGCGTCTCCAATACAACCATTGGCATAATTGCTACAGATGCTATTTTGACCAAAGCGCAAGCTAAACGCTTAGCAATTGCAGCGCATGATGGTATTTTAAAAGGAAAATGATATGAAACATATTTTTACATTTATAACCTCTATAATTATCACCCTTGCTTCTTGCTTGGCAGCCCTTTCTGGTGACTTTGCTAAACGTGAAATTCACGGATTTTCAGTTAACGGAGGTCTCTTTGCTTTTGAAGAATTTGGCATACAAGATGGGTCTGGATTCCCCTACTCTACTATTTATGTGATCGACACCGCTACAGACCAATGGACAGCTAATTCTCCTTACCGAGCAAGACTAGAAGACGACACAAAAACTATTTTTGATGCCCGTGAAGAAGCTCGTATCTTAGCAGGTCCTGTGATGAAGAGCTTCGAAAATCGCGGCAATATAGTTGCAACTAATCGAGCGACTGAACTTGGTATCGACGGTAAGCGGATAATTGCAAACCCTCGCTTTGTTGTTCCACCAATTGATGATGAAATTGAATTTCGCTTACAAGAAATTGCATTCTCAGGCTCGCAACGGTGTGAAGCTTTTGGGTCAACAAACGGCTTTCGATTGTTGAAAATTGGTACACGTGATGGCGATGAAACAATCACATTGCACGAAGACACGTCTATCCCAGCAAGCAGAAACTGTCCGTTACGATACGATTTAGCGGATGTCGTTACTTATTACCCAGAAAGTCAAAGCCCAAGTTTTGCAGTTCTAATTCGAATGCAAACTGTAGGCTTTGAAGGCCCTGATGGGCGGTATTTGGCAGTGACAGGTAAGCTTGAGTAAGCTTATTTCTTCACTTTCTGGCGAATTTTTCCGATTACTAGGTTTTGAACAGACCTATTTTTATCGATTCCAACGTGGTCCGTACCATATTTAGAAACATCGATGGTTGTAATCTTGCCCTTAAAGCCAGAGCCACGTCGATAGTTTTTCCCTGTTGGAATTTTATAATTCACCACGCTTACAGCACCACTGGTTAGAGCTGGTGGTTGCGGGAAACCTGGATCAAGACCAATAAGCAAAGCTGTTTTTACCCCTGACTTTCCAAGTGTGTTAGCAAAACGAGCCGCCTCAACACCACCTAAAGAATGCCCAACAATAACAATCGGGTAAGAAACTTTTTTCTGTTTTGAGCGTCTAATGATATCTTCGGCTATTGAATTCCAGTTGCCGTTTGAAATAGCCTTAGCACGAATGCCTTTTAATTTAAGCTTTCGCGTCATCTGGTTCATACCATCTGAGAAAACATTTAAGAAGCCACGTATCATATAGACTTCTTCCGACACGACAGGTGTTGCTGCAAATGTCGTTGCACTTAGTGTCATTGCCAAAAAAGCATTGCGTATGGTCTTGTTCATAAGTTTTCCCCGAACCGCATTAAATCAAATTCAAACTCAACATGCACAAATATGGTAAATAATATGTTGCCATAGTTTAGTCTTATTATCAAAACCAAAAAAATCAACTAGTGGGTAACTAGGCTCTGACGATTGAAACTCTCGTTATGTGGTGTTACTAGACAGGCAACTTCATCAACAGGTAGATTTAAATATGATCCCTCGCTACTCCCGCAAGGAAATGACCGATATTTGGTCAGCACAATCAAAATTCAAAATATGGCTTGAAATAGAAGCGCACGCTTGCGACGCACTAGCAAATTTAGGTGTTATTCCTAAAGATTCTGCAAAAACCATATGGGACAAAGCTGGAGACGTTGAGTTTGATGTAGCTCGTATTGATGAAATTGAAGCAGTAACAAAACACGATGTAATTGCATTCCTTACCCATTTAGCTGAAATCGTTGGCGATGACGCACGCTTTGTGCACCAAGGCATGACATCATCTGACGTTCTTGATACTTGTTTCAACGTTCAACTCGTAAAAGCAAGTGACCTTCTTTTAGAAGACATGGACAAGCTTTTGGCGGCTTTAAAGAAACGCGCCTATGAACATAAAGATACAGTAACGATTGGTCGTTCGCATGGTATTCATGCAGAACCAACGACCTTTGGCATTAAACTTGCTCTTGCTTATGCAGAATTTGAACGTTGTAAAAATCGCCTAATTGCCGCTCGCGAAGAAATTGCTACGTGTGCTATTTCTGGTGCGGTTGGCACATTTGCAAATATTGATCCTGCGGTTGAAGAGCATGTTGCAAAAGCTATGGGCTTATCAGCTGAACCTGTATCTACGCAGGTTATTCCACGTGACCGACATGCAATGTATTTTGCCACGCTGGGTGTGATTGCATCTTCTATTGAGCGTTTATCTACAGAAATTCGTCACCTGCAGCGTACAGAAGTCTTAGAAGCTGAAGAATATTTTGCTCCTGGCCAAAAAGGTTCATCGGCCATGCCGCACAAGCGCAATCCTATTTTAACAGAAAACCTTACAGGCCTTGCCCGTATTGTTCGTATGGCTGTTGTGCCGGCTATGGAAAACGTAGCGCTTTGGCATGAGCGTGATATTTCACATTCATCTGTTGAGCGGATGATTGGCCCGGATAGCACTGTTACGCTGGACTTCGCTTTGACCCGCCTAACAGGCGTTATAGATAAACTGCTAGTTTATCCAGACAACATGATGGCAAACATGAATAAATTCCGTGGTCTTGTACATTCTCAACGTGTTCTACTTGCACTCACCCAAGCAGGTGCTTCTCGTGAAGATTCATATCGCCTAGTACAACGCAATGCGATGAAAGTATGGGAAGAAGGAAAAGACTTCCTGACTGAACTACTTGCAGATGATGAAGTAACTCAACTTCTCCCAGAAGAAGAAATTCGTGAGAAGTTTGACCTTGGTTACCATACCAAACATGTTAATACGATTTTCAACCGCGTATTTGGGTAAACTCAACTAGCCTTTCGAAATATTACAACACGAAATGTGATCAAACCTGCCACTAATCTGGCAGGTTTTTGTTTGATGATTGTCTTCTTTAACAAAAGGAGAAAATCATTACTTATAACCCTGACTATGAGCGCTCACGCATTCCGGGTACTGGACTTGGCGAATATCCTACTCAATACGATGAAAAGCCGATAAGCGGTAAATGGCTGCTAATTACACTTGCACTAATCGTGATGTTATTTGGCGGACTAGCTTTTCTCGCGGGTGATGCAAGCGTTACGGTCAATAATGGCGAGCTGATAAAAACACCTGTAACTGAAGATCAACAACCCATACCAACCGCCCCTGCTACGCAATAGAACTTTATGAAATTGAGTGGCGATGCCTTGTTGCCACTCATGTTTTTGCCCTAAAATTAACCAAGTGAATTAACCAGTACAGTTAACTACAAATTCAATTGGCTAACAAAACCTTAATGATTTTCATTCCTCTACCAAACATTTTCTGATAGTTAAAATTTAGTTCAAAATGTATGGAGTATGAAACTTGAGCAATATGTCTGCGGTGGACATGTTTGCGCTCTCGAAGCGTGGGCACGAGTCCCTTTTATCCGAAAATCACAATTCAAAACGACCTAATATTGTTTCCAAAATGATATCAAAAGCTGTGATTGCAGCTTCTGTTATGTTGGCAACTCAGTTAGAGGCCAAAGAATTAGATGATAAAAATCAACCCATTCTAGATGACGTACAAACCGGCAGCTTAGGAAGTAGTGGTTATAGCAACCAACCTACTGCTGAGAGTTCTGCAAACTCAGTTGAAGCAGTTTTAGGAAGTGCAAAATCAGAATTTGCCTCCCTATCCTCTCAAGCAACAAACAGCTCATCAGCTTCATTAAGTAGTGGGAGTTCATCAATTAATTTTGCAAGTGAGACTGGTTTACCATCAGACTTTGTAACTCAATCTATTGGTGTCTCAGACCCCGCGCAACAAACTAATGCGATTGAACAATCCATCGCATCTTTTGATCGTGGACAAGTGATTAGCTTTCCTAATACAGGTTCTACTGAACAAGACGTTATTACCATTGAAGGTATAGACGGCCAAGACGGAACTGATGGTACAGATGGTCAGGACGGTATCAATGGCGTTAACGGCACGAACGGTGCTGACGGAACTGACGGTGTTGATGGAGTAAATGGCCTCTCCACTGTTTATCTAGACGGCAATCTTTTTGGCAGTGATAATATTATTGATGCACTCATAGCTAATGGGTTTGATGTTCAACAAGGCCCACTAGGGTCGGTCATCATTACTTTTGACCCTACCCGCTCAGATGAATTAATCGATTTACTTGATGGCTTTGCCGGAGATAATCCGATTGCAGACAAGCCACAAGATGGCGACCTCCCAACGTCAGACCCAGAACACGGCACGACCAGTAATACGGGTACTGAAGGCGATGATTTTCTCGTAGGCAATGAAGACGATAATGTTATCTCCGGTTTTGGTGGAAACGATAGTCTTACTGGTGGCACAGGTGCGGACACCTTATTGGGCGGGGATGGAGTCGATACAGCTGACTATCGTAATTCTCAAGATGCAGTTCATGTCGACCTTGAGACAAGAGAGGCATTATTTGGTGATGCTGAAGGGGATGTTTTAGTTTCTATCGAAAACCTTGCGGGCGGCGATGGCAATGACATTCTAACAGGCGATGATGGTGATAACCGTTTAACTGGGCGTGATGGCGATGATATTTTATCTGGTGGTTCTGGTAATGATCGACTGGTAGGCGGTGAAGGTGTAGACCAGCTAATTGGTGGTGAAGGTGATCGTGACGCAGTTGATTACAATCTTGCTGAAGAGGCAGTCGGCGTTGATTTGCTTAACGGTGGTTTCATGGGAGAAGCTTTAGGCGATAGTTATTCTGGTGTTGAGTTTATTGTTGGCTCAGACTTCCATGACGTCTTGCTCGCGAATGATGATGCAAACCGCATTAATAGCGGCGAAGGCTGCGATGTATTAAATGGCCGAGGCGGCGATGATACTCTAATTGGCGGCGAAGGTGGCGACGTACTTAATGGCGGCGAAGGTGCTGATGTGTTCATTTTTAATGATGATAACGGTTATGACATCATTGAAGACTTTGAAGCTGGCGCAGGTCGTACCGACCGTGTTTGGTTACAAGAATATGAATTCGATGACTTTGACGACGTTCAAGATGCCATGACCCAAACTGAAGATGGTGTTGTCCTAACCATGGATAGTGGGACCATCTTATTCCAAGACCTATCATTAGCAGATTTTCATACTGATGATTTCATTCTCGCACAATCAGCTTTCTGATTATCACTCAGGCTTGAACTACCTGTATGATTGTAGAAGAGTACAGAAAGTGATTTATTGTGCGAGCAAAAGGCGGAAGGACCATACACCTTCCGCCTTTTTTCTATTTATATTCAGCTTGTTTCTTGAGGCCTTCATGACTACATAACCATCATGAAAACATCACAAGCAGATATTCTAATCGTACCTGGTTACAAGGGCGCTAATGAAGACCATTGGCAAACTCGCTGGGAAAATAATATAACAACCGCTCGCCGCGTTGAAATGGGCGATTGGCATAAGCCTGTCTTTGAAGACTGGAAGAATAATCTTATTGCTGCCGTTGAAGAGACTACTAAGCCAATAATTTTAGTTGGGCATTCTATTGGCTCTCAAGTGATTGTTCAGGCGGCAAAAGATTTTGGCAAGCCAATTGCTGGCGCAATGTTAGTTGCCCCTCCAGATGTTGAAAACCCAGCAATCAAACCAAAGCATCTACTGACATTTGGACCAGCATCAACTGATCCACTAACCTTCCCCTCTGTGACCGTTGCAAGTCGCAATGATCACTTTTGTTCATTTGAAAAAGCGGAAGATATGGCAGCATCTTGGGGGTCTCTCTTTATGGATGCAGGAGAAAGTGGCCACATCAACCATGAAAGTGGCCACGGTCCATGGCCAGAAGGTTTGATGGTCTTTTCACGATTTTTAAAGCAGATTAATGTATAGTGGCATCACAATATCATTGTGAGTAATCAGTTTTAAAAAATTTCATTTCAAACCATTTTTTACTATAAGAGCTACCTTGATGCGGCTTACCAAATATATCGAACTGTCAAATTTGCTGGAGTTGACCTTGATATAAAATTAGTTCACGTAATCTTTTTGAGTTGAGAGTTCAGTCTTATGCATCGAAAAATATTAATAATGGGCCTGCCAGGCGCTGGCAAAACAACACTAGCTAGGGCGCTCGCACCTCTATTAAATGCAGTAATTTTTAACGCCGATGAAGTACGAGAACACATAAATTCTGACTTGTGGTTTTCGGTAGAAGATCGTGAGATCCATGCTAAACGCATGGGTTGGATGTGTGACCGAGTTATAGATTCTGGTGGTATAGCAATTGCTGATTTTGTATGCCCTACTTCAGAAACACGAGCAACGTTTGGTGACTGTTTTGTGATCTGGGTAGATCGTATTAAAGAGGGACGGTTGAAGATACAAACAAGCTTTTTCAACCACCAGAGAAAGTTGACTTTACTGTAACATCAGAAGGTTCTCCACGTTATTGGGCTGAACAAATTTTCCAAAAATTGCAGCCAGTATTTGATCCTCAAAAACCAACGGCACTTTTCATTGGCCGTTATCAACCTTTTCATGACGGGCACCTAAAGTTATTGAAGAAGGTATCAAACGCGTAGGTCAATGTTGCATTGCCGTCAGAGATACGCATGGAACCGATGAGAAGAACCCGCTTGGCTTTTTTGACGTCAAACGACGTATTGAAGCAAGTATGCGCCCTTACGCAGGGAAATATACAATCATTCCATTACCAAACATAACTAGTATTTTTTATGGACGAGATGTTGGCTATACAATTGAAGAAATTGTTTTGGATGAAGATACAAAGAACATCTCAGCGACTGCAATACGCAGAGATATAAATGACAAAAGCAATACAAAATAAATGAAAAATGCAAATTCGCTGATAAAAGAAATTAATGCAAATGACCAGAAAATTGGTTATGAGCAGAACAATTCTTTTGTAAAGCGGAAGTTGGAACAAGCCCTAAGTTCAAACACTCTAAGCTCAAATGTTCAGAGTAGCTTATTAGGATTTGTTGCTTTAAGAGAATTTGACCATTGTAGTGAGACAAAAAACTGCCTTGATTTTGCAAAAAAAGCCTTAGAATTAAACCCAAAAAACTGGCGCGCCTTGACAGTTCTTGCGTTTAATTCTTTTTATACTGGAGATATAGAAGGCCACAGCAGCTATCTGGAAGAAGCATTAAAAAGCGTTCCTAACAGTATTAGATTATTAAATGCTCTATTAAATGTATCTCTGGCTCACAACCAGCCACAGATAATTCAAAAACATCTTAGTATGGCCGCACTAAACAATAATACAAAAAAACTATCCAAAAAGCTTGAATTATATTCGACCGACACGCCCAGAGAACTTACAAAAATCGACAAGCACCTTGTTATGCTTTCTGGGGTTAGTCATTGCGGCAGTACATATCTAGGTCATTTCTTCTCCGCGCATGATGATGTGGAATGCTTTGGTGAAAGTCACCGAATTTCGATGTATTCATCAGAAGCAAGAGGTGAAAAAACACAAAATTCCAATTCAAAATTCGCGCCATGTCATTCTTGCGGTGACACTGAATGCAAACAATTCCCGGATAACTTTCGTGAAGAGATAAGAAACAATCCAGAACATTATTACAAAAAAATCGCTCAAAGAAGCTCAGCGCAAACTGTTGTTTTTGGAGATAAAAACTACTCAATAACTAGAAAACTAGACCCAAAGGCTAATTTCAACGAAATTGTATTATTTAAGAAACCAGAAAATGCGTATAAAAGCCAATATAAGCATAGAAAAACTCAACCAATCGACACCCCTTCTTTAAGGAGTGTAAATGCTTACCTGAGAGTATACACAGACAGCTATTCAAACCTTATGCTACCACATTGTAATGATAATAAACGCATCTTTCTAAACTGGGAATCTTTTATAGCCAACCCTGAAGTCCACATTCCAAAACTATCTCACATGCTTCAGTCTAAATTAGATGGCAACGTATTTGGAAGTTTTGGCTTAATCGGACACTCATTTGGCGGGAATGCTGACGTTAATAGAGATCATAAAAGAAACAACAGCAAAATTAAAAAAGATACCTCTACTATATTACCTGAAAAGTTATTGCTCGAAGCACAAAACAACTATTATGCAATGGTAGTTTATAGGCGAATGATGAAGCTTTATCAAAAGAGCTTTGCAATTGATTCTCTTTGATCTCAATCAATGCGCAATAACTCCCCTCGAACAATATTAGTTTATATTTGGAGGAATATGCATGGCTAAAAAATTAAAGGAATCCACTGAACAACCTATAGAAACATCAAACTCTGGCTTCCCAACAGTTCGCAAGATTAGCTTTTCAGATCTTCGCAGTATTTTGGTTCTTGGGTGGCGTGATTTTTGTCGTGCGCCTCTGTTTGGAATGTTTTTTGGTTCGGTTTATGCAATTGGCGGGCTATTGCTGATGGCTGGCGTGTTTACACTTGATATGGCTTGGCTTGCCTATCCGTTGATTATTGGGTTTGCTTTAATCGGACCATTCATAGCCACTGGTCTTTATGAGGTTAGTCGCAGATTAGAAAACCAAACAAAAATTACGTGGTCAGATATACTCACCATAGTCTGGGAACAGCATAGGCGTGAACTTGGGTGGATGGCTTTTGTTATGTTGTTTATCTTTTGGATATGGATGTATCAAATCAGAACCCTTGTTGCCGTCTTCTTTGGGTTTAATGGGTTCGCGACCTTAGATGGATTTGTGGAGGCTGTTTTTACAACTCCTAATGGCTTGATGTTTTTGGCTGTAGGCCATGTTATTGGTGCGATTATATCACTTATTCTTTTCACCTTAACTGTCGTTTCATGCCCAATGTTACTAGAACGAGAAATCGATTTTATCACAGCAATGGTGACAAGCATTCGTGCCGTTTTTAAATCACCTATTGCAATGCTCAGCTGGGGTGCCTTTGTTGTTGTGAGCATAATTCTAGCCGCAATTCCAGCCTTTTTGGGTTTAGTGATTGTCTTGCCCATATTAGGCCATGCAACTTGGCATCTATACAAAAAAGCTGTTGAACCAGAGTGACCTCACTCTGGTGTATCAAATTTTTCTTGAGTTAAAGTCGCTCCAAATGCCGCGATTGTAACACAAACTATTGCAACGATACCCTTTACTCCAAGTGTATCCCCCAGAACTAACACTCCAATTATTGCAGCAACGGCTGGCTCTAAGGTAATGAGAACACCATATGTTTGGGCAGTCAGTTTTTTGAGAGCTGAAAATTCCAGATAAAATGGAATCGTGGTTGATAGTATTGCCAGGAAGATCAAACTCCCTGCCAACCCAATACCTGTGAACGCCGGTGAAATGCTGGTGACTGCAAAAGGAAACATAAAAATGCTTGCTGCGATCATTCCAAAAACCAGCCCATCGTTTCCTGGAATTGCGACGTTGATACGTTTGCTCAAGATGACAAACCCACCCCACCCTACACCTGCTACGCAGGCATACATTACGCCTATAAGATCTATGTCGTTGCCAATATTTGGCGTCAGGATTAAAAGACCAACTACTGCAATTGCAATCCATAATAAGTCTATGCGCCGTTTGGAACTTAGTGCTCCAACCAATAAAGGCCCCATAAACTCTATTGCGACGGTTAAACCAAGTGGTATGCGTGCAATTGCTTCATAAAAACACCAATTCATTAGACCAAGCGTAATGCCATAGGTTAAAATTGTTTTGTACTGGCTTAAAGCTTCCCGGGTAAATTTTGGTCTGATCAATATAAAAAGTAGAAATGCTGAAATTACTAAACGAAAGAAAACGGTTCCTACGGCACCAAAAACTGAAAACAAGTTGATAGCAAAGGCAGCTCCAAGCTGGATAGACAAGATTGCTATCAAGACTTGCACAGGTGCTGGGATAGATAAAATAATGGGTGATAACAATTTTGTAGGTGACTGCATAATTGATGACCATAAAGACTTTCAACTTGCCGTCTAGCTTAAATCAAAATGTATCCAACATAATCTCAACCAGCATAACCCCAGAGTTTTATTCCGCTTTTACGACCTCGTATTGATCTTTCGCCAAGGTCGCTCCAACCCTTAGTTGAGCTTTTGCCTGCTGTATTAATAACGTCTTGTGAGGCAAGAGTGATATAGCTTTCTGATTTTGTCATTTGCTCGATACGCGATGCAATGTTTACGTTGTCACCAAGAATAGTAAACTCTAGCCGGCGCGCATCACCAATTGCGCCTAAAAACACCTCACCAAAGTGAATTCCAATTCCAACTTCTATTCCCTCTTTCTCAGTTGATTTACGCTCTGAATTCCAATTTCTAAATCTTGAATTTAACTCTTCTGCTGCATTAAGGGCTGCTTTTGCAGCTTGTTCGCTCGTACCTGTCAGGCCAAATATAACCAATGCCCCATCACCAATGAACTTATCAACTGTGCCACCATTATTCTCTGTAACGTCTATGATGTGAGAACGATATTCGGTTAGGATCACACTTGTATCTTCTGGCCTCATTGATTCTGCCATTTGCGTAAAACCAGGCACATCAAGAAATATAATGGCAAGCGGAACTTGGCGTCCTCGCTTTAGCTCATTCATCGCTTCATCATTTAAATCTTGAACAACGGTTTGCGGCAAAAACCGCGTCAGGTTCAAACGTTCTTCTGTTGCTTGAGTTATTCTCAGTAATAATCCCTTAGCGCGCCAGACAGCAATTGCGATGACTATTCCTGTTGAAAAAACCAGCCAAATCCTAATCAAATTTGGAGGCAAAGCATAGGTTAGTGACATCTGACTTAAAACATCTGAATTGGATGCTACTAAGAATGGATTTGAAAAAACTATCCCTGCTGTGAGGAAACAAATAAAAACAGTCATTGCGACTTGAATATCTGGTCTAAAACGAAGAGCACCAAACGTAAGGATGAGAGGTATCATTAAGGCAGATGGAAACGATAATGCATAGTTTGTGTTCAAACCAGAAGAATTAATGCTTAGCCAAACATTTGTTATAATTAAGATCACATCAAAAGTAGCAGTGACCCAGGCCATCCAAGGTTGGTATTTACCCGTTTTCACTAAAATAAATGCGGCTAAACCTACTAAAAAGTAGCTTGTCATACCAATAGCAGCAAACACTCCTTGTTTATCAAGGAATTCACTCTCAGGACGATTGGGAAGATTTAATGCAATACCAATTGCAAGTGCGATACTACCCGCAACTACCATGCGGACGATGCCAAGCAATTGCTCAGCGTTGGCATCTGCTTCCAACAACAATCGAGAAGCGGTCGATTCTATGAGTGATTTATCATCCAAATATATTGTCTTTTATTAATGTGCAGAAGATAATTCTGGGTTATTTAATTCCCTCAAAGCTCTTGGTAGCGCCTGCTGTTAACATTGAGCTATCCATTGCAATTGAAATTAGTTTATATCCAAACTCAGCGCAAAGGTTCGCGTGTTCTGCAGTCAAAGTAAAACAAGTAGCAACTTTGCCCGCAGCTATTGTTCGTTCTGCCACATCTTTTACAAGTTCAATGGTTGCAGGACCATAAGCATCTGGCTCTACAGTCTTACCAACTGAAATCGAAAAATCAGACGGCCCCATCAAGATACCATCAATTCCTTCTACAGCCAGAATATCATCTAGGTTGTCGTATGCTTCTTGCGTCTCAATTTGAGCAAATGCAAATGTATCGGTTAGTGTTGCGCGTTGATATGCGCCCGTATCTAGACCATACATTGTGGCCGCATAACGCGGAGCATACGATCGTTGACCAACACCTGGATAATTTGCAGATTTTGCAAATGCCTGCGCATCTGCTTTTGTATTGACCATGGGAGCTGCTACGCCTAGCGCTCCATAATCAAGTACTTTTTCACATAAGTCCCAGCGATTGAGCGGCAGACGGACAATCGGCGATTTTCCTGCCATAACAATTTCATTGATGCAGGCAAGCAGACTACTATCATCATGGAAACCATGTTGCGCATCTAATACAATGGCATCAAATTTTTGACGGGCTAATGCGCCCGCCACCTGAGGGTCACGAAACCCAGACCAACAAGCGTATGATGGTTTATCGTTAGCGAGTAAGTCTTTGAGGCGTGAAATCAGCTTTTTATTCGCTTTCGATTTGCTCAACGGCGAGTGCCATAAACTCATTCATTTTTCCGCGAAGATCATCGTCTGATTGGCTAATACTAGCAGCATCAAAATCAGAGCGGATCTTGCGGAATACGTCTTCATCACCTGGTTCATCGAAATCAGAGCGAATAACCTCTTTGGCATATTCAGCAACATCATCGCCTGACTTACCAAGTAACTCTGCTGCCCAATGACCAAGTAGTTTGTTGCGGCGTGCCTCTGCTTTGAATTTTAACTCTGCATCATGTGCAAATTTATTTTCATATGCGGCACCGCGTTCATCAAGTCCACTCATTTTCATTCTCCGATTGATACTCTTCATAAAACATATAATCATGGATTCTCTATATTTGAAGGCGTACCCATAAATAAATTACCTCCATTAGCTTCTAAGCTGTGAGTTTTGGGGCAAGCTTTATTGTGTATAGTTTCTCATTGGCTTATTAAGAGTGAATAAGCAATTGGTGGCAGTTGATTCTAAAGCATTTCACGCCGCCTGAAACTAGCTAATTCGGGAATGTTCAAATGAAAAAACGCCGCCGTATCTATGAAGGCAAGGCCAAGGTCTTATATGAAGGTCCAGAGCCTGGCACTCTAGTTCAATTCTTTAAGGATGATGCAACTGCATTTAACAAAAAGAAACACGACATCATTGACGGCAAAGGCGTTTTAAACAACCGCATTTCCGAGCATATCTTTAATCACATGACGCGGATTGGTATTCCAAATCATTTTATTCGCCGCATGAATATGCGCGAGCAGCTAATAAAAGAAGTAGAGATCATTCCTGTTGAGGTTGTAGTACGCAATGTTGCGGCTGGTACAATCTGTGAGCGTCTTGGTTTAACTGAAGGTGAAGTTTTACCTCGTTCTATTATTGAATTCTTCTACAAAAAAGATGAATTGAATGACCCACTTATTTCTGAAGAACATATAACAGCATTTGGCTGGGCATCCCCTCAAGAGATCGACGACATGATGGCACTGGCTATTCGCGTGAATGATTACCTGTCAGGTCTTTTCCTAGGCATTGGCATTCAGCTTGTTGATTTTAAAATTGAGTTAGGTCGTCACTGGGAAAATGACGTCATGCGCGTCATCGTAGCTGATGAAATTTCACCAGATTCATGCCGCTTGTGGGATTTAAAGACCAATAAAAAAATGGATAAAGATCGCTTCCGCCAAGGCCTTGGTGGTCTGGTTGACGCTTATTCAGAAGTTGCTGGTCGTCTTGGTATAATTCCAGAGAATGAGCCAGCACGTGGTAAAGGCCCTGTTCTCGTAAGCGATAATGACAAGACTGAGGAATAATAGAGTTGATGTCTCGTCATTTTGTTCTGAAAACTATTATTGGTTTGCTTCTTGCTATAACCTTATCTGCATGTAGTTCGTCATCAAATAATAATAAGCGATCTACGACTAATAGTTTAAGGCATGTAAAGTCAGGTAATCAACTTGATCTGTCAAAAATCCCTGAGTTTACTGGCTCCGGCGGTGAAGGAATATATATCTGCATCAAGAAAGCAGAATGTCCTGAGCTACAACTTGGCATTTATCAAGTTAAACCCGCAAGCCCTACAAACCAAGCGAGTTTTGCAAAACTTGACCACGAAGACCCAAAAACTATTTGAGCTAGTTTTCGACATCGCAGGATCAAGCAAAAAAGGTAATAAGATTGCTATTGATGGCAAAGTTGAAAAAGTTAACATCTTAGGTAAAACAGCATACGGAATACCTGCAAAATCATTACCTAAAGATGGTAAAAAAGGCGGCCCTATGTGCATGATATTGGTGCCAGGAAATAAAAAGAACCATATTTTTGTTGGCATTGATAAAACTAAATCTGGGTCGAAAAATGTTGCTAGTAAACTAGCATCCGCTCTGAAACGAATTTAATAGTTCAGGAATTAAAATGATAAAAGCACGTGTAACTGTTACTCTTAAAAATGGCGTTTTAGACCCGCAAGGCAAAGCCATTGAAGGTGGCCTTTCTGCTCTAGGGTTTGAAGGCGTTGATAGTGTTCGCCAAGGTAAAGTGTTTGATCTTACTGTAGAAGGTGATGATGCTACGATGGCTGAAAAATCTATTTCTAAAATGTGTGAAAAGCTTTTAGCTAACACTGTGATAGAAAACTACTCAGTCGAGATTTTATAAGGAAAAGTCCTCATGATGAAATCTACTGTAATACAATTCCCAGGCTCTAATCGCGACCGTGATATGATTGCTGCTCTTACTAAGATAAATGGCGAAGCACCTAATCTGGTTTGGCATACGGATACTGAAATACCTGATACGGATTTAATCGTTGTTCCAGGCGGTTTTTCATACGGTGATTATCTACGCTCTGGTGCGATTGCAGCTCGCTCACCCGTAATGCAGGAAATCGCCAAGCGTGCCGAACAAGGTGTTCGTGTTCTTGGTGTTTGTAATGGTTTTCAAATTTTAACCGAAGCAGGTCTTTTGCCGGGTGCTTTAATGCGTAATGCAGGCATTCGTTTTGTATGCACGACGGTTAAGTTGAAAATAGAAAATGCAGATACGGTTTTCACAAATCAATATAGCCAAGGTCAGATTATTCCCTGCCCTGTTGCCCACCACGATGGTAATTATTTTGCAGATAGTAAAACACTAAAGCAGATTGAAGATAACGGCCAAGTTGCATTTCGTTATGCGGAAGGTACCAACCCGAACGGTTCAGTGAATGATATTGCGGGCATAACGAATTTGGCAGGTAATGTGCTTGGCATGATGCCTCACCCTGAAAATTTAATTGAAGCCGGTCATGGCGGCGATGATGGTCGTGCACTTTTTGCCAGCGCTTTAAACATTGTCTCTACTGAGGCCGCATAATGAAGTTGCCTGCTAACAAGTTGATAATTGTTACAGGCCTCCTTTTTCTAACGGCTTGCCAAACAAAAGAGCAACCAGTTTCAACATCTATGAATACCAAACAGAAACCAGAATCTGCTATTGCAAAAATTGCACAAAAGTGCTGGTTTCAATCGGGTGATAAGACTTTTAAAGCTTGCAGAATGGCAAATGAAGTAAGCTCATTTGCAGGACAACCACGATTTCTTTTAGTACCGCGCAAAAACCCTGGTGGGTTACCGCTTTTAGTAGTTCAAGCTGAACAAAAAGGCACAGCCACAAGTGGTAAGTTTACAAACATAAATGCATTTGGTCCATTGTTACAAACCGCCGACGGAAAGCGTATTCTAGGTGATGTAAACCGCTGGAGCAGAGGTGAAACCACTTGCAGCTAACTACAATTGGAAAACCAACACAATAATCAGTCCCAGAATCCTCTATTAGCTTCTTTAATTGCATCGTCCTTAGAAATTCCTATATCTCTAAGTTCATGCCCGCTTAACTTTAGAAGATCTTTTCGGGTTTCCTGACAGATACGCCTCGATTCATATTCAGCAGAAATCTCTCCGACCATTCGTTCTAAGCCAGGTCTTTTCCTTAATATGCGTCCAAAAACACTATCAAATATTGAAATTGTCATAATTGCACCGTTTCAATTCTTAATTAATCCACATTGTCATCATTGATTGACTCTAATTTTGAAGCAATGTATTTATTGTCACCATGACAAATTGGTTACCAAATATAAAAAATTCAAACGGCCCGCTTTATATTGCAATTGCGGACGCAATTGAGCATGACATACAAGATGGTGCATTGCCCGTTGGGACTAAACTCCCCCCCTCAAAGAAATGTTGCTTATGATATTGGGGTGACAATTGGTACAATCAGCCGTGGATATGCGCTTGCTTGCGAACGTGGATTGATTTCTGGCGAAGTAGGTCGTGGTACATATGTGCTAGACAAAGAGGCCATCAATCAAAAAACCATCGTCTCATTTCCAGAGTCGGAAGCTCTGCCCCCAATTATCAATGGCGAAGAAACGGCTTACTACCTTGGTTACGCATCAGCTGTTGATGTTGGGCAGTCAAATGTTATTGCAAATAATGCTAGTAAAATTGCTAAGGGGCACCCGACAAAAATTATGGACTACATCCGTAAAGTGCCCCCAAAATGGCGAAAGGCTGGAAAACAATGGCTTTCATGCGATGAATGGCAACCAGAAGCTGGAATATTGTCCCTACGAATGGGGCGATGGCTGGTGGTGTTGCAGCAATCAGCACAGTAAGTGCCCCTGGTGATAAAATCGTCATGGAAGGTTTGACTTATTGCTCTATAGCAAGAAGCGCTACTTTACTGGTCGTAGAATAATCGTTACGGAATTTGATAAATTTGGTATTATCCCAGAGGCTTTTGAGAGAGTATGTGCACAACAACATCCAAAAATCTTATTCATAATGCCCGCAGTTCAAAACCCTACGCTTGCAAACCTTTAAAAGAACGACGCATTGCTATTGCTGAAATTGCGCATCGTTACAACGTTTGGATAATTGAGGATGCAATATACGCTCCGCTGGTTGAAGATAAAATTCCTCCAATTGCATATTTTGCTCCTGAGCGCACCTTCCATACAGGAGGATTATCAAAGTGTTTTTCAGCTGGTATTCGTAGTGGATGGGTAGCCTGCCCTCCTCGCTTTGCAGACCGCATTGCTAACGCACACAAGATGCTAACAGGTGGTGCTGCCTATTGGTTGACCGAGCTTGCATCTACTTTAGTGCTTAATGGTGAAGCGAATAGAGTTATGGAACTTGTGAAAGCAGAAAACCAAAAACGGCATAAAATTGCGACAGCTATTCTTGCTGGATGTAAGTTTAAATCCCATCCAAATACCCCTTATATATGGATTAAACTACCTGACCCTTGGCACTCTGGTACGTTTAAAAACGCACTTGCTAAACACAATATCATTGTTTCTGGTGAAGATGATTTTAAACCTGCGCGCACGGATCAGGTATTTCACGGCGCAAGAATCGGCCTTTTCTCTGTTGCATCAGCAGACGAACTTATAGAGCCGCTTAATATCATTAAAAACTTACTTGAAAGCGGTATTGCGGGCTATGATATTCGAGACTGATGGACGCGGACAAAGTGATCATGAAGCCTGAACGTTTCAAGGACTGCTCCTGAGCCAATATGTGCATTTATATTTCTATATTTAACGGCAGTTATTAGGACAAACTGCCCTGGTATACTAATGGGTAATACCCACATAGCGGCATGTTTACCAACGTCACTTTGTACAAAGAGCGGATATTCGCAAGTTCTCGATTACGTCAGAAGCTAGTTATGAGAATGGGGCACTGTTGCAGCTATGCATGTTCTTTTTTAGTATGTAACCACACTGAAAAGGCTTGCGCTTGACCCTACTTAATTAATAATAAATTAAAATGTAATGCAACATTATCCCTTAACTGAGGGAGGTATTACGTTGGCTCTAGGGAGGAAGTTTGATTATATGGAAACAGAACTAGAACAAAACGGTGACGACACTGTTTTTCATGCCGCTGCCATAAAGCAAAGTTTAGATGAATTAGTTAGAGAAGTTCAAAAAGCAAAATCGTCCAACACTCCCCTACCACCAGAAGTTGCGGGACGTCTGGTTGAAGTCTGTGTTTTATTTACCAATATATTAAAAACTGACACAGTAAAGAACGCGATCAAGCACTCAAACAGCCCAGAAGCTATTGAATTAATTGAGGAAGCTCGAAAAAAACCTGAGGGAGTTAGAAGAGGATATTGATTGAAGAAATACAAAAGGAAGATCATCGTCGATCCAGGCGGCGTTTTATAGAAGTTGCGGTGGCTGTTTTAACTTCAGCAGCAATTGCACTTGTAGTTTCTCGTTTTCTCGGCTTATAGAAAGGCCTTAAAATGAGCACTCCTTCCTCCGATATCTTATCCTCGTCGCCCAAAACCTTTTGTGTCGTAACGGTACTATATACCCTTGGCCTTGGAATATATTTCTGGCTAGTGAGCTTAGAGAACTTACGTATGTGGCGAGATGTTACAGATTATTCTCTTCTTGTTACGGTTTTTATTTGCGTCTTGACGATATGGGCTTCACTTCGGTCAACATCGGGTAAATCGACAAATGCCTATTGGGTAAGTACTTTCGTATTGCTAGTTCCGTGCATTTTATTGACATTCTCCATTATCTATGCCGATTCTGAGTTGGTGAGTAACAATACAACGATTCAGCCCGACAAGCCACAATCACTCTATTTTTCTTTCGTAACATTTACTACACTTGGGTACGGTGATTTTTCCCCTAACGAAAAACTAAGGCCTATCGCTGCTTTTCAAGCCTTCCTCGGCTTTACTTTTGTGCCGTTATTCGTAGCAGAACTTTTGAAGTTCTCTCAGCGCTCACAGCCTAGCCAAAGTGAAAATAACATAAAAGGTTCTCTAAAAACTCTTCTTAAGATTTCGATTGCGCAACAGGAAAAAGTAGAAATTATAGCATACAAAATGTCTGGTTTAGCGGACACCTTAGTTCCCCATAGCGATGAATCTGCTTCAAAGTCTGAAGATGTGCCGCATAAACCAGACGGCACTACTAGTTGATCATATTGGTATTATTTATTGAGACTTTTGCCAGATAACTCTAAGCATTTATGCAGGAGCTGCTGATGTTTCTAAAGCCCTCGGCCCACTTGCCAACAAATATACAGCAACGTCTGCACTAAGTCATGATTGACTTGTCAGAACGTTTGCAGATGCTCTGTAGAGCGACAAGATCAAAAATGGTAATTAGGGCTCATAGCAGACATTTGCGCCTTTTCGTATCTTGGCCGTTTCTGGCACTTAGCTACTCTTGGAAGCTGCCCAGAACTTCATTTTTCTTTGTATTACTCGATTAATACCCTATTACGCACTATAAACTCATCTCGCTTTAGCTTATTAAAGGGGTATACCCTTTTGCAATAAGTTTCGGACAAACAATGAGCGTTGAAAACAACTACCCAATCACTGAAAAACTAATTGCTGATCATGGTATTACACCTGATGAGTATCAAAAAATACTAGAGCTTACTGAACGTGAACCAAGCTATACAGAGCTGGGCATTTGGTCTGCAATGTGGAACGAGCATTGTTCATATAAATCATCAAAGAAATGGCTAAAGACGCTACCAACTGAAGGTCCACGTGTTATTTGTGGGCCGGGTGAAAATGCTGGTGTTGTTGATATTGGTAATGGCGAAGCAGTTATCTTTAAAATGGAAAGCCATAACCACCCATCATTCATTGAACCTTACCAAGGCGCAGCCACTGGTGTTGGCGGAATTTTACGCGATGTTTTCACCATGGGTGCGCGCCCGGTTGCTGCGATGAATGCGCTTCGTTTTGGTGATCCAGATCATCCAAAAACACGTCACTTAGTTTCTGGTGTTGTTGCAGGTGTTGGTGGATATGGAAACTCATTTGGTGTTCCAACTGTTGGCGGTGAGGTAAACTTTCACTCACGTTATAACGGAAATATTCTCGTAAACGCTTTTGCCGCTGGTATCGCTAAGACTGATGCAATTTTCTACTCCGAAGCAAAAGGCGTTGGGCTTCCAATTGTTTATCTTGGTGCTAAAACTGGCCGTGACGGTGTTGGTGGCGCAACCATGGCATCTGCTGAATTTGGTGCAGACATTGAAGAGAAACGCCCTACGGTTCAAGTGGGCGATCCTTTCACAGAGAAGTGCCTACTTGAGGCCTGTCTTGAATTAATGAAAACGGGTGCAATTATCTCCATCCAAGACATGGGCGCTGCTGGTCTGACATGTTCTGCTGTTGAAATGGGTGCTAAGGGTAATCTTGGTGTTGAGCTTGACCTTGATCTTGTTCCAGTACGTGAAGAAAATATGACAGCCTATGAGATGATGCTTTCTGAAAGTCAGGAACGCATGTTGATGGTACTTGAGCCTTCAAAAGAAGAAGAAGCAAAAGCTATTTTCGTCAAATGGGGTCTAGACTTTGCGATTGTTGGTAAGACCACAGATGATCTTCGTTTCAGCGTTCTACATCAAGGAGCAGAAGTTGCTAACTTACCGATCAAAGAACTTGGCGATGAAGCACCAGAATATGACCGTCCGTATATTGAACCAGGCGTTCATTCTGGCCTTGATGCAAGCGATGTTGAAACGGTTGAAGATTATAACGCTGCGATGCTTACGATTTTAGGTTCACCAGATATGTGTTCACGTCGTTGGGTTTGGGAGCAATACGATACGCTCATTCAATCCAACTCCTTGCAAATCCCAGGTGGTGATTCAGGTGTTATTCGTCTAGTAGATGATAACGGCGAACCAACAGGTCGCGGCCTTGCGTTCACCAGTGACGTGACCCCTCGTTATGTTGAAGCTGATCCATTTGAAGGTGGTAAGCAAGCTGTTGCAGAATGTTATCGTAACTTATCAGCAGTTGGCGCTGAACCATTAGCCACAACCGACAATCTAAACTTCGGCAACCCTGAGAAACCTGAAATTATGGGGCAATTTGTATTCTCCATCAAAGGTATTGGTGAAGCGGTAACTGAGCTTTCAATGCCGATCGTTTCTGGCAATGTTTCGCTTTATAATGAAACGAATGGCGAAGCAATTTTACCAACACCAACGATTGGTGCGGTTGGTTTGATTGAAGATGTCAGTACCATGGCCCGTGTTGGTGGCGCAAATGAAGGCGACGCGGTTCACCTTATCGGTACAGAAGCAGAACATCTTGGCCAGTCAATTTATATGCGTGAAGTGCTTGGTCTTGAAGAAGGCCCTGCTCCTCAAGTTGATCTCATGACAGAACGTATGCGCGGCGAATTTGTTCGTGCAGCTATTGGTTCTGGAGAGATTACATCATGTCATGATGTTGCTGATGGCGGCCTTGCAATCACACTTGCTGAAATGTGTATGGCGAGTAACAAAGGCATGAACATTGACATGAAATCCAGTCAACCTCATGCAGCACTCTTTGGCGAAGATCAGTCACGTTATGTGCTTACCATGAGCGAAGACTACGCTAATATGTTTGCAGCTAATGCAGAAGGCTCTGGCGTATTCTTCGCAAGACTTGGCTCTGTAGAAGGTAGTAAATTAAAAATTGGCAAGCACGTATCGCTGTCAGTTGAGGAAATGAAACAAACACACGAAGCTTGGTTCCCTGATTATATGGAAGGGAAGACAGCTCTCGAGGCTGCTGAGTAGGAGATAAGCGATGCCAATGGATTCAGGTGAAATTGAACGCATGATTAAGGAGGCAATTCCTGATGCGACGGTAAAAATAAACGACCTAGCAGGTGATGGTGACCACTACGCAGCTGAAGTGGTCTCAGAAAGCTTCCGTGGATTATCACGCGTAAAACAGCATCAGATGGTTTATAATGCTCTTCAAGGTAATATGGGCGGTGTACTCCACGCCCTTGCCTTGCAAACCAGCGCACCACCAGAAGCCTCATGAAGAAAACATCGGGCATTGAAACCCTGCCACGTATTTTAAAGAAACCATTCTATACGGATCGTTTTTTTTGGATTGGGCTTGGTACAGCAATTTTTTGGGGTGCAGTGATTTACTGGCTAGTTACATAAATTACTTGAAACCTATAAAATTCAATATATCTATAGAGTAACAGATAGTTTCGGCCAAAGGAGCCAAAAACCATGACCGCAGTAAAAGATTACATCGAAGGTGAAGTGAACTCGAATGATATTGTTCTCTTCATGAAGGGTACTCCAGATTTTCCTCAGTGCGGGTTTTCTGGTCAGGTTACTCAAATTTTGAATTATCTTGGTGTTGATTATAAGGGCGTGAACGTTCTTGCAGACGATGATATACGCCAAGGCATCAAAGATTATTCTGATTGGCCTACCGTGCCTCAGCTTTATGTAAAAGGTGAATTTGTTGGTGGCTGCGATATTATTCGCGAAATGTTTCAGGCGAGTGAATTACAAAACTTAATGACTGAAAAAGGCATTCCTCAAAACGGTAAAGCTGAAGCTTAATTTTAGGCAAGATTGAATTCCCAAGCATCCATTGCTAGGAGATCAAAAGTATATGAGGCGTGGATTTTCCGCGCCTTATTTTTTTGGCCAGAATTTCTATTTGCGGCCCCTAAAGCTACAAACAACGGCAAGAGATGCTCATCCGTTGGGTGATTTTCAACTGCAAAAGGTGCTTTATTTCTATAGCTTAGCAGGTTTTCTACATGATTTGATTCAAGTTGCGTATCGAACCACGTCAGAAACTCCGCGATGTAGCGTTTGATATTTGCGTCGAGCTCAACATCCCTACCCTTGCTAAAGAGTGCCTGCAAATTATGGGTTATGTTCCCAGTCCCAATTATTGCAATATTACGCGAGGGCAAAGCGGAAAGCGCTTGCCCTAACTTATAATGGTATTCAGGTGTTTCGTTTGGATCAATCGAGACTTGTACAATCGGAATATCAGCCTTCGGATAAGCTAGTGACAAGGGCACCCAAGCACCGTGATCATACCCTCGTTTGGGCATATCCATTGCCTGAATACCAGCGCTTTCAAAAAAACCTAATATCTCTTTTGCTAGTTCAGGATACCCAATCGCAGGGTAATTTACTTCCTGCAATTCTGGTTCAAACCCACGAAAATCGTAAATCATTTCTGGGGTTTCGTCTGATACTACGGCAGTTCCATTAGTTTCAAAGTGAGCCGAAACAATGACAATTGCATCTGGTTTTTGATATCGTTCGCTAACGCCCAATATAAACTCACGCACGGGCGTGTCGTGCAACCCCATATTGGGAGCTCCGTGCGAAAGAAATAAGGGTGGGAAGAATTCAGACATCATGAACCTCATTGATAGTTTCATAAAAATTAGATGCCTGCAGTTTTTTTCATAGCCTAAATTTTGTAGACGCAGTGTTTACTTAATTTGAAACTTGCGCCCTATTCTTCAAATATTCCTGTGGGCTTTCCATCAATGCTGTTCACGTTTTTCTTTTTCCAAAAAGCATCTACGCCTGACTGTCCCATTTCAGCGTACCAAGGCTCAAGTTCCGTCTCGGCTCGCTTTCTGACAACCGGCATCTCTAGAACACTTGTTCCGCAAGATGTCGTTACTAAGTCAATATCCAGAACGAAAATATTACGTGCGCCGGCATAATCGGGGAACATATCGTATAGCTCTGCCCACTCTTTATCGCGTGGATAAATCATTTTTGCGGTGCCATAAACTCTAAGCGTAAGCGCATCACCCTCAAAAGCGCAAAACATCAAGGTCATTCGCGGGGTTTCTAAAACATGTGCAGCAGTTTCATTACCGCTACCTGTTACACTTAACCAGACTATTTGGTTGTCGTTGATAATTTTGAGTGAATCCAAACCTTTAGGAGATAAATTAACCCGACCATCACTTGCGGCAGTGGCAACAAAAAACAATTCCTGTTTTTCAATAAATGATTTGAACGATCTATTTAGCTTATCTGTTTGAATTACCATTTTCTACTCCGCGATAACATTTGATTTATTGTATCTCGTTTTATCAAAATCATGCTGACATGTATCTGTCAGCAGTGAGTAGAAAACTGCTTAGCTATCTCTATATCTATTGGTAATTGGATAACGACGATCACGTCCAAATTGCTTTGCTGTAATCTTAACACCAGGTGCTGATTGGCGGCGTTTGTATTCTGCAATGTAGAGTAAGTGCTGAATGCGTGTAACAGTATCATGCTCATGGCCTTTAGCTACAATTTCCTCTACTGCCATTTCTTTTTCTATTAGGCACTCTAGGATATCATCTAAAACTGGATATGGCGGGAGCGAATCTTGATCTGTTTGATCTGGGCGCAATTCTGCAGAAGGAGCTTTGTCGATAATATTTTGTGGAATTACTTCGCCTGAAGGCCCTAAGCAATCGGATGGTACATTTTGATTACGCCATGCAGATAGCTTATAGACTTGCATCTTATAGAGATCTTTTATTGGATTATACCCGCCATTCATATCGCCATAAAGTGTTGCGTAACCTACTGAAATTTCTGACTTATTGCCTGTAGTCACAACCATTGAACCAAACTTGTTAGAGACAGCCATCAAGATCACTCCACGCGCACGAGACTGTAAGTTTTCTTCGGCAACACCTTCATTTGTGCCATCAAAAAGTTCACCCAAAGCATCATTAAAGCCGCTCACTGGTGCTTTTATAGGGACTGTTTCATAGCGGACGCCTAATGCTTTTGCGCAAGCAGCAGCATCTTCCAAGCTTTCTTCTGAGGTATAATCAAACGGCATCATAATACAACGTACGCGTTCTTCCCCAAGCGCATCCACAGCCATTGCAGCGCATATGGCAGAATCAATCCCCCCTGACAAACCAAGAACAACGTTGGCAAAGCCGTTTTTATTTACATAATCACGCAGACCCATCACGCAGGCGCGCCAATTAGATTCGTCAGATTCTGGCAGATTTGCCTTCACGCCATCATCACATACCCAAGTACCATCATTTCCTCGTTTCCAAGTCGAAAGCACGATGTTGTCTTCAAACTGGTTCATTTGAATTGCTAGATGATGATTATTGTTAAGTACGAACGAACCACCATCAAACATAAGCTCATCTTGCCCACCTAATTGATTGAGGTAACAAATCGGCAGACCACTCTCGATGATTTGTCGAGTAACAACCTGATAACGAACATCCATCTTTTCGCTTACATAGGGAGATCCATTAGGAACCAAGAGTAATTCTGCACCACTCTCTGCCAAAGTTTCGCAGACATCCATGTCACCCCAAATATCTTCACAAATAGGAACACCAATGCGCACACCTCTGAAGTTGACTGGACCTGGCATTGGCCCTTGATCAAAGACGCGCTTCTCATCAAATACGCCATAGTTAGGCAAATCAACCTTCATGCGCCAAGTTTGAACTTTACCTTCATCAAGTAAAGCAACCGCATTATAAAGACCGTCTTCATTTTTATAGGGAGAGCCAATGAGGACACCTGGCCCGCCATCACTCGTATCTTTGGCAAGTGCTGCAACGGCATTCATGCAATCTTCTACGAAAGCAGGCTTCAACACTAAATCTTCGGGAGGGTATCCAGACACAAACAGCTCCGTAAAGAGAATTAAATCTGCCTGCTGACGAGCAGCATCTTTTCTGGCTTCGCGGGCTTTTTCTATATTGCCATTAATGTCGCCTAAGGTTGGGTTCAATTGAGCAAGCGCAATGCGGAGGATATCTGGAGTATTGGTCATAAAACTACCGTATAAATTTTTCTTACCCTTTAGATAAGGGTCAAAAGCCTTATCAGCAATGTTTTTTGAAAAATGAACGTAAGATAAATGCGCTTTCAGGTTTCATTCAGCGCAAAGATGCAATTCTCCAATCAACAAATGCGAAACTTGTCGCTATTGCCCTAAAGGAGAAGTTGCATGACACACAAATCCAGCCTTACAAAAACAACTGCATTAACGCTTGCCGCATCTATTTTTGTGGGCGGGATTCTTCCCCTTGCGCAGGCTTCTGCACACGACAGGCGTAGTGCTGCAAGCCATGGTGTTCATAACCAGAAATGGAATAAACGTGTTCATCGCAAATTTCACAATGCTTATGGTCGCGGAAACCACGGAACCCGTGTTTACACGCAGCGTTATGGTCACCACTATAATGCAAAGCGCAAAAAATCTAATAAAGGCGATTTGATTGCGGCGGGTGTTATCGGCCTTGCATTGGGCGCTATTATTGCTAGCGAAGCTAATAAGAACAAACGCCCAGCCTACAATCAATATAACCGCCCCTGCGCCACAACCAACTTATCAATATGATGGGTATGGACAGCCATATAATCAACCAAGATCAGGTCAGCATATACCGCTAGATAATTATCATAACCAGCCAAGAAACCCATACGCTGGTCAGGACAATCCTGAAGTAATCACTTATAGAGATACAGCCTCTCTTGAGCCTTGGACGCCAGGTTGGAGACAATGGTGTACAAATCGCTTCCGGAGTTTCAATCAACAAACCGGAACCTATCGTGGGTATGATGGGTTTTGACCACTTCTGCGTACCTAAATAAATCAAGTTTACAGTGCACTCCTCTATATGCCTGTAAAAACATGCCGCAAGTTCCCCCTTCATTCGCTTGCGGCATGTGCCATATTGCACAGTTATCTATTTATCCATGTGTCATCTTACAGATACAAACAAAGGAGAAATAAATGACATTTACAACTCAAGACGTTCGTCAAGGTGTTAATAGCACAGATCACATCATTGCAAAAATGCTTGTTATTTCAACAATATCAACATTTCTTGCGTTAGCTTTCATCGCATTTGGTGGCTAAACTTAAAATAAAATATCTCTAAAAAATGGCGATGCTAGTGCATCGCCTTTTTTATTTTAAGACAGTTCTTTTAGAACCTCTGCAAACTCTTTTTCAAAGATATCCATTTCATCATCGAGCCCAACACCAACGCGAATGCATTTGGATTGTGGTTCAACACCTGGTATACGCAAAAAGACCCCGCGTTCCAGCATTTTAGCTAAAACTGACTTAACAAAATCACTATCGCGACCGCAGTCTATCGTTACGAAATTTGTTGCGGATGGAATCGAGTGAAGACCATGCGACTTTGCAATTTTATGAATTCTCTCGCGGCCTTGTGATATCTTTACTTTTATCTCTGCCAAGTAAGCTTGATCTTCTAGCGCGGCTAATGCACCTCTTTGTCCAACTATATTTACACCATAATGGTTTCGAACCTTATCAAAAGCAGCGATAAGCTCTGGATGCCCAATAACATATCCAATTCGTGCGCCCGCCATTCCGTAGAGTTTCGAAAACGTTCTGAACCGAAGGACTTGTGGATTTGAAGCATCAATTTCTAGCGCAACCCCGTCTTCTGCGGTTTCAATATAGGCTTCATCCAGCACCAATGTTGTGGCCTTTTGGCAGGTTATCAATCATCGACTGCATTTTATCGGCAGACCACCAAGTTCCCATTGGGTTATTTGGGTTAGAAAAATATAAAAGTGACGCATTTGTTTCTTCAGCTTTTGTGAGCAATGCATCTTGGTCTTCGTGGTTATCTTTGTAGGGCACAAGATGTAGACTTCCGCCCCGTGACTTTATATGGAAATTAAACGTTGGATATGAGCCAAGAGAAGTAACAACATCAACACCCGGTTCAACAAACATGTGAGAAACACACCCAAGAAGACCGTCGATACCCTCCCCCACCATGATATTTTCATAACCAACGTTATAAAAATCTGCCAGAGCTTGACGAAGGTTGTGATTATCGGGATCAGAATACTGCCAAGAAAGCTTAGCACCTTCATTCATTGCTTCTATGGCTTTTGGTGAAGGGCCAAAGCCGCTTTCATTTGCACCCATTCTAGCACGGAATAGTATGCCAGATTGGCGCTCTTGTTCATCAGGCCCGACAAAAGGAATGATCGAAGGTAGTTTGCTTACAACAGATGTAAATCGGATATCAGATGCTTTAGTCAAAGTTGATCTCAACCTCTCTTAGAATTGGCTTGCATCATATTCTGCTGGTGATCAATTTGAAACCTGCAAATCCAAAAAAGACCGAAAATATCATGCCAATTGGCCTTTTAGCTTTTATATAAAAAGCGGCCATACGCTTCGTTGAAAAGATAATTGCGTAGCTTGCATGACAAAGAAAAGAGATGAAGACACCTCCTATCAAAAGAACAAAAGTCACCCATAAAGGAGAAGCTGAGGTTATTCCTAAGGCAATCATTACTGTCCATCCAAGAACCGCTTTTGGGTTTGTGATGTGAACAAAGAAACCTGCCTCCACATTTGAAAAGGAGTACCTGACTGACTTTTTAGGTCGCTAGTTTGATCTTGAGGGCTAATTGCAATTTTTAAAGATTTCCAAGCGAGCCATAAAAGATATGTACCGCCTGCAATCTTTATGAATATCAAAACATTGGAATAAGTAACCAGTACAGCAGATATTCCAAGTGCTGCTGCCACAGCCCAAACTGCCGAACCACTAATCACGCCAAAGTTACCCATAAACCAGCAGGTCTACCTCTTTCCATAGAGGTTCCTATAATGGCAAGAACTGCAGGCCCTGGGCTTAACGCCCCGACCAAGAGAACAGAAAAGGCCAGCAATATGCCAGATATGTGTGCATTTGTAGTCAAAAAAACAAACATTGCTGTCTCTTGTGATTATTCTTTATCAATACATCACGAGACTGTCGATTTTCCAAGCTATACCGTTTAAATTAAATCACTGATTCTTTTTTAATGATGCGGCCAATTCATGAGTGACGAAATCGATCTATTTTCTGCAACACCAGAACCTGCTCCTAAGCCGAGTGTAGCACCTACGGCTTCGCCTAAAGCTGTTTCCGCTGAACCGCCAAAAGCTACCAAATCCAAGCCTGTGAAAGCTAGTGCAGAAGGCGATTATTCTGCTGCAGATATTGAGGTTCTTGAAGGACTTGAGCCTGTTCGCCGCCGTCCGGGTATGTATATTGGTGGAACAGACGAAAAAGCCATGCACCACCTGTTTGCGGAAATCATTGATAACTCAATGGATGAAGCCGTTGCAGGTCATGCAAACTGGATAGAAGTTGAACTTGGCGAAGATGGCTATTTATCTGTGATTGATAATGGTCGCGGTATTCCAGTTGATCCTCATCCAAAATTCAAAGACAAGTCCGCACTAGAAGTCATTATGACCACACTTCATGCGGGCGGTAAATTTGATTCAGGCGCATACGAGACTTCGGGTGGTTTGCACGGTGTGGGTGTTTCAGTTGTGAATGCACTTTCTACGCATTTAGTAGTTGAAGTTGCTCGAAACAAAAAGCTTTACATTCAAGAATTTGAAAAAGGTCACCCCAAAGGTGGTTTGCAAGATGGCGGTGATGTTCATAATCGTCGTGGCACCAAAGTATCGTTCAAACCAGATGAAGAAATTTTTGGTAAAGGATGTAAATTTAATCCTGCTACCTTGTTTAAAATGGCTCGTTCAAAAGCCTATCTTTACGGCGGTGTTGAAATTCGCTGGACGTGTGCTCCATCCCTTATCAAAGAAGGTACAGAAGTCATTGAAAAAGCGGTTTTCCACTTTCCAGGTGGTTTAAAAGACTATCTTGAAGCCTCTCTGACCAAAGCACACAAAGTAACAACCGAGCCTTTTGCAGGTAAGTCTGATAAAGCCAGCGGTCATGGTTCTCTCGAATGGGCAGTTACGTGGCATGGTGATGATGGTTTTGTGAGTTCTTACTGTAATACAATTCCAACTGGTGATGGTGGAACACATGAAGCAGGCTTTCGGATTGCCCTCACCCGCGGTTTAAAATCTTACGCAGAAATCATCGGTAATAAAAAAGGCTCGATGATTACCACTGACGACGTGATGACATCAGCTGCTGCGATGTTATCTGTATTCATTCGTGAACCAGAATTTGTTGGCCAAACGAAAGACAAGCTTGCAACTGTAGAGGCACAGAAAATTGTTGAAAATGCAATTCGCGACCCCTTTGATCATTGGCTAGCTGGCTCCCCTCAACAAGCAAACAAGCTGCTTGAGTGGGTTGTTGACCGCGCCGAAGAGCGTATGCGCCGCCGCAAAGAAAAAGAGATTAATCGCAAGTCTGCAACGCGCCGACTTCGTTTACCCGGTAAACTAGCGGATTGTTCTGCTAATGCAAAAGGTGGAACTGAACTCTTTATTGTGGAGGGTGATTCAGCGGGTGGTTCAGCTAAACAAGCGCGAAACCGTGTAAACCAAGCCATTCTCCCGCTTCGTGGTAAGATTTTAAACGTAGCAAATGCTGGCCGTGATAAGCTTGCTGCCAACCAACAGCTTGCAGACCTTATTCAGGCGCTTGGTGTGGGAACACGTTCAAAATATAGCGATGATGATCTTCGTTACGACCGTATCATTATCATGACTGATGCAGATGTTGACGGCGCGCACATTGCTTCACTTTTGATTACATTTTTCTTCCAAGAAATGCCTAACCTTATTCGAGATGGAAAGCTCTATCTTGCCATTCCGCCGCTTTATAAAATTTCTCAAGGTGGTAAAACACTCTACGCCCGCGACGACGCACACCGCGAAGAGCTAATGCAGACAGAATTTACTGGCAATAAGAAGATCGAGATCGGCCGCTTTAAAGGGCTGGGTGAAATGATGCCAGCACAGCTTAAAGAAACCACCATGGACCCTAAAAAACGAACCATGTTACGCGTTGAAATTCCTGAGATGGATGAAAACTTAACCTCCTCTACGGTCGATCAGCTTATGGGCAACAAACCAGAAGCACGTTTTAAGTTCATTCAAGAAAATGCAGAGTTTGCTGAAGGTGAGACGTTGGATGTTTAGCTTTTGAAAGCTATTTATTCGAAGACTACAGAGGCAACACTATTTGGTCTTAATGCTGCTCCTATACCAAAACCATATTTATATCCCTCCACAATAGAATTTAACTTGTCTATATTAACCTTTAACATATCAAATTCTTTAGAAACAGTTAGAGGATTCTTAGATGTAGAATACCTCATTTTTATCGATAATTTATATCTGCCAGGCACAAACGAAAAATTTCATCAAACATTTTTATTGCTGGATTAACATATTTTTCTGGAACCAAAATAGGCGCAGGTTGAACGCCGATAGAAACGCTTTTCTGTATATGAGATTCGACGAATTGATTCACGCCGTCCATTATAAATTGTATTTTTCCCTTGTCAGTTGCATTAGGTAAATTAATGCAATTCAAAGTTTTTGACCATCGTCCCTCTGGTAATATCGGGGTACTATCAATATTAGACTCAAGTGGTGCCTGAACAGTAGAAGAGATAGCATTACTAATTGCTGATAATGCTGTTATTTTTATTATTTTATGATCTGGAAATGTTAATTCACATATGAAAGAATCAATATAAAATACTTTTTCTCCTGGGTTATTTACTGTTATAGGAATATAGAGTTGTGGCCGCCCAATCATATGAGAAATATTACGACAGAGCCTATTTTAACTTTTGGCTCTGCCCTACCTAAAATTTCATGTATTGGAGGGAATTGAGATAATATCAATGCAATTAATGCAACGTACACACCTAAAAACTCTGCAGAAATATAGCGGTTTAATATTTATTTAAATTACCCAAATATATTTATCACCAATACTATTTAATACACAATAAATAAAAAAATACCCTACGATTTGATATGCTTCAAGAAAATTTGAAATTCGTAAGATTTTGATCTTACCCCATGGCTATAGCTCCATTCAAATTATAAGCGCACATGTCTTACCAATTAACGCTATAATCCTTACCTGCATTGACTTTTATGGCACTTTCCCCTAGGCAAGCGCCAAGGGACTGAAACTATATTCAGCTTAAGGGCGTTACTTCGGTTAAGATAAACCGAACAATTAATCGAAAGATATCTCCAAAACATGAGTTTTGATACACTGGGTCTAAGCGACAAAGTATTGGAAGCTGTAAAAGCTTCTGGCTATACAGAACCTACACCAATCCAAGCAGAAGCTATTCCGCATGTTATGCAGCGACGAGATGTTCTCGGTATTGCGCAAACAGGTACGGGTAAAACTGCCTCTTTCACTCTTCCTATGTTATCGCTACTCGAGAAAGGCCGCGCTCGGGCACGTATGCCTCGCACACTTATTTTAGAACCGACGCGCGAACTTGCAGCTCAGGTAGAAGAAAATCTCAACCGCTACAGCGAAAACCAAAAATTGAATGTTGCGCTTTTAATTGGCGGCACTTCTTTTGAAGATCAATTCAAGAAACTGGATCGCGGTGTTGATATTCTTATCGCTACGCCTGGTCGTCTATTGGACTGTTTTGAACGCGGTAAAATCCTTATGACCGGCGTTGAGGTCATGGTAATCGATGAAGCTGACCGTATGCTTGATATGGGTTTCATTCCTGACATTGAGCGCATCTGTAAGATGGTTCCTTTCACGCGCCAAACGCTGTTCTTTTCTGCAACCATGCCACCAGAAATTGAGGGCCTTGCAAATAAATTCCTTCAAAACCCCGTTATGGTGTCAGTAGCAAAAGCATCTTCAACTTCTGATACAATTACTCAACATGCGGTTGCTAGTGAATATCAAGACTATGATAAGCGTGCAAAACTTCGCGAACTGATCGAAGGTGCTGTGGACCTTAAGAACGGCATAATCTTTTGTAATCGCAAAAAAGATGTTGCAACGGTTTATAGAAGCCTTGATCGTCATGGTTATTCGGTTGGCGCGCTTCACGGTGATATGGACCAGACAAGTCGCACAGCTACATTAAACGTCTTTCGTGACAATAAAATTTCGCTGCTAGTTGCAAGTGATGTTGCTGCACGCGGACTTGATATTCCTGATGTAAGCCATGTGTTCAATTTTGACGTTCCAGTAAATGCAGAAGATTACGTTCACCGCATAGGTCGTACGGGTCGCGCAGGACGTACAGGCGTTGCTTACATGATTGTCGTTTCCTACTGAACAAAAAGGCTTTGATGCGATTGAAGGTTTAATCAATCAAAAAATCGACTGGCTAAATGATGAAGCAGTTGAATGGGATGCAAAGGCGGGTCGTCGTGGACGCGGCAACCAGCAAAGAAAAATAATGAGAAGTCTGCCAAAAAGCCAGCAGAGCCAAAAACTCCTAGTGAACCTCAACAGCCTAAGAGACATGACGAGGCTCCTAAACAAAACGCAAAACGTGGACGCAAACCGTATCATGAGCAAACTGATCTAGAATATACAGATACAGATCATGCGTTTGGCGGTGAAGAACATATTCCAGCGTTCCTACGCTAAAATAGACCTACGCCTGTAACGAGGCATCCCAAAAAGTTGCTTCAATTTTGTGCCCATCAAGGTCACGTACAAAGCATCCATAATATGGCTCACCATAATGCGGCCTTGGACCAGGTTCCCCATCCGGTTTGGCGCCATCTCGATTGCTTTATCCCAAAAACGCATGAACTTCTTGCTTTGAGGCAGCAACAAATCCGTAATGCGTTCCATTTGCTATTTGTGCAGGCTCATCATTTTCTGGTGTTTGAACCCAAAACTCAGGATACGCTTTGCCATATGCAATCGCAAACTCGTGTTCATACACTCTAGTAGCTCCGATTGTCGGCATCACGGCATCATAAAAAGCAATTGCCTTTTTCAAAATCATTTGTCCCCAAAGAAAATGAGACATTATACTAGGATTATCATCAGACATCGTTTTCCTCCCGTTTAAGTTGTTCTCCATACAGCCAATTCATATCCATTTGGGTCTTTGAATTGAAAACGTTCCCCTCCTGGAAATTGAAAGATATCTTTTGTAATTTCTGCGCCAGTGCTTTTTATTTTTTCAAGAACAGAATTAAGATCATCATGATAGAAGACAATTAATGGGCCGCCGAGTTTCACTGGCTCTTGAGTGGTAAAACCACCTTTCATGCGCCCATCATTAAATTCACAGTAATCTGGTCCATAGTCAAAAAAAGTCCAGCCAAAAACTTCACCATAAAAGGCTTTTGAGCACTCAATGTCTGTTACATTCAACTCAATATAATCAATCAAGTTATTTACTTGTACGTTTTGCTCTACCATTTTTATCAATCCGATATTTCTATGCCCATAGTCCAAAAATCTGCTTCCAGACGTGTTGCTTGTCTGAACAACTCTAACAGTCTTGGATAACGCGCTTCAGTAAAACTTGTTTCTGCCAAACTATCGAGTAGAGCCCCTGCTCCATTTGCTACGTCTTGATAGCCAGCTGAGGCATATTCAGATATCCAAACCGTATACGGATTATCATCTGACTGACCATTAGGTAATTTGCTCAATCTCTCACCAATTTCTGCATATCCGATCATACACGGAGATAGTGCAACAAATAAATCCAAGATATCGCCAGCCTGCCCTGCTTCCAGAACGTATCGCGTATAAGCTATTGTGGGTTTTGCTTCTGGTGTTTTTTCAATCGCATCAGCGTCTAAGCCCCAATCTGCGCAGAGTTTTAAATGCAATTGCATTTCTGTATCCAGAATTGCTTTTAACCCCTCAAGACAACCGCGCATCTCTGACAAGTTACGTGACTTATATATTGCCAAGGCATAAGCGCGAGCGAATTGAATGAGAAAAAGATAATCTTGAACCAAATAATGCTGAAAGGATTCTTTGGCTAAACTGCCATCTCCCATTCGCTCAACAAACTCATGTTCAGCGTATGATTTCCAATCTGAAATACAATCAGACTTCAATCTGTTAAAAAGTTTCATGAATTACTATTAGCCAGTTCTCTTGCCTGTATCATCTCAGGCGTCATTTCTGCTGGTGTTAGCTCAACGCTTTCACCACAGCCACATGAAGAGCTTTGATTCGGATTGTTGAATACAAATCCCGTACGAAGCTTTGTAACTTCAAAATCAAGCTGTGTTCCGAGTAAGAACAATACCGCTTGTGGTGCGACGTAAACCGTACCCTCTGGAACGATAACTTTGTCTTCACCTGCAATTGGTTCCTCAACAAGATCAATCGTATATTCCATACCAGCACAGCCACCGTTTTTAACGCCAATGCGAATACCTTCTGCGTCTGGTTTAGTTGACATAATATCACCTACTCGGTTACGAGCAGCTTGCGTAAGTGTGATAACTTCAAATCCGGCCATGCTATTCTCCCTAAAGTAGGAATGTGGTCACTTTAAATATAGTGATTGAAAAACCTTAATACCAGCTTTCTAATACCAACCGAGCGCGATTTGTGCTTCTTCTGACATGCGCTCAGGTGTCCACGGTGGATCAAACACCAAATCAACTTCTGCGTCCATTACGCCAGGAACCGTACCTATAGCATCACGTACCCAACCAGGCATTTCACCAGCCACAGGACAACCAGGGGCAGTTAAAGACATATTGACCTTCACTAAACGATTATCTTCGATGTCTATTTTATAGATCAACCCAAGCTCATATACATCAACTGGAATTTCAGGATCGTAAACCGTCTTAATCGCCGCCACGATATCGCTCGTGAGCTTATCTAATTCATGTGCCGGAATAGTAGACACCTGCGATGTCTTAATTTCTGCAGCATTAGGTTCTGGTTGTGTTGTTGTATCTGTTTGCTCAGTCATTTTTCTTCTCTTTAACTAAATTAATTATCAAGATAGCTGCTAAAAACAAATCAGCCAGTGTAAAAATTACACCCATTATAATGTACCCCCCAACAAACCAACCAATCGTCAGAAGAATCATAAAGACTAAAAATACCAACAGCCCTATATTTCCACCTACTATGGTTGCATCAAATAAAAAGCCTAATAGCTCAGACATGATTTACCCAAAAAAAACTGAGCGCTTTTTCAAGCGCTTCAACAAGAACATCAACTTCCTGCTTTGTATTATACATACCAAAAGATGCACGGCACGTCGATGTTACGCCGTAATGTTTCATCAGTGGTTGAGCGCAATGGGTTCCTGCACGTACTGCAACGCCTGAACGATCGATTACCATTGAAACATCATGGGCATGAATGCCTTCCAGTTCAAAGGAGAAGATTGCGCCTTTGCCCGGCGCATCGCCTATGGTGCGTAGTGAATTGATTTTTGTGAGTTCTGCTCGTGCATAATCACCCAATTCATTTTCATGCATTGCAATGGCTTCACGGCCAACACTTTCCATATATTCAAGCGCAGCGCCCAAGCCAATGGCTTGTGCAATCGGTGGCGTACCAGCTTCAAAGCGGTGCGGTGGATCGGCGTAAGTGACTTCATCTTCCAGCACATCGAGAATCATCTCTCCGCCGCCTTGGTAAGGCTGCATGTCTTTTAAGAATTCCATCTTGCCGTAAAGCGCACCAATGCCAGATGGACCGTAAAGCTTGTGACCCGTGATGCAGTAAAAGTCGACATCTAAATCTTGAACATCTACAGGCATATGAACTGCACTTTGTGAACCATCCGCTAAAACAGGAATGCCTTGCTCATGTGCAATGCTGCAAACCTCTTTGATTGGCACAACAGTGCCAAGAACATTCGACATATGTGTAATGGCAACAAGTTTGGTTTTTTCGCTCAAGGCATCTTTGAAAGCATCCATATCAAATGAACCATCGTCATTGATATAAACCCATTTAAGTTTCACGCCCATACGCTCGCGCAGGAAATGCCATGGTACGATATTTGAGTGATGTTCCATGATGGTGAGGACAATTTCATCCCCCTCTTTCAAGTGTTTCATCGCCCAACCGTAGGCAACTAAGTTAATCGCTTCAGTTGTGCCTTTTGTGAAAACAATTTCATCAACGCTACCAGCATTTAAAAACTTGCGAACGCTCTCACGGGATTTTTCGTAAGCATCCGTTGTGGCGTTTGATAGATAATGAAGTCCGCGATGTACGTTTGCATATTCATGAGAATAAACATTATTCACCGCATCAATCACCGCAGTAGGTTTTTGCGCAGATGCACCGTTGTCTAAATAAACAAGCGGCTTTCCATGCACTTCTCGTGAGAGAATTGGAAAGTCAGCGCGGATTTTGTCAATGTTGTATGTCATTAAGTGTTCGCATCCAACCAGCTATCAATTATGCCAATGAAAGCTTCTTCTAGCTCTTCGCCTGCGCCCAGTTCTTCGACCACTTCATCTACGAATGCTTTGATTAAAAGACCGCGTGCGGCTTTTTCTTTTATACCTCGAGCACGAAGGTAGAAAAGATGATCATCATCGATGTCTGTTACAGTTGCACCGTGCGCACAAAGTACGTCATCGGCGAAGATTTCCAGTTCTGGCTTAGCAGAGAAGTCGCCTTCATCTGTTAGCAACAATGTATTACACGCCATTTGGGCATCTGTCTTTTGCGCTATTTGTGCGACTTTAATCTGGCCTTGGAATACACCATGACCATCACCAGCCACCACATTGCGGAAGAGTTCATTTGCCGTTGTATTTGGTACGTTATGGTCAAGCACAGTTGTTACATCGATGTGCGCATTATCGCCCACAAGGTTCACACCCTTGATCTCAACATGCCCCCCCTCGCCTGCAACGTCTACTTTTACTTCCTGACGCACAAGTTTTCCGCCTGCGTTCAGGATAAATAGATTTAGCTTTGAGTTTTCAGCTAGCTTTACAGAAACATGACCAAGGTGATCAGCACCAAGACCTGTTTGCTGAACAATGAGATAATTAAGCGTTGCATCCGCTCCAATGTCTAATGAAACGACAGAAGACGACAGATGGGCATCCTTTGAGCGTCCCATAAAACGCTCAATAAAGGTTGATGTTGAGCCGCTTGCAGCTTGTATTGCATATCTTGTGGCAGCCGTTGTTCCAGCTTTGCCAGTGAAGGCATGAGCAAGACCGATAGGGCGTTCAACATTTGCATTTTTTGCAACGTTGATCATTACACCATCAGCAGAGATACTATTGTTAATTGCAAGAACTGTATCATCCATGCCGTCAACTTCCATTGCTTTAGGAAGTTCAGTTTTAACACTCACGCCACCTGGCAATGCTTCGCCGCGCTCAAATGCATGACCATCATAAAAATGCAGCACCGCAGCATTACTCGCTAAACGAGGAAACCCGTCACCAAGTTGCTTTGCATCTGCCTCTGATGGCTTTTCAGCTTTTGCAGTGAATGTACCAAGTTGTGAGCGTAAATCTGTATAGTGGAAGCTCTCAACACGGCGCGTTGGTAACGAAACACCTAACGCTTCTTCTGCCGCATTTTTTTGAATATTTTGTACGTTCATAGAATCGTCCTAAATTACGCAGCGCTTGCGATTACGTCGGCATAGCCATTTTCTTCAAGGTGAAGCGCTAATGACTTATCGCCAGTTTTGATGATGCGGCCGTTGTAAAGCACATGCACTGTGTCTGGCACGATGTGATCTAGCAGACGCTGGTAGTGTGTAATCACAAGGAACGCACGAGCAGGATCACGTAGTGCGTTTACACCATCAGAAACAATCTTAAGCGCATCAATATCAAGGCCTGAGTCAGTTTCATCCAACACGCACAGGCTTGGCTCTAAAAGTGCCATTTGCAGAATTTCAGCGCGTTTCTTTTCACCACCAGAAAAGCCAACGTTCAGCGCACGCTTTAGCATGTTGAAATCAATGCTAAGGTCTGCAGAAGCAGCTTTTACTTTTTTGATGAATTCAGGGGTCGTATATTCAGCTTCGTTACGAGCTTTGCGCTGAGAATTCATTGCGGCTTTAAGAAAGTTCATCGTGGCAACGCCAGGGATTTCCATCGGATATTGGAACGCCAAAAACACACCGGATGCCGCGCGTTCGTCAACTTCCATATCTAGCAGGTTTTCACCATTAAAAAGGATTTCGCCTTCGGTTACTTCATAATCTTCCTTGCCTGCAAGAACATACGATAGCGTAGATTTACCCGCACCATTAGGCCCCATAATTGCGGCAACTTCGCCAGCTTTCACAGTAAGGTCAAGACCCTTGATGATTTCAGTTTCGTCTTCCGCAATACGGACATGGAGGTTTTTAATTTCTAGCATTTTTTCTTCTTTTCTACGTTTAAGCTTGTTAGCCACATCCTTTGCCGTGCTCAAGATATGGAAATTTATTCTTTAAATTACGGACACTTATCTGCTGTCCACTCATCAATTTCATCAGATCGCGCGCATTGTTGACGGAACCCGTATCCCCAAAACGATGTAACGATTATTATCAGTACGCTTAAACACAAACTGACGGTTTTCACCGCTCACACTATCATCAAGTATCCCGTTTGTGTGACGTCAATTACCAATCTATCAGCTCTATCAAGGTAGGATTTCAACTCCAAACGCGGAGCCCCCTCCTCTATATTTTCTGGAAAAGAATTGAGGTAATCATGAACAATATTCATAGGGCGAAAGACAGTAACAGCCCCGGGCGATCCATAATTTGAATAGCCGTCAGGTGTGAAAACTTCCTCAGCGTTTACAAAGGTAGTTTGCAATAGAAAGCTTGCGAGTAGAGCTAATAATAGGTTTTCATTTTTAACATTCGTGTTTCCATTTCAGCCAAGTTGGCATGCTTATTTACTTTATTTCTTCTTCACTCTTGAAGCAAACCACTTCCAAATTATCGAGCCAACCCAAGGGCCTAAAATCCAAACACAAAACGCCCAAAGTGGGGTCAGATCATTTTCTCTTTCGCCCGCCACCATCTCCAAAGTTGGCAATGCAATAAAAATAATCGGCAAGATTACAATCCACAAGAATATAAAAAAGCGCACTGTCTTCATTTGCAGGAATTGGTCGCGCGTCATTTTCTAGCTCGATGCCTCCAATTTGCGCTTGTAGTGCTTTGCAAGTAATGGTTTGAGTAATAGGTGCACTAAAAAAATTGCTACTAACCAGAATGCAAACCAAAGACCAAGAACTTGCATGGTCTGCGGCATTACAAAGTCATTTCGAAGAGTAAAATAGACGACAGAAATCGCACAAAAATTTCCCAAAACAATCGCAATATACTTTGTTATCATGAGCGCCCATGCATTGGCTTCTTTTTCAATGCTGTCGTACATTAGCTAACGCTCCCATCAAGAGGAATACTAATTAACCATACCTCCTTCTGCTTGAGCAGTTGATCTCGGATCATAATGCCTCACTATTCTTCATATAAGACCTGCGTCTTTTGTAATTTTTTATGCCAATCCAAACCAATAAAACCGGTAAAATTACAACGAGCACAGAATTCATGCTCAAAAAATATTCCACAAAATCAGGCGTATTTATTTTATAATTTGGGTTAGCCATGGCTTGATCGAACCAAAAGTACACATCACGAATCGATACGCTACTAAAATATAGTGGCAAAACACCAAGTAAGATTATTAGCGGCGACCACAAATACCATGATAAGTAATATTTTTTATTTAAAATTTGGAACATACCCTACCCCACACTCCCTTCAAGGGAAATGCTAATCAACTTTTGTGCTTCTACTGCAAATTCCATTGGCAGCTCTTGAATAACCTCTTTCACGAACCCATTGACGATGAGCGCGATTGCTTCTTCTTCTGGAATACCGCGTTGCATACAGTAGAAGAGCTGATCATCAGAAATTTTTGATGTTGTTGCTTCATGCTCAAATTGAGCGGTAGAGTTTTAGCTTCAATATAAGGCACGGTATGGGCGCCACATTGATCGCCGATCAGCAATGAATCGCACTGCGTAAAGTTACGTGCATCTGATGCTTTTTTATGTGCAGAAACCTGACCACGATAGGTATTGCTTGAACGACCGGCTGATATCCCTTTTGAGATAATACGGCTCTTTGTATTTTTGCCCAAGTGTAGCATCTTGGTGCCTGAGTCAACTTGCTGAGCTCCGTTAGAAACTGCAATTGAGTAAAACTCGCCTTGCGAACCATCGCCGCGCAGAATGCATGATGGATACTTCCACGTAATAGCAGAACCCGTTTCAACTTGTGTCCAGGAAATCTTGGAGTTATCGCCGCGACAATCACCACGCTTAGTTACGAAGTTGTAAATACCACCCTTCCCAGTTTCATCACCTGGATACCAGTTTTGAACAGTAGAGTACTTAATCTCTGCGTCTTCCATGGTGATCAATTCTACAACAGCAGCATGGAGCTGGTTTTCATCACGTTGTGGAGCCGTACAGCCCTCAAGATAAGAAACGTAAGAACCTTTTTCAGCAATGATTAATGTACGTTCGAACTGGCCCGTGTTTTCCGCATTGATACGGAAATACGTAGAGAGCTCCATTGGACAACGAACGCCTTCTGGGATGTATACAAACGAACCATCCGTAAACACGGCACAATTAAGTGCTGAATAATAATTATCCGAAACAGGAACTACTGTGGCGAGATACTTCTTTATCAATTCTGGATGCTCTTTAATGGCATCAGAAATTGAGCAGAAAATTACGCCTGACTTTGCAAGCTCAGCCTTAAAAGTTGTTACAACGGAGACACTGTCAAAGACTGCATCTACTGCAACACGGCCAGATGCATAGACATTGTCTGAAGGGTCTTCATCTAGCTTGGATGGCTCATCATCTAGCTTGGATGGCTCATCATGTTTACGAACACCTGCAAGTAATTCTTGCTCTTTAAGCGGAATGCCAAGCTTTTCGTATGTTTTAAGCAGTCAGGATCGACCTCATCTAGAGACTTAGGGCCATCTTCGAAGTTCTTTGGAGCTGCATAGTAATAGATATCATTGAAATCAATTTTTGGATAATCTACACGAGCCCAATTTGGCTCTTCCATTGTTTTCCAACGCTCATATGCATCCAAACGCCATTGAAGCATCCATTCTGGCTCTTCCTTCTTGGCTGAAATAAAGCGAATAACTTCTTCTGACAGACCTTTAGGCGCCATGTCGTTTTCGATATCAGTCGAGAAACCGTATTTATATTTATCAACGTCCAATAAAGCGACGGTATCGATAGTTTCTTGTACAGCTGGCATATTCCAGTTTCTCCGAGTTACTTTTTTAAATGTTATGCAGCCCACACGGCTAACAATTGTCTTCCAAGCGGCGAGTAAACGTTCCGCACCTAAATTATCTTCTTGCCATCCAAGACTAAGGCGTACTGCGCCTTCCATCTCATCTTGGCTTGCGCCCATTGCTTCCAACACATGGCTTCGTTTCACCTTGCCTGATGAGCAAGCAGAACCTGATGAAACCGATATGCCATCAAGATCTAAAGCCATTAATGCAGTTTCAGCCTTTATACCTGGAACAGCAAAGCAAGACGTATTTCCAAGGCGCTCTGACTGTTTTCCAAAGAATACGGGTTGAGCAATTTCATTCCCAGCTTCAGTGGATATAGTACCTAATTGCTCTTCAATCGAGTCCCTTAACGTATAAATCTTGATATTTTTTGTCAAGTTTTCTTGATGCCACTCGCAAGCCGCACCAAAACCAGCAATTGCAGCTACATTTTCCGTGCCACCACGATGGTAGTTTTCCTGTCCACCGCCGCTTAATAGTGGCATTGGTGATAATGCGGCATCCGAAGAACAATTGCGCCGACGCCTTGTGGTCCACCAATTTTGTGGCTTGAGAAGATTAAAAAGTCAGCACCTGTTTCTTCAATCGATAAAGGCATTTTACCAAGCGCTTGAACCGCATCTACAACAAGAAATCCATCATATTATGAATCACTTCTGAGATTTTGTTTATAGGTTGAATCACACCTGTTTCATTATTTGCAAGTTGCACAGCCACCATAGGATGGCCAGTATCAGCATCGTGTTCTTTAAGGGTTGTTTCTAATGCTTCAATATCAAGGATGCCATTTTTTTCTGTTGGCAGAAATTTTACGGCGTCTTTGGCAAATCGACCACCTTGCAGAACGCAAGGATGCTCAGTGGCGCCAATATACAATTTCGAAATTTTTAATTCGTGCCCACCGGCTCTAATTATTGGTGAAAGCACATGATTAGCAGCTTCTGTCGCTCCAGATGTGAAAATTACGTTGGTAGCTTTAAAATCAATAAGTGACGCAAATGAAGAGCGAGCTTTTTCGATTTCTTTGCGTGCATCTCTACCCTCAAAATGAACAGAGGATGCATTGCCGGCATCGTTCATGGCCTCAATCATCGACTCGCGTGCGCAATCCAACAAGGGAGCGCTTGCGTTATAATCAAGATAATATCTGGCTTGTTGCACCATTTTGATACGTAATTTCTTCTCTATAAGAAGGAAATTGCCAAATAAAGCTTGATAGTGCGCAATTTACTTGAAATTTGCACCGCTGATTGTCTATGAAGAGCGTTCAAGCAGGCTTGGCGATTAACCCAGTTTATAATAATTCTAAACTGTAATAAAAAACTAGCCCTGCAACGTCAAGTGCTCATACGCCGCACAAACCTATTTTGCTTGGTAAAACAACAAAATTTTAGTTATCCGGAGATCCGATGCCTGAAGTAATTTTTAATGGCCCAACTGGCAGACTTGAAGGTCGTTACCAGCCGTCAAAAGACAAGACAGCACCTATCGCTATTATTCTTCATCCACACCCGCACCCAAATTTGGCGGAACGATGAATAATAAGATTGTTTATGATCTTTTTTATATGTTTCAAGAACGTGGTTTTACAACACTTCGCTTTAATTTTCGCGGCGTTGGCCGCAGCCAAGGTGATTTTGACCATGGACAAGGTGAACTTTCAGATGCTGCTGCTGCATTAGATTGGGTTCAAACACTTGCATCCAGACGCTCGTGGATGTTGGGTTGCTGGTTCTCATTTGGTGCATGGATTGGTATGCAGCTATTAATGCGTCGTCCTGAGATTGAAGGCTTTATGTCTATTGCCCCTCAACCAAATATTTATGACTTTTCATTCTTAGCGCCCTGTCCAGCCTCTGGTTTGATTATTCACGGTGAAGAAGATCGCGTTTCACCGCCAGATGATGTTCAGGGTCTTGTTGATAAGCTCAAAACTCAGCGCGGTATTTTGATCACACAAAATACAATGCCAGAAGCCAATCACTTCTTCACTGAACATCAAGAAGAACTCATAGAAGAATGCGGGTACTTATCTCGATAAGCGTCTTGGCATTATTCCAGGTGGCATTGAAGAGACAATGCTACTTCGCTAAAAAATCAGTTGCAAAGACCTGTTTAATAATCAGGTCTTTGCGCCTGCAATCTCTTTTGGTAAGTTTTGCCATGAATGACCTGCAGCCATAATGCATGTTTGTCCATTAGACATTGTCATCATCACTGTCCAAGTTCCTTTTTCGGACGTAAATATCTCAAATGCTTCTGTGCTTTTTTGAGAAAGCCCCATTGCTAGCGGCGCTTCTTTATAATCTTTTCTCAGAACTTTGATTATCTTGTTACGATCACCACATTTTGCAGGTGCTGCTTGCGCTATAGCAATGCTACTCATCAATACGGATGAACTTACTAACCCCATTGCCAATAATAACTTGATTAAATTTTGCATATTCACTCCTTTGCAGCTTTCGCGCATTTCCAACGGAGTGAGAAACTATAGTTGTGCGTTAGAAATAAGCGCTCAGCCCGCTGATTTGGTTACTCACATTTATTGCCTGCTAAACTCTTCAACTGTTTAAAGTCTGCGCCTGTATAGTTAACCAAATGTGAACAAACTAAAGATGTGATTATTTGAGGCTGATAAGACCGCCAGAAACAGGCGCTTTGCATCCTGCAGTTTTTGGGAAAGTAAGCGGCAAGTTTTTCATGCTTCTGACAGCTAAGTACCCCCAGCCTTCGGCTTCCATTGCATCACCGTCAAAGCCAGCTTCTTCTGCCTTTATTACTTTTGAATCTGTTTCAAACGCCAGCTTCTTCATATCAGCAACAATGTGTGGGTTATGACGACCACCGCCGCAGATAATCCATAACTTTGGTGTTTCTGGTAAATGTTCAACTGATCTCATAATCGCAGCAGCCGAGATATATGCTAGCGTCCGCGCGCCTTCTTCAAGTCCAAACTCTCCAGATTTTAGCGGTTGGAAGTCGTTTCTATCTAAAGACTTTGGCAGTGGCTTTTCAAAATATAAATGGGTTAGATATTTGGCAGCCAAACGCTCATTCACATTACCCTCTGCGGCAATCATGCCGCCTTGATCATAAGGAATACCTGCTTGCGCTTGCACCCATTGATCTATCAAGGCGTTACCTGGGCCTGTATCAAATGCAATGAGTTCCTCTCCAATATATGTGATGTTAGAAATACCACCAATATTTACAAAGATTACAGGCATGTGCGCTCGAAGCTCATCTGAAAGACTTGCTGCTAACGCATTATGATAAATTGGAACCAATGGCGCGCCCTGCCCACCGTGCACCATATCATTGGCTCGCATATCATAAACAACATCAATGCCGGTTGCTTTCGCAAGTTTATCACCATTTCCCAATTGAACAGTTAAAGCCTGTTCAGGGCGGTGCAAGACTGTTTGCCCATGAAACCCAAGGACGTCAATTTGCGAGGCTTCTAATTCATCTGCTTTTAGGAAGGAGGTTACTGCCTCAACATGAAGCTGGGTTATGAGGTTTTCTGCAACTTCTAAACAGCCAATTCTTTCATCACGACTTTCAAGCCCTTTTGCATCTTCCAATGCTTGTTTTAAAAGATCTTGTGTCTGAGAAGAGTATGGATAAAAGCCCATAGCGCCTCGTTCAACGATGTCCTCACCGTCTGTTCGTATAAGCGCAGCGTCGATACCATCCATGCTTGTACCGCTCATTAAGCCAATTGCAGTCTTAATCGCCATTTGAAATTCCAAAACTTCCTGCTATGAGACAACAGATTCTTTCATTCTAGTTATAATAAGAAACGAAACATAAAATGTCTGCCTTCAAATCCGAGTATTTACAAGTTCTTCAATCGCGTGGCTTTATTCATCAACTATCAGATGAAACCGGTCTCGATACACTCTTGGCGAAGGAAAAACAACCGCCTATATCGGTTTTGATGCAACGGCACAAAGCTTACATGCGGGCAGTCTTGTTCAGATTATGTTGCTCTACTGGTTTCAGCAAACTGGTCACCGCCCTCTTGCACTTATGGGTGGCGGCACATCGATGGTTGGCGATCCTTCTGGTAAGGATGAAAGCCGCAAGATGTTGACAGCTGATGATATCGAAGAAAACAAAAATGGCATCAAGCAAGTCTTTTCAAAGTTTTTAGACTTTGAAAACGACAATGCGATTATGGCGGATAATGCAGAATGGCTATTGAAGCTTAATTATGTTGATTTTCTAAGAGACGTTGGCAAGCATTTATCTGTGAACCAAATGCTGGCACGTGACTCGGTCAAGATGCGTCTTGAACGTGAACAACACTTGTCATTTCTTGAGTTCAATTATATGTGCCTACAAGCATACGACTTTGCGGAACTTGCAAAGCGTTACGATTGCCGTTTGCAAATGGGTGGTTCTGACCAATGGGGCAATATTGTTTCTGGTGTTGATTTGGGTCGCCGTATGGGAACATCAAACCTATTTGCACTAACTACACCACTCTTAACTACATCATCTGGCGCCAAGATGGGCAAGACGGCGGACGGGGCTGTTTGGCTATCTGAAAGCCACTTACCTGCTTACGACTACTGGCAATATTTCCGCAACGCAGAAGATGCGGACGTTGGTCGTTTCATGAAGCTTTTCACAACACTACCTCTTGATGAGATTGCACGTTACGAAGCGCTTGAAGGTGCTGAACTTAATGAAGCCAAGAAAGTGCTCGCGACTGAAACAACTGCAATGGTTCATGGACGAGAGGTTGCTGAGCAAGCTGCTGAAACAGCACGAAGAACCTTTGAGGAAGGCCAAGCAACGGATACCCTACCAACGGTTGCAGTTGCACAATCAGATTTTGATAATGGCATTGGGTTATTGTCACTCATTGTTGAGGCGGGTCTTGCATCATCCAATGGTGAAGCGCGCCGTCATATTAAAGGTGGTGCTATTCGTATTAACGACGAGCAAATAACAGATGAACGCATGAGTGTTTCTGCCAGCAACTTAAATGATGCCGGCGCAGTTAAACTTTCAATGGGGAAGAAAAAGCATTTTTTGGTGAAGCCAGAATAGCCTACTGGAATTCGAAGACTTTATAAAAAAGCCTGGCGTCACGATTGATAAGGGATTTACATAAAGTTCTGGGTTCGTTCGGGCGCCTTTCAACTGGTAGGTTATACCAATTAAAGCTCGATCCTTACCATTGGCAAAGATCTTGCCAATAATTGGGATTGCAGAAACAGCAAGATTAACGGCGTTTGCAGGCATAAATGTGCCTTTGATATTCATTGTGCCCTTTTTGTCATAGAGCACTCCATCCATGCTCAAGCCAATGGCAGTATTTCGTATGATTGCATCATTGAGATTGAGGTAGCCATCGCCCTTTTCAATCTTTGCCTGCGCTAATTGAAATTTAATACGCTGATCACCACCTAGCGGAATTACTTTTGCACGTTGACCTCGTTCATCAGGCACCTGGCGCCTGACATTAGAAACCATTTGCGCAAGTCGTGGTTCATTCACAACAGTAAAGTTTGAAGCGCTTACAGGCCCTAAGAACGGGCCATTATCATTCCGAACCAATTGAGCCTTAATCGCTCCGCCTTGCATTTTTGTATAGATGTTAGTGAAGGCAAGTGCATTGCCTGCATCATTAGAAGCTATTGTGAAAAGAGTTTGATTACCATTTCGTTGCGCTTGAACATCATAACTTCGACCATCTGTTCCAAGCCCTTAAGGTCCAGTTTGGTTAAGTTTCCATCTCTACTTTGGTAGATAAGATCTACGTTGAAAACCTTTCTTTTTTCAAACCCAAGTACCCGCTTAAATTTTGCAGACAAATTCACTGACCGTCCGCCTTGAATTTGTTTAAATGAAGCCTTGTAAAATAGTGTGTTCATCACACCACGCGCATCGTAGGAGTCACCACTTACTTGAATGTTATAAGAATCAGACTTGCGCTCAAGTTTTAACTAATGCTGTCACTTTCATTTAATTTAAGTTGTTTAATATCAGCTGATATTAAACCGCTTTTGCTCATAACAAGATTGCCAGCAGTATAAAAACCAGCTCCTTGTAACTTAAAATCATTCAGCTTAAATAATTCGCCCTGTTTCTTGAGTGCAAATTCAGCTTCAGCAGCTATTCCCCTGCCCTTACTCCAACCAACCCATGGCATGGAAATTTCTGACTCTTTGAAATCTATTTTGTATTTCTCTAGGCCGCCTTCTTGAAAGATAGTGACTTTAATCGGCCCTTTAACAGCAGGATTTAAGTCAATTCCAAAAGCCTTTCGTGCATCTTCTTCCATTAAAGCCACAACTTCGCGTTTTCGCTTGGCTTTACCTGATTTCCCAATAGGTTCAATCAAATTAAGCTTTGCTTTAACGCCATCAATTTTTGCAAACCCCACAACCTTTGCAGCCGTAGGAGTAGCGTCAATTACGATGTTTGCATCTGTGAATTTACGACCACCAAGCGCTTTACTACTTGATGCATTTTGAAGGTCTAACAAGACATGCCAATCAACTTGACTGTAATCAGCTCCTTTTCCAATTGGAAAACGCGCAACAATATCCGCATAACCTTTTCCAGAGAACTGATTAGCTGATACCTTCATGCGCTCCATGACACGCAACGGTCTTCTGTCAGCTATAGCTGCTATTGTAATTGCATCCCCCTCAAGCGAAAGTTTTGTTTCTCCAGAACGTTCTTTTGCCGCATAGTCCTTCATCGAAAAAGAACCTGATTTAATTTTGATTGGCTTCTTACCATGGACAGAAGCTTTACCAGAACTAAGACTGGATGAAATCTTCATACCTTGACACTTCAAGCTTACCTTGCCTTCTCTAATAGCGGGCATTTCACCGAATGGTCTAAACGCAACGTCCTTCATTTGAAGACTCAGGTTAAACTCATCAGGTTTTATTTTTGCCCATGTTTTACTCGAAAAATAACTCCAGCAGGTATATCAGCAGTCAGCGTTCCAGCTTCAACCCAACCGTCAATAAAATGCTCATGCACCCAGTCTCGCGCACCATCAGCCATGAAAAATGGCCAGAACTGTTTAACTGCCGTAACAGAAATACCTTGTGTTTTTGCTGAAGCTTTTAAGCTAGGCGTTTCTCCGCCAAAGAGCATACGTCCCTTGCCTTCAACATATCCTTTCTTGGTCGTTAGAAAGATTCTATCTATCAGCAAATCCTTATCTTCAACGTTATAAAGTCCATTGATTTTAAAAGCAGCGGGTACAACTTCTTCGCCTGGCAAGGTCGGTTCAAAATGTCCTTTTTGCATGATTAAATCATAACGCAGTGACCCACCATACCCTTTGGTAGCATTGTAAGGCTTTATACCCCCAACCCAATTAGCAGTCAGCCTACCCATTTTAATTTGAGAGGGATCAAGCTCGATTTGGTTTTTATCTAAGATAAGACGTAAATTTAAATCAAGATTACTCACATCTGTTACCGCATCATCACCTAACCTAAGAGTACTTTCACCCGTTTTGATATTCAACGTTGGGTTTAATGCGTTGTGTTCTTTGGTAAAAGGAATATTGCCTGAAAGCGCTATAATGGCGTCAGATCCAATTATGCCGGTATCAAGTTCAGGATCAGAAAACACTCCCGCATATGAATACCTGTTGCTAGAAACTTATAAGCGCTGCCTGCATCCTTTGTCAGGGCATATGAAGAGTGAACAGAGATATTGGAAAAGTTGGTTTGCAGGTCAGCAACAAGAATGAAACGACCTACTCCATCTGGATTTAAAGACAGGTATTTAACCATAATAGGGTCGCTTTGCTTACGCCCTAACACCGTCCCCTTGATGGTGGTATTTACAATTTCTAATTCTTTGAATTCATCTTTATCCAAATAGGTCTGGAATTTTGATAACGTTGAACCAATTACGTTAAATGGTTTATCTAGATGTGTCGGTAGAAAAACCTCTCTACCTGAACCCAAAACATCAGCATCAATTTCCGCATCTTCCAGCCTAATAAGTTCGATTGCTGTATTCCCGCTGATACCCTCTAGAAGATTTAGCTTTGCTTCGACTTGACCAATATTTGTTAAATTCTGGCCATCGATTTTTCTGGTGATTTGAACATCATTACTTTTAAATACAACACGTGCATCTGAACTGAATGAAAGGTTTACGTTTTGTAGCTCCACGTCAAAAGCATCACCAACCACATCCTGCAGCCCGGCCTCAATACGTTCTAAAACAGCGGATCCTTTTGCTGTATCGCCTTGCAGTAAAAAATATGCAGCAACCGCGAGAACGCCAGCTACGATTGCAATAGAAACTAGGCTTGCGGCCACGAACTTAAAGTGCGAGTCACTATCCGCTTCTTTCTTCGAGAAGGAAGTTGCGTACCACACTTGAAGGGTGAAGGTTTTTCTTCAAAGGTAAATGCGTATTATGTTTCAGTTTCTTGCCCCGCAGCCATATGTGAAAGAATCACTGGCATTTGCATTGTTTAGCTTGCCGTCAGCGAAAACGACTTTATATAAACTAACAGATTCTATGCACTTGTTTAATGACGAAAGGAAGGCAAATGTCAAAAGTTAGTGAAGGCGAAATGGCGCCAGACTTCACCCTGCCAACAGATGGGAATGGCAGCTTTACACTTTCCGAGAAACGCGGCTCACCTGTAATTCTTTTTTTCTATCCAAAAGATGCCACGCCAGGTTGCACAACAGAAGCGATCGGCTTTTCTGAACATCTTGATGCGTTCAAAAAACTTGGGTGCATTGTCGCTGGCATGTCTCCAGACCCAGTCAAAAAACACGATAAATTCATTGCCAAACATGAGCTCACAACGACGCTTATATCTGATGAAGACAAATCAACCCTCGACGCGTACGGCGTCTGGATTGAAAAAAGCATGTTTGGCAAAAAATACATGGGTGTTAATCGCACAACGCTGATCATCAATGCCGACGGCAAAATTGCCAAAGCATGGGTTAAGGTTAAAGTTCCTGGCCATGTAGATGAAGTCTTAGCTACGGCACAGGAGCTATTCGGTTAACGTGACAAGACTAGTTAAACCAAACAGTTTAGCCGAGGGTGCATATTGCGCCCTTATTGCTTGTGAATTGGATGAAAAAGTCCAATTAACAAATGAAATGGCTGCTGCATGGGAAGACCGTCAGCTTTCTTTAACAGGTTCAAAACGCCTTAAAGCACCAGATAGACCCGGGCGTCCAGATAAGCCCGATTTATTGCCTGCGTTGGAAGTGCGTATGCGCCCTCTTACAACGACAAAGGGCAGACTGGCTCTCATACATGCAATCGCTCACATAGAATTAAATGCTATTGATTTAGCTCTTGATATCATTGTGCGATTTGCTCATGAAAAAATGCCCCCGATCATTTTTTGATGGCTGGGTTATGGTCGCAAAAGAAGAGGCTAAACATTTTACATTATTGCGCGAACGCTTACGCGATCTTGGTGCAAACTATGGTGATTTACCTGCTCATGACGGCTTGTGGGAAGCTGCCAGTGAAACCGGTCACGACTTAAGTGCACGATTAGCCGTTGTGCCACTTGTGCTAGAAGCACGAGGTTTAGATGTCACCCCATCTATCGTACAAAAACTTAAATCTGCGGGTGATCATAAGACTGCGGAAATTTTTAATATTATTTATGAAGACGAAAAAGGCCATGTTGCGGTTGGCGCTAAATGGTTTCGCTTTCTTGTAACAAGCAAGGTCTTGACCCCTCTTCTACTTTTAATAAATTAGTTGCAAAACATTTCCGGGGTCGCATTAAAGGTCCCTTTAATGACAGAGCTCGCTGCGCTACAGGCTTAACACCCCTCTTTTATCGAAGTCTTTCTCCATTGGGAAACTAGATTCCCCTAAGTCAAATTTTCTTTTTGAATACGATTTATTAACCATAAGCGTTCATTCTTAACTCATATTAGTAAAACTATTTGAGTAATGATTCTATGAGTTCTGCACAAATTCGCGAGCCAGCAAGCTTCGGCAAAAGACATGAGCCACATACGGTTGTAGTCAGCCGAAATGGTAAAACGCGGCAATTTACAATTCGGCCAGTTTTTTTCTCGATTGCTATCTGTTCTGCAATCATGCTGATGGTTGGGTATTTCAGCGCAACCGCATATCTGGTTTTTCGTGATGATTTGATCAGCGCATCATTTGCCAATCAAGCTCGCGTAAAACGCGAATATGAAGATCGCATTGCAGCACTTCGTACAAAGTTAGATCGCATCACATCTCGCCAACTGCTTGATCAGCAAGCAATTGAATCTAGGGTGCATGAGCTGATGGCGCGTCAAGAAAACATTGGTAAGCGCAGTGGCCGTATGACTTCTTTAGTTGAGAAAGCTAAAAATCGCGGCTTAAATGCAGCTGTAGCGACGGGTGCAATTCCTATTCCAACTCTTAATCCTATCAAAACAAATACTGACAACATTACAATCGGTAGCATTGATACATCGAATGCTGGTTTGCAAACTGCATCAAACTTTCAGCTTCGCGGCAATAGTGAAACACAAGTCGCAAGGTCTGAGACAGTAAACCTTCTTGGCTATGCAACACCTACAGCTACCAAAAATACAAATCCTTATTCGCCACAACTCTCAAGTAATTTTACACGCCAACTTTTTGGTGAGGTTGCAGAGCAAATTGGCATGATTGATACTAATCACGTGATGAAGTTGACCAATTACGTATAGCGGCGGCAAGTAAGGCTGCTAAGATCACCTCTATCTTACAGTCTACAGGCTTTAAAGTCCCTCAAATGCCAAACAGTGATGTTGGCGGACCTTTTGTTCCACTTGATCATTCTGTTCCTTTTGAAGCGCATCTTGAGGCATTAGAATCTACGCTTAATCATTATGATAACCTTTCAGGTATTGCGCGTAAAATGCCTTTGGCAAACCCAATTCCGGGCGCGAAGATTTCAAGCCGTTTTGGCCACCGTAAAGATCCATTTAACGGTCGTTCAGCCATGCACAGCGGTATGGACTTTAAAGCACCTCGTGGCACACCGGTTCTATCTACAGGTGACGGCGTTATCATTAAAGCTGGCCGCAAGGGTGGTTATGGTAATGTGGTTGAAGTCAAACACAAGAACGGTCTTATTTCGAGATATGCTCACCTCAGTCGAATTTCCGTGAAGAATGGTCAACGCGTTCGTGTTGGACAAACAATCGGTAAAGTTGGTTCAACAGGACGAAGCACTGGCCCTCACCTGCACTATGAAGTGCGCAAAGGTAAAACTGCCCGTAATCCTTCAAAATACATGCAAGTTGGCTTTAAACTGCGCGGGTTGCTTTAAGCTTAAGCTATTAAATAACGGCCAGAATAATATGGATTTTCCGCTCATTCTGGTATTTGATATTGTGATCGACGCTCTCCTATTCGCTCCGCAATAAAACTCATGAATGCCATAACACGAGGCACTTTGCGTAAATCAGGGTGCGTCAGCAACCATATGGGAATATACCGCTCCCATGGTAATACAGATACTCTTCGTACCCCTTCCAAATTTTCACCAATAATACGTGGCATCTTTGTAACCCCTAAGCCAGCACGTACCATCTGCATGGCTGTTATCATATCATCACTAGTCGCCACGACTCTCACGTTAGGACAGATATTTTTTATCTGCTTTGGTATTTGGTTTCTCCAAGATGTAAATGAAATTAGCGGAAGGTCACCAGATAGATTACCCCGTTCCAATTCACTTATATCTATCAAGTCTTTGGCTGCATAATAAGCGGCATGTTGTTCAGTCAACTTACGTCCCCACAATGTTTCGGGTGGTTTGTGAGTAACGCGAATAGCAACGTCTGCCTCTCTTTGATGTAAGTTTACTAAATTATTATCTCCCACAAATTCCAATTGTATCTCAGGGTATTTATTTGCAAAATCTGTAATATCTTTGCTGACATCATTGGTCATCATCAAAGGTGGAATTGTAACGCGTAATGGGCCTTTAATCCCTTCTTCTTGCCCCATAAGATAGCGTTCAAGCAAAAACAGTTCTGGCTCAATCCGATTTGCATGATCAAGGACAGCTTCACCAATTCTAGTAAGACGCAGACCAGCTGGCATACGCTCAAAGAATATGTGCCCCGCATCACTTTCTGCTTTAGATAACCTACGAGAAACAGTTGCGGTGAGTAACCCCAAGAAAGCGAGCAGCACCTGACACTCCGCCATGTCTATCAATTGCGAGAACAAGACGGAGAGTATCCACTCAGTTATTAGACTTCTATTTTTTGTACATAGGCTGTACTCTTTTAATGAATTTCGTACAGCTTAAATCAATGCCACTATGAAGTCATTATAGAAAAGGAATTCAAATATGACTCATTACGCCCTTGTTACATTGGTTGTGAAAGATCAAGATAAACTTGTTGAATATCTTGCCGTTGGCGGCCCAGCTGTAGCAAAACATCAAGGCAAGGCAATCGCTGGTGGTCCAAATGCTGAGGCGTTACAACAGCCACATGGACCGACCAAGGGTGTTGTGCTCCCAATTTCCTACAGCTGAACATATTACAGCGTGGCTAGAAGACCCTGAACTAACAGATGTTCACGCGTTACGTGATGCAGCAGCAGATGTAACAATCTTGTCTTTGCCTGCTCTGTAGTAAAATTTTGCAAATATTATAGAGCTGATTTAAATCTAGCTCCCCTCCAAACTCAAATGCATTCCCCCACCGGTTCAGCTTCGCTTCACCAACCTCCCCTCAAGGGGGAGGTATTTTACCCAAAACACATATAATTACCCACTCGCCCATTGCTGAGCGGCGTTACATAATTTATTGGCGAACAAATCAAGAGGATTTGCTTCGCAGGCATTCCCTCCGTGGCAGGGGTCAACAATGGCGACTAGCCATTGTGCCAACCCGTGAACGGACGTCGGCGCGGATGCGTCGACGGAAAAGAAGCAATGCTCTCTCAACGGCGCTACGCTTGTTTGCCGAGCAGCGACGTCGCTTCGCTTGTCGCAAAGCAGGCACTTGTGCCTGTTTGCCAATATTTGATGCGAACAACGCAAAAGGCGTTGCTTCGCTAAAGCACAACAGTGAGGGCTGATAACCAAAAAAGACCCTATGTGCTGGGCATACAGCCCTCACGCGGAGATTTGATGTCAGTATCGGACTACTCAGGCACACCGTTCCGACAAAGCCTCTAGGGTAATTTCGTACCCGTAAGTCGCCTTAGTTCCGCCACCCTGTAAATGTTACACCATTTACTTCAAGTGATAAATAAAGCTACGACCGCTCCGCTGTCAGCAAAACATCAAACAGTGGCTATAGTCCAATGGTTGTGCATCTTGCTGATGAAAGAATTATGCCTGAGGGTTTTGGGGCGGGGATAAGTTTTTTTATGAAAATATTTATTTACCCAATGACAACCTCAACCAAAAATGACTAAATTTCGATTATTTACGAATTACTGCTTTGATTCCAATGCTTCCATTACCTGCACTGTCAGTATTGATAAAGCGCTAGTTTTAAATATCCTTGCAAACCCTTAAGCATCGTACAATGCGGCATGGATGTTTCGACTTGCTATGGCATCACCAATACGAGCAAGATTGAACTGTCCAATAGTGTTTGTATCTACAAATGGGCTTCGTCCATCTATCATTGCTTGATGATCCAACTGGCCGTGATTTCGTGAGGCTTGTTTAAGGTCATGATATACGTCATCCATCGGCTTTGTTCCATTCTCAACTACGATATAATCGACTATCCTTTCCGTAAGTTCGCCAGTTAATACATGTCGAAGTGTAGCCATCTTACGGTTTCCATCGGCTTCCACATTCACACACTCAAGAAAACAATCAAATTCAACGCCAAGTTTTACAAGATCTCTAAGAACTACGGAAGAATTAGTAGGCCCCAAATCATGTGCTATCGTTCGGTCAGGTGTAACTATTGTCACACGACAGTCTGATTTTGCCATAACATTTGCACATACAGCGGCCGAATGGTCTCCTACATCGTCAAGCAATAACACATCACCTGATACACGAACTTCCCCAGTTAACACTTCCCAACTTGATGTGAGTAGTTCCATTTCTGGTAATTCTGGCCAACCTCCAGTTGCTATGATTACAGTGTCGGCTTTTTCTGCAATGATGTTTTCAGCTTCAGCGTATGAATTAAGACGAACATCAACATCTAACATTGTAATTTCGTTAATCAACCAATCTGCAATACCCATATTTGCCTTCTAGTCGTGCTTTTTGAAGCCAAATTAATCTGACCACCAAGCCTTTCACTTGCTTCAAACAAAATTACTTCATGACCACGTTCGGCACATATTCGTGATGCTTCCAATCCTGCTGGTCCACCTCCAACAACAACTACCTTTTTCTGTATTTTTGCCATTGTGATTTTATGGGGCAGCGTTGCTTCTCGTCCTGTCGCTGCATTGTGTCCACAGACTGCTTGTTTGCATTGATTAACGCGGTCTACACAATACCCAAGTCCTACGCATGGCCTAATCCGCTCTTCATCTCCGCGTGAAAGCTTTTCAACCAGATGCGGATCTGCAATCTGTGCGCGAGTCATTCCTATAAGATCAACATGCCCTTCCGCAATAGCATGACGCGCGGTAGCAATATCAGAAATTCCACCTGCATGGAAAATTGGTAGTTTAACAGCCTTCCTAATTTGCCCTGCAATTGTTAGATGTGGTGCGGAAGGCATACCCATCGGTGATACCCAGCCAGCAAGCCCCAAATCATCGTAGGGTGCGCCAGCAAGAATATTCAAAAAATCAATATTACTTGTTTCAGAAAGACGCTGGGCAATTTCAATACACTCATTTGCATCCATTCCGCCTTCTAACAACTCATCGCCGGTTATGCGCATCCCAACAATAAAATCAGGGCCTACAACTTCGCGAACACTTTCAAGTATCCGCAAACTTAGTCTCATTCTATTTTGAAGTGAGCCGCCATATTCATCTTGTCTCTGATTTATCATGGGCGACAAGAATTGCCCTAACAAATGAGAGTGCGACAGCAATTCGATTCCATCAAACCCTCCTTGCTGACAACGCAGAGCTGCATCTACAAAGTTTTCTATCACGCGGTCAATGTCTTCGAATTCCATCACCTTGGGGAAAGATCTATGTGCTCTTTCTCTAACTGCTGACGGTCCTAATACTGGCAACCAATGCCCATTATCCCATGCAGTCCTTCGCCCCATATGCGTGATCTGACACATGATTGCAGCATCATACTTATGGACGCCATCCGTTAATTCTTTAAACCATTCAATTATACTATCATCACCAGCATATAGCTGACCGAAAACAGATGGACTATCGGGTGCAATATTGGTAGAGCCACCAATCATTGTTAGCCCAACGCCACCACGCGCTTTCTCCTCATGATAAAGCCGGTACTGCTCGCGGGGATGTCCACCCTCCTGAAAAGACGGCGCATGTGCTGTGCTTATTATACGATTGCGTAATGTTAAGTGCTTTATTTTAAATGGTTCGAGTAAAGCATCCATATTTGTTATCTACTCAATATCCTCAACCACAGCCCCATCACTGCCCGTCACCTGATGCGCTAAGGCGGCTTCCATGAATGGGTTTAGGTCTCCGTCCAATACGTTGTCTGGTGAGGTGCTTTCGACGCCTGTGCGTAAGTCTTTGACGAGTTGATATGGTTGCAGGACATAAGAACGGATTTGGTGTCCCCAGCCTATGTCTGTCTTACTATCGTGTGCGTCCTGGATGCTTTCTTGGCGTTTTTTCATCTCGATATCATACAGCCGTGCACGTAGAGCGTTCATAGCGTTGGCACGGTTTTGGTGTTGAGATTTTTCTGATGAAGTTACAACAATACCAGTAGGTGCATGAGTAATGCGCACCGCAGAGTCTGTGGTGTTAACGTGCTGACCACCCGCCCCTGATGAGCGATAGGTATCAATGCGTAGGTCTTTATCCAGAATTTCAATATCGATGTTGTCATCAATTTCAGGGTAAATCCAAACAGAAGAAAAAGAGGTGTGGCGGCGGTCGTTACTATCAAACGGTGAAATTCTAACCAAACGATGCACGCCTGATTCTGTCTTTGCCCAACCGTAGGCGTTTTCTCCACGTATCATGATGGAGGCGTTTTTTATGCCTGCTTCATCGCCGTCTGTTCGTGATTGTACTTCAACCTTGAAGCCGTTTTTTTCTGCCCAGCGCACATACATGCGCAATAACATATTTGCCCAATCTTGGCTTTCTGTGCCACCTGCACCTGAGTGAACTTCAAGGAAGCAATTTGCATTATCTAACTCGCCAGAAAGAAGCGCTGCGACTTGACGCTTGCCCATTTCTGCTTGCATTTTTGCCAGCGCATCTTCTGCTTCTGTGACGACATCTTCATCGCCCTCTTCTTCGCCGAGTTCGATCATGCCTAAATTGTCTTCAAGCTCTTGTTCGATTTGTTTAATGGTCTTGATTGAAGTCTCTAGGCTTTGGCGTTCACGCATTAGCTTTTGCGCTGCTTGCGGATTATTCCATAGATCAGGATCTTCAGAGGCTGCGTTGAGTTCTTCTAGGCGTTTATTGGCAACATCCCAGTCAAAGATGCCTCCTCAGCAGGCTTACGGCCTGCTTGATGTCAGCTACAATAGCTTGCGTCTCTGCGCGCATAATTTTTGTTCCTAATGTGTCAAAAGATTCTGCCAGAACATAGGGTTGCAGATAAAGCTTGTAAACAGCTTGATTATTTTAATAATCTCGGCGTTTATCTGTGCCGTGATATAAAATATCAGACCATAACTGGTTCATATGATCACGCATTGCGACATCCTTAGAGTTCATATCTTCCCTTGGGCGCGGTGCGGTTTCAAAATGACCATATTTATCTTCGCCACGCGCTAATTGCACGAAAGTTGTTCCTTTGGTTTGTTTAACTTGCGGTGAAAAATAAGTCTGGATGGCAAAGCCAATGCGTCTGTCATTACTTTGGTTGGGCTGGGATGAATGCACAACACTTTGATGGTGAAAAGACACCTGCCCCGGTTTTAGCGGCATAGAGACTGCCGTGCTGGCATCCACTCCTTGTGCCTCTTGTCCTCTGGTTAGAATGTTCTTGTCGGCATAGGTGTCATTATGATCGCGCATACCTTGCTTGTGACTACCTGGAATGACCTGCATACAGCCGCTCACTTCATTACTTTCAGATAAGGCCACCCAAACGGTTACGCCGTTATTAGGTTCTAACCCCATATATTTTCCATCCTGATGCCAACTTACAAATCCAGGATCATTAGCCTCTTTGATAAACAAAACCGTTGCGCAAAAAACGACATCTGGCCCTATAAGGTCTTCCACAGCATCTAGCAAAACTGGGTTATGGGCTATTTCATCCAGAAACGTAAAATTACAATGAGCATTATTACGAGCAGCGCCCGCAAGGGCTTCAGGATGTTTGGCTTCAGCCTCTTCCAGTAGTTTTCTAAGCCGAGCAGCTTCTGCTTCACTGAATACGGTTATTGGCGCTAAATACCCATCACGATCATAGCTATCAATTTGTTCCCGAGTGAGTTTTTTATGCATGATGCTTCTCCTGTGATTAAGGAATTGTGGCTATATTTTTCATGGATGCAAGTTTTGAAAACGACATGTGAATGACACGCAAATTTGTCATTCAAATTGTATTGGCTCTCATAGACCGCCTATCTAGATTGGTTTTAATCGCAAAATAGGGAGAATTATAATGAAAAAATTACTCACAAAGCTTGCCTTTGCTGCTGGATCATTTGCCATGCTGACAACGGCACAAGCTGCAGATGTTAAGCGCGCTATTACTAAAGTTGCAGGTGATGTTTACCGCTTCCAAAACAATTTTAACTACTCGCTTGTGACCATAACTGACGACGGTGTTGTGGTTGTTGATCCGATCAATGCAGAAGCTGCTACTTGGCTCAAGGCAAACCTAAACCAAATTACAGACAAGTCGATTACGCACCTCATTTATAGTCACAGCCACGGCGGTCACGCATCTGGCGGCGCAGCTCTAGGTGCGGCTAACGTGATTGCACAGAAGAATGCTCGAGAAGCAATTGACGGTGTGAAGCCTACAATGCGGTTTGATGAAGCCAAGACGATGGAAATTGGCGGCAAAACTTTTGAAATGACTTACCTTGGTGCTGGCCATGGCGATGATTTAATCGCAGTTATCGTGCGCCCCGAAAACGTTGGCTTTATCACAGATGTTGCCGCGCCTAAACGCTTACCGTTTAAAACAATGCCAAGTTCAAGTGTGGATGCGTGGATTGATCAGGTGAAAAAAGTTCAAACCCTGGACTTCGAACACTTCGCCCCTGCGCACGGTAATATCGGGGTAAAAGCTGATACCGATGATGTGCTGAAATATATGACAACGTTACGTGCAGAAGTTCTTGCAGGTCTTAAAGCCGGCAAATCAGTCGAAGACCTACAAGCCTCCATCACAATGGATGAATACAAAGACTGGGCTCAATATGAAGTTTGGCGCCCACTCAATGTTCAGGGCATGGCGGAGTATTTGGTTAAAGCGGGTAAGGTTAAATAAGGCAGGTTTTATACTGTCGTAAGATTTTGCCTCTCCCATTTGTTTTTTTTGGGGGGGGGTAAAGTTTTGTAGTTTATTTTCTCAATGACAATGCACAAGAAAAGAAAAGAAAAGAAAAGAAAAAAACAATACTTAATAAAAGTGCTACTGAAATTTCAGTAATATTATTACTTATAATTTTATAGATTTCTGAATCAAATTTATTGTAAAAAAACCAACTATGTAGCAAAGTAAAATGACCCAAATCAAACCAAAAATTAATGGTAACCTTCTAGAAATATAACTACCCTTACCGTGATTTGACTTAGAAAAATCAACATCTTCTGACACATAAGATTTTTCTCCACCTGTTATTGTGGGCAATAAACCATGTGAATGTGATGACCATTCATTCTTCCAAATGTCATCAAGATTATGAAGCGCCTTATCAGCCGCAGAAATTGAAATAAAAGTTGCTCTGCAAAACAAAATACCAAAAATACAAAATAGCATTATAACGAAAAGCGCAAATTCAAGCTCAAGATTCCAATCATCGATTCTCAATGCAGCAATTAAAATAGCTGCCGTTGCTGCAAATAATATTGATTGCGATGCTAATAACCAAGTTGTTCTTTGATTTATGAGTAAATCTTCATGTTTAGTATAGTCACAAAAATATTTTATACGCTTCAACAACACCGCCATTAACGTCAGATATAGTCATACCTACCACCACCGCTTCGGCGCAAACGTTCCCGCTGCTTGTTCAATCACATGACTTGCTTGAAACAGCATTTCTTCTTCGAACGGTTTACCGATTAACTGCAATCCTAGCGGTAAGCCTTTGTTGTCCAGCCCTGCTGGGACTGAGATGCCTGGTAGACCTGCCATGTTTACAGTTACGGTGAATATATCGTTTAAGAACATTTTTACGGGATCAGCGGCCATTTCTTCATCGCCTATTGCGAAGGCTGAAGATGGCGTGGCTGGGGTCAAGATTGCATCTATGCCTTGGTTGAAGACGTTTTCGAAATCTTGTTTGATGAGCGTTCTTACGCGTTGTGCGCGCAGGTAATACGCATCGTAATAACCTGATGAAAGCACGTAAGTGCCGATCATGATGCGGCGTTGAACTTCATCACCAAACCCCTCAGAGCGGGTTTTTTCATACATATCTGTAATATCATCACCCGTAACACGAAGGCCGTATTTTACGCCGTCGTAACGTGCAAGGTTTGATGAAGCTTCTGCTGGTGCCACAATATAGTATGCTGGCAATGCATATTTTGTGTGTGGGAGTGAGATATCAACGATTTCTGCCCCTGCATCTTTATACCACTGTATGCCCTGCTGCCATAAAGCTTCGATGTCTTGCGCCATACCTTCAATTCGGTACTCTTTTGGAATGCCTATTTTCTTGCCCTTCATAGACTGGCCAATGGCTGCTTCATAATCTGGTACAGGAAGATCAACAGACGTTGTGTCTTTTGCATCCACGCTTGCCATAGATTTCAATAGAATTGCTGCATCACGCACGTCTCTTGCAATTGGGCCTGCTTGGTCGAGTGAAGATGCAAATGCTACTACGCCCCAGCGCGAACAACGCCCATAGGTTGGCTTGATGCCGACTGTGCCTGTAAACGCTGCTGGTTGACGGATTGAGCCGCCAGTATCGGTTGCCGTTGCGCCAGCACAAAGATGTGCTGCAACCGCTGCTGCTGACCCACCAGATGAACCACCTGGCACAAGCGCTGTATCATCGCCTTGCGCTTTCCACGGGTTGGTGACAGCACCGTAATATGAAGTCTCGTTTGATGACCCCATGGCGAACTCATCCATGTTGAGCTTACCCAGCATAACTGCGCCATCGTCCCACATGTTTTGCGTAACCGTCGATTCATACTTAGGTTTGAAGCCGTCCAGAATATGCGAACAAGCTTGAGTATGAGTGTCACGTGTACCGAATAAATCTTTGATACCAATCGGAATGCCTTCAAGATCACCCACATCACCTTTAGCTATCTTTGCATCTGATGCCTTTGCCATTGTTTGAGCATGGTCTGGCGTTACTTCAATGAAGGCATTAAGCGATTTATTCGCTTCCTCAATAGCAGCAAGATATGCATCCGTTAGTTCAACAGAATTGATTTCCTTGCCAAGTAACTTTGTACGGGCTTCAGCGATGGTTAGGTTTGTTAATTCAGACATTTGTTATCTTTTTCAATTAGTTAGAATGATTAGATTCTGGATTGATTCATTTACATATTTTATAGTCGCGCGAGACATAATCTGGAAAGCTATCGGCAAGCTTAGTACCTTCGGGCAGTCTTTGAGAGAGCAATATCTGCGCCTCAGAGATTATGTATTCATTTTGTGACTGCACTGTAATGGTGTTTTCATCTTGCGGAATAAGCGTAATATTATCAGGTCTATTTATGCCGCTATCGTCACCACAGTTTGCGTGACCAACGGCTAAATAGATTTGGCCTGTGTCTTTGTCAGCTTCTTGTTTGAAGCTTAAAAATGTACACCCAAATTCATTTCCGAAAATGCCTTCTTTGCTTAGTTGCAAACTATCATCTTCCGTCGCATCGCCGCACTTTGTAGGATCAGTTGAATAAACCTTATCCTTTAAAAACAAAGGCACGTCTTTTGCTAATGCAGGAATTGCAAAGCAAGAAACCGCCATCGATGAAATGAGAATACGATACATACAGCCGAGCCTATTCAATAACCTTGGGCACCATAAAGTAATTCTCTTCACTTGCTGGTGCATTGGCAGTCACATCATCAGCTTTATTGCCATCGTTTACTTCATCAACGCGCTTGCGCATTTCCATTTGAACAACTGAGGTCATTGGCTCTACGCCTTCAACATCAACTTCGTTCAATTGGTCAATAAACCCCAAAATAGCATTTAGCTCGCCCTGCATCTTTTCAGCCTTGGTATCATCCACGGCTAGACGGGCTAATTTTGCAACACGTTTTACGGTATCAATATCAACAGACATTGGAATTCTTTCTTTCTAGAAAATTGTTCTAAGTTAAGCGTATAAACATGCCTGCTTAAGGTTTCAATGAAAAATGATGTTTAATCAAACCGTTTAATGATTAATCTTAGATTGCTCTTGAAACAAAAAACAGCCCGCCGACAATCAGAAAACCTTGCAGAATAATAATCGAGATTAGGATATTCTTAAATGGCTGCTTTACAGTCTTGTGTCTTAATCGGTTCATCGCAACAATTGCAAAGGGTGAACCACCTAATAACGCAGCGAGTAACAGTCTTTTTTCTGATATACGCCTTCGATAAGCAATTGAGGCTTTCTTATCCAGATAAAACATCAGAAATGTTATTGCGTTTATAAAAATGAAATATGCGATTATTATTTTTGCATAGTATAACATTAGTTCTCTTATCGCTTTGGCTAACCTTGCCTTTAAACCCTTTCAACCGTAAAGGCTTAGTTAATGAGCAAAATTATAGAAATCACTGACGTCCCCTCACTCCATAAACGCAACATGCGTTTGATGGGGT
>CATQIJ010000003.1 GCA_958296345.1 uncultured Rhizobiaceae bacterium
AATTTGTCGATAAATGATAAAGTTATAAAGATAATTATCCTGAGGTTTTGATTTATCAATTGGTTCAAGCTAACTTGGATATTCTGCTACCTTAAAAACGGCAAAAAACGGTTGGGTCTGATGTAATGAATGATCTTAAGCGATGGCTCGACAAGCACAAATTGGGCCAGTATGCGAATATGCTGCTCGAACATGATGTTGATCTGGAGATTTTACCGCATTTATCAGACAACGACCTGGGAAATCTTGGGATATCGCTAGGGCATCGGCGAAAACTGTTAGCCACATTGCGCAAAGAGAGCTTGAATGCCAATTCAGATCATCAATAGATAAAAGCCTACACGCAGCCGCAATGGAACCCGAAAGTGATGCGTGACGTGCTGAAGCGTTATCATGAGGTTGTTGCTCAAGTTGTTATCGCGAATAAGGGACACGTCGCAAAACTTCTTGGTGACGGAGTGCTGGCTTATTTTGGTTGGCCACATGCCCAAGAGGTGCAAGCAGAACAGGCTATTCATGCAGCGCTTGATGCCACAAGGGCAGTTAGCAAAATTAAAGTAGCAGGAAAACCATTGATGGCACGAGCCGGTATAGCAACCGGCGAAGTTGTAATTGGTGACATGATTGGCAAATCAGTGCACGAGCACGGCGCGGTTGCAGGTGAAACTCCTAATCTTGCGGCACGGCTGCAGGGGCTTGCTAAACCAGGTGAAGTGGTAATCAACGATGTCACCCAACACCTGACCAGCGGGCTTTTCTTGTTGGAGGATGGCGGCGAACAGAAGATAAAAGGCTTTGCCAACAGGCTCAGAATTTGGCGCGTAAAGGGTAAGAGCCGGACACATAGTCGGTTCGAGGCATCGAGAGGAGTGCATCTTACTGAATTTATTGGCCGAAAGCATGAAATCGGACTGCTGGTTGATCGATGGACCCGGGCTAAGACTGGTGAAGGTCAGGTGGTATTAATGTCAGGTGAAGCAGGAATTGGCAAAAGCAGGATCATGCGGGAATTTACTTCTCAATTAGATGGCGACAATTTTTTGATGTTGCGATACCAGTGTTCACCACACGAAATTAACACAGCATTGTATCCTGTGATTGCAGAAATTGAATTCGCAGCAAAATTTCAATCAGACGACACTGAGAATATCAAGTTGGGAAAATTGCAAGACCATCTCAACTCAGTTTTTGGCGAACCGGATGAAATGTCTACACTTATCGCAGCTCTACTATCATTGCCCGTTGACGGACATTCGTTGCAGGACATGGCACCACAACGGCGTAAACAACGCACCATTGACGCGCTAGTGAATCGAATCCTTTTGCTTTCCCAAAAACAACCAGTAATTTTAGTAATTGAGGATGTCCACTGGATCGACCCATCATGTCTTGAGATGCTCGATGCGCTAGTTGAGCAAATACAAGAAACACCTGTTTTTATGGTTGTGACCCATCGCGAAGAATTTACGTCACAATGGGGTGGATATGGGCACGTTACAGCACATTCCCTCAACCGACTGGGTCGTGATGAAGGGCGAGCCATCACTGAACGAATTACGGGCGGCAAGGCTCTGCCGAGCGAAGTTTTAACCCATATTCTGGAGCATACCGACGGAATTCCACTCTTTGTTGAAGAATTGACCAGGATGGTTTTGGAGACAGAAATCTTGGATGAAAAAGTGGACTGCTATGAGTTGAATGGCCCTTTACCTTCCTTTGCAATCCCAACAACATTGCACGATTCACTTATGGCCCGGCTCGATCGAATGTCTTCGGTAAAGCGAGTTATCCAGGCCGCTGCGTGCATCGGTCGAGAATTTGGCGCTAATCTTCTTTTAAAAGCATTGTCGATCGAAGCTGATGAGTTGGAGCATGCACTTAACCAACTTCTCTCAGCACAACTTATTTTTCGAAGAGGCAATACGGAAAATGGAAATTACATTTTTAAGCATGCCCTCGTGCAGGACATTGCTTATTCCAGCCTTTTGGTAAGCACCCGCCGCGCCCTGCATAAAAAGTTGGCGCTTGCACTGGAACGCCACGATGAACCCGATCTATCTATGTTAGCACGGCATTTTGCCGCCGCCGGCAAAGGAGAACGTGCTGCAAATTTGTATCTTACTGTTGGGCAACAATTACTTGCGGGTAGTGCTTTGTCCGAGGCCATTGGTGCACTTGAACTGGGCTTGCAGGAGGTGGGGACAATTGTGGCTTCGAGAGAACGTGATAGCCTGGAATTGAATATGCGTGTTGCGTTGGGAACAGCTCGAATGGTAAGTTTCGGCTGGGCACACCCTTCAGTCTCAGAGGCACTGGAACCCGCCTACCCACTGGCCATTGAATTTAATGATCAGGAAGTGATTGGTTCAATTCTTTGGGGTCTATGGGTCCACTACCAAACTAGAACTAATTTTTCATTGGCTCATGACTGGCTTGCCAAATTAAAAACGGCAGCAGAAAAAATGAGAAATCTATTCTGCCAATTGTCTATGACATGTCGGCAGGCTGTCAGCATTTCTGGGAAGCTGATTACGTTAGAGCTCTTGGCCATACAAATAGCCTGAAAAAACATTATAATCCAAGAATACATGCTGGGATAACCGCCTTCACCAATCATGATCCACTTTGTTTTTCACAGCATTGGGCAGGTAGTTTGGCGGAGTGGATAACCGGACATCCTGATAGCTCCAAATAGCGTCTTAAGGAAGCGGTCGAGAATGCACGGAAGATGGGGTACCCATTTAATCGTGCTTTTGCGATGACCGCTGGAATTACTAGCTTGCTTTACATGGGAGAGTCAGAAACCGTTTTGAAATTTGCCGAGGAAGTCGAGCAAATTGTTGAAGAAGAGGCTCTTGGTCCATTTGCGCAAAATTCTCTTGTGAACCAATGGCGGGGCGCTGCCTATATTTTCCTAGGGAAACATGAAAATGGATTGCCGTTAGCGAAGTTAGGAAACGACTATTGGAACATGACGGGCGGTCGGATTTGCAATGCTATGATGCGTAGTTGGATTGTCCTTGGTATGCAGGGATTAGGTCAGATCGGTGACGTGAAATTGCTGAACGATAGCAACATTTTGCATTGCTGTGAAACTGGTGACCGTTACATGGAACCGGAATGTATCCGAATTCAGGGCGAACTTACGCTTCTATCAGACAAACCAGATATTGTATTTGCAGAACGATTATTTCGAGAAGCTATTGCGATATCAAAAGAACACGGTGCAAATTCATGGGAATTGCGTGCTGCAATGTCGCTGGGTCGACTTCTGTTCTCGCAAGATCAACGTATGGAAGCAATTAGTTGTCTTGAGCCTGTATTGAATCAATTTTCCGAAGGGCTGAATACGATAGACTTACAACAAGCAGCTAAGCTTTTGGCCAGATTATCATGATTAGCCGCGGAAGAATAATTTCCTAAATTTTGCAACACAAAGCTTAACCATCAAAAATTTGTAAAATTTAACTCGCAAGTTGGATTCAATCTCACTGGAGAATACGAACGATGTCGTTTCACCACCAGCAGTCCAAATTAATAACGGTTATATCCACATAGCAGCCATTCGACATCCAAACTTGAATGACCATTTTGGGTCAGCAGCAGACCTCTAGCAAAAAACTTATCCCCGCTTTCATTAGTTGTATTACTCTTCAGTTATCACCTGTTTCAGCAAACGGCGGCTCGCGACCGATGTGTTCCGTGGAGTGGGTGATAGCAGAGCGGTGCGTTGTTTTCCCTTAACGCGGAGGATGGAAGAACCATCAAAGTTATTAGGGGTGAAATTGAGAACGGTTCTGGAGTAACGTCGGATTGCTCCTCACCTCGATGGCTGACCTGCGGGATTTATCCTGATAAAGGCGGTTCACTAAATCTCTGCGTGGGCTGCTCAAACGAGCGTCTTAAAATTATAACTTGATTGGCGTTTATTTGAGCAGCCTGCAAGTTTGTTTTAGCGAAGCAATGCCTTTTGTATTGTTTGCTAGATTATGTGGCGAACAAACCAGGAGGGTTTGCTTCGCTGGAATATAACACAGTTCAGCAATGAGCTAGTGAATAATTACGTCTGTCTTTTTTATGTCGCTATGAGCTAGAGAAAAAAGAAGCGTGAAAGGAAAGTCATGACGATAACCTCCATCCATGCCCGGTTTAACGCGGCAAAGTTATTGCAGAGCGATCTGAACAGTTGGCGGGTTTGTTCATTTGTTAAGTGCAGAGAAAAAGAAACCTGCCTTGGCGGTGCGCGAGGGACTTGTTCTCGTAGTGGCGGCTGGCCTTTGTGCACAAAAGAGGGGCAAGAACGTGTTAAGGCCTTGCGGCCGGGACAAAAATGGAAGCGAAGTAAAATTTCCGACACAGAAACGCAGCTTGAGCGGGGTCAGCGACGACTTGAAGATGATATGCGAAGTTTGGATATCTTACTTAAAGCGCAAGGTGTATAAGCATTTATTTAATCTGCCAAAACGCGCTGTGTTGGAAATTGAACGTGCGCAATTGTGCCGTTGCCTGGTTCACTCTCCAAATCAAACAAAGCGCGATTTGCTTCTATTAATGCTTTTGTTAGCGGTAACCCAAGGCCTGAGCCTTCGTTGCGTTGTTCGGTAACATTATGGATTTGGTGGAAGGGCTTTAAGGCATCTTCGATTTCTTTTTCGCTCATACCGTTACCTGTATCGCGGATACGAAGAGCAACTTCACCATTGCTTTCATAGACAGTTGAAACAATCACTTGAGAGTTCGTTGGTGAAAATTTAATCGCATTGGAGACAAGATTAAGAATGATTTGGCGAACGCTTCGCACATCGGCGACTACTTTTGGTACTGAGCGCGAAAGAGATGTTCTAATGATAATTCGATTGCCGTTAGCTTGTGGCTGTAGCAATGCAACAGTTTCTGAAACTAAATCGTTTAAGTCTACTGCCTCAAATTCAAGCTCTAGTTTGCCTGCTTCAATTTTAGAAAGATCAAGTAAATCATTGATAAGGTCTAAAACGTGATTGCCTGAGCGATTGATATCACGGAGATATTCTCTGTAGCGTTCGTTTTTAATTGGGCCAAAGCGTTCTTCGATCATCAAGTCAGAAAAACCGATGATTGAGTTTAATGGTGTTCTGATTTCGTGACTAATGTTGGCTAGAAAGTCAGTTTTCTGATTGCTAGCGTTTTCTGCTTCATGGCGAGATTGGATAAGTTCTTCTTCAGCTTTTTTCCAACTCGTCATATCGCGGATAACCGCACATAGTTTGCCAGAGGATTGCATTTTGGAAATTGTAATGAAGACAGGAATCATGCCACCCGTTGCTTCAGCTGCAATTACCTCTTGGCCATCATTGAACAAATTATCAAGAGAAGGACTTGATAGGCTTTCTACATATTGACGGATGTTATTTCTGCTTTCTGCAGCAAAAAGCATTGTTATATTTTTATCTTTTGCATCATCAAAGCTGATGTTGAAGAGCGCTTCAGCGGATGCATTAATTGAAACAATATCGCCTATAGCGTCGAGCACGAGGATGCCATCACTTGTGATATCTAAAATGTTTTGAATTTCACTGACACTTGAAATTTCGATCGCAGGTGGCTCTTCACGAATGACTTCGTTCGTTGTTGCAAAAGAAATCAAGAGTGCCTTTTCATTAGCCCATGGCACGGTATGAAGCACTGGACTAATTGGTATTCTCTCGCCTGCTTTTGTTGTCAAACAATAGCTTGGAACGCTATCATCAACCATCGGTGTTAGAATAGTTTCAATGCCGCCAGCAGTTTCTAATTCTGCTGTCGTTTCATAACCTGATGCTTCAAGAAGGCTTTGATTTGTGAAGAGAATTTCTTCGCTGTTATAAACCATGATTGCGACAGGAAGGTTCTCCATGATGGAAGTGTCTAGGCCTGCAGGATTAAAAGCTGCTTCTTCATCAGTAGATTCTGTTTCTAAGGTGTATTCTGGTTTGATCTCTTCTGGAGAGTTCTGATCTGCATCTGTAACAGTTTCTGAAACTGGCGTTTCTTGTGTTTGGTTTTTTAAATTAAGATCAGAGGTTTTTGTTTTATCTTTACTGCGAAGTGTGTCGCCAATTTTACGGAATGCATGGCTTTCCTGTTCGCTTAAAGGTGTAAGTGTCGTTTCTACTTTGCGAGGCACCAATCGAACGATGTTAGAGTTTGAGGACATATCTGCGTTAGACACAGAGTTATGAGTTTCTTCTTTGTGAATTTGATCGCTTAAATCTGTTTGTTCAGATGTGCTAGAAGATACAAGGGCTAAGCCAGTTTCATCTGGGTCAAGCAGTGCATCAGCAGATCTAATTATGCCGAAGCCTCGAAAGCCTTCGAATTCGCGATCTGAGTTGAAAGAAGGTAAGGCAGCAAGATCAATGGGAAGTACCATGTCTGTTCCTTGAACAGGCCAGAGTACTGTTCTTCCTGACCATGTATCTTGCTTGTTTAGAAGTGCTTCGATTTCTCTATTCGTATCAAACCCGAAAACATTAGCAACTTCACGCCATTCACGACCAATCACTGCAGCTGCATTTTTACCTACAGTATTCTCAAGTTCTGGTGAAACAGATTGAAAAACTCTGTTCTCGTCAATCATCCATGCAAATCGAATGGTGCCATCATTTTTGTCTAGTTCAGATTTGCGAACTTCCTCAGTTTGAGTGTTTTCTAAATCTGATTGAACATCACTTTTGTTTTCTTCTAAGACTGCACTTGTATCAGGTTCGGTTTCATATTCCTCGAAAGAAGAAATAGTATCCAAATCTAGTGATGGTTCTTCTGACGCTGTTTCTTCAAAAACTCCGTCTTCTTCCTCATCTAATAATGGGGAAGGCGTCTCGTCTTGAACTGAATCAAGATTAGTTTGAGCCTGAGTATTGGTATCTGCCAAAACGATAAGGTTTCTACCAGGCCTGTCAGAAATCCTAGCAAGTCCTATTGCAATGATGTTGCCATATAGGTTTGGTTCAGGACGCTTAATCAGGCGATCTTCTTCATCTTTAAGTTCATCAACGAGGGAAGATAAAATTTCTTCTGATGGTCCTAATTCTTGAAAGTTTTTAGAAGCTGATAGGGGTAGGCCGTAGTCATCTAAAATTGCTGCAGCATCTGCAAAGCCATTAAGAGTTTCTACAGCATGGTCAGCAAGCGTGTTTTCGCTTGCATTTTTACTGCCATCAAAAAAGTTTGTTACTTTGTAGCCAAAATCAGTATCGGAGAGTTGAATACGTTTGATTTCGAATTGAATCAGTAATGAACGCAAACCTTGGTTGATTCTAAAACCGCGCACGATTGTTTTATCGTCTTCTATTTGTTCAATAGAATCTTTTAACTGCCTAACAATGGATTGATTGTCGGTAAGCGTTGCTGAAAGAAGGTCAACAACGCCGCGACCTCCAAAAAGTTGTGCGCCTGTTGCGTTTGCCCAAAGAATTTTATCAATCTCAGGGTTGAATAAAACCACTGCATCTTGCGAGAGAACGTGTTTACGCAGCTCTTTTAAGACTGAAAGGTCTAGATAGGATTGGTTTTGCCCTTGCATACGCGCTTACTCGATACTTGCGTTTGCCGCCAACAAACTTGTTTTTTGGGGTAGGTCCTCACCATTCCACCCCGCAATTTATTCTTAATAAACTGTTAATACCGTGCTGACGCCCTATGGTCTAGGAATAATCAGTCATTGAAGAAAATGCTTGAATTCAAGGTTAATGCAGATAATTTAGAAAATTATAGAAATGCGTGAAGTTTTCCTTGCAAATCAGGCAAGATGCTCGTATTTCAACATTGCTTCTGAATGAAGATGTGCGGTTGTAGCTCAGTTGGTTAGAGCGCTTGCTTGTGGCGCAAGAGGCCGGTGGTTCAATTCCTCCCAACCGTACCATTCAGAAACTTCTTCAAATGGCAGTATATTAGTGCGCGGCATTACTGCTACGCACTTTGTTTTGATTAAGCTTCTGGGTTCCAACCGCCGATTGCTTTGATTTCTAGGAACTCTTCCAAGCCCCAGATACCACCTTCACGGCCGTTTCCTGATTGTTTGTAACCACCAAATGGCGCGCCTGCTGAGCGGCCTTGGCCATTCATGTCTACCATGCCTGAGCGAACTTGGCGTGCGACGCGGTTAGCTTTTACAGGGTCAGTTGTTTGGACATAGTTGGTTAAGCCATAAAGCGTATCGTTGGCGATTTCGATTGCTTCTTCTTCCGTATCAAATGGCATCATAGATAATACAGGGCCAAAAATTTCTTCTTGGCAGATACGCATGTCGTTTGTGCAATCAGCAAAAATGGTAGGGCGTACGAAGTATCCTCGGTTCATACCTTCTGGGCGGCCCATGCCACCAGCAACAAGATTAGCTTTGTCTTCTTTAATGCCTACTTCGATTAAGCCTTGGATTTTATCAAACTGTAATTCATTGACCACTGGGCCGATGTGGCGACCTTCTTTTGAGGCCAGATCAACGGCTGTTGCTTCTGCTTGTGCTACTGCTTCTTCTACGGCTTGGTCATAACGTGAGCGCTCCACCAACATGCGGGTAGGGGCATTACACGATTGGCCCGTGTTATTGAAACAACGGATAACACCATTTTTAACGGCATCTTTTGCTGCATCAGCAAAGATGATATTTGCACCTTTGCCGCCAAGCTCTAGTGAAACGCGTTTAAGCGTGTCAGCTGCGTTCTTAGTAATAAGTGTGCCAGCGCGTGTTGAACCGGTAAAGGATACCATGTCTACGTCTTTGTGGCCTGAAAGAGTTGTTCCAACGCCTGGGCCGTCACCATTGACCATGTTGAAAATACCAGCAGGTACGCCAGCTTCATGGAGAATTTCTGAGAATAAAACGCCAGAGATTGGTGATTGTTCTGATGGTTTTAGGATTGTTGTACAACCCGTTGCAATGCCAGGCATTACTTTCAGAGCAATCTGGTTCATTGGCCAGTTCCAAGGTGTAATCAAACCACAAACGCCAATTGGTTCATGAATGATACGGTCGTTCGGTGTATCTGAGCGCAATTCACGTTCAAACTCATAAGTTTTCATTGCGTCAATGAAAGCTTTAATGTGGTAAGAACCTGTGCCTGATTGAGAAACCTTAGACATGCTAATAGGCGCACCCATTTCTTCTGATATCGCTGCGCCCATATCATCAGAGCGTTTTAGGTAGACTTCAAGAATAGTCTCCATAAGTTCGATGCGTTCTGCCTTGCTGGATTTGCTCCATGATGGGAACGCAGCTTTTGCTGCAGCAATAGCTTTTTCTGCATCTTCCTTGCCGCCTAGCGAAATAACGGCATAAGCTTCTTCTGTAGATGGATTAATAACATCAAAGTCAGTGCCATTGATTGGATTAACCCATTCACCGTTGATGTAAAATTTGCGCATGTCTTTCATTGGAAATACTCGTTTTTTTTGATTGAATTTTCCGAGACTTTAGTAGGGAATTAAAGTTTATGCTAGTGAAATATTTACACTTTTAAACTGAGTATTTTGAGAAGAATTTAGCGCCTCTTTTGATATCCATACCGCAATGCCAACAAGCACTAAGAAACTGCCTGGGATGTGTAAAATAGGCATGATAATCCCTAAGATTGGCAACATCATGAAGCACGTATAAATACATGTGTTCATTTTGCTCATGTGATAGCAACTTACCATTGTCATTACGACCCAAACCATAATGAGCATGTCATACATCATAAGGTAGGGCGTTAGTAAGAATGTGCAGGTGAGGAAGATGGAATACTGCCAAAATTTATCTGTTGTTTTTTTGCAAATATAGATTGTCGCAATAAGCGCGCTTACAACCACGATGACATGGATGATGGTAGAGGCTGTAAAGCCAAAGCCTGCGGTAAAGAAGTTTATAAGTGCAGTTGGCATCAAGCCAGCGGTTACTTCTGGTAAACTAATTAAAACTTCAGATTGAGCAGGAGCGCCAACCTCAAGGTAGGTGATCCATGGTTCTATTCCGTGGATAAACACTGAAGCCAAAAAGAAACTTATAGTGCCAAGTGTCGCTCCGAAAAATACTTTCCAACGCCCTGTTAACATTAAGAATACTGGCAATAATAAACCAACCTGAGGTTTTACGGTTAGCATAGCAATTAATAGACCTGCAATGATTGGTCTTTTATCCATTTGATTAAAAATAATTACGAATAAAACGGCAATGATGGCGGATAATTGACCACAAATTATGAATAAGAATAGAAGGGGCGTTAGCCAGAATGCAGATTGATATGCATCTTCCTTAAACGTGTTTACTATGTATTTCCAATATAGATAAAGACTTAGAGTAATGAAAATTACAAAAGCTACATAGTAATTTACTAGAGCAAAGGGTGCTGCAATAAGCATGTAATGCGGAGGGTAAGACCATTGTTGGTATGTGTAATCATGACCGCCAAAGAATTTGGTTAGTACGCCGTCATAATAAGTAGTATCATAATATTTTGCTGGATTATCTTCCCATGCAGCAATGCCGTAATGATAAAAATTCAGAAAATCTCTTCCTAGGATCAAATTTAAAGTATCAAGGAAATGACCGTTTAAAAACCTTGACCCAATGAAATTTAGAACAGCGAATAAAACTAAGCCACTCAACAAAAGCAAGTTTATGTTTTTAACTTTTTGAATGTTTGCGAGCATGCCCAAGCCTTTTGCGAATCAGTTATGCAAAGCATCTGTCAAAGTCTTTAAAAAATCATTGCTGAATGAGTGGCAATTAGATAAAAGCGCTTGCATAGAACCGTACCGTACGGTACTTGTTTTGAATGAACCAACAAATATCCATAAATGAAGAGCAGGTAATTCTTGAAAATGCTCCTTCTGCGCGTGAGCAGGAAGTGCTTTTGGTTGTGCTGGATCTCATGATGGAAGAGGGCGATGGTTTTTCCATGGCTTCGGTTGCGCGGCGTGCTTCTTGTTCTAAAGAGACGCTTTATCGGTGGTTTGGTGATCGCGACGGTCTTTTGACAGCAACTGTTCAGTGGCAAGCGTCAAAAGTGCGTATGCCCAAGCTTGATGGTAATAATCTAACGTTAGAAGTTTTTTCAGATACGCTAAATGAATTTGCTTTTAGTTGGCTTAGTGTTTTTAACGGGTGATGTTTCAATTGCGCTTAATCGCTTGGCTGTTTCTCATGCAGGCAATAATAAATCGAGCTTGGGACGGATTGTGCTTGAAAATGGCCCTTATGCAATGCGTACTCGATTACTGCCGATTTTCTTGATGGGGCATAAGTCAAGGCTTATTAATGTACAGGGTGATGAAGCTTTTAGGTCTTTCTTCGGTTAGTGATTGCGGATGTGCAAATTCGTGCGCTTCTTGGTGATGAAAATAAGCCTACAGAAAAACAAATAAAGAAATTTGCGCAAAGGGCGGTGGAGCAGTTCCTCGTACTTTGCGGGAGTAAGAATTAATTTTTAAACAAGCACAAGTAACAGGAGAGTACCCACATGCGTGTTTATTATGACAGAGATGCTGATCTCAACTTAATCAAAGGCAAGAATGTCCTTATCATCGGTTACGGTTCACAGGGCCGTGCTCATGCTATGAACCTAAAAGATTCAGGTGCTAAAAACCTTCGCGTTGCACTACGTGCTGGTTCATCAACTGCAAAAAAAGTTGAAGCTGATGGTCTTGAAGTAATGACTGTTTCTGAAGGTGCTGCATGGGCAGACCTGATGATGATGGCGACGCCAGATGAGCTACAAGCTGATATCTATCGCGACGAGATTGCTGATAATATTCGTGATGGTGCTGCAATTGCATTTGCACACGGTCTTAACGTTCACTTCGGTCTTATTGAGCCAAAGGAATCTGTTGATGTTCTTATGGTTGCACCAAAAGGCCCAGGTCATACAGTGCGCGGAGAATACCAAAAAGGTGGCGGTGTGCCATGTCTTATCGCTATTCACCAAGATGCGTCTGGTAATGCCCATGATCTTGGCCTTTCATACGCTTGCGGCGTTGGTGGTGGTCGCTCAGGCATCATTGAAACTAACTTCAAAGAAGAGTGTGAAACTGATTTGTTCGGTGAGCAGGCTGTTCTTTGTGGCGGTGTTGTTGAACTTATTCGCGCTGGCTTTGAAACACTTGTTGAAGGCGGTTACGCACCAGAAATGGCATACTTTGAGTGCTTGCATGAAGTAAAACTTATCGTAGATCTAATCTATGAAGGTGGTATTGCAAACATGAACTACTCAATCTCAAATACAGCTGAGTGGGGCGAGTATGTAACGGGTCCACGTATTGTTACTTCAGAAACAAAAGCTGAAATGAAACGTGTTCTTGACGATATTCAATCAGGTAAATTTACTTCTGATTGGATGCAAGAATATCACTCAGGTGCAGCACGCTTTAAAGCTATTCGTCGTAACAATGATGCGCACCAAATCGAAGAAATTGGTGGCAAGCTTCGTGAAATGATGCCTTGGATTGCAGCAATCAATTGGTTGATAAAGAAAAGAACTAATTCTCTTTTTCACTAATAAATTTGAGGGCTGCATTTTGTGTGGCCCTTTTTTGTTGCTGGCACGTTATTTGCATTGGATATTTGTGAAGTATTTTGAAAGGCTTGGGTCATGGAAAACACAAATGAAAAGCGCCAGTTTCACAGGCAACGTGTATTTAAGGGCGGTTTAATTTGTTTAACAAGGGGTATTCCAGTTTTGCTTGTAAAGTGAAAAACCAGCATGAAAATGGTGTTATGGTTGAGTGTGAAAACACTTTGGGTATTCCAAGTGAAGTCAAGTTTAGATTGGGCGAACAGGGTAGCTCAGTTCCAGCTAAAATAATTTGGCGCACTCAAACAAAAATGGGTATTTCCTTAATTCGACCATAAGCTTAAGGATGCTTTGAACTTTTGCAAATTATGATAGGGTGAGTTTCAACAAATTTATCTGGAATTCCATGACCCTTCGTATTGCTACCTTTAATGCTGAAAACCTAATGCAGCGGTTTGATTTTTCTGGTTGGGGCAATGAAATGCGGCGCGATCGCACGCTTCATATGCTGGATGTTAAAGATGAGAAGCATTTTCAAACTTTAGAACAGGCGAGGGTTGTTGCTCATACGGATGATACGATGCAGCTAACAGCACTTGCTGTTGCTGATTGCCGTGCGGATATTCTTTGTATGCAAGAGGTAGAAAATCTCGATGCGCTTAATGCTTTTGAATATGGATACTTATTTAAGATGGCTGGGCATGGATATCGCCATAAGTATCTGGTTGAGGGAAATGACCGCCGGGGAATTGATGTCTGCGTGATGATGCGAGATGAGACGGCGACCGGTGAGAAAATAGAATTTGTCTCTATGAAAAGCCATGCGAAGCTCACCTATAAAGATTTAGGGATTCATAACAAAGCTTTAGCTGAAACTGGTAATGAACCAAATGAACGTATTTTTAGACGTGATTGCCTAGAGATTGATGTGAAAGTCGGTGGCGTGAGCTTACGATTTATACGGTTCATTTTAAATCCATGGGTGGCAGTAAAAAAGATGTCGATGGTCGGACGTGGACCATGCCAGTTCGAGAAGCAGAAGCAAAAGCGGTTCGCAAAATTATTGAAAAGCGTTTTGGCAAGGATAATACGAGCAATAAACGTTGGATGATTTGCGGTGATATGAATGATTATCGCTCGCGTGTTATTGTTAAGGGAGACCGTCATTTAGGGTATGAATTCAATTCTGAAATAGAAACGAAGTCTGGTTTTGACCCACTTATATCAGAAGGTTTTTCAACTAATTTAGTTGAGCGGCGCGATTCTCTTGATCAATGGACGCTCTATCATTCTCGTGGACCGCAAGAGCAGCACTTATGCCAGCTTGATTATATATTAGCATCGCCTGTTTTGGCTGAAAAAAATCCAAAATCCGTCCCACAGATTATTCGTAATGGTCAGCCGTTCAGGACACCTTTTCCTAAAGGGCAAGAAGTAGAACGTTATCCACGAACAGGTTGGGACAGGCCAAAGTCATCAGATCATTGCCCTGTGGTGGTAGAATTGACGATCTAACGCTTAGATAAAATTGCAACGCACGGAGACATTTCTCCTGATAGAGCTTTGCCAACGCCTGTTGTTTTTTCAAGCACTGAAAAGCCAGCTTCTTTTAAGTGTTGTTCAAGTCTTTCTCTGAATAATAGCTGTATATACGACCTAACCTATCGCGGTGCATACCGTCACCAGTTTTCATTCCTATATGGAAAACACCATTAGGAACAAGCGCCTTATGAATTGCATTTAGGTACCTTGGGAAGTCTTCTATTGATGCGTGTAGCAAGCTAAAGTTTGCCCATATTCCATCATATGTATTTTTGACAGTAAGATCGTCGAAAGTGCTTTGTCTTGCGTTGATGCCGTATTTTTCACTTGCGAGTTTTACCATTTCTTTTGATGCGTCTACAGCGTCAATTCTTAAGCCTTTATCACGCATCAATGCTGATGAGTTTCCTGGGCCACATCCTAAATCTAATACAAAACTATTTGGTTTAAGATGTTCAATAAATAACACGAGAGCAGGATCTACTCCGCTCTCTTCAACGATGTTAGCATATTCGTCTACTTGCGCATCATATACAGCAATGGTTTCACTGTCTGACATTGCTTAAGGTCCATCATCTGTTTTTTGTGGGAGTTGCGCTGCCGCTTCATCATCGAGCACTGATCGGGCTGCAGCTGTGATAGAAGATTTTTGTTTGTCGGTGAGTGGTTCTGTAGGTTCTTCAGCCAGACGTACGGTCACTTCTTTATTTGCGAAGCGAATGTCTTCGCGTTCAAACAATTCTCTGATAGCTGCATATACAACCTTACGCGTTACAAATTGATCTCCAGGCTTTGTCATGAATTTTACTCGGATAATCATTGCCGAGTCTTCCATCTTATAAACACCCTGTGATTTTAGTGGCTGTACGAAGAGGTGTCCTGCTTCTTTGTGTTCAAGTAGTTGTTGACCTAGTTTTTTGACGAGTTTACGCACGCGCTCTATATCTGTGTCATAAGTTAAACGTAGCGGCAACTTCATCATAACCCAATCGCGAGAGTAGTTAGTAAGCTGTTTGATTTCGCCAAAAGGAACTGTGTGGAGGGGGCCATTATGGTGACGAAGTTGGAAGGAGCGAAGTGAAATTTTTTCAACCGTGCCACGGATATCTCCAAGCTCTATATATTCTCCTTTACGAAATGCATCGTCGAACAAGAAGAAGCCACCAGAGAAAATATCCCTAATTAAGGCTTGAGAACCAAAGCCTACCGCCAAACCAATAACACCCGCACCTGCGAATAATGGGGCTATATCAACGCCTGCGTTAGATAAAATTACCATAACTGCAAGAATGATGATTGTTACGACAAACACGTTGCGAACTAAGGGTAATAAAGTGCCTATTCGAGATGTGCTTTGGCCACCCATTTCATTATCACCATCATCCTCTGGAGATGCGCCAACACCTTGTTCTGCAAGTTGGTGGTCAATATAGATAACAACTGCGCGATACAAGAACCATGCAATGAATATTATGATAAGCGTATCTAGAAACTCGGTGATAGGGTTGCCTGTTTTTCCTATGTTTACAGACCAATTACTGAGAATAAAACCAGTAGCAAAAATGGTAATTAATATACCTGCAGCGCTTTCGATAAGGGATTTAAAGATTGGCTTGAAAACGGGCATTGCTTCAAGCTCATTTGCATTCATCATGCGGTTGATAATCAACTCTTCGTCGTCATCGTCACTATCCGCATTCGTTTCTATTGCTGCTTCTATCGCCGCTCTTTCTTCTGCAAGTTTTGTTTTTCTTGCTCGTGAGCAAGTAAAACGCGTTCTTCAAAACGTTTTTGGCGTGCGACATAGAAGCGATCAACCACAATTAAAACGATTGAGTAAATAGTGACCGCTAAAATTAGCGCCGTTATGGGTGAGCCAATAATGGAGAGTGAATCTGGTAAGTTCAACAAAATCCTGTATGTGCTGAATACCCAAGCAACAATTAGATAGCCAATCATGATTAGATAGGCTTGAGAGGCAAGGGTGCGCCTCCAAATTGGTTTGTTTGACGGCTCGCCTTTGCCCAGAATAATAGCCTTTATATCTTGGCGATGTTTATAAGCTAAAGTGCCAAATAAAAGAGCTGACAGCAATAAACAGACAATGACAACTAATTTTAAGGTGTCTGCTGATAAGCCAATGAAGGCTAACCAAACGAAGAATGCAGAAAAAAGTACTACTGTGAGTGCGGCACGTCTCCACTGTCTCTGCATTTTTTCAGCAGCTTCATCGCTAAGGTTTATCATGCGATGAGACGGCGTATCTGGCGCTATAAGGTTGAATCAAAATAACATGCCTGAAAATACGATATGCGGAATAAGCCCCTATGATAACGCCAATCGTAACGCGGCTAGGTTGATGCCCTGAATCGAATATAACAGCCACCGTTATAGCGACTACTGCCATGAGGCTTACATTCACGAGAATTAACAATGCACGATATAATAAGTATGTAATTTTCTCTGCACGATTTTGCGGGTCACGATTATAAAGACCTCTGAAATATTTTTGATTCCAACGTCTGATTGCGTAAGCAGGGCCTGAACCAATTACTATACCAGCTATTGCTGTTGCAATTGCCCACCAAAGCCAGGTTAGAGTGCCATCTGGACTTAAGGCGTGGAAGCGTTCGTATATAATGTTAAAGGCTTGTGGTGCTTTGCCAATAATTCTGCTAATTTCCGAGCGGATCTTTAAAATATTATCAGCAATGCTGGGGCCAGTATCGACTACTTCGTCTTTGTCATCGTTGGGCGAGATGACAATGACATTCAGACCTTTTTCTTTTGCACTGTCTATTAATTGCTCAAAATCCGCTGGACTAGCCGCGTTTTCGCTTTGAGCTATTGCTGGGTTTATTGTTGCAATTATAAAAATAAACGCAAAGGCAAAAAGAAATGAATGAATAGTAGCTTTGAAAATAGACATAATGATCCCGTTTTATATATCTTTCCGAGTAAACATCAGTAAATGTGTAGATAGCAAGCCTTTGTTGGTTACATGAACAGGCAATTTTATGTTCAATGGCATAAATCGAATCTAATATTGGATAATCATGCTCTCACTTTTTGAAATTGCTTCGCTTCTTTTGGCTTTGTCAGCTTTTTTTGGCTGGATGAATCATGTGTTCTTTAAACTACCGCATACGATTGGATTATTGGTCATTTCATTGTTCGCCTCGCTTTCAATGCTTGCGGCAGAAAAACTTTTCCCTTCAATTGGGCTAATCGATACATTTCAGGCGCTCATTGGCCAGATTGATTTTTATTCAACGGTGATGGAAGGGATGCTTGCGTTTCTTCTTTTTGCAGGTGCTTTGCATGTTAACTTTGAAAAAATGGCAGACCAGAAATGGCCAATACTTTTGATGGCTACGTTTGATGTTGTTTTATCAACGTTTATTGTAGGAACTGGATTTTGGCTGTTGGCAGGAATATTTGGCATTGAAATTCCGTATGCTTGGGCGTTGGTTTTTGGCGCATTGATTTCACCTACTGATCCTGTGGCTGTTTTAAGTCTTTTGAAGTCGGTAAATATCCCTCAAGCACTGTAAGCTAAAATTGCAGGCGAGTCTTTGTTTAATGATGGTGTTGGTGTTGTTGTATTTACAATTGTTGTCGCCATTGCAGTGAGTGATGGGCAGGGCGGTGTTGATTTTGCACACATTGCAGAGCTATTTGTGGTCGAGGCGATTGGCGGTGCTGTTCTTGGTTTGATAACAGGCTGGATTGCATATCGTGCAATGGCAACGATGGATGAGTACACGCTGGAGATTTTAATATCCTTGGGTATTGTTGCAGCAACGTATGCGATAGCGTTGCGGTTGCACCTTTCAGGCCCAATTGCTGTTGTTGTTACTGGGCTTTTGCTTGGAAACCGTGGCAAACTGGTGGGTATGAGCTGAAAAACAGCTGAGCATTTATTTTCATTCTGGCACCTTCTCGATGAGATTTTGAACTCTGTTTCAATTCCTTCTAATTGGGTTGGAAATCCTAATTGTTGCGATTGATCCATCCTTTGGCTGGTTGGTTGTGCTAACCATTCCTCTTGTTCTGGCTGCTCGTTTTACTGCGGTGGCAGTTCCTATTATGACTTTATCAAAATTTAGAACCTTCACGAATGGCGCTATTCCTGTTTTGACTTGGGGAGGATTGAGAGGCGGTATCTCGGTAGCACTCGTATTATCTTTACCTGATAATGAAAATAAACCATTGTTACTAACAGCGACATTTGCTGTGGTTTTATTCTCGGTTATTATTCAAGGCTTAACAGTGAAAAAGGTAATCGCTGCAACTGTTGATAAAAAATTGGTTTAATAATTTTGCTAAGGAAGTCTTATGTCTCGTCATTATTTTACCCTAGATGTTTTTACAGATAAAGCTCTGTCGGGTAACCCTCTTGCAGTCGTATTAGATAGTGAGGGGCTTGATGATGAGATGATGCAAAAGATTGCAGGGGAGTTTAATGTCTCTGAGACAGTCTTTGTTATGCCGCCAGTAGATTCAAAAAATAGAGCTAAGGTTCGTATTTTTACGCCAGGTAGAGAGTTGCCATTTGCTGGTCACCCAACAATTGGTACAGCAGTTTTGTTGAGTCATCTCGATGGCTTAGGTGAGGGGGCTGAACTTGTGCTAGAAGAAAACGTTGGACTGGTTCCCTGTGTCATCTCTGGTACATCAGCAAGTTTTACAATTCCTAAATTACCAACTCGTGTTGAGGCTGAGTTAGATATAGATATAGATCTAATGGCAGAAACGCTTGGTCTTCAAACAAATGATATAGGTATTGAGGGGCATTCTTACGCACCTTGTCATGCAGGAGTTCCATTTCCTACATTACCAATTGCAAGTTTAAAGGCTTTGCAATCTATAAAACTCAATGCTCCTTTGTTGACACAGCATAATGTTCCTCGCGGGTTAGAAGATGAGATTTTTGTATATTCTAAAGAGACTTTTGCTGCTGACGCTGATTACCAAGTGCGTATGTTTGCTCCTGCTATGGGGATTCCTGAAGACCCGGCCACTGGCAGTGCCGTTGCTGGGTTTGCAGGCCAAATAATGGCTTGCGATAAACCTTCGGATGGTCATCACGTTTTTATAATTGATCAAGGCATTGAAATGGGCAGGCCTTCTCGTATTGAGCTTGGAATGACCGTTGAAAATGGAAAACTACTAAATGCAACGATATCAGGTGGCGCTGTTATTGTTAGCGAAGGTCAATTGCATATTTAATGCGTGCCGCTGACCACAAATAGGCTTGGGGCATGAGTCAACCGCATATGAAGGAGTGTCCCCCTTCAAGCAAAGTACAATATTTTTCATTAATATTGCATTTGAATTATATTTTATTTAATTAATTGTAATTATTTAATAATACATGAATCTCAACAATAAAATGTATTTCTGTAGGCTTTGGATATTTATTCTTAGTTGGCTGGAATGCGACTTTGATAGCGCAATTTGACGAGTGGAAAGTAACCGTTCTGATTAGTACTCTCAAAATGTTCTGTGATTGAGGTGTTGTTATGAGCTTTGGTATTGCAATTGGTGCGCGTGTTCGCAAATCCCCATATTTTGATAAAACAATTGAAGACGGTGTGAGTGCGTTTTCTGTCTATAATCATATGTATATGCCAACGAGTTATGGTGATGCTGCGGCTGAGTATGATCGCCTGATAAATGGCGTTGCTATGTGGGATGTGGCAGTTGAGCGTCAAGTCTCGCTAAAAGGTTCTGATGCAGAAAAGCTTGCTCGTTATTTAACGCCGCGTGAATTAGGTGCGCTTAACATTGGACAAGGGCGTTATGTACCTTTGTGTGATCATCGCGGCACGCTAATTAATGACCCTGTTCTTCTACCTCTGTCAGAAGATGAATGTTGGCTTTCAATTGCAGATAGTGATGTGATGTTATTCGCACGCGCTATTGCAGCTGAACGCGGATATAATGTTTCAATTCATGAACCCGATGTGTCGCCACTTGCTATTCAAGGGCCAAAGGCTGTTGAAGTTGTCGCTGATTTATTTGGTGATTGGATTCGTGGCCTTAAGTATTTTGGGTATCGTGAGACTACACTAAATGGCATACCATTACACGTAGCTCGTTCTGGTTGGTCTAAACAGGGTGGCTATGAGCTTTATTTAACTGATGGCTCGCGTGGCGGTGAATTGTGGGATTTGGTTAAAGAGGCGGGCAAACCTTATGATATTGGTCCAGGAACGCCGAATTACATTGAGCGTTTGGAAAGTGGACTTGTTTCATATGGCGCGGATACAGATGATTTCACTAATCCTTATGAAATTGGTCTTGGCAAATTTGTTTCTCTAAGCCGTGAAGATGATTTTATTGGTAAAAAAGCACTAACTCAAATTCATGCAGATGGTATTAAACGCCAGTTTGTTGGTTATAAAATTGAAGGCGAACCTTTATCTGCTGGCAACCAACATAAATTGCCAGTAAAAAATAACGAAAGTCATGTTGGGTTTGTATCCGCATCTGGTTGGTCACCAAGGGTTAAATCTAATATTGGTGTTGGTCTTATTGAAGCGGCATTTAGTGAGCCTGGTACTAAGGTAACAATTCAGACAGATACATCTGATGGAGATTTAACGGCTACAATTTCAAAGCTTCCATTTGATATTGCATAAAAGAAGTTGTTTACTTTGGATTTGCTTAGGTGAAACTCTAATGAAATATATCGTGGTATCAGTATTTGTTATACTCTCTGCGAGTAGCCATGTTGCTCACGCAGAAGAGCCTGTTTCGATACGTGATTTGCTCCTTGTTAATTCAATTACCAACCCCCGTTTTGGATGTTTGTATTACCGTGACGAAAAGACGGCTGAATATTTTTTAAATGGTGTTGATAGGAGCTACGGTTGGTCTGTTTATAATGACCGTTATATATCTGGATCAAATTGTGGTGCGGCTGGTTGTAACATTGAGAAACTAGGGGATCAACTTACCTTCTCATCCGTTCAGACTGAGTATTCCATTACTGTAAATTTGCACAAAGGAAATTACTGTAATGCTGGTGTAATATCTGAACTGAATTCTGTATATTTTGTAAATGAATTTTCTCAAACTCAATAAGGCTGATTGAATGTCTGATTTTTACGACCTTGAAACGATGGCGCTTCATGCAGGGCATGTGCCTGATAAAAAAGGCGGTTCACGTGCTGTGCCCATTCATCAGACTACGTCTTACATGTTTGAAGATAGCCGTCACGCTGCGGCACTTTATAACATGGAGGAAGGTGGGCATCTTTATACGCGCATCTCTAATCCAACCGTAGCTGTGCTTGAACAACGTGTTGCTGCGATGGAAGGCGGTGTTGCTTGTACTGCCTGCGCATCTGGCATGGCCGCATTGCATTTGGTTGCGACTATGTTGGCAAGTGCGGGGGATCATATTGTTTCTACCGCACAGCTTTATGGCGCAAACATTAACCTGCTTAAAAACACCATGCCACGTTTTGGTGTTGAAACTAGCTTTGTGCATGGTCGTGATCTGGATGCAATGGAAGCTGCTATTCAGGAAAATACTAAGTTTATTTTTTGCGAGCTGATTGGTAATCCTGGCCTGGATGTTTTAGATGTTGACCGTGTTGTTGAAATTGCAAACAAGGCCGGTATTCCAGTTGTGATGGATGCAACTTTCTGTACACCTTATTTGTTTAAGCCGTTCTATCATGGTGTCAGTGTCATTGTACATTCGCTAACAAAGTGGATGGGCGGGCATGGTGTTGCTATTGGTGGTGCTGTTGTTGATGGCGGTAACTTTAATTGGGGGCAGAACGATAAGTTCCCAACGCTAACTTCTGCTCACTATGCTCTTGATGGCATCAATTTCTGGGAAGAATATGGACCGGCTGCTTTGACAATGCGTGTACGTGCTGAAGGTATGTATAACTTTGGTCCAGCGCTTTCACCAACTAATGCATTCCATTTACTACAAGGTATTGAAACTTTGCCAATGAGAATGGAGCGGCATATTTCTAATGCCCGTGCGATGGTTGAATTTCTGAAGAACCATGAAATGGTTTCTTGGGTTAAACACCCTGAGTTAGAAGACCATCCCGACCATGAAATAGCCAAACGCATTTTGCCTAAAGGTGCAGGGTCGATGATTGGTTTCGGTGTGAAGGGTGGTCGCGCGGCTGGTAGTGCATTTATTGAAAGTGTAGAGCTTGCTTCTCACTTGGCAAATGTTGGGGATGCGAAAACGCTAGTTATTCACCCAGCGTCTACAACGCACAGTCACATTTCTGCTGAAGATATGAAGGCAGGCGGTTTGAGCGAAGATATGATCAGGCTTTCTGTCGGACTTGAATCGATTGAAGACTTGAAAGCTGATTTCAATCAAGCGCTAAAAGCTGCTGAGAGGGCTGTTCGATGAGATTTCAATTAAACGGACATGAAGTTTATGCATCAACAGGTGGTCGCGACTATGTTGATGGTCAGCCATATTTAATTTTTATGCATGGTGCTGGTTCTTCGCATTTGGTTTGGGCGCAGCAGTCACGTTCATTTGCCTATGCAGGGTATAATGTTCTTTCAGTAGATTTTCCCGGGCATGACCTGTCGGGCGGTGAAGCTTTGCCAAATGTTGAAGCGCAAGCTAACTGGATGCTTCAGGTTATGGATGAGCTTGTCATTGAGAAAGCAATATTTGTTGGACATAGTCAGGGTGGGTTGGTGAATTTAGCGATTGCTGACAAAGCGCCTGAACGTGTAGAGAAGCTTGTGTTCGTTGCTACTGCTGCATCTATTCCTGTCAACGATATGTTGATCTCTATGTCTGAAACGAAGCAAGACCGTGCAAAATCTTTGATGACTGCTTGGGGGCTTGGGCCAGATGCACACCATTTTGAAAATTCTGTTCCTGGTTTCTCTAATATTGGTAATGGTCTTCGTACCATGGATTTAAATGCTGATGGTTCACTGACAGTTGATCTAAAAGCTTGTGCCGGATTTGAGGGCGGTATGGATATCGCTGCCAAAGTGCAGTGTCCAACGATGTGTGTTTTGGCTGGTAAAGATAAAATGACACCGCTCAAGTTTGGTAAAAAGCTTGCAGAAGTGTTGTGCAATAATACGCTCTATGTTTTGACTAACTCAGGGCATACAATTCCAGTTGAAGCACCGCATGAACTTAATCAATATTTACGCGATTTTCTTGCTGCTTAATGGAGGCTGGGTTTGAAGCAAAGGCTATCCTCTAGACTATTAGTTTTTAACTCTAGAAACGATTTGTTGTTGTTTCGATTTACTTTTGATGATGGGCCGCTTTGTGGACAAGACTTTTGGTCTACCCCAGGAGGTGGGTTAGAAAATGGAGAAACATATCAAGAAGCTGCAAAGCGAGAGTTATTTGAAGAAACAGGTTTAATAAGTGATGTTGGAGAAGAAATTGGGCAACGAAATGCTGTTTTTAAAACTCCAGACGGCGAATTTGTTGAAGCTGATGAGCGATACTTCTTTGTGAAAGTTACTTCTAACAAAGTTATAACTACGCATCAAACCATACATGAATTGAAAGTTATGAAAGAGCATTACTGGTGGTCAAAATCTGAACTTATGAAAACAGATAAAACCGTCTTTCCAGAAAATATTATAGAATTAATCAATCAAATTCCCGAAGTGAGCGAATAGAATGACTAAAATTACTGCTTCTGATATTAAAAAAGTATGCGTTATTGGCGCTGGCACCATGGGGTCTGGCATTGCCGCTCAATGCGCTAATGCGGGCATTGAAGTTTTACTTCTGGATATTACTTCGGATGCAGGGTGCAATAGCGTAGGGGAAGGTGCAATCGCGCGTATTAAAAAATCTGATCCACCTCTATTAATGCGCAAGGATAACCTTGAACTTATCTCGGTTGGCAATATTGAAGATGATCTGGATAAGGCTGGTCAATGCGATTGGATTTGTGAAGCGATTGTTGAGCGATTGGATATTAAACGCCAGTTATATGCAAACCTGCTTCCGCACTTAAAGCCAACAACTTTGGTTTCATCTAATACCTCAACCATTCCAATAAAGCTTTTGGTCGAAGAAAGCCCACAAGATTTTAAAGAGCGCTTTTCTATTACGCACTTTTTCAACCCTGTGCGTTACATGCGTTTGCTTGAGCTTGTTCGTGGTGAAGAAACACGTGATGATGTTATTGAAGCCTTGCACGAATTTAATGATAAAATGCTTGGTAAGGGCGTTGTAAAATGTGCAGATACGCCGGGCTTTCTTGGTAATCGCGTTGGTGTATTTGCACTTCAAGCCGCTGTGCATGAAGCGGTTGTGCTAGGACTAAAAGTTGAAGAAGCAGACGCTATTTTTGGTCGTCCTATGGGTATTCCCAAGACGGGTGCGTTTGGTCTTTATGACCTGATTGGTCTTGATCTGATGGGCGATGTGGTTAGATCACTAAATTCTATTCTTGATCAGGGTGACCCTTTCATGGAAGTGGGGGGTGAAAACAAAGTTGTAAACGATCATGTTGCTCGTGGTTTTAGAGGCGATAAGTCAGGTGCTGGTTTTTACCGCGAAGTGGATGAAACTCGCGAAGCATGGGATTTGCAATCTGAAAGCTGGCGTCCACGTGTTCGTGAACTTCCTGAGCTTGCCCAGCGTGGTGAGAAGGGCGGTATTAATGTTCTGATTGAAGGTGATGATAAGCTTTCAATATTTGCTTGGCGTGTGCTTGCGCGAATTCTGACATATTCAGCAAGTCTTGTTCCTGATGTTACCCATTCGCCACAAGATATCGATGATGCGATGAAGCTTGGTTATAATTGGGTGCAAGGCCCATTTGAGATGATCGATACGATTGGCTCGGGCAAATTTGTAGAGCGTTTGGAAAGCGAAGGTTGGTATGTGCCAGATTTTCTTCGTGATAATGCAGGTAAACCTTTTTATGAAGCGCAAGGTAGTGAATTAAAAGTACGTCATTACGATGGAGATCTGCGCCCTGTAAACTTGCCTGATGGCGTAGTGCGTTTCCATATGACAAGACGCACCATGAAGCCTGTGCTGGAAAATGCTGGCGCAAGTTTGTTTCATCTTGAAGATGGCATTCGCCTCGTTGAATTTCATACCAAGGCCAATGCTTTGAATGCGGATTGTATGGAAATCGTAAATGCTGCCGCGCAAAATCCGGGGCCTGGTATCATCGTTCATAATGATGCGCAGCACTTTTCTGCTGGCGTAAATCTTGAGCGTTTTCTTGAGATGATTGAAGCTAAGAATTGGGATGGAATTGATACCTTCTTGCACGGCTTCCAATCGGCAGTTGAGGCTCTGTTATATTGTAACGCACCTGTTGTTGGTGCGCCTTCTGGGCTTGCGATTGGGGGTGGTTATGAAGTACTTGCGCATTGTGACAAAGTTGTTGCTCATTCGAACTGCGTGCTTGGTTTAGTTGAAGCAAGTGTTGGCGTTGTGCCGGGCGGCGGCGGCGTAAAAGAAACTTATTTACGCTGGTATAAAGCAACAGGTGATTGGGCAAAAGCTGCACGTAAGACATTTGATCAAATTGGCTATGCGATGACTGCAACATCTCCTGATGAAGCGATACCAATGCAATATTTTGTTGAGGGTCGCGACGAGCAAGTAATGAACCGTGACCGCTTAATCGAAGGCGCGCGCAGGGCGCTTGGCGATATGCATAAGGGGTATAAACCACGTGAGAAACCAGAGTTCATGCTCGCTGGTGGTGAATCCCATGATGCAATGGTTGCATTCTTGGAAGATGGTAAAGATAAAGGCTGGTTCTTCCCACATGATGTTACCGTCGCCTCTGCAATTGCAAAAATTATGACGGGTGGTTCTGGCAGTGAAAAACTAGCTGTTACTGAGCAAGATATGTATGCGCGTGAACGTGCGAGCTTCATAGAGCTTGCCAAAACTCCAGAAACGCTAGAACGGATTACTCAACTTCTTAGAAATGGTAATGCAATCCGAAATTAATCTGGTTGTTTTAGCTATTCGACTGTGTTCAACTCCAAGTCTGATTTGATTTGGAGATAACTCATGAAACTTTGGTATTCGCCGCCGTCACCTTTTGCCCGAAAAGTTTTAATGCTGGCCTATGAAACAGGGCAGATTGATAAGCTTGAACTTATTGATGTTTCGAATACCGTACTCACACCTGATGCTGAACTTGCAAAGCTAAATCCACTTGGAAAAAAACCAACATTGATTTTGGATGATGGCCATACGCTGTTTGATAGCCGCGTTATTTTAGAATATTTAGATGGTCTTCATGATGGTGAAAAGATGCTACCTGCTGATGGTATGGATCGCTACAATACGCTCGTTTGCCAAGCGATGGGCGATGGGATTATGGAAACAGCCGTTGCTATTCGTTACGAACAAGCGCTTCGGCCGAAAGAGCATCAATGGGATGTCTGGATGGATGCACAGCAAAAGAAGATTGTACAGGCGTTAGATGTGCTCGAGACTTGGAGAGCAGGGCGCATACAAGATGTTCATCTTGGTTCTATTTCTGTTGCCTCTGCGCTAGGTTATTTGGATTTCCGTCAGCCTGATTTTGATTGGCGAGATGGACGGCCAGTTCTTACACAAATGCTTGCAACTTTTAGTGAGCGTGAAAGTATGCAGAAAACGCAGCCGGACTAAGCAATATAAAATAGGTTAGACAAACTTTAGGACTACTAAAAGGATTAGTCCGCCCCATACGCATGAGTTTATGAATGATCGTAAAATGCCAGAATCTTCTTCAACAGAAACACCAATTTTTTTAAGAACAAGATTTCCTGGAAATAGAAATATTTTTAGTAAGAAATTTAAGATAGTCACTTTGTTGTCCCTTTTTTATTTATGCCGAGCTGATTGCTCATAGGATGCCCAGTCTGGTGGAGCTGTGAATGGGTTTTCATTCATTGCAAGCCAAAGGCTGGAAGCTATGTTCTCTGCGTTTTGAATTGCAAGTTGCGCGTTTGATGTATCAAATACTTCATAAGCTGTAGTTCGAAATAGCGCTAGCCATTTCACGAAGTCGGCTGTTTCTATTCCAACGAGTTTTTTATGTTTTGGAACTGGCCTACCATTATACTCACGAGTTTTAAGTAATATTGAACGCCAAAACGCCTTCATTTTGTCAGTATGTTCGTCCCATGTTCCAGTAATCTCTGTTGCAAATATTGATCCTAATCTCTCATCATTATGCACGCGTCTATAAAACTGATCTACTAATTCACTGATCTGTGATTCAGAACAAACTTTAGGACTGTTTTGATTTGCGTTCATCATAATTGATTTTTTCGATTAAATATTCATGTAATATGTATCTTTAAACAATTACTGAATGTGGTAAAGTCAACATATTAGATGAATGTTTTAAGTGAGTTGAATGCGTCTTAGTCAAGCAAGTGATTTTGCATTACGAATACTGATGTTATTGGCCAGTAAAAAAGAACCAATAACGATTGAAGCCATGTCAGAAAGATTGGGCTTGGTTAAGTCTCACGTCATGAAAATTTCTGCAAAACTTCATCGGGCGGGAATAGTAAAGTCTCAACGTGGTAGGATAGGGGGCGTGTCTCTTGCCTCCAAACCTTTAGAAATTACTGTGGGGCAAGTTGTACGAATAATCGAATCAGATTTCGCTGCTGTTGAATGTATGCATGACAAACAGTCTACTTGTAGTTTCATGCCAAGATGTAAGCTTCAAAAACAATGTATGCTGCAACTGAAGCGTTTTTGACTACTCTCGATAAACAAAGCCTTGATAAACTTGTTTAAGAACTAGCGGTTTTGACCGTTATTCAGCTGCTTCAACACCATCCATAAAATGACTGGCTACCCATCGATGGAAATGATGGGTTGATTCATCCATGACGGGTGAGAAGTGGCCGCCGTCAAAGCCATCAGCGTTGCGCCCCATTTGCATGGCTTCTACAACTCCGACATCTTCTGCAAATACTTCTTTCCAGAATGCAGCATTTGTTTCGCGCATATCTTGCCATTCGTTTGAACGCATTTCGTCTGAAGTGTAGTATATTTCTATGTGCTCGAGTGTTTGGCTCGGACTCTTTGGCTCTAAAACAATCCCGAATGTATGGTCTTTATGAACGCCGAGCATAACGTTTGGGTAAAATGTGATGTATTCTGCTTCTTTGTCCCAACGTTCGGACAAGTTATCAAAGGTAGAAAAATTACGCCCCTCTTCATCCTGTGCCAGCGTAAAGGCGCGTGTCAGTTGACCAGAAAATGGGCCGTCACTTAATATATTGGCATGATCTTCAAGTTTGGATACTTCGTTTAAACCCGGATGGATAAACGGTAAGTGATAGGCTTCAGAATAATTCTCGACTGCTAATTTCCAGTTTGTTTCTACTTGTAGTTTGAAGGATGATTCTTCGCCGCCATGATGGATGGGTTTATCAAACTCTTTCCATCGCTCTAGAACATCTTTGAAGTGTTCTTCAAAAGGTGTTGCGTCGCCTGAAATGTTGACAAAAACTACATCAAGATGGGTATGGCTACGAACTTCAATTAAACCTAATTGTGATTTATCGATTGTTGGGTGGTCATGAATGCCAGGTCCGCCAACATGAGGTGTTTGCTTTAATGCACCTTCAGTGGAATAACACCAAGCATGATAAGGGCAACGGAGAAGGCCCGTTGTTTTGCCTGCTTCCTGGACCAGTTTGACACCACGGTGACGGCAAGCATTGTGAAACACTCTTATTTGTCCATCGCGGCCATGTGAAATAATGAAGGGGTCCCCTAAAAACTCTACCGGCTTTACATCGCCTGGTTCTGGAACATCCTTGCCAAATCCTATTCCTACCCAGTTGGGTGAGAAAAGCTTGAGTTTCTCCTCGATGATTGCATCGGGTGATGTGTAAAACCAGTTAGGCATTCCTGTTGCTTTTTCTATTGGCAAGGCTGCGTTTGCTATTTCGGTTTTTAAGTTGATGTTCATATCGGATTCTCCAACATCCAATGCAATTTATCATAGAATGTCAGATGGAGAGGCGAGGTTTAATGCCTGTGTGCGACGTGTATGTCGCTGAATATTTTTAATTAGATTTCTTTACAAACTCAGTTAGAATCACAATTTGCTGCCCTTCACCGCGGCCTTCAATGTGTTCTGGATTATCTTGCACTAGTGAAATGCGACGTACTGCAGTTCCACGTTTTGCGGTAAAGTCTGCACCTTTTACTTTTAAATCCTTGATAAGCGTAACTGTGTCGCCAGCTTCCAGTGTATTTCCATTGCTGTCTTTATGGATTATTCCATCTTCACCCATTGATCCACTTTGTGCCCAAGCCAAACTTTCATCATCAAGGTAGATCATTCCCAGCAAATCTTGCGCCCAAGCTTCATCTGATAGGCGAGTTAACATGCGCCAAGCAGTTACTTGGACAGCAGGAATTTGACACCATGCACTTTCGTTTAGGCAACGCCAATGATCTTTGTCTAACTCAGTATCGCCTGATATTTGTGAGCTACAATTTTCACATGTTAAAATATGGCCTGTTGCATCACCTTCACCGCCTTTAACAGCTAAGGGTGCTAGTGTTTGGGTAGCGTTGCACAATTCACATTTGTTTTTTGCGCGTGTATTTAGATCTGCTTCAAGACTCATTTTCGGTGCTTTCTACTTTATTTGATTTGCGTCCTATCAGCATTTCACGCTTCCTACCAAAGCCTTTTACTTTTTTCACTTCAAAACCTGCTGCTTGAAGCCCGCGTTTTACGAAACCAGCTGCTGTATATGTGGCGAATGTACCTTGAAGACAGGTGTGTTTTCCGACTTCCAACATGAGTGCTTCACTCCATAACTCAGGGTTTTTTGCGGGAGAAAAACCGTCTAGGTACCATGCATCTGCTTTGAAGTTTAAATTGGGAAGTATGATATTCGCGTCGCCTATGTGGATGGTTAGGTGAATGTTTTCAGAAAATTCAGATTCGATGGTTTTTTCTGGATTCCAAGTTTCTGATAATTTTTTTGATAAACTTTCTAACTCTGGCCAATGTGAGAGTGCTTTTCTCATTTCCTCTTTTGTGATTGGGTATTGCTCAAACGATATGAAATTGAGTTTTGCGATGCTTAAGTTTAATGCCTGCCATTGCTTGACTGTCTCCAGAAAATTAAGGCCTGTTCCAAAACCTAATTCAGCGATCGTGCAATTTTGTAATTCTGGCCAACGTTGAATGAGATCGTTGCCGTTGATGAATACATGGTCTGTTTCTGCGCGACCATCTGTAATTGAATAATATGGGTCATCAAATTGGATGGATACCGGGAAGTCACCATCGCGCCATTCTAACTTACTCAACATTTTACCCTTGTTTTGAATCGCTTAGCACGACAAGTTCCTATTATGATTCATAAAGCACATTTTAATAAAATATACGATACAGCAATTATTGGTGGGGGTGTTTTAGGCCTTTGGGCGGCTCGTCATGCGATTAAGCGTGGCGAGAGCGTAGTGCTGATTGAAAAACGTCATATTGGCGCGGGCGCTTCAGGTGGATTTTTAGGCGCACTTATGCCGCATATGCCGGATGGGTGGGATGCAAAAAAGCAATTTCAATATGGTGGGCTTTCTACTTTAAGTGAGGCTATTGCTGAACTTCAATCCGATACAGGTCATGATTGCGGTTATCGTATGTGCGGCAGGATTATGCCTTTGGCCCATGAAAAAATGCTACAGCACATGCCTGTTAGAATTAAAGGCTCTAGTGAATTTTGGGCGGATGGCTATGAGATGTCTTTGTTGAATACAACGGACTTTGCAAGTGATTGGATTAATCCTGATGTTGCAAAGTTTGGTATTCAATATGATACGTTTTCGGCAAGAGTAAATCCACGAGCATATTTGTCGGCGTTAGAAGCATATGTGAGGCCTAGGTGCGAAGTTTTGGAAGGTTTGGAGTGCGTTGGTATTTTACCTAAGCTCGGGCAAATCGCGCTTTTAGATGGAGAAAAAATATCAGCTGGTAAAATTATAGTGGCAAATGGTTATGAAGCTTATCCGCTCTTACAACCTTTTATGGGGGCAATGAATAAAGATAAACCGATCGGTTGCGGGGTTAAAGGTCAGGCAGTCTTAGTTGAATACGCTCATAACGATGATTTGCCGATTGTTTATCACGACGGTTCTTATGTTGTGCCACACGCAAATAACCGTGTGGCAATTGGTTCAACTTCAGTTGGCGAATGGCAGGACGCAACAGCATTTGATGAAGACAATATGGGGTTCTATGAGCGCGCAACTGAGCTTGTGCCTGCGCTAAAAGATGCGCCGATAATAGATAAATGGGCTAGTGTGCGTCCTCGTAATACGCTGGAAGGAAAAGGCACTGATCCGTATTTTGGTGCGGTTGAAAATTACGAAAATTTAGTAGCGTTGATTGGCGGGTTTAAGATTACGCTTGGGGTCGGACACCTGATAAAGTGATGTTATAATTAAGAAAATTTAATCGCGATTTAGATTGTTTTACTTTAATTGATGGTAAAAATTGTATTAAACCTGTCGTGGGGTGTTTCATCTACTATTTGAGTTTTAGTGTTTTGTATCAGGTGAGTAATGAGTAAGTATGATTCGGATGTGTATTTGAAAGAAATAAGTTTATTAAGTCTGGATAAATATAGCGAGATTTATAGCGCTCATTCAAATGATGATGTCGTCGTTCTTAAGTCTATTTTAAAGGACAGGTTGCCAGATGAATTTTTGCATCAAATAGCATGTAATATGATCGAGGAATTTGGCTGCCTTTCCGCTGTTGTTTCTCAATCCATGTCCAGTTTAATTAAGGTCGGCGGGCTTACACTTAAAGCCATTGAAGGAATCTTAGCAACAAAAGAAGCAATGATACTTATTGCTGAAAAACGGATTTTTAATAAGCCGGCATTGAATAATTGGGAAACAATCAGACAGTATTGTCGTAGTACTCTTGCACATCAAGGCAAGCAAAGTGTTTTATGTATTTTTCTCGATGAGGAATATCATCCAATAAGATCTGAATATTTACAAAAAGGGACCGTGTCTAACGTTTACGTCTATCCACGTGAAATTATAACTCGCTCGCTGGAACTTGATGCTGCTGCACTAATTATAGCAAAAAGTATGCCGAGTGGCAGGCTTTCACCAAAACCAAATGAGATTGAGTTTATTAAATACCTCTCAAAGATCACCAAGCCTTTTGATGTATGCTTGCTTGATTTTATTCTTGTTGGAGCAACTGGAGAAAGAAGTTGTATTCCTAGTTGATTGTAGATGGCATCCGCCATCATTCTGTCGCAACAAGAACAGTTCCAATCATTAAAATCGTTTGATAGTCTTGTTTAATTAAAACCGTTAAATAGAGCGATTTGTCATGGCTAAATTTCCTGAAAAAGCAAAAGTTGTAATTGTTGGGCAAGGGGGCATTGTTGGTGCATCTGTGGCGCACCATCTGATTGAGCGCGGCTGGGATGATATTGTTGGACTTGATATGTCAGCGATTCCGACAGACGTTGGCTCTACTTCTCATGCCTCTGACTTTTGTTATGCGACGGCGCATGACCAACTGACCTGTGCGACAACAATGTATTCAATCGATTTTTTTGAAAAGCGTGGTAATTACGCGAAAGTTGGTGGTCTTGAAGTTGCGCGCGTTGGTGATGATGATCGCATGGCGGAACTTAAACGCAAAGTTGCTTCTGGCAAAGCTTTTGGCACAAACGCGTATATGGTTTCAGCCAAGGAAGCGAAAGAGAAATTTCCACTTCTTGAAGAAGATGTGATCCAAGGTGCGCTTTGGGACCCTGATGCTGGCCTTGTTATTCCGCGTTCGCAAACCGTTGCTGGGGATTTGGTTCAAGAGGCAGAAGCTACTGGCAAGCTTACGACCTTTGCAAATACGGAAGTAACTGACCTTGTTATTGAAGATGGGCGTATCAAGGGTGTGGTTACACCTAAGGGCAAGATCATGGCCGATTACGTAGTCGTTTGTGCAGGTCTTTGGGGACGTACAGTTGCTAAGATGGCAGGTGAAGACTTACCGGTGATGCCAGTTGACCACCCATTGCTTTGGTTTGGCCCATACAATGAGTTTGATGGAACAGGTGAAGAGATTGGTTATCCACTTTTACGTGACCAGGGTAACTCCGCTTATATGCGTGATACGGGGGATGCTACGACTGCCGAAGGTGGCATGATCGAGTGGGGTTATTATGAGGAAAAAGACCCTCGCATGTGTCATCCACGCGACCTTCAAACCAAGGAAGAAGCACGTCTTTCTCCTTCGCAACGTGATCTTGAAATGGATCAAATTATAGAGCCATTGGAACGCGCAATGGAACTTACTCCAATTTTGGGTGAGCTTGGGTTCGATGAACGTCGTTCGTTTAATGGCTTGTTACAAGTAACGGCCGACGGTGGTCCTTCGATTGGTGAATCGCAAAATGTGCGCGGACTTTGGTATGCGGTTTCTGTTTGGGTTAAAGACGGCCCTGGTACGGGAAAATATATTGCTGACTGGATGACAGACGGTAGAACCGAGCTTGATCATTCATCGATTGATGTCGCGCGGTATTATCCGTTCCAGCAAGAAGAAGAATACATTGAAGAGCGTTGCTATGAAACGGCGTTTAAGATTTATAATCCAGCAGTGCACAATCGTGAGCCATATTCAGCTTCACGTCACATGCGCCGTTCTCCTTTTTATGAGCGTGAGGTTGAGCTTGGTGGCCACTTCATGGAGGCTGCTGGTTGGGAACGTGCGCATGGCTATGCCGCAAACGAACATCTGATAGAAAAATATGGTGACCGTGTTCCAGTTCGTGAAAATGAGTGGGACAACCGCCACTTCTGGCGCGTATCAAATGCTGAGCATCTTGAACTCACTGAAAACGTGGGCATGGTGAACCTATCACACTTTGCTATTTATGATGTTGTTGGACCTGATCATGAAGCGATGATGGAATATTTATGCGTTGCAAAAGTTGGGGGTACAATTCCTGTTGGTAAAGGTGTCTATACACACTTCTTAGATGAAGAAGGGGGTGTTCGTGCTGACTTGACGCTTATTCGTATGGAAGATCGCTACCGCGTGATTGATGGTGGTGATACGGGTAACCGCGATTTCGTTTATATGAAGCGTATGGCGCAAGACAAAGGCTTTGATGTCACTGTTGAAGATCGCACAACTGACTTTTCCTGTATTGGTCTTTGGGGGCCAAATGCCCGTGTAAACTTGCAAGCGGTTGCTGATGAGCCTGATGAATTAACAGATGAAAATTTCCCGTTTGCTGCAATTAAAACGTTCACTGTAAAGGGTGTTAAGGTTACAGCATTCCGTATTTCATATGTCGGTGAGCAGGGCTGGGAACTTCATTGTAACTACGAAGATGGTTTGGCACTTTGGGATGCGCTTTATGGTCAGGGCGTCACGCCAATTGGGGTTGAGACTTATGCTAATAGCCGTCGTCTTGAAAAATCATTACGCTTACAAAACGCAGACCTGCTAACCAATTATAATTTGATGGAAGCAGATTTGGCGCGCCCTAAAGTTAAAGAAGCTGATTTCCACGGTAAGACAGCATATGTTGCCCAACGTGAGCGTGAACATCAACCAGCTATGCTTTGTACTTTGGTGATGACTGACAATGTCGATAGTCAGGGAGTTGCGCGTTATCCAGTCGGTAATCTGGCGATTATGGATAAAGCAGGCGAGTTTTTAGTTGATAGCCTTGGGCGACGCTCTTTTGTAACGAGTGTTTCTTATGGCCCGACGATTGGTAAGAATATCTGTTACGCTTATTTGCCGTACGAACTTGCAGAAAAGGGCAATGAGTTTGTTGTTGAATATATGGGCGAGACTTTCCCTGCAGAAGTTGCGGGAGTTGGTTATGAGCCACTATATGATCCTGAGAATTTAAAGCCAAGAACCTAACTACGTAGTCCTGCTAAGTAGATAAAACTTATTATTAAAGCCCACCTTCGAAAGGACTGTGGGCTTTTTTGTTAATTTTTCTAACACACTGTAACAATTGTAATATTCTGTGTTTTGAACGACACATTTGTGACTTCTTTAGGTGGCTAATCGCGGATAAGAAATACTTATCTTAAGTTTAAAGGAACTCTCTACATAATTTGTGCTGAACAATTTATTGCCGCTGATGTGAGCGATGAAGCGAAACTTTTTGTGTCGCCATAGCACCTTTGTAAAATCTAAGGAAAAAATTTTGAAAATATTTATTAAATGCGCGCAGCGTTCGCTGTTTGCTCTAAGTGTTGCGTTTGGCCTTTTCGTAACTACATCACTAACAAATGTTACGACTGCTGAGGCTGGTACTTATAGCATAGCAAAGCGTTATATGGGACTTCACGAAAATAAACACACTGGTAAATTAAAGAAGTATATGGGGGTTAACCCTCGCAGAACGCCATGGTGCGGTGCTTTTGTTGCAACTGTCTCAAAGCGTGCGGGTAAAAAAGTACCTGGCGGGCACTTGAGAGCTGCAAGTTGGAAGCGTGTGGGGAAAGGTGTTTCTTTAAAAAATGCTCGTAAAGGTGATCTTGTTATTATTCGTACAAAACGTGGACATCATGTTGGCTTTTATGCAGGTCGAAAAAATGGTCGTGTGCAGGTTTTAGGCGGCAATCAATCTAATATGGTTAAAGTCTCTAATTACCGTGCAGGTAGCGTTCAATCGGTTCGCCGCTATTAAGACGTGTGTTTGTTAACTTTACAAAGTAAGGTTGCTTGTAGAGGCCTACTATCGGCATTATGTTTGACTAATGAGCAGATTAGATAAGATTCGCAAAGCTTTTTACAGAACTGGAGTGATAATCTCTTTGACTGCTGCGACACTTTGGGGAAGTAATGTTGCGTACTCTCAAGATTTAATCGCTCCTGAGCAAGCTTCAAAAGTTGTAGTGTCTTTACAGGCGGCGCAATGGCAAGAGCTTGAGGGTGGTTTGCAGGTTATACGTGCGGTGACTGAGGGCGGGGTTGTTATGTCAGCCTTTAAGATATCACCTGATAACTTTACATTCTCTATTTCTTTGCAAAATGATGTTTCTGGAAGCCGTGTTAAACAAATTGGCGAAGAAGAGGGGGCTGTCGTCGCGACGAATGCTGGGTTTTTTGCTTCAACGGACAAAAGCATTTTGTATTCTGTTGGCTATTTGAGACTTAATGGAAAAGTGTATTCTAAAGGCTGGCCATCTTCTGGCGGAGTTGTATCTTTTAAGCCTGAAGGTTTAGAACTTACGCCAACACACAAAGGTCTTCCTGCTGGTGAGTTTGATGTTATCCAGAGCAAACCTATGCTTATTGAACCAGGCGGTAAATGGGCAATGGGTAGTAATACTGGTTTAGCAAAGCCACGTACTATTTTATGTAGGCTTTCAAATGGGGATATTATTCTTTCTACAATTTCTCGTTTTGGACTAACTTTATTTGAAGCAGGCTGGTTAATGCGTTCACAAGCAAATGGTGGTTTTTTTGGATGCGATGCTGCGCTTGCGTTTGATGGTGGGCGGTCTACACAGATGTGGTATTCGGGCGATGAAAAATACTCATCTAGTGGTCTTTCTCCCGTCCATAACTTCTTTGTTGTTAGGCAAAAAGAAGACTAATTTTCTTCGTGACATTCATAATAAAATAAGCAATATGGATATTGAAGCATGATGGCGTCGTGTTTCTTCAATACTGGATGGCTAATGCTATCTTTTTAGTCCTGAACGCCCGGATATCTTTTATTCCGGGTTTGACTTAAATCTCGGAAACCAAACCGGAGATATGTCATGCAGAGACCTGATTTCTTTACTCTACATAATGGTGAAAAAGCCAAACTTCCATTTTCTAATGGTGAATATGAAAACCGATTAAGCGCCTTACGCAAAACTATGGCTACGCAAGATGTTGAAGCTGTTATTTTTACGTCTATGCACAATATAGCTTATTATTCAGGTTTCCTTTACTGCGCATTTGGGCGTCCATATGCTTGTGTTGTTACGCAAGATAAAAGTGTTACAATTTCAGCTAATATTGACCTTGGCCAACCTTGGCGTAGATCATTTGATGAAAATGTAATCTACACAGATTGGCGTCGTGACAATTACATTCGTGCAGTACAATCGATTGTTGGTAATGCTAAACGTATTGGTGTCGAATTTGATCATCTAAACTTAGAGATGCATGGGAAGTTTAAAGCAGCATTTGATGGCGCTTCTATTGTTGATGTTGCTCCTGCTGTAATGACGCTTCGCATGGTGAAGTCTGCAGAAGAGATTGTGCTCATTAAAGAAGGTGCTCGTATTGCGGATCATGGCGGTGAAGCTATTCGTTCTGCGATTAAAGAAGGTGCACGTGAAATTGATGTAGCAATGGCTGGCCGCGATGCGATGGAGCTAGAAATTTCACGTTCACATCCTGATAGTGAAGTCAGAGATAGTTGGGTTTGGTTTCAGTCTGGTATTAATACAGATGGCGCTCATAACCCCGTTACAACGCGCAAGCTAGAGCAGGGTGATATTTTATCACTTAATACGTTCCCGATGATTTCAGCTTATTACACTGCGCTTGAACGTACATTGTTCCTTGGCGAGCCTGATGCGCGTAGCCTTCAAGTTTGGCAAGCTAATGTTGAAGCACATGAACTTGGCTTGAGTTTAATTAAGCCGGGTAGTAAATGTTCTGAAATTGTTGCTGAGATTAATGATTTATTTGCTTCACATGATCTTCTTCAATGCCGCACTTTTGGTTATGGTCATTCATTTGGTGTTTTATCGCATTATTACGGTCGTGAAGCAGGACTAGAACTGCGCGAAGACATTGATACGGTGCTTGAGCCTGGCATGGTTGTATCTATCGAGCCAATGCTGACAATTCCAGAAGGCCAAGCAGGCGCTGGTGGCTATCGTGAACATGATATTCTTGTTGTTGGTGAAGACAGCGCTGAAAATATTACCAAGTTCCCATATGGGCCTGAACATAATATTTGCTAAATATGATAAAGTGTCTGGCAATAATTATTGTCAGACACGCTCTTGCAACGGTGATTTTCCGTACATTTCACGGTAGCATTTTGAAAAGTGCGAAGCTGAGACAAAACCACAGGCGATGGCTACATCAACAACAGCCATTGTTGATTGCATGAGCAAGTGTCGTGCTCGGTCTAATCTTATTTCTAGATAATACCTGGCGGGTGAACGACCCATATGTTGCTGGAATAGTCTTTCAATTTGGCGCCGTGAGAGGCCAACATAGTCAGCAATTTCTACAAGTTGTAATGGCTCTGCAATGTTGGCTTCCATAAACTCAATAATCGACAACACTTTAGCATTTTGAACGCCTAGACGCGCACGTAAAGGCAGGCGCTGTCGGTCGTTTGGATTACGAACACGGTCAGTAAGTGCTTGCTCACATACTCGGTTGACCAAATCTTCCCCTAGATCTTTTTCAATCATTGAAAGCATCATGTCCAATGCGGCTGTACCGCCGGCACATGTCCAAGTATTTCCATCCATTTCATAAAGATCCGCATAAACATCAACATCAGGGAAATTTTCTGCAAACCCTGGTAGGTTTTCCCAATGGATCGCACAGCGTTTGCCTTTTAGAAGGCCTGCTGCTGCAAGTAAAAATGCGGCAGTGCATAGGCCGCCAATTGTAACGCCGCTATTCTTGTTTTCTCGAATGTAGGCAAACAAAGATTTATCTGCTGCATTTTCTACATTCATTCCTGAACATAAAAATGTATTAGATGGCCTGCGTGAGGTAGCTAAAGACTCTCGTTCTTGTTTTAGGCTAGTTTGAACCGCGACTTCAATACCATTGGATGCAATAACGGCCTCACCATCCATAGATGCAATTCGCCATGTATAATAATCTTCGCCTAACATGCGATTAGCAATACGCAGTGGTTCAACAGCAGTTGCGAAGGCAATCATTGAGAAATCTGGAACTAGAAAAAAGACAATTGAGCGACTATCCACGTTAGCAGCTTTTTCAATTACTTTGTTTGGGGTAGTTAGGTTTTCCATTTATTCAAAATCAATAAAAATATCGTACAAGCGACATTGGCAGAAATTTTTATGATTGCAATCATAAAATTGAATTCCATAAATATTTTCTCAAAAAGGTGATTAATAAATGTTTTTAAAGTTATATGGAGGCCAATTCACCAATTTCGGTAACGACATAGTCCCACTTTTCTGATGGCTCAAGGTCAATTGTCTGTCTTGCGCCATGTTCTTCTGGTCTTGCAATGAATGCTGTTTGCAACCCGCATTCTTTTGCTGCAACTAAATCCGAGTTATGTGCGGCAACCATTACGACTTCGTTTGGTTGTAATCCTAGCGCTGCTACTGATTTATGATAAGCATTTGGATGAGGTTTGTAATTTTGGGCTATTTCTGCACCAACAATGCAATCCCAAGGTAAGCCTCCAAATTTTGCTAACCTTGTCATCAAAGCTATCGAGCCATTAGAGCAGGGGGCTATAATGGCTTTTTGTTTTACCGCATTTAACCCTTCAACACAGCCTGGCCAAGGTGGGAGTTGTTCCCAAGCACGATTTAAATCTTGTTTTTCTTCTTCACTAAACGTCTCTGTTAAATCTAATTGCGATAAGAGTTGATCTAAGTTTTCTCTGTGTAGGATATCAAGTGGGAAGTATCCGCGATTACCAGAACGTATTTTATCCATAGCTGGTTGATATTTTGCACGCCAAGCATCTGCGAATGAATGTGGGTTCTCATCTAAGTTTTTTTCATCGAAGAATTTTTGGGAAACATTAGCAACACCATTTCGCCAATCAACAATTGTTCCAAAAACATCAAATATGAAAGCTTTGGGGTAGCCGTAAGTTATACTCATCATATGCTCACATTCTTTAGTGATAATTTAACAGCTTTTCTTGAGTGAAACTAAGATTCAAGATAGCCATGCAGTAACAGATTTTATGGAAATAATATTATGGCTATACCGCAACCTTCACAACAAGATATTCAATCTTTAATGCTTCTACTAAAAACTGGCAAATATGACGAGCTAGAAGAAAAGTCACGCCACTTTACAAAAAGGTTTCCTAAAGTATTGGGTTTCTACGACCTTTTAAGCAAGGCTCAGATCGGTCAAAAAGACTTGCCTGGTACGATAAGAACTTTGAAGAAGGCGCTTAAGGTAAAGCCTGAATATGCTGATGGAGAGTATAATCTTGCTGTTGCTTATATGAGTTTAGGTAAGATTAAAGAAGCCATCCCTCATCTTGAAAACGTCGTTAAACAAAAACCAGAACATTTCCAAGCTTATAATAACCTTGGAGCTTGTTGTATTCAGCAAGAAGAACTTGATAAGGGGCTTAGTTTTTACAGACGGTCTCTTGAAATCAAACCTGATTTTGTTCCGACTTTAATGTCTCTTGGTGCTAAAATCCGCGACCATGGAATGGCCGAAGAATCTGAGCAGAATTTGCAAGAAGTAACAAAGCTCGAACCAAAGTTTGCTATTGGGCATTATAGTCTTGGTCTGACAAAATTAGTTCTTGAAAAAACGGATGAGGCGAAGGTTTGTTTTGAAAAAGCTTTAGAGCTACAGCCGAACATTATACAAGCGAAAGCAGCACTGGATAAACTAAAAACATGATAATTTGAGTAAAGTATTCAGGAATATTTACAGTTTTGCACTTTTTCTAACCAAAAATCACTTTTTGTCGCTACGAAATCGTAACCAACACGTGGATTGGTTTTTACCTCTGCAATTTCTTTTGATGTTGTTAGTTCTCGGCAGCCTTTTTCTTCTGATATAAAAACTCTCATTTTTAGATCGTTTAAGAAGTAATGACTGATCTCGTTTGATTTATCATTTCCGTGATCTTCATAAGAAACAAGTAAGTTGCCTTTTGCGAGTGTCGTTGCGCCTTTCATTGCATCAATCTCTACTCCTTCAACATCAAGCTTTAGGAAAATAGCACTTTTGTTTTGTTTCTTTAGCCAATTATCAAGGTCATCTAATGCTAGGGTTTCAACGTTCCCATCACCGCGATTGCCATCGTCATCTAAAATAGAACGTGCTTCGTGTTTGTCGCCATGAATGTTGACCATTTCACCGCTCTTAGAGAATATTGCATTGTGGCGAACCTCAAAACGATTATCATTTAAATTAGCATTTTGTTCTAAGATTTTGAATGTATTTGGATCAGCTTCAATAGCAATTGCTGGTTTGTTTCCGTATTCATCGCCTGTTACAATTGAGGACATATAGCCATAATTCGCACCGCAATCGATGTAAGCATAGTCAACATCGCGCATTGCCATCAGAAAATCTTCTTCACCTTTCGTATATACATCATGAACAAGGCGCGCCCAATAACGATCGGCATAGGGGTATTCAAATACAGTGTCGCTGAACAAAACTGTGCGAACTGGTCGTTTGCTTGGTAGAAAAACACTAACCAGTCCAGCTGCTTTAGAAAACCCCACGTAGTTTATCGGTTTTGTCATCCAAGCAGCTGAGTTTAATGCAAACATACCTAATCGCTCAATTATGTTGGCGTTGCTTATAGAGCCTGATTTGAAATCATGTAAAATATGAGAGTTTTGTGACATTAACATTTTCCAGTTTTTTTACTCATAACTGGAAAATGCTAATTAACACCTAAGAACTAGTTATAATAAAACATGTTCTTGTAAAGGATGGTTTATAGCTTTCTTGTAACTACTCTTTTTGAAGCTTTAAGCCTGTTTGTTGCAATGTTATTTGCTCGTATTTTTTCAAGTTCTTTTGCGGCATTTTCATGCATTGCTAGTTTTGATGCCCAGATGATGTCATCGCGGCTAACACCAATGTCTTTTAAGCTTTTTTCATCAAGTGACATTAAGCTTCTAAATGCATCGCGGTCAATTTTACGTTGGCGGCGCTGGGCGTAAGCCGTTTTCAGTTTTAAAAGAATACCGCTTAGGAAACCTGATAGCTTTTCTTGAATTTGAATGTTTTGACGATTATCGCTGCCGCATTCATGTTGGTTTGAGCATGTTGTAATATCAGTCATTTCAATCTCCTACTTATGGCGCCAAGCTTGGGAGGATTGGCTGCTGTCTAGACAATGATATATATCTATGCTTCAATCAAACGAATAGATTTCACGATAACTATCAAAAAAATTCAAAGATAGATTATGAACGTTTCTACCAATACTCAATTACCCTTACTTGAGCTTGATTTGCTGAAAACGCTTGTTGCGATTGCCGAGACTGGCAATTTTTCCTCTGCTGCAGAAACTGTTTTTCGAACACCTTCTGCTATTTCGATGCAAGTTAAGAAAATTGAGGAGTTGGTTGAACGTCCAGTATTTGTTCGCGATAGTCGGTCCGTATCACTTACTCAAGATGGGCTTTTACTGCTTGAACATGCAAGGCGAGTTCTTGCGCTTAATAATGAGATGGTGGCGCGTTTTGTAACACCTGATATTGCTGGAGTAGTTCGGATGGGTGCGCCTGATGATGCGGCTGAACGGCTGCTACCTGAAATGTTGCGACGTTTTTCGCAAAGTCATCCTTGTGTAACTGTTGATGTGGTGGTTGAAGAATCTGTAATTTTGATAGACCAAGTTAAGAATTCAAAATTAGATTTAGCAATAATTACCTGTGATGCAGGGTTTGATGATGGACACTGTGCGGAAATTTTACTGCGAGAGCGATTGGTTTGGGCAGGCCTTAAAGGTGGTGTTGCATCTGAAAAAACGCCTTTACCTGTTTCGGTTTGGGAAGAAGAGTGTATTTGGCGTGCTGTTGGACTTAGTAGTTTAGAACAAGAAGGTATTCAACACCGTATTGCTTTTCAAAGCGCTAATATTTCTGGTCAGAAAGCCGCTATTTTAGCTGATCTTGCTATAGCGCCTATTCTGGTTTCGGCAATTGGTGGTGATATTGTTCAAGTTGCAAAACTAGCTAAACTCGCACCGCTGCCTGAATATGCCATGGGAATGATTATGGCTGATAAGCTTGCAAGCCCTGCTATGGCTGCAGCAGATCACTTACGTGCTTGTTTTGAGTTAGAACAGGCGGCTTAATTTTTGCGATTAATCGCTTTGAAATGGTTTCTTATGTGTTCTGCAGCAGCTTCGGCTGCCACATTGTTTTGAATGTATCCTACTTTTAATCCAAGCCCGTAATTTGGCAGTTTTGTTAAGTTTTGAAGGCCTGGTGCTAAAGTAATTTTCTCACCCAAATGAGATATTGGTAATGGGCCAACAGCTAAGTCAGCTTTAATCGCAGCTTTTCTACCCGATATGTTTTCGCATTGCAGAATGATAGTGTATTCAATACCAGCGTCTTCTAAGTTTTTTATTGCTGGTTTATACCAAGACCAACTCTCTTCCCACAGTGTAATCGGAAGTGGTCTTTTTTCCCAAGCAATACCGCTAGCGCTAGACGCCCAAACCTCAGGCTCACCCATAAGTTTTTCGGTAGAAGAAACACCTTCTATACTTTCATCATATGTTATGATTGCAAGATCTAGCGTTTTTGCTTCTACTGCCTTTAATAGTACTGGTGTTTGATTAACGATGATTGTTAATGCCACGCTTGGATATTCATCATTAAAACGACGCAAGACTTGCATAGGAAAACGCTCGACTACGTCATCTGGTACGCCAAGCTTAACAGTGCCTTTTATGGGTGTCTTATCAAATTCTGCAAAAATATTTGATTCCAGCACTAGCATTCTTCTTGCGTGAGGAACTAGCAATTCACCGTCGTTTGTCAGTTTTGTTGTTCGTGCATCTCGTATGAACAAGCTTTTACCCAGTTGGTCTTCTAATTTTTTTATTTGAACTGTTATCGCAGAAGGGCTTCTGGCAACAGCATTTGCAGCAGCAAGAAAGTTGCCATGATCTACGACGGCTAAAAAGTTTTCAGAAGTGTAAGTTCTATTGTCATATGATTTTTATTTATTCAATTATAAGTTCTTATATTTTCGTTTGATTAAATCATTGTTCGTTGTCAAATTCAAGCCAGTACTTCTTACAAGTAAATTTTGAAAGGACGATGATTATGTCTAACAACAAGCTTTCTGCTGCTAAGTCTCTAAATTACAATCAGGCATCACTTTCCGTGTTTGCAATATTAAAATCAATTTTTGGAAGGTGCAAAAAAGAGTCGCTTGAAAAAGCTAATAGGAAAGAGCTGATAGCTTTACTCAAATTAGATGATCATGAACTATTAGATATAGGATTGCGTAAATCGGACATTAAATTTGTCCAGAGTCTGCCTCTTAGTGTGAGTTCTGCAGATAAACTCAATGAAATTCGCTCGTGTTCAAAGTATCTATAGTTTTTTATTCTCTAGAGCGTCTACGCCTTCTGCGTCCACCATCGGGATCACCGCTACCATCATTGTCGGCGGTTTTTTCTGGAAGTTTAACTTGTTCACTTAACTTAGGGAAAGGCTCAATCTTGTTTGGCAGTGCCATGGCGTTTACGAAGTGATCTTGGAATTTTGATTCAAGTGCTGTTTCAATTTTTTCTATTTTGGTGACAGTTTCCTCAATTTCGCGACGGTAGCCACGATTTAGAAGTGCCATCTTCGCGCCATAGCCAGCAGCATTGCCCACAGCGTTTACTTTGTCTAAATCACAGTCTGGAATTAAACCGAGTACCATAGCGTATTTTGGGTCTATGAAGGTGCCGAATGCACCGGCAAATGAGATTGAATCGACTTGTTCGATTTCAAGTTTATCCATCAATAGTTTGATGCCAGCATAGAGAGCTGCTTTTGCAAGTTGGATTGCGCGCACATCTGTTTGTTTAATTGTATGAGTTTGTTCACCGCGCCAAAGCACATATGAGAAAGTGCGTCCATCTTCGATAATGCGATCTGATTTTTCTGCCAATTTCCCGTTTACAACGCCATCTTCAGTAATAATGCCTGCTAAAAACATTTCTGCTACAACTTCAATAATAGCTGAGCCACAAACGCCTGTTACACCTATAGATTTTGCTGCTTCGTCAAAGCCTTCTTCGTCAGACCATTTATCAACGCCGATGATGCGGACTTTTGGTTCTAGCGTTTCTGGATCAATTCGTACACGCTCGATTGCGCCTGGTGCTGCGCGTTGTCCGCACGAGATTTCTGCGCCTTCAAAAGCCGGACCAGTAGGTGAGGAGGCTGCAACAGTGCGATGGGAGTTGCCCAAAACGATTTCTGCATTTGTTCCCACGTCGACTACCAGCATTTGGCTTTCTTGTCTGTGTGGACCTTCGCACAGTGTTACTGCAGCCGCATCAGCACCTACGTGACCTGCAATACAAGGCAGAATATAAACGCGTGCGCCTTTGTTGGTGACAAGATCAAGATCCGTTGCCCAAGTATGAACTGCACCAGATACGGCTAGAGCAAAGGGCGCGCCGCCAAGTTCTGTTGGGTCAATCCCTAAGAACAAGTGGTGCATGATTGGGTTGCCGACAAAGACAAGATCAAGAATGTCGGTTGGTTCTACATTTGCTTCTGTGCAGACATTTTCGATTAAACCGTTAAGTGCAACGCGAACAGCAGTAGTCATGCCTTCGCGGCCTTCTGGGTTCATCATCACATATGAGACACGGCTCATAAGGTCCTCACCAAACCTAATTTGCGGGTTTGGCGCGCCAGATGATGCAATTGTATTACCTGATAGTAACGAGACCAGATGCATAGCTATGGTAGTTGAACCAATATCACAGGCAATGCCATAAGCTTCGTTTTTTAAGCCAGGGTAAAGTGTAATAATTGAAGGACGAGCTGTCTCCATATCTTTATGAATGACGGCTGTGACTTTCCAGTCACCCTTACGCAAGATTGATTGAACTTGAGGCATGAGGTGGCTGTCGACCATTAAGTCTTCCCAGCCCCAGTCTTCTTGTAGTGATATCTTTAAGCGGTCTAAATCGCCCAAAGGTTTGTGCATGTCTGGCTCTTCAACTTCAACATAACAAAGCTGAAGGGCAGGGTTGCGCTCTATGATACGGCCATCATCTACCTTGCGGACAACAGCTGCATTGATTTGCCCGTCTTGCGGGATATCAACAACCAAGTCACCTTCAATGTAAGCAGAACAAGAAAGCCTGCGGCCTTCTTTTAAATCGCGCTTTTCAGCATAGCGTTTCTCTTTTGGTCCAAAAGGCGAGATGTGATCGTTAGAAGAAGTAATACCGTGTTTTGCAAAGTTACCTTCTTGAATATCAATCTGGCAACGCCCACAAATTCCGCGCCCACCACAAACAGATTCGACATAAACCCCAAGCTCTCGCGCCGCATCAATAACAGGCGTTCCCTTAGCAAAGCGTCCACGTTTACCAGAGGGCATGAAGAGTACGAGGTGGTCTTGGGTATTAGTCATGCTATGTTCCTGTGATTATTATGGAAATTTAGCGGGAAAGTTTTAAAAAGCTATCCTTTTTGCGGCACTATTTCACGAATTTTAAAATTTGTTTTTGAAATACTTCAAGCGATGCTTCACTGCCGCTTCCAGCGGCTAGTGGCCCAACTTCATATTCCTGCGAATTTAGCGATCTCTGCATCTTTTCGCATACCCATATATCCTCCGTTTGAAAGTCACCTGTTTCCAGCGGGGCTTGCGTCCAGTTTTTTGAGAGTATCTCACCAGATGGCTTGTCATATCCAGGGGCATGTTTAGGGCTCCCTCCATATCAAACCAGCTACTAGGTACCCAGGTACGTGCGCGAAGTATAGTTTCATCAGGTGAGATAGGTTCCATATGCGAGATGGTTAGAGACCATTTACTTGGTGTTACTATCGTTGTTGGAAAGAGCATGTAAACACCGCCATATCCTGGTTGTTCAGCTCCTGGAATTTCCTTTGCGCCACCCATTTTTGCTACTTGTTCTTCAACAAAAACAGGAATGCGGTTTCGAATTTCATCGCGTTCTGTTGAATACCAAACCATGTTTAGGCCATGGATATCCCACTCATTTTTTTCGGGTTTTGGTCCACCAAGTGTATTTTCATGCAAATAGACAAGATGATATCCGTCAATTGCATTTTCATAAAAGACTTTCCAATTGCACTTAATACGATAGACGAACTCTTTACCTGCCTTGAGCTTGTTTTCAGTAATTTTATGAGGCCATTCAGCACCGTGCAATGGTGAAATCCAGTCCTCAAATGAAAGCTCAGGATTTGGGGAAGGATTAATGAAAACCATCTCTTTGAAAATGCCGATTGAAGCTTCTTTCAACCCTAGGTTTGGCTTGTCTATTTCCTTGAAATGATCTGCGTTGGGTAGATCACGTAATCGCCCATCTAACATATAGGTCCAGCGATGGTATGGGCATACGATTGTTTTTCCTACATTGCCTTTGCCTTCAAGGAGTTCAGTGCCGCGATGGCGACAAAGGTTATGATAGGCGCGTAATATATTATTTGCATCGCGGATAATGGCAATAGGAAAATTACCGATTTTCAGTGTTTGGAAATCACCTGCTTGCGGCAAGTCAAATTCCATGCACCCAAATCGCCAGGTTTTGGCGAAGAGATTTTCTTGCTCTCGTCTTAGCCATTCTTGAGAAGTGTAGGCTTCTTTGGGTAACTGTTGTCTGGGATTGTCACTAAACTTATATGGCAAGAGATTTATCCAAAATTTGGGTAAAGTTGAATTCCAAATATGGTGTAGATTCCAACTCGCCACAAGAGGTCATAAGCAAAATACCAAACACCAAAAACGAGCCACATTATGTTAATAGCCCAGAAAAGCGTTGGAGATTGCTGCCTTGAAACTGGCGTGAGAAGAATAGTGGCAGGGCTCCATAACCCTTGTGCTGCCCAGAATATGAAATAATATTCCCCAAACCCAATAGGCGCTATAGAAAGTGGCAATTGCAAGAATAATAAGGACAAGCCAATTAATCATTATCTTGTCCTTTTATAATAGTGGTTATCCTCTAGAACGCCCACGTCCAGCACGACGACCTCTTGCGCCGCCTGGGGCTGCGTTTGGGCCTCTGTTGAATGCAATCCATGCAGCGCCGCCATCATCTTGATCTAGAAGGAAGTTTGCAGCGCGGATGGCTTCCATTTCTTTGCCTGCGCGTGGTTTTGTTGAGCCCATACCGAATAGTTTTACGAATGTTTCATCGTCCATGTCTTCTGGAAGAATGACGCCTGCTGCTTCGATCAGCGCTTTTTTCTCTGCGATTTTCTTTGGTCCAGTTGGTAGAGCGACCGGGTTCATGATGGCACTGGTCATGCCTGCGGCATAAGCCATTGGCAAGAATGCGTTGTTAATGCCGTGACGGTTTGGAAGGCCGAATGAAATGTTGGATGCGCCACAGGTTGTGTTGACGCCAAGCTCCTCACGAAGGCGGCGCACCAATGTGAATACCTGGTGGCCGGCAGTTGCCATTGCACCAATTGGCATAACCAATGGGTCAACCACAATGTCATGCGGCTTGATGCCAAAATCTGCTGCACGTTGTACGATCTTTTTTGCAACTTCAAAACGTACGTCGGGATCTTCTGAAATACCTGTGTCGTCGTTTGAAATGGCAACGACTGGTACATCGTATTTTTTAACAAGCGGTAGAACCAGCTCCATACGTTCTTCTTCACCGGTAACAGAATTTAGGAGAGGGCGGCCTTTGGCGGCTTTTAAGCCATTTTCTAATGCGCCCGGCACTGATGAATCAATACATAGTGGGCAGTCAGTTACGGCTTGAACTGTTTTTATAAGTTGTTCCATCAATATTGGTTCAACAAAGTTATTATCCGCATAGCGTTTGTCTGCGGCCATTTTGCCAGAGAAAACTGCGCCTGAGTTAATGTCAAGGATTGTTGCGCCTGCTTCGACTTGAGCGATAGCATCTGATTCTACTCTTGAAAAATCGCCATCTTCTAATTCTTGGTTCAGAATTTTGCGGCCTGTTGGGTTGATGCGCTCACCAATTACGGCGAATGGTTGGTCGAAACCAATGATAACTTCTTTAGTTTCTGATGCGACGATTGTATGTGTCATTTGCGTTGCCTTGCAATGGTAGTGAGACTCAACTCAACTTGGTTTTCTATTCATTTAACTCATGCACTTTTGTGCAAAATTCCAATCTTATTCCAGCGACAATGCCTGCCGTTTTTACGACTTGAACTTTGAGAGCGTGGAGAAGGGAATAGCTATTAGTTTGTATAAAATCAAGATATAAAGATATATTTATATTATTGTTTATATTTGCAATTTACCATGCTAATAACCCTAAAAGCCCCAAAGGAGATGAAGATGGCACATGTGAGTTTTGAATATTTTCCAGGTCGTTCAGACAAAGCGAAAAATCAATTAGAAGAAACAGTCTCAATTTTGGCAGAATACCAACCAAAGTTTCAAAGCGTAACTTACGGAGCAGGGGGCAGTGATAAGCAAGGTTCTTTTGATGCTGCTGTCGCCATGCAGAATTCTAGCGGAATTCCAACTGCTAGCCATCTTACTTACACGGGCGCAAGCAAAGAAGAGGTTCAGGAGTTTGCTGATAAGCTTTGGCAAGCTGAAATTACACGTATTGTTGCACTTAGAGGTGATCCACGAGAAGGCCTTGATGTTCACACATTTTCTGACACACCAGAGTTTGTTGCTGCACTTAAAGATTGCCATCCTTTTGAAATTGCAGTTGCGTGCTATCCTGAAATTCATCCAAAAGTTGGCTCATTGAAAGAGGACTTGGCTGTCTTAAAAGCAAAACAAGATGCTGGCGCATCAATTGCGATTACGCAGTTCTTTTTTGACAACTCGAAGTTTTATGAATTCGTATCACATGCCAGAGAGGCCGGAATAACTATTCCTATCGTTCCCGGGGTTTTGCCAATTTATAATTTTGTTAGGGTTTGTGAAATGGCCGAAGCTTGCGGCACGCATATTCCAGATTATATTTATGAGGCATTTTCAAGTGGTGCTGTTTGCGGTTCTACTGAATTAGAAATTGCTTCAGAACTTTTAAAATCACAGGTGTATGATCTTGCTTATGCGGGATATGAATCAGTTCATATCTACACGCTAAACCGTGTTCCATTAGCAAAAATTGCTAGTGAAGCGTTTTTGAAAGCACACGATGATTTGTCAGAAAAACGTAAGGTAGCTTAAAGAAATTCTTCTTAAACTACCTTATGTTGATGATAGCTGGGGACTTGGTGTCCCCCCAACTTAATCGAATGTTCCAGCTATCACATTTTATATGTTTAAGTGTAACTTATGACTTCAAATTCAATGTTGTCATTGTCGCGAAAATAAAACCTTTTGCCTGGCTCATAATCTGCATGTGAGAATGTTTTGTAATTTTTGGCAAGGACTTTTGTCTCAACTTCATCTAGGTTTTCGACAACAATACCTATATGGTTTAGTCCACCAGTTTTGTCATAACTGTTGTCACTTAAGTTTGGTTTTTTCCTTTTGAATAAACTGCAATGTAATGCGTGTCTGAACCTACATGATATGTAATACCATCATCTATTGCACCTCCATGCCAGCGAATTTTCCAATCAAATAGTTCACATAAAAAGTTAGCTGTGGCTTCAGGATTACTTACTGTAATGTTGACGTGTTCGAGGAATGGTTGTGTCATTTATATCTCCGTATGTTTGAATGTTTCATAGTTTTTAGCTCGCTTAATTACGGTTTTTTCTCGCAATTTTTTGTAATTCAGCCGTAACGTTTTGATCTCGTGGAGTCTGCTTGCCCAAAAAATGTCTGCGCGACTTATTCCAATGTCTCTCAGCTCTTTGTCGCTTAATTTTAATAAGCTTTTAATTGCTGCGCGATCAATGCGTGACTTTCGAAAAGTCTTTTGCCAAGTTTTGAACTTGGACAGGAAAGCACTTGATAGCCATATTATCATGCTCTTGCGTGTATCAACGGTTTTACCAAAAGTGAGTGGGGATGTTGTTTTGATTGTCATGATTTAACTCCATCTGTTGTTGGTTTGACATCTGATGGAAACTAATTTAATACCTAAACTTAACTTTAGGTCAAGGTTTATTTTAAGGAAAATTTATGGCTGCAACTATTAATATTTCTATTGGTCAATTGGCAGAGCGGACAGGCCTATCTGTTTCAGCTATTCGTTATTATGAAACTCAGGGGCTAATTTTTTCAGAGCGAAGTTCCGGCGGGCAAAGACGATTTCTTAGGTCTGATATAAGGCGATTGTCATTTGTTATGATCGCTCAACAGGTGGGTTTTACAATTGACCAAATTTGTTCGCAGTTAGATTCATTACCTGAGAAACGAACACCTACAAAGCAAGACTGGGAGCGCATGGGGCGTAAATTCAGGAAAGAACTGGATCAAAAAATTGAATCACTCAATAAAATGCGCACTTTATTGGATGGTTGTATTGGTTGTGGGTGTTTGTCATTGAAAAAGTGCTCGCTTTATAATCCTCAGGATCGCGCATCAACACGTGGTTCTGGTCCACGTTATTTGATGGGTGATGAGCCTGAGAAGCTGTAAAGTAACTGGTCTTTACCAGCTGCCACGAGTTTTTAGCCATTCAGTAGATTTTTTCATGCCGCCGAATGGGAATACGTGAATTTGTTTAATTGCTGAATCTGTCGATAGAGCATTTTCTTCAATTGGGTTTGCAATTTCATCTGGGTCAAAGCCTGCAGCTAAAGTCATGATAGCGCCGCCGCGTTTTTTCAGGAATGAAAGTGAATTCCCTACGCCGCACATGGCAGCAAACTTTATGAGTGTCGTTATCTTTGCAGGGCCAGCAACACCTAAATGAACGGGTAGATCTACGCCATGTTTAGCTAGTCCATTTGCCCAGTTTGTGAATTTCTCAGCATCGAAACCGAACTGCGTTACAATACGCAATTCAATGTCGCTACGGTTATGGAAATCTTGTTTTAGTTTAAGTGCTTCAATGGCTACTTCATCAGAGAAATCTGGTGAGCCTTCTGGATGTCCTGCAACGCCCATGTGTTTAATGCCAAATTTATCAAAAAAGCCTGTTTCAAGAACTTTCATAGTCGCGTCGAATTCACCAGCTTCTTTTTCTAAGCCACCACCGATAACTAAAACATCTGTTACGCCAGCTTCTTGCGTCATCATTTTGACGCGTGTTTCTAAAGCTTCTTTTGTTGTTAGTCTACGCGAAGCGAAGTGAGGTACTGCCGTATAGCCCATGTCGCTAACGCGTTTTGCACCAGCGGTTAGGGTCTCGGCTGTATCTGTTCCAACATCAGTAATATAAACACGTGTACCAGCAGGGAACAGGCCTTCTAGGTCTGGACTTTCTACGGCTTGTTTTGGTGAAATTTCGATTGATGCTGAAATTTTTGTCATGATTTATGTTTCTTTTCCGCCGGATTTAACAAGTGCCACTAGGCGTTCTTTGTCGTATTCTGCCTCTAAATTGTCTGCAGCTTTTTGTGCTTCTGCCTCAAGGTCGTCGCTTACTTCTACTGGGTCAGCGCGGCGCCATTCTTCTAAGTAATCATCAGCTTCAGCAGCGCCTGTACGCATTGCACACATGTCTATGGCTTCTGTAAAGCGAAGGGTGAGCTCACGTTTTGCAACGTTTCGACGCCCTGCCTTTACGATGACTTGGGCAGGGATGTCGCGCCAATATACAATTTGAAGTTTAGCCATGATGTGTCCTTTGGAATCTGTTTCAATTCCATGAATATCATTCATGACAATGTTTGAAAGTAGTAATTAGCGATGCGTTAGCCGCGACGCGGTTTATATGAAAAGCGGCGCAATATAAGTTGATTTTTGTAATGATATTAGAAGAGTGGGCGTGTGTTTAAAATATATGGTAAGCAAGCTTTAATTTAGTTATGGGGTGTCATTGAATTATTTCATAATTCTTTTATGGTGAAGTGAGAAAATGACTGATTGTTGGTTATTTCAGTCAACATAAATTCAGTAGGCTTTTTATGCGTAACCAACTCAGAATTTTAATATGCATTATACTTTGCTTGGGTATTGCTTCTTGCGCATCTCGCCCAGAGGAAACGCAGACATCAAGAACTATACTTCCGATTGAAGCGGTTGACCCTAGCCTTCCTAATGATGCTCCTGTTCAAAGAAGTCGTGATGATAACCATACAATCTTAGCTCTTTCTGCAGGGGGGCAGATGGTGCATATGGGGCTGGTGTTTTAGCGGGTTGGACTGCTAACGGTACACGGCCTAAGTTTGATGTTGTAACAGGTGTTTCTACTGGCGCATTATTGGCAGTGTTAAGTTTTCTTGGTCCCCAATATGATAATCTTGCTAAAGAACTTTATACTAGTCAGACAAATGATCAAATTTTAAAAAGCCGTGGATTGAATGGTCTTTTTTCAGATAGTCTTTATGATAATACACCTCTTAAGGTTCAAATTGAAAAACATATTACGCCAAGACTTCTAGCTGAGGTTGCTAACGAACACAAAAAAGGTAGGCGCTTATATGTGGCTACTACTAATCTTGATGCTGGTGAACTGGTGATTTGGGGTATGGGGAAAATTGCGTTGGGTGGCCGGTCTGACCCAGTTCAACATTTTCAGAAAGTATTACGAGCATCTGCAGCTGTTCCTGGTTTCTTTCCACCAGTTTACATCAAGCCACAGACAGGGGTACAACTTCGTCAAGCGCATGTTGATGGTGGTGTTAAAGAACCTCTTTTGTATGCAAACTTTATGGGTAGATCAGCTGCCAATCAAAAAGATTTATACATTATCGTAAATGGTACAACGCGACGTTATAATGCTACAATTCCTGTAAAACCTAACCTTGCTAGTATCGCTCAAAAAACGATTGTTGAACTCATGCGAGAGTTGCAATCCGATACCGTTTTTCGCCATTATTCCAGAGCAAAGAACACTGGAGTTAAGTTTCATTTGACCTCTATTCCTGATGAAATTCCGGTTTCTGATAAATCGCTCGATTTTAACCCAGAACGTATGATGTTGCTCTATAATGCAGGGTTTGTTGTTGGTAAAAAAGGCCCACAAGAGTGGAATACAAAACCACCAAGTGTTTTGCGCGAAACAGGTCAACTTGCTAGTAAAAACTAAATTCTACCGTGCGCAGCGGCTTTGATCGCGTCAGCTAAATCGCCATAACCTGTGTAACGATATTCATATTCAAGCCCTAGAAAATCTGCGGCAGCTCTTGCGTTTGCTTCTAATTCAGGGTTTTCAGTTTGCGCCAAATAAAGCGCCTTTGTGTAATTGGAAAAATACATCTCTAATAATTCAGGATGCTTATCTAGACCCAAGGGGCGTTTCATGAACGTTTCAAAGTGGCGTGCTAAGAAGTCTGTTATGAAAAATGTCGTAATGTGTTCGCCATCTGCTTCCTCAAAAGCCTGATTGCCTAGATAAAATGAAAAGCAATGTGGCCCTTCTATGCGTTCAACGCCGTGTTTCTCGCACACTTTGCCCAGTTCACCAGCTGTACCGCAATCGGCATACCCTACGAAAATATGTTCAAATCCATCATCTCGTGCTGTTTGGATAGCTTTATCCATTTCTGGTGCAATGTGCTCGGGGTGATGGTGATAGGAGGCGGGCAGGCATTTTAAGTCAATATGATCAAACCCAAGTTGTTCGTTAACCGCCATAACCTCACGCGCAATCATACCACATGCTATGATGCGTAAAGATGGAGCAGGGGTGGTTGTTTCTTTCAACTTAGAACCTCACAATTTGAATTGAGTTCATATTATAAGTTTTAAACTATATCATAAAAAAGGGCGCTATCAGCGCCCAATTTTTAAATGCATCAGAAATAGGGCTTAGCCAGCTGATATTTGGTTATGTTTTTTAGCCATAAATTCTTTTGCTGTTTCTACGGCAACCGCTGCATCACGGCAATAAGCATCAGCACCAATCGCTGCGCCAAACTCTTCATTTAGTGGTGCGCCACCAACAAGAACTGTAAAGTCATCACGCATACCTTTTTCGATCATCGTATCAATTACGACTTTCATGTAAGGCATTGTAGTTGTTAGAAGGGCAGACATGCCAAGGATGTCTGGCTTGTGCTCTTCGATCGCTGCGAAGTAGCCATCCACATCTGTGTTAATTCCGATGTCATGCACATCAAAGCCTGCACCTTCCATCATCATGCCAACAAGGTTTTTACCAATGTCATGAATGTCGCCTTTAACTGTTCCGATAACCATAGAACCAAGTTTTGGTGCGCCAGTTTCGGCTAGTAGTGGGCGAAGAATTGTCATACCCGCTTTCATAGCGTTTGCTGCAAGTAGAACTTCTGGCACGAATAAAATACCATCACGGAAGTCGATGCCAACAATTCTCATGCCTTCAACAAGCGCTTTGGTCAGAACATCATAAGGTGTCCAGCCACGACCAAGAAGAATATTTACGCCGTCCGTAATTTCATCCTTTAGACCATCGTAAAGATCGTCGTGCATTTGAGCTACCAGTTCTTCGTCGTCTAGCTCCGCTAGGATAATTTCATCTTCTTCAGACATTGGCTTTCTCCAAAACCGAACAAGGCTTAGCCTCGTTAATTATCAATTTATTCGAATCTTTAAATAGATACGAATTCTCCTCCGCACAGAATGCAGTATATTTTCCATTTAGCAAGTGAAAGTTAAAGATGTGTTCTAATTTTGCGACTCACGCATGAATGAATGCGACTTAATGCTTTTTCTGAAAGCGCATTAGCTCTTTTGCCCATTCTTTCGACTGCGGTTTGCCTTTATTTCCCACAAGAAGAGAAGGAAAGGCACAAATTATTGTTCACTAGCTCAAAATTGAACTGCGTTACATTAAATTTGTACAAACTTGCAGGCTGCTCAAATAAACGCCATCTAAGTTTTAGTGTTCAGACGCTCGTTTGAGCAGCCTACGCAAAGATTTTTAGTGCCGCCTCACAGGATAAATCGTGCGGGATCAGCCTTCGAGGTGAGGTTGCGCCCGATACGCAACCATGACCGTTTTCATTTCATCTCACCATAGTTCGATGCTCTTCACATCAAGCTACCCAAGAACAACAACGCACCGCTCTGCTTTCACTCATTCCACGGAACACTTCGGTCATGAGCCGCCGTTTGTAGAAACAAGTGATGAATTGATTATGCAAGATGGTTTAGGGGTGGGGAAAAGTTTCTTGAAAAATTAATACTTACCTTCCCCTTGAAGAGGGGGGTAGACGAAGTGAACCGGTGAGGACGTATTTGAAGCATATTAATGATCGCTTCTTTCCAGCTCCAGTCATAGAGTTGAAAATTCATTGATAAACCATGCTACCTTCTGCTCCTGACCCACTTAAACAATTATATTTAGTGATTAAATATCAGCTACGTCCACAAAGTGGACTCTTGCATACAAAATTTGAACTTGCTTTTTATTAAAGGCGTAGACAACAATACGGGGATCATGGAGACAAATACCGATGAGCCAATCCTTACTGAATGCCTTTGTTAAACGTGTCCGGGATGAGGCTGCTTCTGACAAGCCTACTACTGCTTTGAGGGAATTATTGAAAGATAGCTTCTCTCAACGTAATTCTATGGCAGATGCAATTGCGGCTCAGGAAGAAGACGAAGTTCTGCTTTTTGAGGATGAGACCTGTTCAATCTGGACGTGCCGATATTATCCCGATATAGTCCTTCCGCCACACGAACACCGCATGACCGTGCATATAGCAGTGTATCAGGGTAACGAAGTCGAGGTTCTTTATCATCGTGGGCAAGGTTATTTGCGCCATGCACAAAATAGAGTCGTTTCCGAAGGAGAGGTTCTAAGTCTCGGTTCTGACGCTGTTCATGCCGTGACAGCAGAGGGCATCGGCCAAAGCCACGCCATTCATATATACGAAGGCCCGTTGACCAAGGTAAAACGTTCATTGTTTGATTGGACGAATGGTAGTGAAATCGAGTTCACTATGGAGAACTTCCACGCAATGTTGCGAAAGCGTTCGGAACTGGACGAGTTGAAAGTCTAGTCGTTCCATCCTCGTTTTATCCGTCGCGCAATTGTCAATATGGACTCAAAGTACTCAATACCGCTTCTGGCCAATACCTGCCGTTGAGTTATATCACAAAACTCCGCTACCTTTGGTATAAAACTAATTCAGCTATGTAGAAAACTTGGTGTTGGTAGAGCTTTGTTCTACGCCCGTTTTTGGAAAATTAGCGTTGACCGTCAAAAATAAGTTTTGCAGCAAGCCCGCCAAAGATGAGCCCGAGGAAGTATCTTGGCCATTTCGCAAAGCCCCGTCCTTTCGAGGAAAGCGACCTCAGGCTTCCAGCCAGCCATATCACCACTGCATGAACTGCAAAGTCAATTAGCAAAAAGATGCTCGCCAGTGTCATTATTTGAAAGGCAATAGAGCCTTTTTCTGGGGCAAGGAACTGCGGGAAGAGAGCGAGATAAAAAAGCGCAACTTTTGGATTTAGTAGGTTTGAGTAAAAACCCTGCTTGAAAATCAGGAAGTAAGAATGTCGCTTGTTAGAGGGAGATTGAGAAGAAAAACTGTCAGGTGTTTTAAAAGCCTGCCAAGCAAGATATAGCAAATAAGCGGCACCTAGGTATCTAACCAGATCATAAGCATAGGGGATCGCTAGGAATAATTGTGATAGTCCGAGTATCAAAATTACTGCGTGAACTGCTGATCCAGCAGAGACGCCGAATTGCGTCACCAATCCAGCCATTCTACCTTGAACCTCACTTCTAGCTGCAACTAAGATCATGTCTGGGCCAGGTGTTACGGCAAGTGCAAAGCTGGCAGCGCTGAAAAGACTGATTGTTTGAGTGTCTATCATTTGCTGGTGCTTCCTCAGAATATAAGGATATTCTCGCAGGAGCGAGAGCAAAATTCAAGCACTTTGGGTGCTCCATGTTCTGCATAATGCTGAGTTTTGGAACTTGAGGCTTTTACTAGCCAGTTCTTGCTTGAGAGTAGGGTGATTGCTAAAGCGTGAATGTTAATAATAAAATTACAATTTGTATGAGTTGAATATTAGCGCTCAATGAAAAAGAACTTCTTTTTTATGTGAATTGTATTTTAATCTTGGTTTTAGCTACTTATTGAGAATGCGTAATGCGATTAATCGTTCATATACGACCAAATGCCATATTGCGCCAGCGTTTGGCGCTATGGGACAGTCTGGTTTTTGTTACTCGCATAAATATTATAGGCAATGGTAATTCAGAACATTTCTTGAGGATTTGACGATGAGTGTAGAAGAAACAGGTGACGCAGCTCCAGCACGTGGTGGACGAAGAGGTCGTGGCGGCGGTGGTGCAGCTAGTCGTAGGCAAGCGCGTGGTGGTCTTAACCTCAAGTCCTTGCCATATATCCATCGTCAACTTGAACCAACGGATATCTTAAGCTTAGAAGCAATTGAGATTATCGAGAATAATGCAGACATTCTCATGGAAGAGGTGGGTGTTATTTATTCTGAGGACGAAGAAGCACTGCAGATGTGGAAAGATGCTGGTGCTGATGTTAAGGGCGAGCGGGTTCATTTTCCAAAGGGACTTTGTCGCGAGTTGATGAAGACAGCGCCTTCTACGTTTACTCAACATGCGCGCAACCCTGAACGCAATGTAGAAATTGGTGGTAAATCAACTGTTTTTGCACCTGTTTATGGGCCTCCATTCGTACGTGACCTTGATGGTGAACGTCGTTATGCAACGATTGAAGACTTTCAAAACTTCGTAAAGCTCGCCTATATGGCACCAGCTATGCACCATTCTGGTGGTACGGTATGTGAGCCTTGTGATGTAGCGGTCAACAAGCGTCACCTCGATATGCTTTATTCGCATATTAAATATTCTGATAAACCGTTTATGGGATCTGTTACAGCACCAGAACGCGCAGAAGATACTGTTGAAATGGTGAAGATTTTGTTTGGCGAAGACTTCGTTGACCAAAACTGTGTGTTGGTCAGTTTAATCAACTGTAATTCACCAATGACACTTGATGGTACAATGCTTGGCGCATTGAAGGTTTATGCGCGTGCTAATCAGGCTTCTATTGTTTCACCGTTTATCGTTGGCGGAGCGATGTCGCCTGTGACGGTTGCGGGGACACTGACGCAGGTTTTATGTGAGGCAACGTCTGCTGTTGCATTTTCTCAGCTTTGCCGTCCTGGTTCGCCAGTGATTATGGGTACGTTTGCGACGTCTATTTCTATGCAAACTGGGGCGCCGTCGTTTGGTACGCCAGAACCTGGTCAAGTATTAATGGGTGCAGCACAATTTGCACGCCGTTATAATCTGCCATTCCGTTCGGGTGGCTCGCTCACCGGTGCGAAGGTGCCAGACGCGCAAGCAGCTTATGACAGTGCCAATACGCTTTGGCCTGCGATGGCTGGCGGGGTGAATTTCATGCTGCATGCAGCAGGTTGGCTTGAAGGTGGGCTTGTGTCATCTTTTGATAAGTTCATTATGGATTGTGACCAACTCGCCGCTCACCAAAAGATGGCTGCAGGCATTGATATGAGTGAGAACGGGCAAGCGATGGACGCTATCCGTGAAGTTGGCCCTGGTAGCCATTACCTTGGATGTGAGCATACGCAGAAAAATTTTGAAACTGCATTCTTTGCCTCTACCGTTGCAGATAATAATTCATTTGAGCAGTGGGAAATTGAAGGCGAATTACGTAATGAGCAACGCGCTAATAAAACAGCTCGTACATGGCTTGAAAACTACCAAGCACCACATCTTGATCCTGAAATTGATGAACGCTTGAAAGCTTTCATTAAAGATAAAAAGGATTCAATGCCTGACGCTTTTACTTGAAGTGAGAGTGCATCTCTGGAGGGACGTGCTAGAGAGGTAGTGGGCAACACGATTGTCCATAATACTTGGAGGCTAAATGCCGATGGCAAAGTCTCCGAGTAATATAGCTTTTTTGTCTGAAATTTTAGCTGGCAATGGCTTGGTAATATTCGGCGGCTTGAAACTATCAATTAATGAATGTGCTGCTGATAGCGTAGATTTAGTAGGTAAAAATGCTCTGCTGATTGGAAATGCAGGCTCTGATATGTGGGGTCATTTTTCTAAATCAGCTGAATATTCTGATGGTTCCATAAATCCGATGAACCGATGGACAAAGCGCACTCTTGATGGTGTTGCGGAGATATTTAAGGGGCGGGTGGTTTATCCATTTGATGAACCTTATTGGCCATTTCAGCGATTGGCGCAAAAAGCTGCTGGCGTTAAGTCTTCGCCGCTTGGAATTTTAATTCACCCAGAACTCGGCCTGTGGCATGCGTTTCGCGGGATGTTGGTTTTTGAAAATACTCACGATTTTTCGAGTCAAATCAACGCGCTAATCGCGGCTGATGAGATGTTGAATCATCCTTGCGATACTTGCCTTGATAAGCCTTGTTTAACCGCTTGCCCTGTTGGGGCCTTTACGGGAGAGCGTTTGGATGTGCAGACTTGTTTTTCGCATCTTGATACTAAATCTACTCCAAATTGTATGTCGCTAGGGTGTCAAGCAAGATGTGCTTGCCCAATAGCAAAAGAGCACCATTATGATGGTGCTCAGATACAATTTCATATGAAGTCTTATAGAGGAAAGTAGCTTTATCCGCGTCTTCTACTACCTCTTGTTCGGCCACCGTTAGGGTCATTAGCTGCGGCTGGTCTGTTGACGAGTGGACCAATTCGCGTTTCAATCTCTGCTATATCTGGGCGGTTGGTTGCGTTATGCGTATCAATTGCTTTGCGCATTTCTGCTAAATGATCGCATGTTGTGCCGCAACAGCCGCCGATAATCGTTGCGCCTGCGTCCATAGCAAGTTTTGTATAATCATGCATGAGATCTGGAGTGCCTGTATAGACTACTTCATCACCTTTAATTTGCGGAACACCGCAATTTGCTTTAGCCACGATGATTGCACTTGGATCTGCTTTTGTCATGTCAAGGACAGAGGATAGGAGGTCTGAAGCGCCAACACCGCAATTTGCACCAATTGCTAGTGGTTTTTCATCTTCTTTGATGACGCCATGAAAATCAGCAGGCAGCATACCCATCATGGTTCTGCCAGCTGTGTCGAATGAAGCTGTAATTACATAAGGTAATCCTGTTGCGATTGCTGCCTTTGCCGCAGCTTGCATTTCTTCTGGTGCTGACATGGTTTCAATCCATAAAACATCAGCGCCGCCGTCTTTTAAACCAAGCATTTGCTCGGTAAAGGATTCAACAGCTGCGTCAAAAGTTAGTTCGCCTAAAGGTACAAATAATTCACCAGTTGGACCAACAGAACCTGCAACAATGATTTTACGGTCAGCGGTGTCCGCTACTTTATTTGCTATTTCTGCAGCTGCTTTATTGAGCTCGTGAACACGGCCATCAGCGTCGTGAAGCTTTAAGCGGTGACGTGTTCCGCCAAATGAATTTGTTAATATGATGTCAGAGCCTGCATCTACAAAACCTTGATGTAGTTTCATGATGTTCTCTGGTTTATCAATATTCCATAACTCAGGCGCACCGCCAGCTTCTAAGCCCATACCAAATAGTGTGGTGCCAGTTGCACCATCTGCGAGAAGTGTTCCTTTTTCTTCTATTAATGCTGATAGCGCGTTGGTCATTGGAAAACACCTCTTGTATTACAATATAAAGATTTCTTTATATGATTTTTGAAACTTTGTGAAGTTTAAAACACTTTCCAATGGGTTATAATCCCAACTTAATCGCAAAACTTATCTGCAAATCTTTTATTTCATAAAAGTGCAATCTTAATAATCAAGTAACTGAATTCTAACTCCCTGTTTACGATATTTGCCTATGTTGAGTTCAAGCGAGATTATAAATCGCTCTGATATCCGGATCAGGTTTTGCGTACCGGCTATATCACTTCACATTGTTTATGTGTTTTGATTGTTTTCTAAAAAGGCAGTTGCTTATCGCAGCTGCTTTTTGCGTTTCTATGACAACGTAAAATGAATGTGATATAGTAATATCTTACCTCGTAATACGCTACACTTATGCTATTTGTATTTTGTAATTATGTAATACGGGGCAAATTTTATGTATTCATCTTATGATAATTTTCTAAGCAAATTAGATTCTGGTGATAATCAAGTTATTCAATTATTGCAAAAAGATCCAAGGATTGCGATTGGCATACTTCTTTATACGACGGTTCATGCTGATGGACGTGTGAAGCAAGAGGAAATCAACCTTTATCGTCATCTATTGGAAAACTATTTGAATGTATCTGAAGAAGAGTTTTTAATGTTTGAAGAGCTTGTAGCTGAAACTTGCAATAAGCCAGATAGTATTAATTCGATCATTGAAATTATCCGCCAGATGCCTGAATCTAAAAGACGCGAAGTTTTAACGCTCATGAAGGATATTTCACTTAGCGATAAACAGTTTCATGAGTTTGAAGTAAATTTGGTATCTAAGATTTCAAGATTACTTGGGCTTGATGAGTAAAAAAGCTAGATCTCAATATTATCGATTAAACGCACACCGCCAAGCCATGCCGCAGCAAACAGGCGGCAACCTTCACTTGGTTTATCCATTAATACCATTTTCTCACCACAGCGAACTTCAAGATATTCCACTGTGAAAGAATCCAAGCTTTTCCACGCATTGTCGCAAGCTTTTTCGATACTTATACCAGAATGAATTTCATCTTTTATTGCTTGCATAGCTTGTTGCAATTGTGGTGCAATTTTTCTGTCTGATTTACTCAAGCGTGCATTACGAGAAGACATGGCGAGACCGTCTTTTTCTCTAACTGTTGGGGCAGAGATGATTTTGATTGGAATGTTTAAATCAGCAACTAGGCGCTTAATAATAAAGAGTTGTTGGTAATCCTTTTCACCGAAGCAGGCAAAATCAGCTCCGACTTGTAAAAAAAGTTTAGTGACAACTGTTGCAACACCATCAAAATGTCCAGGGCGATGGGCGTCACATAAAATATCAATGCCTGCTGTTACTTTTACATCAGTTGCAAACTTGTCTGGGTAAACTTCTTTGACACTAGGAATGAAAGCAATATCCGCACCTAGGTGTTCAATATTTTTTAAGTCAGCTTTTTCATTACTTGGGTAAGTTTCAAGGTCACTAGGATTATTGAACTGTTTTGGATTAATGAAAATTGAAACAACGACATAATCTGCAACTTCTTTTGCTTTTTTGATTAGGCTCAGATGACCATCGTGCAATCCACCCATTGTAGGAACAAGCGCTACAGTTTTACCTTTTGCTTTAATCTCAAGGACTTGGTCACGGATTTCTTTAACCGTGCGAACAATTTCCAACTTCATAAGGCTTACTCTTCGCCTGCATAATCATAGACATGATCTGGGGTTGGGAATTGGCGATTTTTTACTTCATCCGCGTATTCTTTTGCCATTTCTTGAACTTGTTCGCCTAAGTTAGCAAAGCGTTTTACAAATTTTGGCTTAAAGTCTGTGAACATACCTAGCATATCGTCGATAACTAGTATTTGCCCATCGCAGTAAACAGACGCGCCGATGCCAACAGTTGGTATATGAAGTTCCTTGGTTATATCACGTGCAAGTTGGTCAGGTACCTTCTCACATACGACAGAGAAGGCGCCAGCTTCCTGTACTGCAATTGCATCCTGCATTATGCGGCCAGAATCATTGCCTTTACCTTGCGTTTTATAGCCGCCGAAGACATTGACAGATTGGGGTGTAAGACCCACATGCGCCATAACTGGGATGCCTCTATCGACTAAATAGCGGATGGTTTCAGCCATCACTTCGCCGCCCTCCAGTTTAACTGCCCCACATTCCGTTTCGCGCATTAGAATTGAAGCGTTTTCGAATGCTTGTTCTTTGCTTTTTTCATAAGAACCAAAGGGCATGTCCATGACGAGGAGAGGGCGTTTTAAACCTCGACGCACTGCTTTTCCGTGCAGTATCATCATATCCATGGTTACGCTTAGTGTATTTGGCATCCCGTGCATGACCATGCCAACGCTATCACCAACCAAAACGAGGTCTGTATGTTCATCAATCATCCGGGCAATTGGCGTTGTGTAAGCAGTTAAGCAAACAATAGGGCTGTTGCCTTTCATGTCTGTGATATCGGGAGGGGTGAGGGCTCTTATTTTTGTGTTTACGCTCATGGCGTTCCTCGTAAGGTAAGTTCAGTGAACTTAAATAGGTTTAATCTAGGAACTCTTTATATACAAGGACTGGTCTCATTTTCATTGTATTTTTTAGTTTTGCATTGTTGAGATGATGGGGGTGTAGAAGTTTAAATTACACCGTTTTTTAATGATGGTTACAAGTTTAACGACCCTGATATAGCAATATTAAGCATTTTGAGGTATTGTGGCGGGAATGGGGCAGGTTATTTTTAGTAAAATGTGGGAAATGTTATGAAGTCGATACTTATTACACTAATGGTCTTTTTTGGAGTGTTAAGCGCTCCTTCTTATGCAGCGAGAATTGAAGCTAAGGTAGATATTTCGCAACAAAAAATGCGTGTTTATCAAAATGGCAGGCTGAAATATACTTGGGCTGTTTCTACTGCGCGCCGTGGCAAAGTAACACCAGCGGGTTCTTGGAATGCCAAATGGCTTTCAAAAAACCACAAGTCGAGCCGTTATAATAATGCGCCAATGCCACATGCCATTTTTTACAGCGGTAATTTTGCAATTCATGGGACAAATCAAATAAAGCGCCTTGGAAGACCTGCATCTGCTGGTTGTGTTCGTTTGCACCCAAGTCATGCTGCTCGTTTGTTCAGCATGGTTCAAAAGAACGGTAAGCGTAACTTCCGTGTGAAAATCAGGCACTAGAATTTCTTGAATTAAATTAAATGAACGCGTAGATTATTTTTGTGCGTTTTTTTGTGCCAATTTTTCTGCCTTGGCAGCTGCTAATTTTTCCATGACTTGTGGGCGCCAGCGTTTGTGGAGCCATAGCCATTGTTCTGGATACTCACGTACCCATCGAGCTACACAATCATTTACATCTTGGGTTAGTTGAGCTGTATCTACGTTACCATTCGCCTTGCGAGGAATTTCAAGTGGAGCTTCAATCTCTAGTCTGAAGCGCCCTTTTGGAAGTCTTACGCATCGTGCAGGATAAATAGGACAGTCATATTGGCGAGCTAGTTTTGAGAGCAAGGGATTGGCCATGGTTTGACGACCCAGAAACTCTATCTCATAACCGCGTCCAAAAAACTGATCGACAAGCACACCAACCTTACCACCTTCATCCATAACATTTGCTAAAGCCCAAGAGGCACCCGCTTTTGAAGGCACAAGATGCCCCATGTTTGTTGTGCGAGCTGAAAGAACGCGCTTTGCCATGTATTGGTTATTAGGCGGACGAAAGAGTGCGGTGATGTTTAGGCCGTAAGCCGCAGAGCCAATAGGCAAGATTTCCCAATTGCCTGTATGAGCGGTGAAACATACCGCAGGGCCATCTAACGCTTTAAGGCTTTCAAAGTGTTCTTCACCTTTGATCTCAACCCGGCCCTTTGATTGGTCTTCTTCATTGAAGTCAAAAATTTGATCAAGGTAGACATACTCAGCCGCAACACGCCCAAGGTTGCGCCACATGTCGTGGAGGATATTTTCAATTTCTTCGTCTGATTTTTCAGGGAAGGCGAGCTTGAGGTTTTTACGTGCAATTTTTGTACGCGGATACCACATGCCCAAGCCTTTGGCAGCTTCTGATACAAACCAGATAGCGCTATCTGCAGGGAAAAGTTTTAGGATTGCAATGAAGCCAAAAAAGAATTGCGCGAGAATCCAGTCTCGCGCAATTCTGAATAATATATAGGTTTTGCGTATTAGTGGCTCCATGGCCTAATTTAAACCTAAGTTAGTCGTTGACCCGCATGATGATTTTGCCAAATACTTTACGCGCTTCCATGCGTTCAAGGGCTGTTTGGATATCCCCAAATTCCACTTCTGAATCTACGACAGGATGCACTATTCTTTTAGCCATTTTTTCCATCGCATCCGTAATGTTTTGCATACGGCAACCAAATGAACCGATCAGACGAAGCTGACGCTGGAATAACATCATTAGGTTTGTTTCTGCTGAAACGCCGCTAGTTGAACCGCAAGTCACTAGACGCCCACCAGGACGCATCGATAACATTGAGCCTGCCCAAGTGTCTTTGCCAACGTGTTCAAAAACTACATCAACGCCTTTTTTCTTTGTGATTTTGCGTACAGCACCCTCAAAACGATCTTCGCGATAGTTGATAACGTGATCTGCACCAAGCTCTAGGCATTTTTCGATTTTGTCGTCTGAACCCACAGTTGTGATGACGGTACATCCAATTTTCTTTGCTAATTGAATAGCCGCTGAACCAATGCCTGAACCGCCAGCATGAATAAGAACTGTTTCACCTGATTCAAGCTTGGCATTATCAAAGAACATATGTTCAACCGTACCAAAGGTAACTGGTGCTAAGGCAGCTGCGACATCGCTTAAACCAACAGGTGCTTTAATACAGTTGCGTGCAGGCATGTTTGAGAGTTCTTGACCGTATCCATCTAGGTGGAAACCATGAACACCAGAAGGGTGTTCGCACTTGTTGTCCTGTCCTTCGCGGCAAGGGCGGCACGTGCCACAGGTTGGAGCGCCGTAAATTGAAACGAGATCACCAACTTTAAGATGTGTAACACCTGGGCCAACTTTTGTAATTTCGCCAGACGCTTCTGCGCCGACCGTCATCGGTAATTTACGTTTGGCAAACGCCATCCCGCGCCAGCCCCATACGTCGATGTGATTTAGTGCAACGACTTTGGTTTTGAACTGAACTTCGCCTTGGCCTGGAGCTGCTGGCTCTGGTATGTCAGTGATTTTAACTTCGCGGTCTGAAATTAGTTGAAGTGCGCGCAAGGCTTTCTCCGATATTCTTTAATTAGTGTTGTGTGCTGGTTAGGCTACATCGCGTCCAAATACAAGACAGGCGTTTTGTCCACCAAAGCCAAATGAGTTAGATAAGATGTTTGCAACATCGCCATCACGTTTTTCATTGGGTACTACATCCAGCGGAATATCTGGATCAGGCGTCTCGTAATTGATGGTTGGTGTGATCGTACCTTCTTGCATGGTCTTAAATGAAATCACAGCTTCAATCGCACCTGCTGCAGTCAATGTATGCCCAATCATCGACTTACTTGATGAGATCGGTGTTGAATGGATTTTGTCACCGAATACCGCATGTAGTGAGTTATACTCCATGCGGTCATTTTCTGGCGTTGAAGTGCCATGTGCATTTACGTAGCCAATATCATCTGGCGTGATACCGGCGTCTTTAATTGCCTCAGAAATAGCTGTAATTACTGGTGCGCCATCTGGACTTGATCTGGTGCGGTGGAAACTATCTGCTTTTTCACCTACACCACGGATTGTGCCATAGATTTTTGCGCCACGATTTGTTGCATGTTCAAGAGTTTCAAGCACAAGTGCAGCAGACCCTTCAGACATAACAAAGCCGCTTCTGTCTTTTGAGAATGGGCGAGAAGCCTTGCTTGGTTCATCTTGGTTATGTGTTGTTAGCGCTGAAAGAAGACCAAAACGAATAAGACCTTCTGCCGTTACTGAGCCATCGGAAGCTACGCAAAGTGCAGCTTGCGTATCGCCACGTCTAATTGCTTCGATGCCTTGTTGAAGTGCTGTTGCGCCAGATGCACAAGCGGTTGAAAGCGAGATTGGAAGGCCTCGCGTTTCGTATTTTTCAGCCAGTTGAAATGCTATTGTGCCTAGTTGAATAAGGCTGTGCATTTTTTCTTGTTTATGATCGCGAGCAGAAGCCAACATACGCTCATAACCAATGTCGCCTTCATCTGTGCGACTGATTAAATCAAAACGGTGTTGCCACTCAAGCTCTACGGGAGGTGCAGCGAAATATAATGGACCAGGAAAACGATCTTTACCAAAGCCGGCGTCAGATAGTGCTTCTTCGGTTGTTGCATCTGCCATTGCATATGAAATTCCTGGAGCTGAAATTTCTTCAGGCTCCATAAAATCAACTGTTCCAGCAATTTGCGTGTTTAGACCTTCAGTTGAAAAGCGTTTGACCTTGTGGATGCCAGACTTTCCTGCGCTTAAGGCTGCCCAGTTTTCGTCTACACCACGACCAAGAGATGTAACAGCACCAAGTCCCGTAACAACAATGATTGGACGACCTTTGTGATCAGTAAACTTTGTCATGTCTATCTCTTTCTATATCGTGCGTTTTCTTATCTTTTAATCGAGTTGAGTAAAAGGAAAATGCTTTAAGCCTTGTTCAATAGAGCGAAACCTTCGCCGCAGTGATGGCCAATTGATGTTACCATAATTGAAGAAATATCACCATTTGCTGGTTTCTCTTGCGGTTCGAATGGTGCGTAAAAACCATCGTTCTTTAATGCAAGGGCTGCTAATGCAACGCCTGCAGGGAAAGTTGCTTCTAGTGGCTGACCAATAAGTGTTTGGAATGAGCGGATTGGGGTATCTGCATCAAGTTTTGAATTGAGATAATTCATTTCAAACTGGGTTGCTTCACTTACGCCTGTTGCGCCTGACATGACTGCGTCTGGAATTGCGCCAAGTTTGTCAAACATTGTGTCCATGCGCACTGTGCCTTTTTCGCCTTCACGTTTCCCAAGGTCAGAACTTACACTGCTTAACTTTGCATATGCGTTTGCGCCACGAGCTTTTGCGTGTTCTGCTTCTTCTAGCACCAAGAATGCACCAACACTACCCATTCGCATTCCGCCACCTTTACCTTGACGACCATTTACACCTTCGCGGCCCCCATCATAAAGATAATGATTAAGTGCGTGTGGTAGAAGGGCATCTGGACGGTCAGCATTATATGAACCGCCAACTAGCATGTGTGTGCTTTGGCCTGATGCTATGCGTGATACTGCGTTTTGGATAACCGTTACGCCAGCAGTTTCTTCGCCCATATAAGTTCTAGATGAACCTGTTACTTTATGAACAATTGAAATATTGCCCGCTAGTAAGTTTGAGAGTTGAGCTAGAAAGAGCGTAGGGCGTAAATCTGTGCGTAGGCGATCTAAAATAAGTTGCTCTGCATCATTGCTTGCGATTGCATCTTTTAAGATTGCTTCATCTGTTTCAATGTCGCGCTCACCGCCACCTGCTGCTACAACCAAATCCATGGTTGAAACGAGATCGGCATTTTCTTTTAACCCGGCATCATCAAGCGCTAGACCTGCTGCGTAAGTCCCCAGACGTTGCCAGTTTTCCATTTGGCGTTGGTCTTTGCGAGGGATTTGTAATGCCCAGTCCATTTCTGGCAATGGGTGTACACCGTAAGGTGGAACTGTATCTGCAGCGATTACTGGAGTAGGGGCTCTGTCGCCACCCAAAACATTCCAATGGTGCTCAGCACCTTCGCCAAAACACGAGACAAAACCGATGCCAGTGATGCAAACTTCTTTTTGTGATGAAGACATACTTTAAAGTCCGAATTCAGTATAAATTTCAGTGAGTCTATTCTTAAGGTTAAACTAGACGTTCGTTTTCATATCCGCAACCTGCGCCTTGATGGTATTCTGTAGATCAGGGCTTGGAAATGGCATAATTGTGAAGGTTAGTTGCGCATTTGCAATACGTTTTCCTTCTGAGCGGATTTCAGCCTTCGTCACAGCAAAGCCTGAACCTTCATGTTCAATTGTTGCCATAATTTCTAGGTTAGTCTTTGGGCCAACGAAATTACGCAGTTTGCCTTCTTTAACACCTGCAAGAAGTGGGATTTTTTCGAAATCGAGCGTGTGCATGATGAGAATACCAGATGCCTGAGCCATAGTTTCAATCATCAATACGCCAGGAACAAGAGGATGCCCTGGGAAGTGACCTTCAAACACAGGGCTTTCATCAGGCACAGTAGATGTTGCATTTAGAACTTTTGTTTCCAAGTCAACACTTGGAATTTTATCGATCATTTGAAAGTATTCAAGCTTCATAAGGTGCCCGTCCAATTTTTGTATGTTTCGCGTATTCTAAATACGCAAAAACCCCCGAAAAACGGGGGTCTTGTAGAGTTTTATCTAAAAGCTTTGATTAAGCTTTTGCAGCAACAAGATCGTCAATTTTTCCGCAGAGGTTTTTCATTACGAAATACTCTTCTGTAGAAGCTTTGCCATCGTTTACTTCTTGTGTCCAAGTTTCCAAAGGAATCTTGATGCCGAAGTCTTTGTCGATTGCAAAAACGATGTCTAGGAAGTCAAGGCTATCAATGCCAAGGTCGTCAATTGTGTGGCTTTCCGGTGTGATGTCTTCACGTGGAATTTCACTGGTATCTGAAATAATATCTGCTACTTTGTCGAAAGTTGACACGGCGTTGCCTCTTTTATCTATGGTTTTCAAGGAGATAGTAGTCTTGGGACTGGTTATATCTTGTTTATGAAAACAAACTCGGAATTACACAATTTGTTACATTTGTGTTCTCTGTCGCGCTTTTATCCAGAGTCGAACGAATTGTCCAGACTTCTCTTGCATTTATGGGAAATTTAATGAAAGTAGACAGTAATTATAGGTACGTAAGCTCAATGCAAGAAGGGTAAAACATCGTTTTAGATTAAAGCCCGCAGTTAATGCCCCTCCGATAAAATCCGTAAGTCAGATTATTCATTGTAAAACCATCAATGGTACAGGACTAGTGTCGTGCTAGAATTGAGCGATTGAAACCTGCAACATTTGGCTCTCCGTCAACTGTTGCAGCTTCAGTTGGAATAAAACGTCCACGATGATTTATAATCCATGGCAGTATTTTGTTTACTGCTCCTCTTGTTCTTGGTTCATCTGTTAATTGATATGTGATTGACTTAAACTTTATGCCTGAACCAAAGCTCCAATCAAAAGTAAGGGGGCTTATTTGTTTTATTGATTTTGGATCTTCAATATCGCGGAAATAAAAGAAGGGTGGTTTAACAAAACTTGTTATTTCTGGCCTGTCAGTATCATTGAGCATGTCCTTTATTTCGAGATCTGCTTGACTTTTTTTCAAACCGTAATGCCTGCCATATTCTCCAAATATTGCGTACATGTCGTATAAAGTTAGCGCAAATGCGTATTGCCCATGCTTCACTTCTATAAAGGGCGCTTCTCCATAAAGACCATGGGATGATGAACTACTTGAGTTTAGTCTCTTGGGGTGCTTGGCATGTATAAAAGTTAGAACAGTTGAGTTGGAGATAATCCCTTCTGGTGTTTCAGCTTTAATAGTAACTTTTACATTCCATGTTTTTCGCTCTCCCCATCCTGAGATGAGAAGTCCTGCTAAGCAAAGTGCGAAGAATGTTGTGGTAGTTAGAAACTTATTCATAAGCCATAATTGTCAGGATTCGTTAAAACCTTTATGAATGTATATTCAAAACCTAATCACTATTATGTGTAGAGAATTATTGCTTCATGCTCAAAGCTGCTGGTTTTCCAGAGCCAAATTAAAAAAGTTGAGAGAATGACGTTATAATTTTGTTATCGAGCTTATTAAAACTCTGACGATTTATAACGCTTCAAATCTCTAGAATAATTTTTGGTGGTGCTGTTCCATTGTGAATTTCTTCAAATCCTTGCACGCCTTCTGCTAGCGGCCTGATTTGTGACCATCCATCTCTTGTTACTTTACCGTCTGCTAATAAATCGAGAGCTTCTTGGAAGTCTTTGTTGGTGTAGCAATAGGTTCCGATAAACGCGATTTCTTGTAAGGTTATGCGTCTGGTGTCTAGACCTTCGTTGCTGTCTTGAAGACCCACGTGGACAATTGTTCCACCCGGTAGAGCAAGTTCTGATGCGGCTTTTCTAGTGTGGCCTGAACCTACGCAATCTAAAATTAAGTCAGCGTGCTCAATACCCGGCTTCTCCGTGATTGGATCGTATGGCTTTGCTTTCAATACTTTTGCAAGCATTTCACGTCGCAGTGGATTTGTTTCGCCAATCCATAGGTTTGTAACGCCTTGATTTTGCAGAACAAGTGCGCAAAGAAGTCCGATTGCGCCGCCACCAAGGATGATTGCAGAGGCTTCGCCAACAGGTTTTTTCAAGCGTTCCATGCCGATGTGAACAGAATGAACGCATACGGCTAGAGGCTCGGCTAAAGCTGCTTGATCGAAAGCTAGACGATCTGGAATTGCGAAGATGTTATCTTCTTTTATGGCGACTGCTTGTGCAAATGCACCTGGGACGCGCATTCCTATGAGCTCGCGTTTTTCACATAGATGCTCACTGCCAGTGGTGCATGGTAAACATGTGCCGCACGTCATAAGTGGGTTTATGGCTACACGTTTGCCTTCAAATTTTCCTGAGCGTGGAATTCCGACGGCTTCATGGCCTAGAATGAGTGGTGGGACACGTCTTGCGTCATGCCTGTGCCATGCGTGCATATCTGAACCACAGATGCCGCAATGGGTGAGGTCAACGATCACTTCGCCTTCATCGGCAACAGGATCAGCTTCTTCGCGGAATTGCGTTTTCATCGTGTCTGTATAAACGAGTGCCTTCATTTTGCGGTATATCCTCCATCTACAGGTAGAACTTGGCCTGTGACATAGCTTGATGCGTCTGATGCTAGGAATATTGCTGGGCCTGCAAGGTCAGATAGTTCACCATTGCGGCCTACGCACGTCATGCTGGCGTGGTGTGCTGACATTTTATCATCGTCAAAAACTGCGGCGGTTAATTCTGTTGGGAAAAAACCTGGTGCAATTGCGTTTGCCGTGATGCCGTCTTTTGACCAAGCTTCCGCCATCGCGCGCGTAAGCTGTGTTATGCCACCTTTGGATGCGCCGTAAGCGATACCGTTTGTGAATGCTCTATTGGATTGGAGTGAAGCAATATTGATTATGCGACCCCAATTGTTAGCCTTCATGTTTGGCGCAAAAGCTTGAGCTAAAAAGAAGGGGACAGATAGGTTTAAATGAATCGTCTTGTTCCATGTCTCCTGATCGACTTCATCAGCATGTTTGCGTGGGTTAAGGCCAGCTGCGCTGACGATGATGTCGGGTAGGGCGTTTAAGGTATTGCAGGCGCTAAAGATGGTTTGACTTGCGTCCTCTGCCATTAGGTCTGTAGCGATTGTAAAGCCATCACGCTCTCCAAGTGCTTCTTCTAATAAAGCTTCGCGTCGACCAACGAGAATGATGCTTGCGCCTTGATCAGAGTAGGCGTGCGCAATTGCTTTACCTATGCCAGAACCACCACCAGTGATTATTGCTGTCTTGCCTTTAAGTGAAAATAATTCGGTCATCTATTTCCTCATATCACAATAAAAAACTCCCTCGCAGCTACGTTTAATAACGTGACTGCAAGGGAGGAGAACTTTTAATTCAACTTACTGAGCAACCGCAGGGAAACCTTCGTAGCTGAAGAAGCCTGGTGATCCTGCGCTAGACAAGTAGTCCGGCAACCAAAGCGCGAAGCCTGGGAAAACAAAGATCAGTATCAAGCCAATGACCTGGATAACCATGAATTGCATCATGCCGAAGTAAATGTCTTTCAGATCCCATTCTGGCACAACACCTTTCAGGAAGTAGGCCGAGAGCGCGACAGGCGGACTGAGCCATGCGGTCTGTAAATTCACAGCCACAAGAATTGCGAACCAAGTAAGGTTTACATTCAACTGAACCAGTAGCGGTACTAGAATTGGTACGATAATCAAAACGATTGGTACCCACTCAAGAGGCCAGCCCAGCAAGAATACCAGCGCCATCACGAGGATGAGCATTGCTGCTGTTGAGAGGTCCATGGACAGAAGAACTTCAGTTAGGAACTTCGGCGTGCCAAGATTTGAGAACACCGCGCCAAAGAAGTTTGAAGCAGCAACCAAGAACATGATTAGAACTGAAATTTCTAATGTCTTGATCAGTGTATCGTTAAATTCTCTTATTAGCACCATTAAAAGATAAATTATGAATGGAGCGGCAATCAATACTGCTAACCAACTTAATTCAACTCCCATTATTCCTATGCGTAAGTAACAAAACAGCAAGTAGCCTATTGTTGTGATTCCAAGCCCCTTGTAGTCATCAGCTGTTATTTTAAAGCTTACTTTTCCGTAAGAAACTGAAAGAACAATAGCACCGAAGGCACCACATGCGGCGGCTTCAGCAGGTGTTGCCCAACCAGCTAAGATTGAGCCTAGAGCAAATGCGATCAGAACTGTTGGGGGTACAAGACCCATGAAGAACTCATACCAAAGGTCGGAGAAGTAGAAGCCTCCTGGCCGTGTTGCTCGTGCCCATTTGTAGGCACCGAACATAACTCCAAGCCAAAGGATAGGTACAATTAACCCATCAAGAGGAAAGAGGCCAAAGCCTGTCGCAGCGCCGATTGTAATTAACCAGATGAAAGCTACCAATGCACTCATGACCAAAACAACCTCAAGGAAGTAGTATGGTGAAGTTTCTGGTTGTTCATCTTCCGGCAAGATTGGGCCAAGAGCTGGATCAATCATACAACGACCTACTGCGTAGATAAGGTAAAGGGATGCAAGCAGAACACCTGGAATGATTGCTGCGCGGAAAAGGTCTGTTACTGGAATTTCCAGAACAGGGCCCATTACGATTAGCATGATGGATGGCGGGATAAGAATGCCCAGCGTACCACCAGCTGTGATTGTACCTGCTGCCATGCGAACGTTATAACCAGATTTATTCATCGTTTTTGCAGCCATAATACCAAGAATGGTAACGGATGCACCTACGATGCCTGTTGCAGCAGCAAAAATGGTTGATACAAAGAGCACAGCGATGAAGAGCGCACCGCGTGTTTTTGACATCATCATTTGGACTGCATTAAACAGACGTTCCATAAGACCAGCTTGCTCCATCACAATGCCCATCAAAATGAACAATGGAACAGCAACTAGCTGATCGTCCAACATAGTTGAGTTTGTTTGGAGTGTTTGTAGGAAGAATGTTAGTGCGCTACCTGATCCCCAAGCGCCAAAGGTAAATGCGAGGAAGATTAGGGTGAAAGAAATCGGGAAACCAATAAAGATCACAAAGATCATAGCACCCAACATGAACAGGCCAATAATTTCTTTTGAGACAGTCGCTTTTCCAGTAAGGCCAATCCACTCAAATAATGGAAGTGTTTTTGGGTAGAAAACACTAACAAAAACGATTGCCAATATAATGATATACGGAATTAGAAGGCGAACAAATTTGGCTTCGCGTACTGCACCCATCTTGTGGAAACAACGAAATAATTCTGGTAGGCCTTGCAAAAGAAGTAAGAAAGCACCGATTGGCATGAAGATACGAGCCGGCCACAAAATAGGAGCCCAAGTGCTATCTGATGCACGTTCCCAACCTGGAGGGTTGAAGAAATCCTTGCCGAATGAGTCTAGCCCATAGTCGAGTGCAGACCAGAAGAAAAATAGCATGGCTGGGAAATAGAAGAGTAAATATAGTACTGCATCTACGGTTGCCTGTTTTTTAGGCTCCCAATTGCGGTAGATGAAGTCCGCCCTGATGTGGACGCCGCGCATAAGTGCGTAAGCAGCGGCTGCCATGAAAATTACGCCGCCTAACATACGTGATGTATCATAAACCCATAGGGTAGGGCCAAAGCCCACTTCACGGGCGAATTCGTTTAGGCCATTTTCTGTAAGAATTGCAAATGCCTTACGAGAAACAACCTCAAATACCATAACAAAGATCAAGGGTATAAGAAGCAAACAAGTAAGCCTGCCAGCCCATTCATTGATGACATCAATGGTTGCTGTAATTGGGCGTTGCCAAGACGTCATGTCTTCTGGCGTGTAACCAGCTTTTTCGTTACGGCGCTCCGCAATGGATTCGTCTGTGGTGTCCAGATCGTCAGGAATTACTTCTTCGGCCATTTTGGATCTCCCCATCCTTGTCTTTTATCTTTATGAGAAAGGGTATTTGAAATCATGCCATTACCAATAAAGGTAAAATAGCGGAAGCTAAAAGCCTCCGCCAAATTTATGTGTTTAACTTACTTCACTGAGTCAGCGTAAGCTTTGCCAAGTGCGGCATTTGACGCTTGCGAACCAGCCCAGAAAGGAACTGCAATTGCTGCGAAGTCTTTTTGTGACTGCCATACTTTTGCAAAGAATGCATTTTCAGCAGCGTTCTTCTCAAGCAGGTTTTTTGCAGCGTTCATATACGCAGGGAAGTAATCTGCAGGTGTGTCATGAAGTTGAACTCCATGATTTTCCGTTAGATCTTTAAGTGCTTTACCGTTTTCGTAGATGCGGTAAGACATCGATTTTGAAAGTGAAGCGTTAGCCGCAACTTCAAGTGCTTTTTGCTGGATTGGTGTCATTGCATTGTAAACATCACCGTTAAGGTAAAGGTCTGCATTCACAACAACCTGGTGAAGGCCCTGAAGGTAGTAGTGCTTCAGAACTTTCTGGAAGCCAAACACTGAGTCAGGCTTCGGGCAACACCATTCAGCTGCATCGATTGTACCTTTTTCAAGTGCTGGAAGAATGTCACCACCACCCATAGCAACAGAAGCTACGCCAATGTCTTTATATGCCTGACCAGGAATTCCTGGAGGTGTACGGAAACGATACTTACGGAAATCATCCATAGATGTAATCGGCTCTTTGAACCAACCCAAAGCTTCTGGGCCAACCGGCTGAAGCATGAAGCCTTTAACATTCACACCCATTTCAGACCAAAGCTGGTCGTAAAGTTCTTTACCACCACCAAACTGGAACCATGATAGGAATGCGATGTTGTCGATACCAACACCAGCACCTGCTGGAGGTGAACCGAATAGAGCTGCTGCTGGATGCTTGCCTGACCAGTAGTGAGTCCAAGCAAAGCCACCTTCAACGAGGCCTTTGTCAACCGCATCAAGAGTTTCTTTAGCACCAACGACGGCACCTGCTGGTAAAATTTCAAACACAATTTCACCATTGGTAAGAGCAGTAACGTCATCGCCGAATGCTTTAAGCATTACAACTTCATCAGCTTTCGCAGAGATAACTGATTGTACGCGGATTGTTGTTTCTGCAAATACTGCAGAAGCAGTGATTGAAAGAGTAACTGCAGAACCTGCAAGTACCTTTGCTGTTTTAGATAGAATAGACATGGTATTCCTCCCTTTTGTCTTTCTTCCCTCCGAACCAAATGTAGTGCCACCTCGTTTCCCTGCCGAAGGCGCAGGGGAGATGGTTTTTCACCACAATTTTGTAGACAGAACGTCTGCCATCTATGTTAGGCAGAACGCCTGCCAGTTATAATTGACAGAACGCCTGCCAAATTCTTTGTATTCCTTTAAAACCCAAAATAGGCTAATACGCCTCTGAGCGGGTCAAATATTCCACGATACAACATTTCAGCTGATACGTAGAGTAAAACTATCAAACCAGCCCACGAAATCCATGGGTATCGCGTTAATAGTTTCATAATTAGAGTTGCAGCAAATGCCATTAGCAAGATTGCCAAGCCTAAACCTATAATAAGTTTGTTTGAATCGCCATCTGCAATTGCGGCTACTGCAATAACATTATCAAGAGACATGGATACATCTGCTATGGTTATTGCGATTAATGCTTGTCCCAAAGTGCGTCGTGGTTTGCCTTGATATCCTTTTTCAGGATTTTCAGCATCTTCCATTATATGGAGTGCTTCTTCTTCTCCATGTGATTGAATTTCTTTGTATAACCCCCAACACACGTAAAAGAGTAGTAATCCACCCACTAATAGCAAGCCAGGAATGTCTAGTAAGTAAGTCGCAACAAACGCAAATGCTACTCGAAGAACAGCCGCGACAATCATACCGAATAGGATAGCCTTCTTGCGCAATTCAGGTGATAACCCTGCTGCTGCCATGCCAATAATTAAGGCATTGTCGCCAGATAAAACAATGTCAGCAACAATAATCTTACCATAGTCCAAGAATGTGGAAAAAGCTGCTGTTTCTGTAAAAAATTCAAACATTTTAGTACTCGTAACCCAATCTTGTTTTTGAAATTAATTTCATGCTGCGTCCTCCCGCATCATTGCTGCGCATTTTTCGCCAATCATAATTGCAGGGGCATTTGTATTACCTGAAGTTATGATAGGCATGATGGAGCAATCTGCAACGCGTAAACCTTCTGTTCCATGTACATTAAGGCGCTCGTCTACAACCCCCATAGGATCGCTTCCCATTTTACATGTGCCAGTTGGATGATAGATCGTTGTTGAATTGTTTCTTGCCCAATCTAGAACTGCATCATAGTCATCATAATTTAATGCTTCATCAGGATTGTGTAGACCTGTTATAATGTTTTTAAGAGGGCCATGTTGTGTAATTTTGTGCGAAATGCGCAAACCTTCGACCATTGTATCGCAGTCAAGTTTGGTTGCTAGGTAGTTTGGATGAATTTTCGGATATTCGCGCATATCCTTTGATGTAAGTTCAAGGTGTCCAGCGCTTTCTGGTCTCATTTGAAGCACGGAAGATGTGAAGGCCGAAAATTTGTGAAGACCTTCTGCTGGACTATCCGCACTCCAAGGTTGGATGTGGAATTGAATGTCTGGTGTTGCTAATTCTTTGCGAGTTTTTAAAAAGCCAGTACCTAGACTTGCTGCCATGGTCATAGGACCAGTGCGTGCTAGAATATATTGAAGGCCGATCAACCCTTGTTTAATGAAATTACCAACTTCAATGTTTATTGTAGAAACATTTACTTTATAAACAGGGCGCGCTTGTAGGTGGTCTTGCAGATTTTGACCGACGCCAGATAGATTTTGTACGACTTCAATCCCATTGTCTTTGAGTTGATCTGCAGGACCAATGCCTGAAACCATTAAGAGCTGTGGAGAACCAATTGCACCAGAAGCTAGTACAATCTCTTTATTTGCCTTTAGCTCAAGCAGTTTACCATTTGGGCCGCCTTGGCGAATTATAACACCAGTTGTGCGTTTGTCTTTGATGGTAAGTTTTTCTGCTTGCGAGTTTGTAAATATCGTAAGGTTTGCACGGCCTTTAATAGGTTTAAGATATGCAACAGCAGATGAGCAACGTTGTCCATTTTTTGCAGTTAACTGAAAATAGCCAACGCCTTCTTGGTCTCCATTGTTGTAATCTTCATTCTCTTTATATCCAGCATCCACTGCCGAATCGATCCATGCATCAACGATATCGCGTTTTAATCGGGTAGGGGAAACGTTAAGTGGGCCGCCGGATCCCCGGTCTTCACCCGTATCTTCTTCCCAGTTTTCTGATTTCATGAAGTAGGGAAGAACATCATCCCAACCCCAACCTGAATTGCCCATCTGGCGCCAACCGTCAAAATCTTCAGCTTGGCCGCGAACATATAAAAGTCCATTTATAGAGCTTGACCCACCAAGTACTTTACCACGAGGCCATGGAATAGAGCGGCCATTAAGGCCTGGATCAGGCTCAGTTTTATAACACCAATCCGTCTTTGGGTGGCCCATTGTTTTGAAATAACCAACTGGAACATGTATCCAAGGGGTTGTATCCTTGCCACCGGCTTCAATGAGCGCAACTTTATAGCGCCCGTCTTCCGTCAGGCGATTTGCTAATGGGCAGCCAGCTGAACCAGCTCCAACAACTATAAAATCGAATTCCAAGTTTTATTTTCTCCAACCACTAGACAAAAAGAGTAAAAAATGAGACTTTTTGTCTTGTTAATACATAAAATCACGTATTTATGTGCTACACAAGTGGTTGAGTAAAAAATCTGTGAAGCATTAGATTAATTGCTAGAAGTGTATTTTAATTAGGGAGGCATGAAATGGACAAAACAGAAGGACGTATACCCACAAATTTGCGTACATTAAAAATTTTAGAAGTTTTGGGGAATTCAGACCGTCCCATGACGCCAACTGAAATTAATCTAGAATTAAAACTGCCAAAACAAACAGTGCATCGCCTTTGCTCGACACTTGAGGCTGAGGGATACTTAATACGTGAGACAAATGGTAAGCGATTGAAGCCTTCTCCACGTTTAAAAAATCTTGCTTCTGGTGCGCTGTTTAATTCACGGAATCAAATAGCACTAAGGCAGGTATTAGAAGGTATCGCAGAAAATGTAAAAGAGACCATCAATCTAGTTGTTCCCGAAGAGTCGGGCATGATGTACCTTGAACGTATTGAGGCAGATTGGCCGTTCAGGATTCAATTGCCTGTTGGTTCACATGTCCCATTTCACTGCACTGCAAGTGGAAAAACCTTTCTTGCAAGCCTTTCACCATCATTGCGCAAGTCATTTGTAAAAGGCATGAAGTTAACTTCCATGACGCCAAATACTTTTATTGATGCGGACTTGTTGCTTGATGAGTTAGCTTTGATAGCCAAGCAGGGGTATGCCGTAGATAATGAGGAATTCATGCAAGGTATGGTAGCGATTGCTGTACCGATTAAAGATGAGAAAAATCGATATTGTGCGTCAATAGCTTTTCATGCTCCAGACCAACGTCTTTCAATTGAGACGGCTGTTTCACGAAAAGACTTTCTTATTGAGGGGGCGAGAAGACTTAGCGAAGTCTTGTTTATTTAGTTAGCTTTAAGATTTCTAGACTTGCTATTTGCGGAAAAGGTCGACCATTCTATTTAATCTGTCTCGGTTTTTAGAGCTTGCAAAGTGATAGATAGTTTTCAATTTTGGCCGTACGTAAGTCTTCCATAACTGACTATAGATATACCCTTTAAAGGTAATAGGGATATTTCTGCTTATCATCTTATGTTTGTGATTAGTCCAAGACGATTTATATTCTGAAGGGTCGTGAAGTAGGTCAAAGTTTTTAATTCCTCTTTCCATGCACCACTCTTGTGCCATTTCCATTTGGACTTTACCTGGACTGTGACTTTCTAAATTCCAATCAATAGCACCTAGATAAGAATAATATCGTCCTAGTTTAATCATGCCTAATTCAATTGCGATGGGTATCTCGTTTAGATAAAGTGCATGGGCTAAAGGGCCCGTTTCTTGATCTTTTTTATCTGCTTTAGACATCTGTAGGCTTGTGAACATAGCTTTTGTACATTGGTCAGCGAGAATGCCTGGTTTACGGCCAGTTTCCAAAAACCATTGTGTTTTCATCTCAAGAGCTAATGAAACCAGATCGGCAAACTCTTTGCTTCCAGCTTTGTGTACTTTATAGGATAGCTCGCCTATCGCTTCTAATTTGTTTTTGTTTCTGCGACGCGTTTTTCGCTGTCCTTTTGAAAGAGTCTGAGCATAAGCTTCCCAGCTTTCATACTGACTTAAATCAAGAATTGATGATTCAAGGTTTGAGTTTTCCTTAATGCCTTGGTCATTAATTATTTCATCAATTAGGCAGTCTTTTGGGTAATTGTTGAAGGATATCGAGTCAGCCTTAGAGTGTTCAATGATTAATTTCAGAACTGCTTGTCCAATTTTTTTATTGAATTGAGCCGGATCGAATAAAATATTACAGTATTGCCCGAGCGGTTCCGTTGCTGTCGTTAAAATCTTTAGGCTTGTTCTGGATTGAATTTGCATCAATGGCCAAATCATGATGGGTTTTTTGTTGTGTCTTAAAATGAATACCTGAGGAATAGGGCAATGTTTGTCATTTAAGTCATCTGCAAATTTTTTGTAATACTCAATGCACCAGTTGTAACTTTGGAAATAGGTGAAATCTTCTGGGCAGTTATTTTCTAGTAACTGCCATTCGTCTTTGAGCAATGAAATTGTTTTTATATTATCATAACACTCAAGCTCAAACGCTTTACCTTCAACTGACAGATTAGTAAGCTGTTTTAATCCATTGTCATTGATTTTATTTTCAGATCTCATATGCAGCAAAATTTTCTAGGTTTGAGCAATTAATAATACAAACCACTCTTAGGTGAAAACCATTGAAAAACAATTAATTGTGTTCAATCAAATCTTTCTATTATGCTTTGTGTTTGGTACTTAAGCATAATTGTTATGCAAATTTTTTGAATAGGAATATCATATGACTGAAATTACTGGTTCGTGCCTTTGTGGAAACGTATCTTATAAAGGTGATGTAGAAGTCAAAATGGTAATTAACTGCCATTGTACAGACTGTCAGCAAGCAACAGGATCTGCCCATGGGACAATGGTGTTTGTTGCGGAAGATGTGGTGCAGTTTTCTGGTAATGCAGCTCAATATGCGCATCCTGCCGATAGTGGCAATACGCTTACTAAAATCTTTTGTGGTACATGTGGTTCACAAATTGCGGGCAAGAATACTGGCCGTGATGGTGTGATTGGATTAAGAGCAGGGTGCTTAGATCAAAAAGATCTAATTCAGCCTGGGGCAAATATTTATTGCGACAGTGCAATTCCATCGACAGCAATGGATCCTGATTTGAAGAAGTTTCCTGGGATGCCTGGGTAATTCTACAAATAAATAAAAGTTTCGAAGCCGTCATGTAAAAGCTTGCATGGCGGCTTTTTCGTATTAAGCTCTATAGAGTCGTCAATTTTTAAAAAGCAATTCAAGTGCGGCTTATTATTTCACTTTCAGCTTTGCTGATATCTGTTATTTTTGTTCAAATTGGAACAGGCTCTCTTGGGCCGCTTGATGCCTTGTCTGGCTTGAAGCTTGGCTTTTCACCTACAGAAATTGGGTATCTTGGATCAGCACACTTTTTGGGTTTTTTTGCGGGCTGTGTTCTTAGTCCGTATATAGTCATTCGTTCCGGGCACGCACGCGCCTTTGCTGTTATGGCTGCGGTATCTACGATTTCTATTATTTTACATCCTGTTGTCCAAGAGTCTTGGTTTTGGATGATTTTGAGGATCATGACAGGGTTCGCCGTTGCTGGTGCTTATACGGTTATTGAAAGCTGGCTGCAGTCAAAATTAAACAGCAAAAATCGTGGTACAGTATTTTCGATTTACCGTATGGTGGATATGACTGGCACACTACTTTCTCAACTAGTTATAGCTGGACTTACACCTGCTCATTATGTCTCTTATAATTTAATTGCTGTAGTTGCTTGTATGGCGCTTGTGCCCTTAGCGCTCACACAGACTACAGTTCCATCTTTGCCAAAAGCTCAAAAATTTAAACCGTTTTTTGTTTATACACTCTCTCCGTTGGCGGCGTTTGGTGTCATTGTTGTGGGCCTAACGAATTCTTCGTTTAGAATGGTAGCCCCAGTTTATGCTTCTCAGTCGGGGCTTCCTCAAGATGGTATTGCTATATTTTTGGCGCTTGCAATTATTGGTGGCTTAATTGCCCAATTGCCAGCAGGGATGATTGCTGACCGTGTTAGTAGGCGTGCAACCTTAATAGGGTTTAGCGTCTTTGCTATTTTGTTTTGCGGCGCTATTTCCATTGAAATTGTAGATGAAATCGCTGGCATTCCATTTGTTTATATTGGTAGCTTTTTGTTTGGGCTTGCGACGCTGCCGATTTATTCAATATGTGCGTCTCATGCGAGTGATTTTGCTAAGCAAGAAGATATGTTGGCAATGAGTGCTTCGTTGATTTTCTTTTACGCTGTAGGCTCGGTTTTAGCGCCTTCATTCGCAGGCTACTTGATTGAAGAGTATGGGCCGCAAGCTATGTTCAGCTTTATAATGACTGCTCATATTGCTCTACTTTTATACTCAATTTGGCGATTTGTAATTGGGCGTACAGGTAGTAGTGCACGGCCTTATAACTATATGCCACGCACTTCGCTCTTCATTGCGCATATTGTTCGCCGTCGTAAACATGACGGCGATAAATCAAAATGATGTTTGGTGTTGAAATATCCGCTCTGATATCGGTGTTTTTAATTTTCTTTATTGCGGGGTCTGTTAAGGGCGTTTTGGGGTTTGGGTTACCTTTAATTACAATGTCGTTATTGCCGTTTGTTATTCCAATTGAATTGGCAATTGTTTTATCTGCACTCGTTCAACCTGCCACAAATATTGGCCAATTGATTTCAACAGGAGGAGCAAAACAAGCATTTCAATCGACATGGGCTGTACTATTAGCGCTTATACCAAGTGTTGCTATTGGCGTTTGGTTTTTAAGTGAGCTTGAGGGTAATTCCCATCTATTAATTTTGGGCCTAACTCTTATTGGATTTTCACTTTACAGCATATCTGGTTTTGCTGTTTCTATTCCTGAAAAACGTCAAGGTGTTGCGGGCGGTATAGCAGGAGTAGTTGCAGGTGTGGTCGGGATGTTGACTTCGATTAATGGAATGTTTTTTATCATGTATCTGGTGGGAATTGGAGCTGATAGAAAAGCTTTTCGCGCGGCAATTGCCTTGCTCTTTATTGTATCTGGAGTGTTGATTAATTCAGGCTTTTGGTTTGCTGGACTGTTAAATCAAAACAATATCATCATTGGAATATTGGTGCTTATCCCATGCTTTTTGGGCATGTGGAGTGGAAACTTAATAGGAGACCGTATTCCGAATGATGTTTTTAAACGTGTAATTTTATATGCGCTTTTAGTGATTGGTTGTGTCTTTATCTACAGAGGACTTTAGCCTTCGACATCCGAAATTCGTTTAAATTTGCGATCCATATAAATTAGTGGTGTGAAGTTACCAGCGTGGGTTTCAAGTACACGCCCAATACATATTACATGACTTCCAGAAACTAATGTTTCAGCAAGTTCACAAATAAATGCGGTTGCACCTGAAATGACGGGCGAGGGGCCGTTTGATGTTGTTAAATCTATGCCTTCAAAACGATCTGATAATTCATTGTCATGAAAGCCTGCAAACCGTTCGGCGATATGTTTTGCTCCTTCTGGTAAAACATTGACGCAGAAGTCTTTGTTTTCTTTTACCATTGTGAGCGTACTGCTATCTGCATTTAAGCATACTAACACCATGGGCGGGTCAGCAGAAACAGATGAAAAAGCGCTCACGGTTGCGCCAGATATGCCAGCACTGCCATCTGTCGTAACAACAGTAACGCTATTTGCAACGTAACGCATACCTGCAAGAAAATCTTCACGAAGATCTTCGTCGGTTTTTGATGTCGCTTGCATGTTCGTTTGCCCTTAAATATCCAGCAGAATTATTTGATTTTGAATTATTTAAACTAGTACATAGCTCAATGCTATAAAATTACGACTCTAAAATTTATATCTAATTTTTATTTGAGTTGGCAAGAATGGTTGCTCGGTGTGTGTTAACAGTTTAGATTTAAGTACAGCTTATTTGCTGCTTATTATTTTGATTCATTTAAAAGGTGTAAGTTATGGAATTAGAAGATGAAATTCGTATTGTTGCGCCACGAGCAAAAGTTTATGCAGGACTTAATGATCCTGATGTTTTAAAGCAGTGTATCCCTAGTTGTGAGGAATTGATAAAGCACTCTGATACAGAGCTTGAGGCTAAGGTTGTTTTAAAAATTGGACCTGTTAAAGCAAAATTTGGCGGTACTGTCGTTTTAGAACCTATAAATCCTCCCGAAAGGTTTTCTCTTTCAGGTGAAGGTAGTGGCGGTATTGCTGGATTTGCTAAAGGTGGAGCAGATGTTGAATTAATCGAAGAGGGTGATGAAACCATTCTTCGTTATACGGCTAAAGCAGATGTTGGTGGCAAGATTGCTCAGCTAGGAAGTCGTTTAGTTGTTAGTGCATCCAAGAAACTTGCAGGTCAATTTTTTGAGAAGTTTGCTGAAGTTATTAATGAGCAGTCATAGAGCCGAAGGGTAATTATTTATATTACGGCAAAACCAAACTTACTTTCGCTTTAAGTGTATTGGTATTTTAAAAATTTACGGAGATGTCAATGTCTACTGCAAAAAAGTCAGAAGCAGTATCTACTGGTATTCAAATGCCAAAGCCTGATCCGGCTATTCTTTTGAAGCGTGATCAGATTGTTGCTGCGTTAAAAGCGATTGTGCCAGGTGAGGGCGTTGTTGATGACCCCACTGCGATGAAACCTTTTGAGACTGATGGGTTTCTTGCTTATAGGTTTATGCCGCTTGCTGTTGTGTTGCCAGAAACAACTGAACAAGTTTCAGCCGTTCTTAAGTATCTATCAAATGAAGGTGTGCCGATAATCCCACGAGGAGCAGGAACTTCGCTTTCCGGCGGGGCTATCCCACAAGAAGATGCGGTGATTGTTGGTCTTTCACGTATGATCAAAATTTTAAATAAGGATTATGAAAATCGTACATTGTTAGTTCAGTCTGGTGCGACTAACCTTTCGATTTCTGATGCAGTATCTGCGGATGGTTTTTTCTACGCACCTGATCCTTCTTCGCAACTAGCTTGCTCTATTGGCGGCAACATCGGCATGAATTCAGGTGGTGCGCATTGTCTTAAATATGGTGTAACGACGAATAACTTGCTTGGCGTAAAAATGGTTCTAATTGATGGGACTGTTGTTGAGCTTGGCGGCGAACATCTTGATGCAGCAGGATTGGATTTGCTGGGCGTTATCTGCGGTTCAGAAGGTCAACTTGGCATCGTAACAGAAGCAACTGTGCGGCTAATCGCAAAACCTGCTGGCGCAAGACCGGTCATGTTTGGCTTTGATACATCAGAATATGCGGGTGCTTGTGTAGCGGATATTATTGGCACGGGTATTGTTCCTGTTGCGATTGAATTTATGGATAAACCTGCAATTGATATTTGTGAGGCCTTTGCAAAGGCTGGCTATCCGATGGACGTGAACGCGCTTCTTATTGTCGAAGTTGAAGGTTCTGACGAAGAGATGGACGATATGCTTGCGCGTATTGTAACCATTGCAAAGCGTCATAAAGTGAAGGTTGTCAAAGAAAGCCAATCGGCAACAGAAGCAGCGCTCATATGGAAAGGTCGTAAATCGGCTTTTGGTGCAACAGGCCGAATTGCAGATTATATTTGCATGGATGGTACAGTGCCTCTTGGACAATTGCCTTATGTGTTGAAAGAAACTGCACGTATCGTTGAAGAATATGGCCTTCGTGTAGTGAATGTTTTTCACGCGGGCGATGGCAATATGCATCCTCTAATACTGTACAATATCAATGACCCAATTGAAGCTCAAAAGGCTGAAGACTGCGGTATGGATTTATTGAAACTTTGTGTTGATGCGGGTGGCTGTCTTACGGGTGAACACGGTGTAGGTATCGAGAAACGCGATTTGATGCTTTATCAATACACCCAAGAAGATTTAGATCAGCAAATGGCAGTGCGAGCAGCGTTTGATCCTGAGTGGATACTTAATCCATCAAAGGTTTTCCCATTTGAAGCGCGTGGCAATCAAAAACCATTAGTAGAAAGTGCATAACCTCATGAGTGTTTTTGAGCCTAAATCAGAAGAAGAATGCGCTGCCATAATTTTAGAGGGCGATAGTTTTGAAATTCAAGGAGGGGGCAGTCGTGCTGTTGGTCGCTTTGATGGCAATTCTCGAAATATACTTTCTACCAAAGGCATGTCGGGTATAGTTGATTATGAGCCTGCTGAAATGGTGATGATTGCCAAGGCTGGCACACCTGTAAGTGAGATTGAAAAAGCTCTAAAAAAAGGTGGCCAGCGGATGATTTTTGAACCGCTGGATTATAGTGGGCTGCTTGGTAATAAATCCAAATCAACGATTGGCGGTCTTATCGCAACCAATGCTTCTGGCCCAAGACGCTTTGTAGCTGGTGCAGCTCGGGACTCATTTTTGGGCGTACGGTTTGTAAACGGCAAGGGTGATATCATCAAAGCGGGTGGCCGTGTTATGAAAAACGTTACAGGACTTGATTTAGTTAAGTTGCTGGCAGGCTCTTGGGGAACGCTTGCGCCAATGACTGAGGTGACTTTCAAGGTTGTGCCGCAGGTGGAAACTGAAGCAACGCTTGTCTTGCTTGGTTTGTCAGATGAGAAAGCTGCACAAGCTATGGCTGCGGCTATGGCAACGTCCTGTGAGATAACTGGTGCATCGCATTTTCCTGTTAATGTCGCTTCTAGCTTTAAAGAGTTTGGTGATAATTCAGTAACATTACTGCGTCTTGAAGGTTTTAAAAAATCTGTGAAGCTTCGAATTGAAAACCTACAAAAAGCTCTCTCAAGTTTTGGTGAGCAATTAATTCTCAACGATAAACAAACAAAAGCTATTTGGGCTGATATCCGTGATGTGAAACCTTTTGCTGATAGTACTAATACACCTGTATGGCGTGTGTCTGTTGCTCCGATGACAGGCTATAAAGTAGTAGCAGAGTTGGGCGCTGAAAATGCTTTTTATGATTGGCAGGGTGGTTTGGTCTGGTTACGCATGGATGCAGCACCTGAAGCTGATAAAGTTAGAGCCGCAATCTCTAAACTAGGTGGCGGTCATGCAACGCTTGTTCGGGCTTCTGCTGAGCAGCGCCTATCGACAGAAGTTTTCCAACCAGAAAATGAAGCAGTAGCCGCAATCTCAAAACGCATCCGTGAACAATTTGACCCAATGGGCAAATTTTATACAGGAAGAATGGACTGATGGCGCGCGTTCGACATATTCCAGGAGTATATAAGTACATTAAATCTGCAAGAGACTGGAAAGAAGAGGTTGTTGAAAGTAAGCGTTTGTCTTCTCAAAGGCCTTCTAATCCTCCATTAGCTACTTTACCTGCAGCGAAAAGGCAGGCTCTTTTACTATGGTTTGTTATTGAGTTTTATGAAGATGGTTTATTAGTTAATTGGCTTAGATCACCAAAATATACCAGAGATATGCAGGAGCTTGTTAGAAAGAATGCTCTACAAATTAAAAGAGAACGAATAATTGGCACGAGAATGGGAACGGTTTTATATTTGACCGACCTTGGCAATAAAATGGTTCAATCATCAAAATTTAAGCAATCAGAAAAAGACTGGATTATTCAGTCATTCAATAGCCATAGCTTGCGCTAGAGGAATATAACCATGCAAACGACTTTCCTCCCTTGCTCAATTGGCAGACCCCGGTGTTGCGGAAGCTGAAAAGATACTTCGCTCTTGTGTCCACTGTGGGTTTTGTACCGCGACGTGTCCTACTTATGTGACGCTTGGCAATGAATTGGATTCACCGCGTGGACGAATTTACTGATGAAAGATATGCTGGAAAATGATCGCCACTGCAGATGAAAAAACTGTCAAACACATCGATCGTTGTTTGTCTTGTTTGTCCTGCATGACAACATGCCCTTCAGGTGTTCATTATATGCACTTAGTCGATCATGCCCGTGTGCACATTGAAGAGACTTACAAGCGTCCGTTTATTAATCGTATGACGCGAACAATGCTGACTAAGATTTTGCCCTATCGTGAGCGTTTTGCTTTTGCCACAAAGATGTCAGTTCTTGGAAAGCCATTCGCTTCGATCTTTGACAAAAATTGCACCGCTAAAACCTATTGCTGCAATGCTTCGGCTTGCACCTTCTAAGGTGGATGGCAAAACGAAGTTTACCTCTTCAGGGACTTTTGAAGCGGCGAAGCCTAGTGGTGGTCGTGTTACTCTTCTGACAGGTTGTGCTCAGCCTGCGCTTGATGCGGTGTATTAATAAGGCAAACGATTGAATTATTAAACCGTGTAGGGGTTGAAGTGATTTTACCAGAAGGTGAGGGGTGTGTTGGCTCGCTAGTACATCATATGGGTAAAGAACATCAGGCATTAGATGCTGCTAAAAATAACGTTCGTGTCTGGTATAATGAGATCGAGAATAAAGGTCTTGATGCCATTATTGTAACGACATCTGGTTGTGGCACGACGATCAAAGATTATGGCTTCATGTTGCGTAATGATCCTGAGTGGGCAGAACGTGCAAAAAAGGTATCGAGCATAGCAATGGGACGTGACAGAATATCTTGTGACACGTGAGTTGCCTGAACCAATTGCTGAATCAAATCTTACAATTGCTTATCATGCCGCCTGTTCGTTGCAACATGGGTCAGAAAATTATATCACCGCCAAAGGATTTTGTTAAAAGCTGCTGGCTTTAGAGTAAAAGAGGCACCTGAATCTCATCTTTGTTGCGGCTCTGCTGGAACGTATAATATTATGCAGCCAGAGATTGCCAATCAATTACGTGACCGCAAAGTAAAAAATATTGAAAGTACAAAACCTCAAGCGATTGCTGCTGGAAATATTGGGTGCCTCACTCAAATAGGTAGTGGGACGGGCATAGCTGTTGTTCATACCATTAAGCTGCTTAATTGGGCTTATGGGGGAGAGAAACCGGAAGAACTTTATGATGTTTACTAAACTATCGTTGCTTAGTGTTTATTCTCAAATTTGACCTGGAGCGAGGTGAGTGACCAAATTTTCTGCAAACCTTGGTTTTCTTTGGAGCGATTTAACTCTGCCAAATGCTATTCTTGCTACAAAATCTGCTGGCTTTGATGCAGTTGAATGCCATTGGCCTTATGAGTATCCAGCCCAAGACGTAAAAGCTGCCTTGCAAGAAACAGGTCTGCAAATGCTTGGTATAAATACGAAGCGCGGTGATGTTGCTGCCGGTGAAAATGGACTTGCTGCACTTGTTGGTCGTGAAGAAGAGGCTAGAGCTGCTATTGATGAAGCAATAGAATATGCAGTTGCAGTTGATGCCGATAATATTCATGTTATGGCAGGAGTTGCTTCTGGGGTTGAAGCACATTCTACGTTTATTTTTAATCTTCAATATGCCTGTGACAAGGCTAGTGCTTTTGATATTACAATATTAATTGAGCCGCTGAACCACTATGACGTGCCTGGGTATTTTCTATCAACGAGCGAACAGGCAAAGGCGATTATAGATGAAGTAAGTTTATCTAATTTAAAACTCATGTTTGATTGTTATCATGTGCAGTTGATGGAAGGCGATATCTCTAATCGTTTAAAAAAAGCTCCAACCAATAATAGGTCATATTCAGTTTGCTTCTGTGCCTGATCGAGGAACACCTGATCATGGGGAATTAAATTATACTCATATCTTCAAGGTAATAAACGAGATGGGTTATGAAGCTCCACTCGGTGCTGAATATTTGTCACCACTAAATACCGATGATACGCTTGAATGGATGAAGATATTTGCCAGTTCGTGATTTCCGTGTAAATAAGGCGAAATCCGATGACACAATGGTTTAAAGCTAGCTAATGTACCAAGCCAATAAAGATAAAATATTTGCCATTGCACCTATGATGGACTGGACGGATCGCCATTGTCGGTTTTTTCATCGGCTAATGACTAAGCGTGCTTTGCTTTATACGGAAATGGTTGTAGCTGACGCTATTATTCATGGAAAGCGTGATTATTTACTTGAGTATAATGATCAAGAGCATCCAATCGCTTTGCAGCTTGGAGGGAGTGATCCTAGTAAACTTGCTCAAGCCGCAAAAATTGCGATTGAGTATGGTTATGACGAGATCAATTTGAATGTGGGTTGTCCATCTGATCGTGTGCAATCAGGAACATTTGGTGCCTGCTTGATGAGGGAGCCTGAACTGGTTGGTCGATGTGTTGCTGCAATGAAAGATGTTGTCGATGTTCCTGTGACAGTCAAATGCCGCATTGGAGTTGATGATCAAGATACACAAATTGCCTTAGATAATCTTGCTAGTGAGGTTTGGAGTAGGGGTGCTGATGCGCTTTGGGTGCACGCACGTAAAGCTTGGCTTGAGGGGCTTAGTCCAAAAGAAAATCGCGATATTCCGCCACTTGATTATAAGCGTGTATATGCTTTGAAAGAAGAAAACCCGAGTCATTTCATTGGGATAAATGGCGGCGTTGAGGATTTGATTCAATCGCTAGGTCATATGCAAAAATGCGATGGGGTAATGCTTGGGCGCGCTGCATATCATAATGCCTCGATTTTAAGACATGTTGATAATCAGTTATTTGGTGATGAAACTAGTCCGCTTAGTTATGAGGAAATTCTAAATGGTATGTGTTCATATGCAGAAAAGCATTTGAGTGAAGGTGGTAAGTTGAACCACATTACACGCCATATGATGGGGCTGTTTCCTGGAAAGCCTGGAGCAAGAGTTTATCGCCAAATTTTAAGCACGCAATCTTCCAAACAAGAGGCTGATCCGCAAGTCATTGTAGACGCGTTCACAGCTGTAGCTGCTTAAGGCTAATGTGCTAGGAAAATCGTAAATGTCGCAAATTTAAAAGTATTGTTTAATGCATTGAACGACTATGTATTAACTACAGCTCTTCTAAATGGAAAAATCACTAATGAAGGCCGAGCGACTTAGTCCAACGCCTGTTGAGTACGTAATCTTCTTATGTCCTGATTATCCGATGGTACCTTTATCTGGCGTCATTGAAGTTTTAAGCATGGCAAATCAAGTACTTGGATATGAACATTATAGTTGGAAGTTTGCCTCTGAATATAGTGATGCAGTAACAGCCGTCAGTGGTATTGCTACGGATGTTGAATGCTCATTGAATGATTTGCGACAATTGGTGCGGACCATAAACCACCCAAAAGTTATTATGGTTTGTTCTGGAGCAAATGTTGAAAAATACGAAACACCATCTTTAATGGCTGGACTAAGGGAATTCTCTCGATCTGGTATTATAGTCGGGGGTATTTCAACTGGTTCTTATTTACTAGCTGCTTCAAAGCTATTGGACCATCGTCAGTGTGTGGTTCATTGGGAGATATTGCCCCAATTTAGATCAAGGTTTGAAAAGGTAAATGCCAATTCTGAGCTTTACAGAATTGATGAGCAGTTCTGTACTTGTGCAGGTGGGTTATCAGCAATTGATATGACTATGATGATGATCTCAAAAGATCATAACAGCGAAGTTTTTGATGAAGTGCGTGGTTTACTCATGCCTGGGGAAGTTCGATTTCCTGAACAAAGACAAAGACTATTAAAAGTTGATGCGTATGATCCCAATAGTCGCTTAGCTTGTGTTGTTAAAATAATGGAGAAGAACATTGCTGAACCAATATCAATGGTTGAAATTGCTGATATTAATGGTGTTTCGAGAAGGCGATTAGAGCGCTGGTTTGAAAAAGATATTGGTTGTTCACCTGCTTATTACTATTTGGGACTTAGGCTAGAAACTGCCGATTATTTGCTAAAGAGTACATCACTCTCCATTATTGAAGTTGCAGAGAAAACGGGTTTCTCTGAAAACTCACACTTTTCTAGCGCATATAGAAAACGCTTTGGTGCATCTCCTAGCCAAAAACGCAAAGCCTATTCAGCAGCTTAAAATAATATAAATAAATTAGCTTCTTACTTTAAAGAAGCTAGCTGGCTAGAACTTGCGAGTTTTGCAATTTGCTTGTTTGATAAATTAAACTGAACGTTCTCATTAGTTAATTCAGCAAGATCTCCTTTGATTTCAATGATGCCCTGATCGCCGCTTAATCCAACAATTATTTCACTAACGTAACCGTCTTCATCAAGATAGGCTTCTTCAATGTAACCTATTAGTTTTCCATCATTGGAATAAGCTGGCATTCCCAACCAAGAATTTGTGAGCTCATGTTCTGAGTAGTCAGCACCTTGTTCTAATTCAAATTGTGAGAAGCGTTCATCGTTGAAGCTTCCTTCTGGCGCGTATGAGAGTGCTTCCATGCGAGCCTGTGTTTCACTTGTGTCATTTGCGTATGCCAGAGGCGTTGCAAATATAGCTGATAGTAAGATTGCAAGGCTAGCCTGCTTGCTCATTGCTTTCAAGTTCATCATAACGAACCCCTTTCAAAAGTTTTCACTTCATAATTAATAAATGAGTGAATTGAGATGATATTCTGACTTTAGGGTCACTTTCTATTTATGAATGTGTCAAATTGCACAGCGGGTTATATGTTAGCTATTTATATTATATTAACCATGAATTTTGTTACCCTGCGCCATAACGGGTTCGTGAATATCGCTATATTGCCATGATTTCTGGTGAACTGTAGGTTATTCATAGCAGGGGAATTTAATAATCAGGGTTTTAATATCAAATGTATGGAGTGGGTGATAAATGTTGAATAGAAGAAATTTTTTATCTGGCGTAACAGCGCTTTCTGCTTTTTGTGGCTTGCCAATAAGCGAGGCGCTTGCGGCAAAAAAGAAAAAGAAGAAGTTTAAAGTAAATCCAAAATACGCACCTCAAACGGTTAGGTTTCGAGGTAGATATTGGCGTGGAACAATTGTGATTGATCCACATAAGCGCTTTTTATATTTAGTTGAAGGCCGTGGTAGAGCTCGCCGTTATGGTGTTGGTGTTGGTAAAGCAGCGCTTGCATGGTCGGGGACGGCAAAGATTAAGCGTAAGGCAAAATGGCCTAGCTGGACGCCAACTCAGAGCATGATCAAGCGTGAGCCTGCAAAGTATGCAAAATACGCTGGTGGTGTTCCAGGTGGTCCTAATAACCCATTGGGTGCACGTGCGCTTTATCTTTATAAAGGCACCGTGACACATATTATCGCATCCACGGTACAACTGCGCCTTGGACAATTGGTACAGCATCATCAAATGGCTGTATCCGCATGATTAATGAACATGTTGTTGATTTATACGAACGCGTCCCAATTGGAGCTAGTGTCGTCGTTCTATAAGCGCGGTTAATTGAATTAAAAATAATAGCCTGCCATAGGAAACTGTGGCGGGCTTTTGTTTTGGTTGACGTGTGTTGTCTTGCACCTCATAAGCAGGATTAAATTACATAAGGAATTTACTATTGGACGCACTTCCGCCGGTTGCTGAACTCTTACCTTTTATTGGTGCTCTTTTAATTGCTGGCGGCATTGCAGGAGTGTTGGCTGGTCTTTTTGGGATTGGTGGAGGGGCTGTTTTAGTTCCTGTATTTTACCAAATGCTTGGCGTACTTGAAGTTGATGAAGCTATTCGTATGCATCTATCAGTGGGAACTTCACTGGCAATCATTGTACCAACGTCACTTCGATCTTTTATGGGGCATAAAGCAAAAGGTGCTGTTGATATGGATTTGCTTAAGTCCTTTGTGATTGCTGTTCCTATTGGCGTACTTTTAGCTACTTTATTAGTTGCAGGGTTATCCAGTGGTGTGCTGCGCGCAATTTTTGCTTTCTTTTCGTTGATAATCGCATTGAAGCTTTTGTTTGGTAAAGAAGATTGGAAGTTGGCTAGCAATGTTCCTCGCGGGTTTGGTAAACATATTGCAGGTGGAATAATTGGCTTCTTCTCAACCTTTATGGGGATTGGCGGCGGTGTTTTTAACAATACATTTATGACACTCTTTGGTCGCCCCATTCACCAGGCTGTCGCAACATCTTCTGGGGTTGGTGTGTTGATTTCAATTCCAGGAATGATTGGCTACATTTGGGCGGGATGGGGTGCTGAAAACTTACCACCGTTTTCGATTGGCTTTGTAAATGTTTTAATGGTGCTAATCATCATACCCGTAACTTTGATGGTTGCGCCTATTGGCGTTAAACTGGCGCATTCTTTAAGTAAGCAAAAGCTTGAAATTGGGTTTGGTATTTTTCTGATTTTGGTAGCTGCAAGGTTTTTCGCAAGCTTAGTTTAAGAGCTTGTTTCAGCCTTTTCACGTGCCATGCGTTTGCGGCGTGTTTCGCGGCGTGGTTTTTGTTCAATCGTTTCCATGCGGGCTTCTAACCCATCCATGATCGTTTGGCGCTCATCATGAGAATAAGTCATCCAACTTGTTATCTCATTGCCGGTACGGCCACATCCAAAACAGTACCCTGTTTTCATATCAATTGAGCAAACAAGAATGCATGGCGATTGAATTGTGGACATTTTATCTCGTAACCGACTCTATTTAGTGGACAATTGGTATAGAACCACAATATGCAATAACAGCAGTAAAGATATAATAAATTCGGCATCAAAGTGTCGTTTTAACAAGGAATTGTAATGAAGCAGCGAGAAAGTGGACTACCTTTTGATGATATTCGTAATTTAGTACAAAACCTGCCAGAGCTTGATGGGGACGCGCTAAACCATACGAATGCACAACTTGAGAATAGTGAAAGTCATTTTGCTGAATTGTGCAAATGGTATTCTGCATGTAGCGGACGATCGCCATCTATTCATCGTCCTTCGGTTACACTTTTTGCAGGAACTCATGCATTAGAAAATGTGATCGATAGCGGAACTTCTAGTGATGAGTTGTTGAATATAGTAACAAAAATTTCTGAGGGCTCTGCTTATATCAATCGGTTGTGCCATCAACACGATGTTGGCCTGAAGGTCTTTGACCTAGCTTTGCAAATCCCCGTTGATGATATTTCTAGCGAGCCAGCGCTTGATGAAAAATCTTGTGCAGGAACAATTGCTTTTGGCATGGAAGCGATTGCGGGTGGTGCCGATTTATTATGCGTAGCTGCTTTGGAAGTTAAACCTACGATTTCGGCGCTTTCAATCTTGGCCGCATTGGGAGAAATACCATCTGAAGATATAGCTAAGTTAAGAGATGATGATGGGGATATGCAACAAGAAAACCTTGCTAGTGCATTAGCTTTAGTTGACGGACACTCGAGTAACAGCCTTGAAGTTTTACGCAGATTAGGTGGGCGTGAGACTGCTGCAATTTGCGGTGCTATATTAGCAGCAAGATCACAGCATATTCCTGTTTTGATTGATAGTTATACAGCGCTTGCTGCGGCACTCGTATTATATCAGCTTGAGCCAAGTTCGCTTGCTCACGTTAAGTTTTCGCAAATGCCAAAAGATACTATGATTGCTGCATTGATTTCAAAAATGGGTCTTGAAGTTGTTCTTCCATCAACTCTTAGCGATGTTCCAGAAGAGGGGCTGTTGCTCGCTACTGGGGTATTAAAGTCAGCCTGCTTGTTGTTGCAGGGTAAACCTTAGTATCCAGTTTCAAGCTTAAGCTGCTTCGAATTGGTTTGACTGGGGAGCAGGGGTTCTGGTTACACGATCTTTAGGCAGATAAGCTATTACTTCGGTACCCTCACGCAGTTTTGACTTCAGGTCAAATGAACCTTGGTGCATTTGTAAAAGGGCTTGGACGATAGTTAGACCAAGACCCGTTCCTTGTTCTGCATTGTTAATAGCAATTGTGCCTTGACCAAATGAGGATAAAACAATTGGAATTTCATCTTCTGGGATGCCAGGGCCAGTATCTTTTATTGAGATGTATTGGCCGCCTTTTTTTGTCCACCCGACCTTAATTGTGACTTCACCTCCTGTCGGGGTGAATTTAAGAGCGTTTGATACTAAGTTCAATGTGATTTGACGAATGGCACGTTCATCAACCCAGATGGTAGGCATATCTTCTTCGTATTTGGTGTTAAGCGTTACACTTTTTTGCTTTGCTTTGATGTTTATCATGTGACAAGCTTCATCCACTACTGAGATGAGTTTTACTTTTTCTTCTTTTAATTCGTGCTTGCCAGCCTCAATGCGAGAGATGTCTAGGATTTCATTGATAAGCTTTAATAAATGAGAGCCTGAGTTATGGATATCGCCTACATATCCTTTATAATTACTATTTTCCATTGGTCCCATAATTTCATCTCGCATAATTTCTGAGAACCCAAGAATTGCATTGAGGGGCGTGCGGAGTTCGTGACTCATGGTTGCTAGGAAACGAGACTTTGCTAAGTTGGCTTCTTCTGCACGGTTCCTCGCAGATTCTGAAATAGACTTTTCTGTTTCTAATTCGGCAATTAAAATCTCTTTTGTTGTTGTATGTTCAAGCATCGTGATTACCGCTTTTTTAAAACGGTGAGCAATCATGTAAAAGAATCCAATGGCTGCAATTGTTATGCCGCCCATTAAAATCATAGCCGGTTCATAGGTTAACACAAAACGTAATGCCAGAATTATACTGGCAGGGGCAATCATCATTAATGCTGCGTGTCTAAAAGCGTAAGTCAGCATACATGTGATTGCTTGGAAAACTAAAATTGCAGAGAATTGAATAATTGAATACTGGTTATCTACACAAGTGCTGCAATCCAATGATGTATAAATCGTCCACGTGATGGCGATAAGTGCTTGGACGCCAAAAAATATATTTTGCCACTTTGAAGTATTCTTTTTCTCTTCACTCGCTTTGAGATATTTTATAGAAAAATAACTTAACAGCCCATGCGCTAGAATTGTGATAACAGCCCATATGCTTGCTATATACCATCCTTGCCAATAAGAACTCACGAACGCTATCATTATGATTAGAACTGGCATTACGTAAGCGGCATTAGCTTGATGTCGTGCAAAGCTTTTTAAGAGTTCTTCTTCATAAGCAACGGGTCCATCGCCAATAGATGCTAATTTTGAGCGAAAATCCCGCACAGCACTGCTTGACGCCGAAGTTTTCTTCGAGACATCAACAATGTTCTTATCTACGGATGTAGGAAAATGCTTCATCAACTCGGCCAAACTCAAAACTAAAGCCCAAATTTGGACTAAAACCTAATTAAACGTATCTGAAAATGGTTAATATGATATTAGTATTTGAAGCAGTTCGATAATTTTGGAAGTGATTCATTCTTTGCGTAAACGAAGTAAAGTTAAAGATTTTTTCATGACATTATTGCTGTTTGGGGCGATGGCTGCTGGGTCAGTATGGCTTGCCAAACAAAGTGAAGTTACTTTGCAGGGACAGTATAAAGTTATCGATGGGGATAGCCTTGTTTTGAATGGGCAAGAAATCCGCCTCTTGGGTATTGATGCACCTGAATATCGACAAACGTGCACTTTATTGGATGGTAAAATATATCCTTGCGGTAAACATGCTCGTACGCATCTCTCTCAGCTAGTTAAAAAAGGAAAACTAGAATGTAAGGGTTGGGAAGAAGATAAATACCAACGCTTACTTGCTGTTTGTACAGTGAATGAGGTTGAAATAAATGTTCAAATGGTGATGGATGGCTGGGCTGTTTCATATGGTGATTATGAGAGTGAAGAACGTGTTGCAAAAGAACGTCGGTTGGGTGTTTGGAGGGGGGGAATAGAAAGCCCGTCAAGCTGGCGAGAACGTGAAAGAGGTACTCATTCGATAAGCTGGTTATCAAAACTAACTCTATGGTAAGATACAGATAAATAAACAATATCTCGGAAATAAAGGTGAAGTATGAAGATTTATGATGGGGGTAGAGCACCTAATCCAAGACGGGTTCAGATATTTCTCAAAGAAAAAGGAATTGAAATTGAAACTCAACAATTAGATTTAAATACACATGAGTATCGCTCGCAAGAAATGCTTGCAAGAAACCCAACTGCAACGGTTCCATTTCTTGAGCTTGATGATGGCACTGTGATTTCGGAAACAATTGCAATTTGTCGTTACATCGAAGAGCTTCATCTAGAACCAAATATGTTTGGCAATACATCACTTGAACGCGCAACCATCGAAATGTGGAGCCGACGAATAGAGTTCGATTTCTTCCTTCGTGTTGCCCATTCGTTTCGTCATTTGCATCCTGCTGCTGAGGTTTTAGAGGGTGAGCAAATACCCGATTGGGGACGTAAGAACCAAAAGCTTGCCATTGAATACCTCGATATTCTTGACGCGCAATTAGCTCATAATCAATTTATTGCAGGCGATAGATTTTGCGTTGCTGACATTACGGCCATCGTGGCAATCCAATTTTTAAACCAGCACGGATTGAGATGCCGCAAGAAGGTTTGTTTAATTTAAAACGTTGGGTTGATGAGGTTTCAGCACGTCCCAGTTTGGAATTGTAAGTATGAATATTGTTAAACTTCATGAGCAAATCAAAAAATGTCGTGTTTGCGTTGAAGAACCTATCGGCAACCCTTTACCGCACGAGCCAAGGCCTGTTGCTGTTTTATCATCAAAAGCTAAACTGTTGATCATAGGGCAGGCGCCGGGAACTAGAGTTCATGCTTCTGGTAAACCCTTTACTGATCCATCTGGAGACCGATTGCGAGATTGTATGGGAATAGATGAAGCTGTTTTTATGACTCAGATAAATTAGCAATAGCACCTATGGGGTTTTGTTTTCCTGGATTGGATAGCAAGGGCGGGGATCTTCCTCCGCGCAAGGAATGTTCAGCCCTTTGGCAACAACAAGTCTTGGATGCAATGCCTCAGGTTGAGCTTATTTTACTCATTGGTATGTATGCACAAAAATATCACATGAAAGAGAACGCTGCAAAAACATTGACTGAGACAGTTAAGAATTGGCGGAGCGTTTATAATGAGTCCACAAACCCTAAGCTTTTGCCTTTGCCGCATCCATCGTGGCGTAATAGTGGTTGGATTAAGAAAAACCTATGGTTTCAACCGATTTATTGCCTGAGCTGCGCAAAGAGGTTGCGCGTTTAATCTAAAAACTCTCCTTATTCAAATAAATTTCCATAGCTTGAAGAATTAGGTTCCAAAATTTTTCTATATGTGGAATTATATTCTTATATATGTGGAGATTGTTATGGATAAAACAGATAAGGCGATATTGGCGATTTTACAGGAAGATTCTACCCTTCCGGTGGCGGATATTGCCCGGAAAGTTGGGCTTTCGACAACACCGTGTTGGCGCCGTATTCAAAAACTTGAAGAGGACAAGGTTATCAAGATGCGTGTTGCAATTCTTGACCCTGTGAAGGTGAACGCTGGCGTCACTGTTTTTGTCTCTATCAAAACGGATAAACACAACGAAGAATGGCTTAAACGTTTTGCCGAAGTTATTGTGAAGTTTCCAGAAGTCGTTGGGTTTTATCGTATGAGCGGCGATATCGACTATCTATTAAAAGTCGTTGTACCAGATATCAACGCTTATGATCTTTTTTATAAAAGGTTAGTTTCAAATATTGATATCGAAAATGTATCATCCGCTTTTGCAATGGAGCGGATTAAAGATACAACTCATTTGCCTCTTAATTATGTAAAAACACAATAGAAACCCTGCTTTTCCTTTGATTTATCAATATTGATACTTGTTATTGCACTTTATATTTTTATCATAAGGGGTGGCGGGTATAATGAAATTAAAAGGCAGTGACTGGATATGACAACATATACATTACAAGGTATTGGCGTAGATTTTGCTGACGTGGGACATGGTGTTGATGCATTTCTACCAAGTGTTACGCTTCAATTTACGATTATCAATGGCGCGCCAGTATTTTCATATACTGTAATTTCTTCATCGCCAGGTGACGCTGATGAAGTTCAACTTAACACCACTGCAATAAATGCAAATATAGATGGTGTTTCAGTAATACCAGAAAACCCAATGGATGAAACTTTTTTTGTTGAAGTTCAATGGAATGATAATGGAGTTACTCGTACAACTTATGTACTTGATATTTTTGTACCGGGTACAGATTTTGACTATCTATTTGTTGTAGGTGGAGATGCTTTTCCAACATTTGCTACTGGCACTGCTTTTGAAAAATTCCTTGCAAACGATGTTACTAGCCTAGGTGGTGTGACCTCTGGGCCATTTGCTCCAAATACAAATATTTCAATTCCTGGCATTGCTGGGGTTACAGTAAGTGAAGATGATAATGTTGTCGGTACTTCTGGTAATGATGTTATTGATACAGGAATTGGTAATGATACTATTGATGGTGGCGCTGGATTGATGGTGGCGCTGGTAATGACACGATTACCCCAGGTGAGAACAATGGTTTTGACCTCATGTTTGGCTCTACAGGCAATGACCAATACATCTTCACAGGCGTTGTTGGGAGTAATTCTTATTACGAATTGAATTATAGCAACTTAAACGCTGGTATTGCCCTTACAATTAATGGCTCTACAAATACTGGTAATGTTGTTAAAGGAGCAGGTGGCGCGCTAGGAACTGATACCATTACAGATGTAGCTTCACCATTGAATTTGGGTTGGTTGAATGGCGGCATCATGTGGACTGGTACAGCATTCGATGATGTATTCAATATCACAACGGGCACTGACCAATGGAATCAAGTTTATGGTGGCGCTGGTAATGACACATTTAATATGACCCGTAATGGTACTGGCCAAAATAGAATTGACTATTCACGTGCGGCTGGCGCAATCAATGTTGATCTGTCTTTAGGCACAGCAAGTGATGATGGTGATGGTGGTGTTGATACCTTTAACGGTGATGTTTGGGAAATTCGAGGTTCAAACTTTACTGATACTATTGTTGGTAGCAACAATGATGAATCGTTTATTGGACGCACAGGCAATGATAGCATTGACGGCGGCGGCGGGTTTGACCGTATTCGCTATGATCGCAATGGTGTTGATGGTGGCGTTAATGTTGATCTTTCAACTGGTACTGCAACTGGAGTCTGGTCTGGTCAGGCATTTACGCACACTCTAAGTAATATTGAATGGGTTCGTGGAACGAACACTGGCAATGATACACTCACAGGAAATGCAGGGAATAACACTCTTGAGGGACGTGGAGGCGATGACACACTTAATGGTGGCGCTGGTGTTGATAGGCTTTACGGTGACGATGGCATTGATACACTTAACGGCGGTACGCAGGGTGATTTCCTCTTCGGCGGTGATGGCAATGCTATCCTGAATGGTGATCAGGGTGCTGACACGCTCAATGGCGGACGATTGATGGGGGTTCAAGTTCTGGCGACATCATGAACGGTGAAGGCGGGGACGATCTGATCTTTGGTGGTCAAGGCAACGATACCATCGATGGTGGTACTGGTGTTGATACTGTCGACTATTCAGGCTTTGGCGGTAATGTCGAAGTCAATCTCAATAATAATGGCAGCCCACAAACATCTGGCGGCGGCGATGTGATCAATAATGTTGAAAACATCATAGCTGGTGATTTTGCTGACCGCCTTACAGGCCGCGCCGGTGATGGCGAAATCCGCGGCGGCGCTGGTGGTGATCGTATCTTCGGGATTGGCGGTAATGACATGCTCTTTGGCGAAGGTGCCAATGACTTCATTCAAGGTGGCAATGGCGATGATTTTATCGACGGCGGTGATGGTCAAGACCAGCTCGATGGCGGCAACAACAATGACACTATATTGGGTGGTAATGATAATTCACTCGACCGTCTAACTGGTGCTGCGGGTAATGATACGCTTGATGGCGGTGGTGGCCGTGATATTCTGCGCGGTGATAGTATCTCTGGCGGCGTAGTGACCACAGGCGGTGCTGACATTTTTGATTTCAACGAAGTGAACGACAGTCTTGCTGGCGGTCTTCGTGATATCATCCGCGACTTTGTTCAGGGTGAAGACTTGATGGACTTGTCTGACATTGATGCCATCACGGGTGGAATGGATGATGCATTTACTTTCATCGGCACGGGCGGCTTCTCAGGAACTGCAGGTGAGGTTCGTTATGCATTTGGTGGCTCACACACGATTATCTCAGCTGATGTTGATGGAGATGGCGTTGCCGACTTCCAGATCGACCTAAATGGCAATATCACACTGGCTGCGAGTGACTTTGTTTTGTAAGGTCACGATATAAATCAAACAGAAAAACCCGCCAGTTTATAATTGGCGGGTTTTTTATTTCCTGGGCTTGAAATTTAACCAGCGTTTTTTAGCCTTGCTAATAGGCTAGACGTATCCCAGCGATTACCACTCATTTTTTGTACTTCTGAATAGAACTGATCCACGAGTGCTGTAACTGGAAGATTTGCACCGTTTGTGCGAGCTTCGTTTAGTACAATACTTAAGTCTTTGCGCATCCAATCTACTGCAAAACCATGCTCGTATTCACCAGCATCCATAGTTTTCCAGCGGTTTTTCATTTGCCAGCTTTGCGCAGCGCCTTTTGAAATAACGCCCATCACAGCTTCAATATTCAGGCCAGCATTTTGGCCAAAATGAATACCTTCTGATAGGCCTTGAACTAATCCAGCAATACAGATTTGATTGACCATCTTAGTTAGCTGACCACTGCCGGCAGGTCCCATAAGGCCAACCATGCGGGCATAACAATCTATCACTGGTTTTGCTTTTTCGTATATGGCTTCATCACCGCCAATCATGACAGTAAGAACACCATTTTCAGCACCAGCTTGACCACCGGATACAGGCGCATCCAAGAAATCGAATTTTTTTGTAGCGGCCGCTTTATTAAGTTCACGTGCAATTGCTGCGGAAGCGGTTGTGTTGTCGATGAAAATTGCACCTTCTTTTACCGTTTCAAATGCACCACCTTCACCAAGAGTCACGCTTCGAAGGTCGTTGTCATTTCCGACACAGCAAAATACATAATCACAATCTTTTGCAGCTTCGGCAGGAGTAGAGCCATGACTTCCGCCAAATTCCTTAACCCAAGCCTCTGCTTTAGTCGTTGTGCGGTTGTAGACAGAAACTTCATGTCCACCTTTGGCGATATGACCTGCCATTGGATAGCCCATTACCCCTAAACCTATAAAAGCAACTCGTGCCATTTATTCGTCCTTCCTGTCTAAAATAATACAATTCATTTTTTAAAATATGCGAGTGATTAAATAAAGCAATGCGTAAAGTTATCAAATGGCTCTTTGGCACAAGTGTTTTGCTAGTCGTAGGACTGATCTTTTTTGGTGTTGTTGGTTATGGCGTTTTATTACGCACTTTGCCAAATGATAGTGGCACTATGAAACTTGCAGGATTAGAGGCGCATGTCGATGTGATCTTTGACCAAAATGCAATCCCTCATATTAAAGCTAATACGATGCAAGATGCGATGCAGACACTTGGTTTCATTCATGCGCGTGAGCGTTTGTGGCAAATGGAGTTTCTTAGGCGAGTTGGGCAGGGGCGCTTATCTGAAGTCTTAGGCGAAGCAACTGTTGATACGGATGTTTTCTTACGCACGCTTGATATGGCTAGTGCTGCAGAAACGTCTTTTCAAAAGCTACAGCCCAGAACGCAAAAAGCTCTAGTTGCTTATGCTAAGGGTGTGAATGCATATACCTCGCGTGAAACTAGATTATTTGAACCACGATTAGGTGCGGAGTTTCTAATTCTTGGAACTACGCCTGCGCCATGGGAGGCATGGAATTCTATTCTAATTTTGAAAGTTATGGGCTTTAGTCTCAGTGGTAATATGGACCGTGAGATGCAACGATTAGCAATGGCATCTCGTGGATTTAATCCTCAAGAGATTGATGATCTTGTTTCCTATAACCCAAAAGATAATCCTCCTCCCTTACCAGATTTAAGAAAGCTATATGGCTTTGATAAAGAAGGAAAGTTTGTTGAGGAAGCAGCGTTATCTGATCGTGATGAGAGTGCATTTGATCTGAGGTGGCCTACAGGGAAATCTGCATCAAATAATTGGGTTATATCTGGTGGTAAAACAAAAAGCGGTAAGCCTATATTAGCGAATGATCCACACTTGGGTTTTACAGCGCCATCTGCATTTTATTTGGCACACTTATCATTTGAGCAAGGCGGTAAAGCTCACGATTTAATTGGGGGTACATTGCCAGGAATCCCTATGTTGATTACTGGGCGTAACGATCGTGTTGCATGGGGATTAACAACTACTAATCTGGATGCGCAGGATATCTTTCTGGAAAAGCTAAACCCTGAAGATGATAAACAATATAAAACCGAAAATGGTTGGGTAGATTTTGAAGCGAACGAAATAGAAATCAAGATATCTAACGCTAAAAGTAAGACGCTTTTTAAACGTTCAACAAGGCATGGGCCAGTATTACCTGATGGATTTAGAAATCTAAAAAAACTTTTACCAGAAGGTTATGTAGCGGCTCTACAGTGGACTGGTTTGGCTGATGATGACACGACGCTTGATACCCTGATGGCGAATTTGTTTTCTAGTTTAGTTCATGAGTTTTTAGAGGGAACTAAGTATTCAGTTTCTCCGATGCAATCCGTCGTCGTCGCGGATGTTGAAGGTAATATTGCTTTAGCAACTCCTGGAAGATTACCGATACGTGATGATGTAAATACTTTAAAAGGCCGTGCTCCAGTTTTGGGTTGGCTACCAGAGTATCAGTGGAAAGGGTTTGTTCAATCTGGGCAGTTGCCTAAAATTATAAACCCTGCATCAGGTGCAATCGCTACTGCAAATGCTAATTTTTTCCCTGATAATTATCCGCATCATATTACCTATGATTGGGCTGAGCATTATCGTCAGAAGAGGGTTGAGAAGCTCGTGTTTGGATATTCTGAAAAACACGATGTAGAAAAATCACAAGCTATTATGGGTGATGACTTTTCCCAGCCGCTTTATTAGCTTGTGAGAATTGCAACAACAGCAGAACTTGATGGTGTTGGTGAAATAGGTGATGCCTTTCAAAAACTCTTAAAATGGGATGGGCGAATGAACTCTAATAATCCTGAGCCTTTAATAATGCTCGCTTGGTTTAGACATTTACATGAGGCAATTTTAAAAGACGATTTAGACGGGCAATATGAGTTGTTTGATCGTGGCCGCATTACAAAAATTCTTCATATTTTAAGACGGGGAACAGCACGAGATTGGTGTGATGTTGCTGATACAGAAGAAAAAGAGAGTTGCGCAATCATTTTGGATCAAACTTTTGATGCAGCTTTGGCTGAATTGAAAGTGCAATATGGTTCTGACTGGAAGAATTGGAAATACGGTGAAGCGCATGTTGCTTATAGTGAGCACCGTCCGTTTGGAAAGGTAGCGCCACTTTCCAATTTATTTAATATTACAATTGAAAGTAGTGGTGGCCCTTATACGCTTCATCGTGGCCAAACAGGCTTTGGTGAAGAGGGGCCGTATCGTAGTCGTCATGGTGCAGCTTATCGTGCAATCTATGATTTTTCTGATTTGGATAAATCAATCTTTATTCAATCAACGGGACAGAGTGGTAATTTTCTTTCTCAACATTATAGTGACTTTGCAAAACCTTGGTCACAATCTAAATTCATGCCTATGACCACTGATGAAGCAACTTACACTTAAACGCTAAAGGCACATGGATATTTACACCAGAATGAAAAATTTATTCGTATCTTTCAGGGTTTTGATTTTAACGACCCTAAGTTGCTTTGCTGATGGTGTTGTGAGCCAAGTTGTTTCTGCGCCAATTTTTGCTAATGGCACAGTTCGTGATATTCCAAGCGGTATTAATATTTATCTTCAAAACGATAATGTGCGTGGTTTAAATTTTATGAACCCTGACGTCATTGGCTATGGCGTTCCGCCTGGGGGAAGTCTTGAAGTTGAAATGTTAAGTGGGTTTGAGCGTGACCCTAAGGTTCCGCTTGATGGAAGATCTTTGTTGTTGGCAGTTGGTGCTCCGCAACAAGGATTACCAGAAAGGGCAAGTGGACACATTATCTCTCAGGGGGATAATGAATTTACTTATGTGATTAAGCCCACAAGTGTTGATGGAATGAATCCAGCGGGCCTTGCTTCTTCCGCAAAGGGCGTGGCCTTTGATCAGGTGCAGCAACGTGGCATAAAAATTATACACATGGGCGGCATTTTTCATTTATTTCACGTGGCGAAAAGGGCGTTGTTGAAGTTCGATTTAAAGATAAAGCTGGTAACGTAATTGCTCGTGGACGGGGGGAACTTGAATTTTTGGTAAAACCAAGGCCGCAGATATTTCCTACAAATATTACGCATGATCAACGTAATCATAATTGGCAAAGACTAAAGCCTGGGCAAGTTGTTGGTGTTGCAAAAGGTACGCGCCCGATGCCGTTTTTACTATTTGACGAGAACAAAGGTATTGGAAATGTCGGCATTTATAGTGCTGGAGTTTTGTCAAATTATCAACTTGATGAGCAAGGCTATAAAATCCCGGTTGAGTTTGAACGTTATAATGGCGGCTTAATTTTAAAGGATAGCAATGGTGATGGGTTTCTAGACCCTACTATTGATATCATTATTGGTGGTATTACGAATGAAGTGCCTGAGGGAGCAACGGGGTATCAAGCTGTTACACCCTTGGTTGGCGAGAAGCCATTTTGTCAAAGCCAACAGGTGATTTTAATAAAAGGGCAGGGAAAAACCTAGGAGGCTTAATATTGCAAGTTGTCTATATTGCTGGTGATAAAACAGGTTTTTACAGAATGACATTTTCACTCTTAGAGCGTTTTGGTGATGTTACTAGCCCAGATGGTTCTAGTGTTACTTATACGATTGTTGTCGAATAAGTTATAAAACGCCCATTTCGCTAAAGGGAATAAAATCAACTAGATCACCTTTATTAACCACTGTGGTTTCTTCGTGGATTTCTATTAAACCAGAAGACTTTCGTAGGCCAGTTATAAGACCAGAACCATCACGTTCAAATTTAAGAGCAGTGGCATTGCCGTTTTCATCTGGTTTTATAAAGCCGCGAAGAAATTCACGACGGTCTGGTTTTGAATTTAAGGAAAAGCCTGATGGTATTTGATATCGTTGTGGTGTCTTCCATTGCCCGCCACTTAAGGCTTCAATACATGGACGTATGTAAAGTAGGAAACAAACGAAGGCGGCTACTGGATTGCCCGGGAGTGTAAAGACTAGTGTGTCTTTAATTTGCCCGAAGCTCATAGGACGACCAGGTTTAACAGCTAATTGCCAAAGATGACATTTTCCTAGGGTGGAAAGTGCATCGACAAAATAATCTTCTTCGCCTTTGGAGGCACCACCTGTTGAGATTATTACATCATATTTTGATGAGGCGCTTTGGAGTAGTTCATGGACTTTTTTCTCATTGTCGGAGCAGACACCAAGGTCTGTAATATTGATATTTAAACTTTCAAGAAGCCCAGATAACATGAAATGATTTGCATCATAGACTTTTCCGTTTTGAAACGCTTCGTGTGGCCGTAATACTTCGTTGCCACTTGAGAGTAGGCCAATGTTCAATGGCTTATAGACTGTAATTTCACTTGTGCCTGTTGAAGCGATTGCGGCCAAATCTTGTGGGCGTAATTTACTACCAGATTTTGCAACGACTTCATCTTGGGCAACATCTTCGCCTGATAAGCGGCAATTAGCACCTTTTTTTAATCCTGCAGGAATTGCTATAAAATTTGAACCTTCTTGCTCGTGTAGTTCGCAATCTTCTTGCATAGCAATCGTATCTGCACCTTGAGGCATTTTTGCGCCAGTAAAAATTCGCGCTGCAGAAAGTTTTGGTAGTTCTACATTGTTAGTATCGCCTGCTGCTATTCTTGCTGTTAGTGGAAAGAACCCGCCAGCTGGTTCAAAGTCTGCGTGGGCATAGGCGTAGCCATCAACTGCAGAATTATCGAAAGCAGGGATGTTTCGGGGGGTGATTATATTTTCTGCAAGAATTCTACCATTAGCATTTTGTAGATTTATAGTTTCAATTTCAACAATTGTTTTCATTTGTTCATGTAAGATTTTTAACGCTTCATCGTGGCGTAATCTATCTTTGTCATGTACGAAACAATCGTCAGCTAGTTTCATTTTTTAATCTCGCAAGTTGTCAAAATGAAATTTGCAATTTCTTTAATGTCGTTACGATGAAAATGTGGGAGAGGGCAGTCTATTATTTTTGTGTCGCAGGCAATTGCTTTTATGTTGTCATCGTTTGACCAAAGTGCGTCACGACCATTTGCTTCGCCAATGATTTCTAGTTTAGCAATGTTCTCTCGTTTATAACCTTCCACTAAAACCAGGTCGCATGGGGATAGCTTGGTAAGCATTGTTTTAAAATTTGGCTCATCGCTCTCACGTAATTCGTGTTGAATTGCCCAACGGTTTGCAGAGACTAAAATTACTTCGTTTGCTCCTGCTTCACGATGTTTGAAGCTATCGGTTTTAGGGGTGTCGAGATCAAAAGTATGGTGGGCATGTTTTATTGTTGAGACAACGAACCCACGGTTAGTAATTTCAGTGACTAAACTTGCAACAAGTGAGGTTTTTCCAGAATTCTTCCAGCCCGCAATACCAAAGCACTTTTCTAAATTCATTTCTGTTCAAACCCCAACATTATCTCTTTTGCCTTTGTCATATCATCTGGCGTGTTGACGTTAAAGAAGGGGTCTACATTATTTTCTAAGTTTTTAAACTCTACCTGGCAGTTTGCATAACGCTCAACAAAGAGCATGATTTTTCGATTGTTCTCATCAACTAAAAAACTTTCAAGTTCATCTGCAAGTTTTATTGGCCAAAGACCGAAGACTGGATGTCTTCTATCGTTTGATGAAGCAAGTGCGATTTCAGCTTTTTGTTCTATCGCCTGTATTAACATTTGAGCGACATAGCTTTCAGGAAAGAAGGGGGTGTCTGCTGCTGCTGTTATGATGTGTGTTGCTTTGGTGTTTGTTTGTGCCCATCTCATGCCTGCAAGTACACCTGCGAGTGGGCCTGCAAATCCATCTACAGTATCTTTTTGAACTTCTAAGCCTAAATCAGAAAATCGTTTGGCATCACCATTTGCATTGAGGATAACATTGCTAGTTTGATGTTTTAAATTATCTGCAATATGGCAAATGAGTGTTTTGCCATTTAGTTCAAGTAAGCTTTTTTCTGGTCCTTCCATTCTGCGTGAAAGACCGCCTGCAAGAATTACGCCCAAAAGATCTGCCATTACTTACTTGCCTTTCGGTTGTGTTTTTTATCCTCATCAATCACTGTGTTTGGATCAATATCAAAATTAATTCGGTCTTCTCCCGAAAGTACAATGAAACGTTTTCCTCGCGCGCGACCAATAAGTGTTAGTCCAACCTGTCTTGCAAGTTCGACGCCTGAGGCTGTGAAGCCTGACCGTGACACAAGAATAGGGATACCCATCATGACAGTTTTAATTACCATCTCTGATGTTAGTCTTCCTGTTGTATAGAATATCTTGTTGGAAGCATCGGTTTTGTTTTGAAACATCCAACCTGCAATCTTGTCCACTGCATTATGGCGGCCAACATCTTCCATATAGACTAGAGGACGATCTTCTTCACATAAAACGCAACCATGAATGGCGCCGGCTTCTAAATAGAGGCTTGGTACTGTATTAATTTTTTTGGTCAGCTCGTAAAGCCAACTGGTTTTTAATGTAGCTTTTTTTGATAGTTTTATTTTGTCAAAACTATCCATAATATCACCAAAGACAGTTCCTTGTGCGCAACCTGAAGTGCGGATTTTTTTCTTCATTTTACCTTCGAAGTTAGTTTCAACTTCTGTGCGCACAACTATGACCTCAAGATCAGCGTCAAATTCAATTTCTGTAATTACTTCGTCTTTTGAAAGCATATTTTGATTGACTAGATAGCCAATAGCTAAAAGGTCAGGGTGGTCGCCAATGGTCATCATAGTGACAACTTCTTGAGAATTGAGATAAAGCGTTAGAGCGCGTTCGTGTACAACACGGGTATCAATTTTTGCGCCTGTATGGTCAAACCCGGACACGCTGGTTGAAAGCATTTCATCTTGTGGGTTGGGGGCGATTATAAATTCTGGCTTATCAGTCATTTAGTCTCTTGAATTTCTGCGTTTATCTGACGTTCTATATGCATAACATAAAGGGTAGAAAGGTTCGCGCATAGGACAGAAATCAACATTATGATGGCGAGCGGAAATGCACCATTTTCTGAAGATATTGTATAGCCAGCAATAACAGAAAGAATTGCACCGCCACCAAGTTGTAAACTCCCTGCAAGTCCTGATGCGGAACCTGCGAGTGCAGGGCGCACATTTACAACGCCTGCACTAGAGCTTGGTAAGGTCATGCCATTACCAACACCGACGAAGAATACAAAGCCAAAGAACGCCATTGGGTGTGTTGAGCCTGCTAAGATAACCACTATGGACGCTGCTAAACCTAAGCCTACGACAATATTTCCACTCAACATCATTTGATTAATGCCAACACGATTGGTTATGCGACTGGAAACTAAATTTCCGAGTAAGTATCCGAGACTAATAAACATGAAATAAAAGCCGTATTCTGATGGAGAAAGCCCATAATAGCTATTCGCTATCAGCGTTCCGCCACCAAGAAATGCAAAGAATGCCCCAGATGAAAACATTGATGTGAAGGCATATCCCCAAAACCGCCTTGAACGTATGAGCTCTGGATAGGCATCTATCTGCTCTTTGAGTGAGTTTTGTTTATGCGCATTTGTTTCGCCAAGGTCTGTTATGACTAAAAAGAGCGCAAAAAATGCAAAGCTTAAAGTTAGATAAAATGAGGATTGCCAGCCGAACGATTCATCAAGGTAGCCACCGATTACCGGGCCAATCATAGGCGCTAAGCTCATACCCATTGTTATGTAAGCGATCAGGGTTGCTGCATTGGCACCTTTTGTAAGGTCACGTGCAATGGCTCTGGACAGGACAAGTCCCGCAGAAGATGCTGCCTGTATAATGCGCCCAAATAAAAACCACTCAATCGTTTTTGCAAATATACAAATCAGCGTACCAACGATCATAATGCTAAAAGCAATAATGATAATTGGTCTTCGGCCAAATTTATCAGAGAGCGGGCCAAAAACGAGTTGTAGTATTGCGACCGCTGTAAGGTAGAGGGATACAGATAGTTGAGCATTGGCAGAAGTTGTTTGAAAGTAAGCCGTAATGCCGGGAAGCGAGGGTAGGAATACGTTCATTGCCAATGGTCCGAGTGCAGCGGCGCAAACGAGTGTGATGATATGGGGTGGTGTTTTGCTGTTTAAGATCATAAATTGGCAGTTGCTTTTGTCACATTTTTAGCCAGTATTCGTTCGCGGTAAATTGTATATATACCACTGCCAACAACAATGAATGAACCTACAATAGTGAGAGTATTTGGAACTTCATCAAAGAAGAATGCACCAATCAAGATAGCAAATATCAATACAGAATACCTAAAAGGTGTAACTATAGCGACTTCACCAACGCGCATTGATGATACAATCCCAATAAACCCTGTAATTAAGAAAATAGATGCAACGCCCAAAATACTAGTAGTGTAAAGTGTTGAGGGAACCCAATCTTCGGTAAATCCTAATAACCAGCCACCTATTGCTACTACGACTACTGTAACGAGCGTAACAAATACTGTCGGTGTTTTTTTGTCTAGCTTTCTCGTTGCTACATCTCTTAATGTGCAACTTGCGACAGCTAATAAACAATAAAGGGAGAATATGTTAAACTCTTCTAGGCCAGGTTGGATGATTAGTATTACGCCTATGAAACCAATTAAAATTGCAGCGACTCTTCGCCATCCGATTGATTCTCCTAAAAAATAAGCTGCTGCTAAAGTTATTGTAAGTGGTAAAGCTTGCATAATTGCAGCCGCGTTTGCGATTGGGATTTGAAGTAAAGCTGAAAAGAAAAAATATGTGGCAAAGACTTCTCCAATTATTCTAAGCATGAAAGGCGCTTTGAAGATTGTAGGAAAGGGTCTTAAATGTTCCATTTTATACGCCACGATGAATAATATAGTGATAGCAAATAAGCCGCGAGTAAATAAAATTTGGCCAAGTGGCATTTCGTTGCTGATGAATTTCATAATTGCATCACCAATGGCAAAACTAGCCATGGCAAGCAGCATATATGCACTGCCTAGCATATTGTCGCTGGATTGGAATTTTTTGAAGTTTATGAATGTGCCTGAAGGAGCGTTTAGCAGTTTATCTGCTAGTAGCGTTTCATAGGCGAGTAGTGAATGCAAACTGATTGTGGTCTAATAAGTATTTTTGTTTTGTTAACTAAAACCAAAGTTAGTTTTGCAAAATACCTAAATACTTTAAAAATTTACCTTTTATAATTTCCTTTATTTTATGGTCGGATTTAAGTAGGGAGCGGGTAAAACCGTAAAGTGGCTAGGATGTTTTCCAAGCTTAAATATATTAGTAATGGAATTCATTTCCGTGTTTTGATGCTTGTCGTAGGACTTGCTGTTACCCTTGTTGCTGCCCAATTTATTACGGATACAATAATTGAGACACAAAAAGTTCGTGATCAACGTTTAGTTGAAGCACGCTCAATGACGAATGTTGTTGCTCGCAGTCTTGAAAAACAATTCGATTATTTTGAACTTTCAGATATTGAAGAGATTTTAACTTCGGTTCGAACAAACGATCATGTTAAGCAAATTAGTGCTGTTGATCGAGATTTTACATTTTTCCTAGATGGCGATCCGATTACGCCAACATTACTTCCTATTGGTGATAATGCTGAGCAGGTTGCGGCAATTGAAACGGCTAAGCCATCGCACTCAATTAGTGATGATAGCATTACAGTTGCAGAGCCGTTATTGCGTGGTGGTCGCTCTATCGGTGCTGTGATGATACGCTTTGAGAACCCTAAGTTTTCAGAGATTATGCGGCCAATTTTACAGTCGAATTTCTTTTCACTAGTGTCTATTTTGAGTCTTGGTATTATCTTGGCTGGCATTTAGTGAAACAAATTACTGCTCCGCTTTTAAGGTTAGCTGATTCAGCTAAACAAGTTGCAGATGGCGAATTGGACCATGCAATGCCAATTGAAGGCCCTAATGAGATCCGACAATTAGGCGGAGCTTTTTCAGGTATGATTGGTAAATTAAAGGAAAATATTGAGCAAATTTATGAACTTGCTTATGTTGACCGTACAACACAACTTCCAAATCGAGAGTTTTTCCGTAAGGAGCTAACACGTGCCATTCGCCGTGCGGTTCGTCAAAAGGTTACGGGTGGTCTATTGTTTGTTGATCTTGATGGTTTTAAACGCGTGAATGATACGCATGGTCATGATGCTGGTGATATGATTTTAAGTCAGTTTTCTGAACGCCTTGCAAATGTTCTGCGTGCAGAAGATTTAATTGCATTTAAAGCAATGAATGCAATGGAAACTGAAGAAGGTGATTCTGATAACGCTAATAAAAACAAACAGATGCTGGCTCGCCTAGGTGGTGATGAGTTTACAGTTCTTCTGTCTGAAATTAGAGAACCAACTGACGCAGCAACTGTATCTCAACGTATTATTGAAGCGGTGTCTGAGCCTTTTACTATTAATGGTGCTCAGATTACTATTGGCGCTTCTGTTGGTATAGCAATTTTCCCGCGTGATGGGTCTGATTATCAAACCATTCTTAAAAGCGCTGATATGGCTATGTATCAGGCTAAGGATGAGGGTAAAAATACTTACCGTTACTTCTCTGCAGAATTGAATGCAGAAGCATCGCGGCGTATGGAAATCGAACAAGATTTACGTGTGGCTTTAGAAGAGGATAATCAATTAGAGCTATACTACCAGCCAAAAATTCATTGTGCTACTGCTTTGCCAAAATCTGCTGAAGCGCTTATTCGCTGGAAACATCCTGAAAAGGGGGTGATCCCACCTCTTGATTTTATTAATATTGCAGAAGATTGCGGTTAATTTTACCCCTTGGTAAATGGGTTTTACAGCAAGCATGTAGCCAATTAAAAGCATTTGAAGATGAGGGAATTGATATTTCAATTGCTGTTAATATTTCTACTGCTCAATTTGAACGCCCTGATTTATCTGACATTGTTATTGAAGTCCTTGAAGAAACTGGTGCTAACCCAGCTAATCTTGAACTTGAACTCACAGAAAGCATGGCAATGCAAAACCCTGATATTGCTCTAAGTCATATCAATACTCTCAAGAAGCTTGGAGTTCGTTTTGCAATTGATGATTTTGGCACGGGTTATTCAAACTTGTCTCAGCTATCTAGATTGCCGTTTGATGTATTCAAGATTGACCGCTCATTTGTAGATAAGCTTACTAACCGTGAAGATGAGCATGGCCGTATTATTGTTCGTACTATTCTTGCTATGGCTAATAGTTTGAATTATGAAACAGTTGCTGAAGGTGTTGAGGCCGTATCTCAACTTGAATTCTTGTCAGAATACGGTTGTACGTATGCTCAAGGTTATTATTTTGCTCGCCCTATGCCTTCAAAAGAATTCCACGAGTGGTATTCTGCATGGAATAAGCAGGATAAATCAGCTGTTGCGGCTATGATGCGCCAAGGGTCTGCAGCTTAACTTAGTTTTACTGTTGTGAAATTGATTCAATCGCTGCGGGTAATTTTCTGAAATTATTGATTATTTTCGTTGCCTCTAGGCTTTTAATAGGGGCGTCTGAATATCCAAATGTGACTGCCACAGATGGAATTTTTGCGTTTATTGCAGCATTAATGTCAGTTGCTGAATCACCAATCATAATTGCATCTGATACTTTAAAACCTGCTAATTTTGCAGTTTCAGATAGGTGTCTTGCGTCTGGCTTTCTAAACTTAAACGTATCACCACCTGTTATAGATTTAAAACGCTGTGTTACACCCAACTCATTCAGCAATAATCTTGCCATAGATTCTGTTTTATTGGTGCATAAGGCAAATTCATAACCAATTTCACCTAAGGCGTCCATTGCATCTAATACACCCTCAAAAAGTACAGTTTCATTAGCGATGTTTACTGAATAGTCAGTGAGGAATGCTTTGAAAAGCTCTTCTAATGTTTCATCGTCCAAAGGCTTATTGTTCACTTTGAACGACCTTTGAATCATTGCTTTAGCGCCATGGCCTATGATCTGCCCAAACTGCTCCATAGTGATTTGGCTCAAGTTATAGGGTTTTGTTATCCTATTTAGTGTGCCGAGAAGATCTGGAGCAGTATCTGCCAGTGTTCCATCAAGATCGAATATAATTAAACTGTGTTTCATATATGGTACTTACCTTGTTGAAAACGGCAGAATTTCAATAGTGAATCAACGGTTCACGTGGTACTTCTGGCGATAACATTATATTTGACTTGAGGCCATACTTCATGAGCGTAGAATTAAAAATTGAAGCTGCTAGAGCTGCATTAGCGTTAGTAAAAAATGGTATGCGTTTAGGGATTGGAACTGGTTCTACGGCTGATGAATTTGTTCGACTTCTTGCAGTTGAAGTTAAGAATGGCCTAGAAATATTTGGTGTTCCGACATCTATAAAAACCCAAATTTTATGTGAAGAGCTTGGTGTGCCTCTTACTACGCTTGAAGAATTACCGGAACTTGACCTTGTTATTGATGGAGCAGATGAGGTCGATGGCAAGTTTCAACTAATTAAGGGCGGCGGTGGTGCGCTTCTTCGTGAAAAGATTGTAGCACATGCATCAAAAGCAATGGCTGTAATCGCTGATGAAACTAAATTGGTTGATACGCTTGGTGAATATCCACTTCCGATTGAAGTCAATAAATTTGGATTAACAGCTACATATAATGCAATAAGAGTGGTTTCTGATCGACTAGATTTGTCAGGAGAAATAAATTTAAGGGGCGGAAAAGATACGCCATTTGAAACAGATGGTGGACATTTTATTCTTGATGCTTCTTTTAGCCATATTCCTGACGCATCAGCATTGTCGAAAGCATTGCTAGATATTCCAGGTGTGGTTGAACACGGATTGTTTTTGGGCTACGCCAAGGTAGTATTTCTTGCAAGCCCAGATGGTGTTAAGCAGTTGGGTGAATTATAAATAATAAAGTAATTGATGGGGAACATCTTAATGAAGTCTGTAACCGCTATAAAGCGAAAAATAAAAACGAGTGCCACTGCAATTGCTGTAACATTTTTGGTTGCTACATCGGGTGGAGCTTTTGCTCAAGAAATTACCCCTGAGCATATCAAAGCTGCTCGTGGTGCAATGGCGGCAACTGGCGCTACAGATCGCTTAGATGGTATTTTGCCAGAGGTTGCGACATTTGTTAAAGCTGGATTGATCGCTAATCGCCCTGATATTGAGGCAGAAATTTCTGATATCGTCAATAAAGTTGCAATTTCTCTTGCGCCCCGTCGTGGCCCTTTGGAAAATGAAGTTGCTACAATCTACGGTAATAGATTTACACAAGCTGAACTTGAAACAATTCAAGTTTTCTTTTCAAGTGAAACAGGTATTAAGTTTCTAAATCAAACGCCAACTTTATTTCGCGAAGTTGATGAAGTTTCAAAAGTTTGGCGCCAAGGTATAGTTCGCGACATGGCTAAACAAGTTCAGGAAAAGTTGAAGGAAGCTAGTCTTCAATAGACTGGTAGTTTTTCAAAAGTAGAATTATATATAGCCCGGCGTTAATGCCGGGTTTTCTTTAGGAATTATGATGTCTCAATATGATTATGACTTTTTTGTAATAGGTGGCGGTTCTGGCGGTGTCCGTGCTGGTCGTTTAGTTGCTGGTATGGGCAAGCGCGTTGGTGTTGCTGAAGAATACCGGTGGGGAGGTGCTTGTGTTATTCGTGGCTGCGTTCCTAAAAAGCTCATGGTATATGCATCGCAATTTTCAGAAGAGTTTGAAGCTGCAAGAGGCTTTGGCTGGTCAGTTGGCGAAAGTAGCTTTGATTGGAAGACACTCATTGCTAACAAAGATACTGAGCTAGAGCGTCTAGAAGGACTTTATCAAAAGGGTCTTGCAAATAATAAAGCTGATATCATTAATAGTCGTGCTGAACTTAGAGGTAAGCATGAGGTCTATCTAAAAGCGCTAGATAAGACTGTAACTGCTGAAAGAATACTTATTGCGGTTGGTGGTACACCTAGCCGAAATGCAGGCGTTGATGGCGATGATATGTGCATTACCTCTGATGAAGTTTTCCATTTATCAGAACTGCCTAAGTCCATAGTTATTGCTGGCGGAGGTTACATTGCCGTAGAATTTGCATGTATTTTTGCAGGGCTTGGTAGTAAAGTGACGCTTGTTTATCGTGGTGAACAAATACTGCGTGGCTTTGATAATGATATCCGTAACGCTCTTCATGACGAGATGTTGGCAAAAGGTATTGATGTACGTCTTGGGCAAAACTTTAGTAAGATTGAAGGAACTTCAACTGGTTTGAAGACTGTTAGTCTTACGGATGGTTCGTCTATTGAGGCTGATCAAGTCATGTTGGCAATTGGCCGTAATCCGATGACAAACGGTTTGGGACTTGAAACTGCTGGCGTCGAAATGGACGCTAGAGGTTTTGTTAAAGTCGATGATTATTCAAAAACCAATATTGATAATATTTGGTCAGTAGGGGATGTCACAAATCGTGTAGCACTAACACCGGTCGCAATTCATGAATCGATGTGTTTGATTGAGACTGAGTTTAAAGGTAATCCAACCAAGCCTGATCATGACCTCATCGCAACAGCCGTATTTACTCAACCAGAAATTGGTACGGTTGGTTTAAGTGAAGAAGATGCTGGCCAAAAATATCCTGAGCTAAACGTATTCCGCGCTCACTTCCGCCCTATGAAAAATACACTTTCAGGTGCAACTGAAAAAATGATGATGAAGATCGTCGTTGATGCAAAGTCTGATGTTGTTGTGGGGCTTCATGTTATGGGGCATGGCGCAGGTGAAATGGCTCAGGCTCTGGGTATTGCTGTTAAGATGAAGGCAACGAAGGCTGATTTTGATAGAACAATGGCAGTCCATCCAACTGCTGCGGAAGAACTAGTTACAATGTACTCACCAAGTTATAAAGTAGTAAATTGTGAACGACAAGAAAGTTAAGCGCAAAGATGAGTAATGAGCTTGTTGGGTACTTTGGATTTGGTTCACTTGTAAATAAGCATACGCTTAGAACGAGCTATGTAGATATTTTTCAAGCAAGCCTAAAAGGGTATAGCCGTCACTGGCAGGCGCGTTCTGTTGCATTGTTTGATAACCACATCTCGCTACTCTCCATCCATCCAGATGAAACCTGTACAATTAAAGGCATGGTAGTTCTAGATTTGCTTGAGAACCTTCCTTTGGTCGATGAGCGAGAAGAGGGGTATTCACGCCATAAAATTGAACATAGTCAGTTGCAAGTTTCTACCGAGGTTAAACTACCTGACAATCTTTATGTTTATATTGCAAATGAGGTTGAAGGTGCATCAGACGATGGTGCTCTACTGCAATCTTACTTGGATGCGGTTATGCAGGGCTTTAGAAATGAATATGGGGATGATGGTGTCTCTCACTTTGTTGATACAACGAAAGGCTTTGAGCGATCAATAAATCTAGATAGAAAAGCACCGTTGTATCCGCGTGGTGTCAAGTTGTCAGATATTGAATCTGAACTATTTGATGCTGAATTAAAACGTGCTGGTGTATTAGGTGCGTAATGGAAAAAGCGCGAAGTGGCTACATCTGAAAATCCAGTCACCTCGCTTAGATGAAATTAGATCGGTCAACTCAGAGAGACGCCGCCATTAATTTCATCAGATAAGTCAACAACACTTGCTCCAGAACCATTTGGCTTTTTATTTGGCCCTAGTTTTTCAAAAGCTTGGTCTAGCGTTTGCGTGTTACGAGAATCATGTTTCATAGATGTAGGCTTAGAAATGGCTTCTTTTGTCACTGATTTTTCTGCTAGCTCAGCAATTGCCGTTACGCCTTCCAGCTCAATTATTAGATTGTCCAACGAAGTAAGTAGCTTGTAGTCAGTATTAGATTGCAATCTCGTAAGTGCTTCATCACGAATGGCTTTTAATTGTTTTATGTGTTCCATTTTATTCTCCCTGTTAGATTGATAGTCAGTAATTTCTCGTGCCATCAAATATTGCCTAGCAAATTTGATCGTATTCTGACGTGATGGTGTTCATACAAAGGAGAGGTTAAGGCAGTGCGTCACCAATTATTTCAGCTTGAATCAAAAAGGCTGTAAACGTGAATTTGCAGCCTTTATTAATTCTAAGAGTTTTATTTATTTCGTTTTAAGTGGAACTTTTGGAACAGACGCTCCGCCGCCGCCATTTCCCTTGCCGCGTGGCTTAGGAGGTGATTTTGGTTTTGCAGCTGCCTTAGTTGCAGTTTTTGCTTTAGCTTTTGTTGTTGCTTTAGTCTTTGCAGGTTTTTTTGCAGGCTTGTCTTCAATGCTTTCAAGTTCAAGCTTTTCTTTGCCTAGCTTATCTTTAACTAAGGTAACTTTTACAGTGCCGCCTTTTTGCAATTTGCCAAAGAGGACCTCATCTGCGAGAGGTTTTTTGATGTGCTCTTGGATAACACGGCCAAGTGGGCGCGCGCCCATGCGATCATCAAAACCTTTTTTAGCAATCCAACTAATAGCTTCTTTTGTTAGATCAAAAGTAACATTGCGTTCTGCCAATTGAGCTTCCAATTGCATGATGAATTTCTCAACGACCTTGTGAATAACGGGTGTTGGTAATGTTCCGAACGGAACGATCGCATCAAGACGGTTTCTAAATTCAGGTGCGAATAGGCGGTTGATTGCTTCTTCGTCGTCACCTGTGCGTTTGGTCGAGCCAAAACCAATAGCAGATTTTTGCGCTTCAGATGCACCAGCGTTAGTTGTCATAATAATAATGGTATTGCGGAAATCTACAGACTTGCCGTTATTATCTGTCAGCTTACCATTATCCATAACCTGCAACAAAATATTGAAGAGGTCAGGATGAGCTTTTTCAATTTCATCAAGAAGCAATACACAATGTGGATGTTGATCAACGCCATCAGTAAGTAGTCCACCTTGGTCAAAGCCAACATATCCTGGAGGTGCCCCAATTAGGCGAGAAACCGTATGGCGCTCCATATATTCTGACATATCAAAACGTAGAAGCTCTACACCAAGCGAGCTTGCCAATTGTTTTGCAACTTCGGTTTTACCAACGCCTGTTGGGCCTGAGAATAGATAAGATCCAATCGGCTTATCTGGTTCACGAAGACCTGCACGAGAGAGTTTGATTGCTGCAGAAAGTGCATCAATCGCATCGTCTTGACCGTATACAACGCGCTTAAGTTGGGCGTCTAAATTAGACAGAACTTGCACGTCATCTTTGGATACAGATTTGGGTGGTATGCGAGCCATTGTTGCTATCGTTGCTTCAATTTCTGCAATGCCGATTTCTTTCTTGCGCTTATCTGCTGGGATCAACATTTGAGAAGCCCCAGACTCATCGATTACATCAATAGCTTTATCTGGAAGCTTACGGTCGTTGATGTAACGAGAGGATAATTCAACGGCACCTTTGATAGCTTCATCTGTATATTCAACAGAGTGGAACTCTTCAAAGTAGGGTTGCAATCCTTTCATGATATCAATTGCATCTTCAATGGATGGTTCTTTGACGTCAATTTTCTGAAAGCGTCGAACAAGTGCGCGGTCTTTTTCAAAGAATTGGCGATATTCTTTGTAAGTCGTTGATCCGATGCATCTGATCGTACCAGAGGAGAGGGCGGGTTTTAACAAGTTAGATGCATCCATTGCACCGCCTGATGTGGCGCCCGCGCCAATGACTGTGTGGATTTCATCGATGAATAGCACCGCGCCTGGTGTTTCTTCAATCTCTTTGACCACTTGTTTTAAGCGTTCCTCAAAATCACCACGGTAGCGCGTGCCTGCTAAAAGTGTTCCCATATCTAGCGAGAAGATCGTACTTTCAAGTAATACTTCTGGTACGTCTTTATCAACTATACGTTTTGCTAAGCCTTCTGCAATCGCAGTTTTGCCTACGCCTGAATCACCGACGTACAAAGGGTTGTTTTTTGAACGACGACAAAGCACCTGAATAGTGCGGTTTACTTCTTCGACACGGCCAATAAGCGGATCAATACGTCCTGCTTTCGCTTTTTCGTTTAGGTTTACGCAATAACTTCCAAGAGCATCGCTTTTGTTTTGTTGTTCTTCTTCGCCTATTTGGCCTTGGTCATCTTCAAGCCCACGAATTGGTCTTGCTTCTGAACTTCCAGCTTTTTTGGCGATGCCATGCGAAATAAAATTTACAGCGTCATAGCGGGTCATATCTTGTTCTTGTAAGAAGTAAGCGGCATGACTTTCTCTCTCGGCAAAAATTGCAACTAGAACATTTGCTCCTGTCACTTCTTCACGGCCTGATGATTGGACATGAATAACTGCACGTTGAATGACGCGTTGAAATCCAGCTGTTGGTTTTGAATCTTCATTGTAACCAGTGACCAGGTTAGACAATTCTGTATCGATGTAATCTGTTAGGTTTTCACGCAGTGCTTTTAAATCTACGTTACAAGCCTTCATTACAGCCGTTGCATCTTCGTCATCGGTCAGTGCCAACAATAAATGCTCAAGCGTCGCGTATTCTTGCGCACGGTCATTTGCATAGGTTAGGGCCTTATGAAGGGCTTTTTCTAGACTATCTGTAAAAGATGGCAAATTCTTAGTTCCGTTCTTTATTTCTTTTCCATCACGCATTGTAGCGGATGTTCATGTTTTTGAGCGAAGTCCATTACCTGTGTGACTTTCGTTTCGGCCACTTCATAGGTAAAGACGCCACATTCTCCAACGCCGTTATTGTGAACATGCAACATAATCTGAGTTGCACTTTCACCTGTTTTCGAGAAAAACCGTTCTAATACATGAACAACAAATTCCATTGGTGTAAAGTCGTCATTTAATAAAAGTACACGATATAGACTTGGTTTTTTTGTTTTTGGTCTGACTTTGGTTGCAAGACCAGTTTCCTCGCCCTCATCACCACCTTTTTCGTTGTCATCCTGCATTTTAAGTATTTTTGTCATTATTGTCCTTGCAGAAGTCCGATATTGGAATTTCAGATTTTGATTGTTTTATATTTCAGCTCAAGAGCTAATATAATGCTCCTTTTGGCTCTCGCAATAGTCTAACTGGAGTTCTTTTTAAGATAATCCAAAAAAAATTTACCCTAGGTTACGTAACGTCCTTAACGCGTTAACTACAATTTTAAAAAAATTAACGAATGATTCGTTTATCATAAACCGTTTGGTAACCAAGCTCGGCTAATTTGTTTGGAGGTTGGAGCGCATTATTATTTTGCGCATCATTAGTTTCAAGCATACCCCCTTTGTTTCGGGGGAACTTAGACGGGGAAAAGGTATTGCGTACCCTATCTGCTTTTTGGCTTCGCCGCGTAGCGCTGGCGTTTGTCACATTCACTTTTGTTGTTTCCGGTAATCTTTCGGATAATTCTGCACATGCCAATGGCAAGTATGCAGGTATTGTTATTGATGCGAAAACTGGCAAGACACTTTATTCTCACAAGGCTGACGCTATTCGTTATCCAGCATCTCTTACTAAGATGATGACGATGTATATGATGTTTGAGGCGTTAGCTGAGCGTAAGATGACGAAGAAGACACGCATTCGTATGTCAAAATATGCAGCTTCTAAGCCACCTTCAAAACTTGGTATTAAGCCTGGCCGTTCTATCGCTGCTGAACATGCCATTTATGCACTTGCTACTAAGTCAGCTAATGATGTTGCTGCTGCTGTTGCTGAGCATTTTGGTGGTACTGAAGGTAAGTTTGCTAAGATGATGACGCGTAAGGCGCGTCAACTAGGTATGAAGCGTACTACGTTTAGAAATGCTTCTGGTTTGACTTCAAAAGGGCAGGTGACGACAGCGCGCGATATGGCCAAGCTTGGCATCGCATTGCGCGAGCATTTTCCTCAATATTATAAGTACTTCCAAACGCGTTCTTTTAAGTATGGTGGCAGGAATTATGGTAACCATAACAAGCTACTAGGCCGTGTTAAAGGTGTTGATGGTATTAAAACTGGTTATACAAGAGCTTCTGGTTTTAATCTTGTGTCTTCAGTTCAAACAGGTCGTCGTTCAATTGTTGCAGTTGTGCTTGGTGGCCGTACGGGCAAGAGCCGTAATGCACAAATGCATACTTTGATTAAAAGGTACCTTCCAAAAGCTTCTCGTGGGTATAAGCGCAAACAAATCGCTTCAAGAAAATCTAGCAACATTGTTGTCGCTTCTGCTGCACCGAACGTAAGATTACCAAAACGCGGACCAGTCCCTGTTTTTAGAACAACGCAAGTAGCTAAAGCTGTTATCAATGTACAAAAACCAGTTGTTGTAGCGTCTGCTGCTTCATTTGATCAAAAGTCTGTTCAGCAACGTCTTGCACAAGCTGTTGCACCTGTTTCTGCTGTTAGACCAACAAGTGAAGTAGCTTATGTTGATCCTGTTACTACGGCGGGTATTCCTAAAAAACCTTCTGGTTGGGTGATTCAAATTGGTGCTGCTGGCGATAAGTCAGGGGCGCTTGGGCTTCTCAAAAAAATGCAAGCAAAGTTTCCGCAAACATTAAGCAGCAAGCGTTTGTATACAGAAACAGTCGTTAAAGGCAGTACAACCCTTCATAGGGCGCGCTTTGTAGGGTTTTCAGGAAAGTCTGAAGCAAATAGAGCCTGTAAAATATTAAAGAAAAAGCGCTTTGCGTGTTTAGCTTTAAATAGTTGATTTTTGGCCCAAATGGGTGGAGTACGGATATGAGTAAAAGAGTTATCCGAAATATGACAGATAATCGCTTTCAAACTCAAGTTAAGGGTAAGAAATACGTTTCTATGCCAATTGGTCTTGATCGCTTTAATTCGGTTAGGTCAAGCAGGCTTGATCTAATCAGGCCGAGGTCGCTAACAAAAACTAAGAATTTGATAAAATACTTGCTTGGTCATGGCCTTCGTGCACAAAGGGCGACATTACCTAAGAAATATACACGACTGCGTGTGAATGGCCCTAATGGTATACCTGCTGTTAAGCTTAGTTTTTATTGAGAATATAAACTTCATCCCCCATCTTATTGGTGTGGGTGTTCCATCACATTTAAAAAACTGATTGTGAGTTGCGAGTTTAATTATCTTCGTTACTCTATATGTAAAAGGGTTTTTTGATGATGCGTAATATTTACACTTTTCTCATATTTTTCTTATTCTTAACACCACCTGTAAATGCACAAACTGCATCCGAAGTGCCTTTGAAAAACCCTGAAGTTTTAAAGCCTGATGCTCGGCCTAAAGGTAATCTTACGCAAACATCAGATATGACCTTGGCGAGGTTAGTTGCCATTGTTCGCACTCTTGATCCAGAAGCAGAGGTTCGTGGTCCTGCAATGCGGTTAAATATTTCGGATGTTGCTGTAACTGTTATTACAGATCCCAAGCACAATAGAATGCGAGCATTTGTAGCGATTCAATCACTGGATGGTGTGAACCAACAGCTCTTGTATCGTCTAATGCAGGCTAACTTTGATAGTGCACTAGATGCTCGATACGCAATTGCGAAAGAACATATTTTGAGTGTGTTTATTCATCCTCTCAAAGAACTGGACAAGAATGAATTTATTGAGGGGTTGGGGCAGGTTGTTAATCTCGTAAAAACCTATGGAACTGCTTTTACATCAGGTGCTATGACCTTTGGTGGGGGTGATAGTCGCAATTTACATCGAAAGTTGATTGATGAACTTCTTAAAAAAGGCGAGCGGATTTAAATGACACCGATGCTTAGCTTAGTTTGTAATTTCATACACTTTGCCACGCTCGTATTTTTATTAGTTTCATCATAACAATTTTTGAGAGATGGATAGATTGATAAGAGTTCATCCATAGGCTGGAACCAAGTAATCAGCATGGTGATATAAATATCTAGCAGGCTAAGTTTTTCACCCAACATAAAAGCACCATTGTTCTTTTTTAGGGCACTTTCTACAGGTTTCCAAAATTCAATTAAATCTTTGATGGCAATTTTGCGAAAACCGTCGATGTCGCCGCCTTCTGGTATGAAACAATCACAATAGTAGTAGCGTTTATAGTTTTCCTGAATTGTATTGGTGAGATAGATAATCCACCGTAAAAATTCAGCACGCTCTGAGGACTTTGGCTTTGGAGCAAGGTGATCAAGATCGTGTTGTTCTATTAGATACAGGCAGATTGCTGCTGCCTCTGTCATAACGGTTCCATTTGGCAAAATCAAAGCAGGGATTTTACCAAATGGATTTATCGCCAAGAATTCAGATTTTGTATGTTCGGATTTTGCTGTGTCCGTGACAACAATCTCAAACTCAACACCTGCTTCTTCTAGCACAATTTGAGGTGCTAAACTTGCAGTGCCTTCTGACCAATAAAGCTTATACATTTTGCTTATCTTACTTCTGTCTGCACCTCGTCTAGTGATTTGCTCATGGCAGAGATGATTTCATCAATCTGATTGCGTGTTGTTATCAGTGGTGGGCAAAGCGCTGCCGCATCTACGATGGAGCGTGAGATGATGCCATTGCGTTGTAGTGCTTTGTTCATATGAAGCCCCAACGCACCTGGTTTTTCGAGACCAGTTTTGGTTTCTTTGTCCATTACTAATTCAACGGCTGCAATTAAACCTACACCACGAACTTCGCCAACCAATGGATGGTCTGCGAGTTTGAGCAATTCTGATTGCATATAAGCACCATTCTCAGCGGATTTAGCCACGAGATCACGTTCTTCGATGATGGTAATGTTTTCTAATGCAATCGCAGCACCTACTGGATGACCCGCACCTGTGAAGCCGTGTCCTAGAACACCAATACGACCAGATTCTTCTGCAATTGGCTCATAGAATTTGTCATTGATCATAAAGGCAGAGCAGGGGGCGTAGCTTGATGTGATTTGTTTTGACATCACGAGTACATCAGGCTTCATGCCATAGGTTTCAGAGCCAAACATCTTGCCCGTACGACCGAAGCCGCAAATGACTTCATCGGCGACTAACAGTACGTCGTATTTATTGAGGACTGCTTGGATTTTTTCCCAATATGTTGCAGGTGGTACAACCACACCGCCAGCGCCCATTACGGGTTCTGCAAAGAATGCCGCAACAGTTTCTGGACCTTCTGCAATAATCATGTCTTCAAGGTCTTGTGCGCAACGTGAAGAAAATTGTTCTTCTGCCTCACCTTCATGGCCTTCACGCCAGAAATGTGGACAAGTCGTGTGATGAACTTTGTCGATTGGGAGATCGAAAGACTTATGATTGTAAGGTAAGCCCGTTAAGCTTGCCGAAGCCATGGTAACACCGTGATAGCCACGAATACGGCTGATTATTTTTTTCTTTTCAGGTAAGCCCATAGAGTTTGAACGATACCAAATCATTTTTAAAACGGTGTCGTTAGCCTCTGAACCAGAATTTGTATAGAACACTTTACTCATTGGAACAGGCGCGATTGAGATAAGTTTCTCGGCTAAATCAATTGCTTTGCCATGTGATTTGTGAGTGAAATTATGGTAATAAGGCAATTCATGCATTTGGTCAGTAGCAGCTTTTATTAGTCGCTCTTCGCTAAATCCTAATGCAGCGCTCCATAGGCCAGACATAGCCTCAATGTATTTTGTGCCATTATTATCAAACACGTGAATGCCTTCGCCACGTTCCATTATCATTGGACCCAGCTCTTCATGAGCAACTGCGTTGGTATAGCTATGCATGTGAAAGGCGATATCACGCGCTTCTTGAGAATTTGGCATGTAGTTCATGGTTATGATCTCCTGGACCTAGATGTGTTGACCACCATTAATATGTATTTCTGAACCTGTCACATATGAAGCGTGTTCGCTAGATAAAAAATAAACAACTTCGGCAACTTCCATTGGGCGTCCAAGACGCTTCATTGGCACGTCAGTTTGTACAAGCTCATCCGTACCAGGAGAGAGAATAGAAGTTGCTATCTCACCAGGTGCAACAGCATTAACGCGAATACCTGTTTCACCTAATTCATGAGCTAATTCACGGGTGAGGGTGGAGAGTCCAGCCTTAGAGACGGCATAAGCAGCGCCTGCAAATTGATGCACGTGATGAGCAGCAATTGATGATACATTGACGATTGAACCTTTCCCAATTTTTAAAGGCTCTAATAATTCTTGAGCCAGCATGAGTGGCGCAATAAGATTTACGTGTTGTACGGCAAGGAATGTGTCAATTGGGGTTTTGGTTGCGTCAAGACGGTTACCGTCCTCATCTTTTGGGGAAATCCCTGCATTGTTTACCAAGGCATTTAACCCGCGCCCGTTCAACTTTTCACGAAGGTCTTCACAAGCTTCACGGATGGATTGTTTATCGGATAAATCAACACGGACATGCTTTATGATACCTTCTGCCCAAGGGCATTGGGTTGAAAATGATGTGCGAGCCATCGTGATGACTTCCCAGCCTTGGTCGTAGAAATGTTTGACTATGCTATGGCCAATGCCACGGCTAGCACCTGTTACAACGACGACTGGTTTTTCTGGGTCTAGCATTTGTATCCTTAGTTTTTGTGCTTATTAAATATCATTGCAGCAGTTAACTCTTATCCCATGGTTGGCGTGATGTTTCATACACTTTGTTATTTGTTGAAAATATCGATGGGTCATCAAGAGAACCTGCCATGATAAAAACTTTGTCAGGAAGTAGTGAGTTTGTATTGCAAATTGGCGACCCGCACTCACCACAAAATTGCAACTCTAAATCATTGCCAGAGTCAGATTTTCGAGCGTGTTTTTTTAGCGGCCCGGTAATAGTAAAATCATCACGATTGATAACATACAATGGTAGATTGCCACCGCCAGAAATTTGCTGACAATCGCGGCAATAACATTGTATTGTAAACTCTTGCTTTCCCGCTACTTCATAACGCGTAGCTTTGCAAAGGCATCCGCCAGTTTCTTTTGTTGGCATAGCTTTATCCTAATATGATTTTGCTATTTGTTATAACTACTGTTTATAGGCCGATTGTTCATACTCAAGAATGATAGTTTCGTTTGCTGAGTTTGTCATGTCTCAACTGCGTCTTTCATAGCATCAACGCCTTTTTTCCATAGGTTGCCTTGGTATAACTCCTCTAAGCCCGTCTCTCCCGATGCACCTTTGGTTGTCAGGTAATCATAATATGAGGTTGGTTTGTGGCCTGTTAGATTGTAAAAATCAGGGCTACAGCGGGTATAGAAGCCATTTGTTAGGTATTCAAAGAATTCAGCTCTTGTGTTGCCGAAATCATTTTCAAAATCTACCATGGACTGCGCGCGGTATTCGATTGTTTTATTCATTGCGCGGTCAAGATCGCTAGCGATTTCTGACATGGATTGTGGAGCAGGGCCCGTTATATCGTAGAATTTGTTTGCATGTCGTTCTGGGCCTTCTCTAAGAACTACTTCTGCAGCTTCCGCAATATCGCGTGTCGCAACAAAAGAGTTGCGCATTTCACCAAGAGGATTACTAAACCATCCTTCATTATCAATGGTTTCGCAGTCTGTTTTAAGAAGGTGATTCATAAAGAAGTTGTTACGTAGTGCAGTTACATTTAAGCCTGCATCGATCAGTGCTTTTTCGCCCCACCAATAATGTTGCAGCATTAGTGGAATACCCGCACCTGCGCGTGATGCGTGGTTATCAGGATTGTACGACGCCGTATTTGTATCTGCACCCATACAACTTACGCGAACAACATGCTTGATTTGGTCTTTGCGTTTCCCTAATTCTTTGCAAAAGTTTAGATGACCTTCTAACATTGGGTCTAGCGAAGCTGAATAAATGGCTGTTACGCCTTCAAGAGCTGGCGCCCAAGTTTCTTCATTAGATAAATCGAATTTTACAACTTCATTTGCGCCTAATGTTTTAAGCATTTCAGCTTTTTCTTCGCTGAAATAACAGGCCCGAATTGTAAAGTCACTGTGTTTTGATAGTCTCGCAACTAGTTCTTTGCCGATGCGACCTGTGGCAGAGGTGATGAGTACAGTTTGGTTTTTCATAGCGTTTTTCCATATTGAAAAGCTGAGGTTCTAGTTTGCTAATAGGATATGCTGTCCGACAAAGCTAGTCGAAATGCCTCGTACTTCCATGTGAATTTTGCCAGAACTTGAATTTTAAAGAGATGTAATAATCCTGTGGAAAAATTTTAACTTTCCCGCTATAAAGCTTCGATTAGGACAATCCAAATTTGAATTGTCGTCGATGTAAAACGAATAAAATATAGGTAAAAACCAATGGCACAAAACTGGACACCGAACTCTTGGAGATCAAAACCGATTATTCAAGTTCCGGATTATTCTGATAATGAAGCACTTAAAACAGTCGAAGAACGTCTTGCATCTTATCCGCCTCTAGTTTTTGCAGGTGAGGCGAGAGCACTTAAGCGTCAGCTTGCGGATGTTGCTGAAGGTCGCGCATTTCTTCTTCAAGGTGGTGATTGTGCTGAAGCCTTTGCTGAGCACGGTGCAGATAATATTCGTGATTTTTTCCGTCTGTTCCTTCAGATGTCAGTTGTTCTGACCTATGGGGCTTCAAAGCCTATTGTTAAAGTTGGTCGTATTGCTGGTCAATTCGCCAAGCCGCGCTCTTCTGATTTTGAAACAAAAGATGATGTAACGCTTCCAAGTTATCGTGGTGATATCATCAATGGTATTGGATTTGATGAGGCGTCGCGTATTCCTGACCCTGAGCGCCAGATTATGGCTTACCGTCAGTCTGCTGCAACACTTAACCTTATTCGCGCATTTGCGCAGGGCGGTTACGCCAATCTTGAGCATGTCCATGAGTGGACGCTTGGGTTTGTCACTGACAGCCCTGCAGGTGAACGTTATAAAGAGCTTGCAGATCGTTTGGGTGAAGCGCTTCGCTTTATGAAAGCGATTGGCTTTTCAGCAGACGAGCACCCACGCCTTCGTGAGACGGACTTTTATACCAGCCATGAAGCGCTTCTTCTTGGGTATGAAGAAGCAATGACACGTAATGATTCAATCTCAGGCGATTATTATTCGACGTCTGGTCATATGCTTTGGATTGGCGACCGTACGCGCCAACCTGATCATGGTCATGTTGAATATTTCCGTGGTATTAAAAATCCAATTGGCTTGAAGTGTGGACCATCTATGACTGCTGATGGTCTTCTTGAGCTTTGCGATATTCTTAACCCAGAAAACGAAGCAGGGCGTTTAACGCTGATTAACCGCTTTGGTCATGAAAAAGTAGGTGAACATTTACCAGAACTTATTCGTGCTGTTGAGCGTGAAGGTAAGAAAGTTGTATGGTCTTGTGACCCAATGCACGGCAATACAATTTCTGCTGGTGGCTATAAAACACGCCCATTTGATTATGTACTTTCAGAAGTTAAGAGCTTCTTTGAAGTCCATAAATCAGAAGGCACTTATGCTGGTGGTGTTCATTTTGAAATGACTGGTCAGGACGTTACTGAATGTACAGGCGGTGCAAAAGAGGTAACCGCTGATGATCTTGGTTCTCGTTACCGTACGCATTGCGACCCGCGTCTAAATGCAAATCAATCGCTTGAACTTGCGTTCTTAATTGCGGAGCTTCTGCAAGAAGATCGTGACGCTGGTAGTGAAGGTCTTGCCGCTAGCGCATAATCTTTATTCATATTAAACTCACAAGATGGGCACTAGGATATCTGGTGCCCATTTTTATTTGGAGATTGTTGTGACTAAAATTACTAAAGGTTCTTGTAATTGCGGCGGTGTGACGTGGTAGGCAAGGGGTGAGATGCGCCCAATAATGGCTTGTCATTGCAGTCAATGTAGAAAACAAAGCGGTTTTTACTTTGCAGCGACAGCTGCTGATGATGTTAATCTGACTATTAATGAGACTTCTCTAAAGTGGTATAAAGCATCACCAGAGGCAAAGCGTGGGTTTTGCGGAGAGTGTGGTTCAGCACTTTTTTGGAAGCATCAAAAAGATAGTTTTACATCGGTGCTTGCAGGGTCAATTGATGGATCGTCAGGGCTGGAGATTAGCGAACATATTTTTGTAAAAGATAAACCTGATTGGTATGAAATTACAGATGGCAAGCCTATCAAGAATGATGGTAAAAATACTGTTTGTCTATAATTCAAAGTAAGTTATAGCGCTAACATGAATTATTTTTCTTTCATGAAACAAAATATGCGTTGGTTGCTTGGTGGATTTTTACTCACGTTTTTTTCGTCTTTTGGCAAACGTTTTTCATTTCACTTTCTGGTGGCGCAATCCGAGAAGAATATGGACTGAGCAACGGTGAGTTTGGCTTAACCTATATGTTAGCCACTTTAGGAAGCGCACTTACTTTACCATTTTTAGGTAAGATTGTAGATCACACCTCTGTTGCAAAAACAGTAATGATGATTGTGCCAGCTCTCGCGGTTGCTGCATTTGTAATGGGTTTTTCAAATTCGATCATTCTGCTTGTTGCTGTCTTATATTGCCTTCGATTGTTTGGCCAAGGGATGATGACTCATATTTCTATGACGGCAATGGGGAAGTGGTATTCAGCTCAACGCGGTAGAGCTGTTTCAATTGCAGTCGTTGGGCATCAATCTGGTGAAGCGTTTCTACCTATTATATATTCTGCAGCATTGATCTTTTTTACTTGGCGCGAAACTTGGACAGTCTCTGCTGTATTCCTAATGTTTGTTGCTTTGCCTACTGTTTATTTTTTGTTGCAAGTAGAGCGTGTTCCAAGTGATGCGGAAGTTACTTTGTCTGAAGACTCTGGTGTTAAACATTGGACCCGATCTGAGGTTTTGCGGGACGGATATTTTTGGGCAATGTTAATTGCCGTTCTTGCCCCATCTTTTATCGGAACTACTTTATTCTTTCATCAGGATTATCTTTTAGAACTACGTGGATGGGATAAACTTGAATTTTCAGTCTCATTTACTTTTATGGCTGTTCTTACTTTTATCTTTGCGCTTATAGCGGGGCAATTGGTTGATCGATACTCTGCTATATCGATGCTCCCATACTTTTTATTGCCTTTAGCTGCCGCCTGCGCCGCGATGTGGGCATTTGAAAGTGTATCAGGTAGTTATATTTTTATGGGCTTGCTTGGTGTTTCTTATGGGTTCTCATCAACGCTCTTTGGTGCGCTTTGGCCAGAGATTTATGGAACTAAGTATTTGGGTGCGGTTCGCTCTATAATTATTGCAATGATGGTGTTTGGTACTGCGATTGGTCCGGGACTTACTGGGTATTTAATTGATATAGGGGTGTCCTATCCGCTACAAATTCTTACTATGGGTATTTACTGCCTTGCGGCGAGTGCCATAATGCTGTTTGTATCACGCAAAATAACGGCCAGAAGATTGGCTGATTCTTAAACTTAATTGGAAACGAAATCCTATGACCGTCAGAGTTCGCTTTGCACCATCACCTACTGGAAATATTCATCTTGGTAATGCACGTCCTGCATTGATCAATTGGCTTTTTGCTATGCAGAACCAAGGCGAGTTCGTCCTTCGTTATGATGATACGGACAAAGTGCGTTCCACGCAGGAATTTGCTGATGGTATCGCGCGTGACTTAGATTGGCTTGGTATCAAACCCCATATCGTTGAGCGTCAATCTGACCGCGCAGAACAACACGAAGCGGCTACACAGAAGCTAAAAGACGCTGGTCTTTTGTATCCGTGTTATGAAACGCCAGACCAATTAGATCGTCAGCGCAAGCGTTTGGCAGCACGTGGATTGCCGCCTATTTATGATCGCTCTGCTCTTAAACTTGATGATGAGCAGCGCAAAGAGCTTGAGGCTGAAGGGCATACACCACATTGGCGTTTTCTTCTTCCGAATTATGAGACAAGCCCGTTTGAGACGCAGCGTACAGAAGAAACTTGGGATGATGTTATTCGCGGTCGTCAAACTGTTGATTTAGCTTCTATGTCTGATCCTGTTCTTATCCGTGCTGATGGTTCTTGGCTTTATACGCTCCCAAGTGTTGTAGATGATATTGATCTTGGTATTACGCATATTATTCGTGGGATGATCACGTAACTAACACGGGCGCTCAAATTGCTATTTTCAAGGCGCTTGGTGCAACACCGCCAATTTGTGGTCATCATAACTTGCTTACGACAGAAAGTGGTGAGGGGCTTTCAAAACGCCTTGGTTCGCTCTCTATCCATACATTGGCAGAGGATGGTTATGAACCAATGGCTGTTGCTTGTTTGGCAGTGTTAACTGGTACGTCTGGACCAGTAGAGGCGCTTTCTACTATGGAAGAATTATCTGAAAAATTTGATGCTAAATCTGTAACAAAATCTGCTGCTAAGTTTGCTCCTACTGAGCTTGATAGTTTGAACAAGAAGATTGTCCATCAATTAGATTATGCTTCAGTAAAATCTCGTTTTGACGCGATGGGTGTTGAGGGTGATGAAGGTTTTTGGTTGGCTGTAAAAGATAACCTGGGCAAAGTATCGGAAGCTGCCGACCTATGGGCTTTAATTGAAAATGCTACATCTATAGTTGATGCTGAGGATGCTGAATTTATTGCCACTGCAAAATCTGTTTTGCCTAAGGGCGATTGGTCAACTGATACTTGGGGGCAGTGGCTTGCTGAAATTAAAAAAGTTTCTGATCGCAAAGGTAAAGGCTTGTTTATGCCATTACGGAAAGCGCTAACGGGAATGGAGCATGGTCCAGAATTAGATAAAATGTTACCGCTTATTGGACGGGAAAGAACGCTGGCCCGACTATCCTAACTTTTCGGTTTTCTGCAAGAAGTTGATTTTCTTCTTCTTTTGGTGCGTTTGCATCAATCAGATAAGATTTTGCTTTAGCAAATGTCAGGCTTCCACGTTTGATATCATGATCATCTGGCGCTAGAGCAGGGTCTTCACGAAATACTGGTATACCAATTCGAGTTGATTTTGGTTTTTCCGAAATTTCGTTTGATGCATTTTCAAAGCCTTGAATACGGTTTTCAGTTGCGAAACGGCATTTCTGCTCAATGTCTACCGATTTCCTATATGCAAATGCGAAAGGTTCTTTTGCATAAGCAACTCCTGTTTGATAATTCACCATTTCTTCGCTGTCTTCTGTCGGCATCTTATGATGATAAAGCTCAACTGCTGCGCTAGGGCACATAGCTTGGCAGGTTTGTTGATCTATTTCAAATCGGTCTTTTACCGTAGAAAAACTAATTGGGAAGTAATAGCCATCAGATTTTCTTACGCATAATGTGCGGTATGTTCCAAAACCTGAATAAGCAGGTAGCGATTCAGTATCATTGTCGCGTTGACCATTGTTATTATAAGTTTTTACGCCAAAGACTTGTTCAAGCAACGTCCTACGTTTTGATTTTCTTGGTTGTTCAACTTTTACTTGTTGTGTTTCGACCGCATTACAACGCTTTTGCTTCATTTTACGAAGAATATTATTGCGTTTCTTAGAGCTTCCACCTTGTCGTGGTGCATATTTAGCACGAGTGTTTTTTAAGTTTCTAAGGTTAGCTTCCATTTTCTTTAGGCTGGAAATGATGCGTCTACATTGAGAACCTCTGTTGTTCAATACACCTAAACCAGTGCACCGCCCACGTTTTGCTATGCGTTTTGTTTTTCTAATTTGAGTTTGCTGGGACCTAGCAGCATTGTCATATTGGCGGTATTCTTTTGAATTTCCACCCGATGATCCGCCTCTTGAAAGAGACGCAAGTTGCGCGTTTAATGCGCGACATTGAGCAGAACGAGATTGTGCTTCTGCCTCATTAGTTGAGGCAGAAAGCATGAAAACTGAAAAACCAAATAATGTTAAACAGCACAGTGCCGTTTGTTTGATAGTTGATGATATTTCTAATTTGCCCACGCAGTTTACTCTCGAACACTTATTTCCCACAAAAACCTATTATCAGAACAAGGTTAAAGCATGATTTAAATGAATGATTTCTGAAGGCTAAATCACAATTAGGTTATTTTGCTTCCTCTTCAAGTTGTACTGCTTGTACTGCGGCAAGAGCGGTCATATTTAAAACGCCACGCGATGTTACCGCTGGTGGTAGAATATGAGCAGGTCTTTTTGTGCCGAGGATGATTGGTCCGACGTGCAATCCACCGTTTACTGATTTTGCAACATTCATAGAAATGTTTGCCGCATCCAGATTTGGGAACACAAGCAGGTTTGCTTTTCCTTTAAGGCGGGAGTTTGGATAAACTTTCTCACGGATAGTTTCATCCAATGCACTATCTCCGTGCATTTCTCCGTCAACTTCAAGCTCTGGATTGGTTTCAAACAATATTTCAGCAGCTTCACGCATGATTTTTGAGGTCTTCATCGGGCGAGAACCAAAATCAGAAGCAGAAAGAAGCGCTGCTTTTGGAACGATCCCAAAACGCTCAATTTCTTTTGCTGCCAGTCTCGTCATTTCTGCGATTTGCTGAGCATCAGGGTCTTCTGCTATATAGGTATCCGTCATAAATAACGCGCGTTTTTGATCAATGAGCAAGCTCATTGCGTGAAGGGATGTCAGTCCCTCTTGGCGACCAATGATTTGATCGATGTATTGTCTGTGACGGAAGAAACGCCCTTCCAAACCACATATCAAAGCATCAGCATCATTGCGTATTATTGCAATTGCACCGATGGCTGTTGTGTTTGTGCGGACGATACTTCTTGCGGCATCTGGAGTGATTCCGTTTCTGCCTGCTACTTCGATTAAGGTGTTCACATAATCGCGATAGCGGTCGTCTTTTTGAGGGTTGATAACTTCAAAGTCTTTACCTGGGCGGATGCTCAAGCCAAAGCGTTCTAAGCGTTGTTCAATAACTTCTGGACGTCCAATCAATATTGGCTGGCAAAGTTTATCTTGCATAGCAATTTCCGCTGCTCGCAATACGCGTTCGTCTTCACCGTCTGAGAAAATAACACGTTTTTGGCAGCTTGTTGCTTTTTCGATGATTGGCTTCATAATCATGCCAGAGCGGAAAACGAAGCGGTTTAATGTATCATGGTAGCTATCCCAATCTTGTATCGGGCGCGTGGCAACGCCGCTTTCCATTGCTGCTTTTGCAACAGCGGGAGCAACACGTAAAATTAATCTTGGATCAAATGGTGACGGAATAAGGTAATCTGGACCAAAACGAGGGGTAACACCGCCATATGCTCCTGCAGCAGCTTCTGATGGTTCCTCACGTGTTAAATCACCGATTGCCTCAACTGCAGCAATTTTCATCTCTTCGTTAATCGTTGTGGCGCCTACATCTAACGCACCACGGAAAATAAACGGGAAACAAAGCACGTTGTTTACTTGGTTTGGATAATCAGAACGTCCCGTGCAAACCATTGCGTCCGGGCGTGCTTCACGTGCAAGTTCTGGCATGATTTCTGGCGTTGGGTTAGCAAGCGCCATTACAATCGGGTTTTCTTTCATTTCTTTTAGCATTTCAGGTTTTAGAATGCCTGCTGCTGACAGCCCAATGAAGACATCTGCACCAGGCATGGCTTCTGCTAGTGTGCGCTTGTCGGTTTTTTGTGCATATACCTGCTTATACGGGTCCATGCGTTCGTTTCTGCCGTCCCAGACGATGCCTTTGGAATCTGCAACCCAAATATTTTCACGTTTTGCCCCCATGGAGACTAGTAAGTTTAGACATGCAATAGAGGCAGCGCCTGCACCAGATGCTACGATTTTTACATCTGCAATATTCTTTTTGGCCACTTCAAGACCGTTTCGTACTCCAGCTGCTACAATGATCGCTGTGCCGTGTTGGTCGTCATGAAAAACTGGTATCTTCATGCGTTCGCGCAGTTGTTCCTCAATCAAAAAACATGCAGGCGCGCTAATGTCTTCTAGGTTTATACCGCTAAAAGTTGGTTCAAGTGCAGCAACAACATCGCAGAATTGATCTACTCTGGTTTCGTTTACTTCGATATCAAAGACATTAACATCAGCAAACTTTTTGAAAAGAACAGCCTTTCCTTCCATTACTGGTTTTGAGGCTAGGGGGCCTATATTACCAAGGCCAAGAACAGCGGTGCCGTTAGAAATTACGGCTACAAGGTTGGCTCTACCCGTATATTGAGCCGCCATTTCAGGATCAACTTCAATATGCAAACAAGGAGCTGCAACGCCTGGTGAATATGCAAGAGCTAAATCACGTTGATTGCCCATAGGTTTAGTTGCTGTGATTTCCATCTTACCCGGCTTTGGGTTCATATGGTAGAACAGTGCGCCTTCTTCAAGCTCGTTTGCAGGTGTGTAAGTTTTTTTCTTATCTGACATTTTGATTCCGGATTGTTATCTAAAGTTTTGATTTTGTGAAATTATTTCTAAAACGCATTCTTGTTTAAGCCGCCATCTACAAGAAAGTTTCTTCCTGTGATGTAGCCTGCATGTTGTGAGCAGAGAAAAGCGCATAAAGCACCAAATTCATCTGCTGTTCCGAAGCGTTTTGCGGGATTGCGTTTGCTTCATTTAACGAAACTTCATCAAGGCTAATGTTTTGAGCTTGTGCGGTTGCTTTCAAGCCGCCCATCAGTCTGTCTGTATCCATTTTTCCTGGTAAAATTTGATTAATGGTGACGTTCTTATCAGCAACAGATCGGCAGACACCTGCTAAAAATGAAGAAAGCCCAGCACGGGCTCCTGATGAAAGATCAAGCCCTTCGATAGCTGTATAGACTGAAAGAGAGGTAATGTTGACGATACGGCCAAAGCCTCGATCGGCCATTCCATCCATAGTTGCTTGAATTAATTCAATTGGTGTTACCATGTTTTGTGTAACGCCTTCGAGCATGGCAGCTCTATCTAATTCACGAAAATCTTTGCGAGGTGGTCCGCCATTGTTGTTGACTAAAATATCTGGGTCAGGACAGACTTCTAGTAAAGCTAGCTGACCTTCTGGGGTCGAAACGTCTGCCAAAACTACTTTTGGCTCATGTTTAGCATTCTTTGAGATTTCTTCTGCTGTTGCCATAGTCGCATCATGATCTCTACCATTTATGATTACCTTACAACCTGCTTCTGTAAGATGTTTTGCGCAACCTTTGCCAAGTCCTCTGCTTGAGGCGCAAACGATCGCTTTACGGTCTGTAATCCCTAGATCCACTGAAGTGTCCTTCATCAATAAAAATGCAAGTCTCATTTCTAGCTTAAGTTTATTTGCTTTACCATATACAAAAATGGAAATAGTGTTTTTGCTAAGCTACTTTAGTCAAATTTTGAAGGTATTTTCATGTCTGAGTATATTCCAACTTACGATGATATTTTATCTGCGGCAAAAACTATTAATGGTGAAGCTGTTCGCACACCACTATTACGTAATGATGCTTTGGATAAAGTGACTGGATGTAAGGTTTATATTAAGCCTGAAAACCTTCAAAGAACTGGCTCGTTTAAGTTTCGTGGAGCTTATAACGCTATCAGCAAGTTGAATGATAAAGAGCGAGAAAGAGGTATTCTGGCCAACTCATCAGGCAATCATGCCCAAGGCATTGGCGATGCATCACGCATGTTTGGTTGTGCCTCAACGATTGTCATGCCTGCAGATGCGCCCGTAATGAAGGTTGAGCGCACCAAATCTTATGATGCAAAAGTTATTCATTTTGATCGTGCCAAAGAAGACCGTGATGTCGTTCTTGCTCGTGTTGAAAAGGAAACTGGCGGCGTGATTGTCCACCCTTATAACAACGCTATGGTAATTGCTGGGCAGGGGACTGTTGGTCTGGAAATTGCTGAAGATATAATGGCACTAGATGGTGAGCTTGATCGTGTAATTGCTTGCACTGGTGGGGGCGGCCTTACAGCAGGTGTTGCCTTGGCAATTAATCACCATTTTCCTGATGCTAAGATATATTCGTCTGAACCAGAGCGATTTGAAGATTATAAGCGCTCACTTAAAAGTGGTAAACTGGAGCGTAATGCAACTACTGCTGGTTCTATCTGTGATGCGATTATCGCGCCAACTCCTGGAAGTGTAGGTTTTGAAGTAAATAAAAACCTGCTCCATTCTGGACTGGTTGTCAGTGATGAAGAGGCTTTAACCGCAATTAAGTTTGCTTATGAAGAGCTGAAACTTGTTGTTGAACCTGGCGGAGCTGTAGCGCTTGCTGCCGTGTTGAAATACGGGAAAGAATGGGCTGGTGAAACAGTTACTATAATTTTATCAGGCGGAAATGTTGACCCGGATATATTCGTCCGGGCCATTTCATAAAAGTAGGTTTAAACCTGATTTCCTAATCTGCCTGAAGCGTGTGCAAGCATTGTGTAAACCTTGCCTGTATCAGAGGTTAAGTAGCTTTGTGTAAGAGCTTGGTTTTGACCGTTAGCTGTTTCTTTTCCAAGCAGTTGTTCAAAGTCATTAATATAACGATCTACAGCTGTTCTAAAGTTATTGTCTCTAGAATATTTGCTGCGGATTTCATCAAATGTATTTTGGCCTTGAAGAGTATATAATCTGCGTGTGAAGACGTTTGTTTCGCCGCGTTGATAGCGATCCCAAAGTTCAACCGATGTTTCATGATCAATTGCGTTAGCAATGTCTACTGAAAGTGAGTTGAGGGAATCTACAACTTGATTTGGTGAACGGTTATCAGAAACGTTTACTGATGGTGCGCGTTCTTCTTCTGATGCGCGTCGTAATAAATCACTGACCCATCCAGAACTTTTTGCTGTTTGTTGTGCCGCAGGCGTAGTACTAACCGGAGTTCTTGCTGCTGGCTGTGTGCCTCTTAAAGCCATGTTTGCTGATGGCGAAGGTTGAGCAGGGGGAATGGGAGCTGGCTGCGGTGCTACATATGCTCTTTGTTGTGGCGCAGGAGTTGGTTGTGTATTTACAGCTGTTGATGCGTCCAAAGCTTTTCCTGATTTTTCTACAATTGCTGAAAGATCACGCAGAGCCGCAATTTGATCGGTTACAACGCGCCTCATCGCTGAAGCGTTTTTCTCTGTTTCATCAGGAAGCTCAAGAACACCTTTGCGCATTTGAGCACGTGTATCTTCAAGTTCTGTGCGCATTGTTTGTGCTGCGGAGCGCATTGCGTTTACCGCATCATCAAATCTTGAAGTCGCGTCTTCAATTGCCTTAGAGACCTCGCCAGAAATTTCACTTCCAACGTATCTTGATTTGTTGCTTGCTTCTTCAGCCATTGAATTCATCATCGTAGTGAATGAAGACATATTCGTGTTGATTTGATCGCTGTGATTAACAAGCCCAACTGCAAGTTGTTGAAGCGCGTCTTGTTTGCCTTCAAGTGTTACTTCAAGGTTTGCCTGAGCAGCGTCAATCATTCTTGTTGCATCTTGAAGAATAACACTTTGTGCTTCAAATCTTTGAGCAATGCCGCCAATTCCAATAAGCATGTCATTGGATGTGCCTTGCATTTTATCGTTTAATTCAGAAGCAATGATTTCAGATTGGGAAACATTGAGTTTAGTTGTCTCTACTGCATTATAGAAGTTTTCAATCTGCCCCGAAAGAGTGTTTTGCATAATATCAAGATTGCTGGATGCATCCTTGATAAGTCCCTCAAGTAAGTTGCTTGATGTACCAATGTTTGAGAAGAGGGAGTTCGCTTCTTCACCAATCATTTGCGATAGACTTGTTAGTTTCTCACTTGTTTCAGTACCCGCATTAACGATTGAACTAATTATTGGTTTAGCTTCGTTGTCAATTAATCCTGATAGTTCTGATGTACGTGATGATAAAAGTGAGTTTAGCTCATCAGTTTTTGCTTCAAGGTTTCGCTGCGTTTCTACTAGTGTGTTACCAAGCTTGTTGTTAATGTAGTCAGCGCGTTCTGTGAGAAGGTCAGAAATTTTCTTAGCTTTTCCATCAAGCTCACTTCCAATATTAGTGAGTGAATGAGAGATAGCGGCAAGTAAGTCATCCTTACCAGCAACAAGCTTTTCTTCTAGAATTTGATTGCCCGCCGCAAATTGATTTTCAATTGTATTTGAATTTTCTGATAAGCGATCATCAAGTATTTTAACACTACTTTCCATTCTATCAGCTGCAGCTTTTGACTTCTCATCAAGTGCAGTAGCAATTTGATGCGCGCCTTGGCTCAATTTAGAAGAAAGATTGTTCGCGCGCTCTTCTATTGCTTTGCTAAATGATTCTGTAGTGCCGTCGACTACATAAGAGAAGCCTTCAGTTTTTTCATTTATTGCATTCACAAATTCAGATTTCTTTGCATCCAAAGCCGTAGAGAACTCTTCAGTGTTAGATGCAATCGCAGTGTTTAAATCACTTGTAGTTGCATCGATGGCATCTGTTAGTGTTTTAGTTGTTGTACCTAATTTAGCCGTAAGCTGCGAAGATGCTTTGTCTATAGAGTCAGTTAAGTTTGCGGAGGTTTCTGATAGAGACTCATTGATTTCAGCAGATTTTTGAGTTGCAGCTTTTAGATTTTCTTCTGCTGCTGTTGCAAAGTTTATAGTGCTTGATTTAACAGCTTCTTCAACCTGCATAGTTTTGGTTGTAATAATTTCTTCAACTGCTTTTGTATTCTTGTTCAACACATCAGCTTGATCTTGTAGTTTGGTAACCGTTCCATCGACTTGGTCTGTAAGAACTTTTCCGAAGCCTGATAGTCTTTGACCAATCGTTTGTCCAATAGCATCTGTGCGCTCTTTAAGAACCTTGCCAAGTGCTTCTGTATGCATTCCTAGTGCACCAACAAGGTTATCGCCACTTGTAGTGAGTTTTTCATCAATAGCGCTTAATTTTCCTTCAAGAGAAGAATTGATTAGGTTTCCAGCATCTGAAACTTGACCTGCAAATTCACTCGCGCGAATTGACAAGTTGTCACCCATTTGTTGGACGATTTCATCACCCTTTTTCTCAAAGCTTTCGGATGTCGTTTCCAATTTATCAATAACTGAATTACCCACTTCAGTAAGAGATTGAGCAGCCTCTTTGCTTTGCGCGGCTAGGTCTTGGTTTAGGGCAATGCGATTGTCTTCAAACTCTTTAATAATCGACATGTTACGTTCAGCAACGCTTGATGCGCTTGCGTCCATTATGTCTTTTACAGAAGTGCTTGTGCTTTCAACCATATTTGCGAATTCAACGGATTGTTCGCTCATTTCTTTACGGAAAAGAGTGCATCCTTCTTCAATTCTTTGGATAGTCGTGTTGCTTTGTTCTGCTATCTCAGAAGTTGTAGATTTAAGCAGGCTGTTAACTGATTGCCCAGCAGCCTGCATAATACTTGATAACTCTTGCGTCTTTGTACCAAATGTTTCTTCAAACTCTTGTTTGTTTTTCTCAAGTTTTTCATCAATGAGAGAAGTTGCCTGTTGGAGGCAAGCGGTTCTGGTTTCGAGAAGTCTTGCAACAGCTTTACCATTTGTCGTTATGGTATTGGTCATTGTTTTTGTTGTTTGGTTTACGTTTATTTCAAGATCTTCTTTAACGGCTGACAGCTTTGCGCTTAAAGTGTCGCCCGTGTTTGCTAATAAGCTGATAAGGCCTTCACTTGTTTCAGAAAGCTTTGAAGTAATTTTATCACTACGCAATTCCAACTTGTCACTCATAGCCATTGTTGCTGTGCGAAGCGTGTCTTCAATCTTTGTGCTTACGACTTCAATGTCAGAAGTAAGGTTCGAATGTGTGCTTGAAATGGCAGATTTTAGTTGGTCAGCATGTTGGACCATTGTGTCACGTTCAGAGCCTATTTCATCGACAAGTCTACGAAGACGAACTTCACTATCGCCATAGGAGCGCTCTAAACTCATAACTTCTTTTTGTACCATAAATTCTAGTTCGCCTGCGCGTGCAATCGCACGTTCTACGCCATCACCCATTGCTGTCACTTCACGGCGAATAGCACGGCCAACCGTTGCAACAGAATTGCTTGCAACGCTTTCTGGTTGCAAGAGCTGAATTGCAGCTTCAGTCATAGAGTTTGCTGCATGACGCATCTCTTGTGAACGTCTAACAAGCGTAGCAAATGCCCATAGTGGTAGAAGGGGTAGAATTGTAATGGCAGCGAATGTCATCAAGGTCGATGATTTAAAAATTGAAGCTATTTCAAAATTATCACCAATTGTTGGGAGAATATTTTGATATCCGTAATACCCACATGCAGCTAACCACATTAGGGATATGATAAATGTAAATAGAAATACGCGGCTGGATGGTTTTTGCTGGATAGAGTAAATTAGATTTGCAAGTTCAGGATTAACTTCATCATTGGCTGCAGCAGGAGGAGAGGCTGGTGGTAATGCGTCAACATCAGAAAGCGAACTCAAGCTTTCAGGTGCAGCGTTGTCCGCAAGTTTTTCATCTGATTGCGAAGCTTCATTGGCGCTGTTCTTAATCTCAGATGCCGCATCCTCGATTTTTGCTTCAATAGCACTTAGATCATCGCTTCCATCTGTAAAATCTACAGATAATGCTTCTTCTACTGCGTTTAAAGCAGTTTCACCGATTATGTCTTGCTTGGCTTTGTTAGCCATGTTCCCACGCCTTATACTTACTAAAACTACTGTTGTTAAAACTCACCCCGTCAACTTTTTATTTTTTGCACACATTATATATCATCACAAGATTTCTAACGCCTAATCCCTTAAAAATCTAAAATAAGGTTAATGAAACTAAGTAATTTTACTTACGCAGTACGTAATTAGCAAAAAAGTTTAAATTTCGCGGTTAATAAAATATTTTCCTATAGGTGCTAAAATTTTATCATCGAAGTGCAGGAGTAGATTTTATGGGTATGGCGTTAAAGGCTGATGTTGTGGAAGCATGTAAGTGTGCCGGTGCAGAAAAGCCAGTTGATTTGGTTCATTTATCTAGACTGACAATGGGGGATCGTGACCTTGAACTTGAAGTTTTAAAAATGTTCTTGGCTCAAATTCCAAACTACATCGAAATGATTAAATCTGCCAAAACTGAGCAGGAAATCTATGTTGCTTCCCATACAATTAAAGGGGCTGCTAGTAATGTAGGTGCTTTTAAGCTTGCTGAATTAGCAAGAAATGCAGAAAAACACAGCGCGTTCGATCTCAAAGTCATTTTATCTGAAATGGGATTGATAACAGATTATGTATCAATGCTATCCTCAGAAGCTTAGTTTTCCTTTTTATATCTTCTTGACTATCGTTATTTTACTGATAAACCGCGTTTTGAGTTTATAGGTTTTTAACACAATTTCTAATAGGGCTTCTGATATGGCTAAAATCACTTACATCACACATGATGACAAACGTTTTGAAGTAGAAGCTCCAAATGGTTCAACAATCATGGAAATGGCTATTAAGAACTCTGTACCTGGCATTGAAGCTGAATGTGGTGGTGCATGTGCTTGCGCAACTTGTCATCTTTACATTGACGACGCATGGAAAGAAGTTGTTGGTGGTCCTGAGGCAATGGAAGAAGATATGCTTGATTTTGCTTGGGAAGTTCAACCAACATCACGTTTGTCATGTCAGGTAAAAGTAACAGATGCTCTTGATGGGTTAGTTGTTCGTATTCCCGAAAAACAAGCTTAAATATCTGTTTTAATTAAATATATTACGAGAATTTGACTTAAGCTGGCATTCTATGTCGGCTTTTTTATTTTTACATGTCTTAAAATCATCATGACATAATTTATCTTCGCTGATAGCATTTGCGTGAATGTAATTTAATTTGAGAGCCTATCATGAACGCTTATTTAGCTGATCCACTCGCATTTCCACAAACTCACCCTGATGGCTTTCCCAAGCTTGAAGGTGAACCCGTTTTCGATGCTGCTAAACATTTGCAAATTGAATTTCCTGAGACGATTATATCTTTAAGAGAGTTTGGGTACCCGGATGAAGATATTGCTCAATGCCCTTGTGATTTTGGTATTACCAATGTGTTTCGCATTCTAAGCGATGAGGGTGCGGCGTGTATGCTTGAGGTCGCTCGTTTACTTGAACCTTATGTGAAAAGTAATGCTCGTATCGCTCGTAATGTGCGTGGTGGTGCTTATCAATCAAAATTCTTACGTGATTTATGCCAATCTGAAGAACTTACAGCTGCTATTTCAAAGATTTGCGGTACTGATTTACTGCCACATACTATTCCACACCAACTTGGGCATTTAAACTACAATCCTAAAGAAGTGGGTGAAAATGTTGATAAATGGCATTTTGATACACTTCGCATTGATTTTGTGATGTTCGTAACTGATCCTTACTCAGTTGAGGGCGGTGAGTTTGAATATTATCTGGGTACTAAGGATGAAGTTGCCCAACTCAAGAAGGATGGAAAGCCACTGGACCCTTCTAAGATCAAAGCTCCAACCTTGCTAGGGCCCGGATATGCGGTACTCCAGCAGGGCAATATGGTTGTTCACCGTGCAAAAGGACTGACGAAAGCTGGTGAACGTATCACTATGGTCAATGGTTATGTGCCGCGCGATGTAAGCTTCCCAGATTATACAAGATTTGATCAACTCTATTTAGTAGATCCAAAACATATGGCTGCCAGTGAATATTCACGCCATGTTAGTTGGATGGGCAGAGAGTTGCTGGAAACGCAACTTAAAGGGTTTGAATTTAGCGAAGATACAGCAAAAATGGCTGAGAATTTTGAACAAGTTGCGGAAATGATGGCAACTGCAGCGGAAGCTTTACGTAAAGCTGGTGAAGCTAAGGTTGAGCATTTTGGTGATGATTAATTACGCCTTTATGCGGTTTTATGAACTGATTTTAAATTTTGGGTTCATTTGATATTCATCAAAAATTTGTGATTTAGAGTATGGAAGTATTGTACTGTAAGGCTTATATGAAATTTGGCACAACGCTAAAGCCTAAAATTAATTGAAAGAAAAAGATGAAAAAGTTTTTAATCCCCGTTCTAGCAACCTTAACGCTTGCTGCTTGTAATAATGAGCCTGAAAAGCCTGCTGCTACTACAACTGAGACACCAGCAGCCACAACAACTGCACCTTCTGCAGAAGAAGTTGCAAAAGCTGCAAAGGAAGCTGCTGATAAGGCTGCTGCTGAACTTGAAGCTGCGGCAAAAGCTGCAGAAGCAGAAGCTGTAAAAGCTGCTGAGGCTGCTAAGGCCGCTGAAGAAGCGGCAGCAAAGGCTGCGGAAGAAGCTGCTGCAAACGCTGCAAAAACAGCTGAAGATGAGGCTGCAAAAGCTGCTGCTGAACTTGAAGCTAAGAAAGCTCAAGCAGAGGCAGATGCTCGTATTAAACTTGAAGCAGAAGAAAAAGTTCGTGCTGAACTTGCCGCTGAAAAAGCAGCGCTGGCGGAACTTGAGGCAAAGCTTGCTGCTGAAAAAGCTGAAGCAGCTGCAATTCAAAATGCAGCAGATGCAACAGATGAAAGCAAATCTGAAGCTTTGAAAAAAGTTGAAGAAGTTGAAAATGCAATCAAAGGCGCAAGTGATACAATCAAAGCACTTGATAGTTTGATTAAGTAATAATTTTATACCCCTTTTCATTTATGAAGAGGGGTGTTTTTCTCTAAATTCCGCCATTCTGACGGCGATAAACCAGTAACTCGGCGAAATTCTCTGTTGAAATTTGATTTGGTTAGAAATCCAGAATCATACATTGCGCTTGTAATTGAAATATCTTTTGTCTCAAGCATTTCACAAACAGCGATTATTCTCTTTTCATTTACAAATTGAGATACATTCAAATTTGTACTTCTGTTTACCGCGATAGAAATTTGTCGCGCTGGTACACTTAGTCGTCTTGCTAGGCGGTTAAGCGTTAAGTCAGTATCTTTATATAAATCATTTTTTCAAGCTCACTACTAAGTCTTTCTAACAAGGCACGATCAGCATCAGAACTTGGAATAGCTTGTTTAGAAAGGCCATAGCGTAGAAAATAAAAAACTAATGCGCCGAGGATTGTTACTCCAAAGAGTGATGCTATGGCTATTATCTTTGCCGTGCTATCACCGCCAGTTATTAGGACGTCTGCGGCAATGAATAAGTCGGTGCCACTTGATAATGTTAAGATTGCAATTGTTGCCCATAAACAAAATCGCATTGCAGGCTCATACCTAAGTGGTGCCCAAGATAAAACCTCTTAGTTTTTTGATGCTTTAATTATTAGTGCAACTGCGTATCCAAATGTTATCAGAGCTAAAACTATGTCTATAAAAAACGGCATAAAATACTGTTAAACCCATAATGATTATTGGTATGAGGTGCAGTATCAGCTGCCTTGAAAATTTTGGATTATTAAAAGCTAGAAAAGCTAAGGGTGGAACTAAAACACCCGTTATATGTTGAACCGACAAAATACTATGAATGCCATATCCGTAGCGAACACCTACAAGTAAAAGCTGTAATGCAAGACTTAAGAGAAATATAATTAACCAGGGTGCGCTTAATGGTTTGCCGTAGTTTATAGCCAACCAGCTCGCTAGTATTGCCAGAGCGATTACAGGTAGAAATGTTATAGGTATCATCAACATAGGTCTGATTTATATACAATAAGAAGACCTAAATCACCATTTAGAATGACTGAATCACGGTTCAGGGCGCTTTGTCTTTAAAAATCAGCTGTATTTATCTGAGTTTTTAGCAATGAGGTTTTGGTATGAAGAAAATTATCAGCGTAATATTATTTCTAAGTTTATCTTGTGTAGCTGCCGGCGCTTCTGGTGTTGGATTTACTCACTTAGTTATGGATGATCCTGTAGGTGGTAAAATGCGAGTGTCTATGTGGTATCCGACCGATGAGGCTGGCGGTACAGTTAAAGCGGGTCCATTCGTCTTTTCAGCGACTAAGGATGCGCAACTAAAGGCTGGAAAATTTGGCCTTGTTATTATTTCTCATGGTACTGGAGGTTCTGATTTAGGCCATCGCAATATTGCTGTTGAGTTAGCACGTAAAGGGCACATTGTAGCTGCGCCATTACACCCCCGTGATAACTATAAAGACAGTAGTGGCGTGGGAAAACAAAGTGTCATGGAAGGACGTCCTCTACAACTGTCTGCAACTGTTTCCAGTCTTCTTTCTCATGAAAAATGGAAAAAGCATATTAATGAAAAACAAATTGGTGCGTTTGGGTTTTCTCTGGTGGCTACACAGTTTTATCGTTACTTGGTGCTGCTCCAGAAATATCCAACATTATTAGTCACTGTAAAATAACTGCTGAAGATCCTTTCTGTAGAATTGCAGAAGTTGAGAATGGGCAAGTTAATAAAGAACGCGCCAAAGAGTTCTTAGTAGAGTACAGAAATCTTACGGATGATCGTTTTTGTGCGGCGGCTCTTGCCGATCCTGTTGCTGTTCCATTTTCTAGCGAACAGCTTTTGAAAATTAAAACGCGCTATGTTCGCGTCTGGCGACCAGAGAACGAAAACGTACTTCTTGCTAAAGCCCATGCAAGCCGGGTTGTGCAGCAATTGAACTTAAGGAGAATTGAAGAAGAAACTTCCGAAGTTGTTATTTCTGGCGCTCAACATTATTCTTTTATCGCACCATTTCCATCAGAATTGATCTCAGTTTTGCCTAAAGAATTGACGGGTGATGCGTTGGGCTTTGATCGATCAAAGTTCCAAAAGAGGTTTGCTTCAGATGTAAGTGATTATCTTCTAACAAGTTTACAAAAATGCTCAGGATAAACTTAAACTTTGGAAAGAAACGTTAACCGTCATCCTGATTAACATCAGAATGACGGTAGATTATGTAGGTTATTGTTTTGGGAAGTAATCTGTGAAATCGCCTTCGCGGAATACATCAGTTGTAGCGCAGTGGAGTGCACCACCGAATGCATAAGCATCACGGAATGGGATTGGTAGAACTTCTAGGCCCATTTTATCAAACTGCTCCATTTGGTTTACTTCAGATGCTTCACAGCAAACTGTTTTTTCATCGACCATAAGAACGTTCATTGATAGCCAAACAGATGAATAACAAAGTGCGGGTGGTTGATTGTGCGCTGGACGAGCAGCATCCACGATTTCCCAATCGTTCTTGTGGAAGTATTCACGCTGCTCATCAGGTAAGCGACGCTCAGGGTTGTTTATAATCAAACCAGGGCGGATTGGGGTGAAAGTTGCGTCGATGTGAATTGGATATGGGTCACCTGGGAAGTTTACTGCTCGCACGCGGTGATCCGGGTAGTGACGACGAAGCCAATCAATGCCTTTGAGGTTTGTTGTAAAGCATGTTGTACAATTAGATCTTTACCGAATCGTAGAACGTCGGCTGCGTCAAACATTGGTTCTTCTTCTGTTGTTACGAAGAACTTCTCTGCAGTCCATTCTAAGCGTTTTTCAACACCAATTGTATCTGCAAGGTAGTCCATACGGTATGAAGCATCGGTCATGCGTGGTTTTGGTGCAGAAACGTGGCGGAAGTCTGGATCTTCTTCAAAGTATTGCTGCATTAGATCCCGATAGCAAAGGTATTCAAAGAAGCGGCAACGATATGACATCGTTGCTTCAAGCATTTCTTTGCCAACGGTTAGAATAACATCACGCGGAGGCATGCACCCAAATGAAGATGGGTTTTCCCAGTCTGGTGTTGAAACAGGTTTTGAAAAATCTAAGGGAGTAGGGCGGTCAACGCGAACGCCTCTATCTTGAAGCACTTTAGCAAAGTAATTAAGTTGCTCATTTGCTTTGTCGACTGTGTCTTGAGTGCGTGGCCCCCATTGGCCTTTCATGTCACTGTCTTCTGGTACTTTAGCGTCAAGCGCTGGTTCTGATGGCGGTATCATGCCGCCGTCAGCTACGCCAACAATCACGTGTTTTAAGGGTGACCATTCATCCCAAGATTTAACAACGGTTGGTGCTTGATTATCTGTGCTCATGATGGTCCCCATATGATATAAGTATTTGGAGATTACCTAGTCGAAACCTGTTTATAAATGCAAGCTAAATAAGCAGCAAAGAGTTTTGTTTTATGATTTTGGTTTTTCAATTGGGCGGGTGATACTTGCTTCGCGACGTTTTATCAGTCCTCTAATTCTAGCTTTTTCATCTGCATCAAACTGAAGTTGTTCCTTGTGGTGTTGGTTAAAAAGCTTTGAAAATACGATTTGAACATCATCACGCATTGCTGCACAATTTTTGTTTGCTGGAAGTTTGTTTATGGCATTTTCCATTGCAATGGCATAGCCATCGGCAATCGCCAGATGTACCGCTTCATGCACTTGAGCGTATTCTTCCAGTGAAGTCCAAGCTTGTGCTAACTCAGCTTTAAGTTTGTTGACGTTAGCGTGCCTTGGAAGCGTAACGCGGGCTTTAATGTTGATACGTGGATTTGCGACTATACAACCGCCTTTTACGAGCTCGTATTTTATCCTAGGCAACATCCGCAAATCGGTAGACGCCAGAGCTTTACCAACGCCAGTTACTTCAGGGCCATGGATTTTTATCTGTTTATCTACTTCACTAAATGTATCGCCGTTGACCGTGTAATAAGCAACGCTGAGTACAGTTCGCTCACCAATAGAAGTGCAGGCGGCTAATATAATAGAGCTTCCTAAGAGCAAAAACTTGGATAATGATTTGAGCATGACTTTAGCTTTCGTTACCCTTTAGTGTTGAGGTAATTACGATTTTTATCAAGTTTTGGCCTGTTCAACACTCCAAACAAATTCGTTACCTTCATCAGGTGCTGATGGCACCAAGCGTGCCAGAATTAAAGAGACAAATGCCATTGCCGCACCAGCAAGAAACACAGCCGCAGGGTTTATTACCCAAATCAGACCAAATAATACAGGTATGAATACGGCAGCAATATGGTTGATTGTGAAGGCTACGCCAGCGGTTGGTGCAATGTCGCTTGGGTCTGCGATTTTTTGGAAGTAGGTCTTCATTGAAATTGCCATCGCAAATAGAGCGTGGTCAATGATGTATAAGCCAACGGCCATTTCCCAAGTAGGAACGTAGGTATAGGCAATGAAGACTAAAATTAGGCCGATGTATTCAATTGTTAGAATTGTTCTTTCGCCAAACCGTACAATCCATTTTCCGATTAGAGGTGCTAAAATCATTGTGACCAATTGATTTGCAATCATGAGGCCCATGACTTCGTGAATTTCAAAGCCAAAACGCTCTACCATCATAAAGCTTGCAAAAACCATGAAGATTTGACGACGAGCGCCGCCCATAAAGGTGAGGGCATAATAAAGCCAGTAGCGCTTTCTAAGAATGAGTTTTTTGTGTTGAGGTGCCCCATCCTTAAAGGTTGGGAATAAAAGCCACATCATTAAAGTTGCAAGGCAGGTAAATAAGCCAGTCACCATATAGATACCAGTGAAACTCATGGCGAACCATGCGCCTGCTATAAAGATAAATCCAAATACTGCTAATTGAGCAATAGAGCCTACCGCTAGAATTTTGCCCATCGTTGCAGGAGCAGTCTTTTTTGGTAACCATTGAAGAGAAAGTGATTGGTGCATGGTCTCATAGTAGTGAAACCCAACTGATGAAATAAAAGTTGTAATCAAAAAGCCCGTAAAGCTTGGGAATATACCTGTTACCGCTGCTGCTCCCCCTAATAGGAGTAGAGATATGTAGGCCCAAGTTTGTTCGCGACCAAGCAATAATAAAAAGACAGCTGCAAAGGAGAGAAAGCCAGGGATTTCACGAATTGATTGTTGAATCCCAATTTCTTTGCCTGTGAAGGATAATATTTCCACAGCAAAATTGTTTGTCATTGTCATCCATGCAGCAAACGCGATTTGCATGACCGCAGCCATTACCATCAATAATATTGAAGGTGTTTGCCATGGTTTTTTAGTAACTGTTGATGCTGTTGACGCGGTAGACATTAACCACACGTACCAGCCAATCAAACTGCCCGCAATTGAATTGTTTTACAGGACTTAACTAAGCTATGTTTTGTAGCTTCATTGGCTCATATATTTCGTTCAATTCTCGAGGCCTTGTCTCAAGTTGTAAATATGCATAGGCATCATTTTTGTTGAGTGCTTTTGAAAAATAGAAGCCTTGTATGAAGTCGACTTCATATTCTTTTACCAAGAGGTCGAATTGATCTTTGGTTTCTACACCTTCGACAACTATTTTTAGTTCTAATGCTTTTCCTAAAACTGTAATGCCCTTTAAGAGAGTTCTTGAGCGTGCGTTTTCTGTAAGATCGTCAATGAAGGACTTGTCGATTTTTAGTTTATGTAGCGGTAATTTATGCAGGTAACTCAAGCTTGAATAACCTGTTCCAAAGTCATCTAAAGAAATACGAACTCCAAGTGCGCTTATTTCTTCTAAGATAAGAATTGCATGTTCCATGTCATATAGAATGGCTGTCTCAGTAATCTCAATTTCAAGGCGTGAAGGTTTTAAACCACTGTCTTGGAGGGCTGTCTTTACGATGTCTGTTATAGAGCCAACTCTGAATTGTACTGCAGACAAATTCACAGCCACTGATAAATCTTCTGGCCATGTTTGACAGACTTTACACGCCTCACAAAGTGTCCATTTTCCTATGTCATTGATTAACCCAAGATCTTCTGCAATTGGGATGAAATCAGCAGGTGAGATTTGTTCTGTACCATTGCGTGACCATCTTGTTAGCGCTTCAAAAACTTTTGGTTTACCAGTGCTTGTTTGGATGATTGGCTGGAAATGAAGCTCAAGGCCGTTTTGAGCTACAGCTTTTGTTAAATCTTCTTCAATTAGAACTCTTTTTTGAAGGCTGTCTTCAAGGTCAGTCGTGAAATCACGAAATGTATTTTTGCCGCCATCTTTTGCTGCATATAATGCTAAATCTGCTAATTTTAAGAGGCGGTCAATTGATGTGCCATGTGCAGGGTACTTTGAAATTCCCATGCTCGCACCAAAGCTTACACGTTGGTTGTTGAAAATTACATCTTTGGCAATTTCTTTAACGAACGTATCTGCTAAGTCTTGAATAGAACCCTTTAGATGTTTGTCGTTTACATAAACTACAAATTCATCGCCGCCATAACGAGCACAGATTGATTTTGCTGGCAGTAGCTGCTTTGCGCGTTCTGCAACGGTGGTCAGAATATAATCGCCGGCTTCGTGGCCTAATGTGTCGTTTATTCTTTTGAAGTCATCGAGATCAAAGAATAATACTGAAGCAGTCTCAGTATGCCTTACCTCTTGCAGTAATGATTTTGTTTGTTGAATGAAGTGTGTTCTGTTGCAAAGCCCTGTCAACTCGTCAAATTTTGCAAGTTGATTGATACGAGTTTGATATTCAATGCGCTGTGTTACATCTTCAATAACAAGCACACAGCCACCTTCTTCGCGAAGTTTAATTGAGAGTTCAACATATTGAGACTGAGAAAGTTTAAAAACTTTAGCCGCTGTTTTGTGATTTAGCCTTTTCATTAATGTTTCTTGTAAGATTCTCACGCGGTTAATGAGCGGTCGTTGTGTGTCAATAAGCCTAGAAATTTCATTTAACTTTTTACTGTAACAATTTATTTCATCGCCAATGCCTAAAATATGGCGAGCTGTTTTGTTGATGATTTTGAGGCGCATTTCATCATCGAACATCATAAGACCATGCGACATGCTTTCTAAAGCTTCATTTAGCTGCCCACCAAAAGCGTCTTTTTCACAGGATTGGCGTTCCATACTTGTAAACATTATTCGTAGCCTAGTGGAAATATCCCGGACGCTAGCAAAAAGAGGTAGGAAAAATGCACATAGAATAATACTTCTGAAGTCACCGTATGCTGGTAAACCTAATACTATAGGGACAGCCACAGCACATAATTGTAATGTTAAAATCCGGTCGCTTGTGAAGTTTCTGGAAATTAGACTAAGTATGTTGCCCATTGTGACTGATATACAAAGTAAGTGTACAAAGGCATCATTTATTAGCGTGAAACAAAAGAAGCACCATAACCCCATTGAGAGCATAAATGCAGTAGATAGAATTATATATTGTGCACGCCAGAATTTTATACTGGCAGAATTTTTCTCAACTAACCGTTTGTGTAATTTTATATTTCCAATATCAAATACCATGATAACTACCATGGAAATTGCAGTAACTAATATCGAAAATTCATTAGTTAAAACATAAGAAATGAATGCAGCTGAAGCCGCGCTTATTTTAGCATAGAAAAATGCCGTGTGGTCTTCATAATGCTGAAGCGCTTGTTCCGTTTTTATGTCTGTAACTGTTGATGATGCTGTTGTATTCAATTTTATAATCCCAATGTCATATGTTCAATTTAACTGGGACTACTTTCTAGAAAGTTTATGAATTGGGGATTTAAGAAAACAACGCATTGTTTTTGTTAAGGTGTTCTAAAGATTTTAAGGAGTAGATTTACATATTGTTAATCTATTTTTTGGATTCGAGTGTATGTTACGTATTGTCGTGCTTGGTTTTGTTGTTTCTGGCTTTCTTGGACAAGATAAGTCTTCGTTCACGGAAAATGATTTCACAGTAGCCTCAGATGTAGATCCAATTATAGTTGGTCATTCAATTAGCGATGCACATAAACAACAATGGAAATTAAATAACGAGAAATACAAAGAATGCGGCTTATGCGGGGAAGAAATGCAGGCGTTTCCTGCTGATTAATTCAGTTTAGGAGTTAGGCTTAATTTTTGCGATCTACAATCTTAATCCAGTGGCCTGAGTTTTTTCTGACTGCCGCTTGAGATATGTATATTCGGTTTCATTCCACTGTTTTATTTTGCCAGTCAGATTATCCAGTACATAATCTGCGCGGTCGGTTCTGACTGTTAATACTGCATGGCCATCGCCATTAGGTTGCCTAACTACTGTTATTAGCAAGCTAGATGCTGGCCACCCACGTTGCATCAGCATATAACGTTTTAAAAGAACGTAATCTTCGCAGTCGCCAATACTTTCTGGATACATCCAGAGCTCTTCTACGCCAAAGCCTTCCATGTCTGTAACAGGTTGTATGGTGTTATTTGAGTAACTGTTAATTTCAACCATATCGCTCCATCGTTTTCTCGTTAACTCTGGAGCGGTTATGTTTCCTGTTTTTATTTGGCAATCAGAAGTGTATTGCTTGCAATATTTATAATGCCCGATTGGCTGAGATGTTAACCCTGCCAATTTCATATGAGCAGTATTTGCGGCTTGTGAGGTTGTCGCGAGAGTCAAAGCTGTAAATGCAGAAATTGTGCCCAGAACAACAAAACTATTAAATTTCTTACTAGCCATAATACACACTTCTTAAATTAACTATTTGTTAACCTAGATTTGCGATCCAGTTTAGTCAAATTTAGTTATGTAAAATGGTTAATTGTCTCCACAAGCCTTAACATATCAGGTTTTATAGCTTTTAATTATCTATGGAAATTATTTGCATAAAAATTTAATGATTTTCTTAGCAAGGAATAAAAACCTCTATGCGATAAAGTCAGCAACTGAAAATTAATTTATGTGCAATTTTTTTGCTGCAGAGGCTGAATTTTATGGCGACACGAACATACAATGGAACTAGCGGTGATGATGTAATTACTGGCCGTAATAGTTCACGTTCTCGAAACCCAGATATTATTAATGGTCTTGATGGTAATGACATTCTAGATGGCCGTGCTGGAAATGACACACTTAATGGTGGCGCAGGTAACGATGAGTTACAGGGTGGTTCTGGCAACGATATTCTAAATGGTGGTGATGGTAATGATGTCCTAGACGGCAGTACTGGTGAAGATATACTTCGTGGTGGCGCTGGTGATGATGTTTTACGTGCGGGCTATGACAATGGTAATGGTGATGTATTTGACGGTGGCGAAGGTAATGATACTTACGCTATTCGTGGCACTTCAGTAGCTGGCTTTCCGTTTGATATTGATATTGATCTTGAAACTTCACAAGATTCATATGGTAATACCTACATTAGCATTGAAAACCTTATCGGTGGTATTCGTGATGATACGCTTAGCGGCAATGATGAAGCGAATATGCTTGATGGCGATGCTGGCAATGACACGATTAATGGCCGTGGCGGTGATGATGAGCTTTATGGTCGCTCAGGTAATGATATAATTTCTGGTGGTGATGGTGATGACATTGTCAACGCTGGTATTGGCGATGATACTGTAAATGGTGATGCTGGTAATGATCGTTTAAATGGTCGTTCTGGCGCTGATACTATTTCTGGTGGCGATGGTGATGATCGTATTGATGGCGGAGCTGGTGATGACATCCTTAATGGTGATGCGGGCGATGATGAAATCATTGCATCTTATGGCCATGATGAAATTAACGGCGGAGAGGGCGCTGACCTTCTAAACGGTGGTGCTGGTGATGATGATATTACTGGTGGTGCTGGAAATGATGATATCCGCGGCGGTGGTGATCAAGATACAATCTCTGGCAACGAAGGCGATGACATAATTCGCGGTGACTCGGGCCATGATACCATTTTTGGCGATCAAGGTGAGGATACCCTTAATGGCGGCACTGGTAATGATGTTCTAAATGGCGGTGATGATAACGACTATCTTATTGGTAGCACTGGTAACGATGAGCTAAACGGCGATGCTGGTGATGATATCCTATATGGCGGCACGGGCAATGATACAATAAACGGCGGTGCTGATAATGACCTTCTAAGTGGTCAGTCTGGTGATGATACTCTCAACGGTGGTGCTGGTAATGACCGTATCTCTGCAGGTTATGGTAATGATACCGTTTCTGGTGGTGAAGGTGATGACCGTATCTTCGGTGTAGAAGGTGAAAATACAATCTCTGGTGGCCTGGGTGACGATTCCATCACCGGTGGTAGTGATAAAGATATCATCGCTGGTGATGAGGGCGATGATCACATTGTAGCTGGTGACGGAGATGATGAAATTACTGGCGGTGTTGGTAATGATTCAATTAATGCTGGTGCGGGTGATGATACTGCATCAGGTGGCGAAGGCGCAGACCGAATTACAGGTCGTGATGGAAATGACACGCTGAATGGTAATGAAGGCGAAGATAGAATTTGGGGCGGTACTGGCGCTGATACGATCTCAGGTGGTGATGATAATGATATTCTACTAGGTGAAGGTGGTGACGACACAGTCTTCGGTGGTAGCGGTAATGACCGTATTGACGGCTCTTCGGGGCATGATGATCTATTTGGTAATGATGGTGATGATCATATTACTGCAGGCACAGGCCATGATACACTTGAAGGCGGCAGCGGCAACGATATTCTTCGTGGTGATGGTGGTAATGACACGATCTCTGGCGGTGAGGGTGATGATCGCATTCAAGGTGGTTCAGGACATGATAACTTCTCTGGCGGAGCTGGTAGTGATGATTTCCTAGGCGGTACTGGCGTTGATACTTATTCATATTTGTTTGAGGATCTAACCGATGGAGTTAACTTCTTCACAGATAGAATTCGCGATTTTTCTTCTGTAGATGTATTTGATTTATCCGTACTTAATCTCGATGATATCGGTGATGTTACATTCACTGATGTTGGTAGCAGAACGACTGTTTCTGTTGATATAGATGGCACAGTCTATGATATAGCAACGCTTGATGGCTTAAATGGTTTGGATGCTCAAGCTTTGTATGATGATGGTCTAATCATTATTTGATCAAGCTAAAATGATTTCTTTTAAAGGCGTTCTTTTGAACGCCTTTTTTTGTTGCTGAAGTGGTGTTCCTGTTTGGTTTTTTTTCTATATCAGGTAAAACATCATGACTTGGCCAAATGCCAGTTTTTATGGTTTGCATATATCCATTGTTTAACGAAGCTGATGCCATCGCAGATTGGGCCTGGATGAAATCATATTCAAGACTATGTGTTTCAATAAATATTTGATTATGCAGATTTCTAATCGTTGCATACCAGACTCTTGATGTTCCATCATTTGCTGGCATTCCACTTGCTCTAGAGTTTAGCCAAGGTTTTTTGTTGGCTGAGCCAATGAATGGAATTCCAGAGTGCCCTACAATGTAACCGTCTACTTTATTACATGTTTCTGTGTGTTTAAGGCTTGATGGGAATATGAACTGATTAATTGAACATGGTGTTGCGTGGGTTGCTAAAAAATTGTGATCGCCAATTTGAGCAAATATTTGTTTCGGTAGTTTGCCCATCCATCTTGCTGTTTCATTATCAATTTTTGAAAGGCAAAAATTGTACCATTGATTTGAGAGTATGCTGCATTCACTACCTTCTTCAAATCCGCAACCACAATTGTTTGCGCCATTTGCAATTGCTTCTTCGCAATTGCCCATGATGATGTGATCTACTTTGGATTTAATAAGCTGCACAGTTTCAACAGGATTTGCACAGTAGGCAATCATGTCACCAGTGAAGATTATTTCCGATTTGTGAAATCCTAATTCAGCTGCTTTTCTTAATATAACTTGGGTCGCTTGTAAGTTGCTGTAAGCGCCGCCAAATACAAAAGCTTTTTCGTTGAGTGCAATCTTTTTTGGAGGCTGATTTGATGTCATGGCTTGGCGATACATCTCTTTTTTATAAACGGCAATGTAAGTTTTGAAATCTTGGCTTGCGGTTCAGTAAAATTTGCGTCAGTAAGCTGTTATGTCAGCAGGTACAAATAGAACACGTGAACTTATTACAGGTGGGCCAGTTATAATTCTGGTTGAGCCTCAATTAGGTGAGAACATCGGGATGGTTGCTCGGGCTATGGCTAACTTTGGCTTGAGCGAGCTTCGTCTTGTAAACCCCAGAGATGGATGGCCGAGCGAAAAGGCGAGGGCAGTCGCTGCTAAGGCTGATCATGTGATTGATGGGGTGAAGGTTTTTTCTTCGCTTGAAGAAGCTGTTGCAGATCTTAATCGCTTGCTTGCGACCACAGCTCGTCAACGTGATATGCTAAAACCTGTTTTAGCGCCTGATACTGCTGCTAATCTTGTTAAAGAGCGCATGGCGATAAATGAAAAAGTAGGTATCCTGTTCGGCCGTGAGCGCTGGGGACTTGAAAATGATGAAGTTGTCCTTGCTGATGAGATTATTACGTTCCCGGTCAATCCAGCCTTTGCTTCGCTTAATATAGCGCAAGCAGTTTTATTAATGTCTTACGAATGGATGCGAACTTCTGTAGATGAGGGGGAAACACGTTTTGAAACTCCAGAGCGTGTGCCAGCTTCTAGAGGAGATTTGGTAAGTTTATTGGACCATCTTGAAGAAGCGCTTGATGAGGCCAAATATTTTTACCCGCCAGAAAAGCGTGAGATAAAAAGTCTTAACCTGCGTAATATTTTTACTCATGCGGGGCTTCAAGAGCAAGAAATTCAAACGCTTCATGGTGTTGTTGCTGCATTGGAACGGCGTTGGATGCGTCCTCGTGGAGCAAAACCAGGTGATGAGCGTAATACAGAAGAAGAATAAGCTCGTGTTGCAAAACATGACGTATTACGGCATGAAATCAACTCTATTGAAACAAAGACAGGGGATTGTTATCAAAACTTGGGTCAACAATTTTGTTGGGTTTTTCACGTTAATCGGAAACCGTAAAACGACAGAAACACACGGCCTGTTACCAAGTAGCTATGTTATTTGTACAATTGCCTTGTGTGTTATTATTCCTGTTACATTTGCGCACTTTTTTGCTGATCTGCTTTATATGGAATGGTTCAAAGTCAATAATACAGATGATCCAACAAGCATTTATACAAAAACAACAGATCTTGCACAGGTAGACTGGTACTTGATCTCAGCTGGTGTTGTGATGTTATTAATCTCGTTTGTTAAATTAAAGCCAAAATCTAATATTGAACTGGTGAAATGGCATCATTGGTTTACGGGTGTGTATTTCATTTTTACCTCAATTGCTTTCAGCGGTTTGATAACGTTGCTTCTTAAAAATATTTTTGGACGCGTTCGACCTAATTTTTATGATGGTATCAACCTTTGGCAGTCTTTTCCTTTTCAAGGAGAGTATGACTTTTTGAGTTTTCCGTCTGGTCATTCAACGACCGCTGGTGCAATTGCTATGATAATCTATTTATTTGCCCCTAAGGTTACACCGATTGCCATTCTTTTTGCTGTTTGGATTGCTATTTCGCGTTTGGGAGTAGGGGCGCATTACCCTGCAGACGTAATTGCTGGACTTGCGGTTGGCGCTATATTTACTTGGGTTTATGCACGTTCTTTTGCGCGTAAAAGATTGTTATTTTGCTTTGATAGCAAAGGAAAGTTGGCATTTCGTAAGCCGTACTGTTCCTGTTGAGTTCCAAACACGTTATTGATTGATTCTCAATTTCAATTGGTATTGTTATTATATTTTATGACTATTCTTGTTTTTGACTCTGGTATTGGCGGTCTTACAGTGCTTCGTGAAGCACGGGTAATGATGGCTGATCGTAAGTTTGTCTATGTGGCTGATGATGCAGCTTTTCCCTATGGCGATTGGGAAGAAAGTGCGCTTTGCGAGCGTATGGTGAAATTATTTGGTGAGCTATTTGAGCGATGGAAGCCTGAAATTTGCGTTATTGCTTGTAATACAGCATCTACGATAGGAATTGCTGCGTTACGTGAAGCTTATCCTGATCAACAGTTTGTGGGAACCGTTCCCGCAATTAAACCGGCAGCCGAACGCACAAGTTCTGGACTCGTTTCTGTTTTAGCAACGCCAGGCACTGTTAAGCGTCAATATACACGTGATTTGATAGAGCAATACGCCAGTAAGTGCCATGTTACGCTTATTGGGAGCACAAAATTAGCTGCGTTAGCAGAAACTTACATGCGTGGTGGTTTTACGGATGAAGAGGCTGTAAAAGAAGAAATAATGCCTTGTTTTGTGGGGGATGGGATTCGGCGTACAGATATTGTTGTACTCGCGTGTACACACTATCCATTTTTAGCTAATCGAATGCGTAAAATGGCTCCTTGGCCTGTTGATTGGATTGATACTTCTGAAGCAATTGCGCGACGAGCGTATAACCTATTAAGTGCAGAAAACTTGCCTAATAGTGAAGCTTTTGAGCAGGCGGAAGATGTTGCTCTATTTACAAGTGGGGCATTAAAGCCTGAAACCGTTCGGCTCTTAGCTGGCTTTGGTCTTAAACCCGCATAAATTTTATATAATCCTTGACTTTAGGCTGTGAAATATACTATCTCACACGAGTTATTGGACATTCGTGTTTGATGACGCCCGACGTATCCCGTGACTGCTTCACAAAACGTGCGTGAGACTGTCTGTCGGCAAGGCTAAACTGCTTTGCAGAGGAGGGTACGTTTCCTTCATCCAAAACATTAAGTTTTGGGTGTAATTTATTGATGTTAAGTAAGGAAATGTAATGAGCAAGCGTATTGCAGCTAAATATAAAATTGATCGCCGTCTTGGCGAAAATATTTGGGGTCGTCCAAAGTCACCAGTAAATCGTCGTGAATACGGACCTGGTGAACACGGTCAGCGCCGTAAGGGTAAACCATCAGACTTTGGTATCCAGCTTCGTGCGAAGCAAAAATTGAAAGGTTACTACGGTAATATTTCTGAAAAACAATTCCGCAAGATCTATGGTGAAGCTGTTCGTCAAAAAGGCGATACATCTGAAAACCTTATTGGTCTTTTAGAAAGCCGCTTGGATGCAATCATCTACCGCGCAAAATTCGTGGCGACAGTATTTGCTGCGCGTCAGTTTATCAATCACGGTCATATCAAAGTTAATGGCTCAAAAGTTGATATACCTTCATACCGCTGTAAAGTTGGTGATGTGATTGAAATTCGCGAGAAATCAAAGCAGTTAGCTTTTGTTCTTGAAGCTGTTCAACTGGCAGAACGCGATGTTCCTGATTATGTAGATGCTGACCACAGCAAAATGACTGCAAGTTATGTTCGTAAACCAGCATTTGGCGATGTTCCTTACCCAGTTGTTATGGAACCAAACCTAGTGGTCGAATATTACTCACGCTAAGTGTGATAAATATATATAATTGAATAAATGCCCGGCTTGTCCGGGCATTTTTGTATGCTTTTATAGTTTGTTTATTTTGTGGCATTAAATACGCGGTGTGTGATATGTGTCACAATAGAACAGATTCAAAAGATTCTACATAATGTGATTTGATTGCCTTGTTGTGATGATGTTATTAGTGACGTTAGGTAAGATACTTTGCAAGCTTTGTATTAGGAGAGCTAAATGAAAACGCGGATTCTTTTAGGTGCTTTATTGGCAGGAAGTGTTATTTCTGCGCCTGTTACTGCGGATGCTGCTCAAAAGCGTAAATCACTTTTTGAAGTCCTT
>CATQIJ010000004.1:0-100000 GCA_958296345.1 uncultured Rhizobiaceae bacterium
TGTGCAAAAGACCATGCGGGTTTTGCGTGGTGCGTTGGGTCTGCCAGATAGCGCAACGCCTCACGCGCTTCGCCATTCATTCGCAACGCATTTGCTGGCTGGCGGCGGCGACCTTCGCACTATTCAAGAACTACTTGGGCACGCTAGTCTTTCGACTACGCAAATTTATACGTCTGTTGATACGTCCCATTTGATGGATATTTATGAAAAAGCCCATCCAAGAGCTTAAAAGTTTAGAAAATATTTACTCTGCTGATTCATCTAATATCCAGCCTTTTGAGGGATATTGGCGGTAATGAATAATGGAGAAGCAAAACCCATGCGTTTTGAAACTGTTTGTGAGAAAAGTCTTTATATCTTTGGCGCGATTAAAATCATGCTTATTGCTGCATTTTTTATGGGTGCTAGTTTAAGTGCGCCGCAACAAGCTGTCGCCCAAAGTGATGTTTCTTGTAAAGGCGCAAACCTTCTTGAAAAATTACAGGTTGAAAATAAAGCAGCTTACGACCGCATTCTTGCGGAAGCTTCAAAAATTGAAAATGCTGAGTCCATATTTTGGAAAGTTGAAAAAGAAGGGCAAGAGCTATCTTGGTTGTTTGGCACAATGCATATGGCTGACCCGGAAATTGCAACCTTGAGCCCACAAGTAAAAGAGGCCATTCTTACCAGTGATGCACTGGTTGTAGAATCTGTTGATGCTTTAGATCCAGTAGCTGCGCAAAAAGCGATGGGTGCTTTGGCACATTTAACATTGCTTAGCGAAAGAACTTTGAGCGATTTAGTTGAAGATGATCTTGAAGATGAACTTGCGGCTGCTGTGACTGCCAGGGGCATTCCGATGCAGATTGCAGATCGTATGCAGCCTTGGTTGGTAGCAACAACAATTTCTCTTCCTATTTGTGAACTTCAAAGAAAACAAACTGGCGAGAAAGTTCTGGATGCAAAGCTTGCAGAGTTTGCCAAAACTTCTGGCAAAGACCTTAAAGGGCTTGAAACAATTGGTGAGCAATTAACTGCGCTTGCCTCATTGCCACAAGATTATCATGTGTCTGCTCTTGAAGAGACTTTGGAATCTGGTGATCTTGCAATTGATATGATTGAAACACTGAAGCAAAGTTATTTAAGCGGTAAAATGGGTGTTGTATTTCCATTGATGAAAGAAGTTATGCCTAAGTCTGGTAAAGGTGAGGGTGCTTTGAAACTCCAAGAAATTCTGATTGATAAGCGAAATGTTACGATGGCTGAGCGTGCGGAGCCAATTTTAAAAGCGGGCTCAACTTTTATGGCTGTTGGTGCGCTTCATTTGCCTGGAAAAACAGGTTTGGTGAAATTGCTTCGTGATAATGGATATACGGTTAGCGCTGTTCAATAAGTATCTGTTGACGCGGTATTTACTCGAATTTCAAAATTGAATCATGTATAGCCTATCTTCATTAACTTGAAGGTCAGCAATGTTTCGAAATTTTTATATAATTCTATTTTCAGTTTTTGTTATTTCTAGTGGAATTCTAGGGTCGGATGCATTTGCGCAAACGAGTCCTACGATTTCTACAAATGAAACCGATGTTAACGTTGCACAAGATCAGATTGAAGCTGATCATGCAAAATGGACCGGCGTTTTAGACACTATTACTCAAGCGTTGAAGCGCGAGGGTTTAACGACAAAAGAGCTTGATAAGTTTTTCTTAGATGTTGGGCGTATTCGCACGCTTGCTAATGAAGAAATTGTCAAACTGCAGCCACGGGTGGATGAATTACAGCAACAGCTAACTCAACTTGGGGATGCTCCGGCAGATGACCAACCCCAAGAGACATTAGAAGTTAAGCAACGTCGTTCTGAAGTAAATGAGCAATTTGCGAAAGTGGATGCGGATATTAAAGCGTCCCGACTTGCTGCAATTCGCTCTCAGCAAATTCAAAGAACAATCACACAAGAACGTCAAACTAGATTTTTCAGCTCTATCTCAGCTCGCGATACATCGATATTAATGCCAAGTTTTTGGAGCAAATATATAAGCGGCTATAAAAGTTTTTTCAGAAGTTTCAATCTCCTTTTTGATGATTCTTTTTCTATTATGTTTGGAGAGTTTAAAAAGAAACCATGGAAAATATTTGCGCTTATCTTTTGTTTGGCGCTGTTTGCTTTAATCTTCATTAGGTTGAGGCGAATTCTTGCGCCAAGAAAGCAAGAAGAAGACTTTGATGGCGAGCATGATTTTTTCAGCTCGAGGTTTGCACGGTTTTGCCGCCTAGGTGTTTTGCCTGTTGTACTAATCTACGCAATATATCAGCTCCACTGGGTGCTATTTTTATTAACGCCTCGGTTTGATAGATTTCTTGCAGGTATAATTATTGCGGGCTGTTTTTACCTCATAGCTCTTGTACTTCACCGAATTATTTTACTTCCTAATTCGGATGGCCAGCGCGTATCTAGTATTTCAGATTTAGTCGCTAAAAAAATCTCAAATATAATAACAATTGGCCTGGGCATTGGGTTGGGACTGTCATATCTGAACACAACTTCTCACGTGCTGGTATTGCCAGTTGAAGTTACAATGGGTTTGAGCTTCCTATTTAGCATTACCATCGCAACAATGTCTCTTTGGGTTTTGTGGTTACTATACAAAGATAATGCAAAGCGGGAAAAACTGCTTGATGCGCGAAGACGCTCCAGCTTGTGGACATATCTAAATATTCTTGCGTGGTTTGTTAGTTTTGGAATTATCGTAGCTGCGTTGTTTGGGTATGTAGCTCTGGCTGAATTTATGTCCCAGCAATTGGTCTTTGGACTTATTGTAATTGGTATTGCTTGGTTGTTTTTGCGCTCTATCGATGGTTTGTTTGCTGCCCGTACAGCAGCTGTTCAGGCTTCTGCTATTGCAAGTTTAGCAGATGAGCAAGATGCTTCATCAAGCCAATTTGCTATTCTTGGTACTGGTATCTTAAAGCTGATTGTTTATTTAGGTGCTGGTATTCTGTTGATGTTGCCTTGGGGGTATCGGACCAGCGATTTCTTCAAAATTTTTAAAGACCTATTCTTTGGATTTGAAGTTGGTGGCTTAAGTATTTCTCTTTCAACTATTTTGCTTGCTACAGGACTTTTCTTCCTTGGTTATACGGTAACTGTCGCGCTTAGAAGTTGGTTAAATAATAAGTTCTTACCGACAACAAAACTTGATATTGGTATCAGCAATTCAATTTCTACTGTCTTTGGATATGCAGGGTTTATTCTTGCAGCTATTTTGGGAATTAGCGCTGCGGGGTTTGATCTATCTAACCTAGCAATTGTTGCTGGCGCACTTTCTGTTGGTGTTGGTTTTGGCTTGCAAAGTATCGTGAACAACTTTGTTTCGGGGCTTATTTTACTTGCTGAAAGACCAATTAAAGCTGGCGACTGGATTGTAACTTCGGGTGGGGAAGGGACTGTTAAAAAGATTTCAGTTCGTTCTACTGAAATTGAAACATTTGATAGAGCAACAGTGATTGTTCCCAATTCAACTTTGATTACAGATAATGTAACGAACTGGACACATGAAAATAAAACTGGGCGTATCATTATTGCTGTGGGTGTTGGATACGACAGTGATCCGGATCAAGTTAAGGAAATTCTTTTAAATTGCGCAAAAGAACATAGGCTTGTTTTAGGTCGCCCTGCTCCAGCCGTATTTTTTATGGATTTTGGTGCTAACTCATTAGATTTTCAATTGAGATGTTTCTTAGCAGATATCAATTATAGCCTCACTGTTACAAGTGAATTACGATTTGCTATTCTTGCTGCATTGCGTGAAGCTAAAATTGAAATCCCGTTCCCGCAACATGACATTCACATTCGCAGTGATGATACAAAGCGCTCAAAATAGCGATGTTTTTTTAAGAAACTACGTAAAGTAGTTTTAATACGTTTTATTCGATTTAGTTCATCTGTAATCGAGAGTGCCGTTTTTGTTGCGTCTTTGCCAATGCCAATAATCATTGTAAAAAACTCTTTTTCGTCAGGCCAAAACCTAAGCGTTGTCTCATTATGTTCAGACGCAAGAGAGTCTAAGCCTTTAAAACAGTCTTTGTTTGCAAACAAGCCTGTCGCATAAGTTGTGAGAATATTGCCCGCTGAGTATTTAGCGTAATCTTCATCAAATGCTATTTTCCATGGATAAAAGAATCCATTGCTTTTGAATGTGATTAAAGATGCGATTGTTTTATCGTTTAACTTTAAAGAATGCATTTGGCACTTCTCTTTGAGAGTGGCGGTGCTAACGGCCTCCCTGCAAAATGCAGCGCTTGATTTTGTGCTGTTTAGGGCAGTTTTAGATTTACCCTTCCAACTCGATTCTTCCAATTTAAAAAATTCTTCTAATGGTTCATCGATGAATTCTTGATCATAAAAATCATGAAATGTAATACTGCCTAATGCTTCAAGCTCTGTTTTTGCTTTACGCAAGCGTTGTTTGCGCTTGCCACTAAAATATGTATCTTCATAGTTTAGGTTTTTAATCGGTTTTAAGCCTGCTCTTGAAGCACCTTTGGCTAATAGTAATTTATCTGATAAATGCCGTGAATGGCATAGATCATTTATGAAGTGACCTTCCTTAGAAACCTCCTTGAATACGATTGCCTTGGCGGTGTCATGATGAGCAATTTTTATGCACTCAATAAAAGCTTTTTGGGTCTCACCGTTTGTATCATGTGCAATTAAAGGCATTCCTAAAGGGGCATAAACATGGTTCCAAGTTTGCAATACCTTTTGGCGAAATATGCCAATAGGCGATAGGCATACGGGAGCAAAAAACTTTAAGGTTTCTTCGTTGCCAATTTGCTTGCTTAGGAATAAAAATTGAACGTTATTGCCATTAAAATTCTTTAGGGCTGCTTTTAATATTGGCAATTCAAAAAACGGGTTTGGCACTAAAGCTTCACTTGCCAATTTTGTAATTGCGCTTTGGAAGTCCAGATTATCCAGCGAATTAATGAGACCTAGTTTCCACCCCATAGAATCTATGCCCGCATAAGTACTCAAGATTTCGCAACTCTCAGACCAGCTTGTTTTTGTTATCTGTCTTGTTAAAGATTTTAACATTAGGCAATTCCCTCTTGAATAGGCGCTCTGCGGGGAATGATGAAAGCATGCAACCCTAATGTTCTTTTAGCTGCCGAATGAAGTGCTGCTGTTTCAAATGCTAATGCAATGCTTGTTGCTATTGCTGCTCCTAAAATCCCAAATATAGGAATGAATGAAATGTTGAGGATAATGTTTGCAGTCAAAGTTATGGCATATATAGCAGCACACATTTTCTGCCTTCCGGCCATAACTAAAAGCGCTTCAGCGGGGCCTATACTTGCACGAATAACAATACCTAAAAGTAAGATTAATAAAATAAATGTGCCTGATGTAAATTCAGCGCCAAATAGCATTAGAAAATATTTGCCGAAGATGGCCATGAATGCGGCCATCAACAAAGATGGCCAGAAAGTCCAAGTTACAGTTTTTTGAACAAAGTCTTGAAATGATTCCAAGTTGCCATTTGTGTGAAATGCAGAATATCGATGCGATACGGATGCGCGAACTGCGAAGTAGACAAAGTGTACAAGCGCTAAGATTTTTGTTGTTGCAAAATAAACAGCAGCATCTTCCGGCCGCATCATGGCACTGACGAAAAGTATATCTACTGATGTCATTAAAGTGTAAAAACCTTCAACCAAGAAGATTGGCAGTGCTACAAGAACCCATGTTTTAATCTTATAAGTTGGCTTGGCGCTAGGAATTGTCTTGTTGAGTTTTGTAAAGAGCACAGTAAATTGAATTACAAAAGATACGAAACAAGCAAGGATTGCCGTCCACATTGCTGTTTCTGCATTTATGGGAAACCCGTATAAAAACGCAGCACCTGCAAAAACGATAATTGCCACCGGGCGTATTATATAGGTTGGAAGAAATGCAACTTTTGGCCAATTAAATGCTCGTGCAATACAATCCATGACACCTTCAAGTGCTAGCATCGGTAAGCAAATAGCTGCCAAGAAAACTGGTATGACATAATAATCAGTAATAATTTCTGGGAACGTATATATAATCCCGCACCCAATAGCTGCTACTAATGTTGAGCAAAATAAGGAGACATACATACTGGCTTTTATAACGCCGTGCATTAGGTCTAGTTGGCCACGTTCTTTATATTCGCCAATGAAGCGCACGACGACAGAAGGAAACCCAATGCATGTAATTGTGCCTAAAATAATAACTGCTACCCAGATCGCGACGTAAATACCGTATTCAAATGTACCTAACCAACGCGCTAGTAATATTTGTGAAACCAATGCAATGAAGGCACTTAGAACGCGAATGATAAAAGTAATTAAGGCAATGCGTTGTGCCGCAGAGTTTTCATCATCACCAGACAAAATATTATCTGCCACGCGTAATAATGGTTGCGCATGGGCATTAAGCTTGTGCGGGAGAAATTTCTCGCCTGTTTGTTCTAAGTTTATTTTAAACACACTACCTCACCTTTGACGTAAGGTTAGCATGAAGGCTTTAACAAACGGTTTGAGTGATGAGAGTAATATTTTATGAATGCCTTCCAAAATTGCTGATATTCATTGATTTTTGGTAATTTTGGTTGATTTTTTTACGGATTGTAAACCATGATGCAAAGCTCTAAATAAGAGTTTCAAGAATTCTCTAAAAGTTACGATATTTGATATGGTTGAAAATAACATTCAGGTTTTGGATTTGCGCGGTCTAAAGTGCCCAATGCCTGTGTTGAAAGCAAGCAAGGCAATGAAGTCTTTAAAGACAGAAGATCAAATTTTTTTGGAGACAACTGACCCATTAGCGGTAATTGATATCCCTGCTTTTTGCGCTGAGAATGGCCATACCCTTTTACGAACAGAAGAGCTTGCGGATTATCATATATTTTTGGTACAAAAAGGCTGAATTTAAATTTCAAACCCTGGGATTGATAGTGGATTGTTCATAACCGTTGTTTTGTCTGGTGTGTCGATTGCAAGGTTTCCCATAAAGGCATCGAAAATAGTTTTGATCATTTTTGGGTCAGAATTTTTTGCAATGATCACGAGTTGAGTTTTAGCTTCTTGTGAATTCCATTCTGAACGAATTTCAAAGTCATGAACAACTTGTCCTGAGACTTGTATCAAAAGTGGCTTATCTGGATGCGCATCAACTTTTGCAAAGCCTTTTATACGCAATAGGTTTTCACCCAGCGAACTTGATAGATGATGTAAAAGTCCTGCGATTGTTTTTATATCTAACGTTTGGTCGGTTTCCAATAAAAGCGAAGTAAAATTGGAGCGATGGTTATGAGGTGCGTCATCTGGTTTAATGACGCGCTGTGAAATAGCTGAAGGATTTAATGTACTTGGCTCTTCGATGAGGAGCGCAAGGTCGTTGTACTTTTGAACGATCTCTTTTGCGTTGGCACTTCCTTCGCTAATATCTTGTTTTGTTAAAATAATTACATCGGCGATGGAAAGTTGCTTTGCCGCTTCTTCGTTTTGCAAAAGAATGTCTTCCCCACGAAGACAATCGAATACGGTTAGGATTTCAGCTGGTGAATAAGTTTGAGCTAATACGGGATGAAATGCTAGCGATTGAAAAATTGGTAATGGGTCTGCAATACCAGTTGTTTCAATTATTATTCGGTCAAATTTAGTGGCGTCTAGCTCCAGTAGTGTATCTACTAATTCACCTCGAATGCTGCAACATAAACAGCCATTTGAAAGCTCTAGAATGGTGTCTGAACTTGCCTCTATTAAGAGATGATCAAGTGCTATTTCACCAAATTCATTGACAATAACGAGTGTATTAGAAAAGGCATCTAATTTTAAAAGCTTATTAAGAAGCGTTGTTTTGCCAGAGCCTAAAAAGCCTGAGAGAATATAAACGGGTTTTAAGTTATTTTGCATGGCTAAGGTCTTTTTGTCGGGAGTGGTATTTCGCCAGTGGCTGCGCTACCAATTGTTTTAAAAACAATATTTCCCACATTGAGTTGGGTTTTTGGTCGTTTGGTTGGAACTGGAATTTTTCCAATATTAATATAGCTTGCAGCACTTGCTGTCGCGGTGATGCCACCTGTTGTGATGCTGAGGATTTTTGAAGAGATACGGCGTGCATAGAGATGGGTGGATTTGATTTTTGCTTTGCCAGCACCTGGATCGTACCGAGAATTTCTTGCCTCTTGTGTGCATAGGATTGGGCGCATGTTTTTTGGCTTAGCGCCTTTGATTGGATTTGTGTTGTAGATAGTCGCTTGATTGGATGGATGTGTTTTAAATCCAGCGTCTAATAAATGAGCAGCTGACACTGCTCTTTGGGTTTGTGAAGATGTACCCATCAGAACTGCAACTAAACTTCGTTCATTACGTGTGGCTGAGCCGACTAGATTGTAGCCTGAAGCGCATACGAAGCCAGTTTTCATGCCATTTGCGCCTTTGAACCTTTCAAGTAATAAGTTGTATGAATAATGTGTTTTACTAGGCGTTTTAATAGCTGCTGCTTCATACATATAGGCGTATTGTGGGAACTCTTTTAATATTTGAGCTGATAGTAAGGCCATGTCTCTTGCAGATGAATATTGGTTGGCGTTGTGTAATCCATTTGAGTTTGTAAATTGTGTGTTGCTCATGCCTAGGCGTTTTGCTTCTTGGTTCATTCTCACCACAAAAGCTTTTAAGTTGCCTGCTACCGCTTCACCCAAGGCATGCGATACGTCATTTGCACTTTTGATGATTATGATTTTTAGTGCTGTATCGATGCGTAATTTTACACCTTTTTTATAGCCCATTTTGCTGGGCGGTTGTTTTTGTGCTGCTGCAGAAATTACAACGGGTGAACCAGCTTCAATCTCATTTCTTTGAATGGCTTTAAAGGTTACATATGCTGTCATCAATTTTGTAAGGGATGCAGGATACCAACGATCATTGGCTTTTTGTTGAGCAAGTATTTCGCCAGTTTTTATATCGATAACGATATAGGGGGTCTTAATCGCCAGAGTTTCTGCCTTTGCCAACGTGGGTAAGGCGAATAATACGACAACTAACATTGAAAGTATGAGTTTAGAGCGGTACATAGATTTATTAAGAACACTGTTTGAAATTTGATGTGGATGCGTCACTATTTTAAGATAGCCACCGTGAACTAACATATTTGTCAGGAATAAACATGCCAATTATTAATCGTATGGCCGAACTTCACGATGAAATTACAGCATGGCGCCGTGAAATCCACGAAAATCCTGAATTGATGTATGATGTTCATGAGACAGCAGCAAATGTAGCTTCAAAATTAGAAACATTTGACTGTGATGAAGTTGTTACAGGTATTGGACGCACTGGTGTGGTTGGCATTATCCACGGCAACTCTAACGCAAGCGGTTATTGTGTTGGACTTCGGGCTGACATGGATGCATTGCCAATTTTGGAAGCTGTGGATCGCCCTTATAAATCAAAAACACCTGGTAAGATGCACGCCTGTGGCCATGATGGGCATACTGCAATGTTGTTAGGGGCTGCTAAATATCTAGCTGAAACTAGAAATTTTAATGGTTCAGTCGCAGTTATCTTTCAACCAGCAGAAGAAGGTGGTGCTGGTGGTAAGGCGATGGTTGACGATGGAATGATGGATCGTTTCAATATTAACGAGGTTTACGGGATGCACAATTTGCCTGGCTTAGATGTCGGCGAGTTTGCAATTAAACCTGGCCCAATCATGGCTGCAACAGATGAGTTTCATCTTAAAATAACGGGTAAGGGTGCGCACGCGGCGATGCCTCATCTTGGTAATGATCCAATTGTAATTGGTGCGCAGGTAGTGAATGGATTGCAATCTATTGTTTCACGTTCAGCATCACCTTTTGAATCACTCGTTGTAACTGTAACTAAATTTAATGCAGGAACAGCGATGAACGTTATTCCTGAAACTGTAGAAATTGCTGGGACAATTCGTAGCCTTTCAGAAGATGGTCGTCAGTTGGGTATGAAGCGTCTTCAAGAAATTGCTGAAGGATATTGTTCAGCTAACAACGCCAAAGTTGAAGTGAGTTTCTTTGAAGGGTATCCTGTTACATCTAATCATGAACTAGAAACTCAAAAAGCGGTAAAAATTGCCTCAATGATTGCTGGTGAGGAAAAGGTTGAAGCTAATACTGAAGCTACAATGGGCGGTGAAGATTTCTCTTATATGCTTTTGGAACGCCCTGGTGCTTTTATCTTTGTTGGCAATGGCGACACTGCGGGACTGCATCATCCTGAGTATGATTTTAATGATGAAGCTATTCCATACGGAACTTCTTATTGGGCGAAGCTTGCTGAAGCAATAATGCCAGCTAGCTAGGTATTATTCTTCCCATGCATTCGAAATGCGTTTTTGTAATTCAGCTACATTTTTAATTACAAGTGCACCCTTGGTTTTTTCAAATATGCCTTGCTTGTGAAGTGCGTTTAATTCTCGAGATACAACTTCGCGGCGCGTGCCAATGCGATCTGCCAATTCTCGTTGAGTGGGTGGTGGGCTAATGCTACGTTGGCCTTCATACCCAAGCCGTGGCTTGGATAATCTTAGTAACTCTGCATAAACACGATGCTTTGCTTGTAAGAAAGATTGTTCCGCGAGCCGCATATTTAGAGTTCTAATACGTTGCGCGAGCACTCTCATAACTTCTAAATTTATCTCAGGTGAAAGTGTTAGCAGTTTCAAAAATGTTTTACGCGGTATAATGCAAAGCTTGCTTTTATTTAGGGTTGTGACATTTGCACTTCTAGTTTCGCCGTCAGTCGCGGCTAGTTCACCAAAGAAATCACCAGGGTTCATCTCGCCTAAAATAACTTCTTTGCCGATTGATAAACGCGAAATAATCCGCACTAACCCTGATATGACAAAGCGTACATCACTTGTTTCTTCATCGATATCTATAACAAGTTCGTTTGCATCATACTCTTTCCATATGAATTCTTTAGCGAGTTGTTCGCCTTGCTTTGGATCAAGTGAAGAAAAAAGTGGAATGTTACATAAGTTATCCATTGCTGTCTCTTCTAGCCTAGTTCATCTTGTATTGAAGAAGCGAAATTTAAGCCCCCTTAACTGACTTGCATGATTGCTTGAATTTCAAAGGAAAACAAGTGGACTCTATTTTTGATTTTCTCACACTGGGTGAGTTGTTACTTTGTTGCGGCATCGTATTTTTTGCTTCTATTTTACAAGTCTCTATAGGGATGGGCTTTGGTATGTTTGCTTCCCCACTTATTGCTTTGGTTAAACCAGAGCTTGTTCCTGGGGCAATTTTAGCAATGGGTTTGTTTGTTGCTTTTTCAGGTGCTTGGCGTGAGCGTCATAATATTCCCTTTCAGGAATTAAAGCTTGGTGTTGGGGGGCGGGTTATAGGCAGTATGATTGCATTTGCTTTGCTGTTAATTATTCCGAATGTTGAAAGCTTTTTTATTATTTTTGGCGTGATTATGCTGGTTGCAATTGTTATGACTGTTTATGGACGTAAGATTGAATTTTCAGACAAAAACTTACTAACACTTTCAGTAGTATCTGGTTTAATGGGATCTATTACTGCTGTTGGTGCGCCTCCTATGGCAATAATTTATCATGGCAGGGATTCGTCAATTATTCGGCCTACCTTGAATGCATTTTTCTTTTCTGGCTCTGTACTTGGTTTAATTAGTCTTGGATTTAGCGGTTGGGTTTCGATCCAACATTTTATTGCTGCTATTATTTTCATTCCTGCCATGTTCATAGGGATTTTAGTATCTGCGCCGTTTAAACGCTTGCCGACTAAAGTTTTGTCAAACCTTCTTCTGGGGCTTTCAGCAATAGCCTCTATATCGTTGATTTTTATAGGTTTGACTTAAGAAATTTGTAGTTTTTTTTGATGGTCTAAAAAACCTATTTATTCCAATAGTTTATATAAACTTAGTTGTTTATTTTAACTGTTTTCTAAGCATTATGTTTCATAATACCCTGGGGAGCCGTGGGGCTATGGGTGAATACAATGAATTTTAAATCTCTGAAAAGAGGCGAGTTAGACGAAAAAAAACTACCAGACAGCATTTATAAATCTGTTGTCTCGTCGCTTTATGCTGATCCTAATTCCTTGTTTATTGGTATTTTTTGCTGCATCGCAGGTGCACTTGTTTTATTCTGGAAAACGCTTGATCCAGCACAATTAATTTTTGCAAGTATATTTTTCTTCGTTGGCGCTGTGCGCCTATTGTTGGCTCATTCATTTAAAAATGCAATTGCTTCCAATTTATCTATTAAAAAGTATAAGACTTGGGAAAATAAATATAACGTAATCAGCACTATTTATATCGCAGTTTTAGGCTTTTGGTATGCAAATGGCATTATGAGGTCTGATGATCCATTTGTTCAACTTTTATCGCTGTCTTTGATACTGTCTTACTTAATAGGTGTTATCGGCCGTAATTTTGCCAGTAGTAAGGTTGTGCGTTCGCAGGTCCTCACATCAATCGTCATGTTGATTGGCGCAGCGGTATTTTTTGATGATGTTTACGGCTTGATACTAACTCTTTTCCTCCTTCCTTTTCTTTTTGCAATTCAATTAATGTCAAAAAGATTGAGGGGAATGTTATTCAAAGCTGAAATAAATGCCCTTAATAATAAAACTATGGCTAATCGATTTGATGTTGCACTTGAAAACATCAGACATGGCATTGCAATGATCGATAAAAGTGGGGACGTAATTGTTGCTAATGAACGCTTTATGGAACTAGCGGGCATGGTCGATTGGGAAATTATTGGTTGTAATATTTCAATTTTAGACACTGTTGAAATTAGTAATGTTACGCATTCTACCCTTGGTCAAAAAATCAATGATTGCTTGCAAGAAAACAAATCAGCTCATTTCACATTTGGGTTGGTTTCAGGTTCGATAATAGAAGCTGAATATAACTCAATGATCGATGGTGGCGTGATTGTATTATCTGATGTATCGGAACGAAAAGCTTCCGAAAAAGTAATTACTGATCTTGCTAATTTCGATGGATTGACAAATTTGTCTAACCGGCGTCATTTTATAGAAGGTGTTGAACGTTACCTAGCGCGTAATAAGACAGCGCCTGCATCTTCAATGTACTTTATTGATCTGGATAAATTTAAGGTTGTCAATGATACGCTTGGCCATGCAATTGGTGATGAATTACTTCGGATTGTTGCCTCAAGATTGAAGCTACTATTACCACCGAACGCAATGCTTTGCCGTTTTGGCGGGGATGAATTTATATTATTTTGTCCAGGCTTAAATGAGCCAGCAAAGTGCACTCAATTCGCTGACTTGATATTAAAAGAATTACACCTTCCCGTTATCGTTAAAAACCACCAAATTGATATTGGTGGGAGTATCGGTATTGCGCTTTCTCCTGATCATGGAACAGATGCAAATATACTTCTTCAACATGCTGATGTGGCACTTTATGAATCAAAAGCAAAAGGGCGTTCGATTTCTACTTTTTATATAAGTGCTTTGGGGGAAGCTATTAATAAGAAGAGAAAGCTTGAAGCTGATCTTCGTCAAGCAATACAAAACGACGAGATTGAATTATATTATCAGCCATTATTTGACGTGAAGAGTTGTAAAATTGGTGGGTGTGAAGCACTTGCGAGATGGAAACATCCGGAGCTTGGAAATGTTTCGCCAGCCGTGTTTGTAGAATTGGCCGAAGAAACCGGTTTGATAGTATCTCTTGGTGAACAATTGTTGCGTACGGCTATGTTAGAATGCCTAAGATGGCCCGAAGAAATGAGGGTTGCTGTCAATGTATCTTCGATACAATTTCAGAAGGTTGATATTTATAAAACTGTAAAAAAGCTATTAGATGAAACTGGGTTGCCTGCAAGTAAGTTAACTATTGAAGTTACTGAAAGCGCTATGATCAATTGTATTGAAGATATGAAAGTCACCTTAAAACAGCTTTCTAACTTAGGTGTGCAGATATCGCTCGATGACTTTGGAACGGGTTTTTCCAGCCTTAGTTACTTGCATACTTTGCCATTTGATAAAGTGAAAATTGACAAATCATTTGTAGACAATGGCATTGCCAGTGAACGATCCCTAGTTCTTCTGCAAGGCGTTGTAGACCTTATTAAGCGTTTAGGTTTAAAGGTAGTTCTCGAGGGAATTGAAACTCAAGAGCAATTAGACGTTATGGAAAGAAGTATAGGTGTCCATGAATACCAAGGATATTTATTCTTTAAGCCTATGCATGCCGCAGACTTTTACGAACTTGCTTACAAGACTGATGTGGCTTCACGAAACATAACAAAACTTGCTGTTGTTAAGTAGAGTTTTATTTCAATAAACCTTAAGAAATTCTAATCTACCATTATTAACCAAACTGATGATGTTCACTTTACAACTGTTAATAGTCTGTTAACCTTAGAAATTGGTAGAATTTTTTCTGGGGCAAGAAAATGTACGTAGATCCAAATGGGTCAAATTTCGCGACCAAGTTACTCGCGTATTTACAAAAGGCAGACTACCGCGTCGCGTCTTCAAAAATTGATAGAGAAGAGATTTTTCGGCTTAGATATGAATCGTATCTAAGAGAAGGTGCAATTAGTCAAAATGAAACTGGCATGTTTAACGATGCTTATGATAATTTTGATAATTGCTGGATGTTTGGTGTCTATCTAGAAGATAAGCTTGCTAGTTCAATTAGATGCCATGTCATCTCACCTGAAAATCGAAAAGGCCCAGCTTTAGATGTGTTTCCGGATATTGTTGGCCCAATGATTGAGAGTGGGCAAACGGTTGTTGATCCAACTCGTTTTGTCGCTGATTCAGTTGCAGCGGAAACATACCCAGAAATTCCCTTTCTGACTTTGCGCGTTGCTTGTATGATTTATGATTATTATGAAGCTGATTATTGCCTTGCAACGGTTCGTAAAGAACATGCTGCATTTTATCGCCGTGTGTTTAATGCTGAAATACTCTGTGAGCCAAGGCCATATCCGGCATTGAATGCTCCAATTTGCCTTCTCAAAACTAATGTAAGTAGCTTTCGTGAAAAACTCTTACGACGCTATCCAATTTTTGAGTCTAGCTTAACAGAACGAAGAATGCTTTTTGAGCAACCTATGAATCTTGAAATAGCTGAAAAAGTAATGTGATCTCTGCTTTGGCTGGAAATGCCTGACTGAACTAACTTGGACAACATAGTCTCAAAAATAAAAGCAGAATTGTATAGGCATTAGAACTAGTGCTATTTAGTATGACTTTGAGATTATATTGGGTAGTTCTGCAATAAAATGGCACTTTTTTTCAAACTCTTTTTGCCGAGACTAATCAGCTCTATTTGTATCTTGCTATTATTGATGTTTGTATTCGCGGTCTTTTCCAGCGCAATCCTACGATATGGTTTTGATGAGGGCTCAGTAAAGCTTGAAGATTTTATTGCATATGCATTTTCAGCCCTTATGATTTTTAGCGTATTGATAGCTTTTTTAAAAAATATGCATGTTCGCGTAAAAGTGTTCTCTTTCTTTGAAGCTTCTTCTGTGTCACTTGCGGCAAGACTAGTAAGTGCACTACCTTTTGTTGCCATCGCCCTTTTATCTATTCCTGCAGTATATTTTTCGTGGTCAACTTTTGAGGGCTCAAGTGAGCTTGATGGTCTAGGAGGGCTCTTTCTTATTAAGACTCTATTACCAATTTCGTTTGGCTCGATAGCGCTTTTTTTATGCTTTAGTAGAAATGATAGTGGTCGATGAGTATTGAAGTTTTACTCTTAGTTTTGATGTTTTGCAGCGTCATTACCGGCATTCTTTGCGGTGCTCGTATATTGATTGTATTGATGCTTGTGCCAATGCTTATTGCTCTCGTTGGCGTTGGGTTTGATGTATTTGACACTGCTTTGTTATATGCAATTCCTGAGCGAATTTTTGGTATTATGGGCAATCAAATTTTATATGCTATTCCGCTTTTTATTCTAATGGGGAAATTGCTTGAGTATTCTGGTTTAGCTGAAGATATGCTACTTTCTTTAGCTGGTCTGTCGCAACAAAGAGGGCGATCACTTGCGCTAGCTGTTCTTGGAACTAGTGTGATAATTGCTGCTGCTACAGGCATTGTAGGTGCAACTATAACGATGCTTGCTGCAATTGCTTTGCCAGCACTTTTGCGTGCTGGTGTTAGTGAAAAACTGTCTGCAGGTTTGATTTGTGCGTCGGGATCGCTTGGCCAACTTATTCCGCCTTCCATTGTTTTGATTTTATTAAGCGATCAAATTTCTAATGCTTGGATATTAAGCCAACGAGAACTGGGTAATTTTTCACCAGAGCCTATTTCAGTCGCACACATATTCTCAGCTGCTATTTTGCCTGGCCTGTTATTAGCGGCTCTATATGCTCTATATATAATTTTTACTATGCGATCATCTAGTTTCAACGAAGATCAGATTGCTAATGGTAAACCCCATGGTTTCTCTATTCATGCGCTCTTAGTTTTAGGAGTGATTATTTTAGTTCCGTTATCGATTGTGTTTGGCTTTGCAACAACCGGCGAGGCGGCAAGTATTGGTGTTTTTGGCACGGCGTTACTTATGCTTAAAAATGCAAATGTATCTATTTTTAAAATGGCGCTTATGGAAACTGTTGAACTTACTGGCGTGATCTTTGGAATCATCATCGCTGCGTCTGTGCTTGCATTGGTTTTTCGAGGATTAGGTGGTGATGAAAGTGTTTCTGTACTTTTGGCTAATATGCCAGGTGATGCGATGGGTGCATTGTTTATCGTATTGTTGGTTATCTTTTTGCTTGGCTTTATTATCGAGTTTATTGAGATCACATATATTGTTATTCCAATCACAGCACCTATTCTCTTTGCAATGGGGGTCGATCCCATTTGGTTTGCCGTACTTGTCGCCGTTAATTTGCAGATTTCTTTTTTAACCCCGCCATTAGGTATAGCACTTTTCTATTTCCAGGCGGTTTCATCGATAAAAGCCTTGGCGCTTTATAAGGCCACTTTGTCGTTTATTATTTTGCAAATTTTGGCCTTGCTGATTGTCTTTATATTTCCCAAGATTGCAACATGGTTGCCCTCAATTCTGATTTGACAGTTTTGCTGACAGGTATAAAATTAAATTACATTTAATTATAAGGACGATATTATGAGTGAGGCCGCTAAGCCACTTGAAGCAAAAAGTAATCCATCTCTAGGAAGTTTTTCTTGGGAAGATCCATTTTTGTTGGAGGATCAGCTAACTGAAGAAGAGCGAATGATCCGTGATTCAGCAAAATCTTTTGCAGAAGATACGCTTTTTCCTCGTGTGACAGAGGCTTACCTTAATGAGCTAGCAGCACCTGAACTTTTCCCTATGATGGGAGAAATGGGTTTGTTGGGTATAACAGTGCCAGAACAATATGGTGGTCTTGGTGCAGGCTACACTGCTTATGGGCTTGTGGCGCGTGAGGTTGAGCGTGTTGATAGTGGTTATCGCTCCATGATGTCAGTTCAATCATCCCTAGTGATGTATCCTATTTATGCATATGGTTCTGAAAATCAGCGTATGAAATACCTTCCAAAACTTTCTTCTGGTGAGTTCATTGGTTGTTTTGGTTTAACGGAACCGGATGCGGGTTCTGATCCAGGCGGCATGAAAACAATCGCTAAAAAAGTTGATGGCGGGTACGTCCTTAATGGCGCTAAAATGTGGATTTCAAATTCCCCCTTTGCGGACGTATTTGTTGTATGGGCAAAATCTGAAGCGCATGATGGAAAAATTCGCGGCTTCATTCTTGAAAAGGGAATGAAGGGTTTAAGTGCACCGAAAATTGAAGGCAAGCTTTCACTTCGTGCTTCTACTACCGGTGAAATTGTTATGGATAATGTTGAAGTGGCCGAAGAGCAGCTTCTACCAAATGTCTCTGGTCTGAAAGGCCCATTTGGATGTTTGAACCGTGCACGTTATGGCATTTCATGGGGTGTGATGGGGGCAGCGGAAGATTGCTGGTTCCGTTCTCGTCAATATGGATTAGATCGCAAGCAGTTTGATAAACCTTTAGCAGGGACGCAGCTTTTCCAAAAGAAGCTTGCTGATATGCAAACTGAAATTGCGTTGGCACTTCAGGCAAGTTTGAGGGTTGGCCGTTTGATGGATGAAGGACGTGCAGCACCTGAAATGATTTCAATTGTGAAGCGTAACAATTGCGGTAAGGCACTGGATATTGCTCGTCAAGCGCGTGATATGCATGGCGGCAATGGTATTCAGGCTGAGTATCATGTGATGCGTCATTCTTCCAATCTTGAAACAGTGAATACTTATGAAGGTGCACATGATGTACATGCGCTTATTCTGGGGCGTGCTCAAACTGGAATACAGGCGTTTTTCTAATGAGTGATCTGGATACAATTTGGGAGCAGGAACGGCGTTGCTGGGTTGGTGGCAAAAGTTATTATCAAGAGATAATAACTGAGGCTTCAGTTTATGCCTTTCCTCCACCAATGGGGATTTTTTCAGGTGCTGGGTTTGTTGATCAGATGGGCGAAGATGGCCCATGTGTCAGTGTTGAGTTCAAGAATAAGAATTCTCGTGAGTTTGGTGAGGCTATAGTTCTTGTTTATGAAGGTATTGGAAAAAGTGCTGATGGTAGTTTGCGCAAATCAAATTGCTCGACTGTATGGGAAAGATCGGTAGGCGGCTGGAAGTTGGCTGTACATCACCAAACCCCTATTGGTGGTTAGTTCAAGTATCTTTACCATTCTATTTTGATAGGAAAATAAATGAATGTTGAAAATCCACGCAACCGTAACCTTATTGCGTGGGTTGCAATGCTCAGCATCGGCTTGCTGTGGGGCTCAACTATTCCAATGTCCAAAACGGCTGTATCGACAGGGCATCAGCCGTTTGGTTTGATTTTTTGGCAATTTGTAATTGGCGTTATTGTATTGGGTATTATTTTGTTTGCCCGTGGTTGGCGGCCAAAATTAAACAAGGAATTGATATTTTTCTATGCTTTGATTGCCGTTATGGGAACAATTATCCCAAATGGATTTTCGTATCTAGCAGCTGCACAATTGCCTGGTGGAGTCTTGTCGATTGTTATTGCTACCGTTCCTATGTTTGCGCTTGTCATTGCACTTGGTTTGCGGCTGGAAAGTTTTTCTGTGAAACGGTTATTGGGTATTTTAATAGGTTTTGCTGCGATGGTAATGATTGCTTTGCCTCAAACTAGCCTGCCAGAACCAGAAAAAGCGATATTTGTTCTTGTGGCACTCATCGCCCCAGTTTTTTATGCTCTAGAATCTAATTATATTGCAGTGCGAACACCAGCAGGAACGGATGCTGTCTCCACTTTATTTATGGCTTCTTGTGTGGGGGTTATTATTACTGCTCCTTTATCTTTAATTTCAGGACAGTGGATTAACCCGCTATTGCCATGGCATTTACCTGAATATGCATTGATTGCAACGTCTGTCATCCATGCAATTACTTATGTTGGTTATATTTGGCTTGTTGGATTTGGGGGGGCTGTATTTGGTGTTCAGGTCGCTTACCCAGTTACAATTTCTGGTGTTTTATTCAGTATCTTATTGTTGGGCGAAGGGTATTCTATATGGATATGGGGGGCTTTGGTCTTGGTTATTTTAGGACTTGTTCTGGTTCAACCTGCGCTTGAAAATAAGGAGCAGGCCGCTTGAGTTTAACCGTTTTTCTTGTGGTCATTGGTGCTGCATTTTTACATGCTGTGTGGAATGCGGCCGTTAAAGGAAGCAGTGATAAATTACTTGGTATGACTGCAATTGTGTTTGGTCATATGATACCAGCAGCAGTAGCTTTGTTTTTCTTTGAACTGCCATCACGCGAAAGCCTTCCCTATATGATTGGGGGCATTATTTGCCATTTTGGCTATCAAGTGTTTTTATTGTCTGCTTATCGCATTGGCGACTTCACTCAGGTTTACCCAATAGCGAGGGGAACAGGGCCACTCGTTGTTACGATTGTTTCTGTTTTGTTTTTAGGCGTCACATTATCTGCTTATGAGTTGATTGCTATTGGCTTGATTGTAACGGGGATCATGAGCTTAAGCATTGTGCGACAAGGTGATGGACTTCGTAATCCAAGAGCAGCAACAATGGCCTTGGTGACAGGGTGTTTTATTGCGGGCTATTCACTGATTGATGGTTTAGGTGCTCGTGTATCTGGCAGCGCTGTTGGCTTTATGTCTGTTTTGATGTTGTTAAATGGTGCTGTTTTTTTCATTTATATATTGTTTAAAGAAAAATCTGTAATTCTTCGTGTGCCGCGTGAAGCCAAGCTAGTGACAATTGGTGGTGGGGTGGCTTCTTATGTCGCTTATGTGCTTGTTGTTTGGGCTTTCACACATGCTCCAATTCCATTGGTCACTGCATTGCGCGAAACCAGTATAATCTTTGCGGTTTTAATTGGTGTCTTTATTTTTCGTGAGAAACTCAATCTTGCAAAAGTACTATCCGTGATGTTGTCAATTGTGGGCGCAGGCTTACTCCGTTTTGGAAAATATTTGGCTTAACCAATTATTCTATCACTCGTTTCCCAGTCGGGATTAATCCAAGGCTCTTGATTGGAGCGTGGTAGTGGGTCTTTACCCAAGATATGGTCAGCTGCTTTTTCGCCTACCATGATGGAAGGCGCGTTTAAGTTGCCGTTTGGAATACGCGGGAATATTGAGGAGTCTGCCAGACGCAAACCTTCAACGCCAATGACACGGCACTCTGGATCAACGACAGACATTTTATCATCAGGGTTACCCATCTTTGCTGTTCCGCATGGGTGGAATGCGCTTTCGACATGTTCACGGATAAATGCATCCAGCTCATCATTACTTTGTATATGCTCACCTGGGGCAATTTCGTAGCCACGATATTCATTAAATGCCTGTTGTTGGAAAATTTCGCGTGTTAGCCTGATGCAGTGGCGGAATTCTGCAAAGTCATCTTCATGTGACATGTAGTTGAATTGAATAGACGGTTTAGCTTTTGGATCGCTAGATGTTAGGCGAACTGCACCGCGTGACTTGGAGCGCATTGGCCCTACGTGCGCTTGGAAGCCATGGGTTGGTGCTGCAGCTTTGCCATCGTAACGAATGGCTACTGGTAAGAAGTGATATTGAATGTCTGGATATTTAATTCCGGCTTTTGAGCGTATAAAAGCGGATGCCTCAAAATGGTTTGTAGCGCCATCGCCCGTTTTAAAGAGCAGCCACTCAAGGCCAATTAAGCCTTTTTGGAAGAGATTTAATCTTGAATATAGCGAAACAGGTTTTGTACATTCTTGTTGGATGTAAAGCTCGAGATGATCCATCAAATTAGAGCCAACGCCAGGACGATCAGCGACCACTTCAATGCCGTGTTCTTTTAAATGCTTAGCTGGGCCGATACCAGAAAGCATTAAAAGCTTTGGTGAATTAAAAGCTGAGGCGGCAATGATAACTTCTTTGTTGGCCTTGATAAGCTGTGTTGAGCCACCGCGTGCTATTTCGACGCCAGTAGCGCGGTTGTTTTCAATTCTGACTTTTTCGGCTAGCCCATGTACGATGGTCAGGTTTTGGCGTTTTAGTGCAGGCTTTAAGTAGGCATTTGCGGTTGACCATCGACGCCCTTTATAGACGGTGCGCTCCATAGCGCTAAAGCCTTCTTGCTTTAGGCCGTTATAATCTTGCGTAAAGCCAAAGCCTGCTTGTTTTCCTGCTTCAATGAAAGCTTCAAACAGTGGTCTTGTCATTTCTCCGCGTGTTATGTGCATTGGGCCGTCTGTGCCGCGTGCGCCTTGTTCTCCGCCGTGAGAGGTTTCCATACGATTGAAGTAAGGTAAGACGTCTGCGTATGACCAGCCTTTTGCGCCTTCTTCTTCCCAGTGATTAAAGTCTTCTGCGTGGCCTCGCACATAGACCATGCCATTAATGGAAGAAGAACCGCCAATAACTTTTCCGCGTGGAGCGACAAGTTTACGTCCGTTTAGGTATGGTTCAGGCTCCGTTTTATACCCCCAATCATATAGCGGCATGTTCATAGGAAAAGACAAGGCTGCAGGCATTTGTATGAGTGGCCCAATATCTGACCCGCCGTATTCTATGACTATTACAGAATGCTTGCCATCTTCTGATAGGCGTGACGCCATAGCGGAGCCAGCAGAACCCGAGCCGATGATTACATAATCAGCACTAAAATCAGGATTTACGTTTTGTGAACCGGACATGTAGAGTTTATAGCGTATTTTGCAAAGCCTTCAATTCGACAAATCAAAGAGCTGTTAGAATACCCTAACGGAAGTATTAACATATAATTACTAAATAATTGTTAAAAAGTTAATTTCAGCCGTGACAAAAACCATACGAATCAGATAGCGAATTAATGGATGATTCCTTTTTGTGGAGGGAATTTGTCTATTTAAAGTTTGAATTTAGCTTATTATAGTTTAATTTAAATATTTGTTTCAGATAGTTTAGTCCCCATAGTTCTGAATTTCACATTGGCTCAAATAGGTTTTTACTATCCGTGTAGAGGCTTTGAATGCGGTAGACGCCTTTAACGAATTGAACATGGGGATTAATATGGAATTCGAAACTCTTCAGAAAACAAGAATAGGTGGTGTTACGCTAACCAGACTTGTTTCTAATAAAGCAGCTGTCTCGGCTATCGCTTTGATGACAGCATTCGCGCCAGTGGTGCCTGCATGGGCGACAATTGACAATACGGTAACTGCAACTGGTGATTCACCTGGCGGAACAGATGATGTTACTGCAACAGCTGACGAGACTGTTGATGTAGAAGATGCTGCACCAGCACTTGTTGTAACAAAAACCGCAGATGATGTTACGGATGTTGCTGTTGGACAGACTGTTACTTATACATACACCGGGTTCTGAAACACTTACAACTGATAATGGTACATTATTAGACTCAACGGATGCTGGCTCTGACGGTACTTGGGATACGCTTGCACCAGGAGATATTGTTACTTGGACATCTACCTATGTTGTAACTGCTGCCGATCTAGCTAATCAGGTTGATAATGATATTGATAATACTGTAACTGCCTCGGCAACACCTGCAGATGGCACATTGGGCGGAACGCTTACAGCCACTGAAGAAGTTGACCTTGTAGATCAAAATGCTTCTCTATCTGTTACTAAGGTAGCGGACGATGACACAGATGTAGTTGTTGGTCAGGTTATTACATATACATATACTGTAACCAACGATGGTAACGTTCCTGTAACCAATATTACACTGGGTGATAACGTGACAGCTGGTTCTGGTACGCCACCAACTCCAACTGGCGAAACACTGCTTACAGATAATGGTACATTGGGTGATAGTACTGATGCTTCTGCAGATGGCAGCTGGGATACTCTAGGAGTTAACGATGTTATTACCTTCACAGGTACATATACTGTTACTCAGGATGATGTAGATAACCTACAATAACATTTAATGAACTAGCTAAAGGTGGTGCGAATCACCTTTAGTAAAGAAGCTTAATCCGCATACAGTTTTGATAACTTTATGCGGATTTTTTTATGCTTTTTTTAAAAAATGAGCGATATTTACGCGAAGTAAGGCCAACCTTATTTATGGTTAACGCATAATTAACCAGACTCATTGCAATCCTTATCCAAAGGGGTTGCTATGACCAAAAAGAACTGGTCGCGTTTGAAAGATGTTCAGCGGTTAGCGTTACGTTATGTATCGTGGCCGTTTTTTTGCTATCTTATCATTTGGTGTTGTTGGGCAAGCTTTTGCTACGATTGATAATACCGTTACGGGCTCTTCTCCCACAGGAACTAACGATGTAATCGCCACAGCGGATGAAACTGTTGATGTTGTTGATGCAATTAACGAATTGAACATCGTTAAAACAGCTAACCTAAATGACGAGATTAACAGCGATGGTTTTGCAGAAGAAGGTGAAACCATTACCTATACGTTTGATGTCACCAATTCTGGCAATGTAACGCTTACCAATGTGGGCGTAAACGACACAACAAACGCCACAAACGGCCCAGTTGTTCCTGCAAATGAAATCATTTTTGCAGATAACGGAACACTGGCAGATTCTATCGATTCAGCAAGCGACGGCACTTGGGACACACTTGCCCCAGGCGACACTATTCGATTTAGCGCGACTTACACAGTGACACAAAATGATGTCGATACACTCAACTAAAAAAAGCAGGGCAAGTAATATGAAAAGTGTAAATTATCCAAAGATCATCGGTTTGAAAGGTCTTAGCGTTTCTTCTTTAGCTTTGTTAACAGCGATAAGTTCTGTAACGCCATCATGGCCAGCAATTGATAACTCTGCGGTTGCAGTTGGCACATACACAGCAGCGGATGATACGACTTCTATGCCAGATACAGCCAGTGTTCCGGTTCTTGTTAATCATGATCTGAGTATTGTAAAATCTGTTTTCTCAGGGCCGACTACTGCTGCAGGTGCGGATGGTGTAAATACGGATGCTGGTGATACGATTGTTTATCGCTATACAATCACCAATAACGGTTCGGTTACAGAAGATAATATTACACCGATTGATACTGGCCCAACATTTGATGGCCAGGCAGCGGCTAATTCACTCAGCGCATTTACTGAAGTAATAGGTGTTGGTGCTGGTACGGGTGATGCGGCTACGCTTGCTCCTGGTGAGACTGTAGTATTTGAGGCATCGTATATACTTGCGGCGCTTGATGTACTTAACGCTGCTGGTGTTACAGATGGCGTCTCAAACATCGCAACAGCAAGCTCTGATGATGTTCCTGCTTCACCTCCATCACCACCAGCAACAGCAACTATTCCTGCTGTTCCATTGCTTGAGATTGTTAAGGTCGCTGTTCTTAATGATGAAACAGTTGCTGATGGATTTGCTGAAACCGGTGAAACCATTACCTACACATACACAGTTACAAACACTGGTAACGTTGCTCTAACAAATGTTGGTATTCAGGATACGCACGAGGGCGCGCTTCTAACTGGTGTTAACCTACCGGTTGGTGAAACCATTACAACAGAAGGTCCGGTTGGCCCATCAGATATTGGTACTGCAAATGATGGTGTGATCGACACACTTGAAGCGGGTGCAACCGCAACCTTCACAGTTACTCAGGATGAGGTGGACGACGGTTAAGCCTGAAGTTCAAGGAGAAAACCTGACATAATGAAGCAATTGCGCCAAAACTCAAACAAAAAGCCAAATCGGTTGTTACGTGGACTAAAGTCCGCGTTTCAGCTGTTTATAGCGTTTGTTTTTTATATGGCGCAGATGCAACATACGTTAGCTGCAATTGACAATGATGCGCGTGCAGTTGGCGTTTTTAACGGGTCTGCTGTTATTGCTGTTAGTAAATCAGGTGTCCTTAATGATGATGATGGCACGCCTGGTTTAAGTGCTGGCGATACCATTTCTTACACAGTAACTGTTACAAACCCGGGCAATGTGTCATTGACGGGTATCAACGTTACAGACCCACTTTTGCCACTGACTTTACAATCAGGTGATCTTGATAGTGATTTTCGTCTAGATACAGATGAGACATGGATTTACACAGGTGACTATACGGTTACTTCATTTGATCTTGCGACCAATGGCGGTGGCGATGGTGACATTGATAATACAGTAACTGTTGACAGCAATGAAACACCGCCAGAAAGCGCTACACAGCAAACGCCAATTAATCCTGATGTTTCCATTCTGGTTGATAAGGTTGGTACGCTCAATGATGATGATGGCATTGCAGGTGTTACAGCTGGTGATACTATTGATTATGTTATTACGGTTCAAAATAACGGCGTTGCTAATCTAACCAACATCAATGTTTTAGATAATTTGGTGCAAGGTGTTACTTCAACGCCACTCGTGCCTATTTTTACTGGTGGTGACACAAACAGCAATAGTGAAATTGATGCAGGTGAGATTTGGACTTACACGTTTACTTACACACTAACGCCAGCAAATATTGCTGATGGCAATGATCTTGTAAATACAGTTTTAGTTACAACAGATGAAATTGGCCCGCGCGATGCAAGCGATACGCAAGTTATTCCTGGTGCGATTAACAGCTTTACAATGGAAAAAATTGTCACGCTTGTTGATGGTGATGCCGATAATTTAGGCGATGCTGGAGAGACGATCAATTACACTTTCCGTTTTGTAAATACAGGTAATCGCATACTTACTAATCTTGCAGTTTCAGACCCACTTCCGGGCCTGTCCGCAATTCTTTGTGCAAATGATGGTGATAGTGATGGCGATATTGATGCGCTTAACCCTAGTCAAACTTTAGACTGTACTGCAAGTTATATCATTCAGGGTTCTGATGCGGGTAATGGTTCAGTTGATAATACTGCGACACCAAGCGCTACTGAAACGGGTGATGAAACTGCGTCTAATGAAGTTAGCATTAGTTCAGGTGTATCGATTGATGTTGCCAAGACAGGCGTTCTAAACGATGACGATGGCACGCCGGGCGTCACGGCAGGTGACACAATTGATTATACAATCATCGTTGAAAATGATGGTTCTATTGATCTGACTAATGTTGTCTTGGCTGATACGCTTGTTCAAAATGGAACGCCGACAACACTTACACCTGTTTTTGATAGCGGTGACACAAATATAGATAATGCAATTAATCCAGGCGAGACCTGGACGTATCTTATTACCTATACACTTACACCTGCGAACATTGCGGATGGCAATAATCTTGTAAATACAGTCGATGTAACAACGGATCAAATTGGCCCTGAAAGCGCTACTGATACGCAAGTTCTAAGTGCGCCACTAGATGCCTATACGATGGAAAAAATAGCGACGCTTAATGATGGCGATGCGGACAACCTTGCTGATAGCGGCGAAGACATTAATTACACATTCCGTTTTGTGAACACAGGCACGCGTGCACTTACCAATCTGACTGTAACAGATCCGCTTCCTGGACTTACAACTATCCTTTGTTCTAACGATGGTGATAGTGATGGCGATATTGATCTGTTACCAGTTGGTGCAACGCTGGATTGTGTTGCTGTCTATACAGTTCAAAACTCTGATGTTCTTAATGGCTCAGTTGATAACACAGCGACACCGTCTGCAACGGCTGCTGATGGCACTACACCAGTTGCAGAAGATGACACACCCAACGATAATTCAACTAGCACACCGACAGATACAAATATCAGCCTTGATATTAATAAGACGGTAGCCTCTGCTGTTGAAGTACTTCCAAATGTAGTGGATGTTGAGTATCTATTAGAGCTAACAAATACTGACACTGTAACGCTTACTAATCTAACACTTGAAGATGATTTAGCGATTGCGGTCAGTGCACCAGCACAAATTGTTGGCACAGGTTCAATTACAGTCTTCTCTGGCTTCACAGGGCCTGGCACATCCAATGGCATCTATGATGGCATTGGCAATAATAAATTGTTCAGCGGTGACGTTCAACTTGCTCCTGCCGCGACAGGACAGGTTAGAATACTTGTCCGTATTGATCGCCGTGCTCAGTCTGTGCAAACGTCTAATGTAGCTATTGTTACGAGTACCGAAGTTCCTGGACCAACACCCTCTGATGACCCTACAGACCCAACAGGCAATACGGATCCAACTCCGTTTGATAGACCTGATGTTGATGGGGATGGTGCGCCTGATAGTAATGAGCCTCTTGGTGATCGTGATGGCGATGGTATTCCTGATTCAGATGACTATGACCCAACAGGTTACTTCTATTGTGAAGCTGACGGCCGTATCTTAACGGGTGGATCTATTACCGTTGTGAATGTCTTTTCAGGACTATCTCAGTCTGGTGTTGGTTCTAGCAATGATATTACGATTATTCGCGATGGTGCAGATGGCTCTTACCAATTTTATGTAAGTGCACCTGGTACATATCGTTTGGTTCCAACATTGCCAGTGGGCGGCGTTGCTAGCACAGATAGATTATCTTCTGGCACTCTTGATGTAACTTCATTACTTCCTGCTAATCCTGGTATTTTAGGTGGTGGCCAGGTTGGTGCTACTGGTGTGCTAGATGATTTCTCTGAAATTGGTAATCCGTTCTTTACAGAGTTTGTTATCAATATAGGTGACCCATCAGTCTTCAATAATAATATTCCAATGACATTTTGTGGTACGCCAGAGATCACTGCGAGTAAAACTGTTGCAAGCGGTCCAACACCGCAACCTGACGGCACAAGTAATGTAACGTATCTAATCTCAGCAGAGAATTCTGGAACTCAACAGATTGATAATGTCAGCCTTCAAGATGATCTTGATGCGGTATTTGGTGCTGGTAACTTTACTATCTTAAGCCAAGCAATAAATTCTTCTCCGGTAGGTTTTGGTGCAACTATTCCACTGGCATTCGATGGTGTTGCCAATACTGACCTCTTAACAGCTGGTGGTACGCTACAGCCAACAGAAGCAGTGAGTATTCTACTTGAGTTAAACGTTGATGTGCCAGCTGGCAGCTTTACGAATACGGTTGATGCTGGCGGTGATGACGCGCTAACAGGTGCTCCAATCCCAACGGATGATTGCAGTGTTACTATAGCCATCTCAACTATAATTCCTGATGGTATCATTGCTACTAAAACGACACCTGTAGATGCTGCACCTCTTGGCGCTGTGGTGCCGTACACAATTACCTTTGAGAACACCTCAGGTGTGCCAATTACGGTTGTTGATCTGGTTGACTTTATGCCAGCAGGGTTCTCGTATGTAGAAGGCTCAGCAGTTGTAAATGGTGCTCCACTCGAACCAACGCTTGTTGATTGGAACTTGGTATGGGCAGGTCAAAACCTTGCGCCTGGTGAAACGATTACAATTACATTCTCACTTGTTATTGGTGCAGGAATTACAGGTGCCGAGTTTATCAATACAACAGTGGCGCGTGACCCAAGTGATAATAGCGATGTATCAAACCGTGCAACTGCTGCAATCAGATTAGAAATAGAATCAGTCTTCCAGTGTAGCCATATTATTGGCCGTGTTTTTGATGACTTGGATTCAGACGGATATTATGACGATGGTGAGCAGGTCTTGGCGGTGTGAGGGTTGTTTCTGTAAATGGACTTCTTATCACCACGGATGAGTTTGGTCGCTATCACGTTGCTTGTGATGTAATTCCAGCTGACCGTATTGGTTCAAACTATATCTTGAAGCTTGACGATAGAACATTGCCTACAGGCTACACCGTCACAAGCGAGAACCCTCGTGTTGTACGCGTCACTCAAGGTAAGCTTGCTAAGATCAACTTTGCAGCTTCAAGGCTTCGTACAATAAATGTCGAATTGAATGATAAATCGTTCAAAGGCAATTCTGAAAATCTAACGCGTTCAGCACTTACAGACATCGGTAAAGTTCTACCGTTGCTGGAAGAAGAGCGTTCAATTCTAAAATTAAATTATCAATCTCAGGGCCAAAAAACGCAATTACAGCGTTCGCGTATCGAGTCAGTAAAAGCCCTGATTAAGAAGGCATGGAAGTCGCGCAAGCGTCCTTACAAGCTGGATGTAGAGACTGACGTCAAATAGTTCCGAGTAAACGTCAAAATTGTAATTAATTACCTTGGGTTAACTCCTAGGTAACCATTGGTGGGTCATAGATTGTTAACCATGTTTGGTAACAAATTTTTCATAACTCGCCGTGCTCTCGGACTAAAAGAGCGCACAGGCACCTTAAACTTCAGAAAGTTGATGCTTTCTGCTGCAGTTGCTCCGTATCTATTGTTAGCCTCTCAACCGCTTGCTTACGCAAATGATTTAAATTTCTTATTGCAGGCTGAAGAAGCTGCAATTACTGCGCCTCAAAAAGCACCTACAAACTCTGGCATCTCAATCTCAGTTGATGGGGAAACGGTTCTTGGTAATCCAACACCTGAAGATAAAGTAATCAGAACGGATAAAAACCTTGAAGCGGTTGATATTCAGATTAAGTTTGATGGGCTTGATGTTATACGTCGCTTGAATGTTGCGACTGATGATTTGCGTGGCACTTATAAACCAGGTGAAAAAATTTCATTTAACGGTTCTTGGAATTATTCTGATTGGATCGACCGTGCTGAAATCCGTATTTATCGAGGTATTGATAAATATTCTCCATCTGCGATAGCTCAACCTCTAGAGATCGTTCAAGTCCCTACAAAAGGTGATGGCTCTGGGGCTGTTGAATGGAGAAGCTTTAGTGATATAGACAGCCTTCGCCTTGAGGGCGGTGATCTTACTTATGTGCTTCGTGTCTATGATGAGAAGGGTCGATTTGACGAGATGCTTCCTTTGGACTTGCGCATAAGTGATGAGGAAGTTTTGCTTGCTGATCGCCAGGAAGAAAAAGAGCTTGCAGTATCACCTGGTCAAGCTGATGACCGTACAGGTGTTTCCAACATTCCTTTATATGGTGGTTCGGTTACAGTTTATGGGCGCCACGTGCCTCCTGGTTATACGGTTCAAGTTTTAGGTGAAACTATTCCAGTTGATAATGGTCAGCGTTTTGTCACTAGCCGTATTTTGCCTCCGGGGGATCATGCCGTTGATGTATCCGTTTCTGGCTTGGGTAAAGACTCAGGCCTTCAATTTGAACGTGATATTAATATTCCAGACAGTGAATGGTTTTATGTTGGTCTTGCTGACATCACAGTAGGGAAGCGCCTTGGTTCTGATGCCGAAATGATGACAAGGGTGCATCCTAATGAATTTCCAGGCACGACTTTTAGACGTGGGCGTTTAGCTTTTTACGTTAAAGGTAAGATTAAAGGCTCAACGCTTTTAACCGCAGCTTTTGATACAACAGAAGAAGAGCTGGGCGATATTTTTGATAATCTTGATCCAGATGATTTTTATCCTGTTTTTGGTGATGACAGTGCCACTGTTGATGATGCGCCAACTTCAGGAAAGTTTTATGTACGCCTTGAAAAGGGTAAGAGCCATGTGCTTTGGGGTGATTTTAAAACTCGTATTGATGGTACTGAGCTTGCGCGGTATGAACGTGGGCTTTACGGCGCGAAGGTACATTTAGAATCTGAATACGTAACAAGCCATGGTCAGCCTGTTGCCGAAGTTGAGGGGTTTGCTGCAGAACCTGGTACGCTCCCGCAGCGTGATGAATTGCGCGGAACAGGTGGCTCTGCATATTTCTTACGTCGCCAAGATATTAATCAAGGCTCAGAACAAATTACCGTTGAACGTCGCGATCGTATTACGGGCGAAGTTGTTGAACGTACTGTGCTTCGTGCAGATGAAGACTACCAAATTGATTATGTTCAAGGTGTTGCGCTTCTTCGTCGCCCGCTTCAATCACAAGGTGGGACTACGGGTGCTGTTCGCCAAGGTGTAACAGGTGATCAAGATTTATTTCTGATTGCAGTTTATGAATATACGCCGACATTAACTGATTTAGACGGCTTTACGTATGGTGGTCGTGGTCAAGTTTGGGTAACTGATAATGTACGTCTTGGTGCAACTGGCTATGTGGAAGACACTGGCTTTGCTGATCAAAGATTATATGGTGTGGATGCACATATACGATTGTCAAAAAAAAGCTTTTTTGAATTAGAGTGGGCTCAGTCACAAGGTAATACCTTTGGGATTGTGACATCTACGAATGGTGGTTTTCATATTTAATCCAATCTCTGGCAGTGGACCAGCGAATGGTAAAGCGGAAGCTTATCGCGCAAAAGTTGCTCTTGATTTAGGTGAATTAAGCGACGGTGCTCTTGAAGGTACAATCGGTGGTTACTACGAAAAACGCGATGCAGGCTTTAATGCACCAGGGCGTTATACAACTGTCGAAGAGCGTCTAACAGGTGTTTTTGCAGATGTAGCGCTTGATGAAGATACAACGCTTCGTGCAAAATATGATGAAGTTAATAAAGCGAATGGTGATGACCGCCGCGAGTTAAGCGTGGAAGTTGAAAAGAAGCTTGATGAGCAATATACCGCGAGCGTTGGTGTCACTCATTCAGATTTTGCAAGTGCTATAGGTTCTTCAACAGGTGTCGGTGAGCGTACAGATGTTGGCGCACGCATCACTCGTAGATATGATGAAAAGAATAAAGTTTGGGTATTTGGTCAAGCAACAGTTTCTAGGGATAAAACTAGAGAGAGTAATGACCGTATTGGTGTTGGGTTTGAAACTTAAATTAATGATAAACTATCAGCTGAGCTTGAGGTGTCTTATGGAACGCAAGGCGTTGGTGGTCTAGCCGGTCTTGTTTATTCACCAAATGCTGATGACAGATATTATGTAGGTTACCGTATTGACCCTGACACTACTGCTGGCGATTTAGGTGGCTATGATCCATTTGGGCGTGATTTAGTTTCAATTGTATATGGTGCAAACCGTAAGATAAATGATCAGTGGTCCGCATACTTTGAAGAAAACTACGACTTCTCTGGCACTCAAAAATCCCTGACGCATACTTATGGAGTGACTTACACGCCAGATGCAATTTGGACCGTTGGTGCTGGATTTGAGTCTGGTGAAGTTTACGATGAAATTAATGGTGATTTTGATCGTATTGCGGTTTCAGGTAGTGTTTCACTTCGGGAAGAAGTTCGTAATGCCTCTTTGAGATTTGAAGCACGCTTTGAAGAAGGCCAAAATGCTGCAATACGAGATCGCAATACGTATCTCTTAAGTGGTCAGTATGGATATCTGCATAATGATGATTGGCGCTTTATTGCTAGTATTGATGCGGTTCTTTCAGAATCTGATCAAGATACAATTTTAGATGGCGACTTTATTGAAGGGTCTATTGGTTGGGCTTATCGTCCAGTTGAGAGTGACCGTTTAAACGCGCTCTTCCGTTATACATATCTTGAAGACCTTCCTGGTTCTCAACAAGTGAATGCTCAAAATCAAGTTCTTGGGCCACGTCAACGCAGTCATGTGCTTGAGGCAGATTTTATCTATGATGTGAATGAACGTTGGTCTGTTGGTGGTAAATACGGTTTCCGTACAGGAGAAATTGAAACTATACGCGGTAGCGGTAATTTCCAAGATTCATCTGCTCACCTTGCTATAGCTAGAGCTGATTATCACATTATTGAAAAGTGGGATTTGTTACTTGAAGCGCGTGAGCTTTGGTTGCCAGAGTTAGACCAAACTAACACAGGTATTCTAGCAGGTGCATACTATCATATTGGTGATAATTTGAAGCTTGGCGTTGGATATAACTTTGGTCAATTCTCGGATGTAACCTATGATGATGAAGGTGTTTTCATCAATGTGATTGGCAAGTTCTAAGAATTTGCAGGCTGAATGATTTATTCAGCCGCTTTCAAGAATTTCGTGTTATTTAGCCAGGTGTTAAAATCTTCAAGTGCTCTTGTGCTCATAAATTTTTTCTTTGCTATGGTTTTTTCTTTGCGAGGCCAGCGCTTCATGCCTTCTGGTTTTTTTAACTCAGACTTATCTACGGGTGGTAATAAGCCGAAATTTATATTCATTGGCTGAAATGATCGTTTGGATTTTTCGTTACTCTCACCTGTTTCATCATAAGCAACGTGGCCTGTCGTTATGTGGTGAAGGAGTGCGCCCATGGCAGATGAAATTGGCGGTAGTTCGAGATCTCTGCCTTCAAGCTCTGCTACGGCAAAGCGGGCAGCTAATATGCCGATTGAAGCACTCTCCACATACCCTTCGCAGCCAGTGATTTGTCCTGCAAATTTAATATGCGGTTTGCCTTTTAAAGATAAACGTTCATCAAGTACTTTTGGTGAGTTAAGATATGTATTGCGGTGGATGCCGCCAAGTCTAGCAAACTCTGCATTTTCCAGACCTGGAATTGCGCGAAAGATATCTGCTTGCGAGCCGTATTTTAGTTTCGTTTGAAATCCGACAATATTATAAAGTGTGCCTAATGCATTGTCTTGACGAAGTTGCACCACTGCATAAGGTTTTTCATCTGGTTTGTGTGAGTTTGTTAGCCCCATTGGTTTCATTGGACCATGGCGTAGTGTTTCGCGTCCGCGTTCGGCCATAATTTCAATTGGTAGGCAGCCATCAAAATAAGGAACGTTTTCCCATTGCTTAAAGACCGTTTTGTCACCTTCAATAAGTGAGTCAATAAAGGCGTTATATTGCTCTTCATCAAGTGGGCAATTGATATAGTCTTTACCGTTTCCGCCAGGCCCGACTTTATCATATCGTGATTGAAACCATGCCTTATCAAAGTCGATTGAATCAAAATGAACGATAGGCGCAATAGCATCAAAGAATGAAAGTTCATCTTCACCTGTAGCTTCAGCGATTTCTTTTGCTAAGTCGGGTGAGGTTAGTGGGCCTGTTGCAATAATGGTTTGCCCCCAGCTTTCTGGTGGGAGGTCTGATACTTCTTCTCTTATGATTTCAATATTTGGATGCGCTTCTAGTCTTTTTGTTACTTCATCAGAAAATGCATCGCGATCTACTGCGAGAGCTGTACCTGCTGGAACCTTGTGCAAGTCACCGCATTGCATGATTAAAGAGCCAGCATAACGCATTTCTGCGTGAAGTACGCCAACTGCATTGGTTTCACTATCATCAGAACGAAATGAGTTGGAGCATACGAGTTCTGCAAGACCTTCGGTATTGTGTGCATCTGTTTTACGCGTTGGGCGCATTTCATAGAGTTTGACTTTGACACCTAATTCGGCTGCCTGCCATGCTGCTTCGCAGCCAGCTAATCCGCCACCGATGATGTTTAGTGTCTTCGTCACGCTTTATTCCCTCAAATGATATTTTCTTTCTACATATATGCCTTGGGCTTAAAAGCAAGATTTATAACCTTTGCTTAAAAGCAACAACGCCCACAGCATATTTGCTGCGGGCGCTGATGGAAGGGTCGATTGGAGGGGGAGGGTCGACCCTTGAACTTTTTCTAATGGGAGGAGAATATTAGAAGAAGTATTTGAATTCGTGTATTTTAACGTACGTTGCGTGCAACGAAGCCAATATCACCACGGTTTATGCCTAAATCGTCAAGCTCGCGGTTAGAAAGTGAGCTAAGCTCAGTTACTGTACGACGGTAGTTGCGCCATTTTCTGAAAGAACCAATCATGTTCATGTTACTTACTCCTATTAATTAATTTTGCTACTGTCTTGATACAGATATATGACTCTAGGTAATTTTTTACGAGTGCTAATATCGAATACCAGTTATGCAAAAAATGCAGGGCATTATTAAGAAAAAGTAAAGGTGGTTTTAGGGTCGTTCCATGGCTGGTTTGTGGCTTTGTATTCTTACGTAAGAAATCTAATGAACAGTGTTCATTTTTTGTTGGCTTCCGATTTGCGCTATGTAAATATGAACACTGTTCATTATTAAGGGTGTGCAGTATGACGGATAATTATGAAAATATAGATTCATAGAAGCAAGAAGAAGAATTTGGCAAATATTCGTGGATAAAGCCTGCACTCGTTATGGGTGCGATTGGCGCATCAATCTACGGCGTAATCCTCGCGGCACCCAATATATTAGAGGCCATTCAGGCAGTCTTTTTGTTTTTGATGTTCTTTGGATTGTTGGGGTAGAGTAAGCGGGATGTAATTATAGTCCGATGGCTGTTAGTGACCCAGAGCGGACGTTCAGTTTTGGTGTCCAATGTCAGCTTTGAGACATTCAGGCATTGTCACAAAAGAGTTGTTTTCGCTACGTTAACGCGCCTCCTTCGAGATCACGTCAAAATAAAAGCAATCCAAATAAGTAAGAATGTAACAAGAACCAAATACGAAGTTCCAGCTACTAATAGATGCAGGAGCTTGCGATTAGGGCGTCCCAACATGCGGCTAACAAACGCTTTTGAATGCTCCTTTCCCAATATGGATAGCTCAATCTCATGCATCCTTTGAGCCATTGTGACGATTCGAGATAAATGTCCTGTAAGCATTACTATTGCTCACATAGTTGTTATGATACCGAACAAAGCAAGGAAATCCCATACTTGAAAATCAGAATACAAAATTTGTATTTGTATTTTATTTTGAGCGGCAAATCCTAAACTTAAGTTCAATCCAGTGAATAATGCAGCCTGAAACACTAAATAGATTGATACAAAAGTGGCAGAGTATGCGTCTGCGCTCGCGACGCGCTGAGATAATATTTCGTATTCTTTTGCGATGAATTCAGTTCTGTTCATAAAACTTATTATTGATATTTATGTACAATAGTTCAAGTAGCAAATTATCTACCAAACAGTTAGTCTTTTTGCAGTAGATACGTCGAAATTTGATTGTTCAGGGCGAGTCATCAAGTGAAAGAAGTTCGCAAAGCAGTCATTCAACAAATCTCTAAGACTGGTCGCTTCTGGCACACACCTGCCGTTGAGAAAAATAAATATTATTCACAAAATAGTTTTCCCCGCCTTAAATACCTCCTGCATAATTCTCATATCACTTCTGTCATGCAAACGCTGTTTGGCCACCGAAGCACTTCAGGGCAGATTTGAAAGCAGAGCGGTGCGTTGTTGTTCTTGGGTGTCTGGATGGGGAACTGTCTTAACATGGTGAGATGAAATGAAAGCGATTATGGTTTTGTGTCGGGCATAACCTCACCTCGAAGGCTGATCCCGCGCGATTTATCCCGTGAGGCGGTACTAAAAACCTCTGCGTGGGCTGCTCAAACGAGCGTCTGAACACTAAAACTTAGATGGCGTTTATTTGAGCAGCCTGCAAGTTTGTAAGAAATAATTATATCAACACCGTTCAGAGATGGGCGAGTGGGTAAATAGGTGTGCCTGCTCACAAGGAGGAGGCAAGCTGAGCACTCTGGAATTTGCCCCGCACCCTCTCTCCATGTTAACTTCATTCAAATCAATGAGACCTGCTTTCCATGACAATAATCAATAAAAATGAATTGCCTGAAAAAATTTGCCCTGTTTGTGAGCAGCCATTTATATGGCGCAAGAAGTGGGAAAAGAATTGGAAAGAGATTGTCTATTGCTCGGGTAAATGTCGGCGTAATAAAAAGAAACCTCGAGAAGAATAAATTCATTACCTTTTTTGAATTATGCGAACAAATCAAAAGGATTTGCTTCGGTACGTCTTTAACCACTTTCAATTTGTGTGAAGAGTGATTAGAAAGACTAGAAAATAAATAACCTGGATAGATTTATGAAAATTTCCGACACTCCAAAACTTGTAACAATTTTCGGCGGATCAGGCTTTGTTGGCCGATACGTTGTTCGTGCGCTTGTAAATCGTGGATACCGTGTACGTGTTGCCGTTAGGCGCCCTGATCTTGCTGGGTTTTTGCAGCCAATTGGTAATGTTGGTCAAATTCAATTGGTACAAGCAAATTTGCGCTATCGTAAATCTATTGATGCGGCGGTTAAAGGCTCTGATATTGTAATAAATCTAGTGGGCATTTTAACAGAATCTGGCCGTCAGAAATTTGATGCAGTTCATGTTTTTGGCGCCCGTGCCGTTGCAGAAGCAGCGCGTGCAGAAAAAGCTAAGCTTATTCACATGAGTGCTATTGGTGCTGATCTAGAATCTACATCTGAATACTGTGAAACTAAGGGCAATGGTGAAAAGGGGGTTAGAGCCGTTCTTAAAGATGCAATTATTATGCGCCCTTCAATGGTGTTTGGTCAGGAAGATGATTTCTTTAATCGTTTTGGCGCGATGGCTAGATTTGCACCAGCGCTCCCATTAATTGGCGGCGGCGCAACAAAAATTCAGCCAGTCTATGTTGGTGATGTTGCCGAGGCGATTGCACTTGGTGTGGATGGGAAATTACAATCGGGCAAAACCTACGAATTGGGTGGGCCGCAAGTTCAAACCTTCCGTGAATGTCTTGAACTTCTTTTAAAAGAAATCGGCCGCAAGAAAATGCTTGTAAGTCTTCCTTGGTTTATTGCTAGCATGGTGGGGAAAGCACTAGGATGGTTGCCTGGCGCTCCTATTACCAGTGATCAAGTTGAAATGCTCAAAACAGATAATGTAGTATCAGAAGCGGCGGTTAAACAAAAACGTACACTTGAGGGCACGGGCTTACAGCCAACGCCAATGGCTGTCATCTTACCGAGTTACCTCGTTCAATACCGCCCGCATGGGCAATTTACGAAGATTGCTGATGAGAGCGAATAAATGGAGAGCGTTTTAAGCTTTCTGCCTGAAGGTCTAACTGTTCTTTCCGCTTGCCTGTTAATTATTGCTAGCTTTTTTACATCAGCACTTACCGCTTCTGTAGGCGTTGGGGGTGGTTTGCTGATCTTGCCTTGATGACTTACATTGTTCCAATTGCTGCCCTTATTCCAGTTCATGGATTAGTTCAATTAGGTTCAAATACTTCTCGTTCATATGTGCAGCGGGACAATATTGACTGGAAAATTGTTCGCCTCTTTTTGTTTGGTAGTATTTTTGGAGCGCTAGCAGGGCCGATGCTTGTTGTTCAGCTGCCGTCTTCTATTTTAAAAGCTCTATTAGGTTTGTTTATCCTTGCCGTTATATGGGCAAAATTACCCAAAATAGAAAATCCAAGCCCAATATTTGTTTCTTTGGGTGGTTTGATAACAACTTTTGCAACCATGTTTGTTGGTGCAACTGGCCCATTAGTTGCTGTATTTCTTAGCCGTGTTTTTAGTGAGCATCGTAAAATGGTTGCAACTCATGGCATGACGATGACGGTGCAGCATTTGTTAAAAGTATCGGCATTTATTTTCGCAGGATTTGCCTTTTGGGAATGGGTGCCTTTGATATTACTTATTGTGGTTTCGGGGTTCTTTGGGACTAAAGCAGGCAGTACAATTTTAAATAAAATGCCAGAGCAAAAATTAAAACTGGGATTTAAAATTGTGATGACTTTAGTTGCGCTGGATTTATTGAGAGCTTGGTTTCTTTAGTATCTATTAACTTTTGGCTGACATAGTTTTATTGTCGGGCGGCAAATGGAGAAGCTTCATGTACGTTCGCGCATCTTTTACCTCACTTTATCAAGCCTCATCACAAGCGGATGCTATGCGATCAAATCGCCGGGACCACCCACGAGAGAATACTGGTGAATTAGCTGAATTGATTATTGATTTAACAGGACGCACAATAGCATGCCTTGTTCATAATATCTCTGATGGCGGGGCAATGGTTGAGACTTCAGTAAACCTACTGCCAAAGCGTGTTATATTAAATTAAAAAGAAAAAAACATTCGCAAGGTTTGTAAATTAGTTTGGTCGACTGATAATCTTGCTGGCTTACAATTTGTCTAAATCACGTTCTGTCCACCAAAAACTAGGAGCGCAAGGCTTCCAAAAGCCGCGAACCCAAAAACTAGGGGTATAACAGTATTATTAAATTGTACGCCAATTGCCCAGCCAAGAGGTATCGAGATAAATGTAGAGCCAGAACCGATAACTGCCGCTCCTAATCCTGCCATGTGCCCGATGGGTTCCATTGCTAGCGCATTAAAATTTCCAAACAGGATGCCGCAGCAAAAGAATGCTATTAATAGCCAAGCCATAAATCCCCAAAGATGGGGTACTCCATTACTCAGCAAAGCAACCACTAGACAAATAAACGATACCAGTGTTAATCCTACGAGTGCGCGTTGTGTCATGTAACGCATCCCTAATCTTATGACGACTTTTGAGTTGTAAATACTGGCAACACCTATGGCTAAAGCTGCTGCACCAAAATAAATGACAAACAGATCTCCGGTTTGTATGTAATTTGAAATATTTGTTGCGCAGAGTTTAGGTAGCCAAGAAAGGCTCCAAAAATAATCCCTGATGCAATCGTATATCCACTAACTATTCTAGGAGCTGCTGCGCCCAACCCCTGAAGAACTCTGCCAAATAGTAGAAAGCTGAAATTAGTTGCTGTGATGGAAATGAGACATCCAGCTATGAATATTGCATAGCCTATATAGATTATGGGTTTTCTGCCGTAACAGTCTGATAAGGGGCCAGCTCCAATTTGACCAACCGCAAAACCAAAAAACATTGCAGACAAAACCAACTGCGCGTCATTAGGGTCTGCTAATGAAAAGTCAATTCCTATTTGCTCAAATGCGGGCAGAATAGCATCAATTGAGAGCGCAATTATAGAAATCATCATCGCCAGCATGGTGACAAATTCAGGCAATGATAATGGCTTGGTTGGCTTCATAGGGATGGTCTAATGGCAATTACAATTACTTAGATGCGTAGTTTAATTTATGCTCAATAGCCAGTAATTGTTTCCCACTGCATGCTTCATTCGCGTCATTTGTGACGTAACAAGTGAATTGACAAGCTGGTCAATCCGCCTAGGCTTTTAGTTAGCATTAGGAGGGCTTTTAAGATGAACATCAACAATGAGTTTTCAATTAAGGATCGGAAGATTGATCCATCTAAGAAACCAAGCTTAAAGCCTGATGGTACTCCTGATGATAATAATCGTATAGAAATTGGGGCCACAGCACTTGCTTTTGCTGAGTGGGAGGCCGCTGGCCTTGAAATTCCTAATATGCCAGCAGTACGTCAATATAGATATGAACGTTTGCTAGCAGAACTGCATAAGCGTGACTATGGCGCAGTTATGATGTTTGACCCACTTAATATTCGGTACGCAACAGATAGTACGAATATGCAGTTATGGAATACGCATAATCCATTCCGTGCGTGTGTTTTATTTGCTGATGGTCACATGATATTATGGGATTACAAAAACTCCCCATTTCTTGCTGATCATAACCCGCTTGTAAAAGAAGTGCGTTCTGGTGCGGGGATGTTTTATTTTAACAATGGCGATAACCTTGAAAATGATGCGGATACATTCATTGGTGAAATTGATGGTTTAATGCGTAAGCACGCAGGCGATAACCGCCGTATTGCTGTCGATAAGATTTCTGTTGCTGGCTATAAAGAACTTGAAAGACGCGGTCTTGAAGTGATGGAAGGTGAAGAGGTTACTGAAAAGGCTCGCGTTATAAAGGGAGCAGAAGAAATTAAAGCAATGCGTTGTGCCGTTCATTCTTGTGAGCAAGCAGTTCGTGCAATGGAAGATGCTGCGCAGCCTGGTATAAGTGAGGATGATGTTTGGGCCGTGTTACATGCTGAGAATATCAAGCGTGGGGGCGAATGGATTGAAACACGTTTACTTGCTTCTGGACCAAGAACATTCCCATGGTTTCAAGAATGTGGCCCACGTATTATTCAGGAAAATGAAATCCTATCCTTCGATACAGACCTGATTGGTGTGTATGGACTTTGCGTTGATATTTCTCGTACGTGGTTTATTGGCGATGGAGAGCCTACGGATTTGATGAAAGAATATTATCAACTTGGGCATCAACATATTATGGAAAATATGGCGATGTTGAAGCCAGGTGTTTCTTTTAAAGAGCTTGTTTTTGGAGGGCATCAATTGCCAGAGAAATTTGTTCCGGCTCAATATGGATGCCGTATGCATGGTGTAGGGTTATGTGATGAGTGGCCGCTTATTGCGTATCCTAAAAATTATTCTGCTGGTGCATTTGAATATGAAGTTGAGCCAGGTATGATGCTTTGTGTAGAAGCGCTCATAGGCACAAAAGAAGCAGGGTTCTCTGTTAAATTAGAAGATCAAGTATTGGTTATAGAAGATGGCTATGAAAACCTTACAACATATCCTTATGATCCACGCTTCATGAGCTAGGCTTTATTTCATCATGGTATCGCCTGATTTTGCTGATTTTGTTCAAGAACAGTTCAGGTTCGGTGTGTTATAAACCGAATCACTGATATTTTTATGCGGGCATAACGTTTTTAGCTCACGTAAGTTCTTTACTAATTTCACCATGAAGGGGAAAATATATGAAACGCGGCGCAATTTTTCTAGCAGCAAGTTTAGCACTTGCTTCTTGTTCGAGCACAACTGACCCACTAACAGGAAAACCACAAGTTAATAAGACAGCTGCAGGCGCAGGAATTGGTGCTGCTGTTGGTGCTGTTGCGGGTCTTCTTATCGCAAAAAATAAAAGTGGCAGTGACAGACGTAAAGCTGTTCTTATTGGTGCAGGTATTGGTGCACTTACCGGTGGCGGTATTGGTGCTTATCAAGACCGCCAAGAACAAGAGCTACGTCAGCAGCTTGTAAATTCAGGAGTGAGCGTCACTCGAAATGGTAATGATATTATTTTGAACATGCCTTCTAATGTAACTTTCGCTACAGGCCAAGATTCGCTTAATGCTAATTTCTTCCAAGTGCTGGATTCAGTAGCAATCGTTCTTAATAAATACCCTAAAACATTGCTTGATATTGATGGCCACACAGACAGTGTTGGGGACGATGCTTCTAACCAAGCTTTGTCTGAGCGCCGTGCAGTAAGTGTTGCTCGTTATTTGAATTCGCGTTCTGTTGATAGTCGTCGTCTACAAGTTATTGGCTTCGGTGAAACTCGTCCGATTGCTGATAATGCGTCTGATGCAGGACGTGCTGCAAACCGCCGTGTAGAAGTGCGTATCTCTCCAATCACGCAATAGTTATATTACTCTATTCGCGTGCGAGAAACTTATGTTTATATTTATACCGCACCCCATGATTTGGGTGCGGTATTTTTTTGGATAAAAATTATTATGACTAATGAGCGACGTATCGAAATTGCACTCTTAATTATTCGTATTACAGCGGCAATCTTTTTAGGGTTATGGGCAACTTTAAAGTTTCATCATCCAGAGTGGCAGCGTAATATTTTTGAAGGTGCATATAACATTAGTTTCTTCACAGTCACGGATAACCTGTCGTACTTTTTAGGGAGCATTCAGATAATTATCGTACTGGCGTTCGTATCTGGTTTTATGAGAACGTGGACATATGGTTTAATGATGTTGATGTCTGGGGCAGGTGTAATTGGTTCATTGGGTTCTTTTATGAGCTACTATAATTATCCAAAAAACCTGATGCTAACTTCTATACCTACATTAGGTGCGCTGATTGCTTTATTTCTTTTACGGGATTTGGATAGTCTGTTTTCACTATCCGCGAAGAAGAGAACACTCTAATCTTTGTGTTTTAAATCACAGTTAGATCAAAGCGAATTGTAAGTCTTAAAATCATAAAAAATGGTGATCCCGATAGGACTCGAACCTATTACCTCAAGATTAGGAATCTTGCGCTCTATCCTGATGAGCTACGGGACCTTGTGGTATTGATAAGTGATGGAAAAGCTTTCTCCAAGCTTTTATAGTTGGGTTTCTTCATTAACGATGATGTAAAAGAATGAAAAAATCATTTTATAGGCGCTGCATTTCGTGTTTTACATTTGATAACGATATTAATTGTGGTGATATTAGGAAAGTTTTATGCGTGTTGTGATGATTGGTACGGGGTATGTCGGGCTTGTATCTGGTGCTTGTTTTGCAGATTTTGGACATCATGTAACGTGTGTTGATAAAGACGCTTCTAAGATAAAGCGCTTAGAAGACGGCATTATGCCTATTTATGAGCCAGGTCTTGATGTGCTTATTGAAACTAATGTTAAAGCAGGGCGCCTAGATTTTAGCACGGAATCGGGTGACGCAATTGCAGAAGCTGATATTGTATTTATTGCAGTTGGAACACCTGCCAGACGCGGTGATGGCCATGCTGATTTGACCTATGTTTATGCCGCTGCAGAAGAAATCGCTGGCTATATCAAAGATTATACAGTGATTGTTACAAAATCGACTGTGCCTGTTGGAACAGGGGATGAAGTCGAAACTATTATTCGTAAAACTAATCCAGATGCAGAATTTGATGTTGCATCAAACCCTGAATTTTTGCGCGAAGGGGCGGCAATTGATGACTTTAAACGTCCTGATCGTGTTGTTGTTGGTGGACATAGTGATCGCGCTTTTGCATCGATGCATGAGTTATATCGCCCGCTATTTCTTGATGAGACACCCTTATTAAAAACTGAGCGCCGCACCGCAGAGCTTATTAAATATGCTGCAAACGCGTTTCTTGCGACTAAGATTAGTTTTATCAATGAGATTTCTGATTTATGTGATGCAGTTGGTGCAAATGTTCAACAAGTTGCCAAGGGTATTGGTCTTGATAATCGGATTGGGTCTAAGTTCTTGCACGCTGGCCCGGGATATGGTGGTTCTTGTTTTCCAAAAGATACACTCGCACTTTCTAAAACTGCTCAAGATTATGGATCACCAGTTTCTATAGTTGATACGGTTATTGAGGTTAATGATAAACGCAAAAAAGCTATGGTTTCACGAATTGTGAAAGCGTGTGGTGGTTCTGTTGAAGGTAAGACGCTGGCAATTCTGGGTCTAACTTTTAAGCCAAATACGGATGATATGCGCGATGCGCCAAGTCTTGTTATTATCCCTGGGCTTCAGGCCTTAGGTGCGAAAATTCGTGCTTATGATCCCCAAGGTATGGAAGAAGCTTCAACGATGCTCAACGATGTTGAGTTTTGCGACGATGCTTATCATGCAATGATGGGAGCAGATATTGCGGTTATTTTAACTGAATGGAATCAATTTAGAGCTCTAAATTTGACAAGAGTTGCGGAAACTTTGACGACGAATTCGTTAATTGATTTACGTAATATCTATCCTTTGGATGAGGTCGGTGAGCTTGATTATCACTCTATCGGCCGCCCATCTTGATAATTTGCCATTTTCTTAACCCAGCTGTAAGGTTTTGAAGCGAAGTTTGAACATTATTTAGTTGTATTTTTGCTATAATAACTTTGTTGATTAATAACGTATGGGAATTTAGGGCTGTTCTTTTTAAAGCAAAGTTGTGATTCATATTATCTAGCTGGTTCTGCCTTCAGTTCCTTAAAAGCTTTTGCTCGCCTTAAGAAGCCTATAGTTTTAGGGTTTTCTGCTCTCATCCTCGCATCGTGTGTTAGCCCAACGGGTGAACTTGATAATACTGGTACATTACAATCAAGTTGGGTTCGGCCTGATGACCCACAAGAAAAAATTGGTGCTAAAGAACACCCTGCTGTCGTTGCTAAATACGGTGGGGTTTATGAAGATGTTCAGGCTGAGCGTTTAATTGCTGTTATTGTTGGAAAGCTTGTTACGCAATCTGAAGACCCTTCACGCGTCTATAAAATTACCTTGCTAAATTCGCCTAAGGTAAATGCTTTTGCTCTGCCAGGAGGGTTTTTATATGTAACGCGTGGCCTTATGGGGCTTGCAAATGACTCATCTGAGCTTGCTGCTGTAATTGCGCATGAAATGGCTCATGTTTCATCAAACCATGCTGTTATCAGGCAAGAGAAATTAAAGTCCGCAGCGATTGGTAAGCAAGTTGTTACAGAAGTTCTTGATGATAGCGCTGCTGGACAAATTGCCATAGCAGCAAACCAAAACCGATTAATAAAATTTTCTCAAGAGCAAGAATTGCAAGCGGATACAGTTGGAATACGCATGGCAGGCCGTGCAGGATTTGATCCATTTGCGGCAGCTCGGTTTTTGGAGACCATGGATAGCTATCGTAAGTTTATTGCAGGTGATAAAAACTTTGATAGTTCAGATAATTTCACATCTAGTCATCCTGCTACACCAAAGCGTATTGAACTTGCTCGCCGTCATGGGCGATTTTTTGGTAGCCCTGGTATAGGTAAGAGAGATCGCGATAGGTATCTCAAAGGTATAGATGGATTATTATTTGGTAATACTGCGGACGAAGGTTTTGTTCGAGGACAAAGCTTTTCTCATGCTGGATTAGGTATCACTTTTGAAGCACCAAAAGGTTTTACAATCGATAATCACGCAAAGGCAGTTCTAGTATCTGGGCCTGATGATATTGCAACACGATTTGATGCAACAGTTGTGTCTAGCCGCACTGGATTGGTTGAGTATTTAAAGAGTGGGTGGATTACAGGTCTGGTAAATGAAACTATCAGAGAAAAATCCATCAATGGTTTTGAATCTGCTACAGCAATTGCAAGAGGTGATGCTTGGCGGTTTAAGGTCAGAGTTATCCGTAATGGGGATCAAGTTTATCGTTTCATAACCGCAGCGCCACAAACAAATACTAATATTGATGCGGTGTCGCTTAGAATTACAGAAAGCTTTAGAGTCTTGACGAAAGAAGAGATCGCAAGTCTTAAGCCTTTGGTTATTAAAGTAGCAACAGTTGGCGCTAATGAAACTGAAGAGACGTTTGTTTCTAAAATGCGAGGTTCATCTAGTCCATCAAAGTTATTTAGATTAATTAATGGACTAAAGTCAGGTGAGACTATTTCTCCGGGGCAAAAAGTCAAAATTGTAACAGATTAATAGTTTTAGCTATTAGATAAGCTGAGTTATTTCTGGATTTTCTGCAATCAATGTTGTTTCAAGCTTTCTAAGCGCTCGGTTTTCGAGTTGGCGTACGCGTTCTTTTGAAATTCCTAATTTGTTTCCAAGCTCTTCTAACGTTGCGCTTTTTTCGCTTAAGCGGCGTTTGTTGATAATTAAAAGCTCACGCTCGTTTAAAACACCTAGGGCAGTTTGAAGCCATTTAGTGTGTCTCTCACCATCAATTATATCGCTTACATTTTCATCAGGAAGTGGAATTTCGCTTAGTATAAAATCCTGTCGCTCGGCACTGCTTTCATCGTCAGACGCAACAGGAGCATTGAGTGAAATATCAGATCCACCTAGGCGTGCATCCATGGCTGCCACGTCTTTTGGCGAAACGCCGATTGCTTTTGAAAGCTCTTGATACAAGTCATGGCTGTTTATGTTCTTATCTAGTTTAGTAATTTGCGCGCGAAGACGGCGTAAATTAAAGAATAGAGATTTTTGACCTGAGCTGGTTCCTCCGCGAACAATAGACCAGTTTCTTAGGATATGATCTTGAATTGATGCGCGTATCCACCAAGTAGCATAAGTTGAAAAACGTACTTCACGATGAGGATCAAAACGTGCAGCAGCCTCAAGTAACCCAACATGTCCTTCTTGTACAAGATCAGAAATAGGCAAGCCATATCGACGGAATTTAGAGGCAACAGCAATTACTAGCCTCATGTGTGCAGATGTTAGTTGGTGAAGCGCTTCTTGGTCTTGTTTTTCTATCCACCGAACAGCGAGCTCATGTTCATGATCGCGTTCTAAATAAGGTGCTTGTCTCGCTGCCTTTGCTAAGCTTTTTCCAATGTTTTCTTGGTGGGCCAATTTCTCTCTCCCAAATTACATTATGTATTAATTTAACGTGAGGCGTGAGGTTTTTGTTTCACAACATGTAATAATAACTTGAAAGGCCCGCGCTTTTCAGTGCGAGCCTTAAATTATCTTTTAAAATTCAACTATTTAAACTGTAAGTGAATTTACTTACGCAGCAGCTTCTTGCTCTTCGCCTTCTAGCTTAACGCCACGTTTCGGGCCTTTTGCAAGGTTCTTTTCAATCTCTGCAACTGCTTCTGTAGAAGAGATTTTGTTAACCGCAGAAATTTCACGAGCCATACGATCAAGCGCTGCTTCATATAATTGGCGCTCAGAATATGACTGCTCTGGTTGGTTTTCAGAGCGGAAAAGATCGCGAACCACTTCAGCGATGAATACAATATCGCCTGAGTTGATTTTCGCTTCGTATTCTTGCGCACGGCGACTCCACATTGTGCGTTTGATACGTGCGCGGCCTTGAACTGTTTTTAATGACTTTGCAATACGTGCATCATCAGAAAGTTTGCGCATACCGGCAGATTCAACTTTTGTAGTTGGAACACGGAGCGTTAGCTTGTCTTGTGCGAAGTTAATTACAAAAAGTTCAAGCGTAAAGCCTGCAACTTCTTGATCTTCAATGTCAGTTATTTGACCAACGCCATGTGCAGGATAAACAACAAATTCACCTGTTTTAAAACCTTGACGTTGCATTGTTTTCTTCGCTGTTGCCATGAAATGGCTCCCTTATTATTTATCGGCAGAACCGATTGATCAATTTACCTTTAGCCAACATAAATGAGCAGCGTCTTTTGAAATAAAAAGACAATATGAATAGTTTCTAACGTGTCTTAGAAATGAAATCCGCAGCATACAGCTGAGTTATACGGCATGACTTTAGTGTACCGTTTATTTTTCAAGTAAGAAGTGATTGGAAAACTCTGCTGTTATCTATGACCAGAAATGGCTCTATGCCCTATGAAACATATAGGTAACACAAAAATGAGGTTTTTTCAACCCGAGGTAGAAATTGGAAAATATAGGTCCTTGAATATATTAATAAATGGTTAATGCTTAAAGCCATTAATAATTTAATTCTTAGTCGCCATCGCCAGGCTCTGGAGAGAAATACTTCTCAAACTTACCTTCTTCACCATCAAATTTTTCTGCATCAGCAGGTTGTTCTTTCTTGAGGGTGATGTTTGGCCACTTTTCTGCATACTCTGTATTCACTTGAAGCCACTTATCAAGGCCTGGCTCAGTATCAGGCTTAATCGCTTCAGCGGGACATTCTGGTTCACATACGCCACAATCGATGCATTCTTCTGGATGAATAACGAGCATGTTTTCGCCTTCATAAAAGCAGTCTACGGGACATACTTCTACACAATCCATGTATTTACATTTGATACAATTATCGTTGACGATATAGGTCATTTATTACTCCACTGCCATTTTGCGGCTGTCGGTCATATTTATACAATTCGGATACAAGTTTTCTTAAACTCTTACAAGACCATAAACGACTACAAATTACCGCATGGCGAATTGAAAATTCTAATTGATAGTTATTCAGAAGAATTACGTTTCATGGCGACGATTTGCTTGCGTTGATGCTTGGTTGGGCGTCCGTCACTTTGTATGCGTGACATGGATTCTTTTGTCTGTTCTTGTTTTTGTTTTTCAAGTTTAGGAGGTGATAAATCATTGTAAAGTAGTTGAGCATCGCTGTATGGGCCGCGTTTTTTTGCAAACCCAATAACCTCGATGATTTTGATGTCTCTTTGGAGTGTTATTGTAAGAACGTTACTTGCAATAATTTTCCGACTACAGTTGCTAATTTTTTCTTTGTCGACACGTATTTTGCCAGTTGTTATTTGTTTTTGTGCAATGCTCCTAGTCTTAAATATCCGTGCATGCCAGAGCCATTTATCGATGCGCTGGGTTTGCCGACTAGGAGGTTGCTCAGTCATAACTTATTTGAGATTGCCCTTAAGAGCTGCAAGTGCAGCAAATGGGCTATCTGGATCGGCCTGCTTCTCAGGTTTTTTTGGCTTGTTATTATTGCGATTTTGAGTTGGCTTGTTATTTTTGCCATCTTTATTATGAGGCTTGCCAGCAAACTTTTTATTAGGTTGTCTGTTGCCCGAGAATTTTTTGTTAGCCCCACCACCATAACGCCAGATCAATATTGACTTTGGTTCTACTGGTTCTTCTGCAAGAGCATTACCTTCTGTTTTTGCTTCATCAGCTAACTCAGCACTTTCTGGTTTTGCTTCACTAGCAGGTTCAGAAGGTTTTATATCTGCTTCAAGACGTTTTTCTTCTTTATAGCCAAGGCCTTTTAAGATCGTAATCATGTCTTCATGTGTTGCACCCAGAATAGAAAGCATAGCGGGCGTTACATAAAATGCGCGACCATCGATTGCTCCTTCTGGTTTTTCAGAAGCACTGTCTGATTTCCAGCTTGTCGTTGGGCGAATTAGATCAGCTAAACGTTCAAGGATGTCGATACGAACGGCTTTAGCGCCAAGAATTTTGAAGCCTGATAGACCGTAAAATTGTTTTTCATAAGCTTCATCAACGGGCGCTGATGTGCGTCCTGCTGCTGATAAGCCTGGAATTTCTGTTAGGCCTGTTGCCTCCAGCTTATCGTTTGCGATTGCCCAAAGGAGGCAAATTAGTTGGCTTGGGGCTGGTTTAAGCAATATTGGTACAAAGACATGATAAGCACCAAAACGAACGCCATTGTGGCGCATGATGCTACGCATATCTTGATCCAGGTTTTTAAGATCATCTGCAACGTCTTTACGAGAAAGGATGCCTAGGCTCTCAACAAGTCTAAATGCAATGCCACGCGCAATGCCATTTAATTCCTGGTTAGCTTCAAGGTCTGATAGGGGTTTTAGAAGTGTGTTAACGTGGTTTGAAACCCACCGCCCTAATCTAGCAACAGACTTATCTAAAGAGATGCCGGTTAACTGTTCGTCAGCTAACATGATTACACGAGGCTTTAAAAGGCGTGTCGCCTTTAGCTAGTTTAGCAACTGCTTCACCAAGCCAACGCATTGTGCCATCATTGCCCAAAACAATATCACTATTAGGGCTAGCGCCTAATCTGTCAGCACGCTTTTCTATCTCTGCAGAAAGAGCTTTTGCTGCAGCTGCATTTAGAGCTTTCGCGTCTTTGACACCTTCAGAACTATCCGCCACAAATTTGAAGCCTTTTAAATGACCTACAGCGTGGCCCTCCACACTTACGGAACCATTTTCACCAATTTCAGCTTCTAGCATTCTTTCTCTTTCAAGCGCTTCATTAAGATACTTGTCCTGCGGTCTACGAACGTTTCGTCAAGGTCTCATGTAGTGCATCTGACAGTCTATCTTCGACTTCTCGGGTTTTTTCTCGCCATTGTATAGCATTTTCAAGCCAATCATCACGATTAGACAAATAAGTGCAAGTTCTAATGTTGGCAATGCGTGTTGAGAGCGCATCTAATTCGCCATTTGTATTATCACTGCTCGCTACTTGATCAGCGAACCATACTTCGTTGATTTTGCCTTCGCGAGCAACATTCATATAAACTTGTGAAAGAATTTCCGCGTGTGATGCAGGGGAAATTTTTCGATAGTCTGGGGTCTTAACGACATCCCATAAGAGACGTACGTTTTCAGGTGTGTTGGTTAGATCTATTATATCTGGATCATTTGAAAGTCGATCTAATGCAATGATATCTGTATTAGGTGGTGCTTTCATTAAACGACGGTGTTCTGCTGGTTTTTCTAATGAAAACTTTAAGGCTGAAATGGAAACGTAATTGAGATTACGATTTCGCCACGTTAGAATTTTTGCTGGAGCGAATGTATGGGTTTCTAAGGCTTGAACTAATTCATCTTCAAAGGGTTGAACACGACTAGTAATGCCAAATGTACCATCTTTGGTGTGCCTGCCTGCACGGCCTGCGATTTGGGCAAGTTCTGGAGCGGTTAGTCTTCTGAATTGGAAGCCGTCATATTTTGTGTCTTGGGCAAAGGCGACGTGATTAACGTCGAGGTTCAGCCCCATGCCAATTGCATCTGTTGCAATTAGAAAATCCACATCGCCGTTTTGATATAGCTCAACTTGTGCATTCCTTGTACGTGGCGAAAGCGACCCTGTAACGACTGCTGCTCCCCCGCGTTCTCGCCGCACAAGCTCGGCAATTGCATAAACTTCGTCAGCAGAAAATGCTACGATTGCGCTTCTAATCGGCATACGGGTTATTTTTTTTGAGCCTGCATATTGAAGAATGGACATGCGAGGACGGGTTGTAATGCTTATGCGCGGTAGCAGGTCTTGCAGTGCTGCTGTCATAGTATCGGCGCCGAGTAGCATAGTTTCATGTTTGCCGCGAAGGTTTAAAATACGGTCCGTAAAGAAGTGTCCACGCTCTAAATCGGTTGCGAGTTGAACTTCATCAATCGCAACAAAATCTGCATTGGTATATTCAGGCATCGCCTCTACCGTGCAGACTTGATATTTTGCGCCTTTGGGCGTGATGCGTTCTTCGCCTGTAACGAGCGAAACATTTGCAACGCCAACCTTGTCACAAATTTTGCCATAAACTTCACGCGCAAGAAGACGCAATGGCAGGCCGATAAGCCCGCTCTTGTGCGTAACCATGCGCTCAATCGCCATATGGGTCTTGCCAGTATTTGTTGGGCCTAAAATAGCTGTAACGCCGTAGCCACTAGCATTGATCGTGTTGGAAGACATGGGAAAGAGGATGTGTGCTTTATATTAGAGTTTCACGTCTTCTTTATCTAACGCGCCTTGATTAGCTTTGCCAGAAAAATAGCAATTTAACTCGCAGTTCCAAAGTATTTTGGATTTGCTGTAAAGCGACCATACTTAGTGCCTATAATAATTTTGATCGGTGTAAATACACTGACGCCTTCCATTGGGGCTAGCCAAATTTCCATGTTTTTGTTTTTAGCCATCTCTTTTACGTTGCGATGGTTTTTTTGTGCCCAGCAACAGGGACATAACGCATTCTACAGACGTAGGCATGGCCATTGTAACCTTGAGTGTTTATTTTTTTGGTAGATTTATAGCTTAACTTGATGTCGTAACGAGTTTCACCATCAAAAACTGGGAGGTGTTGATTACAAACTTGCTTGCCATCTTTAGCTGCTTGTCCAGACATTGGCACAATTAGAGTACTTACAGGGTCAATAACTGCCGCCATATGCTTAGCCTCAAGCGGTACATATCTTGGCGCTATGCGGTTGCGTTTCTTATTGGCTTTAATTTTTACATTTGTGACACGGTCATTAGCGAAAGAAAGTTTGACGCTTTCTTCTTTCTTTTTGCGTTCTTTGACGGATACTTGATGCGTTTTAGGTTGCAATTGATCGTCAATCATTGCACCAGCACTAATAAACTTTCCCGTTGATGGTGCTAACCATTCTACAAGACCTGTCGTTTTGCCAGAACCTGTTAAAGAATAGGAGTTGTCATCAAATTGGATTTTAAATTTAGCAATTCCAACTTCAATTCCGCCAAATTTAACAGAAAAGCGAGTTTCATGGTTTTTAAGCTCGGCATTGACCATGCTGGTTGTTGATATTACTGCTAAAAAGGCAACTGCTGAACCTGTAATTGCTTTTGAAAATACCATTTTCAAATCCCCATGTTTTGATAACTTTGAGTATCATATAACTTTGTTTACCTGAATATCGTCTGAATGGGGCAAAATTTAGCGAGATATCCATTTTTGCTTGACGTTTACCTATGTTCCCCCTATGAACTCCACAACCTTCCTGAAGCTGCGGGATAATTTATGTTTTTGCGATAGCAAAGCAAAATTCCAATGTGCTTTTCAGGAACCTTAAAAGAATTTGAAAAATCAGGATACATCCTATGTCCAGACGTTGTGAATTAACCGGTAAAGGCGTGATGAGCGGCAATAATGTCAGCCACGCTAATAACAAGAACCGCCGCAAGTTTTTGCCAAATCTTGTTGATGTTACTCTTATGAGTGAAACATTAAACCAACGTGTTCGTTTCCGTATTTGTGCTCAAGCACTTCGTACAGTTGAACACCGTGGTGGTCTTGATGCTTTCTTAGCAAAAGCTAAAACAGATGAGCTTTCACCGAAAGCGCGTTTGATTAAAAAGCAAGTTGCTAAGTCTGTAGCTGAAGCTGCTGCTTAATCCATTTTTGGATTTTTAATTGTATGAGGCAGGATATTCCCGCCTTTTTCTTTGTGGTTTCATGGTGAAATCATTTCTCAAGCTGGTGGCATCCACCCAGGATAAAAAATGCAGAATATTTCTCGACTCTTTCCTTATGTTTTAGCGATGGTTGTTATCGTAGTTGCGTCTAACATTCTTGTTCAGACACAGGTGCAATACTTCGGCTTGCAAGAAGTACTAACTTGGGGTGCGCTAACTTATCCAATCGCCTTTTTAGTCAATGACATTACCAACCGCCATCTTGGTAGTGCTGCTGCGCGCAAGGTTGTTATTGTTGGTTTTATTCTTGCCGTAGTTTTATCAATTTACTTTGCTACACCGCGAATAGCCATTGCCTCTGGTAGTGCTTTTTTAGTGGCTCATCTTATTGATGTTGGTGTTTTTAATAAATTGCGCGAAAGCTCGTGGTGGAAAGCGCCCTTTATTTCAACCTTAATTGGCTCAGGCGTTGATACTTTGATTTTCTTTGGCCTTGCCTTCGCGCCAATGTTTGGCGGTCTTGATGGTTTCTTTGGTATGCTAGAAGATTCACTTGGCTTTCCAGCCAGCATCTTTGGAATAGCAATGCCACTTTGGAGTTCATTGGCTATAGGCGATTTCATTATTAAAATCTGTGTGGGACTTATCGCACTTGTGCCTTATGGTGGGTTCTTAAAAATCACCGAAGCACGTGCTTAGTCTATAAGCTTAAACTCCAAAAGAATAGTTCGCTGGCTTCTGGAAAAATTATCGTCAGAGATCAGCGTTAATCGCGTTGAACTATCTTGCATCTTAGAAATTGCAAGGCCTTCCATATTGTCAATTTCCATTTGACTGGTTGCTTGCATAATGATTTCACCGCTAAGAATGGTATTGGCCTTTAAGTTTTGGCTTAAAATTTTACGAATACGCATCGCTTGCCCAGTGATGGGTGTGTAAAAGCGCTCTAAAATTAGCAAGTCGCCGTTATTTAAAAAATGCGCATCTGTGAGAGAATAGCCGGTTGTAAGTGTAATAGCGATAGGTGTGATTGTTTCATCTTTGACGATAAAGCCTTGATGCTGGCGCTTTTTATCTAGAGCGTACTCTGCAAAAACAAAAACCTCTTTTGTTAATGGTGATATAGCAATGGCTTCAGGACCTTTGTTATTCGGAAAATTAAAGCGCTTAAAACTGATGGGTTTTGATTTGCTGTCTGCTTTTAATTTGCCGTTGCTCTGATTAAAAAAATCTACACGATGTTTCCGTTCAAACCCAATTAGAAATTGGTTTCCAAAAATTTCCAAAGATTCTGCATCTGCGCGGCTTTTGCCTTTTAGCTTATCGTCCTTACGGTCTCTCAAGCGAGAAAACTCTGCTCTTTCTAGTGCCGATATTTTGCCTGAACTATCTCGAATAATATCAGCTTTTAGAAAATGACCTTGATCGGTGACGGCGAAAAGAGTTTTTCCATCTTCAGTTATGCGTAAGCCAGATAGTCCACCGAAGTTTTTGTTCTTTGATGTGAGTTCTAAGCCGCCAATAAACTCTAGTTTGCCGAATTGAGTTTTCTCAGAGTTTTCGGGTAAAAAGTTTTCAATTGGCGTGGCTGTTATTTTTATGTTTTTTGCATAGGCAGGGATGAATGCCCCAAGCAAGATAGTAGTTAAGAAAGTTGCAGCTAGTTTCTTTCTTGAAGCTTTCATGAATTAGCTAGCTTTTTTTAGGCGCTTACGTTTTTGCGGCTTCTTGGCTTGTTCAGGGGTTTCTTCAAACAAGTCAGCCAGCTGTTCTGTAATAGCGCCTGCAAGCTCTTCAGCGTCAACGATCGTAACCGCACGCTCATAGTAGCGTGTCACGTCATGACCAATGCCAATTGCGAGGAGCTCTACTGGAGAATAGGTTTCGATATCTTCAATTACATGGCGAAGATGACGTTCGAGATAATTGCCTGGATTTACAGAAAGTGTTGAATCATCGACAGGTGCACCATCTGAAATCATCATCAATATCCGACGTTGTTCTGGACGGTTCATCAAACGTTCATGCGCCCATAAAAGAGCTTCGCCGTCGATGTTTTCTTTAAGCAGCCCCTCACGCATCATTAAGCCAAGGTTTGGCCTTGCACGCCGCCAAGGAGCATCTGCTGATTTATAGATGATATGGCGCAAGTCATTAAGACGGCCAGGGTTAGCTGGCTTTTCTTGCTTCAACCATTGCTCACGGGCTTGTCCGCCCTTCCAAGCTTTTGTGGTAAAGCCAAGAATTTCAACCTTCACGCCGCAGCGTTCTAAAGTGCGGGCAAGAATGTCAGCGCAAGTAGCTGCAACCGTAATTGGGCGACCACGCATGGAACCTGAATTATCAAGTAGAAGTGTTACAACCGTATCGCGGAAAACAGTTTCGCGTTCCATCTTAAACGATAGAGGCGTCATCGGGTCTGTGATGATACGTGTGAGTTTTGCAGTGTCGAGGTGACCTTCTTCAAGATCAAAATCCCAGCCGCGATTTTGTTGTGCCATCAAGCGACGTTGTAACCGGTTTGCTAAACGCCCCACCACACCTTGAAGGTGCGCTAATTGTTTATCAAGAAATGCACGAAGACGCTCTAGCTCTGCTGCATCGCAAAGCTCTTCGGCCATAACTTCTTCGTCAAATTTTGGCGTAAAGATTTGATAATCTGAATCCGCTGGAAGTTCTGAGAAAGGAAGATCAGGACGTTGAGATTCGCCTGGGCTTTCTTCCTCTTGATCAGAATCATCAAAATCATCACCAGACTCAGCTTCAGACGCTTCCATCTGGCCTTCTTGTTCTTCGTCTGAATCAGATTCCATTTCTTCTGGTTGACCATCGTCTTCACCAGTTGATTCTTCGTTGTCACGCTGACCGTCTTGCTCTTCTTCTTCGGCGTCACTTTCTGATTCTTGATTGTCATCGTCTTCAGAAGGGTCTTCGCCAAGCTCATCGCCCATATCAAAAGCAACTAATAGATCACGGATGGCTTCGGCAAAAGATTCTTGATTTTCAATATCAGAGCCTAAAGCATCAAGCTTATCGCCAGCTTTTTGTTCTATCCATTCACGCCAAAGGTTTACAACAGCATGGATGTTTTCTGGTGGTTTTTGCCCTGTTAGGCGTTCGCGTACAACCATGGCAACAGCTTCTTCAAGAGGTGCTTCGTTTCGCTCTTGTGCCGCAGAATAGTTTTGTTTGCCGTATTTATCATCGAGCATATGAGCAAGGTTGTCTGCTGCCCCTGCCATACGGCTTGCGCCAATTGCTTCAATGCGAGCTTGTTCAACCGCATCAAAGATTGCGCGGGCATTATCACCCTCAGGCGCCATTTTGGTGTGTGTTTTGGCATTATGACAAGCTTGCCTTAACGCCATTGCATCACCAACCCCGCGACTGATAGCGAGTTGTTTCTTAGTTAGCTTCTTGCCTAATTCTGGCAGGCGAACCTGATTGCCAACCATAGAAGGGTGATCACCGGAGAACGTAACTTCAAGCTCATTGTTTTGGGCAATAGAACGCACGCAATTCGCGAGCGCCTGTTTCATAGGCTCGCGGTTAGCACCTTTTTGGGCATTGCGTTTTGAATTATCGCCAGAAGAAGCCATGAACCAACCTTATGTCAATTTCCTATGCTAATGCTAGGCTTTCAACTGCTTCTGAAATTTCTTCACCAAATGCACGTTGGTAAAACTCGCTGATAGTTGCGCGTTCTAATTCGTCACACTTGTTGAGGAATGTCAGTTTAAACGAAGTCGCCAGATCGCCAAAGATTTCGTAGTTTTCACCCCAGTTAATCACTGTACGTGGGCTCATTACGGTTGAAATGTCACCGTTTACGAAAGAAGCCCTCGTCATGTCTGCAACGCGAACCATTTTTGAAACTGTTTCGCGTCCTTCTTTTGTGTTGAAGGATTTAACCTTGGCGCAAATGATATCAACTTCGTTGTCATGCGGTAGATAGTTTAGCGTGGTGATCAGTGACCAGCGGTCCATTTGTGCTTGGTTGATTTGCTGTGTACCATGGTACAAGCCAGTTGTGTCACCAAGGCCTACAGTATTCGCAGTTGCAAACATGCGGAAGGCTGGGTGAGGAGTGATGACGCGACTTTGGTCAAGTAGAGTTAGGCGACCTGAAGATTCAAGCACACGCTGAATAACGAACATCACATCTGGACGGCCTGCATCATACTCGTCGAATACAAGTGCTACATTGTGCTGATAAGCCCAAGGTAGGATGCCATCTTTAAATTCTGTAATTTGCATACCGTCTTTAACAACGATTGCATCCTTACCGATTAAGTCTAGGCGGCTTACGTGGCTATCAAGGTTGATACGCACACAAGGCCAGTTGAGACGTGCTGCAACCTGTTCGATGTGGGTTGATTTACCTGTACCGTGGTAGCCTGAAACCATAACGCGGCGATTGTGGGCAAAGCCTGCAAGAATTGCGCGTGTTGTTGGGCCATCAAAAAGATAATCTTCATCAAGCTCTGGCACGTGTTCGGTGCGTGTTTTGTAAGCTGGAACTGTCCAGTTGCAATCAATGTTAAATACTTCACGTACAGATACTTCTGTATCTGGCAAACCGTCTGACATTCCCGTTCCTCCGATGAAGTTTTGCGGGTTGAGAATTAGCTTATCTGTAGAGATAAGAGTGTTAGAAATTCAATGCCCTGTTTTAAGAGCAGAATCCACCCTGTTTTAGAATTTTATATGACTTAATGATTTCTTGTAGGCGGCGTTCAGTTGTACGATCCCCACCATTTGAGTCTGGGTGGTGACGCTTCACAAGCGCTTTATATCTTGCTCTTAGCTCCTCTGAAGTCGATGAATGAGGCATACTCATGTCATCAAAAGCCTTCTTTTCTAGGGCTTTGAGTTTTCGAACTGGTCCACCCTTTCCGCTAATCTGGCCCGTACGGCGCATACTACGAGAGATAATTCGGTCAGCAATTTGAGCGCGCGGGTCACCTTCTGTCAGCGGCGCTTTGTCGCCTTCTTTATTGACGCCCATTGTCCAAGTAGGGCGATGGCCCGTTAAGGCATCTTTTTGGAACTTTGCAATTGCATCATCACCAAGGCCTGAGAAATAATTGTAAGACTTATTATATTCACGCACATGATCTATGCAGAGATTTAAATATTGTCCCTCACGGTCACGACCGAGCGGTGCCTTGTGCGAGCCTGGTTTTTTACAATCCTGCCACTGACACGAAGTATCAATAGGCTTGTTAGTGCCAGGTTTTTTCTTACCTTTAACAATGCGGATCGAATCGAATAATTTTGAATTTGTAGCCATCAACGTATTATGGTGATTTTTTGAAAATGAACAAGGATTGACTTTATAAAAAGTTGGCTACACAAAGCGCGGTTATGCTGAAACACGTTTTTGATTTGGAGAAATATAATGAGTCTCGTTGCTGAATACCTAGAAAAGCACCTTCAAGAGGCATTTTCTCCTACAAGCTTAGAAGTTATTAATGAAAGCCATCTACACGCTGGTCATGCGGGCGATAATGGGACGGGTGAAAGCCATTTTCGGATTAAAATTATTGCTGAAGCTTTTAATTCTATGAACCGAGTGCAAAGACATCGTGCTATTAACGCGATTGTTCAACCAAAGATTGATGAAGGCCTTCATGCTTGTGCGATTGATGTGAAGGGTGTGGGGGAGTAATTACTCCTCAAATAAATTAACTAAATTTTCTGCCATATCTTGAGCGCCTTCTTTATTTGCTGTTGCTAGCACAAGCTGGCGAGTTAACGGTTTGCCTTCGGTGGACATAACCATAACTGAAGTATTAGCATACCGACGAATATCGGGTTCCGCCAATAACGTGAAACCAATTCCTTCATTCACACATTCCATAATAGCTTCTACACTATCAAGCATGATGGGCGGGCGCTTTGATTTTGAGGTTAGGTTTCTGACGTGGTTTGCGATGACCTTGCCGATGCCTGAGCCTGGATTAAATTGTAGGAATGGGAGTTCTTGCGCCATTTCTTCGATGGAAAGTTTTGTATGTTTTTTTAGAATTGCATAAACCAATGTTTCTTCCCTTAGAACATCATACTTCAAACCTGCTTCTGCTTGTTTTGAGGCTGTTAGGATTGCGGCGTCTAGCTGGCCTGATAAAACACGTTCTTCTAACGTTTCTGATAGGGCTGTTTCCAAGTCAAAATGGACATGGGGTGATTTGGTTTTTGCGTTCTTCAAAAAAAGCGGTAGTAAGCGGACGCTCGCGGTGGCGACAAATCCAATTCTATAATTTCCTGAAAGACCAGCGTTTTCCTGAGAACTTTCTAATAATGCACTTTCTGCAGCTAGAACTAATTTCGCTTTATCTGCGATCTCTCGACCAATTGGGGTTAGCTTTGGTGGCCTGTGTGAGCGATCAAAGAGTGATACTTGCAACTCTTCTTCCAGTGTTTTCATCTGCATGGAGAGCGTTGAAAGGGTGATGTTCAACTGATTGGCAGCCGTTGCAAAGGAACTGACACGGGCAATTTGAACCAGAGTTTTGAGGTGGCGTGTTTGCATAAGTTTTTACTTTTTGAATTTGATATAGAAATTTATTCGATTGTTATGAACTTAGCAAGTGATAAACTATCCGTGATGATGTGCAATCGAGGAAAATCAAATGTTGGCTGAACAAGTAAATCTTTATCGCGAACTTGCAAAAGAGCTTGCGAAAGAATTTGCGCCGAAAGCTGCGCACTGGGATCAAACCCGAAGGTATTGTCATGAAAATATCAAATCCTTAGTCAAAGCACGTTTGATGGGTATGACTATCCCTAAAGAATATGGAGGGCTTGGAGCTTCTTTCTATGATTGTGCATTAGTGATTGAAGAAATTGCCAAGGCCTGTACGTTGACGGCTCGAATCGTGGTCGAAGCTAATATGGGCGGGATTAGTGCTGTTATGGCTTATGGCACACACGAGCAAAAAACCTTTTGTGCACCGATTGTTTTGGCGGGGGATAAACCTGCGATCTGTATAACCGAACCTGACGCGGGCAGTGCTGCCACCGAGATGCAAACGACTGCTCGAAAAAGTGGAAATAAGTATATACTTAATGGTACTAAGCATTGGATTACGGGTGGAGGTGTTTCAAAGCTTCATCTGATTTTTGCCCGCGTACTAGATGAGAATGGAAATGAAGAAGGGATTGGTGGGTTTATTGTTCATCGTGATCCTGAGCAGGGTATTGAACCCAAGGGTTTTGATGTGGTCCGGCGTGAGCGAACAATGGGGCTTTGCGGTATGCCAGAGGCTGAATTAAAGTTTAGTAATCTCGAAGTTGGCGAAGAATGGCTGCTTCAACTGTCGACAGGTTTGAAGCGTGGCTTTGCGCAATTGATGGAAGCTTATAATTCGCAACGCGTTGGCGCGGGAACAATTGCGATGGGTGTCGCGGCAGGGGCTTTGGACCGTGCAAAAGAATATCTCAAAAAGCGTGAGCAATTTGGTAGGCCTTTGGCAGAATTTCAAGGGCTTCAATGGATGATTGCGGATATGGATGCAAGCGTTCATGCCTCACGGTTAATGTTGAAAGAAGCTGCTAAATCAGCGCAAACTTCGCCAACAGGATTTCCCGATATGATGATGGCCGCTCGAGCAAAACTCTTTGCTTCAGAAGCTGCCATTAAAACCGTCAACGACGCACTGCAAATGTTTGGCGCAAGAGGGTATGGCGATCAAGAGCCGTTAGAGCGTATGTACCGCGATGTGCGGATGTTTACGATTGGTGGTGGCACGGCGCAGATTTTGCGCACACAAGTTGCTGGTAAATTGTTGGATATGAAGGTGTCTCAGACGCGTGATGGGTATGTGGAAGAAAGCTTCCATGTAAAGGCAGCGAAAGCCTAAACTTTTCCTAAAGGATGATGCTCTTCAACAAGTTGCTTTAATCGTTCATCCAGAACATGAGTATAAATCTGCGTAGTGGAAATGTCTGCGTGTCCCAACAATTGTTGTACTGAGCGCAAGTCTGCCCCGTTTTGTAGTAAGTGACTTGCAAAGGCATGGCGCATGACGTGAGGTGAAATTTTAGCAGCGTCTAGCTCAGCCCTAAGAGCCAATTCTTTTAAGTCTCTTGCAAAAACCTGCCTTGCATAATGCCCAGATGCTGAACTTGCGGGGAATAGAAACTTACTTGCTTCACCTTTGTAGCCAGCTTTCATGTGAGACATATAAAGTGCGATTGCGGTTTTACATTTATCTGAAAGAGGTACGATGCGCTCTTTATTGCCTTTACCAATGATTGTTAGAAATCTGCCAGAAGTGTTGGCCGCTGTTTTGGGCAGGCTAACCAATTCACTTATTCGTAGGCCTGATGCGTAGAGCATTTCGATTAAGACATAAAGACGTGCAGCGCGGAGTCTTTTGGCGGGCGTGCCTTTTGTATTTGTTGCTTCTTCTTGCGCTAATCCAATCAGCTTATCAACTTCATCAATGCTCATTACTTTTGGCAAAGGTCGGCCAAGTTTTGGACTATCAATCGTGTTACACGGATCGTCAGTTCTGATGCCTTCTGCAAATAAGAATTTATGAAATTGTCTTATGCTAGATAAATGTCTTGCTTGTGAAGAGGCAGATAATCCTTCTGTGACAAGATTTTGTAGGTGTTTTTCAACATTACTTACTTGAGCACTAGAAAATGGTATTCCTTGATCCAATAAATGCTCGCCGTATTGTATTAGATCATGCTCATAAGAAGATAATGTATTTTTTGCAGCGCCGCGTTCGGCACTCATCATTTCTAGAAATGCTTCGACAAGATGGAATTCTTTCAAGAGAAACCCTTATTGTTGCGGATTAAGTTTCTTTGCAGGAATTTTGACACTCATTTCTCTAGGGTTTGGTTCAACAAAGATCGTGAGAGCAAACATTGATCCGTAGACAATGCCCGCAATAACTCCAATGAAAACTAAAAATCTAAATAAACTAGGCATATTTCCCCGCTGCCATTACTAAATCCATTCTCTTTATGTAAAACCAGAAAGCAAATGGCAAGCCTAGTCTTGCATTGTTAGGCTTGACCTTGGAGCGCTTATGGTATGGAAAGAGCAAAACGAATAGATTTTAATCCATGGCAAACAGAAGACAATCTCGCACAAATAGAATTTTATCCCAGTTAGATGGCCGTAGTATTGTACTTCTTGGCATGATGGGCTGTGGCAAGTCGGCAATTGGTAAAATGGTTGCCCGTAGGCTTGGGTTAGAGTTTGTTGATGCAGACACTGAAATTGAACTTGCTGCCGGCCGTGCTGTTTCTGATATTTTTGCTGAGTATGGGGAAGAAGAGTTTCGTCGCCTAGAAGAAAAAGTCATCGAGCGAATTCTTGAAGACGGTCCCGTTCTATTGGCTTTAGGGGGGGGAGCCTTTATGGCGGAACCTACACGTCAGATTGTTGCAAAATACGGCTTGTCGGTTTGGATCAAGGTTGATTTGGAGCTTTTGCTGGAGCGTGTTGGTCGTAGACCAAACAAGCGACCGTTGCTTAAAAATGGTAACCCCAAAGAAATTCTTACTAATCTTTTGGAAATTCGTGAGCCTGTCTACGCAAAAGCTGAATTGCATATTGAATCAAAAGGCGGCACAAAGTCTGAAATGCGCAATGTCGTTATGGATGCGCTGGACGAACATTTGAAAGTTTCGCAATGAGCACAACAAAACAAGATTTGGTCAATGTAAACCTTGGTGAGCGCTCGTATGAAATTAAAATTGGCAATGGGGTTTTGTCAGAAATTGCAAAGACAATCAAAACCGTTTCACCAGATGCGCGATGTGTGATCGTTACTGATAGTAATGTTAATTCTGCCCACGGCGATACCTTGCGCGCTTTTCTTGACGGCGGCGGAATTGCTCATTCAACACTTGAAGTGTCCCCTGGCGAGCAGTCTAAATCTTGGAGTGTGTTTCAGCAGGTGGTTGATGGTATTCTTGCAGCGAAGCTTGAGCGTAATGATTTAGTCATTGCATTTGGGGGCGGCGTTGTTGGCGATTTAGCGGGCTTTGCTGCGTCGGTTGTTCGTCGTGGTATGCGGTTTATTCAGGTTCCAACTTCTTTACTTGCTCAAGTGGATTCTTCTGTTGGCGGAAAAACGGGCATTAATTCTGCGCATGGTAAAAACTTGGTGGGTGCATTTCATCAGCCAGCTGAAGTTTTGATCGATCTTGATGTTTTAAAAACATTAAGTCCACGCGAATTTCGTGCAGGTTACGCCGAGGTTGCTAAATATGGACTGATTAAATACCCAGACTTTTTTAGCTGGCTTGAACAAAATCATGCCGATGTATTTTCTCATGGTGAAGGCTTAGCCAAAGCTATTCAAACGTCATGTGAAGCAAAGGCTGAAATTGTTGCAGCTGATGAAACTGAATCGGGTCAACGTGCATTGCTTAATTTAGGGCATACATTTGGACATGCTTTGGAAGGTTATACAGCCTACGATGGCTCAAGACTCGTCCATGGTGAAGGTGTTGCAATTGGTATGATGTTGGCGCATCGTTTTTCTAATCGCTTGAACCATTGCTCAATGGATGATGTTACCCGTGTTGAAACACATTTAAAGGCCGTTGGACTTCCAACTGAAATATCTCAAATTCCAGGAGATTTACCTTCAGTTGAAACTTTAATGAGCTTTATTGCTCAAGATAAGAAGGTCAAACGAGGCGCTCTCACGTTTATCCTTACAAAAGGCGTTGGAAAGTCCTATATTGCTGATGATATACCTCCATCAGAGGTTTTTGGATTTTTAACGGATCAATTGACTAAATGACGACTGCTTTTTGGCTAATCTTTTTTGCAATTATTTTGCTGATTGCTTTATCAGCATTTTTCTCTGGTTCTGAAACAGCGCTTACTGCTGCCTCAAGAGCTCGTATGCATCAAATGGAGAAGAACGGTGATAAGCGCGCAGGAGATGTGACAGAGCTTATTGAAAATCGCGAGCAGCTCATTGGCACATTGTTGATTGGTAATAATATCGTCAATATTCTAGCATCGGCATTGGCTACCAGTTTTTTTCTTACATTATTTGGCGAAGCCGGTGTTGCAATTGCAACTTTGGTTATGACTGTTCTTGTCGTTATTTTTGCAGAAGTTATGCCCAAGTCTATTGCGCTCGCAAATGCCGATAAGTTTGCTGTAACCGTTGCGCCAATTATTAGAGTTCTTGTTATTATTTTTGCCCCGCTTGCAAAAGCTGTTGGCTGGCTGGTTCGAAATATTCTTAAACTTGTTGGTGCTCCAATTGGTAATAATGATCTTTTAACGGCGCATGAAGAGCTTCGCGGTGCTGTGGAACTTCTACACCGCGATGGTTCTGTGATTAAAGATGATCGCGATCGGTTGGGTGGTATTTTAGATCTTCATGAGCTTGAAATTTCCGATGTTATGATCCACCGTACCAATATGGAAAGTATCAATGCGGATGATGCGCCAGAACAAATTGTAAAACAGATATTGGCAAGTCCTCATACGCGTATTCCCTTATGGCAAGGGGAAAATGATAATATCATTGGTGTTATACACGCGAAGGATATTCTGCGCTCTCTTGCGGGAAAGCGAAAAGATCCAAAAACACTTGATATCAAGAGAATTGCTTCAAAGCCATGGTTTGTTCCAGAAACAACGACCCTGAAAGATCAGCTTAATGCGTTTCTTCGTGAGAAAGCGCATATTGCGTTAGTTGTTGATGAATACGGAGAAGTAGAAGGGCTTGTAACGTTAGAAGATATTTTAGAAGAAATCGTTGGTGAAATAGCTGATGAGCATGATGAAGAAGTATCGGGTGTAAAAGCACAAGCTGATGGTTCTTGGATTGTCGAAGGCGGCGTCCCTCTGCGAGATTTAAATCGTGCTCTTGATTGGGATTTGCCTGACGAAGAAGCAAACACAATAGCAGGGTTGGTTATTCATTCAGCGCAAATGATTCCTGAGGAAAAGCAGACATTTACGTTCTATGATAAGAGATTTGTTGTATTAAAGCGCGAAAAGAACAGAATTACGAGTTTACGGATAAGGAATTTGTGAGGATTTGTTGCCAATCGCTTTCGCATCTGGTTTATGGGTGCAAAGTATTCAACCTTCCCATAAGTGTGGATTTTCATGGTAAGTTATTTAGAATTTGAGAAGCCTGTAGCCGACCTTGAAGGTCAAATTAGAGAGCTTCGTAGTCTTGCTGAGCAAGATGAAACCGTAGATTTAAGCGAAGATATAGCAAGACTTGAGACCAAGTCTGCTGGTGTTTTGGAAGGCCTTTATGAAAAGCTTACTCCTTGGGATAAGACCCAAGTAGCAAGACATCCAGATCGCCCGCATTTTCTTGATTATCAAAAAGCAATGATAGAAGACTTTACGCCATTAGCTGGCGATCGTTATTTTGGTGAAGATCATGCGATTTTTGCTGGGCTAGGGCGCTTTGAAGGGCGTTCAGTTGCGGTTATTGGTCAAGAAAAAGGCATGAATACAGAAACACGCCTTAAGCATAATTTTGGCATGGCGAGACCTGAAGGTTATCGTAAAGTAATTCGTATCATGGAAATGGCTGAGCGTTATAATTTACCTGTAATTTCATTGGTTGATACAGCAGGTGCTTATCCAGGTCTTGGTGCTGAAGCGCGTGGACAAGCTGAAGCTATTGCTCGATCAACAGAAAAATGCCTAACGCTTGAAGTACCAATGGTATCAATTATTATTGGCGAAGGCGGCTCCGGCGGTGCTATTGCGATTGCGTCTGCAAATCGTGTTTATATGCTTGAGCATTCAATTTATAGCGTGATTTCACCAGAAGCGGGTGCTTCGATTTTGTGGCGTGATCCTGCTCGTGCTAAAGATATTGCGACTTCTATGAAAATTACAGCGCAAGATTTGCTCCAAATGGGTATTGTTGATGGCATTATACCTGAGCCACTAGGCGGCGCGCACCGTGGGCATGAGGTTGTATTTGATGCTGCTAAAGCACAGATTTCAAACGCTTTAAAAGAGTTTGAAAATATGGCTGGTCCAGATATTAAACGCGAGCGTCAAGATAAATTTTTGGCGATGGGTCGTAATTTATCCTAATTCCTATGGTTATTTTAACTCGCTGACAATATTGTGAGTGGGGTTTAGTAACGGCTTGTCAATTGATATGCCTTATATCATCTTGTGTAGGATGTTATTTTGATGGAAATTCATGAGACGTAAAGCTTCAAAAAAGATTGCTGTTTTATTTGCAGGTGTGCTGCTTGCATCTTGTAATGGTGTTTTGGATAGTTCTGTTCCAAAGCACGAGCGGCCTGTGCCTGCTCATCTCACAAAGATTATGAAAACTAAGGGAATGAGCCTAGGTTCGCCCATTATGTTGCGGATCTTTAAAGAAGAAAACGTTATGGAGGTCTGGAAAAAAGACCACACCAAGCGATTTGCTCTTTTGAATTCATATGAGATTTGTAAATGGTCTGGTAAACTTGGACCAAAAATCAAAGAAGGTGATCGTCAAGCTCCTGAAGGATTTTATCATGTCACTAAAGGCTTGATGAATCCAAATTCAAGTTATCACTTGTCATTCAATCTTGGATATCCGAATGTTTATGATCGCTCTCATAACCGTACTGGTTCTTACTTAATGGTTCACGGAGATTGCTCATCTGCTGGTTGTTATTCTATGACAGATGAATACATCGAAGAAATTTATGCTCTGGCGCGCGAATCGTTTAAAGGCGGTCAAAAAGCGTTTCAGGTTCAAGCTTTTCCATTTCGTATGACTGCGGAAAACATGGCGAAGAAGGCAAACAATCCCAAGTTTAAATTTTGGAAAATGCTTAAAGAGGGTAGTGATCATTTTGAAGTCACTAATCAACAGCCAAAAGTTGATGTTTGTGAAAAACGTTATGTCTTTAACCGTGTTGCAGATGAAGGTGAGAAATTTAACTCACGCCTTGAGTGTCCGCCTGCAAAAACTTCAAAAAGCCTAGCGTTAGCATTTAATGCTAAGCAGTCAAAAGATCAGGCAATTTTTGATAAGATATTAAAGCGCAATGCGACAAGCCCATTTGTAAAGCCTGAAGATAGACCGCTGAGTACTAGTCTGTCTATTAAAGCAGAGCCTACAATAGGTACGCTAGCAATATTTGAACCACCTAAGCCGCAGCCTGCTGTTGTGCCTGAGGTAACGCCAGAAACTACTGTAATAGGCGCTGAAACGCCTGCGCAGCCTATTGTAACGCAAGAGTTTAATCCTATCAGCTCTGAAGTTGTTAAGACGCAGCCAGCACCTGTGGCATCACAGGCTGTGCCACAAATGGTTGTCGTTCCGCAGTAAGCTCAAAGAGTTGAGCCTCAATCTTAAACTAACTGCTATGCTGTTGGATTGTAATGATAGTGGCCGACGATTTTATAATCGAATAATCCATCTTCAAGCCGTGTACCTGCGCCTATGTTATGGACAATAAGTGGGCGGTTGGCATCAGCGTTTGGTCTTTGTGTGACAATCGCAATATGAGGCAAGTTACCAGGAAGTCTTGAAGTGATCATATTGCCTGGAAGATAATCTTTTGCATCATTGCTTATTTTTACTCTTGCTTTGCGTCTATTGAAAAACTGCTCGAGATTAGGAACACGGCGATGGTCAATATTCTTTTCTGTCCTTTTTAGCCCCCAAATTTTGGGATAGGCGGCAAAGTTTTTACGCATGTCCTGATGAACTTGTTTTTGCAAATCAACGTTGAAGGCATCACGATAGGCTCTAATTATTACATCTGTACAAACGCCAACGTCTCTTGGTATGTCGCCGCCGGGATAATCAAGTCTTGCATAAGAACCATCGTATCTGATTGTTTGGCCAATTTGTCCCTCGGCTGCGGTAATAAGTTTTTCTGCCCATGCTTGAGGGTGGGAAAATGGTGCTTGTGAGAAAGGGGCTAACGGTTTGGCATTACCTAAAACTGATTGAGCAATGACTTGCGTCGTATGACTTGGCAAAAATATAGGCACTGCAGCTAGACCTGCGCGCGCACCAACTATTGAAAGAAAGTTTCGTCTTTTCATGGATGTCCCTCCTGTAACACTGATGCCAATCTAAGAATCAGTGTGACAGGAATAGGGCTTACTTATCCAGAACTTGTGCAGATTTATGCAAAGCGGCCGTGGCAGTGCTTATATTTTTTTCCTGAACCACAAGGACATGGTGCATTACGACCAACATGCCCCCAGCTTGCGATGGTTTCTTCATCTACTTCTGGAATGTCAGAACCTATATTCAGGTTTTGCTGCTCAATGAAAGCTGCTTGTTCTGCGGCTGTTTGCTCTTCTTGGCTAACCAGTGACACGCGCATCATTTGAGCGGTTACTGCTTGGCGAAGGTTCGTTAACATGCTTTGGAATAGCTCAAAACTTTCTGACTTATATTCTTGAAGTGGATCACGTTGAGCATAGCCTCGGAAACCAACAACAGAACGCAGGTGGTCAAGGGCTACTAAGTGCTCTCGCCATAACTGGTCTAGTGTTTGGAGCATGACAGATTTTTCAACATACTCGCTGACGTCATCGCCAAACTCTTCAAACTTGGCTTTTGCAAACTCATCAGAAGCATCTGTGATACGGTCGATGATAGCTTCTTCATCAATGCCGTCTTCATTTGCCCATTCAACAATAGGTAAATCCAGATTTAGAATTTCTTGAACTTCATGCTGGAGATTGATTGTATCCCACTGTTCTGGATACGCTTTTTCAGGAATGTGTTTTGCAACAATATCCTCAATAACTTCATGACGCATATCTTCGACAGTTTCGCTTAAGTCTTCACCTTTCATCAAATCCTTACGTTGATCAAAAATAACCTTACGTTGGTCATTCATCACATCGTCAAATTTGAGAAGGTTTTTACGAATATCGAAGTTGCGTGCCTCAACTTTTTTCTGAGCTTTTTCCAATGCTTTGTTGATCATCGGGTGCATGATGGCTTCGCCATCTTTAAGCCCAAGTTTTTGTAACATGCCATCCATGCGTTCACCGCCAAAGATACGCATGAGGTCGTCTTGTAGCGATAAGAAGAATTTTGATTGACCCGGATCACCTTGACGACCAGAGCGCCCGCGCAACTGATTATCGATGCGACGGCTTTCGTGACGTTCTGTTGCAATAACAAACAAGCCGCCAGTAGCAATTGCTTCTGCTTTAGCTGTCGCAATTTCCTCTTTGATTTTTTCTTCTGCTTTTTTACGTTTTGCTGGTGTTAAGTCTTCTGCAAGTTCTTCTGCAGCGCGTATTTCAAAATTGCCGCCCAGTTGAATGTCAGTGCCACGACCAGCCATATTTGTAGCAATTGTTACAGCGCCAGGAACGCCAGCCGCAGCAATGATTTGCGCTTCTTGTTCATGGTGGCGAGCATTGAGGACTTTGAAATCTTTAAGGCCTTCTTTTTCAAGAAGCTCCGCTAGCATTTCAGATTTTTCAATTGAGGTCGTACCAACAAGTACAGGCTGATTGCGTTCACGACATTCATTTATTAGTACTGTAATTGCTTGGAATTTTTCATCAACTGTACGGTAAACTTCATCATCATCATCGATACGTGCGACGGGTAAATTTGTTGGAACTTCAATAACATTCAAGTTATAGATATTTCCAAATTCTTCTGCTTCCGTCATGGCAGTACCGGTCATGCCAGCAAGTTTATCATACATGCGGAAGTAGTTTTGAAATGTAACGGATGCCATCGTTTGGTTTTCAGGCTGAATTGTTACTTTCTCTTTAGCTTCAATTGCTTGATGTTGCCCTTCGCCATAACGGCGACCTGGCATCATGCGACCTGTAAATTCATCAATGATTACAACTTCATCACCGCGAACGATATAGTCTTTGTCTTTGGTGAAGAGCTTATGAGCTTTAAGTGCGTTATTGATGTGATGAACGATTGTAACGTTGTCGATGTCATACAATGACTCACCTTTTAAAAGGCCTGCTGCTTGCAAGCTTTGTTCAAGCTTTTCATTGCCATCTTCGGTGAAGGTAACTGAGCGTTGTTTCTCATCAAGCTCGTAATCATCATCGCCAATTTGTGGCACAAATCCGTCGATGGTTGTGTAGAGGTCTGTTTTGTCATCTAATGGACCAGATATAATCAACGGTGTACGTGCTTCATCGATTAAGATCGAGTCAACTTCATCAACAATCGCATAATGATGGTCGCGCTGTACCATGCTTTCCAGATCAAACTTCATGTTATCGCGAAGGTAGTCGAAGCCGAATTCATTGTTTGTGCCGTATGTGATGTCGCAGTTATAAGCTGCTTGGCGATCATCATCTTCAATGCCGTTGACGATAATGCCCGTGCTCATGCCCAAAAATTCGTAGATTGCGCTCATCCATTTTGCATCACGCTCTGCAAGGTAATCATTTACCGTAACAACATGAGCACCTTTGGCGGGTAAAGCGTTGAGATAAATAGGAAGCGTAGACATTAGTGTCTTACCTTCACCTGTGCGCATTTCTGCGATGTCTCCGCCGTGCAAAATCATGCCGCCGATAAGCTGCACATCAAAGTGGCGCATACCAAGCGTGCGTTTTGAAGCTTCACGCACAACTGCAAATGCAGGCTCTAGAAGGTCATCGACTGTTTTACCGTCTTCTAGCATTTTACGGAAGTCATCCGTTTTGGCTTTTAATTGCTCATCAGAGAGTGCTTCCATCTGAGGTTCTAAAGCATTAATTGCTTCAACCTTAGGAAAGAATTTTTTGATTTCACGGTCGTTAGATGAACCAAAAAGTTTGCTTGCTATTCCACCAAAAATGCCCATACGGCCTCTCAAGATAATTTGCTGTCTGAAAATCAGACCTGCTTTGACGTTTATATGTACGGTTTGTCGTTGAAAAACTAGGTTCAGAAGGTAGTTTACACGAAACTGTTCAATCAGAATCTAGACGACCGGACAAAGGACAGATAAGAGGGACATCAACTGATGTCAACGATTGCCATTGTTTGTATGTAATTTACTCTTACATAGAGTGCTTACAGTTTTATCTTTTAAGGCCTAATAGGAGCCCCTATGTTAAAGAATAATCTACCTGCCATTACCCGAAATATAGCGCTAGCTTTTGTAATCACAAGTGCTGCGATATTTCCTGTTTTTGCTCAAGAGACTAAAGAAAACGTGATTGCTCGGATTAACGGTGTTGAAGTTACAGACCGTGAACTTGCACTCGCTGAGGTGGATTTGCTGGAGCAATTTGCAAAAGTGCCGGCTGAGCAGCGTCGCGCAATGATTTTAAATGCACTTTTAGATATTAAGCTTCTAGCACTTGCTGCAGAAGAAGCTGGCCTTGCAGATGATGCAAATTTTAAAGCCCAATTGGCTTTTAACCGTGCTCGCGCTCTTCACAATAATTATTTTCAATCAAATGCGTTAAATGCCATCACTGAAGAAGATATGAAAAAACGCTATGATATTGAAGTTAAGACCATTCCAGTTAAACCTGAGGTGCGCGCTCGTCATATTCTGGTCGAAACTGAAGAAGAAGCAAAAGCAATTATTGTAGAACTTGATGGCGGAGCAGACTTTGTTGAATTGGCACAGACTAAATCTACTGGCCCAAGTGGCCCGCAAGGCGGTGATTTAGGCTATTTTGGGCGTGGTCAAATGGTGCCTGAATTTGAAGCTGCAGCATTTGAATTAGAAAAAGGTACTTATACCAAAGAGCCTGTTAAATCGCAGTTTGGGTATCATATCATCTATAAGGAAGATCAGCGCGATAGTGAGCCACCAACTTTTGAACAAGTTCAAGGCCAAATACGCCAGGCACTGGCACGTGAAAAATATTTTTTGCTTACCCAGAGTGCTCGAGCCAAGTTTGAAGTTGAAATCCTTGATGAGGATTTAAAAGTTAAACTAGATGAATTACAATCGCAGTAATATAAGTTTTACTCCTAGTTTAAAGAGCCATAATGACTGAAAAAGTATCTCCCCTTGCACCAAGACTATATCCTGAGTTGCCTGTTCTGGAGGGTGTTAAGCTTGCAAGTATTGAAGCTGGTATTAAATATCAAGGACGTAAAGATTTGTGTCTTATTGTTTTTGACAAACCTGCAGAAATTGCAGGCGTTTTTACCAAGTCAAAATGCCCTTCTGCGCCAGTAGATTGGTGTCGCAAGCATTTGTCTAAAGGTAAAGCGAAAGCGATTGTTATTAATTCAGGTAATGCAAATGCTTTTACAGGTCAAAAAGGCGTTGAATCTACAGAGCAAACTGCAAAGGCTGCAGGTGAAGTTTTAAATTGCTCGGAGAAGTCTATTTTTCTAGCGTCTACTGGAGTGATTGGTGAGCCACTTGATACCTCAAGTTTTGGCGAAAAACTTCGTATGGCAAATGCAGTCGTGAAATCTGATGGATGGCATGAGGCTGCGCAAGCTATAATGACGACAGATACTTATCCAAAGCTTGCTAGCCGCAAATTTGAAGTAGATGGTAAAACGTATCACATCAACGGTATTGCTAAGGGATCAGGTATGATTGCTCCTGATATGGCAACGATGCTGTCTTTTATCGTAACAGATTTGGCGATTGATAATAAAATTCTTCAAGAGCTTTTGTCTCGATACACAAAAACTACCTTTAATGCGATTACCGTTGATGGTGATACTTCTACGAGTGATACGGTTTTATTAATGTCAGCAGGCGGGGGGCGTAAAATCTCCAGCACAAAAGATGACAAGCTAAAGGCCTTTAAAAATGCCCTTCAAGACGTGATGCATGAACTTTCTATGTTGTTAGTGCGTGATGGCGAGGGTGCCACTAAGCAAGTTTGCATTGAAGTCACTGGCGCTAAAAGCAAAGGGTCTGCTCGAAAAATTGCTAAGTCAATCGCGAATTCCCCATTGGTTAAGACTGCCATTGCTGGTGAAGACGCTAATTGGGGGCGTATTGTTATGGCTGTTGGTAAAGCAGGCGAACCAGCAGAGCGTGATTTGCTCACTATTAGTTTTGGTGATGTAACTGTTGCTCGAAATGGTGAGCGTGTTCCCAACTATAGTGAAGAAGAAGCATCTAAAGTTATGCAGGCTGATGAAATTGATATATCGATTGATATTGGTTTGGGTAAAGGTCATGCAAGGGTTTGGACTTGTGACCTAACAAAAGAATATGTAGCCATAAACGGCGATTATCGGAGTTGATTTATATGCCTGGACTGGCACAAGTAAGACGATTAGAAGCTGTAAGCTTTCGCTCTTTTCCTTCAACATCTACGCATTATGATGGCACGTGGGCAATTCGCTTAACGGCTGGGCATCCTGCAAAAAGACTAAACTCGGTCAATCCACTAGATCCGTCTGACCATGCATATATTGATGCACGTCTTGAACTAGCCAAACGTAAATTTGAGAGTTTTGGCCGCGAACTTGTTTTTCGCCAATCACCGCTAGCACCGCCTGAATTAGAAGATATTCTTGATGACCGAGGTTGGGTTCGTTTTGATGAAAGCATCGTTATGATGTTGGATTTAGATAAAGTTGATCTGCCAAATCACATAGATCATGTGCCCATGAAAGATATTGGTTATTGGGTTGATTCATTCCTACATCTTTCAGCTGAGACTAAGAGTTCCAAGCCAGGGTTATTTGAGGTTATTCAATCAATAAAACCGAACTGTGGGCTGTTTGTAAAGAATTTGGATGACCAGCATGTTGCTGCTGTTAGATGTGTACATGATAATGATCTCGTTGGTGTTTTTGATTTTGTAACAGGAAAGGCTTTCCAACGTCAGGGTAATGCAAAAACATTGATGGGAAGCGCTCTTAAATGGGCAAAGCAATCTGGTGCACGTTATGCTTGGTTACAAGTTGTTGCAGAAAATACAGCAGCATTTGAGCTTTATAAAAGTTTCGGGTTTGAAGAGCTGTATCGGTATAGTTATCGAATGGCACCAGTAAAATCATGAGTGTTGAGGAAAATACAAAACCTTTGTTGCTAGTCAGTGCTTGCGCTTTGCTTGATGCGGATAATCGAGTTTTGTTGGCGCAACGCCCTGTAGGTAAATCAATGGCAGGTTTGTGGGAGTTTCCTGGAGGAAAAATTGAGTTAGGTGAAACACCAGAAGAAGCTTTAATTAGAGAATTAGATGAAGAATTAGGTGTTAAAACATGGGAAACGTGTTTGGCGCCGCTTTCTTTTGCTAGTTATTCATATGAAAAATTCCACCTTTTAATGCTGTTGTTTGTTTGCCGTAAATGGGAAGGTGTACCTACAGGTAAAGAAAACCAGCAATTAAAGTGGGTGCGCGGGAAAGCTTTGCGCGATTATTCGATGCCGCCTGCTGATGATCCTTTTATTCCAGCGTTAATGGATATTTTATAGATTAACTATAGTTTTAATGATTATCAGCACGCTTTAAACATAGGTTTGATGCGTCTAGGACAATTTTTTTGGACGGAAAATGACACATAATCGTTTTATAAAACTATGCAAAAACTTCTCGATGGATAAATCTGGTGAGACTGCAGTTCAAACTACTTTGGTATTCAGCTTTGCGGTTGTTATTGGCGTAATGTTTGGGGTTCCACTACTAAATAATGCTGCCAAAGAGTACGCGTATAATAAAAACTACGGTGTTGATACCGTTGTAACCAGCTCGATTGGTGACGCAGAAAAACCTGTAAAACGGTACACGGTTAGAAAATCGATTTTTGATACTGACCAGCAATAAATTTTATTATTACGTCTGGGTGTAATAAAATTTTAAGCACAAATTATTGTTTATTTGACCCTTTTTTTAACTAGCTTTTAAAACCTTTCTAATAAGTTACAAAGGAATATGAAGAGGAAAACGCACTATGAGCTTGGTTGTACGATTTTTAAAAAATGAATCTGGCGCTACTGCTGTTGAGTACGGTCTTATTGCGTCGCTTGTTTGTGTGGCAATTCTAGCCGCTTTAAATAATTTTGGTGAGGCAACAGAAAGCCTGTATAATTATATTGAAACGGCTATCATTAATGCTGGGTAATAAGAGTTAAAACCCTTAGTTTATTTTACATTAGAAAATCAGATAATTTGTTTTTTGCACTGCCTCTTTTAAGAGGTTTTTGTTGTGAGGTATGGGGCGACCATCCTGATAGGAAAACTATTTCGAAAGTTGCTCGAATTTTTCCATCTTCATCTTGATAACGCTCCCGATAAATTTGTTCGGTTTTTTCAAACAACCCTCTTGGGCCAAAGTGCGTATTACTGTTTAAACTGCTCGTCGCGCCCATAGCGCGAAGATCTGTTATCAATTTTTTTAATGATGAATAACGTACGGTCAGTATTTCTGTGTCGACAACTGGAAGAGCAAAGCCTGCTCTTTGTAATAAACTACCAATCTGTCTTACTTCACCAAATGGGTCTATGCGTAAGGTTGCATTGCCGTTGATCATGCTTTCAGCAGTTAGCATACTGTCGCGTAATTCCATTAAGGTTCTATCTCCGGGAAGAGCGGCTAAAAATAAGCCGTCTTCAACAAGAGAGTTTTTTATCTGAGCTAATGTACCTGGTAGGTCATTTGACCAATGCAGGCCAAAAATAGATGTAATCAAATTTACAGACTTTGGTTCAAGTGAAATTTCTTCACGAGTTCCATTAATTGTTGGTACTTTACTGTCTTGCTGCGTAGTTTTTTTTGAAAACTTGTATGTTTTTTTTGTTTTTGGTGAGTCTTGTAAAAAATTTAACATATTGTCGAATGGGCTAAACATATCAATTGCTACATCGAACTCTCGATTTGTAGCATTTAACCTATCCGCCATCATTATCGCTGCTTCTTTAACAAGAAAGTCAGCATCGGCTTGAGCTATGTTTGTTGCACGCTGCTCGATTGCTCTGCGACGTTTTTGATTGAACAACTTTGGTGGACTCGTATTTTTCATAAACATCAAATAGTCTGCTTGAATGGAAATATCCAGCAAGACATTAAATGTTATTGAAAAACTTCGTAATATTGTAAACCTTATACCAGAATTGCTGGTGCCAAGTGCCTGTTTAACGTGTGATCGATTCGTGGATAAACAGGGTGGATGTTGTCCTCAGTGCTGGGGAAAACTGAGGTTTGTGACCAAGCCATTTTGCCCTGTTATGGGATCTCCATTTTCAATTGACATGGGAGATGATTTTTTAAGTGCGGAAACAATCGCTACTCCACCTCCATTTGATAAATTAAGGACTGTATTGCTTTATGATGATTTGGCACGAAAACTAGTCTCATCTATCAAATATTCAGATAGAGCCGATCTTTTGCGATGGGTTTCTAATTGGATGAATGTTTCTGGGCGTGAAATCATTGATGAAGTTGATGCAATAATTCCTGTTCCGCTGCATCCCTCTAGATTGAGAAAACGCCGCTTTAACCAAGCTGGAGAACTTGCGCACCGTTTAGCCAAATTAAATGATAAAGAATTTTTACCTGAGATTTTAATTAGGCGAAAGCCAACCCGACAACAAGTTGGATTAAGTGAAAGCGAGCGAGCAAGAAATGTATCGGGTGCATTTGCCGTTCCTCAAGAAATGAAAATAAACCTTAAAGGGAAGCGTGTTTTATTGATAGATGATGTATACACCACAGGTGCAACTGCAAAATCTGCTGCGCGTGCTTTGAAACGAGGCGGCGCTAGTCAAATTAATGTGTTAGTCTTTGCAAAGGTTGAAACGCACACAGTTTGAGACCTATATAGCAGTTAGATTGTTTATTAGGAAAAATACTATGTCAGAAGTTGTTTTATATACCCGAAAGTTTTGTGGATACTGTAGTGCTGCAAAATCTTTGCTTAAGTCAAAGGGTGTTAAATTTAAAGAATTTGATGGAACGTTTGATGTAAAAGTGAAGCAAGAAATGGTCAAGAAATCTAATGGTGGAAACACGTTCCCTCAGATTTTCATTGGTGATGAACACGTTGGTGGATGCGACGAACTTCACGCGCTTGACCGTTCTGGTAACCTAGATTCAATGTTGAAGTAATTAATATGCATGTAGCTTGTATCCAAATGCGTTCTGGTCTTTCCATTGCTAAGAATATTGAGGCGATGGATTTTTTGGTGCGCCAAGCTGCAAGCGAAGGTGCAAATTATATTCAAACACCAGAGATGACTGGTATCGTACAAAAAAATCGGAAGGGTTTGTTTTCTGAAATTGTCTCTCAAGAAGATGACTTGCTTGTAAAACATGCAGCTCAGCTTTCTAAAGAATTGGGTATTTGGCTACATATTGGCTCTCATGCAATTTTAGTGGGAGAGGAAAAGGCTGCTAATCGAGCCTTTTTATTCAATCCATCAGGCGAACTTGTGACAACCTACGATAAAATTCACATGTTTGATGTAGATTTGGATAATGGTGAGAGTTGGCGAGAGTCAAAAGTCTATCAGCCAGGTGAAAAATCATGTTTGGTTGAGGTAGATGATTTCAAACTAGGCCTGTCGATTTGCTATGATATTCGCTTCCCGCATTTATATCGCGAATATGCTTTGGCAGGTGCCGAAGTTCTGACAGGGCCTGCGGCCTTTACACGTCAAACAGGAAGAGCGCATTGGCATATATTGCAACGTTCTCGTGCGATTGAAAACGGTGCATTCGTTATTTCTGCTGCTCAAGGCGGTGATCATGAAGATGGCCGTGAAACGTATGGCCACTCTATGATTATTAACCCATGGGGCGAGGTACTAGCAGAACTTGCTCATGAAGAACCAGGGTTTATTTCCGCAGAAATAGAGCTAAGCGAAGTTAAACAAGCGCGTCAAAGAATCCCTAACCTTATGAATGCGCGTGAGTTTAAACTTGAGTGTGTATCGTGATAAAATATTCTCTACTATGTGAAAAGGACCATGGCTTTGAGGGATGGTTTGGTTCTAGCGATGATTACGATGAACAACGTAAGCGCGGCTTTGTTGAGTGTCCGCAATGTGGTTCTCAAAAAATTTCAAAAGCATTGATGACACCGGGTGTTACTGGAACTAAGAAATCTGGTGCTGGCGATAAAGCTATGGCGAATATTGCGCCGCAAATGCCGGAAGAAGTTGTTACTAAGATACGTGAAATAAAAAAACATATAGAAAAAACCTCTGAAAACGTTGGCGACAAGTTCTCTGAAGAGGCGCGCAAAATTCATTATGGTGAAAGCGAAGCGCGCGGAATTTATGGAAAGGCAACGGTAAAAGAAGCTGTTGGTCTTGCTGAAGAGGGGGTAAACGTTATGCCTATTCCTGATTTGCCAGAAGATAAAAATTAAGCGATCATGATTTAGCCTCATAATTTATTGACCTGCATCAAATCCCAAACTAGAAACAATCCGTAATAATAGCAGTTTAATCAGCCTTGCATTTTAGGAGAGTACGCGTGTCAAATTCCGAAACTAAAGTTATGGATAAACATCCTGGTCGCAACAGCCAAACATACGGCATTGCACGTGAACTTGGAACGGACATGGATCTTATCCATAGCCCTGCTGTGGGTGTGGTTGGCAATAAAGGTGACAGTCAGTGTTATCTTGGTGTGCAAGGTAAGGTTGAAGCCATTCACGAAGCTTTGCGGAGCCGTATTGGTATGGGCGAAGATCAAATAAAGATGCGTCTAGTGCAGCCAGAATACACCATTGCTACTTCTGATGGGATGCGAAATGGTACGCGCGAAATGCGTTATTCGTTGATTGGTCGCGAAGTAACAAACGATAGTATTTGTGAGCATTTAAGCGCTAGTAATCTTGAAGGTACGATTGCCGTTGTTGCTTGTGATAAACCGCCGGTAGGAACACTTTCTGCAATTCTAGAACATAACCGTCCTGCTATCATTATGTCTGATGGGCCAATACGCCCCGCAAAAGACCCTAAGAGTAATGCGATGCTTGATATTGTGGCTGCCTTTCAGGTAGCTGGTAACCCTGATGAAGATTATAAGAAGCATATAGCTTGTGCGTCTTGCCCTGGTTACGGTAGCTGTGGCGGTGTATTTACCTACAACACCATGCAAACGTTTATTGCTGTGCTGGGTATGGAGCCTCTTCACATGGTTTCACCGCCATCTGATGATCCGCGCCGTCTAAATGAGTTCCCCGACCAGCTTGTGACTTATTTGGATGCAATGGTTCAAAAAAACATCATGCCACGAGATATTGTTAAGCGTGATAACCTTCGTAATGCACTAATCGTTGCGATGGCAATTGGTGGCTCAACTAATGTTGTGCTTCATGCCCCAGAAATCGCACGTGCTGCTGGGTTTGGAAATTTCTGGCGTGATGTAATGACACCAGAAGAGTTTAATCACCTTTCACAAAACCTTATTCCTGTTCTAACGGATGCTCGTCCCTACGGGCTTTATTCTATGGTGGATATTGATGAGATTGGTGGCATTCAAGTGATTGTAAAAGAGCTTATTGCAGCGGGGCTTGTGAACGGCGACACGGATACTTGTACGGGTGAAACACTAAGCGAACAGATTGCTAGACTTAAAACGGCTGACCCAGATGGACGTGTGGTTTATCCAATGGAAAAACCTTATAAAGCAACTGGCGGTCTTCGTGTTCTTGGCGGCAATCTTTCACCAGACTTTAGCGCTATTTTGAAACTTGCTGGCGTTGAAGGCGGCCTTGAAGATAATATCTTTAAAGGTAATGCCCGTTGTTTTGATTCAGAATTAGAACTGCTTGAAGCACTCGATAAAGCGTCTGAAAGCTTCCAAAACCATGATATGGTGATGGTACGTTATGAAGGCCCAAGTGGTGCACCTGGTATGCCAGAAATGCTTGATTCAACTTCTCGTATTACAACGCTTTGCCGTGACCGTGATATTATTATTGGCCTTATGACAGATGCACGGTTCTCTGGTGGTTCAGTTGGCCTTGTGATTGGTCACGTCGGGCCAGAAGCAGCTGTTGGTGGGCCGATTGCCTTTGTTGAAGATGGCGATGAAATTGTTGTTGATCTCAATACGAGTGAGATTAATTGTACGGCTCTTCAAGATGCTCCCACATTAGAAGCCCGCAAAGCTGCATGGCAAAAAGTTGTCGACGCAAACGGCGGTATGCACCCATCATGTGGGGACGCGGATACAAGACTTCTGGCCCGTATGCGCGGTTCAGCTGTCTCAGCAATCCAAGGAGCAGGCATTCATCCGAATCGCCAGCTTTGGGTGAAAGAGCAACGTGAGCCTGTGAAGTCAGGTTTTGTTCCGAGCAATAAATATCGCCCTGGCTCTGAAAAAGCCTTTTAAGCTATCAGTTAGGTTGTCATATGAAGCTACGGAAATTAGGTAAAAATGGCGCATCCGTGCATCCAATTGGGTTTGGTGCAATGTCCTTTTCTGATTTTTATGGCAAGACCAATGAAGCTGAAAGCCACGCAATATTAGATATGGCGATGGAGGCTGGTGTGACGCATCTTGATACCTCTAATGTTTATGGGATGGGTACTTCAGAGACCGTGATTGGTACTTACCTGAAATCGAACCTTGAAAGCAAAGATCATTTTAAGATTGCAACAAAAGGTTCAATTAAGTGCAATCCTGATGGGCCGAGTAATGTTTTTGATAATTCACCAGAACATCTGGAAGAAGAGTTAAATAACAGCCTAAAAAGAATGGGCGTTGACTGTGTTGATCTTTATTATCTGCATCGCCGCGATCCGTTAGTTCCTATTGAAGAAGTAACAGAAACTTTGGCTGGGTTTGTAAAAACTGGCAAAGCGAAGTCGATTGGGTTTTCCGAAATTGCACCGACAACCCTGCGCAAAGCCCATGCCATTCATCCGGTGGCGGCTGTGCAATCAGAATATTCACTATCAACGCGCTCACCTGAAATGGGTTTGATACAAACTTGCGAAGAGCTGGGTGTGGCACTTGTTGCTTTTTCACCTGTTGGGCGGTCATTATTGACGGATAATCCTTTAAGCTTTGATGCGATTCAGGGTATGCCGTTTTTGGTCAATAACCCGCGTTTCGTGCAGCCAAACTATGATGCAAACTTAAAATCTTTAGAACCATTCAGAAAGCTTGCATCAGACATGGGGCTTTCAACTGCAGGCCTAGCGGTAGCATGGCTTCTGGCGCAAGGCGATCATATTATCCCAATTCCAGGGACACGTTCGACCAAGCATTTTGCTGAATTACTTCAAGCAGTTGATCGCTCTTTGAGTGAAGATGATTTGAAAGTAATTGAAGAGGTGCTGCCAATAGGATGGGCACACGGCGAACGCTACTCCCTCGCGCAATGGGTTGGGCCTGAGAAGTATTGTTAGGTTATGAGTGAAGGTCTGTTATTGACCCAAAGTTACCGTTGCTTTTCCAGTGGTCAACGGCGACTGTGCGGACTTAGTGACCAAATCATCAAACTTTTCAAAACTGATAAGAGAGTAATAAGCAGACCTTCTCTGAGAATGGAAGAAACATTACGACCCCATAACAGTGTCCATTCTATATTGAGTTAAAAATGCTCAATCCAGTTCTTGGAAATGTCCTGCTGCAGATATGGAACAAAGCTCATTTATTTCTGTCCTGAGAATATTTGCGAATTCTTCTGTGAGTTTTGACAATGGACGATTGGCTGGTGTCATTAGCGACATATCCAAATAGATGTCTGGTACGAAAGGTTTGAAAACAATACTGCCGACAACACCTGAGCGTATCTGATAACTATTTGCTGTTATGCTATCGCAGATAGTGTAACAAAGGCCTTCGGAGACAAGGTGCAGTGCCGGCAAAAATGTTCGCAACTCAAAACGTGGGTTGATTTGAGCGCCCGCATCGGAAAATGCTTTAGATGTTTGTTGTTGAGTGGTATGCTCATCAAACAACATCGCCAATGGTTTGTTGTCTAGATCCTTTGGCGTGATTTCCGATTTAATTGCCAACGGATCATTGGCTAACATCGCACATACGCAGGGAAATCTAAAATTTTTTATCTGGATTGTTCGTCGTGTTTCTGGTGTTTCGGCAAAGCCAATATCGTATTGTTGAGAGGCTACCCACTCAGCGACAACGGGTGATGAACGCATCATCAATGAAGCATTAACGCCAGGCTTGCCCTTCAGAAAAGTCGATAGTACGCGCGGCATAAAGAAACTTGATGCTGCTGGGTTGCAGGCAATTCTAAGTTTTCCTTTCTCTAGGTTCCCTATTTCTTGCAATGTGCGAGCGGATTGCGAAAGCCTAGACAAAACGATTTCAGCTTCTTCCATGAAATAGTGCGCTTCCGGTTTTGGTATTAAACGCCTTCGTTCACGCTCGAAAAGCGGGAACCCTATCTCGCGCTCCAAGCCAGCTAGCATTGCACTAACGGCAGGTTGGGTTCGGCCAAGAGAGCGTCCGGCCTCCGAAATAGAACCAGCTCTCATCACCTCGACAAATGTTTGCAACTGGCGAAAAGTAAGGTTCATTTTCAATCCATAAGATAAATCTATGAAATTCATAATATTTATAATTTGCCTTTATGTAAAGGTCTAAGCCAGAATAAAAATAGCCCAGGGAGAACTGGGCGAGGAGAGCATTTTTGGATCGTTTTGCGAAATATTTGCTGACAGCACTTATCTTGATTGTTGCAATTGGCCAGTTCGTTCAGGTAATTACTAGATACGTACTTCAGATTCCCGTCATGGGTCTCGAAGAAACAATGATGTATCCAACATTGTGGTTGTACATCTTCGGTGCAGTAAACGCGTCTCGCGAGAACACTCATATCCTGGCAAACGTCTTGGAAATATTTCTGACGACTAATCGCCAGCACACGGTTCTCGCCATCATCGCAGAAGTAATCAGTCTTATTGTGGGTCTTTGGCTTCTATCCTGGGCATGGGACTTCACCCGCTATGCTTGGAGGGTTTGGAAAGAGAGTCCAACACTCTATATACCAACATTTTATGCAGACATTGCACTGGTTGTCGGCCTCTTACTAATGATGGTCTATACAGTCTGGCACTTGTTGGGGCATATGCGAATTCTTGTACAAGGGGAAGCAAATGATTGAGATTGCACTTCTGGCTATTGCCATACTGGTAGTGACGTTGACACTCGGTGTGCCGCTTCCATACTGCTTCGGTGCAGCGCTGATGGTTATGTATTTTATTGGCGATGTCACCATGAAAGGTATGGTGCTATGGGGGTTCCAACAACTCGGCAATCCAGTCCTTCTGGCCATACCACTCTTTGTTTTAGCCGGTACGATAATGTCGGAAAGCGGAATCGCCGCTTCCCTGCTCAGATTTGTTAATGCCTTTGTTGGCCATATCCGAGGTGGCCTCGGTGTGGTTGCAGCAGTGAGTTGTGCAGTCATTGGGGCCATTTCTGGTTCCGGCCTCACTGGGATCGCCGCGATCGGTCCCCTACTAATCCCCGAAATGGAAAAGCGTGGTTATCCTCGGGAATATGCCACTGCACTAATCGCAAATTCCTCAATTTTAGGTTTGTTAATTCCACCATCAGTTACAATGATTGTCTATGGCTGGGTGACAGATACATCGATCCTTGCTTGCTTTTTAGCAACACTTGGACCGGGTTTACTTATTATGACTAGTTTTTCGATCATCAATCTTTGGATGTCACGCAAGTTCAACCTAGTGCTTGATGACAAACCAACCTTTTCCGAATTATCTGGCGAAGTCGTAAAACGCGGCATACACGCCTTTCCTGCGATGCTGATGCCGGTGATGATTCTGGGCGGCATCTATGGAGGCGTGATGACCCCGACCGAAGCGGCTGCTTTGGCTGTAATTTACGCCATTCCAATAGGATTTTTAATTTACAAGGGCTTGCGCTGGAACAATTTTCTTTCTGCAGGAAAGGAAGCAGCGACAGCTGTCGGCGCGATCATGTTTATGATCCTCTTCTCGATGATCCTGGGACAAATGTTTGTTTACGAAAGCATCCCCCAACAGTTAGTCAGTGCTATCTTTGGCATTACCGAAAACAAGGTTTTATTGCTGATATTTATCAACATTCTGCTGTTTTTGGTAGGCATGGTGGTGAATGATGTTACCGCCATCATCTTGATTGCTCCCCTGTTGCTTCCACTGATGCAGGCAATCGGTGTTAGTCCTATACAGTTTGCGGCAATCATGGGCGTCAATACCGCAATGGGTGGCGTACCGCCTCCTTATGCATCAATTCTGTATCTCGGCGCTCGTATAGGTAATGTGAAAGTCACTAAGGTTATACCTCCAGCTATGAAGCTAATCTTGTTTGGTTATGTTCCGGTTGTCTTTCTCACATCACTTTGGCCGGATTTATCTCTCTATTTACCGCGCTTATTTGGTTACATCCAGTGATCCGGTTCTTAACTCTAACCACCAACCTTTTCCAAACAACAAGGAGAAATATAATGAAACGACTTTTAACAACAACAGCAGCCATCGCGCTTCTAGGCATGGTAGGCATTGCTCAAGCAGCCGATCTAAAAATGAGTCACGTACGTCCACAAGGAGCAACAATTGATGTCGAACTTCGAGCTTATGCCGAAGCCGTCAAGGAAGCGACCGGGGGCGATGTAAACATTGAAATTTTTGCGGCGTCTGCTCTCGGAGATTATACCACTGTTCAAGAACGTATATCGGTGGGTGCCGTCGACATGGCTACCCAGCCTGCTGCAACGGGCGTTGATCGCCAGATGCAAATATCTTCTTTCCCATATCTTGCCGCAAACTGGGATCAGGCACGCAAAATTTATGGCCCTGGCGGCGTGGTTCGAGAAACCATGGCAGAACTCTATGCCAAACAGGACATTACGATGCTGGCTGCTTACCCGGTTTATTTCGGGGGTATCTCTCTTAATACCGATGCGGTAAATCCAGGCGACCCAAGCAAGTCCAATGGCATCAAGGTGCGTGTTCCAGGCATTAAAAGCTTTCAGCTGACAGGCCAAGCGTTTGGTTACATACCTTCACCAATTCCCTTCTCAGAGGCTTTCACTGCAATTCAAACTGGCGTGGTTGACGGTGTGATCGGCTCAGGGGCTGAAGGATATTACGCGTCTTTTCGTGATGTCACCAAAACATATATCCCAGCCAACACCCACTTCGAAGTTTGGTACATGATCGTTTCTAACGAGTCGCTGAACAGCCTCGATGCGGACGATCAGGCTACGCTTAAGAAAGCCGCCGATGAGTTTGAAGCCCAGAGGTGGGTAGTTGCAGAAGAAGACCAGGGTAAAAACGAACAAAGACTCGCTGATGAGCTGGGCACAAATGTTGTGAAGCTCACAGGTGAACAGCTTACAACCATGGCTGCGAAGGTTCGTACCGATGTCTGGCCGGAAGTTCTCAAGGACGTTGGCGAGCAATGGGGTCAAGCCATCCTTGACAAGGCTGCCAACTAAATCATTTGGTTTCGGGCAGCATCTTCTGTTGCCCGGCTTCATCTGCAAACAACAGAGTATATGTGATGCAATCGGACTACGCCATAATTGGTGGAGGGGTCGTCGGCCTTTCTGTCGCCTGGGGACTGTTAAAGCGCGGCTTCACGGTCACAGTGATCGATGGTGATGATGGCAGTTTCCGCGCCAGCCGCGGTAATTTCGGTTTGGTATGGGTACAGTCCAAAGGTATGAACCAGCCACGCTATGCAAGTTGGTCACAACAATCGGCGGAAGCTTGGCGGGGTTTTTCCGATGAACTTACAGACAATACAGGACATGATCTTGGATTGGAGCAGAAGGGAGGATATGATCTCCATTTCTCGGAAGAAACACTGGAAGCAACTGTCGCGAAATATGAAAAACTGAAAATCGAACTCGGTGGTGATTATCCCTATGAGGTGCTAGGGCACAATGCATTACGTAAAGAGGAGCCTGAGATCGGTCCCAAGGTTGTTGGTGCCATCCTGCACCATCAGGATGGCCATGCGAATCCATTGAAGCTACTCAAGGCACTTGCAGATGACGTTCGACGGATGGGCGGCACTGTACTCAATGGCAAACACGTAAAAAGCGTGCAGCGCAATGGTGTATTTCGCATTTACTGCAATGACGGAACCGAAATCGAAGCGGGTAAAACAGTTTTGTCTGCTGGGCTGGGTGCAACCAAGCTGGGACCATCTATGGGATTTAAAGCGCCAATTCGGCCACAAAGGGGTCAGGTGCTCATTACTGAAAAACTGCCAAAGATATTGAACAGGCCATCACTGATCGCCCGTCAGGTGGATGAAGGTGGCATACAAATTGGTGCGACCAACGAGGAAGTCGGTCTGGATGATAGGGTAACCACACATGGAATGGCGAAGTTGGCAGCTGAGGCAATTGCCGCCTTCCCAGTCCTCGAAAAAGTGCAACTCGTACGCAGTTGGAGCGCGCTTAGAATTCTTTCTCCCGATGGATTGCCAATTTATCAGGAAAGTTCAGAAATGCTCGGCGCTTATTTGATTACTTGTCATAGCGGGATCACCTTGGCAGCAGCCCATGCGCATTTATTGCCTGATTGGCTGGAGAAAACAGGGCAAGCGCCTAATTTGGAGGTGTTCAGTGAAGACCGATTCTGAATTCTGTCTTATAGACGAGACTTCGCATCGCGTCACAGTGCGGTTCGAAGGCCAAGAATTGAATTTACGCGAAGGCGAAAACCTCGCTGCTGAACTGCTTGCAATGGGTGTGGCGCCATTTCGCCGAACACCAGTATCCGGTGCTCCGCGCAATCCTTTCTGCATGATGGGCGCTTGTTTTGATTGCCTTGTCGAAATCGATGGTGCCACGCGACAGGCTTGCATGGTCGAAGTTACCGAGAACATGGAGATAACTATGCCATCAGTGAACGAGAACAGCGATGCATGAGGCAGACCTCATCATTATCGGGGCAGGACCAGCTGGCATGGCGGCGGCGCACACCGCCGCGGGGACAGGATTGTCTGTCCTGCTGCTTGATGAACAGCAAAGAGCGGGCGGTCAGATCTACCGTGATATAGAACGTTCGAGCAAAACAAGAGGTGAGCTGCTAGGTAAGGACTATATAGCTGGATTGGATTTGGCAAACGGTCTCAACCATAAGTTAATTTCTCATATTCGTGGTGCTACCGTCTGGCAAATCGAAGATGCCAGGCTTGTTACGTTCACCGTCAATGGAAAAGCAACTCAAGCAACCGGCAAACGATTGCTGATTGCTACTGGTGCACTGGAACGACCTATGCCAGTGCCTGGATGGACACTTCCGGGAGTAATGACAGCAGGTGCCGCTCAAATTCTGCTCAAGCAGTCAGGCATTGTATGCCAACGCGCAGTTCTTGTTGGGACGGGCCCACTCCTTTATCTTATCGCCGCACAAATGGTACGCGCTGGGTCACCGCCACTGGCGCTTGTTGAAACGCAGACTTACAATAACAGGGCGTTTGCTATGCGCCATGTAATAGGTGCTTTGCGGGGCTTGCGCTACTTCGTTAAAGGACTCGGATTGCTTGCAGAAATCCGCCGAGCAGGCATCAAGCGTTACACTGGTGCTGCCGACATCTGCATTGAAGGCCATAACAGGGCCGAGACCGTGCACTTCACATCGAGAGGCCGCGAACACCGGATCGAAGCGGCCAATATCTTGCTGCATCATGGTGTTGTTCCTAACACTCAAGTTACCCACTCAATTGGCGTGATACATTACTGGAACGAACAGCAACGCTGCTTCATACCTCGGAGAGATGACTGGGGGCGGACAAATTTGCATGATGTATTCGTTGCGGGCGATGGTTCAGGAATAGGTGGCGCTAAATCAGCTGAGTTGAGTGGACGTCTTGCAGCACTCGAAATCGCTTGCGATCTCGATGCGATCGGCAATGGTGATCGAGACTTGCAGGCCACTCCCCTGCGTACTGCTCTTTCTGGCGAAATGGCAGTGCGTCCGTTCATTGACCGGGCCTACCCACCCTTTGAAGGCTCTTTATTACCAGCCGACAGTACCATCATTTGTCGGTGCGAAGAGGTAACCGCTGGAGATATCCGTCGACATGCCAAGCTGGGCTGCCTAGGTCCGAACCAGACCAAGGCATTTAGTAGATCAGGAATGGGACCGTGCCAGGGTCGGTTTTGCGGTTTAACCGTTACAGAACTTCTTGCTCAGGCTAATCACAGCACTCAGGAAGAAACAGGCTATTACCGAATACGTCCACCATTGAAGCCTGTTAGCCTGGGTGAACTTGCCACATTAGCGGACACTGAAACGAAGGAAGCAGCAAAATGATCGAACGCCTTGAAACTGGAATACGTATGAGCAAGATCGTTAAACACAATGGCGTTGCATATCTGTGCGGCCAGGTGGGTAATGGCGAGACTGTGGCTGATCAAACCCGTGATTGCCTGAGTCGTGTCGATACTCTGCTAAAGAAAGCCGGTTCATCGCGTGAAAACATTCTGCAGGCAATTATCTGGGTGGCAGACATGACTGATTTTGACGAGATGAATGAAGTTTGGGATGTCTGGGTGCCGGATGATCACGCGCCAGCACGCGCCTGTGGGGAGGCAAGATTGGCTAGACCTGAGCTCAAGGTAGAGATTATTGTAACAGCTGCCTGCTAAACACAGATATTAGACATAGTTATGCTCGGACCACTAATATCAAATCTGATCTGTAGACATGCCAAATGTCGGCTTTCGGGCGTATTTGTCTTTATATTATCTTCTCGCAAAGGTCTGGGAAGGGCTCTAAGCAGTCGTTAGCACCTTTTTGAAATTTAGTCGCTTCTGGCACAGGGCTGACATTCAAACCTATGTACTTTTACCAATTGCATGACTCAACAACTGTTGATGTAGTTTCCCAGTGGCAAAATAATTAATCATCGCAAAATATCCGAACAAGTTAAATCTAATGACAGTTAAAAAGTATTGCTTCTTTGAGCAACGAAACCTGATCATTCGCCCCATCCCATGTAATCGATATAATTCAATATTTTCCAACTCTTCTATTGCCAGAGAAAGTTTAACTTCACCCTGTAGATTTAATTTCCCATATTCTATTATTGCTTTCCCCGTAATCATCTTCGATGACAGGCTTATTTCATCGCCACAAAAATACATAATGCGATAAACTTTACCTATGGCCATCCGACTTTTCCAATCTACAATAGATGTCAACTTTAAAAGAGACTGCTTTATTCTGCAACGGTCGCTTCTGGCGCAAATCTGCCACTCATCCCTTGCGCGCCAACACCATATAATTCACATCCATATCGCGTGATTTATTCCAGCGGTCTTGGAGTGGATTATAGAACACGCCTGTTTTGTCAATAATCTCCATTCGTTGTGCTGCAATGGGTGTTTCGATTTCTTCTGGCCTGACCAGCTTTTCGTATTCATGCGTTCCTTTTGGTAGCCATTTCAGGATGTTTTCTGCCATGAAGATTGCCAGCATTTTTGCTTTTGGGGTTCTGTTGATGGTCGCTACAAACATTAGACCGTCTGATTTTACCATTTTAGCGCATGACGTCATGAAGAGGTTTACATCAGATACGTGTTCGACCACTTCCATATTGAGGATGATGTCAAATTTTTCACCGCTTGCTTCAAGTGCTTCTGAAGTTGTGGCGCGGTAGTCGATATTAAGGCCAGATTGTTCTGCATGAATTTTAGCAACTTCTATGTTTACTTCAGAGGCGTCGGCAGCAACAACGTCTGCTCCAAGTCTTGCCATAGGTTCAGATAATAAACCGCCACCACAACCAATGTCTAAAATGCGCAAGCCCTTAAAAGCTTTTGGGTCTTTGACATCGCGGTCAAAGCTTTCGCAGACTTTTTCCTTGATATATTCAAGGCGCACAGGATTGAATTTATGAAGCGGCCTAAACTTACCCGTTGGGCTCCACCACTCAGCTGCCATGGCTGAAAAGCGGGCAACATCTGCGTCATCAATTGTGGTTTGTGCTGTGTCAGTCATGTTTATATCCTTTGTCTGTCATATAGGTCGTGCCTAATAGACGATATGTCAATAAGTGCACCTTGCGACAAAGTTGATTTTTCGTTACAAAGCGATCAACCCGCTCTAGCTAATAGAGCGTATTTTTTTGTTCTAAGTAAACTACAGTTTAAAGAGAAGACACTTGGCCCGACTGGTAATGAAATTTGGTGGAACTTCGGTTGCAGATATTGAGCGCATCCAGGTTGTTGCACGTCACGTTAAACGTGAAGTAGATGCTGGCAATGAAGTTGCTGTTGTGGTTTCAGCCATGTCTGGCAAAACCAATGAACTGGTTGCCTGGACAAAAGAAATTGCACCCATGCATGACGCGCGTGAATATGATGCGGTCGTTGCTTCTGGTGAGCAAGTAACCTCCGGTCTTCTGGCTATGGGGCTTCAAAGCATTGGTGTTGATGCTCGTTCTTGGCTTGGATGGCAAATCCCACTTAAGACTGATGCTTCGCATGGGGCAGCTCGGATTGAAGATATTGATTCAGAGTTGCTTGTTGAGCGAATCTCAGGCGGGCAAGTTGCTGTGATTGCAGGTTTTCAGGGTATCGGCCCTGATAATCGAATTGCCACACTTGGGCGTGGCGGGTCTGATACGTCTGCAGTTGCAATTGCTGCCGCAATTAACGCTGATCGTTGTGATATATATACGGATGTGGACGGTGTTTATACAACTGATCCACGTATTGAGCCACGCGCAAAGCGGATGGAAAAAATCTCTTTTGAAGAGATGTTGGAAATGGCATCTCTTGGGGCAAAAGTTTTGCAAGTGCGATCTGTTGAAATGGCGATGATTAATGGGGTTCGCACTTTTGTACGCTCTAGTTTTGATGAGCCTGAAAGTATAAACTCGGATGAAGCGGTTGGTACGCTAATTTGTGATGAGGATGAGATTTTGGAAAAAGAAGTTGTAACGGGCATAGCCTACACAAAAGATGAAGCTCAAATTTCGCTGCGCCGTGTTCCTGATAGACCAGGGGTTTCTGCATCAATCTTTGGCCCGCTTGCTGATAGCCACATTAATGTGGATATGATTGTACAAAGTGTCTCTGAAGATGGTTCGAAAACAGATATGACCTTTACAGTTCCAGATGGGGACGTTGAGAAGGCTGTTAAAGTCCTTGAAGACAAGCGTGATGATATTTCGTTTGAAGCACTTCAAAGCGATACAGGTCTGGCAAAAATCTCCGTTATTGGGATTGGTATGCGTAGCCATGCTGGTGTAGCTTCGACAGCATTTGCCGCATTAGCTGATAAGAATATTAATATCCGTGCTATAACAACTTCGGAGATTAAATTCTCGTTACTGATCGACGCTGATTATACAGAATTAGCAGTGCGTACGTTACATGCGGTTTATGGTTTGAATCAATAAACTTCTAAACTTATCAGTAGTTTTACGACTAGAAACTTGGGCTATTAGCCCTTATTGGGAGGTATTATGAGCTCTCAACCTAAAGGCCCTAGCGTTCTACTTCGTCGTTTGCGCGAAGTTATGGCAGAGCCACATGACCCGCAAAAGCGGCTTGATATCATTGTTGCTGATATTGCAGGCAACATGTCTGCTGAGGTATGTTCTGTTTATGTTTTACGTGCAGATGGAATGCTTGAGCTTTATGCTTCGCAAGGTTTGAATTTAGATGCTGTTCACGTTTCTGCCCTTCGCGTTGGTCAGGGGCTTGTGGGTACGATTGGGGTTTCTGCTAGAGCTTTAAATTTACATGACGCTCAAAAACATCCTGCATTTGAATATCTGCCTGAAACTGGCGAAGAAGTTTACAATGCATTTTTAGGGGTGCCTATATTACGTGCTGGTCGTGTACTTGGGGTCTTGGTTGTTCAGAATAAATCAAATCGCGTTTATATGGATGCGGAAGTTGAAGCGTTAGAGACGACGGCAATGGTTCTTGGAGAATTGATTGCTACAGGTGAGTTAGAAGAACTTTCACCTAAAGGCGTTGTGCTTGATTTAAGTCGCCCTTTAACCATGGATGGTATCTCACTTTCGGACGGAATTGGTCTGGGTTTTGTTGTGCTTCATGAGCCGCGTGTGATTGTTACTAACTTATTTAATGATCAAGTTGATGATGAAATTAGTCGCCTTCGCGAAGCGCTGATTAAAGTTCAGGTTTCAATTGATGTACTCTTTCAAAGTGGCAATGTCCCTATTGAAGGAGAACACCGTGATGTACTTGATGCTTACCGTATGTTTGCGCATGATCGTGGTTGGAATCGCCGTATGGAAGAGGCCATTACAAATGGCCTAACTGCAGAAGCTGCTGTTGAAAAAATACAAAATGACAATCGTGCCCGAATGATGAGGCAATCTGATCCTTATTTGCGCGAACGTCTCCATGACTTTGATGACTTGGCTAATAGACTGTTGCGTGAACTGGTTGGTAAAGAACTTGGAGCAAGTGCTGCGATTATAAAGGGAGATCATGTGATTGTTGCACGCAATATGGGTGCGGCAGAGCTTTTGGATTATAATAGTAATAAGCTTCGCGGTTTGGTATTAGAAGAAGCTGCCCCTAACTCTCATGTTGTTATTGTTGCTCGAGCACTTGGCATTCCAGTTGTCGGACAACTTGCTGATTTTGTTTCTAATGCAGAGCAGGGAAACTCTATTATTGTTGATGGAGAAGCAGGTTCTGTTATGCTTCGCCCGCCGTTGGATATGGAAATTGCTTATGCTGAAAAAGTTAAGTTTCGCGAGGGGCGCCAAAAGCAATTTGAAAAACTTCGTGACAAGCCAGCAAGAACTAAAGACGGTATAGACATAAGCCTGCTGATGAATGCAGGTCTGATAATGGACATAAAGCAACTTGATACAAGCGGGGCTGATGGTGTTGGTCTTTTTAGAACTGAATTGCAATTCATGGTTTCAGCAACTCTGCCACGCCCAGGAGAGCAAGAAGAATTATATCGTCATGTTTTAGATGAAGCAGGCGATAAGCCAGTTACTTTTAGAACACTTGATATTGGTGGCGATAAGGTTCTTCCTTATTTAAAAACCTTGCAAGAAGAAAACCCTGCTATGGGGTGGCGTGCAATAAGATTGTCTCTTGATAGACCGGCGCTTCTTCGTTCGCAAATTAGGGCGCTGTTGAAAGCCTCTGCGAATCGCAATCTTAAGATGATGGTTCCGCTAGTCACAGAAGTTTGGGAAATCAATCAAGTTCGTGAGTTGATAAAAAGAGAAGTGGAATTACAAACGCGGTTTGGTCATGAAATGCCACGCTCTCTTGAATTAGGGGCGATGCTTGAAGTGCCAAACCTGCTTTGGCAACTTGATGAATTAATGCAAGCGGTAGATTTTATTTCTGTTGGTTCAAATGATCTTTATCAATTTTGTATGGCGAGCGACCGTGGTAATGTAAATCTTGCAAACCGATATAGTCCGATGAGCAAATCTTTTTTGCGTGTTCTGAAAAGAATTGTCGATAAAGCGGATGAGTATAATACACCGCTGACCTTATGTGGTGAGATTGCTGGCAGACCAATTTCTGCGATGGCGCTTCTAGCACTGGGGTATAAAAGTATTTCTATGTCACCTATTGCGGTCGGCCCTGTCAAAGCGATGTTGATGGCGCTTAATGTCAGTGAATTACGCAAGGAACTTTTATCAACACTAGAAGATACGTCTGATCAGACTACAATCATGGAATTATTGACTGATTTTGCTGATAAGCATGGTATTCCTTATTAGGTTATTCTCTGTATAACAAACTAAGAATCAAATTAGCCCCTTCTGCAGGACAAATCATTTATGCTCGTACAAGAAAAATTAGACCAATTGCTTCAGCGTCATGCGACCATTGAAGCAGAAATGCTTGAAGGGCCTGATCCAGAACAGTATGTGAAGCTTGCTTCGGAGCATTCTGAACTAGAGCCTGTAGTTAGTAAAATACTTGAGTTCATGGAGGCGCAATCTAACTTTGAAGGCGCACTTGAGATGTTGGGCGATTCTGAAACCGACGCTGAGATGAAAGAACTTGCGGAACTTGAAAAAGAAGAAGCAACACAAATCATGTCTGATTGTGAAGACGCATTAAAACTATTGCTTATTCCAAAAGATGCTGCAGATGATAAAAGTGCTATTCTTGAAATTAGGGCTGGTACAGGTGGGTCTGAAGCAGCTCTTTTTGGAGGCGATTTATTTCGCATGTATGAACGCCATGCAGCTCTTAAGGGTTGGAAGGTTGAAGTGCTTTCTGAGAGCGCTGGGGATGTTGGCGGTTATAAAGAAATTATTGCTTCCATTACAGGGCGCGGTGTATTTGCGCGTATGAAGTTTGAATCCGGTGTTCATCGCGTACAACGGGTGCCGGATACTGAATCAGGCGGACGGGTACATACCTCAGCTGCAACTGTTGCGGTGCTGCCAGAAGCAGAAGATATTGATATTGAAGTGCGTAACGAAGATATTCGTATTGATACAATGCGGGCATCAGGTGCTGGTGGTCAGCACGTTAACACGACAGATAGTGCTGTACGTATTACGCATATGCCAACTGGTATTGTGGTGCAATCTTCAGAAAAATCACAACACCAAAACCGCGCTTTTGCAATGAAAGCATTGCGTGCCAAACTTTATGATATGGAACGCCAAAAAGCTGACCAAGAACGAGCTGATGCGCGCAAGGGGCAAGTGGGATCAGGAGACCGTTCTGAGCGAATTAGAACTTATAATTTCCCGCAAGGCCGGATGTCAGATCATCGTATAAACTTAACACTTTATAAGCTTGATCGACTGATAATGGGTGAGGGGCTTGATGAAGTTATTGATGCGTTAGTAACTGATTATCAAGCGAATATGCTCGCAGCGATGGAAGAAGATGGCTAAAGCAGAAACAGTATCGAAGCTTTTATTTAAGGCAGCTTCGTTATTTTCAAAAGCAAGCCTTGATACACCTGAATTTGATTCAAAGCTTCTTTTGCAAGAGGCTAGTGGCTATTCAAATGTGGAAATGATTTCTAGATCAAAAGAAGCTTTGCAAAGTGATGTTTGTGAGGATTTTTGGGTTTTAGTTGAGCGCCGTTTAAAATTTGAGCCTGTTCATAGAATTTTGGGTCACCGTGATTTTTATGGACGTAATTTTATATTATCTGATGAGACTTTAATTCCGCGCCCTGATACGGAAACGCTTGTTGAAGAGGTTATAAAACTTGCCCCTTCAACTGTGTTAGAACTTGGAACTGGATCAGGTGCCATTGCTGTTAGTTTGGCGGCAGAATTATCTAATCTACAAATTATTGCTACCGACATTTCAAAAGGAGCATTAGATACTGCATTAGGAAATGCGACTACTCATGGTGTTGCTGAGCAAATTAGGTTTGTTGAAGCTGACTTATTTGAGAGCCTTGAAGGTAAGTTTGATCTGGTTGTCTCAAATCCACCATATATTCCATCTGAAGATATGAAAGCTTTGCAAAAAGAAGTGCGCTGCTTTGATCCTTCTCGAGCATTAGGTGGCGGTGATGATGGCTTGGAATTTTATCGTAATATATTGGAGAAATCACGCGAATTTTTAAATCCACACGGCAAGGTTTGTGTGGAAATTGGTATAGGTCAAGAGGATGATGTCTCATCAATCGCTTTGGCGAACGGGTTTGCTGATATTCTTGTTATTAAAGACATAAATCGAATAAACCGTGTGATAATTGCTAGCATTTGATTGGTAAACTGTGGCAAAATCGCACTTTTCAGTGATTATTAAGCTTAGTCGTAAGAAAAGGCTTGGCATATCTGATTGAAACGTCTAATCATACTGTGTCGAAAGATCGTATTTAACGAACATTCGAAACTCCGTCCATGTCAAGATGATTACTGTCAGGGGCAGGGCGGGTAGCCGATAGTGTAGGGCTTTTCAGGAAATATTTAACATTCATATGGCTAAAATTCTGTTTTCGAACGAAACACGATTAATGTGTAGAGCATAGGTAGTCGATGAGACAATCAAACCAAAAATCAAGATCACGTGGTAGAGGCCGTAAACCTCAAAATCCAATGAGCCGTAACTTTGAAAGTAACGGACCAGACGTAAAGATACGTGGTAACGCTGCTCATATTGCAGAAAAATATTCAACATTAGCACGTGATTGCTTATCTAATGGTGATCGCGTAATTGCTGAAAACTATTTGCAACATGCTGAGCATTACAATCGCATTGTGGCTGCTGCTCAGCAACAAGCAGACGAGCGTGCTGCTGAAATGGCTGCAAGAAATCCACAGCCAAATGTTGAAAATCAAAAAAATAATGAAGAGCAGGCTTCATCGCCAAATGAAAATGCAGAAGTTTCAGTAAAGGCTGATGAGCAAGCTGAAGTTGCTAATGAGAATGTGCAAGTAGAAGCTGCTCCAAAAGAGCGCAAAAACACGCGTAATCGTAGACCTCGCAAACAGCCTGTAGCTGAAGCAACTAATAACTCAGAAGATGAGCCTGCTGTAAATGGTGAGGTTATTTCTGACGACGCTGCGAAATTACCGGATAGTCTTCTTGGAGGTATAGTTGCTGAAGAAGGCTAATCAATAAATTTTCGTATTAAAATTTTAGGAGAGCAAATGCTCCCCTTTTTTATGTTCTTTTATGAATATAAAGACTTGCTCTTTAACTGATCAAAATCAATTCCCATATCTATAATAACAGTACGCTACTGAGTTAGGTGCTGAAATTTCAAAACGCATTTCTTGTGCTGCTAAGCAGGTGAGAGATCTAAAGGAGTTTAATTATGGATATCGAAAAATATACTGATCGGATGAAAGGGTTTATCCAGTCAGCTCAAACGGGTGCTTTGTCCCAAGAACACCAACAATTTATTCCAGAGCATCTTTTAAAAGTTTTGTTGGATGATAGTGAAGGGCTTTGTGCAGGGTTAATTGAAAAATCTGGTGGTGATATAAAAGCTGTTCGTAGATCGTTAGATAAAGCTTTATCTTCACAACCCAGTGTTTCTGGTGGGAATGGTCAGCTATATTTATCTGCTGATATGGCAAAGCTTTATGAGCAAGCTGAAAAAGCAGCCAAGAAAGCAGGCGATAGTTTTGTTTCTGTAGAACGTATGTTGCTTGCAATGACGTTAGACCCAAAATCACCGACTGCAAAACATCTTAAGGCTGGTAATGTTGAGCCAAAATCACTTAACTCAGCTATCGAGGAAATCCGCAAAGGGCGAACAGCTGATAGTGCAAGTGCTGAATCAGCTTATGATGCCTTGAAGAAATATGCTCGTGATTTAACTGCAGATGCTCGGGATGGGCGGCTTGATCCTGTCATTGGACGTGATGAAGAAATTCGCCGCTCTATTCAAGTGCTTTCGCGGCGCACAAAAAACAATCCTGTTTTAATTGGTGAACCTGGTGTTGGTAAAACTGCTATTGCAGAAGGTCTCGCACTTCGTATCGTTAATGGTGATGTCCCTGAGTCATTGAAAGATAAGCAGCTTTTATCTCTTGATATGGGCGCTTTGATTGCAGGCGCAAAATATCGTGGTGAATTTGAAGAGCGACTGAAGGCTGTTCTTTCTGAAGTTCAATCTGCGAATGGTAAGATTATACTCTTTATAGATGAGATGCATACACTTGTGGGAGCGGGAGCTTCTGAAGGTTCAATGGATGCGTCCAATTTATTGAAGCCTGCACTTGCAAGAGGTGAGTTACATTGTGTTGGTGCAACCACGCTGAATGAATATCGCAGACATGTAGAGAAAGACACAGCATTAGCGCGTCGGTTCCAGCCTGTTTTTGTCAGTGAGCCTGATGTTGCGGATACGGTTTCAATTTTACGTGGTATTAAAGAAAAATACGAGGTGCATCACGGTATTCGCATAAGCGATTCTGCACTTGTTTCAGCCGCTAACTTATCTAACCGATATATTACGGATAGGTTTTTGCCTGATAAGGCAATCGATTTGATGGATGAAGCTGCTTCGCGTCTTCGGATGCAGGTGGATTCAAAGCCAGAAGAGTTAGATGAAATTGATCGACGTTTGATTCAACTAAAAATTGAACGTGAGGCACTGTTAAAAGAGACAGATAAAGCATCAAAAGAGCGTTTGAAAACTTTGGAAGATGAATTAGCGCAATTGCAAGAAAAAGCTGACATTCTTACAACTCGATGGGAAAATGAGAAAAACCGCCTTTCCGGCGCACAAAACCTCAAAGAACATTTAGATCAAGCACGAAATGAGCTTGAACAAGCGCAGCGCAGTGGTGATCTGGCAAAAGCTGGAGAGCTTTCTTACGGAACGATTCCGCTTCTTGAAAAGCAAATTGCTGATATTGAAGATGCAGAGCAAGACGATAGTGCGACTTCTATGGTTGAGGAAACCGTAACGCCAGACCATATTGCGCATATTGTTTCAAGATGGACCGGGATTCCAGTCGATAAAATGCTGGAAGGCGAGCGTGACAAACTTCTTCGTATGGAAGATGAGCTTGCCAAACAGGTTGTTGGTCAAGGAAAAGCTGTTCAGGCTGTATCAAAAGCAGTTCGTAGGTCTCGCGCTGGCTTGCAAGACCCATCCCGTCCAATTGGTTCCTTTATGTTTTTAGGGCCAACAGGTGTTGGTAAGACAGAACTTACAAAAGCATTGGCTGATTTCTTATTTGACGATCAGAGCGCAATGCTTCGCATTGATATGTCTGAACATATGGAAAAACATTCTGTTGCACGCCTGATTGGTGCACCTCCAGGGTATGTTGGTTATGATGAAGGTGGGGCTTTAACGGAAAGTGTTCGCCGTCGACCTTATCAAGTCATATTATTTGATGAGATTGAAAAAGCGCATCCGGATGTTTTTAATGTACTCTTACAAGTGCTTGATGATGGCCGTTTGACTGATGGTCAGGGGAGAACGGTTGATTTTTCTAATACAATGATCGTTATGACTTCAAATATGGGCGCTGAGTTCTTAGTCGCTCTTAATGATGATGAAGAAGTCTCTTCCGTTCGCGAACAGGTAATGGAAGTTGTGCGCAGTTCATTCCGTCCAGAGTTTCTTAATCGTATTGATGAGGTTGTCTTGTTCGAGCGTCTTAAGAAAAGTGACATGGCAGGCATTGTTGAAATTCAACTTCGCCATTTGCGCGGTTTACTTACCGATCGCCGTATTGAACTTGAGTTGGATGATAGTGCAATTAACTGGATTGCAGAACGTGGTTATGAGCCTGCATATGGCGCGAGGCCTTTAAAACGTGTCATACAATCAGAATTACAGGATTTACTAGCTGAAAAAATTCTTTCAGGAGAAATTACTGATGGTATGGTTGTAAAAGTGCTGACATCAAATGATAAACTGGTGCTGAAAGCTTCATCGCGACTTAATAAAGATGATCATAAAACCGCAGCTTGATTGCAGTTTTACTTTGCTTAGCTTATCCTTGTCTTGGGCAATGAATTGATGGGCAGAATATGATTACTTATTTAGAGTACAATATATTTTGCTCTTCCCTACCGGCAACCAATAAGGTTATCCAGTGGGGTGGGGCACATGTATGGAAAGTTGGCGAAAAAGTTTTTGCCATTGGCGGTTGGTCAAAAGAAGAGGATCCTTATGTCACCTTCAAATGCTCACCTCAAAGCTATGAGATTATGAAAGATCAGCCAGGTCTTCGTCCTGCTCCATATTTTGCTTCGCGCGGAATGAAGTGGATACAAATGATTAGCGATGAAAGTTTAAGCAAGGACGATTTAAAACTTTACCTGCGCGAATCACATAGACTTGCATCGCTTAATCTCAGTAAAAAACGCCAAAAAGAACTGGGCTTGGATCAAGCCATATAGTTCTAGTTTAAAGCAAGTTCATTAGATGCTTCTGGATTTACGAGTTGGTCAATTCGAGCTTTTTCCGACAAATAAGTATCCAGCTCTATGTCTTTAAGAACTTTGCC
>CATQIJ010000004.1:105000-122648 GCA_958296345.1 uncultured Rhizobiaceae bacterium
AATTGCGAGGTCGTAAGACTTCGTTCTTGCGTCTTTGGACTTATAGTGATCGATATAAAGGTATTTTATCCTGAATACATAGGGGTAAAAGGCGAACGCAGGGAACTGAAACATCTAAGTACCTGTAGGAAAGGATATCAATTGATACTCCGCTAGTAGTGGCGAGCGAACGCGGATCAGGCCAGTGGCATAAGTGAAACAATTGGAATAGTCTGGAAAGTCTAACCATAGTGGGTGATAGTCCCGTACAAGTAATTTGAACTTATGTCCTCGAGTAGGGCGGAACACGTGAAATTCTGTCTGAACATGGGGGGACCACCCTCCAAGCCTAAGTACTAGTGTGTGACCGATAGTGAACCAGTACCGTGAGGGAAAGGTGAAAAGTACCCCGACAAGGGGGGTGAAATAGTACCTGAAACTGGATGCCTACAAACAGTCGGAGCCCGCAAGGGTGACGGCGTACCTTTTGTATAATGGGTCAACGACTTAGTTTATCTAGCAAGCTTAAGCCGATAGGTGTAGGCGCAGCGAAAGCGAGTCTTAATAGGGCGACTTAGTTAGATGAATTAGACCCGAAACCGAGTGATCTAGCCATGGGCAGGTTGAAGGTGCAGTAACATGCACTGGAGGACCGAACCCACGCACGTTGCAATGTGCGGGGATGACCTGTGGCTAGGGGTGAAAGGCCAATCAAACTCGGAAATAGCTGGTTCTCTGCGAAATCTATTTAGGTAGAGCGTCAGCCGAATACTCCAGGGGGTAGAGCACTGGATGGGCTAGGGGGTCCCAACGACTTACCAAACCTAACCAAACTCCGAATACCTGGAAGTACTAGCTGGCAGACACACTATGGGTGCTAACGTCCGTAGTGGAGAGGGAAACAACCCTGACCGCCAATTAAGGTCCCCAAGTCATGGCTAAGTGGGAAAGGAAGTGAAGATCCCAAAACAACCAGGATGTTGGCTTAGAAGCAGCCATCATTTAAAGAAAGCGTAACAGCTCACTGGTCTAAATAAGGGTCTTTGCACCGAAAATGTAACGGGGCTAAAGCCATGCACCGAAATTGCGGGTGTGTAATTTATTACACGCGGTAGCAGAGCGTTCTGTAAGTCTGTGAAGGGGTACTCGTGAGAGATCCTGGAGATATCAGAAGTGCGAATGTTGACATGAGTAACGATAAAGGGAGTGAGAGACTCCCTCGCCGAAAGTCCAAGGGTTCCTGCTTAAAGTTAATCTGAGCAGGGTTAGTCGGCCCCTAAGTTGAGGCAGAAGTGCGTAGACGATGGGAAACGGGTTAATATTCCCGTACCTGGAGGATGTGACGGATGCTGTAAGTAGTTCACTCTTATTGGATTGAGTGGGCTGCGAAGGTGTTCCAGGAAATAGCACCTCCATATGGACCGTACCCCAAACCGACACAGGTGGACAGGTAGAGAATACTAAGGCGCTTGAGAGAACTATGTTGAAGGAACTCGGCAAATTGCATGCGTAACTTCGGGATAAGCATGACCTCGATCGGGCAACCGAGAAGAGGTGGCACAAACCAGGGGGTGGCGACTGTTTATCAAAAACACAGGGCTCTGCGAAGTCGCAAGACGACGTATAGGGTCTGACGCCTGCCCGGTGCTGGAAGGTTAAAAGGAGAAGTGAAAGCTTTGAATTGAAGCCCCAGTAAACGGCGGCCGTAACTATAACGGTCCTAAGGTAGCGAAATTCCTTGTCGGGTAAGTTCCGACCTGCACGAATGGCGTAACGACTTCCCCGCTGTCTCCAACATAGACTCAGTGAAATTGAATTCCCCGTGAAGATGCGGGGTTCCTGCGGTTAGACGGAAAGACCCCGTGCACCTTTACTACAGCTTTACACTGGTATTCGTACTGGCATGTGTAGGATAGGCGGTAGACTTTGAAACTTGGGCGCCAGCTCAGGTGGAGTCGTTCTTGAAATACCGCCCTTATCACTATGGATATCTAACTGCGGCCCGTTATCCGGGTCCAGGACATTGTATGGCGGGTAGTTTGACTGGGGCGGTCGCCTCCTAAAGAGTAACGGAGGCGCGCGATGGTTGGCTCAGACCGGTCGGAAATCGGTCGTTGAGTGCAATGGCATAAGCCAGCCTGACTGCGAGTCTGACACGACGAGCAGAGACGAAAGTCGGTCATAGTGATCCGGTGGTTCCGCGTGGAAGGGCCATCGCTCAACGGATAAAAGGTACGCCGGGGATAACAGGCTGATGACCCCCAAGAGTCCATATCGACGGGGTTGTTTGGCACCTCGATGTCGGCTCATCGCATCCTGGGGCTGGAGCAGGTCCCAAGGGTTTGGCTGTTCGCCAATTAAAGCGGTACGTGAGCTGGGTTCAGAACGTCGCGAGACAGTTCGGTCCCTATCTGCCGTGGGTGTAGGAATATTGACAGGATCTGTCCCTAGTACGAGAGGACCGGGATGGACATATCAATGGTGGATCTGTTGTCACGCCAGTGGCATAGCAGAGTAGCTAAATATGGAAGGGATAACCGCTGAAGGCATCTAAGCGGGAAACCCACCTGGAAACTAGTATTCCCTGAGAATCGTCGAAGACTACGACGTTGATAGGCTGGGTGTGGAAGCACGGTAACGTGTGAAGCTTACCAGTACTAATAATTCGATAGGCTTGATCGTTCTCATTACTCATATTTATCCCAGTTACTTTTAATAAAGTAACTAAAAATCGCACAACTCAATTATTTGACAGTCTTGTTTTGCAAGATTTGCCCGACCAGTTTCAAATTACATGCAATTCGCCGACCTGGTGGTTATTGCGAGGTTTCTGCACCCGATCCCATTCCGAACTCGGCCGTGAAACGCCTCTGCGCCGATGGTACTTTGTCTTAAGGCACGGGAGAGTAGGTCGCTGCCAGGTCTGCAAATTGCATGTAATCTTTATGAGTTTCTTCTTTGATGTAATATTTAATTAAGGCCGCTTGCCAAAACATATGTATTGGCTAGCGGCTTTTTTATCGGTATAGTTATACCGATAAGTCGTGATACAGTTTACCGGTGTATCACTTTTGGCGCGGGATGGAGCAGCCCGGTAGCTCGTCAGGCTCATAACCTGAAGGTCGTAGGTTCAAATCCTACTCCCGCAACCAATTTACTAATTACGAACCGTTCTAACGCCAGTTATGAGCGGTTTTTCTTTGCCTAAAACCCCAGTTTCTGCGCGGTTTTCAGACCATAGCTGTTCACAAGCTCAGGCAACACACCCCCCTCAAAACACCATCATTTCGTTAAAAAACCACTATTCTCTCAGAAAGCTGTCGGCTGGATGTCATTTAATCGACAGGTCGTTACCCTTTGTTTTTAATGGATTTTTACTGTTTCAGCATTTGCCCAGTTCGAAGTTAAAACCGCTCCTCCAATAAAAAGTTAGAGAAAAATCAAATTTTTGATCGTCGTTTTTCAACTGAATTCTGTACCTAAAGAAAGTGAGAGTTTCCGCTGGACTAACTGCCCGAGCGAAGCATTCATGTGTGAACAACGAATTTGGGAAGGAAAACGATGTATAACAATGAGATAGAGAAAGAAATCGCGCTCTTGAGCTATCAAGAAACAGCCTATTTAAGGGATATGTGGCAGAGCTATTTTGATAGCCCGCCGCCTAAATTTAACAAATCAACCTTGGTCAACCGCCTTGCCTATCGTATGCAGGAGCTAGAATATGGTGGGCTTCCCCAAGATATTAAAAATCGCCTTTATGATGCGGCGAACGGTAAAAAGCCAAAACGTAAGCAGCTGGTGACAAGACCAGTCGCTGGCACAAAGCTGATCCGCGAATATGACGGTCAAGAGCATCATGTGACAGTGCTGGCCAAGGGCTTTGAATATCAAGGCACGGTTTATAAAAGCCTGAGCGGGATCGCTTTTAAAATTACAGGAACGCGCTGGAACGGTAATGGCTTCTTTGGGCTGATTAGATCAGTGAAGGATAAAGCGGCATGATTGAGAAAAAGAAAATACGCGCCGCCATCTATACACGTAAATCTACCGAAGAAGGGTTGGATAAAGAGTTTAATACGCTTGATGCGCAACGCATCTCAGGCGAAGCTTATATCAAATCCTAAGAGCATGAAGGCTGGCAGGTTATAGAGGATCGGTATGATGATGGCGGCTTTACGGGTGGGAACATGGATCGCCCTGCGCTCAAACGCCTGCTGGACGACATCAAGGCAGGTAAAATTGATGTGGTTGTCGTCTACAAGATTGATCGTTTGTCCCGCTCTCTGACCGATTTTGCGCAAATGGTGGCAATCTTTGATGAACACAACACCAGCTTTGTATCGGTCACTCAGCATTTTAATACGCAAGATTCTATGGGGCAGCTGACGCTCAATATCCTTTTTAGCTTTGCTCAGTTTGAACGTGAGGTTATTGGCGAGCGTATCCGCGATAAATTCGCAGCATCCAAACAAAAAGGCATCTTTATGGGCGGCGCTTTGCCGCTGGGTTATCAAGTGGAAGACCGCAAGCTCTATATTGATAAACAAGAAGCTGAAGCCGTCGAACATATTTTTAGACGCTTTATCGCGCTGCGCTCCATCACGACACTTTTGAAAGAGTTAAACCGTGATGGTTATCTCACCAAACAATATGTGAGCGGTACTGGAAAAGAGCGCGGTGGCAAGCCGATGAATAAGCAGTACCTTTACCGGCTACTTAAAAACCAAATCTATCTTGGCAAGATAGTTCATAAAGACAAAGTTTATGATGGGCAGCATGAAGCCATTATCTCACAAGAGCTATGGGACAAAGCACAAGCTATATTTAAAGAAGATCCAATCAAACGCGGCAATTACACGCGCAACCGCCACCCTGCATTGCTGCGCGGGCTTGTGCGGTGTGAGTGTTATGATTGTGCAATGACGCCCAGCTTTGATGAAAATAAAGGTGATCGTCGAAGTTTTATTAAATCCGTGATTAACAACCATGCAATTAATCTCATCGCAGAGGCTGAAACTCAAAAGCGCTGGACAGGTCAAAAGGAGCTGTCACTTTCTACGATTATCGGTGATGAAGAAAGTTCTATGGAGCTGCTGGATAGTATTGCCAGTGAATAAGCCCTCTGGGGAGATAGCTTTGCTTCAAATTCTTATCAGATGGCAGACCATAATATGGATATGAGTAAGGTGCTTGCCGATATGCCTGAAGATACTCGAAGCACCTATGAGCTATTGAAGTATCAAAGCATCACTGAGGCATCTCATTCTACAGGAATTCCCCGCACGACATTATCCAGCAGAGCAAAAAGATTGCGCGAATATCTAGAAAAACTGGGGCTTAGAGAATGATTTGAAAAATAATTGATTTTTTTTGCAGATGCCGTCGTCGTTTCTGAGGCCAAAACTGTACCTGCTTATTAGGGACAATAAACTCTAATAAGGAAAAGGATAAATGAACAAATCAATAGATGACCATATCGACGCTGGTGAGGTTGTTTTCAAGTGGGTGCAACACACACCTGTAGGACAACTAAAAACGCTGGAGGATAGCAGATTATCCGAGTTGCGCGAGGAACTGATCAAGGAAGTGCGCAGTGTTGGTCGCGCCCTACAGTGGGTTGACGGCATTATTAAACTCAAAAACATTGAGCGTCATAAGACGAGCAATAAAAATGCATGAGGGCATCATGCATGGCAGATCATAGCAACCCAAACGTCATCGCGTTAAAGCCACCTGACGCTAAAGACATCAAGCAGCGCCTATTACAAAGCTTGCCTGCAACGTTGCACGCCTTGTTGCCAAACGGGGTGCTTCGCGCTGGGAAGTTTATCGTGGGCGATATCAGCGGCGGTAAAGGCGAAAGTCTTGTGGTTGAGATGAATGGCTCAAAAGCTGGGCTATGGCATGATTTTGCCACCGGCGATGGTGGTGACATTCTTGACCTGTGGGCTGGTGTAAAAGGTTTTGATCGCAAAAGCCAATTTAAAGAATTGATTACCGACATTCAAAGCTGGATTGGCGGCGGCATTCCCACATCACAGCCAAGGCAATGTAAGCAAAGCAGCTATAAACAATCTCAAAAATTAGGTGAGCCGACAGCCAAGTGGGATTATACCGATGAACATGGGGCGTTGATTGCTAGTGTGTATCGATATGATCCTAAGGGTCAGCGAAAGCAATTCCGTCCATGGGATGCCGTTAAGGGCGTGATGAAGGCTCCTGATATTCGCCCGCTTTACAATCAGCCCAATATAGCCAAGGCAAAAACAATTATTCTTGTTGAGGGTGAAAAATGCGCCGATGCATTAATTGGCTTAGGCATTTGCGCCACTACTGCCATGAACGGTGTAAAAGCACCGATTGATAAAACAGATTGGTCACCGCTTAAAGGCAAGCAGGTGTTGATCTGGCCTGACCATGATGAGGCTGGATTGAGCTATGCCCGCAGGGCAGCAAGCGCTTCTGCCCGCGCTGGGGCGTTACAGGTCAAGATACTAAAAGCCCCGCCCGAGAAGCCCCCTAAATGGGATGTCGCCGATGCTGTCGCAGAAGGTTTGAATATCTATGACATACTAAAAAATTGGGATCGGGTGGTAGCGAAGGATAAGCCAGCAAAGCCCGACCTGATTCCACTTTATAGCGTTGCAGATCTGCAGGCCGATCACAGCCCCATGCCCGAAGACTTAATATCCCCTCGCGTTCTAACACCGGGTGGCATGTTGGTGTTTGGCGGCGCACCCAAAGTGGGTAAAAGCGATTTTCTAATATCACTGCTCGCCAACATGGCCGCAGGCCAGAGCTTTCTTGGATTATCCAGCAAGCGTCCGTTGCGGGTCTTTTATCTGCAGGCAGAAGTTCAGTATCATTATTTGCGAGAGCGTATTCAAAAGCTCCGTTTGCCAGATGAAACGCTGGAGTGGTTAAGTCAGAACTTTGTGATGACGCCACAAATTCGGCTGATCCTTAATGATGGTGGTATCGATAAGATTGTGCGCTCTGTTAAGGCCCGTTTTGGTGAGCGACCGCCTGATATTATTGTCATTGATCCTATTCGGAATGTGTTTGATGGCGGTGGGATTGGCGGAGAAAATGATAATGACGCGATGATGTTCTTCCTCTCCCGGCGGGTGGAAGAATTGCGCAATCAGATTAATCCAAACGCTGGTCTAATTCTCGCGCACCATACAAAGAAAGTCTCCAAGAAATATGTTGAGGAAGACCCGTTCCAAGCGCTCAGTGGCGCTGGTTCGCTGCGCTCTTATTACACATCGGGCATTATTCTTCACCGCCTTGATGAAATGCGCCCCGAGCGCAATCTTATCTTTGAGCTACGCAATGGGCCAGAGATTGCGCAAAAAACAATACTGCGCGATGCCTCGGGCTGGCGTGAGATAGATAGTCAAGCAGAACGCCTTGCTATGCGCTCCCAAGCGATCAAACTGGATGCGCAACAACTGCGCAAAAAAGATGCCGTCATTGGCTTAATTTACTCTGAGGCCTCCCAAGGGCGCATTTATACGGCGCGGCAGTTTTCGGACACGTTTGAGAATAAGTCAGGCTTGGGAAGCTCTCGCTCTTTGCGCAATCGATTGAATGCGCTCAGCAGCAAAGGTCATATCAAGTTCTTTAAGAATGCTGACCTTTACGGCCTGCCTCAAGCGCAGCGTAGTCGCAAGGCTATATCTGTGTTGAAGATATGGCGCTGGGTGACGGCACGCGTATTTTGCCAACGCACTTTAAACATCCAAAAACAAATGAAGTTCTCCCGGTTGATGATCCTGAAAACTGGATCGTCGCTCTTAATGATGGAGGGCTATCATGATTCCCACTGCACTATATTTTATTGCCTACTGCCCACTGCTGGTCACCAGTTTGCCCACTGGACTGAAACAAAAACAGTAGAAACAAAAGCATTGTAGCAATAATTCTAGTGGGCAACTGCCCACTGTCTTTGCCCACTTGCCTACTGCTCAAACGATAAAGCCAGCAACGGTTTCGCTCAGTGGGCAGTGGGCAAGATTTCCCTTACTCCTACGGAGTAATGCTGACGCTTTCCCAATCAAGGGAAAAGCGATCAGCATCCAAGACCCTCAAAAACAATTTCAAGAATTAACAACAACAAGTAGATGAAAACGCCATGGCAGAAAACAAAACCATCACGGAGAGAGAAAAATATGTTGAAGAACGACTACGAGAAGCAGCGCGAACGCTAAGGCGACTGCCTGATAAAAAGGTGCAAGGCTATATCAGCGCATGGCCAGCTATCGTTCGTGATGAAATGGAAATACTGCAGATGGAGGTACAACCCATGCGCATTCGCCCGAGCAGTCAGGATATCAGCGAGATGTAGGAAGTAATCTTTGTGTGGCTTCGCTGGCTGGATGTTGAACAGCGCAAGCTGGTCTGGTTACGTGCTGAGCGTGTGCGCTGGAAGCTCATTTGTGGGCGGTTTGGCGTGGGTCGTACCAAGGCGTGGGAGATGTACAAACATGCGCTGGCAACCATGGCAAAAAGGATTGATTAATAGCTTGATAAGCCTCGGGAATGAAGCGTTACTGGTGTTAACAAAGGAGCAAAGACAATGACAAAACCACAGGAAAAAAGAACAGCGCTGGACGCTTTTATCGAACACAGAACCCGCATTGACGCGATGCTGGAGTGCCTGCAAGCGGCAAGCGTAAATCACTTTGAAACCAACCCCGAAGAGATACGCTGGGGCGACGCAGGCTTTTTAGCGGATATTGCCAGCGACCTCGAACACATCACCGACCGCGTTTTTAAGGAGGGTGAGTATGAGCAACAATGAAAAAGAAGTAATGCCATTCAAAATTAGAGCCATGCCTTGCGGTAAATACTTTGATGATGCAGAATTCATCCATACCAACGAAGATGTTTTGTATATTCGAATAGCTAACCATCCCGTCGAAACGGCATTAAAGGTACCACGTGAGCAAGGTTATCAAGTATCTATCCATGCTGAATTACATTCAAAATAATAACAGGTAAGTAATATAATAATATCAGTTAAAGCTTAAAATACCTCTTTAGTGATATTGTGATATTACTTAATGCCTGCCTGTGGTTTATAGGACGTATCTCTATAAACCATAAATGTGCCTTATTGTGGGCTATACAAAACTATTTTAAGGCTCAATGGAAAGTATAATATCCATTATCATAGCATTTTGACAGTTTAATAACCATTGAGGGTGCAAAAAGCTCTTGTATTTTGCGCACGTTTTTCATAAAAATCATAATTTGCGCACGTTTTTCATGGACTGCGCACGTTTTTCATGGAATACTGCCTATATGATAACAAGAGCTTTACCAGAGACTGACGCTCGTTTAGCGGGCTATTCACACCTCATTAGTCATTATGAGCTTAAAGTTCCTGTGCCAATAATTCTATCGGCTACCGGTCAGAAACATACAAAATATGAAACAGGCACCTGGAATGTTTTTACTCCTCGCCATGCTCCTGATGAGAGTTTATACGGGCATTTGACCTTTGCTTTGCGCTATGAAGGCATCGACCTTGCCGTTTTAAATGCTCTGTTTCAAACAATATCACCAGCTGAAATAGAGCAAATTGCAAAAAATGAACCGGGAGGAAGTTATGCTCGTCGCATATGGTTTTTGTTTGAGTATTTAACAAACATTGAATTGAATGTTGCTGATATTAGTGGACGAAGAAAATATGTCGATTTAGTTGATACAGAGTTTCAATATCCCGGACAGTCTCGCCAATCTAAAAGGCATGGTATAAACAACAATCTTCCGGGCGTAAAAAACTTCTGTCCGCTCATCAGGCGCACAGAAAAACTTGATGCACTAATCGACCAAGATCTTTCTAAAGAAGCGCTTGAAAGCGTTGGTGCAATCCATCCAGATGTACTGATGCGTGCCGCCTCATTCCTATTGCTAGAGGATTCCAAGGCATCTTATGCTATTGAGGGCGAAACACCGCAACATAACCGTGCAGAGCGCTGGGGGCGCATTATTGGGCACGCAGGCAAAACACCTTTGTCTAAAGCTGAGCTTGAACGTCTTCAAAAAGAAGTGATCGTTGATAGCCGTTTTATTCATATGGGATACCGTGATGAAGGCGGGTTTATTGGCAGTCATGATCGCTCTACCAACATGCCAATTCCGAGCCACATTTCTGCAAAACATCAAGACCTTGAAGCTTTAATGGAAGGATTAATTGAAACGGCCTCTCTTTTAAAAGATAGTGACTTCCCGCCTGTATTAGCGGCGACACTCATTGCGTTTGGCTTTGTCTTCATCCATCCCTTTGAAGATGGTAATGGTCGTTTACACAGATACCTACTGCATCATGTACTGATTGAGACGGGTTTTACACCTAAAGGATTGGTGTTCCCTGTATCTTCGGTAATCTTAAAGCGCATCACCGACTATGTGACAGCATTGGAGGCGTATTCAAAACCACGTCTATCCTTTGTTGAATGGCGCGTAACGGACAAAGGCAATGTAGAAGTCCTTAATGAAACGATTGATCTCTACCGCTTCTTTGACGCGACAGCGCAAGCGGAGTTCTTCTATGAATGTGTGCATGAGACCATCACCAAAGCACTGCCTGATGAGGTTAAGTATCTGCAACGCTATGATGAAATGAAAGCCTTTGTTAATAATTATATTGATATGCCTGACCGCACAGCAGATCTCTTGATACGCTTCTTACATCAAAACGATGGGAAGCTTTCCAAGCGTGCGCTTGATAAAGAATTTGCTGCTCTTACTGACGATGAGGTTCAGGTGTTCGAAAACAAGTTTGCAGAAGTGTTTCAAACATAAAAAATGTTCGCGAACATAATTGTTGCGGACACGGCGAACAAAATCTCTTAGTCTTTTATATAAGATCGCAGGAATTGACCTTTCAAGCCACGGACACCCGTGGCTTTTTGCATTTCCCTTCCCTGATATGCAAAAAGGTACTTCCGGCGATCTTTCTCTATGCGGCGGGCTTGGGCGCAGTGTTTCTTTAGTCACACCTTAAAAATTGGGGTCCGCAGTCCGCACCTAAAAATACTTATTAACCCAGCAGAAAACCTCGCTTTCGAGGTTTTTATTTTAGTGCGTACCCAAAACATGGGGTGCGGACTCGAATTCTGCTGACTTGAAAACCAAAGGAAGTTGTTTTGTGGATAGTCGTTCCCTCTCAGTTTTGTCGCTGTGCGCCGGCGTTGGCGGACTCGACCTTGGCATTAGAATGGCGCAGCCAAATGCTCGAACAGTCTGTTTTGTCGAGATCGAAGCATTTGCGTGCGAAATCTTGGCAACGCGCATGGAAGACAAAACCATGGATGAAGCGCCTATTTGGACGGATTTACGCACCTTCGATGGCAAGCCATGGCGTGGCCTCGTGGATTGCATCACTGCGGGTTATCCGTGCCAACCCTTCAGCGTCGCTGGAAAACAAAAAGGAAAAGACGATCCAAGACATCTCTGGCCAGATGTGTTTCGCGTGGTTCAAGAAATCTCTCCGAGACTCTGTTTCTTTGAAAACGTACCCGGGCATTTACGACTGGGGTTTGAGCAAGTCCACGATGACTTATCCAGCTTGGGTTACTGCGTTAAGGCAGGCTTGTTCTCAGCGGCGGAAGTCGGTGCATCTCATAAACGGGAGCGACTGTTCATTTTGGCGTACCGTGAAAGCGACAGAGCCAATGGGTGGTTGTCTCACTTACAAGAAATTCAAAGAACGATTGGATGCGGGCATGCCATTGAGCCTTCGGGATCAAGTGAAGCATATGTGGCCGACAGTGAGAGTGTCTTCAGCGAACGGCCCAAGCAAAAAGGAAATACAGGCGAACAATCCGAAATGCCGTCTGGAAGTTTCAATAGTGAATTGGGCAACGCCGAACACATTGGATCATCTGCCCTCACGCAGTCCAGAGGCAATTAAGAAGCTTATGGGGCCGAACGGCCAGAGAGCAGGAAGAACGCGTCCAAGCAATCTAAGAGAGCAGATCAACTGGCCAACACCGATAGCGTCAGAACAGAAATATCGGCTGAAAGGCAATTCGCAGCAGAGCAAAGGCCTGACATCGACGGTGATTCAATCGCACCATTCCCGCCCGGGTCAAACGGAGATTGGGACAAAATCTCAACCAGTCTTAAACCCGCAATTTGTCGAATGGCTGATGGGCTGGCCAATCGGGTGGACAGAATTCGAGCCTGTGGAAACGGTGTCGTCCCTTTGGCTGCCGCTTATGCGTGGGCAACTCTTACAACTACAAGAAATGGAGAATAACTTTCATGACAGATAATCAAAACCCTGAGCTTAAAATCGAGCATGTTTCTGTGAACGAACTTACGCCTTATATCGGCAATGCTCGCACGCATTCAGAGCAACAAGTGGCGCAAATCGCAAACTCCATGACTGAGTTTGGTTTTGTGAATCCTATTCTTCTGGGCAAAGATAATATCATCATTGCGGGGCATGGTCGTTTAATGGCGGCAAAGATGCTGGGCGTGAAAACTGTGCCTGTTATTCATCTAAAGCATCTGAACGAGACACAACGCCGCGCCTTGGTTATTGCCGATAATAAGATCGCTGAGAATGCTGGTTGGGATGAAACGCTTCTGCGCCAAGAGTTAACGGAGCTGGATGACCTTGGTTTTGATCTCGATATTTTGGGCTTTGATACGTCTGAATTAGAAGAATTTTTATTAGATGATAATGACGCAGGATTAACGGATGAAGATGCCGCGCCCGAAGTGCCAGAAAAACCAGTCAGTGTTTTAGGTGATATTTGGATTTGCGGTGATCATAAAGTTTTGTGCGGCGATTCAACGCAAATTGATAGCTACAACAATCTGCTTGGTGATGAGCTGGCAGACATGGTTTTTACAGACCCGCCTTACAACGTCAATTACGCCAACTCTGCCAAAGATAAAATGCGCGGTAAAAATCGTCCTATTAAAAATGATAATCTCGGCGATGACTTTGGCGGCTTTTTATATGATGTCTGCACAAATCTGATGATGACCTGCAAAGGTGCAATGTATATTTGTATGAGTTCTTCCGAGCTACACACGCTTTATGATGCTTTTGTTGGTGCTGGCGGGAAATGGTCAACCTTTATCATTTGGGCTAAAAACACATTTACTTTGGGACGTGCTGATTATCAGCGCCAATACGAACCCATTTTATACGGTTGGAAAGATACGAATAAACATTTTTGGTGTGGTGATCGTTCTCAAAGCGATGTTTGGTTTGTGAATAAACCCGTGAAAAATGACCTGTATCCCACGATGAAACCTATCGAGTTGGTGGAACGTGCCATTCAAAACTCTAGTAAAACCAAAGATATCGTATTGGATGCTTTTGGTGGCTCTGGCTCAACGATGATCGCCAGTGAGAAAACAGGCAGGCGCTCACGTCTTATTGAGCTTGATCCGAAATATGTTGATGTGATTGTGAAGCGTTGGGAGGAATTTACGGGGAAGAAAGCAACTCTGGCCAGTAACGGCCAGAGTTTTGAAGAGTTAGAAAAGGAGCGCGTTTAATCAGTTTGATTCTTAATGAAATAACGGCGCTCTCCATCAATGCGTTCACTGGTGATGACGATGTTGTTTTTCTTCATCGTTGATAAATGACCGCGCACAGTATGTTTTTGCCAGCCGGTTTGTTTGGCAATGTCTTCGATGGTTGTGCCTTTCTCGGCTTCTAAGAGGTTCTGCACCAAGGCTTTCTTGGTGATTTTTGGTGCTTCCACCTCAATCTCTGGGGCCTTTGGTGCTGGTTTTTGTGTTTGTGGTGTTGTCATGGTTTTTGCTCCTTTTGTTAAAAATTACCGTTAATCAACAGGTACATGAACGCTTCAAAAAACGACGAAGTAAAGTTTAATAGATCAAAAAAAGCGAGGAATTATGGGGCTTTCTATAAGAGCGTATGCACGGCATCGCGGTGTTACCGATAAAGCAGTTAGAAAGGCCATCACGGCTGGTCGTATTACGCCGAATAAGGACGGCACGATTAACGCAAAAAAGGCTGATAAGGAATGGAAAGATAATACCGATAAATCGAAACAACGCCCATTGTCAAAGATCCTAATTACGACCCAGAACAAGCTGCGCAAAATGTGAATCAAGTCCTCAAAGATTCAGGAAAGGATGTAGATGATGGCAGTTCACAAGGGCATCCGTCCTTTATTAAAATCAAAACAGCACATGAGCTTTACAAAGCCCAGCTTACACAGCTCGCCCTGCAGGAAAGAAAAGGACAATTGATTAATAAGGAGATGGTGAAAGCACAAATCTTTAAATTAGGGAGGCAAGTACGAGATAGCTGGGTGAACTGGCCTGCACGAATTTCACCATTAATGGCAAAGGAGTTGGAGGTTGATGAACACGCTCTCCATACAATTTTGGAAAAGTATGTGCGGGAGCATCTAAATGACATTGGGGAGGGAAAACTTAAACTCGATTAAATCAGGCCTTATAAAACATGACAGCGCATTTGTTCAAAATACGTATCTAAAGAGTTTTGTTCCTGAAGAATATTACCTGGTATCTGAATGGGCTGATAAATATCGCTTACTCTCTGGTAAATCATCGGCTGAACCCGGGCTTTGGAAAACATCGCGTACGCCGTATTTGAAAGAGATCATGGATCAGCTTTCAACCAGCAGCCCTACGCAGCGCATTGTCTTTATGAAAGGTGCGCAGATCGGCGGGACAGAGGCTGGCAATAACTGGATTGGCTATATCATTCATATCGCCCCGGGGCCGATGATGGAGGTCTCCCCTACGGTCGATTTGGTAAAGAGAAACTCGAAACAGCGCATTGATCCGTTATTGCTTGATGTTCCTGAATTACTGGAACGTGTTAGACCCGCCCGCGAGCGCGATAGTGGGAACACTATTTTGAGTAAGGATTTTCAAGGCGGTGTCTTGATCATGACGGGTGCGAATTCGGCGGCGGGATTGAGGTCTATGCCTGCACGATATTTGTTTATGGATGAGATTGATGCTTATCCCGGTGATGTTGGAAATGAAGGAGACCCGATTTTATTGGCAGAGCGACGCTCCGCAACATTTAGGCATCGCCGAAAGATTTTTATGGTGAGTACGCCAACGATTAAAGGAATATCGCGGGTGCAACGTGAGTTTGAAAAAAGCGATCAACGGTACTTTTTCGTACCATGCACCAAATGTGATCATTTCCAGCCGTTGCAATTCACACAACTGCGTTGGCCAGAAGGGTCACCTCAAGAGGCGCAATATGCCTGCACTGAGTGTGGTCATCTCATGCATAATTCGGATAAGACGCAAATGCTGGCTAAAGGTGAATGGCGAGCAACAGCAACGAGTGCCGATGGTACGGTGGGGTTTCATCTGTCATCACTTTACAGCCCTGTTGGCTGGTTTTCTTGGTCTGACGCTACGGTGTTGTTTGAGGAGGCAAAACGCAACCCAGAGCTAATGAAAGGGTTTGTAAATACTGTTTTAGGAGAGCCTTTTGAGGAATCCTCCGAAGCACCAGAATGGCAAAGATTATACGAGCGCCGAGAGAATTTTTCTCAAAGCGTTGTTCCAAAAGATGGTTTGTTCTTAACCGCTGGCGTTGATGTGCAAAAAGATCGCCTTGAATGTGAGGTCGTTGCATGGGGGCGTGGCAAAGAAAGCTGGTCGGTTGATTATATCATCATCGATGGTGATACGGCGCGGCCAGAAACATGGCAGCGCCTAGATAGTGAGGTTTTACAAAAAGACTGGCCACATGAAAGTGGGCATAGCATGCCCATCCGCGTCATGGCGGTGGATTTTGGGTATGCGACGCAAGATGTTTATGCCTTTGTCAAAAACCATCCGCAGGCAGTTTGGGGCGGGTCTGGCGCACGTGCCAGCCAACCGCGCACTGCCGTGGCTGTTAAAGGGTAAGCGCGTGATACGGCGCTGATCTTAAGCGTTTCAAAAGCAGATGCTGGCGGTAAACGTCGTGGTTTGCGCATTTGGAACGTATCGGGGCCAGTGGGCGAAGATGGAACTTTATCGCTGGTTAAAATTGGAATGGCCCACACAAGAAGCGCAAGCTGATGGGGTTGCCTTTCCACCGGGGAGTTGTCGCTTCCCGCAATATGGCGAGGAGTATTTTAAACAACTCACGGCAGAGCGCCGCGTTATTCGGATTCACAAAGGCTTTCCAAAAGCCACGTGGGAGAAAGACCCAAGCCGTAACAACGAGGCACTGGATTGCCGTGTTTACGCACGCGCGGCGGCAAGCATTTATGGCTTGGATCGTATGTCTGATTATCGCTGGAGACGACTGAAAGAAGCGCTGGGTATGAAGGCAAATATCTCAGCACGCGGTGTTGAAATACCCGTGACAACTGAAACAAGGAGCGCACCACGCGATCCTGAAAAACCTAAATCGCGGTTTACGCAGCGCAAAGCCGTTAAATCTGACGATCCGTATTTATAAGGAAACATAACATGTCTGAAACATTGCTAGAGCTTGAAGCCCGATTGCTTCAGGCAAAAGAAGTTCGCCATAAATTACTGACCGGCACGCAAGAAATAATAGTGAGCTTGCATGGTTACGGCGCAACAACGTACAGCCAAGCCAATATCGCTGGGCTTGAGCGTTACATCAATGAGCTGAAGCAGGATATTGCCAAGAAAAGCGGTAAATCACGCCGTGGCATTATCCGCATCAGCTTTTAAAGGTTGTAAAATATGGTTCAATTATTAGATAGTTCAGGCAATCCCCTGAAGGCGAGTGATACGGCGCATCGCGCGGCATCGCATCGTTCTAGGGAGCTTTCCAGTTGGTTACCGCCACTCGGGTCTGCTGATAGTGATTTGTTAGGTGAATTACCAACGCTTGTATCGCGCTCGCGTGATCTAACGCGCAATCATGGCGTGGCGGCTGGGGCAATGCAAACGCTCAGCGATAATGTCGTGGGTACCGGTCTTCGTCTTTCTGCAACGCCAGATTATAAGGCACTTGGTAAAGATAAAGCATGGGCAGATGACTGGGCGCGAGATGTTGAATCGCAGTGGCGGGCATGGGCAGAAAGTACAGACTGTGATGCCGCCAATAGTTTGAATTTTGCGGGGTTAACAAGCCTCGTTTTTCGCTCAAGCCTGATTAACGGTGAAGCTTTGGCATTACCCTTATGGCTGGATAGACGCGGGAATGATTTTGCAACCACGATCCAGCTTGTAGAAGCGGATCGTTTAAGCAATCCCATTGGAAAGCAAGATAACAAAACCCTTAGAGCTGGAATTGAGATTGATGCTTACGGCGCACCGCGTGCTTATCATATTCGTAAAAACCACCCCGGTGATGCGTATCTTGGTGCTGGCGGTGGAAGTGAACAAGATTGGCAGCGCATTCCGTCACGACAGCGTTTGGTCGCAAACGCGTTCTGCACATTCATGATAAAGAGCGCACTGGTCAACATCGCGGTAAACCACTGCTCAGCAGTATCATGCCGATGTTTAAAATGCTCGATCATTATGAACGCTCCGAACTACAGGCGGCGGTGGTCAATGCCATGATCGCGGCTTTTATCGAAACCCCGCTGGACGGCGAATCTATTGGGGAAATGTTTGGTGGCTCGACCGATGATTATATTGCCGCTCGGAATGAATGGGATGTGAAGTTGCAAGGTGGATCAATAATCCCGATCTTCCCC
>CATQIJ010000005.1 GCA_958296345.1 uncultured Rhizobiaceae bacterium
CGTAGAATTTGCAAGAATTCGAACAGCAAAAGATAACGCGTAAAATACGCGCACCCTGCACAGCATTTGTTGAAAACTTCATAAGTCAAATGCTAATATGATAAAACGTAATTAAACATGGAAAGCTTAATCCATTATGGAAAAGCACGCAGAGCCTATTTATCTATCAGGACCTTTAACACCCAAAGCCACTACAGCCAGTATCTGTTGGCAATGTTTTAGTTGGTGGCAATGCACCGGTTGTTGTGCAGTCCATGACCAATACAGATACCGCCGATATTGATGGAACTGTTGCTCAAGTGGCAGCCCTCCATAAAGCAGGGTCAGAGCTTGTCCGCATTACCGTTGATAAAGACGAGGCTGCTGCAGCAGTTCCAAAAATACGTGAGCGCTTAGAACGCTTGGGCATTGATGCACCCTTGATTGGTGACTTTCATTATATCGGTCACAAACTTTTGGCTGACCACCCAGCCTGTGCTGAAGCGCTTGCAAAATACGGATTAATCCGGGCAACGTTGGCTTTAAGGAAAAGAAAGACAAACAGTTTTCCCAGATTATTGAAACAGCGCTTAAATATAACAAACCAGTTTCGTATTGGTGTTAATTGGGATCTCTAGACCAAGCTTTGCTCACAAGGTCTGATGGACAAAAACCAAGACGAAAGCTTTCCGCTTACCGCGGGCGAAGTAACCCGAGAAGCAATGGTGCAATCAGCACTATTATCAGCGCAACTTGCAAACGATATCGGCATGGCAGACGATAAAATTATTCTCTCTGTAAAAGTCAGTCAGGTGCAAGATTTAATTGCCGTATATTGCGAACTTGCGCGCAGAAGCAACCATGCGCTTCATTTGGGGTTAACCGAAGCAGGCATGGGCACAAAGGGCATCGTGGCTTCATCTGCCGCCATGGGAATATTATTACAACAAGGCATTGGTGACACAATCCGCATTTCCCTCACACCAGAACCGGGCGGAGATCGTACGCGTGAAGTTCACGTCTCTCAAGAACTCCTACAAACCATGGGTTTTCGCTCTTTTGTGCCAATCGTAGCAGCCTGCCCCGGTTGCGGCGCACAACTTCTACCCACCTTCCAGGAACTGGCAAGTGACATCCAAAAACAATTGCGCGAAGACATGCCAGAATGGAAAACCAAATACCCAGGCGTTGAAGATTTAAAAGTCGCGGTCATGGGTGCATCGTAAACGGCCCAGGCGAATCCAAACATGCAGACATCGGCGTCGTATCACTCCCAGGCACAGGCGAAGAACCCGCCGCCCCCGTCTTCATAGACGGCAAAAAAACTCATACGCTACGGGGCGCAAATATAGCGGGTGATTTCCGTAAGCTGGTTCAGGAGTATATTGAGAATAGGTACGGTAACTAAGCAATTTTAGATTAGATTTTCATGAAAATCGGCTGGTAAATCAGATATTTTTGCTACTCTTGACACCCAGTAATTTGCTTACCATCTGGCATAACTACAACACCCATCTCACTTTCTTTATATACAAAATCACCTTCTTCACAATAGAACCAATGATATTCTGATTGCATACTACAGCAATCGCCTACGGTGTATGTCATAACATTTTCACATACCCACGAAAGCTCACTAGCTAAATTAAATCTAGTATATTTTGAATGTATTTGATTCCTATTCATAATACCTTGAGCTAATTTTAGACCATAATCTGTAGTTGCAAATTCATCAATTTCCAGATTATTAAATTGATTGATATCAAAATCAAACTGATTTGTTTTCAAAAGTGCTTTTGATAACAAAAGGCATTCTTTCAACTCCATCAGCATATCTACCTTGCTTAAAGATAAACAATTTTCAATCGCTCTCTTATGTTTTGTATGTGCGTTGAAAATTCATGTTAAAGCCCTAAGCACCACCTGCCATGCCATCCTTGCGCGGGTCAGAACCTGCGATCAGCACACCCTCTTCGTGGTCAATTTGTATAACCTGCCCACCGCCATGCACAGCACCTTGCGTGCAGGTATGTCCCTTAGCTTCCAGCTGTGATTGAACTTCTGCGCTTATGCCAGACTCCAATTGCAATGCACCTTTATCACCCAAAAAATACGCGGGTCATCGAGAGCTGTTGCGGATCCATGCCGTAATCCAACATGTTAGAAAGAACATGCGCATGTCCCATCGCTTGATACGAACCACCCATCACACCAAAGGAGTGCGAGACTTTTCCGTTCTTTGTCACCATCGCAGGTATAATCGTATGGAAAGGTCGTTTACTTGAGCAATCGCATTGCATGACCTCGCGTGAATTAAACCAAGCCCTCTATTTTGTAAGATAATACCGGAGTTCGGCGTCATAATACTGACCCAAACCACTTGAAACAGAGTTGATAAAAGAAACCGCCATGCCATCACGGTCTACAACTGAGAGATAAATCGTATCAGAGCCAGTTGGGTCTGGTAGCGCAATCTTTGGGTTGTGCTTTTGAGGGTCAAAAAGCTTTGAAAGCTTGTCGATATGAGCGTCTAATGAAAGCGCATCGACTGAATAATTCATATGATCTTCATCTGCTATATAGGCATCACGCGCGGCGTATGAGATACGACCAAGCTCCATCTCCAAATGCGCACGTTCGACGGAATCAACACCCCTCGCCAGCTTTAAGTTTAGCAAGTAGTTTAACGAGCATAATAGCTGTTAAACCTTGGCCATTTGCGGAATCTCATGAAGCGTGTGGCCTTGATATTCTGTCGAAATGAGATCGGCCCAATCAACTGACGCATTACCCAAATCTTCTTGCGTCAAAAATCCGCCAAGGCTTTGAACGGTATCTGCAATATCCTTAGCAATAGCACCTTCATAAATTGCGCTAGAGCCCTTCATTGCGACTTCACGCAAGGTTTCTGCCAAAAGCGGCATATGAAACCTTTCACCAACCTTTGGTGATGCTCCATTCTTTAAAAGATTGGCGCTAGCTATGTCATTCTTCTTGAGTTTTTCAACATTCTGCGCCCAGTCTTTTGCGACACGGGGAGCTATTGGAAACCCTCCTTCAGCATAGTGAATCAGCATCTGCAAATAATCTTACAAAATCAGTACGCCAAATTTCTGGTGCATGGCCTCCCAGGCTTTTACAGACCCAGGCGTTGTAACCGCATGAGGAGATGTTTCTTCAAATGCGCAAAATCCATTTTCTAAATACCAATCAAGATTAGCCCCTTTTGCGGATCGTCCCGAACCATTAAGTCCATGAAGCGTCCCATCAGCCTCACCAATAATGGCAAAACAATCACCACCTAAGCCGGTCATATGCGGCTCTACCACACAAAGCGTCGCTGCCGCTGCTATGGCAGCATCCACCGCATTTCCACCTTCTTTTAATATTGATAAAGCAGTTGTTGTTGCCAACGCATGTGATGTAGCAACAGCACATTCACTAGCAAAAACAGGGGAACGTCCTGGAAATGCAAAATCTCTAACCAACAAAATAATCCTTACAAAAATTAAGCATACACGTGGAAAACTCCACTTTCAAAGTGCAAATAATAGAAATTACGCCAACACTAGGTTAATAGAAAATTAAGATAATTTTATCTTACAGGGGTGATAAATGACGCTTTTAACTTTAGGACGAGCAAACCGTATTATTAACGTAGCTTTCGAAAAAGCTGAGCAAAAGGGTTACAAACCTCTTGCGTGTATTGTTATGGATGCAGGAGGAAACATTAAAGCTTTCAAATCACAAGACGGCGCCTCAAATGGCCGTTTTGATGTAGCACGCGGCAAAGCAAATGGCGCATTGGCAGTTGGAACAGGTAGCCGCTGGCTAGATGAACAAGCTAAAGCACGCCCACATTTTCTTGCGGGGTTAGGATCTGTGGTACAAGGTGGCATCGTGCCAGTACCAGGCGGAGTTCTTGCAAAAGACTCTCAGGGAAGAGTTGTTGCTGCGGTCGGAATTTCGGGCGACACTTCTGATGCCGATGAAGAATGTGCGGCATACGCAGTTAGCGCTGCAGAACTAGAGCCTGACACAGGCGGATAAATTGATATTTTTGGCGGGGGATTTGTCTTTAATACCCGCCATAACCTCCACCACCACCAACTTGCACATCACGGGTAGCGGATCGAATTGAAACCGAGAACCCTGCAAGCACATCAATCAGCGCAATAACCATTAATATAAAGAATACGGAGTGCGCAGCACTTGCTACAATTAAAAACTCCACCAAATAAGCGATAAATACAAACGTAGATAGCAAGTGATCAATTATCGAATTTGCGCCAACACGAGTTGCTTTAATAATTTCAAAAAACAAAAGCAATAAACCAAGACCAATCATCAGGTCTCCCATAGTCATGACCCAAGCAGCGCCAGAAATCATTGTTAGCTCAGTGACTTGTTGATCCCAGACGACTATGCCGCCGTTTAAAAATATCTGAATGTTGTAAACAACAAACGGAACAATCAGCAGTGGAACATTTGTAAGCATTATAACTCCCCCGAACAAAACATTACCTAAAGCATTTTCCGTGAAATTGGTCTCAAATTCACGATAAGAAAACACGTTAAAACAGTTAGATAGAGCACATCATACAATTCAGAATAAACAAATATGTTCTAGCTACAGGCCTTAACATGATTTGCGCAAAAAATGTCAAAAAAAGGGCTGACATAAAGTCAGCCCTTTTAATTTGGATCAAACGAAAAGATTTAAACAGAATCTTTTGGCTCAAGAATTTGACGGCCACGGTACATGCCTGATTTCAAGTCAATGTGGTGTGGACGGCGCAATTCGCCTGAATCTTTATCTTCTACGTATGCTTTAGCTTTTAATGCTGTATCAGAACGACGGAAACCGCGTTTCATACGTGAAATTTTACTCTTAGGTACAGCCATTGTACTCACTCCGAATTTTCATAAAAAAGGCTCTTTTGTAACGATAGTCACCCATCGCAAGAGCCTAAAAACATCTTGTTGGTGGTCATATACATATTTTGGGTGCGTTTGGCTATAGGCAATCAACATTTTTTTGATTGCGAACAAATAAGCAAAGCAACATTTTTAAATCTAAGCTTATTTCAAACACCTCACATAAGCACCAGAGGCCTTTGCCCGGCGCTGAACAATCCTGGCCACTCTATCCATCGAGCGTGTTGGTTTCGCAGCATTTCGTTTCTTTGGATTTGGTAGGGTAACGGCCAGCAAAGATGAGTAGCGAGGGCCAAGCTTTTTAGCGCTACGTTTAAAATAAGTCTGCGCCGCCAACTCCACTCCAAAAACCCCCTTATCCCATTCCGCAATATTTAGATAGATTTCCATGATGCGTTTTTTGGGTAAAATAAGCTCAGCCATCATCGCATAAGGCACTTCAAGTCCTTTGCGAATAAATGAACGGTTTGGCCACAAAAACAAATTTTTTACCAATTGCATCGTAATTGTGCTCGCTCCGCGTGTTTTTTCACCATCGATAGCATCTTCAATCACCTGATTAAGCGCTTGCCAATCAACACCTGAATGACTGCAAAACTTGCCATCTTCTGAGCTTAAAACAGATTGATAAACCACTGGCGCCATAGCATCGATACCAACCCATTCTCGTTTTGCACCATGCCCAACAAGACTTTCCTTTACCATCACAGTAGAAACCGGGTGAACAAACTCAAAGCGGTATAAAAGTAACAAAGCGGCTGGCAATAGAAAGATTAAAATCAAAAATGCAAATACAAAACGAAGCATAAACTGCTTTAATGGACGACGTGACTTTAAAGCTTCAACAGCCCCAACCTTCTCTATCTTTGGCTTTTTAACAGCCTTAGAGGTAGATTTTCGTGCCGTTGTACTCTTAGGTTTTGTTTTTGGTTTCGTTGCCATATTTTCTTTTAGCGTAAACTTTTAATCAGCGAAACACTGCTTGACGCAATCAAGGCAAAGTGTCACGAAATTCCTCAAAATATGCACAAATGAACTGTCAGTTAAATTATCATGTCCCAGTTAAAGCTAGAATTCAAAACTCTTTTAAAATCTCATGCCGAATTAGTTGAGAAAACGCTTATTGAACTTCTAGATGAGGCTTGTCTAGACTATGAAATAGAACGCCCTGCTCGCTTAATGCAAGCAATGCGCCATTCATCTCTTGATGGGGGTAAACGCCTAAGACCTTTTTTAGTTATGGAAAGTGCCAAATTATTTGACGTTAAACCAGATCAGTCAGTCCTTGCAGCTTGCGCTCTTGAGTGCATTCATTGTTACTCACTCGTGCATGATGATCTACCTGCAATGGATGACGATGACTTGCGGCGCGGCAAACCAACTACTCATAAAGCTTATGACGAAGCAACGGCAATTCTAGCAGGTGACGCACTTTTAACCCTAGCTTTTGATATTCTATCGCGTGAAGCAACACATACGAGTGCTACGACTAGAATTGAGCTCGTAAAACTCTTTGCCCAAAATTCTGGCCTCGGCGGTATGGTTGGCGGGCAAATGTTGGATTTAGAGGCTGAGAAAAAAACATCAATCAGTAAAGAAGATATCCTCACTCTTCAGGCCATGAAAACTGGGGCACTTATACGCTGTGCATGTCATGCTGGTGCAGTTCTTGGGAACGCATCAAAGGAAGAGCAACAAACACTTTTTGATTTTGGCGATATTATTGGCCAAGCCTTTCAACTTGTAGATGACATCTTAGACGTAACATCTGACGCGCAAACAATGGGCAAAAAAACTTCTAAAGATGCTGATAAAGGTAAAGGCACTCTTGTCTCACTTTATGGATTAGAGGCATCTCAAGCTCGTGCAGAAGAACTCCTTGAAATGGCAATTGAAACACTTGTTCCATTTGGTAAAAAGGCAGATATCTTGATTGAAGCAGCGCGGTTTACGATTGAACGTAAAAATTAGACGATTAAGCGCCAAAAGAAAACAGCACTCATTGTAAAGCCAACAATTGCAATTAAAGTTCTGACAGTTTCTTTTGACAGTGCTCGCGCTATAGGTGCGCCAGCATATCCACCTAGCGTTGCCGCTATCATCATAACAATTGCATAGTGCCATTCTACCAACCCGCCAATTGCAAATACAGCAACTGATATAGCAGATAGAACAAATGATAGTCCGTTCTTCAGCCCATTCATTTCATGAATATCATTCATTGCCCAAAGCGCAAATAATGCCAGCAAGATGATACCAAGACCACCATTGAAATAGCCACCATAAATACTCACAAAAAACAAGCCAAATGCACCAAACGGCGTTACAGCTCGGTTTTTACTCTCCGCCCATTTTCTAATTTTATCACCATAAAGAAATGTAAGCGTTGCCCCAAACAACAAAAAGGGAACGACGATAGAAAATGCTTTGTTCGAAGAAACCAATAAAAGCAAAGAGCCAATTAGTCCGCCAATTATTGTAATCAAACTCAATCGAATGAGTTGTTTTCTATCAAAAACCTGCAACTCTTTTTTAAACCCTAACGCACCACTTAAATAGCCTGGAAAAACAGCAACACCGCTAGTTGCATTTGCAATTACAGGCGGCACACCAATAAAGACCAAAGCAGGAAACGTTAAGAACGTACCGCCGCCAGCAATCGTATTAAGAATACCAGCACTAAAGGCAGCAAGAGCAATGAGAAAATAATCAAACATATTAGTCTTACTTCAATCGTTCTCTAATCTGTTCAATAATTTTATCAGAAACAACCTTGATACGCTGCAACTTCGCATAATCCTCATGCACAATATACCAGAAGGTTCTTGTAAATGAGACTTCATCTGGGAGAACTTTTTGTAATTGTGGATATTGTTTGGCAATAAAATCATGCAGAATACAAACACCGCCATCCGCTAAAGTTGCCTCTAATTGCACGTGAACACTTGAGCTTGTTAAAAATGGTTTGATGTCCGGTGAGACAAGAGGAATGTAATCAAGCTCTTTATCGTAAATTAAATCAGACACATAACCAATGCCGCGAATTCGCTTCAAATCAGCAATTTCTTTTACCTGAGGGTTTGCATCTAAATATTTTTTCGTCCCATATAGATGCAGAGTATAATCAGAAATCTTGCGAAATTTTAAACGCCCTGATGTTGGTGCAGAAACTGCAATAGCGATATCAGCTTCACGCTTTGAAAGTGAAAATGTGCGCGGCATCGTTACAACTTGAAGCTCTAGCTTTGGATGCTTCTCACAAAGTTCTGCAGCACATTGAGCTAAAATACTGGTTGCCATTCCTTCAGGCGCTCCAACCCTCACAACACCAGAAACGCTATCCGCTTCACCACCAAATTCTGTCTGCGCAGCAATTGCACCAGTTTCCATCGCTTCAGCAATATTTACCAAACTTTGCCCTGCATCCGTTAGAGAGTATCCTTGTGGACTGCGATCAAATAAATGAATTTTAAGAGACTGCTCCAGCGCCTTAACACGGCGCCCAACTGTTGCATGATCAACAGAGAGTTGCTGACCAGCGAGACTTAACTTACCAGTACGTGCAACTGCTAAAAAATATCTGTAATCATCCCAGTTCAAACTGTCCTCATCTTGGTGTAGAGTGGTTTCTAGTTTTGTGCATTATTGCACAACAAAAAGGATTTATAGCCTATTGGTAGGTTAAAAATAAACATTTAAAAAGAAAAAAATGATTTCTGAGGAGAAAATCTAGTGAGAAGTATTCCACATTATATAAATGGCGCACGCGTCGAAGGCACTTCTGGACGCACAGCTGATGTGTTCAATCCTGCAACTGGTGAAGTTCAAGCACAGGTGCAATTAGCAAATGCATCTGAATTAAATGCAGCCATTGCAAGCGCAAAAGAAGCACAAGTTGCATGGGGTGCTACAAACCCGCAAAAGCGCGCACGCGTTATGATGAAGTTTGTAGACCTTCTAAATCGCGACATGCAACAGCTTGCCGAAATGCTTTCATCAGAACACGGTAAAACAGTTCCAGATGCTAAAGGCGATGTTCAACGCGGCCTTGAAGTTGCAGAATTTTGTATTGGTGCTCCGCATCTTCTAAAAGGTGAGTTCACTGAAGGTGCTGGCCCTGGCATTGACATGCACTCAGTAAAACAGCCGCTCGGTGTTGTGGCTGGCATTACACCTTTCAACTTCCCGGCGATGATCCCAATGTGGAAGTTTTGCCCGGCAATTTCATGTGGTAACGCATTTATCCTTAAAGCTTCCGAACGCGATCCATCCGTACCCGTAATGCTTGCAGAACTTATGAGCGAAGCAGGTCTTCCAGATGGTATCCTACAAGTCGTGCATGGCGATAAAGAAGCCGTAGATGGCATTCTTGATCACGAAGACATCATGGCTGTTGGTTTTGTTGGTTCAACACCAATCGCTGAATATGTTTACTCACGTGCTTGCGCAAACGGCAAACGTGCTCAATGTTTTGGTGGTGCTAAAAACCACATGATCATTATGCCTGATGCAGACATGGACCAAGCAGTAGACGCGCTTATCGGTGCGGGCTACGGCGCAGCTGGCGAACGTTGTATGGCAATATCTGTTGCTGTCCCAATCGGCGAAGATACGGCTGATCGCTTGATGGAAAAGCTCACACCGCGCGTTGAGAACCTAAAAATTGCGCCATATACCGCCGGCGATGATGCAGACTTTGGTCCACTTGTAACCAAAGAAGCCCATTCCCGCGTTAAAGGTTACATTGATGCTGGCGTCAAAGAAGGTGCAGACTTAGTTGTCGATGGTCGTGACTTCAAAATGCAAGGCTACGAAAATGGTTACTTCATTGGCGGCTGCCTCTTCGACAACGTGACAAAAGACATGTCGATCTACAAAGAAGAAATCTTCGGCCCCGTACTTTCAGTAGTGCGCGCAAAAGATTACGAAGAAGGCATCGACCTTGCCATGACTCATGAATACGGCAACGGCGTTGCCATTTACACCCGTGATGGCGATACAGCGCGCGATTTTGCAAACCGCATTAACATTGGCATGGTTGGTATCAACGTCCCAATCCCTGTGCCGCTAGCCTACTACACATTTGGCGGTTGGAAACGTTCAGGCTTTGGCGACTTAAATCAACACGGTCCAGATGCTTACAAGTTCTACACAAGAACAAAAACCATCACATCACGTTGGCCTTCAGGCATCAAAGAAGGTGCTGAATTCTCAATTCCAACGATGGATTAGAACACCCGCCTCCTCCTTGTGAGGAGGCACACGATTGGCGCAAAGCGACAGAGTGGGTGGGGGTAAAATGTACATCACATTTCCTTATCCCCACCGGTTCAGCTTCGCTCCATCAACCTCCCCACAAGGAGGAGGTAAATAGGAGAATAACCCATGGATTTTGCCCTAACAGAAGAACAAAATGCCATCTACGATATGGCTTTTGCATTCGGACAAGAAAACATCGCACCTCATGCAATTGAGTGGGATCAAAAAGAGCATTTTCCAAAAGACGTTATTCGCTCAGTGGGCGAACTTGGCATAGCAGGCATATATGTGCGCGAAGATGTGGGCGGTTCAGCTCTCTCCCGGTTAGATGCTACCCTCATCTTCGAAGCACTGGCCTATGCATGCCCATCAATTGGTTCATTTATTTCCATTCACAATATGTGTGCATGGATGATTGATTCATTTGGCACTGAGGAACAGCGTCAAAAGTGGGTGCCTCAACTAACTACTATGGAAAAAGTCTGCTCTTATTGCCTAACCGAGCCAGGCTCAGGCTCTGATGCGGCAGCTCTAAAAACAAAAGCAGAAAAAGATGGTAATGGCTGGAAAATAAACGGCACAAAGGCTTTCATATCTGGCGGCGAGACATCAGACCTATACCTAACTATGGTGCGCACAGGTGAAGCTGGTGCTAAGGGTGTATCAGCCGTTTTGGTAGAAAACCCAAGCGAAGGCTTATCTTTTGGCGCTAATGAGCGCAAAATGGGCTGGCGCTCTCAACCTACTGCACAAGTACAGTTTGATGATTGTAAAATCCCGGCAGACCATTTGATTGGTGAAGAAGGGCGCGGTTTCAATTATGCTATGGCGGGGCTTAATGGCGGACGGTTAAACATAGCAGCATCCGCACTAGGAGCCGCACAATTCACGCTAGATAAAACGCTTCAATACATGCAAGAGCGTAAAGCATTTGGAAAACCCATTGCAGATTTTCAAGCGCTTCAGTTTCGTATTGCAGACATGGAAACCGAACTACAAGCTGCCCGCATCTTCTTGCGCCAAGCTGCATGGAAACTAGACAACAAAACACCTGATGCCACAAAATTCTGCGCAATGGCAAAACGTTTAGTAACCGACCTGTCTTTCCGCGTCGCAAATGATGCACTACAACTGCATGGTGGTTACGGTTATCTAGCAGATTATGGCATCGAAAAAGTCGTTCGCGATCTTCGTGTGCATCAAATTCTCGAAGGCACAAACGAGATTATGCGAATGATCATCTCACGCGACATGCTGAAAGAGGCATAGATAACGTGCTAAAATCCGATGATATCCATATCAGAGTTGTTGGCAAAGCAGGCCGCATAACACTTACTCGCCCTCAAGCACTAAATGCCATGACCTACGAAATGTGCATGGCGATTGGCACTGCGCTGGATGAATGGAAAGACGATGATAGCATCTCCATCATTGTCATAGATGCAGAAGGGTCTCGTTCTTTTTGTTCTGGTGGAGATATTGCGGACCTGTATAAAACGGGCAAGGCTGGTGACTATGCTTATGGTCAAAAATTCTGGGCTGATGAATATCGCACCAATGCAAAAATTAAGAACTATCCAAAGCCATATATAGCTATTATGGATGGCATCGTCATGGGCGGTGGTGTTGGCATTTCAGCGCATGGTTCACACCGTATTGTTACAGAAAACACAATGTTTGCCATGCCAGAATGCGGCATTGGGCTGGTGCCTGATGTTGGTGGTAATTTATTACTTTCCCGTGCGCCCGGTTCTACTGGAGAATACCTCGGGACTACAGGCGCAAGACTGAATGCATCAGATTGCGTCTATGCCGGCATTGCAGATGTATTCATTCCAGAAGTCGACCTGCCACATTTAATCAAATCATTAGAAAATGATGGCGACCCATCGGCAATCGCAGAATTTGAACGCGAATGTGTTCCTGGAGATTTGTCGATTAATCAAAAAACCATCAACACACATTTCTCAAAATCAAGTGCTCTGGAGATTGTTACATCCCTCGAAACGGACGGCGATGAATGGGAAGCAAATGCAGCCAAACTAATGCGTCGCAATTGCCCGCTATCCGTTGCCTGTGAAATTGAAATTGTCCGCATGGCGCGCCAAACCAACAATATTGAAAGTATTCTAGCTCTGGAATACCGTTTCACATACCGTTCAATGTCACACGGTGATCTGATCGAGGGAATTCGCGCCCAGATTATAGACAAGGACCGTTCACCAAAATGGGGAACCCCTACCTTGGAAGAATTGACACAAGAGCAAATCAGTTCAATGTTGAAGTCCTTGCATGGAGACGGGCTGTTATTTTAAAACTTATCCAAAAAGGAGACGGTGAATGTCAACCATAGGATTTATCGGACTGGGCAACATGGGACTGCCCATGGCAACTAATCTGGTTAAAGCTGGCCATGAAGTATTAGGCTTTGATATGTCACCAGAAGTTCTGGAAGCTGCAAAGGAAGCAAGCATTATCACTTGCGCTACAGCTGCTGATGCAGCCAGTGAAGCCGAAACCACAATTACCATGCTACCAAACGGTGAAATCTTGCTTTCCGTTATGGCAGAAATCACCTCCGTTACACCAAAAGGCGCTTTGCTTATAGACTGTTCAACCGTTGATGTTGAAAGCGCCAAAACTTTCCATGCTCAAGCTGCAACTGCAGGACTTGGTTCAATTGATTGCCCGGTTTCTGGCGGCATTGGTGGCGCAACGGCAGGTACATTAACCTTCATGATTGGTGGATCAGAAGCAGATTGCAAACGCGCAGAGCCTATTCTTGATATCCTCGGTGGACGCCAAGTTCGTTGCGGCGAGAGTGGAGCAGGGCAAGCAGCCAAAATCTGCAACAACATGCTACTTGCAACAACCATGGTCGGTGTTGGCGAAGCTTTTTCACTCGGCAAAAAACTGGATCTTGACCCACAAGCACTTTACGACGTGATGTCCACATCATCAGGCTCTTGCTGGTCTATTAACACCTACTGCCCAGTGGCGGGCGTTGGCCCAACAACACCTGCAGACAATGATTTTAAACCAGGTTTTGCATCATCATTGATGATCAAAGATGCAAGCCTTGCCCAAGTTGCAGCCGATAGCGCAGGTCAAGCCACACCAATGGGGTCACGTGCTTTAGAGCTATACAAAGAGTTCGCCGCACAAAGTGAGGAAGACGTAGATTTCTCAGGCATTATTACTTGGCTAGAAGACTTAAATAGGGGCTAGATATGAGCGAAGTCGTGCTTTCAGAAAAACGTGGAAACGTTGGTTTAATTACCATCAATCGCCCAGAGGCATTAAACGCAGTTAATACTGCTGTCATGGATGGCATCATTGCCCATACAAAAACCTTTGATCAAGACGCTGACATTGGCTGCATCGTCATCACGGGCGAAGGTAAAGCCTTTATCGCAGGTGCAGACATTAAAGAAATGCAGGAAAAATCTTATATGGATATGTTCCTCGCTGACAAACAATCACAATGGGAAGGTTTTGCAAACACACGCACACCTATCATCGCTGCCGTAAACGGTTTTGCCCTAGGTGGTGGCTGCGAACTTGCCATGATGTGCGATATGATTTTTGCATCTGATAAAGCAAAGTTTGGCCAACCGGAAATCAAGCTTGGTGTAACACCAGGTTGGGGTGGTTCTCAACGCTTAACTAGAGCAGTCGGCAAAGCAAAAGCCATGGACCTAATTTTAACAGGCCGTATGATGGACGCGGAAGAAGCCGAACGCTCTGGTCTTGTTGCCCGAATTATTCTTGCAGATGATCTCATGGAAGAAACCATGAAGACGGCGCAAGCGATTGCAGGCTATTCAACACCATCCGTTTACATTGCCAAAGAACAAGTAAACCGCGCCTTTGAAACCACTCTTGCAGAAGGTCTGTGCTTTGAACGACGCACGTTCTATTCACTCTTTGCAACCGATGATCAATCAGAAGGCATGGCAGCCTTTTCTGAAAAGCGTAAGCCAAATTTTAAAAACAAATAAAAGCCCAACAGGGAAATCAAAATGACAAATGTATTACAAGAGCTCGAAACACGCCGCGAACAAGCAAAAATGGGCGGCGGTCAAAAACGGATCGATTCTCAACATGCCAAGGGTAAATTAACAGCCCGCGAGCGCATTGAAATTTTGCTCGATGAAGGTTCATTCGAAGAATACGATATGTTCGTCGCCCATCGCTGCACAGAATTTGGCATGGAAAAAACTAAGCTCTCAGGCGATGGTGTTGTGACTGGATGGGGCACAGTTAATGGTCGTTTGATTTATGTCTATAGCCAAGATTTCACCGTATTCGGCGGGTCGCTCTCGGAAACAAATGCTAAAAAAATTATCAAGATTATGGAAATGGCCATGAAGAATGGCGCGCCGATTATCGGGTTAAACGATTCAGGTGGTGCACGCATACAAGAAGGCGTATCATCGCTTGGCGGCTATGCAGATATATTCCAGATGAACACACTTGCATCTGGCGTTGTACCACAAATTTCCATGATCATGGGGCCATGCGCAGGTGGCGCAGTTTATTCACCCGCCATTACAGACTTCATCTTTATGGTTCGCGATTCATCTTATATGTTTGTCACAGGTCCAGACGTTGTTAAAACTGTAACAAATGAAATTGTTACAGCAGAAGAATTAGGCGGCGCAAAAACACACACTTCAAAATCCTCTGTTGCAGATGACGCATTTGACAATGACGTGGAAGCACTATCTGCACTTCGTCGCTTCATCGATTTTTTACCGCTAAACAACCGCGAAAAGCCGCCTGTTCAACCTTTCTTTGATGCAGTAGAACGTGAGGACACATCGCTAGATACATTAATACCCGATAATCCAAACAAGCCTTACGATATTAAAGAACTGATTTATAAAATTGCAGATGAAGGTGATTTTTTCGAAATCCAGCCTGATTACGCAAAAAACGTCATTACAGGCTTTATGCGCATCGAGGGTTCAACCGTAGGCGTAGTGGCAAATCAACCACTCGTTCTTGCTGGCGTGCTTGATATCAACGCATCACGCAAAGCCGCACGTTTTGTACGCTTCTGCGATTGCTTTAATATTCCAATCCTTACTCTTGTAGATGTGCCAGGGTTCCTGCCAGGTACTGCACAAGAATATGGCGGTGTGATCAAGCACGGCGCAAAACTACTATTTGCTTATGGCGAAGCAACAGTTCCAAAAGTAACGCTAATTACTCGCAAAGCCTACGGCGGCGCATATGATGTGATGGCATCCAAACACCTGCGCGGCGACGTAAATTACGCATGGCCAACCGCAGAAATCGCCGTGATGGGTGCCAAGGGTGCAACAGGAATTCTCTACCGCTCAGAACTTGGTGACAAAGACAAAATTGCAAAACGTACAAAAGATTACGAAGACCGTTTTGCAAATCCGTTCGTCGCCGCAGAAATGGGCTTCATCGATGATGTAATCACCCCTCGCAAAACAAGAAAAAGACTAGCCAGAGCCTTCGCCTCACTTCGCAACAAGGATTTGAAAAACCCTTGGAAGAAGCATGATAATATTCCGCTATAGATGCTATGATTAATCTTATAAAACTTCCATTGATAGTTTTAATGTTCGAGGCGCTTTCCATACCAGCCCAAGCGCAGTTTTCAACGCACCCTGCTCCAATGTGGGAAGGCTATGAAAAAACTGCGGCTGATATTGAAAGCGATGAGAAGTTTGTAAAAGAAGCTACCGAGTATGCGGGCGGCAATACTGAGCAAGCAGCGCAGTCGCTCATTCAAATCGGCTGGCAAAGAATTGTTAAAGATCCTAATCACGCAATTCGTGCTTTTAACCAGGCTTGGCTTATTAAACCCAATAATCCAGATATCTTCTGGGGATTTGCTGTTGCATCACATATTCGCGGTGACAAGCTCAAAGCAGTCAACCGCTGGTTCAATAAAACACGCGAGCTTATTACGCTCAAAGGGCAAGCAGACAGTGCACGCTTAGAAGCAGATCATGGTCGCGCATTAACTGAGCGTAATTGCCATAAAGAAGCGCGTTCTTACTTTGAAAAAGCGCTTTCACTAGACCCCAATTATGTGCCTGCACATATAGGTATGATCAATGTAGCCGCAGTATTAGGCGATCAAAAATTACAAGATAAACACCAGAAACTACATGATGAGTTGGTAAAATAATGTTCAAAAAAATACTAATAGCAAACCGTGGCGAAATCGCCTGTCGTGTAATCAAAACAGCAAAGAAAATGGGCATAGCAACCGTCGCTGTTTATTCAGATGCAGACGCCAATGCACTTCATGTAAAAATGGCAGATGAAGCAATACACATCGGCCCGCCACCTGCAAACGAATCCTATATTATCATTGATAAAATCATGGATGCGATCAAACAATCAGGCGCAGAGGCTGTTCACCCTGGTTATGGTTTCCTATCAGAAAACCCAAAATTTGCCGAAGCACTCAAAAAAGCCAACGTCGCATTCATCGGGCCTCCTGTTGGCGCGATTGAAGCAATGGGCGATAAAATTACATCCAAAAAACTGGCACAAGATTCTGGCGTTTCGACGGTTCCAGGTCACATGGGTCTGATCGAAGACGCAGAAGAAGCCGTCAAAATTTCAAATGAAATCGGCTACCCTGTCATGATCAAAGCTTCTGCTGGCGGCGGCGGCAAGGGCATGCGTATTGCTTGGGATGACGAAGGTGCACGTGAAGGCTTTCAATCCTCCAAGAACGAAGCCAAAAACTCTTTCGGTGATGACCGTATCTTCATCGAGAAGTTTGTAACACAACCCCGCCATATCGAAATTCAAGTACTAGGCGATAATCATGGTAATTGCATCTATTTAGGCGAACGTGAATGTTCTATCCAGCGCCGTAACCAAAAAGTAATTGAAGAAGCCCCTTCCCCTTTCTTGGATGAAGCAACGCGTAAAGCCATGGGTGAACAAGCGGTCGCTCTTTCTAAAGCAGTTAATTATTCATCCGCTGGTACGGTAGAATTCATCGTTGATGGCGACAAAAACTTCTACTTCCTAGAAATGAATACACGCCTACAAGTTGAGCATCCTGTTACAGAATTAATTACAGGCATTGACCTAGTAGAACAGATGATCCGTGCTGCTTACGGCGAAGTACTTTCTATCAAACAAGAAGACGTAAAATTAAACGGCTGGGCGATTGAAAACCGTCTGTATGCAGAAGACCCTTATCGTGGCTTCCTTCCTTCTATTGGGCGCCTAATAAGATACCGCCCACCACAAGAGGGTGCAGCGGATAATGGTACGATCGTGCGTAACGATACTGGTGTATTCGAAGGCGGAGAGATATCCATGTTCTACGATCCGATGATTGCAAAACTTTGTACATGGGGGGAAGATCGCCCAACTGCCATTCACGCCATGCGCGAAGCGCTAGACGGGTTTGAGGTTGAAGGCATCGGCCACAATCTACCATTCTTATCAGCCGTGATGGATCATGAAAAATTCTGCTCAGGCAACATCACAACCGCCTTTATTGAAGAAGAATATCCAGATGGTTTCAACGGCGTAACAATCGCGCAAGACGACCAGAATAAACTGGCAGCAGCAGCTGGCGTTCTGAATATGATTACAGAACTGCGCCGTACAAGGCTTTCAGGCGCACTTGTTAATCACAAGCGAAAAGTCGGCAAAAAATGGGTTGCAGTAATTGACGGAAACCAAATCCCACTCAAGCTCAAAAAACTCCGCAATGAAGGTGCAAAAGTAAAAATTGGCGAGGAAAAAATTAGCGTCAAAACCGAATGGCGCCCAGGACAATCCCTAGCAACAGTTATTGTTGGTGATGAGACACTTGCATTAAAAGTTGATAGAACCAACACAGGCTTCCGCATCCGCTGGCGTGGCGCAGAAATGGGCGTAAAAGTCCTGACTAGAAAGCAAGCTGAATACTTGAGCATGATGCCAGAAAAAATTGCAGAAGATACATCAAAATTCCTACTCTGCCCAATGCCAGGCCTAGTCGTTTCTATAAACGTAAACGAAGGCGACGAAGTCCAAGAAGGTCAGGCGCTCGCAACCGTAGAAGCCATGAAAATGGAAAACATTCTTCGCGCAGAAAAGAAGTGTAAAATTGGCAAGATCAACGCAAAAGCTGGTGACAGTTTAGCACTGGATGATGTGATTATGGAGTTTGGGGAGTAGCTAGTTATCTAGACAACGGGATATAATCCAGAGTGAGCGTTGCGTTGGGTACTACTAAGTTGAAATGCAGAAGACTTATTTAAGGAGTTTTTGTATTTCATTCAGTGGTAGGTTGGGTAGTTTACCTTTCCCATTCATCAAGTTTATTAGTGAAGTTTTGAAAACATTTGATTCAAAATTACCATCAATTTGACCTCTATACAGCTTTGCCTGCGTGAGAATGCTTTTGAGCGCAGTTATAGTTTCAGCTCTCCATTTAGTATTTTGGTAAAAGACTCTTAGGTATATTTTTCTTTCCCCGGTCTGAATAGCATGAGCCAAGAATACTGCAGCAGCAGTGGCATAAGGTAAGTTTGCTGAATGCAAATTCAAAATTTCTGCAACAGAATACATAGCTTCTGGGTTTCTTTTCTTTATTGATTTTTCATACCATTTAATTGCTCGGATAACATTAGATTTGAGGTTTTTGCTAATGCTTCGCTCGTAACCCCAAGTCTCGTCTGATTGAGACTCGCTGAAATCTCCGTATCTGTTAGGTTCTCCCAAAATAAACTCAGGAACACCATGCCCATTAGGATCATCAGTGTGGCTTTTTATTTTCTTAATAAAGTCTCTTGGTGTAGGAGCTAAGCGTTGAATACCGAGTGTGATTTTATCTCCAGGAATGAACTCCTGAAGAACATTTCTCAAAAGGTAGCCATTAAAAATTTTAACACCATTTACAGTCTTGATAACATCTCCCGGAATTAGTCCAACTTTCTGGGCTGGGCTATTAAATTGGATCGCTGTGATTACTATTGAAGGTTGCTTTCCTATGCTCGGAAATATCTCACCAAGGTAGTCAATCCATGGGTAAATGATTCCAATAAATCCGTGATCTTTACCATCAGTTCTTTCCCCCAATTCGATAACAAGTTCTGAATTTTCACCTTCTGCCATAGCGAAAGTAACAGCGAATAAAGACAATAGCATTCCGACTAAGGAAATAAGAATCCAATATTTAAAAGTTCTTTGTGTCATTTAATTTTTCGATTTTGTTTCAATACAATGATTAGAATATAAACTAATTTTCGCTATAAAAAACCAAATGGTTCCTAGGCACGCTTTACTTGGTTATTTTAAAGCAATTAGTAAACTAACTAAACGCCCACTTTTAGTACATAGAAAATATCTCTGATATTTAATTATAAGAATAAATTCCTTGCAATAATGTTCCTATTTTATTCTGTTACAACTCCGCCCTTTCGGAGTCCTCATGCAGCCCATCTTTGTCAATTACATCTTCCTAGACATGAACTCTTACTTCGCTTCTGTGGCGCAGCAGGAAGAACCACTATTACGTGGGAAGTCCGTTGGCATTGTCACCGTTGATAAGCGCGGTGCTTGTTGCATTGCAGCAAGTTATGAGGCGAAGGCTTTTGGCATTGGGGTTGGGACGCGGCGTGAAGAGGCAAAAGAGCTTTGTCCTGATATTGAGTTCCGTGAAGCCAAACATGATCTTTATGTCGATTATCACCACCAAATTATTGAAGCGATTGAGCTCATTCATCCGATTGAAAAAGCCCATTCAGTTGATGAATTTTCAATCAAGCTTTTAGGTACTGCGCGCAATCTTCAAAATGCTACGGAACTGGGCGAGTGTATGAGGCATAGCATTGCGCAACATGTAGGTGTTGCCATGCGTTGCTCCATCGGCCTTGGCACAAGCAAAATGCTGGCGAAAATGGCAGGCGAGATGAAAAAGCCAGACGGGCTTGAATGGCTAACTCCGCAATTCATGCCTCAAAAACTTGCGCGTTTTAAATTGGGTGATCTACCTGGCATCGGTAAGCGCATGGAAAAGCGGCTTATTATGGCTGGCATCACCAACATCAAACGACTCTATGACCTCCAGCCCAAACATGCCCGCAAATTATGGAATGGCGTAACAGGTGAGCGTTTTATTTTAGCCCTCCAGGGGCATTATATTCCTGACCCTGAAACCAAGCCACATTCACTAGGGCACGGACAATTGCTCTCTACCACCAACAGAAATTCAGAAGGCGCAAGACTGGTTGCTCGACGTTTACTAATAAGAGCAGGAACGCGGCTTAGGCGCGGTGAGTTCTTTGCAAATCATCTCTACTTATCGGGCAAATGCGAAATCAATGGCAGGTGCTCACACTCAATTACCATGTGCGCAACACAAGATAGCTTTGAGCTTTTAAAATTATTTGCGCAAAACTGGCCAAAATTAGATTTGAAAAAACCAATATCTATTGGCATTATGCTTGGCGGATTAACCCACGAGAACCAGCATACAGCTGATCTTTTTGAAGAGCGGGTTCCATCAGGCCAAAGCAATAAACGTGAAGAACTTTGCTCAACAGTTGATGCGCTTAATCAGAAGTTCGGGCAAGACACAATCATCTATGGTGAGAAGCCAAAAATTATCACTAAATACGCAGGTGCAAAAATCGCCTTTGGACGTATCCCGCTAAAAGAGGAGTTTCGAGATTAACGCATATGGTTTTGATCAAGGCAAAAATTCACAATCCATTACGTCTTTATGCGAATTGGAAATTTCATCTAGAAGCTTTATAAAGAAAAGATAGCGGAGTGAAATAGTATGAGCAAAAAACCAAATACACGTGATTGGCTAGATTTAGCAACTAAGGAAATGCGTGGTGGCAATCCTGATGATTTAACTTGGAACACTCCGGAAGGAATTCCTGTAAAACCGCTCTATACACAAGAAGACTTGGATAACGTTGAGCACCTTGGCAGCCTCCCAGGATTTGATCCTTTCTTGCGCGGTCCAAAAGCTACCATGTATGCTGGCCGTCCGTGGACCATCCGCCAATATGCTGGATTTTCAACCGCAGAAGAATCCAACGCTTTTTATCGTAAAAACCTAGCCGCTGGTCAAAAAGGCCTGTCCGTTGCCTTTGATTTAGCCACACACCGTGGTTACGATTCTGACCACCCTCGTGTGATCGGTGATGTTGGCAAGGCTGGCGTGGCGATAGATTCCGTTGAAGATATGAAAATCTTATTTGATGGAATCCCATTAGATAAAATGTCGGTTTCCATGACCATGAACGGCGCTGTTATTCCAATTCTAGCTAGCTTCATCGTAGCCGGCGAAGAACAAGGCGTTTCACGCGAAGACCTTTCAGGCACCATCCAAAATGATGTCTTAAAAGAATTCATGGTGCGCAATACATATATCTACCCACCAGAACCTTCTATGCGCATCGTGGCTGATATCATTGAATTTACATCCAATGAAATGCCGAAGTTTAATTCGATTTCTATTTCTGGTTACCATATGCAAGAAGCAGGCGCGAACCTTGTGCAAGAACTTGCTTATACACTTGCAGATGGACGTGAGTATGTTCGTGCCGCACTATCAAAAGGAATGGACGTAGACGCTTTCGCAGGCCGCCTCTCTTTCTTCTTTTGTATTGGCATGAACTTCTTTATGGAGGCTGCTAAACTGCGTGCAGCACGCTTACTCTGGTCAAAAATGATGTCGGAGTTCGATCCCAAAAACCCAAAAAGCCTAATGCTTCGCACGCACTGCCAAACTTCTGGTGTGTCACTTCAAGAACAAGACCCATACAACAATGTGGTCCGCACAGCCTTTGAAGCCATGTCAGCCGTGCTTGGTGGCACGCAATCTCTTCACACAAATTCATTCGACGAAGCCATCGCGCTGCCAACAGAAACTTCCGCACGCATTGCTCGTAATACGCAGCTAATATTGCAACATGAAACTGGCGTAACCAACGTCGTCGATCCACTGGCTGGTTCTTATTACGTCGAAAGCCTCACGCAAAACCTAGTTGATGAAGCATGGAAATTAATCGAGGAAGTTGAAGCTGCTGGCGGCATGACCAAGGCTGTTGAGGCAGGGCTTCCAAAAGCACGCATTGAAGAAGCTTCCGCTGCGCGTCAAGCACGCGTTGATAAAGGCGAAGAGGTTATCGTCGGCGTAAATAAATATAAACTCGCCCAACAAGATGACATCGATATCTTGGAAATTGATAACGACAAAGTGCGCGATGCACAAATCGCCAGATTAAAGCGCACTCGCAAAAATCGAGATCAAACAGCATGTGATGCAGCGCTTGCCAATTTAACTAAAGTCGCCAAATTGGGTGAAGGCAATATTCTTGAAGCCGCTGTAGAAGCAGCTCGTCAACGCGCGACCGTTGGTGAAATATCAGACGCACTAGAAAGCGCATGGGGCCGTCACGAGGCAGAGGTTAAAACCATCTCTGATGTCTACGGCGCAGGCTTTGATGGCAATGAAGCTTATACCAAAATCCAAGCGGGTATTTCATCAATGGAAACAACCCTTGGTCGCAAGCCACGCATTATGGTTGTAAAAATGGGCCAAGATGGTCACGACCGTGGCGCAAAAGTTATAGCAACCGCCTTTGATGATATGGGCTTTGACGTAGTTGTTGGGCCACTATTCCAAACACCGGGCGAAGCTGCCGACATGGCAGTAAGTGAAAGCGTTGACGTCGTTGGCATTTCATCACACGCGGCAGGGCACAAAACCCTTGCACCAATGCTATTAGAAGAACTGGCCAAAAGAAACGCAGCGGACAAAATCGTAATCTGCGGCGGCGTAATCCCGGCACAAGACTACGCATTCTTAAAAGAAGCTGGCGTCACAGAGATTTACGGTCCAGGAACAAATATTCTAGAATCAGCAACAAGCCTGCTTGGCCATATAAAAGAAAAATTCAGAGGTAAGAATTACGCAGCTGAGTAACTATAATCCGTATTTGGAGTTTATATGCCGCCAGATTACATACTTGTTTTTGGAATTCTTGCCTGCACGTTAGTTCTGTTTGCATCAGGCAAATTACGATATGATTATGTAGCAATTCTTGCCTTATTAACGGGTGTATTTTTAGGGGTAGTTCCAGCAGCTAGCGCTTTTTCTGGTTTTGGACACCCAGCTGTTATAACAGTAGCCGCAGTTTTAATCATCAGTAAGGCACTTCAAAATTCTGGTGTCGTGTCATTTGTAACGAAACTCCTCGCACCAACTAGAGTATCAGAACAAAAGCATATTACTGCAAATACAACACTTGTAGCGCTACTATCTAGCTTCATGAACAACGTTGGCGCATTAGCACTTATGCTACCTGTCTCCCTTCAAAACGCACAAAAAGCCAGCTATTCACCCTCAAAATTACTAATGCCTCTTTCTTTTGCTTCCCTACTTGGCGGGCTGGTTACATTGATAGGAACACCAACGAATATTGTTATTTCAACATATCGAATGCAATTTACAGGCGAACCATTCGCCATGTTTGATTTTACACCTGTCGGTATTGTTATTGCCATTGTTGGGCTAATTTATATTTCTACAATTGGCTGGAGATTGCTCCCAAATCGCATTCCAAAGAGTAGAAAATCAAAACTCTCTCATGTGGAAGATTACATCACTGAAGTAAAAGTTCCTGAGGGGTCAAGACTGATCGGACTAAGCATTAGCCAGTTAGAAAACGATTGTGAAAACGAACTCACCGTAATGGCAATGATTCGACAGAGCCGGACTAGGTCAGCGCCACAAGGTAACGAAAGAATTTTGGAAGGTGACACGCTTATCCTTGAGGGCGACCCTTCAATTCTCACACCCTTTATTGCCAGTGGGAAATTAATTCATTTTGAAAAATCAACAGAGACCTATCTGGCGCTTGGCTCAGGCAACATCCGTATTGCCGAAATGGTGCTCTTACCAAATTCCCCTATTCAAGGTCAGTCCGTACGTGGTTTGCATATGCATGACAAATACGGAATCAATCTTCTGGCAATTTCAAGGCGGGGTGAGAAACCAATAACAAGGTTGGCGCAAACAAAGTTCAAAACAGGCGACGTTTTACTTCTACAAGGCGGGAAACATGCCTTACAACAAGCAGGTAACTCATTGGAACTTCTTGGCCTTGCTGAGTGAAACTTACCCGAACACGCCACCAATTATAAAATGCTTATTTCAATTTCAATCTTCGCCATTGCAATCTTTTTAGCAGCAACAGGTATCCTAACAGTCCCAATTGCTTTCGTTTCAGCTGTCGTCGCCCTTATCGCAAGCGGAAGCATCAAGGCAAGAGAAGTTTATACGAGCATTGATTGGTCAATCATTATTCTGCTAGGTGCCTTAATTCCGCTTGGAGATGCGCGACAAACAAGTGGCGGTACTATTCTCATCGCAAATACAATTTTAGGTATAAGCAATGGCCTGCCTATCTGGGCTATCGTTGCTTGCCTACTAGTTGGTTCAATGTGGTTATCTGATATTATTCCAAACACACCGACAGCCGTTTTAATGGCACCTATAAGCGCCACTATTGCATCTGAATTAGGCGTATCAGCCGATCCATTCTTAATGGCTGTAGCAATTGGCTGTGCAACACCATTTTTAACGCCCATAGGCCATCAGTCCAATACGATAGTTATGACACCTGGTGGTTATCGTTTTACTGACTATGCCAGAATGGGAATTGGATTAGAAATCATAATAGTCCTGACTGCAGTACCAATGATTATGTGGATATGGCCTACTTAGGTAAACCTCATTGATGGAAGCTACAAAATTCTAATCAATAATATTTGCAAACTCTCGCACAACACGTTCGTAGATTTCGCGCTTAAATTCCACGATAAGCGATGGTAATTCTTCCGCGTCTTTCCATTCCCATTTATCAAACTCTTGCTCAGAGCCATCGGGTGGATGTGTAATGTTAATCTCGTTCTCATCACCATCGAAACGAAATGCAAACCATTTTTGTGTCTGACCACGATATTTACCGCGTAACCCAATGCCAATGAGCGCATCTGGTAAGTCATAGTCGAGCCAATCGTCTATCTCGCCAATAACGATGGCCGTAGTGACTCCAGTTTCTTCCCAAAGCTCACGCTTTGCAGCCGCTAGTGGGTCTTCGCCCTTATCAATACCTCCTTGTGGCATTTGCCAGCAAAGTGCATCCTTGCCAAAAGTTTCTGTATTAGGCAGACGCCGTCCAGCCCAAACTTTCCCTTCGGAATTTATCAGCATAATGCCAACGCAAGATCGGTAAGGAAGGTCTTTAGCTTTTATTTTACTCACTTTTGAGGATCCCTAACAACAGAAGAAACAGGCGTGATCTCAATGCCGTTTTGCTTTGCTTGCTGGGCAAATTGAGCGACAAGATCAATCGTATCAGGGAAAGCATTGCCAACACCAATTGCCATACCTGTACGCTTAGCTTGTTCTGCTAATTTTACGAGCTTTTCAGCAATTGCCGAGCGAGAGCGCACATTATCTAAAAGTATATTACCTTTGGCGTAAGGAACCAGCTCTTTCACAGCCACACCTTGTGCAACAGAGTTTCTGACAGTGCCATCTTCAACAAAAAGCAATCCACGTTCAGATATTTCAGAAAATATTGGTGAAAGGCTGGCCGGTTGTGCAAGAAGTTTATTACCAAGGTAATTCATAACACCAACATAGTTAGTAATACGGCTCATGGCCCAATGTAAGTTGGCAATATTTTCTTGCAAATTAGCATCCGCTTTTAGAGTATGAGGGCCAGGGTTGTTTTTGGGATAATCAATCGGCTCCATTGGCAATTGCAATAAAAGCTCATGACCTTTTTTCCGCGCATCCTGCATCCACCGCTTAAGACTATTTCCATAAGGGGCAAAGGCTAGTGTTACATTCGGGTGAAGTTTTTGAAGCGCAGTTTGCGTACTTGATTGGCTAATACCTAATCCACCAATGATAATAACAACGCGGGCAACCCCAAAGTTACCCTCAATATCAGCCTGCCGTGAATATAAATCCATGGCTCTTAATCCGCCTTTTGAACGCTTGGGTATAACACCCGTTGCACCACGCTCCGAAAGAGCTGGATCAGGCAAATGAGCAAGAGCTTGTTCTTGCCGGCGTATTTCTTTTACTTGCACAGGCGGCTGCAAAACAGGTATTAAAGGCTTTAAGGGTTGTAATTGCTCAAGTGGTTTTATTTCCTGAAGGTTACCCCCATTTGGATCAAGCGTATGCTCACTCTGTGGAATAACTTTTACAACTTTTGGTTCTTCTGCCTTTGGAGTTTCTGTTTTCGGTGTATTTGTAACTTCAGCTACCTCTTGCGGCTTGGAGCCAAACGAAGATAGAGCACTAAACCCACCATAAAAATGAAAGACTGGAAGACCAATTAAAAGCGCTAAGCCAGCAGCAACTAATGCCTTACTGGTGCGCTTAGTATCTTGCTTAGAAGAATACCCTTTAAGAGGTTTGTTAAACTCGTTTTCCGGTTCCATCAGTTAGATAATCACCCACAATATTTAAGTTTAAAAAGGACAGAATCAAACAAGGGAGAGCATAGCCCTCCCTTGCGTAAAACCAAAGCGGTATTAATCAGTTCTGTGTTGGAACTGCTTTTTCAGGATCTGGTGGAAAAGCAGCGTGTTGCTTAGTGCCACGAATTAGATCTTTCGCATAAATTAATTGAAGATCATCTTTTGGATCTGGTGGTACATATGCAATTGAGCCTGAACCTTCTTCATCTTCTTCATTACCAACAATATGACCACGAAGACTAGACTCACCACGCGCTTCAACACGCCCTTGAAGCTCTTCTGGTAAAGGCTGTTCAACAAAAATATCAGGCTTAATGCCTTTACCCTGAATTGAACGATCAGCAGGTGTATAATAAAGTGCAGTTGTTAAACGAAGCGCACCATTTGCACCCAATGGAATAATCGTTTGAACGGAACCTTTACCAAATGATCGAGTACCAAGAATAGTTGCACGTTTATGATCTTGAAGCGCACCCGCGACAATTTCAGAAGCACTTGCAGAACCGCCGTTCATCAAAACAATAACAGGCTTGCCGCCCGTAAGATCGCCAGGGCGAGCCGCATGGCGTCTCGTCTCATCAGGGTTACGTCCACGGGTTGAAACGATTAAACCGCGATCAAGGAATGTATCAGAAACACTCACCGCTTGATCAAGCAAGCCGCCTGGGTTCAAACGAAGGTCAACAACGTAACCTTTTAAGTTTTCATCTCCCACTTCTTCACGAATGCTTTTAATTGCTTTTTCTAAGCCATCATAAGTTTGCTCGTTAAACGCATTGATATCGACAAAACCAATATCACCATCTTCAACACGGTAGCGTACAGAACGCACCGTGATCACATCACGAATAATCGTAATTTCAATTGGCTTATCAGCGCCCTGGCGTGCAATTGTTTAAAACGATTGGTGTATTAACTTCGCCGCGCATTTTTTCAACCGCTTCAGCAAGGCTAACACCGCGAATGTTTTCGCCATCAATTTTTGTAATGAGATCGCCAGCCAACACACCAGCTTTTGCAGCCGGTGTTTCATCAATCGGAGAAACTACTTTAACAAACTCATTCTCCATGGTGACTTCAATACCAAGACCGCCAAATTTGCCACTTGTACTAACGCGCATATCTGAAAATGCTTTAGCATTAAGGTAACTTGAGTGTGGGTCAAGTGATGTAAGCATACCATTGATAGCGCTCTCAATCAGCTCTTCCTCTTTTGGTTCGGTCACATATGACGAACGTACCCGCTCAAAAATATCCCCAAAAATACTAAGTTGGCGATATGTACCAATTCCCGCAGCTTGTGCAGAAGAAGAATGATTAAGGCCATTAGAAACCGTAATCACTGCCGTTGCACCGATTGCTGCACCTGCCAGCAGAAGACCAAATTTACGAACCATCAGTAGTTCTTTCCTTGTTATTGACCGACCACCAAGGGGCCGGATCGATTGAATTTCCATCCTTGCGGAATTCTACATATAAAATAGGCTTTGTTGTGTTTATATCAACCAGCCCTGTACTTGCAATTCTTTGTGCGCCCATTATTCCTATTGGCTCTCCAACAAGAACAAATTGACCTGGTTGAACATTAACCTCTTCCATGCCAGCAACAACGATATGATAACCCTGACCTGCATTCATTATCAAGAGTTGACCGTAAGATCTAAACGGACCTGCGTAAACCACCCACGCATCAGCAGGAGAAATAACACGGGCATTTTCACGTGCCTCTAATGAAATACCTCTAGTCTTATCTCCTGCACCGTCATTTTGTCCAAAAGATGCCAATTGTGCGCCTTGTACGGGTAGCGGTAGAAGCCCTTTAGCAGCTGCAAAACTAATTGCGGGTGCAATACGTCCTGGATCAAAAAAAGCATCGTTCTTCTCAAATTTACGCCCAGCGGCAATGCGCTCTTCTTCTTGCTTTTTAAGATCAATTTCAGCTACTCGGGCAGATTCTGCGGCCTGTTGCGCGGATTCTATCTCGTTTTCAAGATTGGCTATTAAATCATTTAATGAAGTTGCTTGGCGGCTAATTCAGCTGCTTTTGCGCTTTCTTGCGCTAATTTAGCTTGTGCAACACCCGTTAGCTTTCGCTTTTCAAGCAATAACAAGTTGAGTTTTTCTTCTTCGCCAGCAAGTGAAACGAGCTCGACAGACAATTCATTTCGTTGCGTATCAATATCAGTCGAGATACGGACAAGTTCTTTGAGCTGACCTAACAAAATTTCAGTTTCCGAGCGCACCTCTGGAACAACAGAACCAAGCAAAATTGCAGAACGAACCGAAGATAACGCATCTTCTGGTGTCACCAAGAGTGCTGGTGGCGGATTACGCCCCATTCGCTGAAGCGCGCCCAAAACTTCCATCAGCAAGGCTTTTTTGCTATTTAAAAATACTCGCACATTAGATTGCTCATCGCGCAATTGTGATAACCGAACTTCTGCTTTTGAGATGCGTTTTTCAATATTTCGAAAACTTGCAGAAGCCTCAATCAATGTTCGATTAATCGTCGCACGATCTTTTTCAAGCGACCCAATTTCAGAAGCCAACTCTTGCTTACGCTGCTCACTAAGAGAAATTTCAGATTGAAGCGTCTTTAATTCTTCAACATTCTTTTGACGTTGAGAAGATAAATCTTGAGCATGAATAGGAGAGATAAACACTAACAAAACAGCAAACACCAAGGCGATGAACTGTATTCCAGTTTTGTTGAAAGTAAGCGACAAATTGATTCTCCGTTATCCAGAGAATACATGAAAATTGGTTAAGGATGAAGAAATGTGGGTTTTATTCTGGTTTACGTAAAATATTCTCGACGCAACTCTCAATTTTATCCAATTGTTTTTGCTTATCCCCATCATTAAGGAATGACCCAGCAAAAGAGTTCTTGGCCAGAGTAATTAACTCGTTTTCGCTTAAATTCAGTGCATCATGAACTGCACGGTAATTATCGTTAAGATACCCCTAAAATATGAAGGATCGTCCGAATTTACTGTAACTAAGACACCTGCATCTAAAGCTTTTTTCACTGGGCTAGCAGAAAGTGACGGAATACCTTTCAGCCTCAAATTCGAAATTGGGCACATAGTTAGCGGCGTTTGTTGTTGCGCTAGGCGCTTAACTAAAACAGGGTCATCAAATGCGTGATTACCATGATCCACCCGTTCTATTTTCAATGTGTCCAAAGCCTCGCTAACATTTGCTGCAGTACCTTCTTCCCCAACATGCGCAACAGGGATAAAGCCCTCATCTCTAGCAGACTTAAATACTCGGGAAAATTTTTCTGGTGGGTTACCTGCCTCTGAGCTATCAAGTCCAACACATAAATATGTTCCTTATGTTTACATGCACAACCCAAAGCTTCAAATGCCTGTTCTTCAGGCAAGTGCCGTAAAAAGCACATAATCAACTTAGAGCTAATTTCTAATTCTTTTTGTGCCATCTCTAATGCTGAAACTATACCACCTAAGACAGTTTCAAACTTAACCCCACGATCTGTGTGAGCTTGGGGGGCAAAAAACATTTCGACATGCGTTAATCCGTCTGCATGTACTCTTTCAAGATAAGCCCAAGTAAGATCATAAAAATCCTTCTCAGTAACAAGCACCGACATGCCAAGATAATATAAATCTAGAAAATCCTGCAAACAATTAAACTCATAAGCAGTTCGTACATCTTCGACTTTATTATAAGGTAATTGAATATTATTGCGCTTAGCTAAAGCAAGCATCATTTCTGGCTCAAGCGTGCCCCCAATATAAAGATGCAGTTCTGCTTTAGGAAGCTTATCAATGAGTTGGTCAGCAATGTTCTTCAATGTTTTTTACCGCTTATATATGTGTTGGCGACCAAAGCGTCAGCCTTGGTATTTCCAGATAATTCAAGAGTATCATAATTTACGCAAGTCATCCATTACTGACCATAGCGTCTATCACTCTCGGTGATAAGGATGCCCAGACAAGATCGTTATCCCACGATAAATCTGCTCTGCTAACAAGATCCGCGCAATTTGGTGCGGCCATGTCATCGAACCCAGTCTTATTTTTCGAACTGCGATGTTCTTTAGTTCATCCCATGCCCATCTGGCCCACCAATAGCAAAAGCTAATTTTGTAGTTCCCATATCCTGCTCAGCTTGCAGTAGTTGTGAAAATTCTTGGCTGTATAGGTCTTTGCCTTTTTCATCTAAAACGATAATCCGCGCACCATCCCCTACTGTTTGGAGTAGTTGACTGGCCTCTTCTGATTTCCGCTTTTGAACATCTTGCGCGCGTGATTCTACGATCTCATGAAGATCAAGCCCCATAAAGTGTAGTGCTTTTCCTGATTTGGAAATACGATCTGAATAGCGGTCGTAAAGCTCTCTCTCAGGTCCTGCTTTCATGCGACCAACTGCTAAAATGGTTAGGCGCATAAGAGTGAGTTATCCTAGTGCTTTTCTTCAGATGCTGACATTTGCCACATCTTTTCGAGCGAATAAAATTCACGCACTTCTGGTCTGAAGATATGAACAATAATATCGCCTATATCTATCAAAACCCAATCAGAACTTTGTAAACCTTCAACCTTGATTGACTTAAATCCAAAGGATTTAAGTTCGCGCAATAGATGATCAGATACCGCACTCACGTGGCGGCTAGATCGCCCCGATGCAACAACCATGTAATCTGCTAAAGCAGATTTTTCTCGTATATCAATCGTAGTGACTTCTTCTGCCTTACTGTCATCAAGACAAGTCAACACGGTTTCTAAAACACTATCAATAGCTGCTGTCGCCGCTTTTTGTGCTTGTTTTGCTGTACCTTTTTTAGGTTCTGAATTCTGCATTGCTATAGTCAGTTTTTCTCTCTCGCTATGCAGTTAAAGAATAGCGTTATTACCATCTTCCCTAGCATAGTTCTTATTCTATGATTATTTCAAGACACTTTTTATGTCTTGTGAATTAATATACCCTTTGTTCAGCTCTCAATTGTGTTGATGAAAGCGATGACCTAGGCCCATGTAAAAACGTCCATACAGGCGGCTTCATGTGACTTAAGAGGGATGCATCCCCTTCGTCTATACGATATTTTGACAATGCGATAGATGCCTGCGCTGAATGGTAGCTCAAGGTTGAACCAGGTCTGTCAATGACGGCAATCGGCATCATATCAGCGATTTCACGCCAATCCTGCCAATGGTGAAAATCTGCCAAATTATCCGCGCCCATCAACCATACAAAATCATTTCTTGGCCGAACCTGTTTAACAAGTTTCAAAGTGTCAGCCGTATAGCGCACTTTATGTTGTGCTTCAAAAGCAGTTACTTTTATTTTTGGATGAGAAATAAGTGCGTGACATTTCTTGATACGCTCTTCTACCGGTGCAAGCTTGGATTTGTCTTTTAGCGGGTTGCCGGGTGTTACCAACCACCAAATTTGATCAAGCTCAAGACGCTTCAAAGCTAAATCACAAAGGTTCAAATGACCTTCGTGGGGCGGGTTAAACGAGCCACCAAACAAGCCAATTTTTGCGCCATCACCAACAGCTGGCATACGCATTGCTTCACGAAGGACTACACTTTGCTTCAAGGTCGCGCCTGCCCATTTCCGCGTACGAGATATTTAAAACTAGTCAATTGCTCTACCCCAACTGGTCCACGCGCATGCATTTTGCCAGTTGCAATACCGATCTCCGCGCCCATGCCAAATTCACCACCATCTGCAAATTGCGTTGAGGCATTATGTAGAAGAATAGCTGAATCGATTTCATTAAAAAACTTTTCAACGACCGCACTGTCTTCTGCAATCACACATTCAGTATGGCTTGAAGAATATTTTTGAACATGCTCAACTGCACCCTCAATACCGTCTACCAACTTAGCCGAAATAATAGAATCCAAATATTCAGTCGTCCAATCCTCTTCCGTAGCTGAATTTGCATCAGAGAAAATTGCAACGACTTCATCATCACCACGGATTTCGCATTTGGTTTTAGCAAGCGCCTCCAAAATTGGTTGAAGATGCGTGTCTACGGCAGCCTTATCGATCAACAGTGTTTCAGCAGAACCACAAATTCCAGTGCGGCGCATTTTTGAATTTACAACCAACTCGATCGCCATATTAAGGTCAGCAGACTTATCGACATAAACATGACAAAGCCCTTCAAGGTGCGCAAACACCGGAACACGTGCATCAGTCTGTACACGCTCAACAAGTGAACGTCCCCCACGTGGCACAATCACATCAATACATCCATCAAGACCTGTCAGCATTTCGCCAACAGCTTCTCTATCTGTTGTTGGTACGATCTGAATACTATCTGCAGGCAAGCCTGCATCCTTTAAACCGCTAACAAGACAAGCATGAATGGCACGTGATGAATGATATGAGTCTGAACCGCCACGTAAAATAACCGCATTGCCAGATTTCAAACAAAGTGCACCCGCATCAGCTGTAACATTCGGACGTGCTTCAAAAATCACGCCAATCACCCCAAGTGGTGTACGAACACGAGAAATATTTAACCCGTTAGGTCTATCCCATTGAGTTATAACATCACCAACTGGGTCTTTTAATTCTGCGATAGCCAAAAGGCCATCCATCATGCTTTTGATGCGGTCTTCATCTAGCGTCAAACGGTCAAGGAATGCTGCTGAAATTCCATTAGTTTTTGCGGCAATGATATCTTTTTTATTCTCAGCCAAGATATATTCCCGCGTCTGCCAAAGATTTTCTGCGGCAATTTTCAATGCGTTATTTTTGGCTTCAGGGCTAGCAGTAGCAAGGATCTGACTAGCTGATTTAGCATGCCCACCTATTGTAGCCATTACGGATTTTACATCTTCTGTCTTTACTGTATCAAGCATTGCTTTTATCCATATGTGTTGCTTGCGTTCTTAAAACTAGATTATCACGGTGTATCAGTGCACTTCGCGAGGTCATGCCTAAAATAGATTCAATCTCATCACTTTGACAGCCTACAATTTGATGAGCATCTTGCGCGTCATAAGAAACTAGCCCACAGCCAACCTCATCACCGCGCGTAGTTACAATTGCAACAACATCACCTCGGGAAAAGCTTCCGTTAACTTGTATCACACCTGCAGGTAATAGGCTTTTGCCATTAGATAATGCACGAGCAGCGCCTTCATCAATAACGATGCTTCCGCCTAATTCAATTTGTCCTGAAATCCATTTTTTACGAGCTGTAACAGGCGTTTCCTTGGCTTCAAACCAAGTCGCATTGCCACCATCAAAAAGAGATTTAAGCGGATAGAGTTCTTTGCCAGAAGCAATCACCATCGACGTACCAGCAGCCATGGCTATTTTAGCAGCCTCAAGCTTTGTTACCATCCCGCCTTTAGAAAGTTCCGTACCTGCATCCCCAGCCATCGCTTCAATTTCAGCAGTAATTTCTGTAATACGATCAAATCGTTTTGTACCAACATCTTGCCCAGGAACACCAGAATAAAAACCATCGATATCAGAAAGGAGAATTAAAAGATCAGCACTAACCATTGTCGCAACACGCGCCCCCAAGCGATCATTATCGCCATAGCGAATTTCACTCGTAGCAACCGTATCATTTTCATTGATGATAGGAACTGCACCCAGTTTTAACAATGTTGAGATTGTCTCACGCGCATTAATATAGCGTCGACGTTCTTCTGTATCGCCAAGCGTTAACAAAACCTGCGCAGCTTGGTAATCATGCTCTCCCAACGCTTCGCTATAAGCTCTTGCCAATAATATCTGACCAGTCGCGGCCGCCGCTTGACTTTCTTCCAGTTTCAAAACACGCAAAGGAAGCCCAAGTTGCTTACGGCCTAATGCAATAGCGCCTGAAGACACCAGTAAAACTTCACAGCCTGCTTCACGCAGCATATTTACATCGGCACAAAGTGAATTAAGCCAATCGCGTTTTAAACCAGCTTCGAGATCAACGAGGAGCGCTGAACCAATTTTAATGACAATGCGTTTATAAGAAGAAAAACTCGCTACCATTGAAGCCAGTCTCCTGCTTTTGGCTCCTCATCCTCCGTATTGGCAGCAATTTCTGCTTCTTTATCACCATCAACGGCTGCAATCATTTTACGAAGTGCGTCTTCAACGCCTTCACGCGTAACAGAAGAAAGTTCCAGAGGCTTGTAGCCAAGTACCGCTTCAAGTGCTTCCAGTTTTGCTTCGCGGTGCCCCGGCAAAACACTATCTACTTGGCTCAAAGCGACAATCTCTTGTTTCTCATCTAACCCATTGCCATAAGCGGCAAGCTCACCGCGAATAACACGGTAGGTTTCCGCTACATCTTCTTCATTTGCAGAAACTAAATGCAGCAATACACGAGTACGCTCAACATGGCCTAAGAACCTGTCGCCAATGCCTACTCCTTCATGCGCACCTTCGATAAGCCCTGGAATATCTGCAATAACGAACTCACGGTTATCTATTTTTGATACACCCAAGTTTGGGTGAAGTGTTGTAAAAGGATAGTCAGCTATTTTTGGCTTAGCGGATGTAACGCTGGCAAGAAAAGTTGATTTACCAGCATTAGGCAATCCAACAAGACCCGCATCGGCAATCAATTTCAACCTAAACCAAAGCCAACGCTCTTCACCTTCAAGACCCGGATTAACACGTCTTGGTGCTTGGTTTGTAGACGTTTTAAAATGAGCATTACCAAAGCCACCATTGCCACCTTTGGCGACACGGTAACGTTGACCTAATTCATCAAGATCGGCGATAAGCGTTTCATTATCTTCTTCATAGATTTGCGTTCCAACAGGAACTTTCATGATGATATCATCAGCATTAGCACCATTACGGTTTCGGCCCATGCCATGGCCGCCTGTAGGTGCTTTGAAATGCTGTTGAAAGCGGTAATCAATCAGGGTGTTAAGGCCATCAACAGCCTCGACCCATACATCACCGCCTCTACCGCCATCGCCGCCATCAGGGCCGCCCATAGCAATATATTTTTCACGGCGAAAAGATAGGGAGCCTGCGCCCCCGTCACCTGAACGGATAAAAACCCTAGCCTGATCAAGAAACTTCATGTGATACTCTCCTCAGGCTTTCTTTTTAAGTTAAGCTGCGACCGCGCCCATCCAACTTTCACGTGTAACGCGAAAATGGTCGACAATTTGATCTTTATTATAAACATCCGAAAAATGTGTTTCCTGTTTCCAGAAATTACCACCACACTTTTCGATGACACGGCGTGACGCTTTGTTATCCGTCAAAACAGAAATCAATAGTGTTTCTTCACTACCTGCTTTGAAAAACAAATCAACAATCGCGCGAGCAGCTTCCGTGGCATAACCTTTGCCCCAAAAATCTTCACCAATCCAATAACCAAGATGGGGAAGATCAAAACGGCGATTTACAAGATGAATACCACAAATACCGACCAATGTTCCCGATGTAGCATCGGTAATTGCAAAAACAACCTCACCTGCTTCAGGCTTTGAAACATTGTCAATGAACTCTTGGGCATGTTTATCAAAATATGGGTAAGGCATAGATTCCAGCATACTAGAAATCTTACGATTATTGGCAAGCGTCGCAATATCCTGCACATCATCCTGATTTGGTGCACGCAGAACTAGGTTTTCCGTTGTCAAAATTTCGCAGGCAAAAGCAAGGCTTTGTGCTTCATTTCTTTCTTGTAGTGTCATGACCTTCTCCAAAAACAAAAAGGGAGGCGGTGTCCCGTCTCCCCTTCCAATCTTGTAAAATCATACTGGCCGGGGTTGGAAACACCGGCTTAATGATAACCGGTTATTCAGCAGCTTCTGCTGGGACTACATTAATAAATGTTCGTCCATTAGCTTTGCGCTGGAATGATACTTTGCCGTTTACAACAGCAAAAATTGTGTGATCTTTGCCCATACCAACATTAGCGCCAGGGTGCCACTTAGTGCCACGTTGACGTACAATGATGTTGCCTGAAACTACAGACTCATCACCAAATTTCTTAATGCCGAGGCGGCGACCTGCAGAATCGCGACCGTTACGGGACGAACCACCAGCTTTTTTATGTGCCATTTTCTTGTCTCCTAAACGTTTGCGACTTAACTAGTCTTTTCTTTTGCCTGAGCCTGCCAGTCTTCAATCTGTGCAGCACTAAATGGCATATATTCATCTACTCTTGCAATATCTGCTGCTGATAAGCTAGCAATTTGTGCAAATGTTGTGATGCCTTGCTCATTTAACTGAGTTTCAGCAACTGGACCGATACCCTTGATATCAGTAAGCTTGTCTTTATCACCAGTAGGTGCCGTAAACAATGGCTCACCACTAGCTGGCGCAGCCGCTTTTGCTTCTTTCTTAGGTGCTTCCTTCTTAGGAGCAGCTTTTTCTTTAGCAGGTGCAGCCGACTTTGGCGCTGCTGCTTTTTTCGAAGCTTTTTTACCATCTGTCAGAATCTCAGCAATGCGAAGCATTGTATGATGCTGACGATGACCAATTGTACGACGTGAGTTTTGACGACGACGCTTTTTAAAGGCAATAACCTTACGTGCACGTACTTGACCCATGATTTCAGCAGAAACCATAGCACCATCAACCAGTGGAGCACCGATTGTAGCGTCAGCACCTTCGCCAACCATCAAAACTTCTGATAACTCAATAAAATCACCAACTTCGCCAGCGATTCTTTCAATTTTTAACGTATCCTCAGCGACAACGCGATACTGCTTGCCACCGGTTTTTACGACTGCGAACATCTTGTTTCCTTCCAGTGTTCAACCAAGCTCTCACAGGAATAAATCACCTGCGGGCCATCTTTTTTCAGTCTTCCGACAGGGAATAACAAATAAAAGGCGCAGAGTTATCTACGCCATTTGGGGTGATATAGACTCGATAGTCAGTGTAAGTCAAGGATTTTAAGTAATTTAAGCGTCCCAATTTTGGTAATGAGCAATAGCAATTCTTTTATAATGCACGGCCATAAAAACCTATTTGCTCTTCAGAGAAGAATTCGACACCTGGTTGCTCATAATAAGAATAAACTGCAATGACCCGCTCCCTGCCACCGATGATCTTAGTAACCCTATGAGGTGTGTTAATACCGCGAAACACATTTAATGTCCCTGGAGCTACATTAATTGAGCATTTCAAAGGGTCCAAACCCAACAATAACTTCTCTACGCCTTGGTAGTTTGGATTTTCATCACTTCGTAAGTCAGTACGATATTCAAACTCACCGCCAGCCTCTGGCGCTTGTAGCAATAGAGTTGTGGTGAATTCTGAACGATCAAAATGCCAGTTTAATGTCTCACCCTCTTTATAGGCCATAACATTTGCTCGCGCCAAAGCATCCTTCATCATATGCAATTGGGGTTTTCCCATCGCTAAGGCAATAAAATCAGCTAAGGGCTGCCATTCATAAATTCTAAGAACTGGATTTCCAATCAATTGATCAGCACAAAGCGTTCTATTTTTAGTTTGAACCTCAACCAAGGCTGGATGATCGCTACTCAGACCTTCAACCTCTTTTTTAAAGTAAATATTATGCATACGCTCGTGCTTAAAAGACTCTGACTCCATTTTAGGCGCAAGATCAGCAATAGCTTCATCAAGACATTCTGGCCGAACAAATTCATCCAGATTAAACATGCCATGGGTTTGAATATCTTCCTTACACCGCTCAACAAGGTTTTGGTACTTGTCACATTCAGGCAAATTTATAGGATATCTATCCAAATCAAGAATCTGTTCCATTTTATTCTCCATCAAACCAATTGAACTAAAAAGTTACTGGTTTGCAACAAAGCTGATGCATTTTATCACGTAATAGCAAATATTCGCTCCAAAAAATTAGTAACCTATTGAAAATAATAAATTTATTACACCGTGTGACGTACTGCACACATTTTTGTGACCGCCCTTGGTATCTTGTTTGTGTCGGAGGGGACCAAACGGCCCTTCAAATTAAACAAACGGAAGGCAACCATATTATGAAAACTTTATTTAAAAAATCAGCACTTGCAGTACTAGCAATCAACTTAGCAGCTCCAGTAGCTCTATCAACTTCAACAAACGCACAGGCAGGTAGCCGTGATGCATTTGTAGGCGGCCTAGTAGGCGGCGTAGTTGGCGGTGTAATTGGATCATCTCACTGTCGTCGTAGCCCAGATGTGGTATATGTTGAACCACGCCGCGTATACCGCGAACCTGCTTATGTTGGTCATGGTAGCCCACATATTAGATGGTGTCTAAACCACTACCGCAGCTACGTTATTCGTACCAATACCTATACTGCATTCAGTGGTCGCGTAAAATATTGCCACTCACCTTACGCTTACTAAGATTATAAAATATTATAGCAAGAACCCAGCTTCCAAGCTGGGTTTTTCTTTGGTTCAAACACTCAAAGCAAAATTTTCAAACAATTAACAAGAAACCGATTCGCTGTGAAAAAAAGTGAAAAAACTCTAAGAATCAACAGCAAATTTGCGTCAATCACCATAAATAAATAAATTCATGCCTGTGGATATTGTGGACAACATTAATAACTAATATTTCCATGAATAATTGGAGGATTATGTTTGAAAAGTAGAGATCTTTTTGAAAATGTAAATTTGCGACAGGTGCTTTGATTGACAATCAATAACTCCACACCTGTCGCAATGGCGCAAAACCCGCCGTCAGGTGAAGGCTGCAACCTTCACCTGACGTTAAATGACTGCAAATATACTGTGTAGTCAAGTGTCGAACAATATGTTCCATCGCTCGCGAATGGCTTTTTCTGTTGCCATATCGACATAATCATCAGTAGAGGAATTTAATATCTCACGAACTTTTTCACGCGCAACGCCCCAGGCATCAGGCGCATTATTATCGTTCCATTCGCGTGGCGTGTCCCGGTTTGCAAGTTTTGGATAACAATAATCCCGCTCCATGGCACCCATCGTATGATTACCCCCCAGAAAATGCCCCTCGCCAGTTGTTACCACTTCCTTGATGGTTGCGACACCAAGCGTTTCTTCATTGACTTCAAAGCCCCTGATGGTGCGATGGACGTTGGAAAGCATTTCATTATCCAGCACAAAGGCCTCAAACGAGACACCCAAAAGCGAGGCCATCATGCCAGCACTTTCATAAATCATGTTTGCACCAGACAATCCGCAAGCCAATGCAGAAAGTGCTTTCTCTGCACCCATCTGCGCATCAACGGCTTTTGCATCCGCCATGGATGAAGCAGCGCCGGTCGGAAGTCCAAGATGATTACCAATTTGAGCTGAAGCAGCATTCATCATAGAAATCTCACACCCAGACCCAACAAAAGCACCTGTGCGAAGATCAAGAACGAATGGCCAATTAGAAAAAATGGTTGGATGACCAGGTTTAAACAGGTTCACCAAAATCAGCCCTGCCAATGTCTCAGCCGTTGTTTGCGCCAACATCCCCGCAGGTGTTGCAGGTGCCGTTGCGCCTGATTGAGCAGCAATAATCGCATTAACTGGCATATTATGTTCAAGCGCTGCCAACATCACGTCAACCGCATCTTCCCCATATCTAAGCGGTGAAATGACAGGCGAGATATGAACCTTACAAAATGGTCGTTCTTTGAACCTTCCTTCGCCGCCAAGCACCATGTCAAACATCTCAATTGCTGGATGAACATAATCCCCGATGGTAAAACTCGTACCAATCGGTTTGGATGTGCCTTTAACCAAGGCAAAAACCGTATTCATATCAAGGTCGAAATTATCTGGAATATCCGTCGCAACACAACATCTCGTAAACCAATTGATGTTTTCAAGTTTATCAATCAGACGTGTGAAATTATATAAATCCTTGACTGTAGAAGGACGATATAAACCACTATCCATGTCGAGCGTTTGTACACCAGCACCACCTGTACCAAACCAGACCTTATCACCGCCTACTTCAATATCATGTTTAGGATCACGTCCATGTAACGTGAAGGACTTACAAGCACCTGCAATAATATCTTCAACAAACGCGCGCGGATAAGAAAGCCTACCCAACTCATTGACAAGGCACCCTTGTGCAAGAGCTTGCTCCATCACGACCTCAGGCACCTCAGACATACCGATGTCTTCAAGAATTTCAAAAGCCGCGTTCAAAATATCTTGCAACTCTTTTTCATTGAGCGGCTTGTATTGGCCGCCCACTTGTCCAGGCGCTGCTGGTAAATGTTTTTGAATTGGTGCTTGCCGCATCGCAATGCGCCCTGCACGTCCACCACTTTGTCTCGCCATTTGACCCTCCAACTTCGCATCAATAATTACGCTTGGCAGGACATTGAACAAGCAATATAACGACACTTAAGATAAATCGATTTTTAACCTTAAGGAATTCGATGAAAGGAAAAGGGCAAGGACGACTATCGTTCAGAGCAATTGAGGTCTTTGTTGCAGCAATTGAAGAGCGTTCAATCTCAAAAGCTGCAAAGCGTTTGGGGGCAAGCGCATCTGCAATTTCTCTCCAACTTTCCAATCTTGAAGAAATATTAGATGCACGTTTAATTGAAAGGTCATCCAGGCGGTTTCAATTGACCACCGCAGGAGAGCTTTTTGCACCTCGAGCAAAATCGATTCTTGATGAAGTCACAATTGCAAAAGCTGAAATGTCGAGTGCTAGTTATGCACCAAAAATGAATATTAGCATGGCAGTTATGGAGGATTTTGACAGTAAAGTTCTTCCTCATTGGATTGCTAAATTACAAGGCGAGTTTCCCCAGTGCAAATTTACCATTAAAAGTGGTCCCAGCCATGAAAACCACGCAGCTCTTTCAAGCCGTGGTTTTGATATGATCATCGCAGCAGATAATACAACAGAAATTGACTGGATTGAAGAGCATCAAGTATTGCATGACCCATATATCCTAGTTGTTGCAGCACCTCAAAATGTAGATGCTTCGATCGACGAACTTATGGAGCTACCTTTCATACGTTATTCACAAGAGCAACTGATGGGCAGGCAAATTGAAGCACAATTACGCAGAACTAAAAATATGCCTGCAAAGAAATATGAATGCTCTAGCACACAAGCCGTCTTCGCATTAGTTGAGCAATTCAACGGTTGGGTTATTACGACAGCATCAGCTTATTTAGGAGCAAACAAGAACAACTTATTTGGAAGCTCAATCCCACTCCCAAAATTCTCTAGAACAATTTCGCTATATTCCAGAAGGGATACGATGGGCGAAATTCCATTTAGATCTTCAGAACATCTAAGATCAAGTCTTGAAGAAGTTTTTCTAAGACGCGTTGAGAAGTCATTGCCCTTTCTCAAGGACACAGTAAGGCTTATCAATTCATCAGAAAATTAGAAACATTAATTTAGTTTTCCTGAATTTATGCTTTGGAAGAAGCCATTCGTATTGACGCTTTTGCCATAACAATCAAAGCTCACATTACCTAAAATTGAGAGCTGGTAAAATGAAAACACAAACAGACGTAGTAGTAATTGGTGGCGGCATTACAGTTGCTCAACAATTTATCACCTCACCCAAGAAGGTATCACCGATTGTATGTTGCTTGAACGTGATGAATTAACCTCAGGCACAACATGGCATTCGGCAGCGCAGGTTACAAACTTTGACCCAAACCAAACCATGGTTGGTCTTAAGACCCATTCAATCAATCTTTATAAAGAACTTTCAGAAGATCCCTACTACCCAATCAACTACCACCACGCAACAGGCGGCCTTCGCCTTGCAACCACGCAAGATCACATAGATGGCTACAATCACTTTCTATCAATGGCTAAAGGCATGGGCGTTGATTTTGAACTGATTGACCCTGAAGAATGCAAACGCCGTCATCCAATAATCTCTATGGATGGATTGTTAGGTGCTCTATGGGACCCCCTTGATGGCGATATAGACCCTGCACAACTTTGTCAGGCGCTTGCAAGACGTGCAAGAAAAGCAGGCGCAGAAGTGCATCGCTTCACACCTGTAACAGCCCTTACTCAAAAGCCAGACGACAGCTGGATTGTGCACACAGATAAAGGCGACATTCACTGTCAGTCTGTCGTAAACGCTGGCGGTTATCGCTGTAACGAAGTCGGCAAAATGATGGGTGTGGAGCATCCTGTCGCGAGCATGGAACACCAGTACATGTTGACCGAAAGCTTACCAGAAATTGAAGCCTTAGACGATGATTTTCGCTCACCGCTTATTCGCTGTCCGCAAGCCGACTTCTATCAGCGCGCAGAAAAAAGGCCTCCTCATCGGGTTTTACGAACAAGATTGTAAAACTTGGGGGCTAGATGGCATTGATCCTAATTTTGTAAATGCACTTTGCCTGATGACCTCGACCGAGTTGTAGACGTCATGGAAGGCGCTTTCCACCGTATTCCATGTCTAGAAACTGCCGGCATTAAATCTATTATCAATGGTCCGATTACCTATACACCGGATGGCCTGCCGTTAGTCGGAAAAATCCCCGGCAAGCGCAACGCTTACTGCATCACTGGTCTGCGAGCAGGTCTTGGTGAAGGTGGTGGTCACGGCTGGCTACTCGCACAAATTATTGCTCATGGTGAAGCATGTTATGACACTTGGTGCCTAGACCCACGCCGCTTCACCCAATATGCAACACAAGAATTTACTGCGTTAAAGGCGATTGAAGATTATCAAAATGAATTTCGTTTTCACATGCCACACGAACATCGTCCTGCAGGGCGACTGGCAAAAGTAACACCACTTTATTCAACACTTAAGAATGCAGGTGCACACTTTGCTACCGTCAACGGCTGGGAGCGTCTTGATTATATAATGCCTTCGCCAGATTTTGAAGAAAACCTCTCATTCCACTTCAACAATGTAGATGACCTAGTCGCCAAAGAAGTAGAACTTGTGCAAACAAAGGTTGGCCTAACAGAAGTCAATGGTTTTAACCGATATGAAATTACTGGCGAAGGCGCGCATGATTGGCTCGATAGCATCATGTGTTCACGCGTAACACGAAAAGTTGGCAAAGTAGGCTTAGCTTACTTCTTGAACCACCATGGCAATGTCAAAGGTGAAGCGACAATAGCCAATCTTGAAGAAGGTAAATCTGGTACGGATCAGCCGCAGCTTCTGAATATCACGACATGGACTGGCTAACAGAACACCTACCAAATGATAGCGATATTAAAATCAAGAGCCTAACAAATGAACATACCATTCTCGTGTTAGCAGGCCCTAAATCTCGAGATGTACTCGCCAAAGCAGCTCCGCGTAGCGATGTATCGAAAGCTTCACTACCTTGGTTATCGGTTAAAACCATACACATTAGCCAAGCACCAGTGATTACAATGTCTGTTAGCTTCTCTGCAGAACTTGCTTACGAACTCCACATTCCTAACGCTTCGCTTTTACTCGTGCATGAGCTGATAATGGCAGCCGGTAAGGATGAAAGTATCAGTTACTTCGGCATGAGAGCTGTAGAAAGTATGCGCCTAGAAAAAGGCTACATGCACTGGAAAGCAGACCTCATCACAGAGTTCAACCCCTTCGAAATAGGCCTAGACCGTTTCATCAAAATGGACAAAGACTTCATCGGCAAAGAAGCACTTGTCAAAATGCAGAATGAAGGCCTACGCCGCAAGCTTGTATGTCTTAAATTAAGCTCAAAAACAGCACCAGCGCATGGCGGCGACAGTGTTATACAAAACGGTAAAGTTGTAGGTACGATTACATCCACAGGATGGGGACATCGAGTAGGTAAAAACCTAGCTTATGCATTTGTTGAACCAGAAGTTGAAACAGGTTTATCTGTTCTTATGTTAGGCAATGAAGTGGAAGCCGAAGTTTGTGAAATGGGCATTTATGATTCAGAACACTTGAATGTCCGCCAGTAATAAAGCGGACATTCAAAAGTTGAGAACAATTAATAGGCTAATTTATATTATTCACTTTCGTTGGCTTTCTTACGATAATTCTTCTTACTAATACGGTGCTCAATCCGGTCAGTAAGCTTATCTAGCTTGTTTACCACGCGCTCACGCTGACTATCATCTAACGTATTATAAAATGCAACAAATTCTGGAACAAGCACATCAGCACGACGATCAAATTCTGACTTGATCTGATCACGAAGCTGGTTCACTTCTTCAACGGTAAGCGTCTCATCTTTTGCCAGCTCTTTGAGCTTTGATGATAAATCCAGCATAAATTCTGGCGCAGTGCCGCGAATGCTAACATAAGATTTTGCAACCTTACTAAACGCTTCTTCTTGTGACGTATTCAAGTCAAGCTTGCCAACCACACGCTCTGTCACACGCTGAACACGCTTTTCTGGAGAATGATCACGTAGGGTAGCAAAAGCTGCAGTACCCAAGAGTGCTGCTACAACGCCACCAATAACCCAAGTTTTCTTTTTTAATCCGAACATTTTGAATTCCTTTTTGTTTTACTGACACCCTCAAGATCGGGGTTCTAAGTCAAGAATTCAAATTACAAACTGGTAAGGTGGATTACAGTTTGGTAAGGTTTCTTGAGCGTAATAACATAATTCTGCAATTTTCCTCGTTGCATTGATTTAATCAAAATCAACAATCTGGCGTATTGCTTCACCTTCCCGCAAACGATCCATTGCAAGATTAATATCTTCTAATGACAAGCGGTGAGTTAGCAACTTCTCAACGGGCATTAATCCTCGCCGCCAAAGCGCAATCATACGAGGTAAATCATGCTTGGGAGAACAAGACCCAATATAACTCCCCATCAAAGTGCGCTCTTCCGCAACCAAACTGATCGCGGGAATGGAAAACATGGCATCAGGATGCGGCAATCCACCTGTTACAGTCTTACCTCCACGTTTTGTAATCTTATAAGCAAATTCAAGTGCCTTGGCTGAGCCTGCCATTTCAATCGCAGTATCAACACCACCACTTGAGGCTTTTTTAATCGCAGCAACCACATCATCACCGCCTGCCATGAAAACATCCGAAGCACCCAGCTCAAGCGCAAAATCAAGCTTTGATTGCTGCTGATCAACAACGACAACATGCCCTGCACCAGCAGCCAGCGCTCCCAATAAAGCATAAAGACCAACACCGCCAGCACCTACGATTGCCACACTTGACCCTGGGTTTACTTGAGCCGTGTTGAAAACACGCTCCAGCTCCTGTCAGCACAGCACAAGAAAACATTGCCGCAATGTACAATGGAATATCTTTGTCGATTTTAAAAACCGAATATTGCGATAGCGTTGAATATTCTGCAAAGGCTGAGACACCAACATGGTGATTGACAGGCATGCCATCAAGCGACAAACGTCGCTCGCCAGACATCAAATCGCCTTTGCCATTATGAAGTGCACCAGGTTCACATAAGGCAGGCCTACCCTCAGAACACGTTGGGCATTGCCCACAGCTAGGTGCAAAAATGCAGACTACATGATCCCCAACTTTGAGGTCGCCGACATTGCATCCAACTTCTTCAACAATGCCTGCGGCTTCATGACCCAGCACCATCGGTACAGGACAAGGGCGAACGCCATCAATCACCGATAAATCAGAATGACAAACGCCAGCAGCTATAATCTTGACCAGGACTTCATCAGGCCCAGGCCCTTCTAGATCAATGTACTGGATGGTCCGAGCATTGTGCTTAGTATAAGGCGTTTCATTCTCACTTTGATGTAAAACGGCTGCCTTAATTTTCATATTTCCAACCCTTCATCTATTTAAAAAGATGGTAACCATTGAAAACTACAAGCGCAAGAAACGGCAGATTGTATTCTTAGTGATCTTGATTTAGCGCATCCATAGCTGGAATCTCACGTTCCCGTCTGGCTATGTAATCCAGCAAAGCTTCATCAACACCTTCATCCAGTTTTGGCTCTTCGTAAGCATCGAGTAGCGACTTAACTTGTTTTAAAGCTCGTTCATTAATTTCTACAGAACCCTCTGCTGCCCATTGTTCAATTGAGTTATTATCAAAAAGCTCAGGCATGAAAAACGCTTGTTGGAAATTCTCTTGCGTATGTGGGTGTCCTAAATAATGTCCGCCTGGGCCAATATCACGAATAGCGCTTAGCCCCTCATCAAAATCATCCCATTTGATACCTTCAGCCATACGATATGCCATCGCGCACTGCTCTGCATCCACGACAAACTTAGCCATAGAACAATGCATACCTGCTTCATTCCATCCCGCAGAATGCCAAATGTAATTCGCTCCTGCCATCATCACAGCCATTAAAGTTGTGGCACTTTCATATCCCGCCTGCGCATCAAATGTTTTTGCACCGCCCAATGTATTTGATGTGCGCCAGGGAACTTTATAATAACGCGCCATCTGGCCAACCATAAAGTTCATTAGCGAAATCTCAGGTGTGCCCGCCATTGGTGCACCTGACTTCATGGAAACAGTTGAAAGGTAATGCCCATAAATGGCAGGGCAACCTTTATTGACCACTTGCGTATAAGCAAGCGCGGACAAAGCCTCTGCATTTAATTGAGCAACGGAAGCCGCAGTTGAAGCTGGCGTGTTTGCACCACCTAAAACAAACGGCGAGCAAAGCACAGGTTGATTGCGCTTACAAAATGAGCGCATCGCACCCAGCATAACTTCGTCCCATACAAGCGGCGAATTACCATTACAATTGCCGGTCACAACTGGATGCGTATCAAGATAACCTTCACCAAAAAGAATATCACACATGTCCATCACATCTTCTGCATTTTTAGGGCTGGTCGTCATACCCATGAACGTTTTATCCGAATGCTTCATGGATGAATACGTAATGCGTAAATGACGATGCGAAATCGTATGATCCATCGGCTCAACAATGTGATGGCCTGATGAATGCAGTGCTGGCAACATGTGGCTTAACTTATGAAAATTAGCTAGATCATCTAATGTCGGTCCACGGCGATTATTTTCCATATCACGCAGATAAGGAGCGCCAGTCATTGGAACAAACATCGAATGGTTTTTACCAAAAGGTAGATTCTTCTTCGGGTCACGAGCGTGATATGTAAACGTCTCAGGGATGGAAGAAATCAACTCCTTGATCATATCTCGATCAAAGTGAACGCGATCATCGGCGCGCACATCAGCACCAGCTTTTTTCCAGTCCTCAATCGCAATATCATCGCGAAAGACAACACCAACGTCTTCAAGAATATCAAGTGATGCTTTATCAATTTTCTCAATCTGCTCTTGATCCATTGGCTCGGTCAATGGCAAATTACGTTCTAACGCAGGTAACATTGTAAAATCATGTGCTGAACGAATTTCACGGCGCGCGCCGCGACCACCACGTCTGACACGCCCAATATCAGATTGTGGTTTTTCTACTTCTGTCATCTTATCACTCTCAAAATACTTTTGACCTTGCTTGATAAATACCACTCAAGTCTATTGTTACAGATACGAGCATACGACTCTAACAATGACGCATATGAACAATTATAAAACTTTACTTTAAAAAGAGAAGAAAAATGCCCCAATTTGCCTGCATGATTATCTCGACACAAAGGCTATGAGTAGATAAGCTTTTAACTCTGATTGATTTGGAAAGAGCAAACTTATGACACTTGAAGTTCTTCTAGCATTTAATCTGGCTCTATTGGCAGCAATAATTAGCCCAGGGCCAGCCATGCTAATTTCTATCAGAACAACACTGGTACATGGCCGTATGGCAGGCATCAAAACAGGTCTGGGCTTAGGTCTTATGGCAGCGATTTGGACAATGTTAGCTTTACTAGGCCTTAATAGTGTTTTTGAGCTTTTCCCTTGGGCTTACATAACAATGAAAACCATTGGCGCTGTCTATCTTATCTATATTGCGTGGAACACTTGGAAAGGCGCAAAGCAACCGCTCACCAGCGAGGTAAAATTAGGCAAGAACAACTTCCGTGATGGCCTTTTGCTAAATCTTTCAAACCCAAAATCAGCCTTGTTTGCCGCCGCAGTTCTCGTACTTATATTCCCACCAGATCTATCACTGATTGATAAAGGCCTCATTATCTTAAACCACTTCATAGTAGAAATGATTTGCTACACGCTCATCGCAATAACGATGAGTACAGAAGCAATTAGCAAGCGATACATGAAAGCTAAAATTTGGTTAGACCGTTTCTCTGCACTTGTCTTAAGCGGCCTTGGTTTAAAACTTCTAATAGAAAAATAAATAAAATGAGCGGCCCTCTTTCATCTCTTAAAATTATAGAAATGGTTGGCCTTGGGCCTTGCCCATTAGCCGGACAACTCTTAGCAGACCTAGGCGCCGAAGTCGTCGTCATAGATCGCAAGTCTGCCCTAGATATTTCAACCGAAGTCAATCGTCGCGGCAAGAAATCGATCGCACTTAACCTTAAAGATCAAAAGGGCTTAGAAGTCGCACTGAAATTAATTTCCAAAGCAGACCTTCTAATAGAAGGGTTCCGTCCTGGCGTCATGGAAAGACTTGGTCTTGGACCAAATGTTTGCTTGTCTGCAAATCCGAAGCTGATTTACGGCCGTATGACCGGATGGGGACAGGTTGGCCCTCTCTCTCATTCAGCAGGACATGATTTAAACTATTTAGCAATCACTGGCGCATTGCACGCCATGGGTAAGGAAGGTGAGCCACCTGTTCCACCGCTTAACTTGGTTGCTGATTATGGGGGTGGTTCAATGTTTTTAATCATGGGTGTTTTATCTGCACTTATAGAGCGTGGCATCTCAGGAAAAGGCCAAGTGATAGACGCAGCCATGATAGACGGCGTACCAGCTATGATGGGCATGATCCATTCAATGTTGGCGCAAGGCACTTGGACGAATAACCGTGAAGATAATTTCGTAGACGGCGGTGCGCCATACTATCGTTGCTACACATGTGCCGATGGTAAATATTTGTCCATTGGTTGCATAGAGCCACAATTCTTTGCTGAGTTTTTAAAGCTTGTTAATTTAGATGCTGACTTGGCTAAATTGCAAAATGACAAATCGCAATGGTCGATGCTACATCTATTATTTGAACAAACCATAGCAAAAAAACCACGAGATAAATGGGCTAATATTTTTGAAGGAAGCGATGCCTGCGTAGCGCCTGTGCTTGATTTTAACGAGGCCGCCAAATACCCGCACAACCTACAACGCAATGCATTTGCAACGCAAAATAGCGTAACGCAAACAACTCCAGTTCCAAGATTTAGCAGAAGCGTAACAACTCTAAACGCGCCCTCGGATAAAACTGGATGCGATAATATCCAAATTCTAAAAGACATTGGTTTCAATGAATCTGAAATCAAAAAACTTGCAAGTGCAGGTGTCTTATTGTGAAATGACACTTCTGCAATAAGTGACAACCAATGGACTTAAAAAATGGCAAAACGCGCAATTGATCATGGAAAAAACATTGCGGAAGGTTCACTTGATCCTGTCGAACTTCTTTCATCTACCTATGAAGCAATAGAAGATAGCGAAGTTTCTAATGATATTTTTACTGTTCTAACGCGCGAACGTGCAGAAGAAGAAGCCAAGGCCTCTCACAAGCGCTACAAAAATGACTCTATGAAAAGCCCTTTAGATGGCGTGCCGGTTTCTTGGAAAGATCTATTTGACACAAAAAATATTGTAACAGAAGCAGGCTCGATGCTCTTAGAAGGACGCATTCCTAAAGAAGACTGTTTGGCGCTTAAGCGCGCAACTGATGCGGGTATGATTTGCGTTGGTAAAACACATATGTCTGAACTTGCTTTCTCGGGTCTTGGCATTAATCCAAAAGCCAAAACTCCGCCGAATATTATCGGTGATGATTTAGCACCCGGCGGCTCTTCGTCTGGAGCAGCGGCCAGTGTCGCTCATGGCTTTGTTTCAATTGGCGTAGGCTCAGATACGGGTGGCTCTGTCCGCATTCCTTCCGCATGGAATAACCTCGTTGGTTTAAAAACCACGCACGGCCTGATCCCCAATGATGGCGTAGTACCACTTTGTCCAGGTTTTGATACAGTTGGCCCCCTATGCACAAGCGTAGAAGACGCATGGGTTTCAACCGCAATCTTTGCTGGTTTAGAAGTAACGACACCACAGGCAAAGCCACTTTCAGAATGTAAATTTTTAGTTTCCAAAACTATCACGCGCGATAACTTAGGCGAAGATCAAGAAGCAGGTTTCAACGATGCTATCAGCAAGCTGGGCAGTGCAGGCGCCTCTATTGAATATAATGATGTAGACGTCATGGATGATATCCAAGCACTGGGCCCGGTTCTGTTTCCCTATGAGGCTTGGCAAACATGGGGGCAACAAATTGAAGCCCAACCAGACTTAATGTTTGAGCCTGTTAGAAATCGCTTTATGTCTGGTAAAGATATAACAAGAGAGCAATACCAGAATGCATGGAATGCGATGATAGAAATGCGCGAAACATATAATGCGCAAATAGCTGACTATGATGCTGTCCTTACACCCACTGTCGCGATTGGCCCACCGCCTGTTAGCCAACTTTTAAACGATATCGAGCTTTTTCAAAAAACCAATTTAATAGCACTTCGCAATACTAGGTTCTTTAATATGTTTGGGTCTTGCGCTCTTACCCTACCAACCTCAAAACCAGCTTCAGGATTGATGGTCGTAGGCAAACCCTTTGGTGAAAAGGAACTTGTATCAGTTGGGCTTAGCATAGAAGATATTTTAAGCGCTTAGTTTGCAACTTACTACAAATCAGGTAATTTAATAAAAATATTTAATAAGGGAATCTCAAATGAAAACTCGCGCTGCAGTAGCTTTTGAAGCTGGAAAACCTCTTGAAGTCGTTGATGTAGACCTAGAAGGTCCAAAAGAAGGCGAAGTTCTAATTGAGATTAAAGCAACTGGCCTTTGTCACACAGACGAATTCACCCGTTCAGGCGCAGACCCTGAGGGTATATTCCCAGCTATTCTTGGTCATGAAGGCGCAGGAATTGTAGTTGATGTTGGCCCAGGTGTTAAATCGCTTAAAAAAGGTGACCACGTCATTCCGCTTTATACGCCTGAGTGCCGTGAGTGTGATTATTGTACGTCTGGCAAAACAAACCTTTGTCAGTCTATCCGCGAAACACAGGGCCGTGGCGTCATGCCAGATGGCACGTCACGCTTCTCCATCAAAGGCGAGCCTGCTTTCCACTACATGGGTACATCAACCTTTGCTAACCACACAGTCGTACCAGAAATCGCTCTTGCAAAAGTACGTGAAGATGCGCCGTTTGAATCGATTTGCTACATCGGTTGTGGCGTAACGACAGGCATCGGCGCAGTAATAAACACAGCTAAAGTTCAACCAGGCGACAACGTTGTTGTCTTTGGCCTAGGCGGCATTGGCTTAAACGTTATTCAAGGCGCACGCCTTGCTGGTGCAAACATGATTGTCGGCGTTGATCTTAATCCAGAGCGCAAGGCATGGGGCGAAAAATTCGGCATGACGCATTTCGTTAATCCAAACGAAGTCGAAGGCGATCTGGTGCCTTACATCGTCGATCTTACCAAGGGCGGCGCAGATTACACATTCGAATGCATCGGTAATGTTAACGTCATGCGCGATGCGCTTGAGTGCTGCCATAAAGGTTGGGGAACATCGATCATCATTGGCGTTGCAGGCGCAGGTCAAGAAATCTCAACTCGCCCATTCCAACTCGTAACGGGACGCAACTGGCGCGGTACAGCCTTTGGTGGTGCAAAAGGACGTACAGACGTTCCAAAAATCGTTGACTGGTACATGGAAGGTAAAATCGAAATCGACCCAATGATCACACACACCATGCCATTAGATGACATCAACAAAGGCTTTGATTTAATGCATTCAGGTGAGAGTATCAGGGGTGTTGTTAAATTTTAAGATTAATACTTAGCTCTATTTTTCTATTGCTCTGCACAGCGGTTATGGCAGCAGAAGTTGTCATGAACATTGTTGGTGATAGAGAGACTCTTAAGTTATCTAGCCACGACTTACAAAAGGCTGAAGCTGGTTTTGATAGCATAACAAACAGTCCTGTTGTGTTTTTCAGGTTCACCAAAGAAGGTGGTTCTAGGTTTGGTATTTTTACTTCAAGCCATGTCGGAAAAAAAATACAGATAAAAGTCTGCGACAAACTGATTTCATCGCCTGTAATTAGGGAACCAATTTTGGGTGGCTCAGGCATGTTAAGCGGCATTCATACAAGTGAAGAAGCTACAGAGCTAGCAGTCATACTCAATACTGGGAAATGTAAATAACATGATCCTCTACGTAGACGCGGACGCCTGTCCGGTTAAGACAGAGATCATCAAGGTCGCTGAACGCCACAACTTAAAAGTAATCCAAGTCGCCGATGGCGGCTTGCGGCCTTCTCGTGACCCTATGGTGCAAAATGTGATTGTTACTCAGGGTGCTGATGCGGCGGATGACTGGATTGCGGAGAATATCAGCGAGCATGACATTTGTATCACCAATGATATTCCGCTCGCCAAACGTTGCTTGGAAAAGCAGGCCAAAGCGGTTAAACCCAATGGCAAACTCTTTGATGAAGAAAACATCGGAATGGCGCTTGCGATGCGCGAGATTAATCAACACATCCGCGAAAGCAAGAATACGCAAACCTATAATGCAGGTTTCACGCCAAAAGACCGCTCAAACTTCTTGCAGGAACTTGAGCGCCTGATACAAATAGGCAAGAGAAGTTCCTGAACTAACTTTATCCGACACGATTGGAAGCCTCATGACAGACGAACTGACTATTTTAGATCCAACCAACGATTTTGACACTTTAGGCGGACGCATCGTTCGAGCTCGTGAAGCGCTTGGGTTGGATGAAATAGAAGCCTCAACACGAGTTGGCGTGACTCTGGAAACCTATCAAAATTGGGAAACAGATCGAGACGAACCACGCGCTAACAAACTTTCAATGCTGGCCATGTGCTTAAGTGTTAGCCCGACTTGGCTTTTATACGGTCGCGGCAAATCTCCGATTTCAGAAAGCGTCAGCGAAGAAGTAACCAACATCAGAGAGCAGCTTTCTCGCGTAAACGAGTTACAAGCACAAACAGCGCAAGCAATTGATATGTTAAATCAATCAGTAGAACGTCTAGTAAAGCGCGAACAAGACTAAGGTAAATTTCATGCAAACAACTAACGAAAACATCTCCTATGGTGGCCGCCAACTCGTTTTAACCCACGACAGTGAAGCTTGTAAGTGCGAGATGAAATTCTCTGTTTTCTTGCCTCCACAGGCTGAGACAAAGCCCTGCCCTGTTCTCTATTACCTATCTGGCCTAACTTGCTCACATGCAAACGTCACAGAAAAAGGTGAATTTAGGCGAGCAGCAGCCGAGCATGGAATTATCATTGTGTGTCCAGACACTTCTCCTCGCGGCGAAGGTGTAGCAGATGAAGATGTTTATTTCTTTGGTTCAGGCGCAGGCTTTTATGTGGATGCAACTGAAGCGCCATTTTCTGAAAACTACAATATGTACTCCTATGTCACCAAAGAACTACCAGCACTGATTGCAAAAGAGTTCAATGCAGACATGTCTCGCCAATCAATCACTGGCCACTCTATGGGTGGGCATGGCGCTATGGTATGTGCCCTAAACAATCCAGACACCTATAAATCTGTTTCAGCTTTCGCACCTATATGTGCACCTTCTGGAACCGATTGGGGTAATAATGCATTTACTAAATATCTTGGGTCAGATGAAAACATTTGGCGTTCATATGATACTGTAGCCCTAATTGAAGATGGCAATAAAGTTCCTGAAATTTTTGTCGACCAGGGTACATCGGATGAATTCCTTGAAACGGGTATTCGCGTGAACTTACTTGAAGCTGCATGTAAAGAAAAAGGCATCAAACTTACCCTGCGAATGCAAGAAGGTTATGACCACTCCTATTACTTCATCTCAAGCTTTATGGCAGACCATATTGCTTGGCACGCAAAGCGTCTTGGATAATAGATTTGGAGCAACCCAAAAACTCCCAACTGGGTAGCGCACGCGCTTGGTTTATTTGGTTTTTTGCTGCCATGTCTTTTGGGTATGCATTTTTTCACCGTGTAGCGCCGAGCGTTATGGTCTCCGATCTAATGGCAGAATTTGCTATTAGCGGTGCTGTATTGGGCACACTTTCAGCACTTTATTTCTATCCCTATGTTCTAATGCAAGTACCACTCGGTGCATTAATTGATCGTCTAGGTGTTCGCACATTACTATCAACAGCACTTTTAATAGGCGGCATCGGCTCAGTTCTATTTGCTGTAGCGCAATCAATTGAAATGGCATATCTAGGCCGCATATTAATAGGCATTGGTTCTGCTGTTGGTTTTTTAAGCTCACTAGCCTTAGCAGGGAAATGGTTTCCACCTCATCGTTTTGCTTTTTTAGCGGGTCTTGTCATGTTTTTTGGTATGATCAGCGGTATTGCTGCTTCTGGTCCTCTAGCTATATTCGTAGAAAACTACGGATGGCGCACAGCAATGTGGAGCCTTGGTGGGTTTAGTATTCTTCTAGCCCTTTTAGTTTTCATCTTCGTTCGTAATGCCCCAGAAGAAACCAAAAAAGAAGAAAAGCCCAAAGAAACATGGAGCGCCATGTGGAAAGGCTTGAAACAAGCAACTTCAACCGTTGAAGTTTGGAAAATAGCGATTGTTGCTTCTACTATGTCAGGTCCTATGCTCACACTGGGCGGACTATGGGGAACGCCTTATCTTATTTCTGCATACGGGCTTGATAAAACAGATGCTGCCTTCTTAGTTTCTTTTCTACTCTTGGGTTGGGCGATTGGAGCTCCCTTTGCCGGTTGGCTCTCAGACCGAATTAAGCAACGCAAAAACATTATATTAGCAGGTTCATTTTTAGTAACCTGTAGTGTGGGAGCAATCGCATTTCTTCCGCTACCACCCTTATGGATAACTATTTGCTTGATGGTGTTGGTGGGCATGTGTGGAGCTGCAATGACGGTTACATTTGCACTTGTGCGCGAAGTCACACCTTCTAATATTAGCAGTTCAGTAACAGGAATAGTAAACTCTCTAACCGTAGCTTCTGGCGCAATATTACAACCTGCCGTGGGGTACGCCTTAGACCAGCTTTGGATGGCAAAATTATCAATGGCGCGCGAGACTATAGCGTTGATAATTATCAACAGGATTTGTTCTTATTTTTACAACCTGCCTATTAGGTCTAATAATTAGTATCACCATAAAAGACAGCCCTTTTACAAATAACGCTTAATCAAATAGCATTCACAACAAAGCGTTCTATGTTTTATTGAATTTACGCATGAGTTCACTGCACCTCTGTAATGTATTTCAAAAACCGTTTTCACACTTGAATAAAAAATAAAACCAGTGAAAACTATCTGCATCTTGGAGGAGAAAATCATGACAGTTAAAAAGCCAACAAATTCTGAAGAAAAAAATCTGGCTTAAATCATATCCACCCGAAATTGCTCATGAAATCCCCGATCTTGCATATAATTCAGTTGCAAATCTGATTGAAGACTCTTGTAAAAAATACGCTAGCCGAGATGCCTTTACATGTATGGGTAAGTCAATAAGTTATGCAGAGATTGATAAGATATCAAAAAACTATTGCTGGTTGGCTTCAATCAAGGCTTACAAAAAGGTGATCGTGTTGCGATCATGATGCCTAATATTCTTCAATATACAGTTATACTCCCAGCTATTCTCCGTGCTGGCTATGTAGTTGTAAATGTAAATCCGCTTTACACCCCAAGAGAACTTGAGCACCAGCTGAAAGACAGTGGCGCAAAAGCATCTTCGTCCTTGAAAACTTTGCAACAACCTTTGAACAAGTGCGCACGAAAGTCGAAGTTGAGCACGTAGTTGTAACCAGCATGGGTGACATGCTCGGTGGATTAAAAGGCATGATTGTTAATTTTGTAGTTCGCAAAGTTAAAAAGATGGTGCTAAGCTTTAACCTGCCAGGTCATGAGTGTTTCAAGTCTGTGATTAGCAGCAATCATACATTTTCATCTACCAAACTAGGACACGATGATGTTGCATTCCTACAATATACTGGGGGAACGACTGGTGTTTCCAAGGGTGCGACCCTTAGCAATGCAAACGTACTTTCCAATGCCGCACAAAACGAAGAATGGTTAAATGTCGTCGACGTTCCTGATAATCCAACTTATATTTGCGCACTGCCACTTTATCATATCTTTGCTCTTACTGTGAATTTAATCATGGGCATGAGGCTTGGGGCACATAATGTTCTGATACCAAACCCAAGAGACATTCCAGGGTTTGTAAAAGAACTTGGTAAATATGAGTATAATGTTTTTCCAGGTCTTAATACACTTTTCAATGCGCTCTTAAATAATGAAGATTTCCAAAATCATAACTTCAATGCATTAAAGCTAACCCTTGGCGGTGGCATGGCTGTTCAACAGCCCGTCGCTGAACGTTGGCAAAAGCTTACGGGCTGCAACATATCAGAAGGTTATGGTCTTTCTGAAACTTCGCCCGTGGCGACTGCAAATCGCTTTGATTCAGATAAGTTCTCTGGCACCATCGGTCTGCCCCTACCTTCAACTGAAATATCTATCAGAGATGACAACAGCAAACCCGTAAAACTTGGGGAAGTTGGAGAGATATGCATTCGAGGCCCACAGGTCATGTTCGGTTATTGGAACAGGCCTGAAGCTACGGCAGACACCATGACTAAAGATGGTTATTTCAAATCTGGTGACATGGGCTTTATGAACAAACAAGGCCAAACTAAAATTGTTGACCGTAAAAAAGATATGATCCTTGTTTCAGGCTTCAATGTTTACCCTAATGAAATTGAAGAAGTCGCTGTTGGTCATGAGCACATCTTAGAAGCTGCAGCGGTCGGTATTCCAGACGATCACTCTGGCGAAGTGGTAAAATTATTTGTCGTAAAAACAGACCCTTCTATGACAGAAAAGGATGTTAAAAATTGGTGCAAAAAAGGTCTGACAAACTACAAGCGTCCTGCGCATGTTGAGTTTCGTGATGAGTTACCTAAAACCAATGTGGGTAAAATTTTAAGACGCGAACTCCGCGATACTTAATTTCCTATTACAGTTTTTCTAGCTCACGTTGCTCATCCACCCATTGAGGGTCGATGGGCAATTTTTTGTTACTTTGTCTTCGCTAGAAATCACGCGCCAAAAAGGCGCTATTTCGTTTTGTGATTTACCATTGTCTAACTCTTCCAATGATGCCTCTCCCACCATTCGAACAAAAATGGAAGTAGATATGGCACATGTGTCATCACAATTATTTTTCTTGGCAAGTTCGTTACGAAGCTCTTTCACTGTCATAGTTGAGCCATGAGGTATCTCGCGAATAAAATTATCAACAATAAGAGGTGTCGCAACATACATAAGTTCACCAGCTTTAATTCCAGCAAATTTTTATCCATTCGGATCTTTTTGGGATGCTTTTCTCGATTTAGTTTTTCAACTGCGGTTGGTTTGGCGGGCATAATGAGTTTCCTTGATTAGGTAACTCTGCTCTATCGATAAGAACTCTCATTATAATAAACGAGTATTTGTAAATTTTCAAAACACAAAAAAAGCCAGATAAAATATCTGGCTTTTAAAACATAAAAAATAGAAATAATTAGTGGGCCGTCGCCATTTCAACCGCAGACTTACTGTCTTCTAATTGAGCAAGCACAGCTTCAGCTTTTGATTTCTTATCACCATCACTTGCGGCAACATCATCACGGGCAGCTTTGATAGCTTCATCAAGCTCTTCCATATTAAAATCTTCAAGCATTGTTGCTTGTTCAGCTAATAAAGTGAACCCCGCAGGAGATACATCAGCAAAACCACCACGTACAAAAATACGCTTGGCTTCGCCATCGCTCATTTTTACGTCTACAATACCAGGCTTAATAGTCGTCATAAAAGGTGAGTGATTTGCGAGCACAGTAAAGTATCCCTCACTACCTGGCACAACAACTTCAGACGCTTCACCACCAAGCACAAGTGCTTCCGGAGATACAAGTTCAAATGAAAATGCTTCAGACATTTCTACATTCCTGTCGGGGATAAATCCCCTCTTCGCCTCTTGGGATATCTCCCTTTAGGCTATCAATAAAACTAAAGCGCCCCACAATTTTATCATGCGGGGCGATAATTATTTAAGCAGCTTCCGCAGCCATCTTTTCTGCTTTTTCGATTGCTTCATCCATAGAACCAACCATGTAGAAAGCACCTTCTGGTAGGTGATCATATTCACCAGCCACTAGGCCTTTAAAGCCTGCAATTGTATCTTCAAGTGCAACCAGCTTACCTGGTGAACCAGTAAATACTTCAGCCACGAAGAACGGCTGAGACAAGAAGCGCTCAATCTTACGGGCACGTGCCACGGTAAGCTTATCTTCTTCAGACAATTCGTCCATGCCCAAGATAGCAATAATATCTTGAAGCGCTTTATAACGCTGTAGGCTTTCTTGAACTTCACGAGCAACTTGATAGTGTTCTTCACCAACAACTTGAGGGTCCATCATGCGTGATGTTGAATCCAGTGGATCCACCGCAGGATAAATACCTTTTTCAGCAATTGAACGGTTCAACACGGTTGTTGCATCAAGGTGAGCAAATGATGTCGCAGGCGCAGGGTCGGTCAAGTCATCAGCAGGTACATAGATCGCCTGAACCGAAGTAATCGATCCTTTATGGGTGGTTGTGATGCGTTCCTGCATCGCGCCCATGTCAGTCGCCAATGTTGGCTGATAACCCACAGCGGAAGGAATACGACCAAGAAGCGCAGACACTTCTGAACCAGCTTGTGTAAAGCGGAAAATGTTATCAACGAAGAACAACACGTCCTGCCCCTTGTCGCGGAAATCTTCCGCAATTGTTAGACCAGAAAGAGCAACACGGGCACGCGCACCTGGAGGCTCATTCATTTGGCCGAACACCATGGCACATTTTGAACCAAGAGCCGAACCCTTGTTTTCGCTTGGGTCGACGTTCACGTTGGACTCGATCATTTCATAGTACAGATCGTTACCTTCACGTGTGCGTTCGCCAACACCAGCAAACACTGAGTAACCACCGTGTGCTTTCGCAATGTTATTGATCAATTCCATGATAAGAACTGTTTTACCAACACCCGCACCACCGAAGAGGCCAATTTTACCACCCTTCGCGTAAGGCGCTAGAAGGTCAACAACCTTAATACCTGTAACAAGAATTTCGGCATCTGTTGACTGATCAACATAATCAGGTGCAGGTGCGTGAATTGGGCGTTTTACTTTGGATTTGATTGGACCAACTTCGTCCACTGGCTCACCAATCACGTTAACGATACGGCCTAGCATTTCTTCGCCCACAGGAACCATAATCGGCTCGCCTGCATCTGATACTGGCTGACCACGAACAAGACCTTCTGATGAGTCCATCGCAATCGTACGTACTGTGTTTTCACCAAGGTGCTGAGCAACCTCGAGAACCAGACGGTTACCATTGTTATCTACTTCTAGTGCGTTCAAGATTGGAGGCAGAGCGCCTTCGAATTGAACATCAACAACCGCACCAATAACCTGTGCGATTTTACCAGCACCGCTTTTAGATGCTGCTGCTTTTTTAGCAGGTGCGCGCTTTGCAGGCGCCTTTTTTGCTGCTGCTGTCTTGGCTGCGGCTTTTTTTGCCGGTGCCTTTTTTGCTGCTGTAGCTACTGCTTTTGCCATCGTTTACTCTCCAGCTTTTAAAGCGCTTCTGCGCCCGAAATAATTTCAATAAGTTCTTTAGTAATTTGCGCCTGACGCTGGCGGTTAAAGCTCAACGTCAATTTGTCGATCATCTCACCAGCATTACGCGTTGCATTATCCATTGCAGACATACGAGCACCTTGCTCAGACGCAGCATTTTCTAATATTGCGCGAAAAACCTGAACTGAGATATTGCGCGGCAATAAATCTTCCAGAATTTCTTCTTCGCTAGGTTCGTATTCGTAATGTACATCTTCAGCTTCTACATCATCTTCAACAACTGGAACAGTTGCAGGAATCAGCTGCTGAGCAGTAGGAATTTGGCTGATTACAGACTGGAACTCTGAATAAAACAAAGTTGCCACGTCATACTCGCCATCATCAAACATCGACAGTACTTGACTTGAAACCTGAGATGCCTGAGCAAAACCGACGTTTTTGATTTCACGAAACGTAACAACATCCAAAAGAATGCCGCTAAATTCCATTTTCAAAGCATCATAACCTTTTTTGCCTACGCAAAGCATTTTAACTGTTTTGCCCTCAGCCATAAGTTTGCGCGCTTTATCACGAGCAAGCCTAGCAATGGATGAGTTAAAACCACCACAAAGACCACGTTCAGCAGTAGCAACAACCAGCAAATGTGTTTGATCGCTACCCGTACCAGCCATAAGCTTTGGTGCATTTTCGCTACCTTCCATACCCGCAGAGATATTAGCCATAACTTTGGCCATACGCTCTGAATATGGTCGAGCAGCTTCCGCAGCCATTTGCGCTTTACGCAATTTAGCTGCAGCCACCATTTGCATCGCCTTGGTGATTTTCTGTGTCGCTTTCACCGATGCGATGCGATTTCTGAGTTCCTTGAGACTAGCCATTTTTGCTTTCCGTCAAGTGTTCCGTTCTAAGCTCTAGTGTCTTTAAGCGAAAGTCTTGGCAAACGCATCAAGCGCTACTTTCAACTGTGCTGTAAGATCATCATCAAGCGCCTTCTTTTCACCAATGGTATCGAGCAGTTCTTTATGATCTGCACGAAGATTAGCAAGAAGACCTTGTTCGAATGGGCCAACTTGGCGCACTTCAAGATCATCAAGATAACCGTTTACACCAGCGTAAATCACCGCAACTTGCTCTTCCGTTTTAAGCGGGGAGAACTGAGGTTGCTTGAGAAGCTCTGTCAAACGAGCACCACGGTTAAGCAGACGCTGAGTAGAAGCATCAAGATCTGAGCCGAACTGCGCAAACGCAGCCATTTCACGGTACTGAGCAAGCTCACCTTTAATAGAACCAGCTACTTGCTTCATCGCTTTAACCTGAGCTGCAGAACCCACACGAGATACTGACAGACCCACGTTCACAGCAGGGCGAATACCTTGGAAGAACAAGTCTGTTTCAAGGAAAATCTGACCATCTGTAATCGAAATCACGTTAGTCGGAATAAACGCTGACACGTCATTACCTTGAGTTTCAATAACAGGCAAAGCTGTTAGAGAACCAGAACCATTATCTTCATTCAACTTAGCTGAACGCTCAAGTAGACGAGAGTGAAGGTAGAATACGTCACCAGGGTAAGCTTCACGGCCCGGAGGACGACGAAGAAGAAGTGACATTTGGCGATAAGAAACAGCTTGTTTTGAAAGGTCATCATAACCGATCAAAGCGTGCATTCCATTATCGCGGAAGTATTCACCCATTGCAGTCGCAGCAAATGGTGCCAAAAACTGCATAGGAGCAGGGTCAGAAGCCGTTGCAGCAACAACGATAGAATATTCCATCGCGCCGCGCTCTTCTAGAATTTTCACAAACTGAGCAACAGTTGAGCGTTTTTGACCAACAGCCACATAAACACAGTAAAGTTTGTCATCTTCCTTGCCTGCATCATGCGCAGGTTTTTGGTTAAGGAATGTATCCAAGATGATAGCTGTTTTACCTGTTTGGCGGTCACCAATAACAAGCTCACGCTGGCCACGACCCACTGGAATAAGAGCGTCAATCGCTTTTAGACCTGTAGACATTGGCTCATGAACCGATTTACGAGGAATAATACCAGGAGCTTTAACATCAACACGAGCACGTTGCTTTGCTTTGATTGGGCCCTTGCCATCAATCGGGTTACCCAACGCATCAACTACACGGCCAAGCATCTCTTTACCAATTGGTACGTCAACGATTGAACCAGTACGTTTTACGGTGTCACCTTCTTTAATGCCACGGTCATCACCGAAAAGCACAACACCGACGTTGTCAGCTTCAAGGTTTAGAGCCATACCCGCAATACCTCCTGGGAACTCCACAAGCTCACCAGCCTGTACGTTGTCCAGACCGTAAACACGAGCAATACCGTCACCGACGGAAAGCACTTGTCCTACTTCTGAAACTTCAGCTTCTTTACCGAAGTTTTTAATTTGATCTTTTAAAATTGCGGAAACTTCCGCTGCACGAATATCCATATTAGCCGACCTCTTTGAGCGCAAGCTTTAGTGACGAAAGACGAGTTTTCAGAGATGTATCAATCTGCTTAGACCCAACTTTCACGATCATTCCGCCGAGTATCGACGGATCCACGGTTACATTTAACGTAACCTCTTTGCCAACAACACCTTTCAGCGTCGCTTTCAATTCTTTTGTTTGTTCAGCTGAAAGCTTTTGAGCCACAGTAACGTCGGCGGTTACTTCACCGCGATGTTCTGCTCCAAGCTTGCGGAATGCTGGAAGCATATCCTGCATCGCGAACAAACGTCTGTTTTGAGCAACAACACGAATGAAGTTACCAACCAGACCTGTAATTTTTGCTTTCGTCAAAACCGCATCAATTGCGTTTGACTGATCATCTGCTGAGAAAACAGGGGAAACAACAAGGCGCTTTAATGCATCGCTTCCTTTAAGGAGCGCATCAAAACGACCGAGATCTTTTTCCACAGCAGGAATTTTTTTCTCAGCAATAGCCAACTCGAATAACGCTGAAGCGTATCGAGATGTCACACCGGAAATCATCATTTCAGAACTTGCCACTGATATATCTTTTTCTGCCGTGTTTAAATTAATCTAATCCATTTCCAAGTCATTGAAAAATATGGATTAGCCAATTCAAACAAATTATAAATTCAAAATTTTATAGATTTGCTACAAATAAATTTACAGCAATTCCGAGCTTCACCTAGCATAGCCTTTTTTGAGTCGCAACAAGGGTTTGTGAAATAGTTTGGAATCAGTTGTCGCACATGGCAAAATCTATACGAATGGATTAGAAAAAATCGCTAAATTAGCCCAAATATCATCGCCAAGAGCAAACTACCGATACCAAATTCAAAAATTAAAGCTGCAAAATTGTACAAAGTAGCGCCGCGATCTACAATAATTGACACAAACCGCCCTACCCCAATCAATAACCAGGAACCACCCATTATAATTGCCGCAAATTGTTTCGCTATAAACGGGTCAGCAAAAAATAGGCAGGCAAAGCCTAGTGAAAAATAAAACCCAGCAAGCAAACCGCGCGTTTCACCCTTGCCATAAGGTTTTTCAGCACTTGCTTCTAACTTCAATATTTTCAATGCAAGCGTTGGCATTAATAAATTTATAAGCCCTAATACGAATGTGAGAATGGCTACTAAGAAAATTACCCATTCAACTGGTGACCCACTTAGTAAAACTAAATTAAAATTAACAAGCTCTGCATTCCAATATGAGAGCACTCCCATCAACAGGACAAAAACCAATTTCAAATAGACAGCCAAATCACGGCCGCCGTCTAATACTATCTGGGCAAATATCCCCAATCCAGCAACCAACCATGCAATAGCAAGTAATAAATTTAGACTGGGTTGCTGCAATAAAACACAGCCTGCCCCAAAAGCAATTAAAATACCTGCATAAGAAGAACGCCCTTCACCAACTGCATAGGGTTTGTCATGAACAGCCTCCACACCACAAAAGTTCAATATTTTTTTAGGAACCAATAGATAAAACAAACCAATAAGTAGCGTTAATAGCTGAACTGCCAGCATAAATGCCTGGTCAACAGTTTGGGGGTAGGGAAATTCAAAATCCATAAAGTACGCACCAACTACATTGAGAACTATCAAATCTGCTGATAACAAATAAAGGATAGGTTGAATATACGAAATTACAAATTGAGTGTGTATGTGATTATAATTAAGAGCAATCAAGATATTATCGATGGCCTAAGCGAGCTCAAATTAACAGACCCAAGCTTGATACCTATTATTGAGCGAACCCCCAATGTACCACTAAGGCGCGACCATAATGGCTTTACTGGCTTAGTACGCATTATTATTGGGCAACACGTCTCTACTGCTTCAGCTTCAGCAATTCATGGTCGATTTGTTGAAGCAATTAATCCGATAACGCCAGAAAACTATCTTAAAGCTAATCAAGACACACTCATAAACATTGGTCTTACACGTGCAAAACAAACCACAATAACTAATGTGGCGAATGCGGTTTTAGCAAAAGCACTCGATTTACAGACAATCAATAAACTTCCCGAACAAGAAGCAATTGGGCAACTCACTGCATTAAAAGGCATTGGGCCATGGACCGCAGAAGTATATCTTCTTTTTTGCGCAGGGCATCCAGACATTTTTGCTGCTGGCGATTTAGCCATAAGAGAGGCTGTGCGCCACGCTTATAATATGGAAAAGCGCCCAACAGAAAACGAACTTAGAAAAATTGCAGTCATGTGGTCACCCTACAGAGGTATAGCCAGTAGACTTTTTTGGGCATACTATGGAAATCTCAAAGGAGAGAAAAAAGGTCAGCCCTTATAAATGATAAGAGCAAGACGGAAAGCAAAGAGGAGAAAACGCTTTCAATTCAAAACAGTATAAGCGTTCCATAGCTGCTATATTAAGTTGCGAACTTGCAATTAATCTACCTTGCCGATTCGGAAGCGGGAGAGGTAAATGACGATTGCAGTAAAACCTGAAGCACGCCCAACACTTGTTTTAAATGCAGATTTCAGACCCTTAAGTTATTATCCACTATCTTTATGGTCTTGGCAGGACGCTATTAAAGCTGTCTTTCTGGACCGCGTTAATATTGTTGCAGAGTACGATATTGCAATCTCAAGCCCATCCTTCCAAATGGCCCTTCCAAGTGTTGTAAGTCTTAAAAATTACGTGAGACCTTCAACAACGCCAGCCTTTACAAGATTTAATGTTTTCCTGCGAGACAGTTTTGAATGCCAATATTGCGGAACAAACCACGGCGAGCTAACTTTTGATCATGTCATTCCACGCTCCAAAGGCGGCATAACAAGCTGGACGAATGTCTGCGCAGCTTGCTCACCATGCAACCTTAAAAAAGCAAATAAAATGCCGAAAGATGCTGATATGTTTCCGCGTCAAAAACCTTTCGTGCCTCATGTAGAGCATCTACATAAAAATGGCCGTAAATCCCCCCCCAATTTCTTGCATGAAAGCTGGATGGACTTTCTATACTGGGACATTGAGTTAGAGCCATAGGTTCATAAAAAAAACCGCCAATTAT
>CATQIJ010000006.1 GCA_958296345.1 uncultured Rhizobiaceae bacterium
TAACATAAAACAAAGGAGCAATTTCTACGATGCCACCTATCATCACTGCAAGAAGTGAGAAGACAAACATGAGTGAGAGATTTCGTTCTAGCTTAGCGTGTTGTTTTAAAAATGACATGGTTTAATCCTTACTCTGCCGGCGCTGCTGATGGTGCTTTTTTGCCGCCCATTGGAACTTCAACTCGAACATCACCGCGTATTGTGCGCCAGATATTATAAGCCATGACTAACGCACCTATGAGGTAAAGCCCGCCACCTAAAGTCCGCATTACATATTCAGGGTGAATAGCTGAAACGGTTTCGATAAAGGAATTCACAAGGAAGCCCTGATCATCGTACTCGCGCCACATTAGGCCTTGTGTAATACCAGCAACCCACATAACCGCAGCGTAAATTACAATGCCAAGAGTAGCTAACCAGATATGCCAGTTAACGAGGCGAAGGGAATAAAGCTGGCTACGACCCCATAATTTAGGCACTAGATAATAAAGCGCACCAAAGGTCACCATCCCATTCCAACCAAGCGCACCAGAATGCACATGACCAATGGTCCAGTCTGTATAGTGGGAGAGGGAATTAATAGACTTGATAGACATCATAGGCCCTTCAAATGTGGACATTCCATAAAACGCTAAGGAAAGAACCATCATACGAAGGATTGGGTCTGTGCGAAGTTTGTCCCATGCACCCTGAAGTGTCATCAGACCGTTGATCATACCACCCCATGAAGGCATCCAAAGCATGATGGAGAAAACCATACCAAGAGTTTGTGCCCAGTCAGGAAGGGCAGTGTAATGAAGGTGGTGAGGGCCTGCCCATATGTATAAGAAGATCAAAGCCCAAAAGTGGATGATAGAAAGACGGTAAGAAAATACAGGGCGGTTAGCCTGCTTTGGTACGAAGTAATACATCATACCTAGGAAACCAGCTGTTAAGAAAAAGCCAACAGCGTTGTGACCATACCACCACTGCGTAAGCGCATCTTGTACACCAGCAAATGCTGAATAACTTTTTACACCAAGAAATGAAACTGGAACGGCAGCATTATTGACTAGGTGTAACATAGCAACAGTAATAATGAATGATAGATAGAACCAGTTTGCTACATAAATGTGCGGCTCTTTACGTTTAATGATCGTACCCATGAAGACTATTAAATATGCCACCCAAACAATTGTGAGCCAAATATCGACATACCATTCAGGCTCTGCATATTCTCTTGATTGCGTAATGCCAAGTAGGTAGCCAGTAGCCGCCATAACGATGAAAAGCTGATAACCCCAAAATACAAACCATGAAAGATCGCCGCCAAACAAACGTGCACGACAGGTGCGCTGAACAACGTAAAAACTCGTTGCGATTAGTGCATTACCACCAAAAGCAAAAATAACTGCTGACGTATGAATAGGGCGAAGCCTACCAAAGTTAAGGTATGGCTGCAGGTTAAGTTCAGGCCAAGCAAGTTGGGCTGCTATTAAAACGCCAACTAGGAACCCTATACCCCCCCAAAATACTGTTGCGATGACGCCGTATCTTACAACATCATCCATATAACCAGACGTATCTTTTTCTGGTAAGGATTGCCCAGGTGCTGCAAATTCAACACGCCTTAATAACACTACTGTACTGCCAGCTAAAATGAGGCAAAGAATGGTTATGTGTGTTTGGAAGAGATTATCCTGCGAAAAGGCTGCAGCAAACATTGCAGCTAAGGTAGCAAGGCCGACGAGTATGGCTTCTATATGATTTCGCAAAAGTATTCCCCTTTGTTTCATACAATAAATTAGGCACACTCAAGGTGACCTAGTGTTTTTACATCTCATAGCATAGGAGCAATTTCCTTGACCTAGATCAAGGAAATTTATTGGGCTCAAAATTATATTTATTTCAAGAAAACATGACTGGAGGATGTATGGTGCGTGATGTTACCCTAGATTTGGAGGAGAGAATTTCTGTAAATCGGAAACTCTTGGAACACCATAAAGTAATGCTTCAGCTCTGTACTAAACTTGAGAAAATTGCCGATAGCCTACCTAACATAAGCAATATTCAAGAATGTTTGGTCATTTGTCGCGACCTGTTTCCAATTATAAAAAGTGCACATAATTTTGAAGAGAAAGTTCTTTTCCCAATTTTACACGACAAGCAGCAGGAAGACGGTGGACTAAAAAAGAATCTTGAACGTTTACGATATGAACATTGGGAAGATGAAAGTTTTGCTGAGGAAATTAGCGATGTTTTTAACGCTTACATCAATGAACCTATTCAAAGTGATGCTGAAAAGCTTGCTTATATGCTACGCGGGTTCTTTGAAGGTGTTAGACGCCATATTGCTTTTGAAACAGAATATTTGCTACCAATGCTTAATAAAGCGAGCTGAGAGTTGAAAATTAGACATTCTCAGATTGCGCTATGGTTTTTAGCCTGTCGAAATTTACAATTTTGATTGCTCGTTTAGCGCCAATTTCAACAATCCCTTTTTTCCTTAAGTTAGTAAGCTGCCTACTGACTGTCTCAATCGTTAATCCAAGATAATCCGCGATATCCCCCCGCTTTAGTGGCAACTCTATTGCGAGGTTTTCATTTTGAGCACTACCTTCTGGATCAATATGAGAGACAATTAGAACAAGAAAACTTGCTAGTTTTTCAATGGCAGTTTTGCGCCCGAGTGTGAGCATCCAATCGCGGGCTTCATCCAGCTCATTTAAATGTTGTTTATGTAGGCGTCGTTCCATGTCAGGAGTTCCTTTAATGAACTTCTCAATAACATTTTTAGGAAATGAGCAGAGCCTCACATTAGTAGCAGCTTCGGCAATGACATTATTTTGATTTGAAAAAGGCCGCCCAAGAAAGTCTGGCGCAAATTGAAGTCCAACAATCTGTTGTCTACCATCAGGCAAAAGCTTAGTGAGTTTAACAACCCCACTTAAAATATTTGAATAATGCCCTTGGTCTTCATGGATTACATTCAACTCACTTGAATGTTCATGCGCTGTCCTAGTTGTAACTTTATTTAATTCCGTGAGTTGGACTGGTGACAATGCGCCACAAACCCCCTTATGACGCGCTTCGCAGGACTGGCAAATTAATGGGATGTCAGAGTTATGAATATTTTCTCGTTTGTCACTATTCATTAATTTTATTATCCAAGGATTTTTAATAATCACAGTTTACCAATTATTGTCTTTCTAACAAGACAATAAACATTTTACATTTAAGTCCCACAATTGAATTTTTGAGGCCTTCATAGGATCTTGTAAACGCTGTGGTTTATATGTGTTTTGTTTGATCTTTTCTCTAGTACCTCAAGGTTTAAAAACTGTGACTAATCGTAAGGTCAATTCTAGTTGCTTAAGTCTTTAGAGAACGATTAAAATTTTTAATAATATGACGACATAATTTTTACAAGAGTACTATATCTTGATGTAGGGGTAATTGTTATTGGCAGATAGTTTACAGTTTGTCTTAAACTATTTCAAAGGTGTGATTTGTTGCGAAGTCTAAAACTATTTTTAAAGTCTAGGGATGGAAGTGTTGCAACCACTATTGGTGTTATGGCTGTTCCCCTTATGCTGTGTTGTGGCGTGGCATTAGATTATTCATCTTTACATAATGCGCGGGAAAATTTGCAAGAAGCAGCTGATTCAGCTGCATTGGCTAGTGCAAGAGAATTAGGTTTGGTTAGCGCTAAAGACGAAACTGTTAAAACTGTGGCCAATGATTATGCACTTGCTAATATTCATCAAGCTTTAGGCCAGAAACAAGGCCTTCAATCTTCAGATATAAAGACAACAATTTCACAGTCTAGAAAAGAAGTAACTGTAGATATTTCATACACTTGGACGCCGATGATTATTCAATATTTCGATTCAAGTGCTTTGCCGATTAAAGTGTCATCAACTGCCTCATTAGCTGGAGAGCAGAGCATTTGTGTTTTAACCTTAGACGAAACAGGCAGCCATGCGATAGATATGGGTGGGGAAGCAACACTCACTGCAAATGATTGTGTGATTTATTCAAACTCTAAAGATACAAGAGGAATATCAGTATTTAGAAAATCACAAATTAATGGTTCAGAAATTATGAGTTCTGGCGGATATGACGGCCCATTTGCTAGTTTTAATCCACTTCCAATAACTGACACGCCTAAAGTAGATGATCCTTTAAAAGACCGGCCACAACCTTCAGTAGGTCCATGTGACTACACGAGGATTTCCGTTCAAAAAGATACAACTTTAAAACCTGGCATATATTGTGGAGGGTTAGATATTGGCGGTAAAGCTGTCGCTAGACTTACTCCTGGTGATTATATCATAAGGATGGCCCACTGTCTGTCAGAGGTAATTCGTCACTAATAGGTGAAGATGTCGGGTTCTTCCTTACTGGAAGTAATGCTACTTTTGACTTTGGTGTTTCTACTCAAGCTGTTCTAAGCGCACGTAAAAGTGGAGTGATGTCTGGTATATTATTTTTTGAAGATAGAAATTCTTCAGGAAATAGACAGTTTACGATCCGTAGTAAGGACGCTGAAAAATTTGAAGGGGCTATTTATCTTCCTAAAGGGGCTTTATGGATTGATAAGGCTAGTTAGAGTCGGTCAAAAATCAAGCTGGACTGCAATTATAGCAAACAGAATATCAATTGGTAATGGTCCAGATATTATTATCAACTCTGATTACGCTAACTCAATAATACCTGTACCGAATGGCATTGCTGGCGGCACATCCGTTAGGTTAAAATAATAAGCTTTGCTTGTTGTCTTAATACATAATTCAAAATTTTTATAAGTGTTGAATTTACAACCGAGTTTATGAACTTCTGTCCTTAACAGCTCAGTTGATTGTCGGTTCCAATAGGGCTTTAGTGAACCCATTCTAAGCTTCAAATTTAAGATTGTCTTTATGGAGCGCTTCTTAGCTAGGACTTATGCAGCACTAGATGTTTTTTCTACTCTAAATCCATCGGAGTTTTGCTTTATGAAAGCAAGATAATCTTCGTGCTTCAATGCTTTAGAGAAGAGATACCCTTGAGCGTAGTCAATGCCTTGAGCTTTTATGAAATCAAACGTTTCAATGTTTTCAATTCCCTCTGCAACAACTTTCATGTTACGCTCGCGAGCAAGTGAAACTGCTGCTCTAACCGTTTCTTCTGAGAACACATTGCTAGTTGCATTTGAGACGAATGAACGATCAATTTTTAGTTCTGAGTAGGGAAAATCTCTTAAAGTTTGGATGTTTGAAGATCCAGTACCAAAGTCATCAATGGCTACGTCAAACTCGAAAATTCTTAAGCGAGAGAGGACTTCAAGCGTTGTAGCGTCTAGATGAAGAATGTTGTTTTCTGTCACTTCAAAGCTGAAATTTTCTGCTTTCATACCATGCTTGTTGATGCGGCTTAAAAGCTGGTCTGGTAAAGCTAAATTTCGAGCCATAATAGGCGATAAATTAGTTGCAAATACTTGTAACGGATCAACTGTAAGAAACTCAGCAGTCGACTTCAATATCTTATTAAACAAGTAGAATGTGAGCTCTTCTATACGCCCGTTATTCTCAGCAAAATTAATTAATACCTCTGGTGATATCAAACCAACATTAGGTTTAACCCAACGGACCAAAGCCTCTGCTCCGATTATTCTACCTGTCTGAACATCCACTTTCGGTTGATAGCAAGGTTCTATTTCATCGTTCTTCATTGCATTTGAGAAGTCATTTTGATTGATGAAATATTTCTCAGTTTGCTCAACAGCCAAGTGGCTATAATCGCCCTTATAAAAAACTTTATCTAAAGAGCTCTTCGTTACTGGCTTAGATACTTGACCGATTAAATTGAGGTGATGCATTTTTGCAAGGCGTGCTGAGTGATCTAACAAATCGCTTTTTACACCAGAAATAATTGCAATCTTACCTTCATAGTCTAATGAACTTAGATGCCTTAAAAACTCAAGGCCGTCCATTTCAGGCATTTGCAGGTCACTTACAATGAGGTTTATTTCATTTTTCTTTGAGTTTATATATGCAAGCGCATCAGAAGCATTGCTTGTGCCTTTGACATTTTTCACCTTTTGGCTTTTGAAATACGCATCTAGAATCGCAACTTGAGTTGGATCGTCGTCAATAATTAGAACAGAATTTGCCAGCATAAAAATATCACCTTCTTTGGAAGTAACTTAGAGTAAAATTATTAATATCCAGCAATGCTTCATAGATATCTAATGAAGTTAGCTAATATTTTGCTGATATAGTTAAATAAGACTAAATAACAGCTGTATTCTCTGAGTGTGATGTTGTTTCATTATCGCTAACATCGCCAATGGCTGTAATTACGCTTTGAAACTCATTGACGGTATCTTCGATATGTTCATACACCTCATCTAAATCGCCCTTACCAGCTGCATCTTCGACGCTTTGACACTTCATACCCAATCGTATTGCACCAATATTCATACTCATTGAGCGCAATGCATGAGCTGCTTCTTTAATTCCGGTAATATCACGAGCTTTAACTGCTTCTGCTAAATTCATGCAGGTGTCTGGTGCGCTATCTAAGTACAGTTTTTTCAATTGGTTATAGGTTGCTTCAAATGCATCGCCAGCAATTTCCCGCAAATTGCCTAAAATTGTTTGGTCAAAAATATCATCTGCCTGTGTCGCAACTACCTCAGGTTCTGTTACTTGATCAATGGTACTTGTTTTAACCGGTTCAAGCCAATCGCTAAGACATTTACCAATTGTTTTAATTGTAAACGGCTTTGTAACGATACCGTCCATAGTAGCTGCTTTGATTTTGCCATCTATATTTTGGGCAATGTGTGCAGTTAGCGCTATGACTGGAATCTTTTGCCTTGATTGTGAGGTTTCGATTTCACGTAATGCCAATGTGGCTTCGTAACCATCCATTTCAGGCATACTACAATCCATGAGGACAAGATCGAAGGTAGAGTCACGAAATACTTCAATTGCTTCAGCGCCGCTTGCCACAACAATAGGCTGAATTTCAAACCGACTTAGAGCTTGGACCACGACTTCTCGGTTAACCGCGCTATCATCAACTACCAACACATTTGCACCAGCATAAGAGGCAAGTGTTGAGGTGTCTGATGTATTACGCTCTAATAATTTTAACCCAAGTGGGTTATTATCGATGAGGCGTTCTACTAGTTGCCTCGTTGAGGTGCTAGATACTGGCATCGATAAAATATCATTGGCTTGCTTCTCTTTAATGAGTGTATCTACTGCAGCGTCGCCCAATTGTGTAACGGCCACAAAATGCGTTGCGCAGTGACTGTTACGATGGTTTTCTAGTACGCAAGTTTCTGCAATGCACCAGTCGTAAGTTTGGGGGTCGTTAATGTTAAATTGTGAAGGTGAAATTGTTTTAACGTCAATTCCGTATTCAGCAAAAGTGCTGGCAACCAACTCTAATGTTTCCCCCGCATCCATGAGCAATAGCGCACTCTTATCTGATTGTATTGGCAAGTTGGTAGTAGCAGCTTGTGGAACTGGGAGCGTAAAGCTAAACGTAGCTCCTTCACCAAAAGAGCTGGTTACTTGAATTTCACCATCCATAGCTTCTACCAATTTTTTACAGATAGGTAAGCCAAGGCCAGTACCACCAAATTTACGGGTAGTTGTTTGGTCAGCCTGACTGAAACTTTCAAATACTTTTGTAATACTTTCTTGCTTGATGCCGATACCAGTATCTTGAACCTTAAATAATAAGACACAACCGTCTGCGTCACTCTCAGTCACCTCAAGGTGAAGTGTTACTGATCCATGCTCCGTGAATTTAAGAGCATTGTTGACGAGGTTGCTCAGGATTTGATTAAGTCTGGTTGGGTCACTGGTAATTAAATCTGGGACATTTGGCGCAATATAGCTGACCATATCCAATTCTTTTTCTTTGGATTTTTGCCAAAACAAGCACATCACATCTTCTATTATTTCTTGAGTTGTGATCTCAACTTTTTCAAGCTCTAGCTTGCCTGATTGGATTTTAGAGAAATCAAGAATGTCATTGATAATTGCAAGTAAGCTCTTGCCGGATTTCATAATAACGTCTGCATAGCGCTGATATTTGGGAGATAATTCAGCTGTTGCAAGCAATTCTGACATTAACAACATACCATTCATAGGTGTGCGAATTTCATGGCTCATCGTCGCGAGAAACTCTGACTTTGCAGCGTTTGCTTTGTCTGCTTGGTCTTTTGCTAAAACCAGTTCTTTAGTCCGGTCTTCAACTTTGATTTCAAGCGTTTCTTTATATTCAACCAATTCTTTGTCGCGGGTTTGTATATCACCCAGCATTCGATTGAACGATTGGGCGAGTTCACCCATCTCGCCTTTGCCACCTTCTGGTGCGCGCAGTTTATAATTTTCTGAGTCACCTAGGCTCTTCATTAACTTGGAGAGCTCGGAAATTGGCTTGGTCAACCTTGAAATGAGCATCCAAGAAAACCTTGAAGCGATTAACGCTGAAATTAATGCGATGGCAAAATTTAACATTAGGTTTTGTAAGAAGCCATTTTTAATGTTGGAAATGTCCGCTAAAAGGCTTAACTGCCCTATCTTTTCTCCCGCATTAATAATCTCATCAGACACCCATAGTTCATCAGAAAACAGAATGTTGTTTTTGCTCTTGTCTAATTCTGCATTGCGTTTGAGATAAGTATCAAACCCCATCTCCGCATAATGTTTTCCACCAACCTGTTCTACAGTAGCAAATTTTATTGCTTTAATTTTACCTATCGCAGTAAGGCCAAGTTGCACTTGTCGTTTGTTATCTTCCGCTAAAGGTTCAGAGATAGAAGAGGACAAAACTTTGGCTGTGTCACTGAGGTGATCGATTTGTTGGGCAAGCTCACGCTGAAAACCTACCCATGACAGTAAAGCAGAAGCAATCATGACTGCCAGAAATATAATAATACCAAGCGGCATCGACAGGCGGTGCCGCAGGCTGTCACGTTTTTTATGTTTTAGCGCATCGCTCATGAGATATTTTCCCCTTGAGTGTTAATAAAGCAACTTAGGGAAATAAAACGTAAACAAATAAGAATAAACATTAGGTCTTTTTCCATCCGCCATGTGTTTCAAAAACTGATGATGGACAATGTTGGCTTTTTTTGTTGTCTTCTGCGATGTATGAGTTAGCATTAGATAAATATAATGGATTACGAATAACATGAACACTCCCTCAAAAGGTAAGCACATTGAAGGTATTGATGGATTACGTGCTATTAGTGTGTTGGCCGTTATTGCCTTTCATTATTTTTCTGGTTTTGAAAGTGCAGGCTATTTAGGTGTTGATGTTTTCTTTGTGATTTCGGGTTTTGTTATTACTGCAAGTATTGCAAATTATGAGACACCAATAAGTCTCAAAAGTTTTGTTACCGAATTTTATCTAAGACGATTTAAACGCCTGCTTCCAGCGCTTTTTGCTGTAGTTATATTTACAAGTATATTGGTGATGTTGGTGACGACGAATGGCAAGGATAATATGCGTACTGGTGCGCTTGCACTTATTGGTGGTGCCAATATTTTTCTTTATATCAAAGAAGCAGATTATTTTGCGCTTTCATCAGAGTTAAACCCCTTCACACATATGTGGTCGCTTGCCGTTGAAGATCAGTTCTATTTATTGTTTCCATTTTTGCTATGGGGGTGCGCTTTCTTTTCAATTGAAAAACAGCAAGCAAATATCAATAAACTGATAATAGTTCTTAGCGCCGTTTGTATTACCTCATTGGCTTTATTCATTGCGCTATTTAATTTTGATTACTCATTTTCTTTTTACATGATGCCTACAAGGCTTTGGCAGATAAGTGCTGGGGTTCTGACTTATCTATTGGTGAGTAGGTTTAATGCATTTTCCTTCTTAAGAAAAATACCAATTATCATTCCGATTATTGTCCTACTTTGTATATTGAGCGTTGGGTATCTGAAGCCATTGTTTGCCCATATTGGTGTTACGATTGTTAGTGCTGTTGCTCTGGCAATTTTGTGGCATAATCAAGAAAACAAAAATATTTTAGGCCTGAGTGCGCCAGTTTATATCGGAAAGATATCTTACTCACTTTATCTTTGGCACTGGCCTTTTATCGTACTTGCAAAGCATACGGTTGGAACTTCTCCATTGATGGTAGCAGTATGTTTATGTCTCACATTTGTATTTGCTATTACCAGCTATCACTTTATTGAACAGCCTATTCGTCATGCCAAAGCTAAGCCTACATTAGTGGAAAAAGAAAAACTTTTCCAAAGGGCCTTTGCTGGGGTAATCGTTTCTGTTTTGGTTCTTTATATAGGTGTTTCTAGATACGCACCCCAAAAGACTAATTTTTTGACGAATGCTTTGAACGTACCTGAGCTTGAAAAAACCTCCTGCACATAGATGCCATAGCCAGGGAGCTTTGAAAAAATTTAAAGAACCACTGATGGCTTGTCTTGGAGGTGAGCGAACAACTGAAAAACCACGCAAAGTTTATCTGCTTGGGGATTCTCATGCAAATCAGTTTGTGGATATTATCGAAGATATCCTTGCGCCTACGACATGCCAACTACAATTTATTAATGCAGAGAGTCACAAACAGGGCGTTAGTGGGCTAATAAGTAAGCCAGATTTTATTCCTGAAGATTTTGCCTTCATGCTTGAAAATGCAAAGCCAGATGATGTTTTTATACTTTCGTTTCATCGTGGACGACTTAATAAGGATAGAGATATTCATGTAGCTCTTGGTGAAGAGATTAGTGTCAATGATAACTCCCGTAATTTCACATCAAACTTAATGATGATTTTATCTCAGTTAAAAGAAAGAGGTGTGAAAAAACTATTGATTTATGACACGCCGATGATGGCGTATGAAATTACCGCTCAGTCTTGTGTGGTTCAAACAAAATTAGGGGGTGAAAACCTTTGCCGTGTATCAAAAGCACAAGATCTTCATACTCGTAAAAGGCAAGAAATGGCCTATTCAGAATTCAAAAAGAATATCCCGGATATTGTATTTTGGGATCTAATAAACACTGTTTATGGCAAGAATACACATCATGATATTTTAGATGATGAAGGTGATTACCTCATGCGTGACATGAACCATATCAGTAATAAATTAGCTAAGAGACTCAAGCCAGGTTTGCAAACGGCGATTGAAAAGCTGATTTCTAAATGATGACTGAATTAAAATCGCTGAAATTATTGCAGCATTGAATTCTCTATTGCATCGCAACAAAGTTCTATATTCTCTTTTATTTCCCCATAATGTTTTCTGACTCCAGAAATATCGGATTTTTCAGGATTTGAAACAAATTTTTCCAAATCTTCTAACCCTGTAATGTTTGGTAGTGCCGAGAAAACTGGTTGGTCATTTTCTTAAATAGCTGCAGGTTTATTCATATACACACTATCCAATATAGCTGTTGATGCAGTTGAGACGAGGGTATCAACCAGCTCTAAGATATCTGTCATCGACATTCCGCGAAGTGGCCCTTTGTAAGCGTGGGAGAAAATAATGTTTGGGATTTTTGAAAGTGCTTTTTCGTGCGATTTGTATAGAGCACGTGATTTGGCTCGATGACTTCGTATGATAATTAAATCATCGGGGTGATTTTCTGAAAACTTACCAATCAGATTATAAAAACGTGAAACGTCCTCTTCACCGTAGCGACCTTTCCATCTGAACGAGTGGCAAAAAAGAAACGCTTTTTTATGCTTTGGTAAGGCGTGTTTTGGTTTTCTTGTAGGAAAGAGTAATGGTTTTACAAAGCCGACTATCGTTGTTTTTTCACGCGTCTCTTTTGATAGAACTTCTGGACTAAATAGTTCTTCGAATAAGAGCAGCGCTTTGGATTGATAGTGAATGTTATTAATATCAGCAGATACGTTTAACTTATCTTGAACGACCCCATGTTGAATAAAGATTGTCGGCATACCCATCTCAATCATAGATCTACTGCGAGCGCGGTTTGGGCTCTTATCAAAGAGAGGGTCTACTAAAGTGATTGCTGCATCGCCTCGCTTTAACCATCGCTTGGTGAATAGCTTAAGCCACCGACTTGGGTAGGTACTAAAGTTAAGATTAGATTGCGAGACTAGCTCTTTTAGTCGCGGTTCTCTTCTCAGTACACCTGATGTGGAAAAGCAAACTGGCTCAACTAATCCACGTTCTTTCAAGCGCAAAGCGATGTTAAACAATACTTCATATTCTGGTAATCCACTCAGGAAGAATAACAAGCGAGGTTTGGTCATGAAATCACATTAGGCCTTTTTGTATTGGCAGATTATATTTAAATGATAAGCAAAGCTAAGCTATTTTTTGCCACTCTTCCAAGACTAACAGATTATTTTTTAACAGATTTTTATAACAACTTAGCATTTAGCCAATGCATTTTCTAAATCTGTTACTAAATCCTCAGCTTGTTCTAGGCCGATTTTTAAGCGAACCAGTTTGCCGCTGTGATCTTTTCCTGGTCTTTCGACATCTGGATAAACAACAGCTAAACTATTTACACCGCCCCAGCTTAGTCCAATGTAAAATAACTCTAAACTATCAATGAACGTTTCAACTTGCGCAGGTGTGATGTTATCTTTGAACAAGAATGAAAAGACACTTGTTGATCCACTAAAGTCTCGTTTCCAGTGCTCGTGTCCTGGGCATGTTGGTAGAGCTGGGTGAAAAACCGTTTCAATTTTTGAATGATTAGTAAGCCATTCTGCAATTTGTAAAGTCGATTTTTCGAGTTGTTCTAATCGTACGGCAAGTGTTTGTAATCCGCGTAATGCAAGGCTGCAATCATCAGGTGAAACGGCAAGGCCTAGTTGACGATATACAGGGCCTAAGTTTTCATAAGCTTGTTGATTGCGGGCCGAGACGGAACCCAAAAGTAGATCACTATGCCCACCAACATACTTTGTGAGTGCCTGAATGCTTACATCAACGTCATGTACAAATGCATCAAACATAATGCCTGCCGCATAGGTGTTGTCTAAGGCAACCGCCACATTTTTTTGTGAGCTGCTTTTACGATTGCAGGAACATCTTGTATTTCCATGGTGACCGAGCCGGGGCTTTCACACCATATAAGAGCGGTGTTTTCTCTTATGAGGCTGGATATTTTATCGCCTATCAGCGGGTCGTAAGCTTCGACTTCAATGCCTAATCCACGCAGTATGCCTTCTGCCATTTCTTTATTTGGGCCATAAGCTGAATATGGGACGAGTGCATGGCTGCCTGCTTTGCAATAGGCAAAATAAACGAGTGCAATTGCTGCTTGTCCGCCTGGGACAATTAAAGTGCGGTGGGCGTTTTCAATTTCTGCAATGCGAGTCGAAAGCTCTAGGGCTGTCGGCGTACCATAAAGGCCATAGGAGTATCCATCTGCGGCTTGATCCCAACCATCGCGTACTGATGCCTGATTATCAAAGACAACTGTCGAGCCGCGATAGACTGGTGTGACGAGAGATTGATAGTCTCTTCTAGCTTTTGGCTTTGGGCTAAGAAGTTTTGTGCGCCAATCCATACTTGCATTCCTTTTATTCTTTTAGTTCTGCATAGACCTTATGGCTCTTATGTAAATCTCTACAGCTGATTTAATTTCGGATATTTCCACAAATTCATTAAGCGAATGGGCTTGAGCAAGTGCACCTGCGCCACAGATGACACTTGGGCAACCAAAGTTTGGAGCATCCGTAGAGCCAGGAAATGGGATAATTTCTGGTGGTATTCCTGTTACGTGTTCACAAGACTCAATGATTGAACGCACGATAGGAGAGACTAGGTCTGTACTTAACGGCGGTGTGTTTAAATTCGGTGGCAAGAACTCATATTCGAAGTTTGGAATGTCTTTTGCTAATAGATCTAAAATTTCAGTTAGTTCTTCCAGAACTGAATCAAAATTTTCACCGGGGATTGTTCGGCGATCAACTTCTATCTCACAGAAACCTGGGATTGAAGTTACATTTTCACCCCCCTTAATGACCCCAATACTGCAAGTTGGCGTGCCACACATTGGGTCTGGCGTTCTTTTTGTGAGTTCTTCTGCGTATGTTTGAATAGCATTAATAATTGCGCCCATATGATAGATCGCATTAATACCATTTTCTGGCATGCTTGAATGAGCAGATAAGCCAGCTGTTCTGATGGATAGATTAATCTGACCACGGTGCTTGGGGCTAACCGCAAGGCTGCTGGGTTCCGCAATGATTGCATAATCTACATGAGGGCCATGCTCACCAAAATGTTTGGAGCCAATCATGGCGTGTTCTTCGTCAATTACACCAGCAATTATTAAATCTCCTTTTAGAGGCTCATTGGATTCAATAAGCAAGCGAACGACTTCTAGATATGAAACTAGTCCAGCCTTCATATCGCAAGAACCACGACCATAAATGCGCCCATTTTTATGGCGGGGTTCATATGGTGTTTCATAGCCTGCAACACCTACGGTATCTAAGTGGCCAGCAAGCATGATTGTTGGGCCGTCACCAGTCCCTTTTAGTCTTCCCCAGACATTACGACGACCGTCCGCAACTTCAACTGTCTCAACATCTAGTTTTAAATCATTTAGCCGTTTTTCAAAATAATCAGCCATGGCAGCTTCAGCAGGATGTGTTGGATCATCGTGGCCAAAGGTATTGGGGCTTGGGATTTGAACCATAGCAGATAGGTCGTCAATTAGGTTTTGTTCGTTGACTGGCATTTAAGTTTTCCATCATTTTATGGGGAGAATTAGTAAAACTATAGGTAGGTAGTATGCGTTTTATAAGCTCTAAATGCGACTCTTAAAAATTCGTATTCATAGATTTATTTTGAATTTCTGCTTGTTAAAATGAAAAATAAACTAGGATTGGAGAGTTTAATGACAGAGCTATCACAAGAACAAAAAGACCAGTTTTGGCGTGATGGGGTGTTGGTTGTTGAAGATGCTGTTACACAAAAAGAATTAAATGACTTGCGTGCGGTTTTTGCGGAATGGGTTGAAGAAAGCCGAGGCCATAATAATGATTATGGCGAAACATTGGATGGACGTGCACGGTTTGATTTGCAACCGGGTCATACTGCGCAAAAGCCTGGGCTTCGCCGTGTTCAATCCCCAGAAGAGGTCTCTGAGGTTTATGAGAATGTGATGCGTAATGCGCGAACTGTTGACGTTTGTGCCGAGTTAATTGGACCAGCGATCAAGTTTCATCATGGGAAAGTAAACTCAAAATTACCAGGCTCAGCGACGCAAGTTAAATTCCATCAGGACTTTACGTTTCAGCCATTAACTAATAATGATTTGATTACTGCATTGTTATTCGTTGATGACGTCACTTTGGAAAATGGCCCTTTGGAAGTTGTGCCTGGAACGCATAAAGGACCGCTTTATTCGCTTTGGCATAATGGAAAGTTTACAGGTGCAGTTGCAGATGAGGTTTTTGAAAAACATAAGGCTAATATTATGCGTTGCACAGGTAAAGCTGGCTCTGTTTGTTTGATGCATTCAAGCTTGCTTCATGGCTCTGCACCTAATCTATCTGATCAATCTAGAACACTATACATTGCAACTTATTATGCAGTAGATGCCATAGAGTTAAGCCCAAATGCCTTGCCTAGTAAATTTACCCATGAACTAGTACGAGGCGAACCTTCTGGTCGCGTTCGATGCTCATCCTATGAGATGGAATTGCCCGAAGTTCCAAAAGATACATCCTTCTTTGCTCAACAAGAAGAAGCGGAGGGGTAGGGTCATTACAGCGTTTTATCAAATGCGATCTTTAACTTGTCTACCAGTTCAATTATCTGATCATCATTTATGATGAAAGGAGGGGCAAGAAGAATATGGTCTCCGTTTTTACCGTCTATCGTTCCTGACATTGGATAGCAGATTAAACCAGCATCAAAGGCTGCGGCTTTTATTTTTTTTGCTGTCCCTTTGGAGGCATCAAGCGGCGTTTTAGTGCTGCGGTCGCTGACAATTTCCAGGCCACGAAATAAGCCACGCCCTCGAATGTCCCCTATATTTTCATGCTGGCCAAAAACTTCATTGAGATGATCTTGAAGCTTGTTTCCTTGCTGCTTAACATTGGTCAATAAATCACGCTCAAGAATTTCTTTTAATACAGTCAAAGATGCAGCGCTTGCTAAGGGGTGCCCCATATAGGTGTGGCCATGTTGAAAGAAACCGCTTCCAACTTTGATTGCATTATAAATTTTATCTGTACAAAGCATTGCACCGATGGGTTGATAACCAGCCCCTAAACCTTTTGCTATGGTTATAATATCAGGAGAAATGTTATCTTGTTCACATGCAAAGAGTGTTCCTGTTCTGCCCATGCCGCACATGACCTCATCTAGAATGAGTAATATTCCATGTTGGTTACAAATTTCACGAATGCGTTTGAAGTAACCTTTGACGGGGGGCACTGCGCCAAGCGTCGCACCAACAACGGGTTCTGCAACAAAAGCCATTATGTTTTCTGCACCTAGCTCAAGAATTTGAGTTTCTAGCTCATTGGCTACGCGTTGCCCATATTCATATGTTGTTTCATTCGTCTTCTTGCCTCGAAATTCATAGCAAGGTGCGATGTGGGATACATCGACCAGAAGAGGGGAAAACTGTGCACGTCGCCATTCATTCCCGCCTGCTGCAAGAGCGCCTAATGTATTACCATGATAACTTTGTTTGCGGGCGATTACTTTATGGCGATTTGGTTCGCCAATTTCCAAGTAATATTGTCTGGCAACTTTTAAAGCAGCTTCAACGGCTTCTGATCCGCCTGAAACTAGATATACGCGATCAATACCTTCTGGTGCATTTTCAATTAAAAGGTCTGCAAGTTTTTCTGCTGGTTCAGATGTGAAGAAACCTGTATGCGCGAAATCAAGTTTTGCAAGTTGCTCTGAAATCGCTTGCTTTACATTTTCATTCGAATGACCAAGGCAAGATACGGCAGCGCCGCCTGAGCCATCCAAATAACGTTTACCACTTTCATCAATGATATAGCAACCATCGCCTTTTATTGCGGTAGGCATTTGATGGGCTGTTGAACGACCAAAAATGTGATTCATGTTTTAGTCCTTTTAATCAATCTCTTGATTAACAGATTGCTAGTAAGTTTTACAAAACGTCAAGCATTGAAGTAAAAAACTAACTCAAGATTTTCAATTTTTACTGGCTGGTAGATTTAAATTATGCTCTTGCGCGCAATCTATCGCAATGTCGTAACCTGCATCTGCATGGCGCATGACACCAGTAGCTGGGTCATTCCAAAGCACATTGTTTAAACGCCTTGCTGCATCGTCTGTGCCGTCCGCGACTATGACCATGCCGGAGTGTTGACTAAAGCCCATGCCAACGCCTCCGCCGTGATGTAATGAAACCCAAGTTGCACCTGATGCCGTATTGAGAAGTGCATTTAGAAGAGGCCAATCAGAGACAGCGTCTGAACCGTCTTTCATTGATTCTGTTTCGCGGTTAGGACTTGCGACTGAACCAGAATCTAAATGATCACGACCAATGACGATTGGGGCTTTAAGTTCGCCGCTTGCAACCATCTCATTAAATTTTAATCCTGCGCGGTGTCTGTCTCCTAAGCCAATCCAACAAATTCTTGCAGGTAGACCTTGGAACTCGATACGTTCTTTTGCCATATCTAGCCACTGATGAAGATGTGTATTTTCGGGAAATAGTTCTTTCATTGCTTGATCGGTTTTATAAATATCTTCTGGGTCGCCCGAAAGTGCGCACCATCTGAAGGGACCGATACCACGACAAAAAAGAGGGCGAATGTAGGCAGGTACGAAGCCTGGAAAATCAAATGCGTTTTCTAAGCCTTCGTCTTTTGCCACTTGGCGGATATTGTTTCCATAATCAAGTGTTGGAACACCTGCATTCCATAAATCCACCATGGCAGTCACGTGAGTTTTCATCGATGCACATGCAGCTTTTTCAACGGACTTTGGATCGCTTTCTTGTTTTTCTTTCCATTCAGCAACATTCCATCCACTTGGTAGATAACCGTGTAGTGGGTCGTGTGCGCTGGTTTGGTCCGTTACCATGTCAGGTCGAAGACCACCTGCTTCCATGCGTTTATAAAGCTCTGGAAATACATCTGCTGCGTTGCCAAGTAAGCCAACAGACTTTGCTTCGCCTTTGGATGTCCATTCTGCAATCATTTCAAGAGCTTCATCAAGTGTCTTTGCTTTTGCGTCGACGTAACGTGTGCGAAGTCTGAAATCGATACGACTTTCATCGCACTCAACCGCAAGGCAACAAGCCCCTGCCATAACGGCAGCTAAAGGTTGTGCACCGCCCATGCCGCCAAGGCCGCCAGTTAAAATCCATTTGCCTGTTAGATCGCCTTTATAATGTTGACGACCTGCTTCCACGAAGGTTTCATATGTTCCCTGCACGATCCCTTGCGTGCCGATGTAAATCCAAGAGCCAGCGGTCATCTGCCCATACATCGCCAAACCCTTTTTATCGAGTTCATTGAAGTGGTCCCAATTTGCCCAATGAGGAACAAGGTTTGAATTTGCGATCAGAACACGAGGGGCGTCTTTGTGTGTGCGGAATACGCCTACGGGCTTGCCTGATTGTACTAAAAGCGTTTCATCTGTCTCTAAGTCTTTGAGAGAAGCAACGATTTTATCAAAATCATCCCATGTGCGTGCTGCTCTGCCAATGCCACCGTAGACAACTAATTCGTGAGGGTTTTCAGCAACGTCTGGATGTAAGTTATTCATTAACATCCGCATAGGTGCTTCAGTAAGCCAGCTTTTGGTTGAAATTTCAGTACCTGTTGGCGGAAAAATATCGCGTTGGTTATGGCGTGGGTTGCTTGACTGATTACTCATGTTTGTCTCTCATTAGTTCGTTTGAGTTTTATGATGTAATTGTGGAAATTCAGAATGAGTTGCTTTGATAATGTCACCATTAGCTACTAGTTCTGCTGCGAGTTTTATGTCTGGTGCGAGGTAGCGATCGTCTTCCAGTTTTGGAATATCATTGCGTAGTCTGGTAATGGCAGTTTCTAAAGGCTTGCTTGTTTTTAAGGGGGTACGAAATTCGATTCCTTGTGCTGAACACAATAGTTCAACGGCTAAAATATTGTGTAGGTTTTCAACCATTTTACCAAGGCGTCTTGCACCATGAGCTGCCATGCTGACGTGATCTTCTTGGTTTGCGCTGGTAGGAGTTGAGTCAGTAACACACGGGTTCGCCAGATGTTTGTTCTCGCTCATTAGAGCAGCAGTAGTAACTTCTGCAATCATGTAGCCTGAATTTAAGCCAGGATTTGGTGTTAAGAATGGGGGGAGGTTAAAGCTTAAAACCGGGTCTACAATAAGCGCCACGCGACGTTGTGCAATTGCACCAATTTCTGCAATCGCAAGGGCGATCATATCTGCTGCAAAGCCCACTGGTTCAGCATGAAAATTACCTCCTGAGACTATTCTATCAACTTCAGTCAAAACTAATGGATTGTCTGTTGCTGCATTCGCTTCGATCTCTAGGGTCTTTGCCGCCATACGCAAAACATCTATCGCTGCGCCCGTTACTTGTGGTTGGCAACGGATGCAGTAAGGGTCTTGAACACGAGCATCATCAACCACGTGGCTTTCGCGTATTTGAGATCCTTCAAGCAAGCTACGCATTGTTTGGGCAGCTTCAATCTGTCCTGCATGACCGCGCAAAGAATGTATTTCTGGCTGTAGTGGTGCAGTTGACCCCATAATAGCATCAGTTGTAAGCGAAGAAGTTACCAATGCGGAGTGTGCTGCTTGCCAAGCATCAAATAAGCCTGCCAATGCAAAGGCGGTACTAAACTGCGTGCCATTAATTAGTGCTAAACCTTCCTTTGGGCCCAACTCAATTGGCGTTAATCCTACTTTTGCAAGGGCTTGTGCTCCTGATAATATCTCACCGTTATATTCAGCTTCACCTTCACCCATTAAAACTGCTGCCATATGGGCAAGCGGTGCTAAATCACCAGAAGCGCCCACCGAACCTTGAGCAGGGATGACAGGGGTTACTTGTTTTTGTAGCAAGTTTTCGATGAGTGTTGTGAGCTCTAATCGTATACCAGAAGCGCCACGTCCTAAGCTAAGTAATTTTAGCGCCATCATTAGCCGGGCATGTTGGCGAGGTATGGCTGGGCCCACACCACAACAATGAGAGAGAATAAGATTTCTTTGAAGAGTTGCTGTATCTTCTGGCTTAATCTTAACACTTGCCAGTTTTCCAAAGCCTGTATTCACGCCATAAACAGCTTCGTCACTTGCAGCTGCTTCTGCAATTTTACTTTGAGCGTATTCCATTGCTGGGTAGCAGGATTTATTGAGCTTTACGGCACATTCTTCTTTGTAGATTTGCTGTAAATCCTGAAGTGTAACTTGGCCAGGGGTGAGGGTTAGCGTTTTCATGTGTCTATTTTCCACGTATAATAGAGTGTAGTGGATTAAATCCAATACGGTATGCAAGTTCCGCTGGATGTTCGATGTTCCAAACAGCTAGTTCCGCGATTTTACCAACTTCAATTGAGCCACGACCCTTTAGGCCAAGTGCTTGAGCGGCATTAATAGTAGCGCCTTGCATCACTTCTAAAGGCGTCATGGAGAAAAGCGTGCACCCCATGTTCATTGCTAATAAAAGCGAAGTCATCGGGGATGAGCCTGGATTGCAATCGGTTGCAATTGCCATGGGTACATTGTGCTTTCGTAAAAGCTCAATTGGGGGCTTTTGAGTTTCGCGAAGGGTATAAAATGCGCCGGGTAATATAACTGCTACGGTGTCAGATTTTGCGATGGCTTTGACGTCATCTTCATCAAGATATTCAATGTGATCGACAGAAAGTGCACCATATTGTGCTGCAAGTTTCGCTCCTCCTAGATTGGAGAGTTGTTCTGCGTGGAGTTTTACTGGCAACCCTAAGTTTTGGGCTACTTCAAATACTTTAGCAATTTGCTCTGGTGAGAATGCGATGCCTTCACAAAACCCGTCTACTGCATCAACAAGTCTTTCATTATGGGCGGCATGTAATGCAGGTATGCAAACATCATTAATATAAGCGTCTGGCCTGTCTTTGTATTCTGGTAGAACTGCATGAGCGCCAAGGAATGTAGTAATGATACGAACCTTACGATGTTCTTCAATCCTACGTGCTGCGCTTAGCATGTTTAATTCAGTATCAATATCTAATCCGTAACCAGATTTCACTTCAATGGTAGTGATGCCTTCTTTAAGCATGGCGTCTACTCTTGGGAGCGCATCTCGCACCAGTTCTTCTACGCTTGCATTTCGTGTTGCTTTAACTGTCGAAATTATGCCCCCGCCAGCTCGGGCAACTTCTTCATAGCTTGCACCATTTAGGCGCATTTCAAACTCTGTTGCGCGGTTTCCAGCAAAAACAATGTGCGTATGACAGTCAATAAAGGCGGGGGTGACGAGGCGCCCGCCTAACGAAGATTTTGGCCATGTTTGATATTCACTAGGGAGTTTTTCTTCCGAGCCAACCCAAGCGACCTTATTGCCCTCGAGGGCAATGGCGGCTTTGTTGATCAATCCATATGGCACATTATTGTGCGCCATCGTTGCAACTTTTAAATCTGTCAGAAGTTTGCGAGCCACTGAATTTCTTCTTGGTTTGAGCTGTAATTAGGCTTGTATCGTATTTTTAAAATGTTATTATGTCTAGACATAAAATTATAAGTGAGAAAATATTTTGATTTTTGCAAATAAGGCTTTGTTGGCAACGGGTTGGGAAGCTAATGTGCGAATCCGTATAGAAGACGGGCGCATAAATTCTATTGAAATGGGTGTAAAGGCCGAGGCTGATGATGTCTTGGGTGATGCGCTTTTACCTTCAATCGCCAACCTTCATAGTCATTCTTTTCAACGTGTGATGGCAGGGATGACGGAAGTGCGTGCTAAAGGTCGCGACAGTTTCTGGACTTGGCGTGAGTTAATGTATCGCTTTATGGACCGTTTAATGCCTGATCAAATTGAAGCGTTTGCAGCTCTTACCTTTATGGAAATGCAGGAAGCTGGTTTTGCGAGTGTTGGCGAATTTCATTACGTTCATCATCAAGTTGGCGGAAAGCACTATGATGATATTGCAGAACTTTCGAATAGAATTTTTGCCGCCGCTCAAGCTACAGGCATTGGGTTAACGCATTTACCAGTCCTCTATACGTATGGCGGGGCGAATGAAGCGTTGCTTGCAGAAGGACAGTTGCGATTTGGTAATGATCTGGATGCTTTTAATCGACTTTATGAAAAAGCTAAAATTGGCCTTAAGCAATTGCCAAATGATACAAATATGGGTATCGCGCCGCACTCCCTTCGTGCAACTACGCCTGAGCATCTTAAAGAACTTCTTGATGCTTACACAAATGGTCCAGTTCACATGCATATTTCTGAGCAACCTAAAGAAGTAAGCGACGTTGAGGCTTGGCTGGGTGCACGGCCTGTTGAATGGTTGTTAGAAAATGTGGATGTGAATAAGCGATGGTGTCTTATCCATGCAACTCATATGTCTAGACAAGAGACTTTAGGGATGGCTGCTTCTGGTGCTGTAGTGGGCTTTGTCCTATTACAGAATCAAACCTAGGTGACGGGATTTTTAACGGTGTTGAATACCTTAATGCTGCTGGGAGGTTTGGGCTTGGTTCAGATTCTAATATCAATATCTCAATGACGGAAGAACTAAGAACCTTAGAATATTCTCAGCGCTTGAGAGATATTGCGCGTAATGTGATGGTTGTAGGCGAAGGCTCGGTTGGGCATACGCTATATACAAATGCTGCAAAGGGCGGGGCTCAATCTTTGGGGCGGAAATCAGGTGAGATTGCTTTGGGTAATCTTGCTGACTTGGTGGCTATCGATAGTGCCTCGCCAGCACTGTGCGCTTTGAGCGATGAACAACTTCTTGATGGTTTGGTTTTTGTCGCTAGCGATCGTGTTGTTACAGATTTATGGTCAGCTGGCCGGCATATGGTACAAGAGGGAAAACATGTTAGGCGAGATAAGGTTATCAAGGCTTATAAAACTGCGATTGCAGATTTGTTGCAAGTAATTTAATAATATGTCTGTACATAATAAATTTGAAAGTTATTGAAAGACCCGTGCTCAAGAAAACTGGATACAAAGACATTAAGCGGGAAGTTTTTAACCGCATTCGCAAGAACGAATGGCCTCCAGGCACACTTTTGCCTGGTGAAGTGGAGCTTGCGGCGGAGTTTGGCTGTGCACGTGCAACGGTTAATCGTGCGATGCAAGAACTTTCAGATGATGGCATTATTGATCGTAAGCGTAAAGGTGGAAGCCGTGTAAATCTTGCTCCAGTGCGGCAGGTGACCTTCGAAATTCCTTTAGTGCGAGCTGAAGTTGAAGGAAAAGGTGCAACTTATAAATATGAGTTGCTTTATAACAAGACAGATATTGCGCCGATTTGGCTGCAAGATCAGCTGTCGCTTTCAGCTTATTCGCGCGTGCAACACCTAAGATGCATTCATTTTGCGGATGGCAAACCTTATCAATATGAAGATCGCTGGATAAATCACAGCGTTGTGCCGCTTGCTAGTGAGTTTGATTTTTCAACCATAAGCCCGAATGAATGGTTGATTAGCGAGGTGCCTTATACAAATGCAGAAGTGCGGTTTTCTGCAATCTCTGCAGAGAAGTATGTTGCGACTGCATTAGAAGTAAATGTTGGTGACCCGATCTTTCGAGCAGAACGGACTACTTGGCTGTCTGATGAACCTGTAACTTTTGTTAGCCTTTATTTTGCTAAAGGCTATGAGATGGTTGCTAAGTATTAGAGGCTTCAAAGCCTTTGATTAGAAACTCTACAAACTGTGTTAGCTGCGAATCTAGCTCTTTTCTGGGTACTGCGATGAACCTATCTTGCAAGCTGATTGATACAATGCCATGCACCGCTGCAAACATTGAACGCGAAAGCGTGGCTAGTTCTTCGCGATTTAGTTTTGGATTTAGCTCTGCAAGCGGCATAGCAATTTGTTCAAAAAGAACCGCATGTTCGACGAGATGCCATTCAGGAACGTCGACACCTTCTGGCATACGATGGTCAAATAGGGCTGACCACAGATTGCGATTATCACAAGCGAACTTTAAATAGCCTCTTGCAAGCTCAATGAGTCGTTTTACTGGTCTATTTTCTTGGTCCGCAATTTGTTTTAATTCGCTACCTAGTGCGTTTAATGTGATGGAATTGACGTGTAATACTAAATTATCGATGTCATCATAGGCTGTGTATAACCCACCTAAAGAGCAACCAGCATCCGTGGTTATGTCGCGCGCTCGTAATCCTGATAATCCATTGATTTTAATGCGATTTCTTGCTGCTTGAAGTAAGTTTTCTTTCAGCTCCTGCTTCTTTAATTCGCGCTTCGTTGGTTCATTTTTCATTAACCATAAGGCCTTTAATTTTGAATAACGTTTATGTTTTATATGCTCCATGAACAACGTTCATATAAGGAGTTGAAAGAATGTTCAAGCAAATAGTTACTTTATTCAGGGGTGCTGCAGTTGATGCAGGTGAAGAATTTACAGATCGCCACGCGATTACACTTCTAAGACAGCAAATCAGAGACTGCGCAAATGCAGTTGCTGCTTCATGGAAGGCTGTTGCAATTGCAATTGCTCAAAATGAGCAAGAGGCAATTCAACATAAAAAACTAGAAGACAAAATTACCGACTTAGAAAAGCGTACCGTTAAAGCTATGGAGCAGGGTGAAGAGAGGCTTGCTCTAGAAGCTGCGGAAACGATTTCTTTACTAGAAGCAGAGCGTGATGTTTCTGCTCAAGCACAAGCTCAATTTAATGCAGAGATTACGCGTCTTAAAAATACGGTTCGTAATGCAGAGCTAAAGCTGAAGGAATTGCAGCGCGGCCAACGCCTTGCTGTTGCAACAGACAAGACACAACGTATGCGTCAGGTTCATCCAAGCAATGGGCTTTCGGACTTAAAGGAAGCAGAAGAAACGCTTCTGCGCTTGAGAGTTCGCCAGCAGCAAATTGATACGACTGCAAATGCAATGGCAGAAATGGAGGAAACGGGTGATCCGGCTTCCATTACTGAAAAACTTGCAAAGGCAGAGTGTGGTGATCCGCTTAAATCATCGGCGCAAGATGTACTTGAGCGCCTTAAAAAGAAATCAAAAAAGAAGGCTGCATAAGCAGCGTCAGAATTAACTCACTTAAATCAAGGAATAAAATTATGTCTAATAATGCAGTAAAACATTCAACATCGTGGATTAACTTTTCAATGGGCAGCTTCGCAATAGCAGCAGCTATGATGGCAGGGGGTATCTTCTTTTTAGAAGCAAGCTTTGCGGCTAAAGGTTTCTACGCCATGTCAGCTTTGATGCTTGTTCATACTTCAATCAGTGTAACGAAAACCCTTCGGGATAATGAAGAAGCGGGAAAGCTTATCAATAAAGTTGAAGATGCAAAGACTGAAAAATTGTTGATGGAAATTAATAATTCGGAAGATTTATAATTTTCTAGAAAGTCTACTTTAAAATTAGAAATAAAAAAGAAAGATAGGGAGTAAAACATTTGATAATTTTATCAGTGTTTACTCCCTTTCTTATGAGGGAAAAATTATGCAAACCAATCTTATGACATCAAAGAAATTCGCACCGTTATTCTGGACGCAATTTCTTTCTGCTTTTAATGATAATTTTTTGAAAAATACTTTAGTTTTTCTAATATTATTTCAATTGGCAGCAGGTGAGGCGGCTTCGTTAGTAACGCTAGCGGGCGCGATCTTTATGGCACCGTTCTTGTTTCTTTCAGCACTCGGTGGTGAATTAGCTGATAAACACGATAAAGCCTGGCTTGCACAACGATTAAAGCTTGCTGAAATTGGCGCAGCTTTTGTGGCTGTCGTTGGTATTGGGTTTTCCTCTATTCCAGTTTTAATGACATCGCTTTTTTTATTCGGGGTTATCTCCGCACTCTTTGGACCGATTAAATACGGTATTCTTCCTGACCATTTGGAGAAGAAAGATTTACCAAAAGCAAATGCCTGGATTGAAGCTGCAACCTTCGTTGCAATTTTAGGTGGCACGATTGTTGGTGGTATTGCCTCTGTTGGCGGTGTTAGTGTTGGTATCTTTGGGCCAATGATGTTGGCGCTTGCCGTAGGGTGTTGGGCAATTAGTCGTTACGTTCCATCGACAAAAAGTGCTGTACCTGATCTTGAAATTGATAAAAATATTTTCCGTTCGACATGGAACATGGTTTCTGAATTGCGTTCAGAAAAGCGTATGTGGATTGCTGGCTTAATGGTTTCATGGTTCTGGCTTGTGGGTGCGATTATCTTGTCGTTACTACCGACGCTGGTGAAAGAAATTTTAGGCGGTGGTGAGATTGCGATTACGGCTTATTTAGCGGTGTTTGCAGTTGCCGTTGCAATTAGTTCTGCAATTGCTGCATGGCTTTCTGCAGGGCGCGTTGTCCTTCTTCCAGCCGTTTTTGGTACTTTGCTTATGGGTTTGTTTGGTCTTGATTTAGCTTGGGCGATTTCAAGCCTGGAGATTGCTACTACCACCACTAATTCTTTATCTGAGTTCTTTGCTGGTGAAAATACAATCCGTGTTGCGATTGATTTGGCAGGCCTTGCGATCGCTGGTTCGTTCTTGGTTGTTCCAACGTTTACTGCGGTTCAAACATGGGCATCAGAAGAACGCCGCGCGCGTGCAGTTGCAGGTGTAAATATTCTATCAGCTGGCTTTATGACGGGTGGCGGTGCGGCAGTTGCTGGCCTTCAAGCTGGCGGTGTATCGCTTGGTTTAATTTTAATGGGCCTTGCGATATTTAATATTGCTGCTGCATGGATTATGCTTCGCAACCTTCCAACAAATGCTTTTTGTGATTTTGTATCTGTTCTCTTCCGTGCATTCCATAGGCTTGAAGTTGAGGGTTTAGAGAATTTAAAAGATGCGGGCGTAGCGCCAATCTTGGCTATGAACCACGTTAGCTTTTTAGATGGTCCACTAGCTTTGGCTTTAACAGATGAAGAGCCAATCTTTGCAATTGATTATAATATTGCGCAAGCTTGGTGGGTTCAACCTTTCTTGAAGATGTGTAATTTCTTACCGCTTGACCCAACCAAGCCGATGGCGACACGGTCTTTGATAAAAGCTGTAAAAGCAGGTGACCCATTGGTTATCTTTCCAGAAGGTCGTATCACTGTCACGGGTGGCTTGATGAAGGTATATGATGGCGCTGCGATGGTGGCTGATAAAACAGGTTCTATGGTTGTTCCTATCCGCATCAATGGTCTTGAGAAAAGTTATTTCTCACGTCTCACAAAAAGCCATGTGCGTCGTCGCTTTTTCCCAAAAGTTACAGTTCAAATTATGCCGCCAGTTAAGCTGGATGTGGATGAAGATTTGCGTGGTCGTAAGCGTCGTGCTGCAGCAGGTGCAAAACTTTATGAGGTTATGATGAAGCTAGTGTTTGATACAACGAAAACCAATACAACCATTCTGAATAGAGTTATTGAAACTGGCCAAGACTATGGCATGAAAAAAATGGCTGTTGAAGACCCGCTTACGGGCTCGCTTTCTTATGGCAAGCTTTTAACAGGTGCAGTTGTACTTGGTCAGAAGTTTATTGAGAAGTTCCAGAAAGAAGAAATAATTGGTGTCATGCTTCCTAATGCCAATGGCTCAATTGCAACCGTGATGGGCGTTATGTCTGCGGGTAAAGTGCCAGCGATGATTAACTTTACTGCTGGTGCCAAGAATATTCTTGCAGCCTGTAAAGGTGCTGAGGTGAAAACAATTTTAACCTCTCGTGCCTTCATTGAACAAAGCAAGCTGGAACCTATTTTGGAAGAAGTCGAAAAGCTTATCAAAATTGTATACATGGATGATTTGCGTGAAGAGGTTTCTACGCTTGATAAGATTAAAGGTCTTGTGCGTAAGGAAGCAGCACTTGTAGAGCGTAAGGCTGATGATCCAGCGGTGATCCTATTTACATCAGGTTCTGAAGGCACACCAAAGGGTGTTGTGCTGACGCATAGAAATATCTTATCGAATGCGGCTCAAGCAGCAGCTCGGATTGATTTTCATTCTGGTGATAAAGTATTTAACGTGCTTCCTGTGTTCCACTCGTTTGGTTTAACGGCGGGTACAATCTTGCCGCTTATTTCTGGCGTGCCAGTCTATTTTTATCCGTCACCACTTCATTACAGAATTATACCTGAGTTGGTTTATGTGTCGAATGCGACAATCATCTTTGGTACGGACACGTTCCTCAATGGTTATGCTCGCACGGCTCATCCATATGACTTCCGTTCTGTGCGTTATTGTTTTGCAGGGGCTGAACCTGTAAGGGCTTCAACACGAGAAACTTATATGGAGAAGTTTGGCCTTCGTATTCTGGAAGGTTACGGAGTGACAGAAACCGCGCCTGTGATTTCCATTAACACGCCGATGTATAACAAGTCGGGGACTGTTGGTAAGATTATGCCAGGCATGGAGTACAGGCTTGAAACTGTGCCAGGTGTTGATGAGGGCGGCCGTCTTTATGTGCGTAGCCCGAATGTTATGGCTGGTTACTTGCGTGCAGAAAAACTGGTGTGCTAGAAACGTTGCCTAATGGTTGGCATGACACGGGCGATATTGTGGCGATTGATGAAGATGGGTTTGTTGCCATTCGTGGTCGTGCAAAACGCTTTGCCAAGATTGCAGGCGAAATGGTTTCGCTTGCAGCAGTTGAGGAACTTGCTGGCGAATTATGGCCAGGTGAGCTTTCTGCAGCGGCGACTATTCCTGATGCTAAAAAAGGTGAGAAGCTTATTTTATTCACAGAAGCAGAAGGTGCAACACGTGCAGACTTTATGAAATTTGCTAAATCTAAAAAAGCAATGGATTTGATGATCCCTGCTGAAGTACGCATCGTTAAAGTGCCACTTCTTGGAACAGGTAAGGTCGATTTTGTTGGAGTGAAAAAACTGGCAGAAGCTGCTTAGTCTTTTTGGTGAAAAATTCTTATGGCCGATAGAGTTGTCTATTGGCCATTTTATTTGATGAGGTCAGCAAAATCTAATCGTGCAGTTTTTGGTCTCTGACCTCCAGCCTTACCAACACGCAAAACATTTACAAGGCGATGCTCTTGCGGAATAGAAAAGCGTTCGGCGCATTCGTTCGCACTCTCTTCGTTATCAGCGACAACTGCCATTGGCCAAGCAGAAAAACCTAGGTCTGTCATTTCTAACCAGAAGCGATAAAATGCGCGCCCTGTTTCGATAGGCGATTCATCTTTGGGGCGGTGGAAGAGTGTTATCGCGCTTGAGGATTTTGTTTGTGCTTCTTCGCCAATTAATGGCTTTGCTAATCTCATACTATCCAATGCGTTGAATAGACCTGTTCCTAAAACTATCTTTGCACCAAAGCCTTCAATCGCGCTCATTTGAAGAGCGTCGAGGTTTAACCCATCACAGGTATAATTTTGATGAGAAGTTGAAAGACGCATCCATTCGACAAGTTCATTACGGAATGCTTTGTCTCTCATAAAATGCAGGCTACTTTTATCATTTTGTTGCGATAGAAAGTCTATGTCGGATTTAGATATTGCGAGGGTTACATCAGACTTTGAGCGGGACCATTTATTGAGCGCTTGGGTCATGGTGTTTTCACAAGGTAGAAATTTTGCGCGCCACGTAAAGCGTTTTGTAATTGCTTTGTTGAGTGGAAAAGATACTGCATCACCTTTGATGTTTATCTTGGCTGCAAGGCGGTGGCCTTTGATTGTAACGCAGTCATTAGCTGCCCACAGATCATCTATGTTTGTGGCTTTAATACCAACTTCTGCAAGAGCCATAATTGTACCTTCAAGAGCCGCGCCACATGAAAGCGCTGCATCCCGATTGATTGGGCCACCAGCAGGCAAAAACCGAGTGCAACCTGCAGATAGTAGAATGCTGGTGTTTTCTAAAAATGACCACCGAGCGGGCTGTGTATTGTGTGTAGAAGGCGCTAGATTCGTCTCCGAAACAATTTTTTTAATGAGTTCTTGCTTGAACATCATGCGAGCGCCTTTGAGTAAAGATGTAGACGATGAAGTGCCTTAGCTCCGCTTTTTTCGGTTTGGCGAATGCTTGCTTTGTTTTCATCTGCTATCCATGTGCCACCAACGGTTTCATAGCCTGCTTTTTGCATTTGAACTAGAATATGAGCAAGCATTATTGGATTGATACCCATACCTTGAAACTGTGGCCTTACGCCTTGAAATATTACCACAGCGCGTTTGCGGTTGAGCCTGTGTTTTAAAAAATGCCAAGGTGCAGAGAGACCAAGCTTTGAACCCATTGCTTTTAGCATTGGATTGAGATCAGGTATCGCGATTACCGCGCCAGCAACTTCACCATCCTTGTGCATTATTGTAGAGATGCGTGGATCCATAATCCACTTCATCTCTTTGGCTTAGAAATCAAACTCTTCTTTAGAAACTAGAACGAACATTGGATTATCAATGAAGCTTTCGTTGAGAATATTACGAGCATCTTCAAGACGAGTATCTAGTGTTTTTCGATTAACGGGTGCGAAGGTAAAACCGTTTTCTTCAATGCGCTTCGTATTTTCATTGCTAAGAATTTTTGCAGCATCAAGCTTAGTAATGTCTTGCTCAAATGTTGTCATAGGAAAGCTTTGAACGTAACCATTTTGTTCAAGTAGTTTTGGTAGGTGAGGGGGGCTCCAGATTTGATCTGTGAAAGGAGCGTTTTCAAAGCCACCTGTTTGCACACCAATTTGTTGCATGGCTGTCAGATTGAAATTACCAGAAATTTTACTAAAGCCTTTTGCCTTTGCCCATTCTTCACATGCTTTGAGAAGCATGGTTGCAATCTCAAGGTTATTGGGACAATCAAAGAAACCAAAATAAGCAATTTTTGTTTTGTGCAATGTATTTGATGCACGATGAACATGCGCTGTTATTCTGCCAATAGGATTTCCATTTTCAGTTGCACTGAAGAAAGTGAAATCTTCTTCGTTTTCAAAAAGTGGATTAGTTTTACTTGAAAGAAAGCGCACCAAGTCGCTCTTCATTGGAGAAACGTAGGGAGTATCACTTGAGTAAGTATTGAAAGGTGCTTTGAAGAAACTTTCGAAATCACGTTCGACTAGTTTAATCATTTTATCGCCTTTCGTTCTGAAATTAAGATTGCCATGCGCTGTACTGCACGTAGTTCTATTTCTGCGCCCGGTGAAGCTGAAAGACTAGGCATGTTGAGCGCAACTAGTGATAAAGGTGTGTTGGACACTAGAGTAACATGGGTTGCGTTGAACCTCTCAAAAAGCCATTTTAAGTTCTCGGATTCATTCGATGTGTTTGCTTCGATAATGCCATTTTTTCTTTGTAATGCATCTCTTGTAAAGACAGATTTTAATAAGCTGTGATCAAAGTCCTCTAAATCCTTTTCTTCAAGGATAACGGCTCCCTCAACAAGTGGATGATCTTGTAAGCCCGTTAAGAAGCTAGCTGAGGATTTAATGTTACCTTTTGCCATGTGCCTTAAGAGACTGTCACGGCGCTCGTCGTACCTAAGGCTTATGCTGTCGTTATAAAGGACGGCAACCAAAGTTGCAGAAAGTGTAATGACGCAAATCTGAATGTAACCTGTCAGATCCGTTTCAATCAAATATGAGATTGCAAGCCCGGCAAGAATAGAGCCAGACAGTAGAATTAAAAAAGCGCGTAACATGTCAGAATTTTTTAAATGTGAGCGTTCTAAACTTACTGTCAGCCAGCACATGAAAAGAATAGCAATGCCACTTAGTCTAACAGGCACTTCAAATTCTGGAATTCGGAAATCTGTAATAATCATGGGTATGATTAAAGGAATCGAAAGTGCGATGCGTTCGATAATTATGTTTTCGGCGCTTGATAAGCTTTCTTTATCGCGTGTCCAAACCATATAACCAGCGGTAAGAAAAGCCCATAGTTGTGCAGAAAGCAATAAGACTGAACGCCATGGCTCAGCAAAACTTTCGGGGAAGAGTGCAAGTGGAATAAATGCAATCGCGGTGCCTGCTGCAATCATTTTCACGAGTTTTGATGCATGTCTGCGCATCAAGCCTTCAGTTAAAATAATCATGGCAAGTGGCAAGATTCCTGCAACCATCAAAGTCAGAGCATCGAATAGCCATATGCCAGTAATCCATGTCAAAATTCTAAAGAAAAGTAATAGTTGAATGATGTAGAGGCTGAAAAGAAAACGTCTTGAGATAGAATCTTTGCCGCTCCGCTTTATCGAAGAGGCGAGTATCATCAGCCCGAACAATGCGGCTGTCGAGACGATACTATCTGCAAAAATTAAGCGATCCATTTTTTAATCGCCCATAATTTTAGTTAGGAAACGACGGACAATAGGGCGTAGAATGGCGGCCAAAATTGAATTTTTTGGCTTCTCAATTTTTGCCTCATATGGGTTGAAGAACCAACCTTGATGGTCTGCTCCATGTGGTTTTTTCAAAATACCTGCAATAGCTTCATACGTCATAAACATGCCTGTTGAAATTACCATTGGAGCGAAAGACATACGACTTCTTTTGCCAGCAGCCACTTCTCCAGCTAAGTCTAGATCAATGTATTTGCGCGAGGACGAATGCAGAACAACATGTTCAGCTTCTCGCAGGAATGCTTGTGAGCGCTGTTCTTCGCTTAGTGCATTCCATTCAGTGCCAATGGTCGGATACTCCATACGATCTTCAGGCATAGGGTCGCTTGCTTTTGTAACGTAAATTGAAGGTAAGGGAGAAGCATAGGCATCGATCACTGTTTTTCCCATGGCTTTTGCAGTTCTGTATAAAAGCAATGAAGCGCCAAGATCGTCTGTGCCATTTACAATTATATCTGCCTGTTCAATTGCTTCTTCTACGTGATCTGCCCAATCCGCGTGATGAACAGTGATGTTCATTTGCGGATTAATCGTCAGGCATATTTCTTTGGTTGCTTCTGATTTGTGTTTATCGACTGTATGCATAAACGCAAAGAGTTGGCGGTTCATGTTTGAAATTTCAAAACCATCTAAATCTGCAAGGATTAGATTGCCAACGCCTGCACGTGCAAGCCCCATGACACATGCACCACCCATGCCGCCATTGCCGCAGACAAAGACAGTTGAGTTTTTTAAAACTTGTTGTTCTTTGTGTGTAACAAAGCCAATGTTACGATTAGTGAACTCGTCGTAATCAAATTTTCAGTCATTTTTATATGGCCTTAAGCTATTCCATTCACGCTTGTTATCACTCCAATAAAGAATGGGAAGAGCAAGGCGATTGAGTAAAATCCAAAGCCCAGCAACGGTTAATCCAAGTAGCGAACCTCTTGGAACATCATTGGTTAGAAAGCGCCTTGTTGCATTTAAATCTATTTTTCCAAGTTGGATGACATCATCTCCGCGCTTGTAATTCAGCTCTTCCTTACAGAAATTGTTATATTTATCTGAACGATGCTTCGTTGCTTGGGCAAAGGTTTTTTTGAGATTGTCTGAGCCACCCGTATATGCATTTTGGATGATGAAACGGTCTTCATCAAATTCAGCGTCATCGCCTACACCAAAAACATGACGGTGATCTGCCATGATTTGTCTTGCGATCAATAGGTGGGTTAATGTTCTGCGATTACCACTATCGGGCTTTGGATAAGTTTCAGAAAATGTATCGCCCACCATGCCAACAACGGCAGGCACTTGTGTGACGTTTGAAACCCAAATGGGGCGTAGTTGATTGCGCAGGAATAAGAAGACGCACGTTAACCCGTAAAGTATCCATGATAGCCCTTGGCTACGTGCTTCAGGATCAATCATCACCAGCCCTAAGTGTAAAACTGTGATTGGCTTTTCGCCTAACTCGAAGTCGATTAAGGCAAGTGCATTAAAAGCTATGGGTTTATTGGTTTTTTTCATAGACAATCGTTATAATTGAACGCGTTAGTGCATCGCTTTTATTTGAGAAGACGCCATAGTCTAGCATGTCTTTTGAAAGTGTTGTTGTGGCTATTGTTGTGAGATCTTGTCGGAGTTTTGACAACTCCTCTGTCCCCATCCAAAGGTCCGGGCGCTCTAGAATTTTTGTTTCAACATCGCGTGATGTATTTAATTTGATGTCGATATGGCTTTAGGTCATCAACTTGTACCAGTTGCCGATCATTCGCCTGTCCTCATCCCGTCAAATTCAAATTGCAAGTCCCTTAACAAACTATAGCACATGCTATTTAAGAATTTCTTGCTTATAAAAAGATAGCATACCAAAGCGCTAATAAACGCTTTGGTATTTTAGGATTGTCTAGTTTGAAAGCGCTTTAATTTTCTGACGATTTTCTTCTAGTTGCTTGATAGAAGCGCGCACTGCGGCAAGATCAGAAAGTGTTTGCACACGTTGGATTTTTGCAACAAGTCTTGCACGTATAACTTCTGCACGATCAGCACTAGCTAGTTGTGAAATCGTGTTGTTAGTTTGTGCTAATGCATCTGATAATGAACGCTCAGACTTGCGAAGTGGAACAAGTGAGTTTGCAATTGATTTTTCGGCAAAACCGCTTTTCCAAACTGTACCTGTATTTTGTTCAAACAATGCGTCCAAACGTGCGCCTGATGCTTGATCTTCAAGCTCAGCTCTACGTTGTGTGATTGCGCCAAGTTTGACACCAATTTTTACACTTGCGAAATAACCATCACTATCGCTCCTTTGTAACTGGTTATTAAATTGACCATTATAGCGGTAACCAGTTTGCACTCTTAGATCTAATGCATCTGCAGTACGAATTTCACGATCAATGTTTTGCAGGTCGTTGGTTGCTTCAACTAAAGCGCCGTGGCGGTTTTTGATTTGGTTTACACTAAAGCCTGGAAGGTCTTTGCGTTTGTTAGCTTCTGAACGAGCGCGGCTCATCTCTGCTTTTAGTTTAGCAATGTTTGCGGCGATTAGATTCTTGTCCTGAACTGTGATCATGCCATTAGATACATAACTTCTTGCTTGAGCGTGAATTTTGTTTAGTGCGCCTAAGTTTCTACGAAGGTAGTTTTGCTTTGCCCAGTTTGCTGCAAAACTTGTTGCTTCTGCAGCAAGCCCAAGCGTGCCTTCAATTTTCTTAGAAGCAGTATGTGCACGGCAGCGTGCTTCGCTTGATTGGCGGATCAGCTCTGCTTTTTTGAAATCCAGTAAGTTCATGCCGATTGTGACTGAGCCAGAACCCTCATCATCTGTGGATGCTGATAGGGAAGGTGAGCCAACAATTGTTGCTTCTGTTTCCGCAGATGCTTTTAAGTAGCGACACCATGCACTGTTATCATCGCCTGAAAGATCAGCTCGGGATAATTCGTTGGCGTTAATGCCAAAGCCTCTTAGATTCTCAGAGACTTCTTTTTTTACTTGAACACCAACCTTTGTTTTATCGTTTGATTTAACGATTTTCGTGCGTTCATTTTTTGCAATGATATCTTCAATACTTGTTGCATCTTTTTTGCCAAAGCCTTTTTTGAATCCAGAAAATGGATTTGTATCAATTGTGCTTGAGCAGCCGCTTAAAAATAGCGCTGCAGTTACAGCAAGTGCGATTGGTTTCACTTTACTAGAAGAATAACGGAGGACGTCCAACATGGATAATCTCTTTCTGTGCTGCTGATTTTTCAGTCAGGTTCGCTTCCACGAACTGGCCACGGATTGGTTTGCCAAAAAATGGGTGTGTAGTTACGATTTCGCCGCCAATAGGAGCACCTACAGTGCCCACATTGCTGCACCAAATAATGGCGATGGCGCAGGTGTAAAGACGCTCACCCTGTTCGTAAGCGTCAAGATTGTCATAAGGTACAAAGAGAACATTCACTGGCTCTTCAAGAGCTCTAATCATAGGTGTTTTCTCTAGTTCCGTGATTGAATTTTCAAGCACAGAAAGTGAATTGTGTAATGTTTTTTCTGTTACTTCAAATTCGTTGATGTCTGCCTTGCCGGCTGCACGAACTTGTTGCACTTCAATCACCTGATTAGCGATTGGAATAAATGCAGCCTTGCCTCCGTAAAGACCGATTTTGTCTTTGTCGTTTGTTAATTGGCTTTTTAATTGTTTTAAATAAGCAATAGATTGATCGCCAAGTTTTGCTTCTGTCTTTTTTGTCGAAACTTTTTCACGAAGGTTCACAATATTTTCTTCGGTCTCAGCAAGGTTCATGATTGAACGTTGGAAGAGCGTGCGTGTTATTACGCGACGCTTGAATTCACTTTGAAGGCGCGCGCGTTCTGCACGGCGGCTTTTAGATGAACCATAAGATTTTAAGACACCCTCAAGTGCTGATATTTCATCACCTACTTGAGTTTGGCGCTCAATGTGGTTTTCGATTTCTTGATCGATGGTTACGCTCGTGATTTGGGTAAGCGTTGCTGCACGTTCCAATGCCGAACGACCACGGTCAGCTTTGTTTTGTGCGTCTGCCAACTGTTGTGTCACAAGATTACGCTTCACCTGAAGTTCGCCGCGGTCACGCTCGGCCTTGATGACAAGTTCATGACCGCGTTGAAGTTGTAGTGGGTTTGACCAGTCATCCGATGTTAGGAAGTACGCAATCATGATGCCATAGCTCACAAATGCAATGAACAATGCTGAAAGAACTGTTAGAGCCAAGTTCTTATATAACATTGAAAGTAGGGGGGTTAGCCCTGGAATAAAGTTAACCAGTGCAGACATTATCCGAAGAGCAAGGGGACGCTCGTCTTCTTCAAGGTCGTCTGCACTGGTGTCTTCTAACTCACCATGGATATTTTTGTCCTCTGGTAAGTCTTTTTCACGGCGGCCTTGATTGTTTTCGGACTGTTCTGCTGAACGGCTGTCACGAACTTCAATGCCTAATGAGTTTGCGATTTCTAATGGATTGTATGGCTCTGTAATAACCGATGCCACCCCTGGTAGAGCAGAAATGGATGGGCTAGATTGTGGACCTGCTAGAACTGTGATGTTTTCGATTGAATCCAAACGTGATAACGCAGGGATTGTTAGACTCATTGCACCATCAGCGCGGTTGTCAATGAGAAGGTGATCAAAGCCACCCGTCTTCAAAATTTCAATTGCTTCTGCGGCTGTATTTGCAGAATGAATTTCTGAATTGCTTTGCATACGGACAAGTGCTGCTGCAATGCCGTGTGCTGCAGGACCCATCACCATGATGCGGCTGCGTAGATTTTCCTGAACCGGTGCCTCGCCCGTATGCAGCAAAGTTGGTATCATTTAGCAGCAGCCACCTTTGCTTTTTTCTTCTTTGCACCGCCACGGGTTTCCCATGATGTTGTGCCAAGTGTTGCAAGTGCAAGTGGGTTTAATGTTAGATAAACAACTGGAAAAATAAGCGCCATCGCCATGAACCAGATACCATCTGTGCGAGCCATTTCAGGCACTTTGTGTTTATTCAATTCATAAGCAATACCAAAACATGCAGCCAATAGGCCATGTAACATCATTGGAATGATGAAGCCTAAGCGCATGAATTCAACAAGCAACACCATTGGGTAGAATAAAAGTAACATCCCCATCGCAATATAATGGATGGCAACATAGGTGTTGAACTTGTTGATATGCGGAATGGCAGTGATCAGATCGATCATATTAGAACGTCTCCAGCGCAATTGCTGAGAGATGTAATTAGCCATTGTTGCAGGTGCTTTTGTATAACACTGAGCATCAAAAGTTAGGCGTGTCTTATAGCCTTTTTCCACGAGCTTGCGTGTTAGATAACGATCTTCACCGTATTTAACTTCATCACCAAGGAAACGGCGATTAGCAACATCTTCGTCAACTGCGATTAATGCTTCGCGCTTGTATATAGTTAGACAACCAGACAAACACATAACGTGGTCGAAAGTGTTCTCGATGTTTTTCAAGAACATGTAACCAACCCAATATTTTACTGCTTGCATACGGGTTAGCCAATTTTCATCCGCGTTAGATACGAACACACAACCGCCCACAGCATCAACACCGGTTGTATGCATATGCTTGACCATATTGCGCATTGCATCACGCTCAACAATCACATCTGAATCAACAGACATGACTAGATCGGTCTTTACTGTAAGAACTGCGCGCTTAATGCCTAGGCGCTTGCCCATGTTATGTGGGTTACGAGTAACTTGCATCCATGGATGGTTACGCTGTGCTGTTAGAAGATGTTCGTATGTATCATCCGTTGATACGTCATCAACGAAGATTACACTCAGTTTATCTTTAGGGTAATCAAGTTTGGCAAAGCTATCAGCTGTCTGAATAACGGTCGACCCCTCATTAAAGACTGGCGTTACGATCGTTACAGTTGGCCACACGCTTGGTTCTTTGCTGAAACCAGGCTTCGTACGTTTATCCATCATACGAAGAATGCTTCCAAACAGATACCTGTTCGTGAATATGATAAGCACCAATATGGCAAAAAGCCATTCTATGCCGTTTAAGTTAATCATGCTTTTTCTCTTGTTTTTATATGCATGACTAAAATCGGTATTTATGCCCCGAATTTAGCGTCCCTGCAGCCAACATATATGGGGGGTATAAAATCGCTCTTAAGATTCAAAGTTAACACTGAGTTACCGCAAGGCTATTTAATAATAAGGTAAACGAAAGGTTGATTCAGTGCGTAAAACGCCAATAAAATCATAAGGTTATTTTAACCACACCTGCTAACCAAATATTTTAGTGTGTGTTGTAGAAAGGGTTTAACGCGGGCGAAGTTTGCGTTGAATAAAAGCTCCATAGAAGAGCAAGTATAAAATAAGCAGGGGTATAAAAAATGGGCACATCAGTTGCTATTAATAAGCCGTTTGAAGTTCTTCAATCAGCCACACTTCCACAACCACAAAATTCAATTGTTGCCGTTTTAGGCTTGGGCTATGTAGGTCTTCCTTTAATGGTTGGTTTTGCAGACGATCAGCGAACTATTGGCTTTGATGTTGATGAGTCGAAAATTGCTGCTCTTCGAGATGGCGAAGACTCAACTGATATGACAACTCTTGAAGACCTTACTAAAGAGAATATGGATTTTACCTGCGATGTGAACGCACTTCACGATGCAGATGTGATGATGGTTTGCGTGCCGACACCAGTAATGCATGGTAATAAACCTGATTACCGCCCAGTTCTTGCTGCAAGCAGAACCATTGGTCAAAATATGAAACGTGGCTGCGTTGTTGTATATGAATCTACTGTTGACCCAGGCACGACAGAAAACAAATGTGTACCTATTCTTGAAGAAGAATCTGGTATGCGTGAAGGTGTCGATTTTTACGTAGGATATTCGCCAGAACGTGTTTCGCCAGGTGATCATGCACGCCGTGTTGGTGATATTGCAAAAATTGTTGCAGGTTCCACGCCGCAAGTAACTGATTATCTAGCTGAACTTTATAGCCGTGTTGTTAAAGCTGGTTTGTTTAAAGCTGCATCCATAAAGGTAGCTGAAGCTGCAAAAATTCTTGAAAATACTCAACGTGATGTAAATATCGCACTTATTAATGAGATGATGCAGTTGTTTGATGCAATGGGTATTAAGGTGACAGATGTTGTTGCTGCAGCAGGTTCAAAGTGGAATTTCCATAAATATTTCCCAGGCCTTGTTGGCGGTCACTGTATTTCAGTTGATCCGTTTTTCCTTTTAAATGCTGGCCGTGGCCATGGTCTTGCAATGGATATAGTTGCATCTGCGCGTCAGGTAAATGAACGCACTTCACATTATATTTCAGATAAGCTTCATGAAATGCTTGATCCTGAATCACATAATCTACAAGGAAAACGTGTTCTTGTTTTAGGTCGTGCTTTCAAAGATAATTGTCCAGACATTCGTAATTCAAAATCTTTTGCATTGATGGATAGCCTTTGGACACGTGGCGCGGACGTCTTTTCTTATGATCCAATTGCGGATGATGGTCACTTTGAAGGTGGTCGCGGCGCTAAAGTTATTACTTCTTTAGAAGAAGGCCCTTATGATGCAGTAGTTGTTACTGCTAAACACGATTGTTTTGTAGAAGATATAGATCTTTTCAAGTTAGCTTCAGTTGTTGGGCGTGGTTCACCTGTCGTTGATTTGCGTGGTCTTTTTGATGAAGAAATGGCTAAGCTACAGTTCAATTATTGGACGCCATAATTTTATAGGTTCTTTTAATGCCAAATATTCTTGGCTTGCATAATAATTTAACCCGGCTTTGTAGTCGGGTTTTTTTGTTAGCTAATTCATATGATTTAAAAATCTTTAATTTACATTCTTAAATGTCATTAAAATTTGGAGCTTATGAGCAAACTTATCTTAATGTTTTGGATGTAGGTTTAACCCTACAGTTATTGAATATTATTAAAGTTTGGCCTGGGGGGCTTTTGAACAATGAATAATCCTGATTACCTGCCCGGCGGCGATCAAACGATTATCGGCACTGAGAATGAAGATGTTCTAGGCGGCTTCACAGAAGACGATACGCTGATAGGTCAGGACGGTGATGATGTCTTTAAAGGTGACACTGACACTAGAGATCTTGATGATTTAAATAACTCATTTGAATTCCATGATGATTTTAATCATGGTTCTTGGGGGCTGTTTGAAGAAGTAAATGGTTGGAAACGACCTGATGGGTGCCCCTTTGATTGAATTACAGCGTTCAGGTGTAGTGGGAACTGCTTCTGATGGTAATACGGTTATGGAGCTTGATTCAACGGCTAATTCTATTGTTTACCGAGATATCGAAGGTCTTGATCCAGATTTAACTTACAAGGTTTCATTTGATTATTCACCGCGTCCCGGCGTGAGTGAAGCATCAAATGGCCTAGAGGTTTATTGGGATGGAGTTTTGATATTTTCTGTTTCAGCTAGCGGTATAGGCTTATCTGATTTTGATTGGACAACAATTGAGATTGAAGTGCCAGTAGGTTCGGATACGTCTCGTTTAGAATTTAGAGCAACAGGTACATCTGACTCATTAGGCATGACCATAGATAACGTTGGCGTTGAGGGTGTTGATGAAGGTTTTAACCCTGTAATTGATGGCGGTGATGATCTAATTGACGGTGGCGCTGGTAATGACACAATTGATGGCGGTGCTGGTAAGGATACTATTATAGGCGGCGAAGGTGCTGATGATATTGATGGTGGTACTGGCGAACAAGATATTGTCTCTTTTGAGCGTAGTTCAGTAGGGGTAACGGTTGATCTTGTTCTTGGTCGCGGACAAGGCGGTGAAGCTGAAGGTGATACGTACGAAAATGTTGAGTTTATTCGTGGTTCAGCCCACGATGACGTTTTAACTGGTGACGAAAAAACTAACCGAATTTCTGGTCACAATGGTGATGACCAACTCTTTGGTGGTGCTGGAAATGATACTTTACTCGGTGGACGCGGAGCTGATCTTCTTGATGGCGGTGAGGGTGACCGTGATGTAGCGGAGTATGATTGGTCAAATGAAGGTGTCATTGTTAACCTTGAAACAGGTGTTGGATTTGGCGGTCATGCCGAAGGCGATACGCTAACAGGTATCGAATACATTTATGGCTCTTTCTATGATGATATTCTTACAGGTAACTCTGGCGTAAATCGCTTAGTTGGCGGTAGAGGCGATGACATTTTAAATGGCGGCGGCGGTAACGATATTCTCGTTGGCGGTGAGGGCGCTGATGAAATGAATGGCGGTGATGGTGCTCGTGATGCCGTTGAATACGGTAGTGCGACAAGTGCTGTGGTCGTTGATCTTGTAAATGGTGGTTCTGCTGGTGATGCAGCGGGTGATACTTATGACAGTGTGGAGTTTGTATATGGTTCAGATTATGATGATGTCATTATTGGTGATGATGCTAATAACCGCCTTGTTGGTGCCGATGGCGATGACCAACTCTTCGGAGGTGAAGGTAAAGACTACCTCGTAGGTGGTGAAGGCGCTGACGCAATGGATGGCGGTGCTGGTACAGGCGATACTGCAGTTTACAGAGATGCTGCAAGTGGTGTTGGTGTAGATTTAACTAACGGCGGTTTTGCCGGCGAAGCTACTGGCGATACTTATGTTGATATTGAGTATGTTGATGGCTCAGCCCATGCAGATACAATTATAGGCGATGATGGGCAAAATCGCTTAGTTGGCCAAGGTGGTAATGACACCATTAATGGTGGTGGTGGTAATGACTACATCATTGGTATGCAGGATGATGATATTTTAACTGGCGGTGCTGGTGATGATGTCTTTTTGTATAAGGCTCTATTTGGCGATGACATTATAACAGACTTTGAAGCAGGAATTGGCCGCACAGACCGCTTATGGTTTGACCTTGATGGGATTAATTCAATGAGTGACCTCACTTTCATTGACACAATAGAAGGTGTGATTGTTGAGGTTGCTGGTTATGGCAATATCCTTCTTGAGGGCGTGCTTTCAAGTGATCTTGTTGCAGACGATTTCATATTCTAATATTCCCGATCAGGCTATGCCTGAAGGTTACTTATTCGGCAGGTTCAGCTTCGGTTGTCCTGCCGGATTTATTTTGGGCGCTTGGCTTATCAAATTGCATTAGTAAGTCTTTTTTCTTTGCCTCCGCTTTCTTGAAAGCTAGTTCTTTTACGGGACCAAATCCACGGATTTCATCTGGTAATCTTGCAAGTGCGCTAGCAAAATAACGATTGTCTTCGCTTAACTTACCAAGCAGATGGTTGATTGTTGTTTTATAATCATCAATCAATGCACGCTCCATTTTGCGTTCTGTTGAGTACCCAAAGATATCGAACTTGCCACCACGTAGGTGTTTGTATTTTGCTAGCAATCTAAAGCTGCTCATCATCCATGAGCCAAATGCACGTTTGCGGGGGCGACCATTTGGCTTTTTACCAAATCCGATGATTGGGGGTGCTAAGTGATAGTTGATTTTAAAGTCACCATCGAATGTATCTGAGATTTGTTTTTCAAACTCGCCATTGGTATAAAGGCGGGCTACTTCATATTCATCTTTGTAAGACATAAGTTTGAACAGATTTCGCGCCACTGCATTTGTCAGGTCGCGCGATTTCCCAAGTTTGCTTTCTGCAATTTCTACCTTTGAAACAAAGTCACGATAGCTTTGCGCATACTTTGTATCTTGATAGTCTTTTAAGAAATCAACGCGCTTGTTGATGATCTCTTTTAGGGTATCTGGTTCTTTTGATGTTTGGCGTGATTTATCTAGAACAGCTTCAATTTCACTTGGGTCATTTGCAAACTTTCGTCCCCAATTAAACGCGCGCTTATTAGCGGCAACAGCAACTGCATTAAGTTCAATAGCACGTTCAATTGCATCTGCAGGAAGCGGTATCATGCCTTTTTGGCAGGCGTAGCCAATCATCATAATATTGGTTGCAATTGCATCTCCGCAAACCAGTTCAGCAAGTTTTGTAAAGTCTACTTGGTTGATATCTTCGCGAACATGCTTGCTAATATTATTAATCACGCCTTCTTCGCGGAAATCATAGTCACGGTCGAATATGAAATTTGAAACTGGGTTTAAGTGAGTGTTTAAAATTGCGTTGGTATTTTCTGGACTTAAAAGAGCCACAGAACTTTGTGCAGAGGCTACAACGGTGTCTGCTGCTAATAGCAAGTTGGCTTCACCAGTTACAATTTGTGGGGCGGTTACTAAATCTGGCTTTGGTGCTAAGCGGACATGAGAAAGTACTGCGCCGCCTTTTTGCGCAAGGCCTGCCATATCTAACATAAGTGCTGCTTTGCCTTGAATGTGAGCGGCCATGCCTAGAATTGCACCAATAGTTAGAACGCCTGTTCCCCCCACACCTGTAATTGCAATGTTATAAACATCATCTAGCTTAGGTGTTTTTGGTGTTGGTAGCGATGAAGCATCTAACTCTGGTAGTTCTGGTTTTTTAAGTTCTCCGCCATGCACGGTTACGAATGATGGACAAAACCCTTCAATACATGAGAAGTCTTTATTACAAGATGACTGATTGATTTCACGTTTTCGGCCGAATTCCGTTTCTAAAGGTTCGATTGAAATACAGTTTGATTGTACAGAACAATCACCGCAACCTTCGCAAACTAATGGGTTGATAAACGCGCGCTTTTTAGGGTCGGGTGCAAGGCCACGTTTGCGGCGCCTGCGAAGTTCAGCTGCGCAGGTTTGATCATAAATGATTACTGTGCAACCTTTAATGGTTCGAAGACGTTTTTGAACTTCTTCAATATGATCACGATGACGGATTTCGGTTCCTTCTGCTAGCTGATGTGGTGCATAGCGCTCTGGTTCGTCTGATATCAACCAGACTTCCTTTACGCCTTCTGCTTTTAGTTGTTTGGATATTGTACGAGGATCTATTTGCCCATCGTGGTTTTGTCCGCCCGTCATGGCAACGGCATCATTGAACAATACTTTGTAAGTGATATTCGTACCAGCTGCGACGGCGGCTCTGATTGCCATATAACCAGAATGGAAGTAAGTGCCATCGCCTAAGTTTGCAAAGACATGGTCCTCTGTTGTGAAGTGACTTAGCCCGTTCCAGCTTGCCCCTTCACCGCCCATATGGCTGAAAGTTTCTGTTTTTCTATCCATCCATACAGACATAAAGTGACAGCCAATGCCTGCCATTGCACGGCTGCCGTCTGGTACTTTTGTTGAGGTATTATGTGGGCAGCCAGAACAAAAATGAGCCGTTCGGGTAACGGATGCTTCATGGTTTTTTTTGATGCTTGCACGTTCTTCATAGTAGCTAAGCTTTTGTTTTATACGGCCAGCTAATCCATCTGGTAGATCAAACGTCAGTAATCTACTTGCAATTGCGCGGACCGCTACACCTGCGGTCATTTCTTCATTGAGTTTGAGGATGTGTTGGTCTTTGTCGTCAAACTTACCCACGATGCGTGGACGAACGTCTGCTCGCCAATTGAAAAGTTGCTGTTTAATTTGATTTTCAATAACTTCGCGTCGTTCTTCGATGACGAGCACTTCTTCAAGCCCATCAGCAAACTTACGAATGCCTTCTGGTTCAAGAGGCCATGGCATGCGCACTTTATATAAACGAAGGCCGATTTTATCAGCTGTTTTTTCATCTATGCCAAGTTGGAGAAGTGCTTCACGTACGTTCTCATAGGCCTTACCTGATGCGACGATGCCGAAGCGTGGTTTCTTGGTGTCATATATTAGTTGGTCAACGCCATTGGTGCGTGCGAATGCTGCTGCGGCATAGGCTTTATGTTCTTGTAGGCGTTCGTCTTGTTCTAGTATTCCATCTGGCCAGCGTAAATTTAGACCGTCTTCTGGCATTTCAAAATCTGTCGGTATTACGAATTGTTTGCGTTCACCTGCAAGATCAACAATGCCTGTTGTTTCGATTGTATCTGAGATAACTTTATAGCCCACCCATGTGCCCGCATAGCGTGACATAGCTGTGCCGAGCAATCCTAGTTCAACAAACTCTTGTACGCTTGATGGGAATAGCATCGGCATGATTGCTGCCATAAACGCGTGATCTGATTGGTGTGCAACGGTTGATGATTTTGCGGTGTGATCATCGCCAGCAAATGCTAGAACGCCCCCATACTTTGATGTGCCTGCAGAATTTGCGTGTTTCATGACATCGCCTGAACGATCAACGCCTGGGCCTTTGCCGTACCAATATGCACTTACCCCATCAACGCTAGCGCCTGGGGTTGTATCGATCTGCTGCGTTCCCCACACGGCTGCTGCTGCCAAATCTTCATTGGTTCCTGGTTGAAAAACAATACCTTCTTTGTCTAAGTGCTTTTGCGCTTGTTGAAGGGCAAAATCATAGGCGCCAATAGGTGAACCACGATAGCCTGAAATAAAACCACCTGTATTTAATCCAGCTTCACGGTCTCGGCGCATTTGCACGATTGGTAAGCGAACGAGCGCTTGCGTCCCATTCATAAATACTTTGCCTTCTGTGGCAGTGTATTTATCTTCTAGAGAGATGTCTTTTTCTGCAGCATTTTTTGCTGCTGGTGTCATGTCTCCCATCAAGGCCTCCAAATGAATTTACCAGTAATTCAGTATAACCCATCAGAAAAGAAATTACAGTTCAAATTTTATACTGCTTGGTCAGTTTATTAGATTTTAAGGCTAATAAATTTAAGATTTTAGGATGTTTTCCTAAATTGGTAATGCTGAGGTGTTTTTGATTTCATTTAAAGCAAAATGTGAATTCATCGTACCAACATGGGGTAGCTTTAAAAGTTTGCCTTTAATCGTTTTTTCGTATTCCCTCACGTTTGCAACTACAATGCGGAGTAAATAATCAAACTCACCACTCATTGTGTAGTATTGCATAATCTCTGGAATTGATTGGGTAGAGGCTTCGAATTTATCTAAAACCTCAGCAGAATGTGTGTCTAATCTTACGAAAACAAAGATTGAGACATCTAACCCGACTTTTTCTGCGTCTAGATGGCAGTTTTGTGATTTTATTACGCCACTATCTTGCATTTTACGTATACGACGCCAGCAGGGCGTATGACTTAATCCTACTTTTGTGCCGATATCAGTGATATTCATATCAGCAGAATTTTGCAAAATACGGAGGATTTTTAGATCAATTTCATCAAGAGTAACGGCTATGCTTTGAGGATTACCTAGCTAAATGAAAAAGGTAATAATTAACTTGCTATTGAATTATTTAGAATTACTCTTTTTAAATCAATAAGAATAAACTTAGCTTAGCGCTTTTATTTATTTTAAAATTTAAAAATGCTGGCAATTGTCAGCATTTTTTTTTATGAAATGGCTTCTGCTTTAAAACTAGGGTATTTCAATTGTCTTCATTTATGGTCGCTGCCTTTTACAAGTTTGTTGCTTTGCCTGGTTTTATTGAATTACAGCAGAGCATATTACAGTCTGCTATTTCGAATGAGGTGATGGGAACGATACTTTTAGCGCAAGAAGGTATTAATGGTACTGTTTCTGGTCCCGAAAATGGTGTGCGCGAGTTGCTTGATTTTATTAAAAGTGATGAGCGAATTTCTGATCTTGAACATAAAGAAAGCTGGGCAGCCGAAAATCCATTTTATCGCATGAAAGTCAGGCTTAAAAAAGAGATTGTGACCTTGGGTGTTGAGGGTGTTAGCCCGACAAAAACCGTTGGGGAATATGTTGAACCTGAAGACTGGAATGACCTTATCAACGATCCAAATGTCATTGTGGTTGATACTCGCAATGATTACGAAGTTGCTATTGGTACTTTTAAAGGTGCGGTTGATCCAGAAACCACTAGCTTTCGAGAACTGCCTAAGTGGGTTGAAGGACAGGATAATCTGCTAAAAGGTAAAAAAATTGCAATGTTCTGTACAGGCGGAATTCGTTGTGAAAAATCTACTTCTTACATGAAGGCTCAAGGCTATGAAGATGTATTCCATCTTAAGGGTGGAATTTTAAAATATTTAGAAACTGTGCCTGAAGAACAAAGCCTTTGGGAAGGTGAGTGTTTTGTATTTGACCAAAGGGTCAGTGTTGGGCACGGCCTGGAGCAGGGGCCGTATGATTTGTGTCATGCTTGTCGTCACCCTATAACGGATGAAGATAAAGCCTCTGAGCTATATGCAATAGGTGTTTCGTGCCCTAGGTGTTATAACAAACAAACAACACAGCAACGGCAACGGTTTATTGAACGCCAGAAGCAAATGGAATTAGCAAAATTACGCGGAGAAAAACACATCTCTGCGGATCAAGACAGCGAGAGACTAAAGAAAAGAGAAGCTCAAAAAGAACATGCGGCACGATCTAATAAGAACGCACCGCATGAAAATAAGCATTAGATCTTTTTGTAATTAGCGTCTTTCTTCTGGAGAAAGAGCTGCAACCATTTCTTCGTGAAGAACTAGCAAATTGTTTGTTGCTTCAAGTTCGACACTTAATTCAGCGTTTGATTTTGTTTTCAATTCCAGCTTGCGTTTAGTGTCACGAAGAACACTTTCAAGCTCATGAATGCGAGCATACTGCTGGCTTTGCTGTTCAAGGGCTGATTTGGTCAGCTCATCGTATTTGTTTTGCACATTATCAAAGTCAGTCATTACTTTTGTGTTCGACTTGATTAAGGAAGAGTAATCAGAAGTCAGTTTTGCGCACATCATATCTTTATTATGTGCTTCGGCTGTAAGGTTTTCCAATTCTTTTGATGTGTGGATCAAACTAGCTTCAGAAATTGAGTGTTTTTCAATTGCTGCTGATAGCTTAGATTTGATGTTTTGATTGTCAATTTCTATATCAGTGAATTTCTTTGATAAAGCCTCGAGCTCTTGACTTGCTGTATCTAGTCCAATTTCTGCATTAGCAAGACGTTCTTTTGTGGAAGTTAGCTCAGCTTGTGCTCTAGCCGCTTCCATGTCTTTTTGCTTAAGAAAACTATTTGTTGCTTGTAAATCTGTAGTTGCCTCATCAAGCGATGTTTTTGTGTTTTCGTAATTTGAATTACTGTTTGCGCGCTGAGCTTCTAACACGTCTAATTGACGGTTTTGCTTCTTCAAATCTGCTGAATTCTTGCTCCATGAATTGAAGCTGTTTAACAAGATTTGTTGTTTGTTCATTAAGACCAGAAAGAATATCAGAACCTGAACGAATGCGAGATACCATTTCATCACATGAATGTCTGGTAGATTGGATGTTACGCATTCTCTTCGAACTGCCAGTAGAATAACCGCGTGCTTTTGAGGCTGGAATTGCCAGTTCAATCGTCTCTTCAATTTTTTGAATAATGATTTCTTCATCAATAATGACCGTAGTGTCATCTTCTAAGGGTGCAATTGATGTATCCAATTCTATTGATAATTCGCTTTCTAGCTGTCTTGCCATTAACTTCTCAAGACGAGCAGCTTTAATCTTTGAGCGAATTGCATCCGCATCTAGATTTGTGAGGCTTCCTGGATGAGCATTGTCTTTAGCGTTTAACTTGGTGTTGTTTTCTTCAAGTTCAGTAACTTTAAGAGCTCTATTCATGGTATCCCCCGTTGGTCCATGTTAAATTATTATTTAGCCAAATCGCCGCCACGATCTGTTATGCGAATCACTATATTTTGACGTTAACCCTTTTGATTCTGAGTGATAAACTTGTTATATTTTTTATTGTCAAATTAATTAATCTATCATTAACTATTTATTTTAGGGCTAAAATGAACCAACCGATTCTTTATTCTTTTAGAAGATGTCCCTATGCAATGCGTGCGCGATTGGCGATTGCAGCTACAGACATATCTGTAGAATTACGTGAAGTTATTCTCCGCGATAAGCCAGATGAAATGCTGGAGGTTAGCCCTAAAGGCACCGTTCCTGTTTTGGTTCTGGAAGATAAGGCAGTTATTGATGAAAGTCGCGACATTATGGAATGGGCTTTGGCCAAGGCAGACAAACTAGGTTGGAAGTCGTTTTCTGGTGAGGTTTTAGTGGATATGGATTCATTGATAGATGAAAGTGACGGCCCATTTAAAGCAGCGCTTGATGCTTATAAATATGGAAGTCGTGATGATGCGATTGATACATCTATTGAATGTGGCTTGGGGGCTGAGTTTATGATGAAGCTTAATGGGATGCTGGAAGGGCAAGCTTATTTATTTGGTGACAAGTTTTCATTTGCTGATGGGGCAATTCTTCCTTTTGTCAGACAATTTGCGCATGTTGATCGAGAATGGTTTTGGTCTCAAGATTGGCCAAATGTGATTACTTGGTTGGAAAGTTTTCTAGATAGCGCGCAGTTCAAATCAATAATGACTAAATACCCTCAGTGGAAGACTGAAGATGCGGGTGTAAAGTTTGGTGCTTAATTAAATGGCACTCATCACTTCTTCAATTTCACCATTCACAACGCAATCAGCAAAATTATCCAATTCTGTTGCATCGCGGTTTATGATCGCGAATTTTGCGTTGTTGTGTTTTGCGTGGAGGGGTAGACCTGCTGCGGGATTAACGACGAGGGATGTTCCTATCGCGAGAAACAAATCTGCTGTTTCTGCTATTTTGAATGCTTCCGCTGTTTTTTTAACCGGCATTTTTTCGCCGAACATGACGATGTCTGCCTTTACTAAACCATCGCAGGATTGGCATTTTGGGCTTTCGCCTGTTGCTTCAAAAAGTGTTCGACAAAGTTCTATTGAATGATGCTCGCTGCATGAGATGCAGGACTCCGTTGTGGCGTTACCATGTATTTCAATGATTTTGTCTTGAGGCGCACCGCCACGCAAATGTAAGCTGTCAACGTTTTGTGTTATGAGTTGAGTACATTTGCCGTTGTTAATCCACTTGGCAATCTCTGTATGACCTATGTTGGGCTCAACTTGGCCAATTTGATCTGCCATAAAAAAGCGGCGATGCCAGTCTTCTATGCGAGCTTCTTCGCTAGAGAGATACTCATCATACTCAACGATACGGAATTTTTCCCATAGTCCGCCAGGGGATCTGAAATCTGGCACGCCAGATTCGGTTGAGATACCAGCACCTGTTAGAATTACGACTGTTTGTGCTTCGTCTAAGAGTACTTTTAGCTGCTCAACTCTATCTGACATTAGCCAGGTGAAAGACCGCGTAGGCGCTCTGAACGGCGGCGTAACATTTCAAGCGTTGTTAGCAGAGCAATTGAAATTAGCACCAAGATTGTTGCAACAGCAAGAATGGTCGGTGAAATTTGCTCGCGCAGGCCAGAGAACATTTGGCGCGGGATGGTACGTTGATCAACATCAGCTAAGAAGATCACGGCTACCACTTCATCAAATGATGTGATGAATGCAAATAGCGCACCTGAAATCATACCAGGCGTAATAAGCGGCATGATAACTCTTCTAAAAGTTGTCCACCCAGTAGCGCCCATACTTTGAGAAGCACGGATTAAAGAGCGGTCAAAGCCTGAAAGGGTTGCTGTTACGGTAATAATTACAAATGGAACACCAAGCGTTGCGTGCGCTAGTATGAGACCTGTGTATGTGTTTACTAAGCTCTCTGGAAAGAACGGGAAGATGTCTTTTTGTGCGAAGAAGAAGAACATGCCTGTTGCGGTTATAACAAGCGGAACGATCATTGGTGAGATAAGTAGACTTGTGATTTGCGCACGATAAGGCATTTCTGGGCGCGAAAGACCCAACGCTGCGAGCGTTCCAAAACCTGTTGCAAGGATAGTTGCAAATACCGCGATGAAGAATGAATTGCGTGTTGCGCGTATCCATGTGGCATTGTTCCACATGTCACTCCACCAATTTTCCGTCCCATCAGGCGCAGTCATGCCGAAGCGGAAAATATCTGCATACCATCTGGTGGAGTAGGCACTGCCTTCAAGGTTCATCATGCCCTCGGTAAACGAGAAGTATGGTTCTGCGTTAAAGGATAGAGGGATGATGATGAGAATAGGGGTGATAAGAAAGATAAAGATTAACGTGCAGACGGTGAGGAATATATATTTTTCGATTTTGTCTTTGGTCGTCGCATAACCTGGCAATTCATTCATGGCAAAAAGTGGAATGCCAAAAATTAATAAGAAGCCAATTGTTCCTGCCATTGAACTGGTCAAAAAGAAGAAAGCGATGGTTGCAATGGCTAATGCCAAAAAACCTGGACTTTGAATGCGTTGGCTTAGAGTCATGATATTACCCAAACTTCAATTTATCGACGCCAACAAGTCTGTTGTACATCCAGTAGAAAACCATGACGACGACCAAGAGTATTGCAGCAAGCGCTGAACCTAAGCTCCAGTTCAAAGTCTTCTTGATATGGTCTGCAATCAGATTAGAGATGAAGAGACCGTCGCTACCGCCAACAAGGGCAGGAGTGATATAATAACCAATTGCCAGAATGAATACGAGTAGTGTACCCGCAGCAATACCAGGAATAGTTTGTGGGAAGTACACTCGTCTAAAGGCATAAGTGTTAGTAGCACCCATTGATTTAGCCGCGCGCATATAACTCGGTGGAATAGTTTTCATTACAGAGTAGAGCGGTAAAATCATAAATGGCAGAAGGATATGAACCATTGAGATAACCGTACCTGTTTGATTATAAATCATTTGGATACGGCTTTCGTCTCCGATGAGGCCCAAGAAAACAAAAATATTATTGATGATACCTTGCTGCTGTAACATAGCAATCCAGGCAGACGTTCGTACCAGCAGGGATGTCCAGAAAGGTAGAAGTACCAGTATCATCAATAAGTTTGAAGTCGCTAAAGGCAATGTTGAGAGCAAATAAGCAACTGGGTAGGCAATTAAAAAACAAAGCAACGTTATAAGTGCAGACAACAATAGCGTTTTCATCAAGATTGGTACATAAATGCGATAGAGTTCATCAGCACGCGTTATATTACCTGCTTCATCGTACTTCATGTCCAGCGCAGCAAGAAAGAATGATATTGTATAATCATTAGATGCGCGTTTAAGAGTGCGCCAAAGATTATGATTGTCCCATTTTTTGTCTAGAGCGAAGAGCGCTTCTTTATAGGGGCCTTCGGTTATTTTGCCTGCTTTACGTGCCGATTTTGTAAATAAGCTTCTTGAGCCTGGTAGTTCGTAGTTGATACGCGTTGCCATGTTGCCAACTGTTTTGCCGACTTCACGATTCTTTTTTGCAAGCGCTAAGTCTTTTACGAAAATCTCGAAGATTTCTTCTGAGGGTAATTCACCGGTTGTTTCATCCCAATCTTTTATAGCAACTGAAAAACTTGGCATCACATTGCTTACGGCAGGGTTATAAAATCCGCGATGCAGCATTTGCCCGATTGGAATGACGAATGAAATTATAATGAACAATACGAGCGGCATGGTGAGCAGGAATGCTCTTGTCTTCATTGCTCTTGTTGTTTTTGCAAGTTTTTGCTTGAGGGGCGTGCCATCTGCGGCAATCAGCGGGCCATTGTTTACTGCAGCGTTCTGCGCTTTGTTACCCATTGTGTTGATGGCTGTATCGCTCATCTTTTTTCCCCATTGTAGTCGGCCGTCAAAGGCGACTTTAAAATTTTTGTTTAGTTAGAATGAGTGCGGGAATTAAATCCCGCACTCGAAGCTTAAAGGCTTATTTAGCCAACCAAGCGTTGAAACGCTCGTTCAACTGGTCTGCATTGTCTGCCCAGAACTCAAAGTTGTTCTGTACAGCGTTTGTCAGATTAGCTGGGTTAGTTGGCATTTGTGGGCCCATATCGATGTCCTTGTTATGGAACTTGCCTACTAGTGGAGAAGAAGATGCACGTGCTGGGCCGTATGAGATATACGATGCTTGTGCAGCCAACTGCTCAGTAGATGTTGAGAATGCTAGGAAGTCTAGAGCTGTGTCTTTGTTCTTAGCGCCTTTTGGAATTACCCAAAGGTCCAAATCCCAAACTTGACCATCCCAAACGATTTCAAATGGTTTACCTTCGCCTGCAACAGCGTTAAAGATACGGCCATTGTATGCAGTTGTAAGAGCTACTTCGCCATCAGCAAGCATTTGTGGAGGCTGAGCGCCAGCTTCCCACCAAACTACATCACCTTTAATAGTGTCTAGTTTAGCAAATGCACGATCAACACCTTCTGGTGTTTCTAGTACTGAGTAAACATCTTTAGCAGCAACGCCGTCAGCGATAAGAGCGAACTCTAGGTTCACTTTAGCACCTTTACGTAGGCCACGCTTGCCAGGAAATGCTTTCGTGTCAAAGAAGTCAGCCATAGTCTTTGGACCATTTGGCATTTTTGACGAGTCATAAGCAAAGATTGTTGACCATACGATATTTGCAACTGCGCAATCGTAAAGTGTACCTGGAAGGAAATCTTCTGTTGCAGCTTTACCGTCTGCACCTGCTGGAAGTGTTGAAGCATCGATTGTTTCCAAAAGGCCTTCGTCACATGCGCGGATAGCGTCTGATAATTCTACGTCAACGATGTCCCAAGTTACATTGCCAGCTTCTACCTGAGCTTTAATCTCAGCGATGCCGCCATTGTAATCTTCTGATTTGATGTTTGTACCAGTCTTAGCGATGTAAGGCTTGTGGTAAGCTTCAACTTGAGACTTGGTGTAAGCACCGCCCCAAGATACAACTGTTAGATCGCCTGCAAATGCTGCAGTTGAACCTGATGCGATTGCAAGGCTAATTGCCGTGCCTGCTAGTAGTTTTGTGAGTGTCATTTACTCTCTCCCTTTGTTTATGTTCTGGTAATAAGCCCCGAACATCTCATTACATATCAGCCAATTGTGGCAAGATACGAATTTCTATTATTGGCTTGTGTAATCCAAGGCTTTACAATCTTCTGCAAGCCAGCCAATTTTTGCTTCTTGACCTTCTTTAAGAGGTCGTTTGTCTGCTCTGTTACGTACCTTAACGATGAACTCATCGTTGCCAGCAACATTCATACGAACGCGAATATGATCGCCTAAGTAGATCAGTTCTTCAATGCGGCCAGTAATAATGTTTTTTGTACCTTTTGGCGGGTCAAGCTCAATGCGCTCAGGCCTTAGTGACATGGTTGTTTTGTCGCCAACACCGTCAACATTAACTTGCTGAGAGTGTAAAAGTGTGCCGTCTGGAAGACGCACCTGACAAATGCCTTTGGTGATTTTTTCCACAGTGCCATTTAGCTTATTGTTTTCGCCAATGAACTGCGCCACGAATGAATTTTGTGGATCTTCATAAAGACTTTCAGCTGTTGAAAGCTGTTGAATAACGCCATCTTCAAACACAGCTACACGGTCAGACATGGTTAAAGCTTCTGTCTGGTCATGGGTCACGTAAACAACTGTTACGCCAAGGTTTTCATGGATGTGCTTAATTTCATATTGCATTTGCTCGCGCAATTGCTTGTCTAACGCGCCTAGTGGTTCGTCCATTAAAACTAAGTCTGGTTCAAACACGAGTGAACGGGCAACAGCTACACGTTGTTGCTGACCGCCTGATAGTTGCGCAGGTCTACGATCAGCCATTTGTGATAACTCGACCATGTCCAAAATCTGTTTGACACGATCTTCTTGGTCAGAACGGCTCATGCCACGCACTTCTAATGGGAAAGCAAGATTTTCCGCAACAGTCATATGTGGGAAAAGTGCATAGTTTTGGAAAACCATGCCAATGCCGCGTTTGTGAGGAGGTACCGTGTTAATAGGACGGTCGTCCAAAAATATTTCACCATGTGTTGCTGGCTCAAAACCTGCCAACATCATTAGACAAGTTGACTTGCCAGAACCAGACGGCCCCAACATGGTAACGAATTCGCCTTTTTGAATATCAAGGTTCAGATCCTTTACAACAAGGACTTCACCATCATAACTTTTTTGAACATTTTCAAAGCGGACGTAAGACGAGTCCGTGGCAGATTTTTTTTCAGCCATATTACTAATTACTACTCCCTAAACGCGTGTCTGTTTTTTTACACAGCTCTTGCGCATCTTCTCCAAGAGATAAGAAACACTGTTGTGACATGCTCGTCAATCAAAAAGTCTAATTTTTCGACAGGCTTTTTATCTGTATTGGTTAATTTCGCAGCGAATTCTACTTTTTGCGCTCATGAAATATAAACCAATAAAATTTAATAGTATTTGAGCAGCAAGAAAAGAAGTTGAACCAGAGGAATCATAATCAGGCGCAACTTCTACTAAATCCATACCGATCACAGTGCCTCGTTTAGATAAACCTTGTAGAAGTTCCAGCACTTCATAATATAAAAAACCACCATGGCTTGGTGTTCCTGTGCCGGGTGCAATTGATGGATCGAAGCCATCGATGTCTATGGTTACATAATATCGCTCACCTTCAGGTATCCGATCAAGCATTCCTTCTACACCCAGTTTTCTAAACTGACGCACTGATACGATGTCAGATCCCATTGCTCTTGCGTCGACGTATCCTTCTTTTGCGGTAGAAGAAACATTGCGAATGCCGATTTGAGAAAGTCCTTTAACGTAGTCTTTTTCTGCGGCGCGACGCATTGGGTTGCCATGACCGTGTCTTACGCCGTGACGTTCGTTGACAAAATCTAAATGCGCATCAATTTGTACGAGATGAAAGGGTTCTTGATCATCAAAGGCGCGGATGCATGGGATGTTTACAGAGTGATCACCTCCAAGGACAACAGGAAGTGCTTTGCGAACTCCGTGTTCGATGTTGGCGTGGCTTTTTTCTGTATCCGTATGAACAATGTCAGCGTCGCCCATATCGACGATTTTTACATCTTCGCCTAAATAGGTTGCGTCATCTTCATGGTCGTATGCACCTGCATGGCCAAATGAGAAAAGAGTTGAGGTTTCGCGGATTGAACGTGGGCCAAATCTTGTGCCAGAACGATATTTCGTACCAAAATCAAAAGGTGCGCCTAGAACTGCAACATCTGCATCAATTGTGTCCCAGTTTTCGCAAGTTGGTTTTTTGCCAAAGGTTGCAAAGCCAACGAAGGGTAAGTTTAAGCGTCCTTTTAAAAATCAATATGTAATATGTGTTGACTACAAAATTGAGCTTAGCTTCATCGCTACGCCCATGTCGCCTTCAACTTTGATTTTGCCTTGCATGAAGGCAGCCGTTGGGTCGAGGTCGCCTGCGATAAGTGAGTCTAAAACTTCTTTGTCGCATACAACAGTACAGTCTGCTTCTTGGTCATCAGTTGATACGGTTGGCGGTGTTGCATTGCCATCGATAAACACAACGCCGTCATCGCCACAGTTAAATTTTACAGTTGCGCCAATGCCGCTTCCGCCACTTACTTTTGCTGTGATTGCTTCTACTGCTGAATCTAAGCTCATGAGAGTTCTCCTCGTTAAAGTTATTTTGCACAGATATAATCATTCACTATTAAAACGCAACACTTACGTTAACGTAATAAACTGAATATGGTTCGTTATTTTTTAGAATTACGTTTTATTGCATCAAAAACCTTTTCTAGGCCAGTTAAAATCAAAAAGCCGCTTATAACCCATATCATTAACTCAAAAGGAACGAAGTCCGTGCCTCTTAGCCAAGAGCGAAGTAGCCCACCTTGTGGGGGGAGTGTTTTTAAATCAAATAAGCCCGGCCGCTCCCATAAGCTGAAAAGCCAAAACCTTGAAATGTATAAAAGTACAAACCCTGTAATTGCGACGATTGAAAGAGATAATAATTTCTTCATTCGACTGCCTTAATTTTGGCTGGGTCAATTATCAGAACTAATAAGTCTCCGCGTTTTTCAATGTCTGCTTCTAGTTCAAGAAATTGCCCCACATAATGGTAAAGCTCTCTTGGAAAAGGCCCGCCATCTGGCCCTGCAACTAATAAGTACTCATTACCTTCAATTGGTTTTGTTGAAACAAATACAGGTGGGATGTCTGCTAATAAACATAAATTTGCGCATGCTTTATGCGCTAAGCCGCGTCCGGGGTTCATTGCACCAGCAAGGCATTTTCCGTCACAAATTTCGCCTTGTAATCTCCATTTTCCTAAAGCTTCACTCGGCGGAATGGTGCTCTGTTTTTTTAAGTCTTCGACGCCTCTTTTTCCTCCAGCTACTTGTAGCATGTCTAGCTCGCCACGCTTTAAGATAACGCCAGATATTTTTACTTCGTTAGCTTCAAGGGAAGCAAGGTTTGCCATAATTGGTGTTTTGTCCTGACCTGATAACATCAAAGTATGACCTGCTTTGATACGGTCATTGCTTTCGGTTACATATAAAAGTGGGTAGGGTTTTGTTTCTAAAATGGCAGTAATTGTCTGACGCTCATAATCAAATCGAAAACCGGCTTGACCAGGGTCATCTTGTGTTGCACCTGCTAGAACTGCACCTGCGGTAAATCCTGCAAAGATTAACAATGAGACTTTTAATAAGAAGCTTTTAAGAGCTTTTGGAACGCCTAAATATCCAACAAAAAATGGTGCTTTCTTTTCGCTCATTATACCGCTTCCATACTATTTAAAACTAGAGGTTCGACAAATGTACCCGGTGTATTTGCTTGGCGATTTACTAAAATTAAAGTGCCTTCAATCTTAAGGTTGTAGGTTGGGACTTTCTCAGTAAATGGGGCAGGCGATGAACCATTCGTGACGTCATACTGAAAGCCGTGCCATGGACAAGTGACAAGGCAACGAATGATTTTTTCCTCACCTAATGGACCATTTTGGTGGGCACAAGCGTTTGAGATTGCGGATAGCTTTCCCTCATGTAGAAAAACAGCCACACGCTCTTTTTGTGTGAGCTGAACAATCTTGGCAAAGCCTTCTTTCATCTCTGACGTTTCGCAAGCCTTTACCCAATCATCAGATTGAGACGGAAAAGGGTCGCCATGTTTTCGCTCATGCAATGCTGCCATAACATGTAGAATTGCTACGACACTTGCAGCGACAATGAATATAATTGTGAATGTGTGGTTTTGTTGGTCCTGAAGAATGCCAAAACTGACGTGTGCAACAACTGAAATATAAGCTGTATAAATCAGATAATGTATCCTCTTCCATATGCGCGGCGTTAAAAACTTTAACCAAAAATCATGGCTTGTGGTGGCTAATATCACCAAACAAAAAAGCGCAAATATACCGAAAATTTCGAAAGGAAATCTGATAGCTGGCCATAACTCGTATTGCTAAATAAAAGTGCTTCATATTTGTTTGATGGGGAGAATGCGAAATACCAATTTATGATATAACCTGCGTGAGTGATTGCTACAAAAGCAGTCATCACTCCAAAATGGCACCTGTTGTAAAGCAGGGGTAAGTAACGCCTATCAAGCCTTGCTAAAGGGTCAATGCACAGAATTACGCTTAGCATTAAAAATGCACAAGACCCAAAAGCACGAGCATTATGAACTTGTCCGTTAATGCGCCCTTCATTTGACATGAGGTCAGGCGTTAAAAATATGAAAATCCATAGGTAAACAAACACGCTAGCAAGCATAATTGCATTGTATTTCCATTTGTTATTGTTCCATTGGACGGGAATATATTTAACACTCATTGGCTCTGCTCCATAAGAAATGAAAGCTTTTGAGGTTTGAAACTTGTTGGCCAAGTTTGACGTACTGAAAGACCCGCAATTATAACCGCAGGGATTGCGATGGCAAAAATAATAGCCACCCAAAAATGAGCATGGCGTGGTGGTGCATGACGATTTGGCCAAGCATCGCGATTGGTTTCAAGAATGAACCAGCGCCATATAACTAAAGGCCATATTAGCAAAATTGCTGGTATCAATAGCAAACGAAAAACGTATGCGCCTTGAGCGTCTTCATCTATTCGGTCGATACCAAATGTTAAAAACATCAAAGCAATGATTGCCCCAATGCTGCACCATATTTTAAAGGCAAAAATATTGCCTGTGCTTGATCCATGTTTTGCTACTTCTGGTTAGTTATCAATAAGAACGTTTTCATATTCTGCTCGTAGTTCTTTTTTGAGTATCTTACCTGTTGCGCCAATTGGAAGTTGATCAACAAAAATCACTTTGTCGGGAATTTGCCATTTTATTATTTTGTCATCGTAGTAGGCTAGTAACTCAGCCTCAGTGATATTAGAGCCCTCTGCTTTTACAGCAAGAATTACAGGACGCTCATCCCATTTTTCATGTTTTGCTGCTATGGCTGCTGCTCCGCCTATCTCTGGGTGCCCCACAGCAATGTTTTCTAGTTCGACTGTAGAAATCCACTCCCCACCAGATTTAATAATATCTTTGGATCGATCTTTAATCGTCATGAAACCGTCAGCGTCTAAGGTTGCAACATCGCCTGTATCAAACCAACCATTTTTTAGAGTTGTACCTTTTTCAGCTAAGAAATATTCATCGAGTACCCAAGGGCCACGGCAGTATAGATCGCCTTGCGTGATGCCGTCATTTGGAAGTTGATTGAAGTCCTCATCAAAGATTGCCAATTCCATGCCAAATGGCGGGCGGCCTTGGTTTAAGCGAATTTCTTTTTGTGCTTCTGTTGAAAGATCTAGCTGTTTGTTTTTCAGATTGTTTACTGATCCAAGTGGTGACATTTCGGTCATGCCCCATGCATGTAGGACTTCTACATCATATTCATCTCTAAACTTATCGATCATAACGGGTGGACAAGCTGAACCGCCAATAACGGTACGCTGCATATATGGTAATTTTGTTCCGCTTGCTTCAAGGTATTGAATAAGCCCTGCCCAGATTGTTGGCACTCCTGCAGCGATGGTTACTTTTTCATCGTTGAAGAGTGTGGCTAGACTTTTACCATCAAGACCTGGTCCTGGCATAACCATTTTTGCACCTGTTAAAGCTGCCGCATAAGGAGACCCCCAAGCGTTTACATGGAACATCGGTACAACGGGTAGTAAGCAATCACGTGCTGAAAAATTCATGACGTCAGGCGTTGCCGACATCATTGCATGAAGGAGTGTCGAACGGTGTGAATATAAAACACCTTTTGGATTGCCAGTTGTGCCCGAGGTATAACAAAGCGATGACGCATCACGCTCATTTAGATCGGATGGCCAGTTAAAATCATCATCGCCCTCTGCAACGAGATCTTCATAAAATTCCATCCAATCATGTTGGCTTGCAAGTTCAGCAGTGCGTGCCTCCATTAGTACCCAGTGTTTGATGTTTGGTAGATGAGAACGCACACCATCGATCAGTGGGATAAAGGTTGCATCGAAGAATACAATTTTGTCTTCCGCATGGGTTAGAATATAGATGAGTTGCTCAGGAAATAAACGTGGGTTCACCGTATGGCAGACAAATCCTGCACCTGATATTCCGTAGTAAAGTTCGAAATGACGGTAATTGTTCCAAGCAATTGTTGCGATGCGATCTGAGCGTTCCATGCCACGTTTTATTAAAACAGAGCCAATTTTCTTTGCACGTATCTGAACCTCAGAATAGTTTGTACGAGTTTGTGTGCCATCGGTATTAACCGAGACAACTTCCGTATCACCATGGGATCGTGCAGCGTGATCGATGATGCTTGAAATCAGCAGTTCCTGATCCATCATTTGTCCAAGCATTGAGTTCTCCTCCAAGAATATTTATCTATGTTATAACGAGAGAATTTACAGCTGGGAACAAGGAAATTGAAAACATGAATGAAAAAATTAATCCTGTTCGCAAAACAGATGATGAAGCCATAAAGCTTACTGAAAATCTATTGGCAGAGACTAAATATGCTTCGCTTGCTGTGAATGATATGGCCTCTGAATTTCCTTTGGTTAGTCGAATTGCAGCTTGTTTTTCCCCAAAAACAGGATTGTTTTTTGCAGGTTCTGATTTGTCTCTTCATTCTAAGTGCCTTGTTCAAGACCAGAAATGTTCATTGATGTTAGGCGAGCCTGGAAAAGGTGATGGGCTTGCATATGCCAGAATTACGTTTGTTGGTGAAACATCCAGAATGGCAAATGATGATGAGAGAAGAAGTATGTACCGAGGGGTTTTTCTTCAAACTCATCCCAAGGCTGAGCTGTATATTGATTTTGGCGATTTTGGATTTTATCCAGTAAGTTTGAAGCGTGCATATCTTAATGGTGGTTTTGGAAAAGCATATCATTTGGATGAGGCGGATTTTTCGCTTTTATTTGGTTGAACTCTTTTGAAGTTTCGCCAATAGTCTTTGAATGACAAAAGAAAACAAAAATGAAAACTCTACATCAAAGCAAGGTCCTCTTTCTGGATATAAGATTGTCGATCTTACATCCGTAGTACTGGGGCCTTATTGCACTCAGCTTCTTGGTGATTTGGGAGCTGATGTTATTAAGATAGAAACCCCTGACGGTGATATTATGCGTCATGCAGGGCCGCATGTATCAAAAGGCATGGGGCCGATCTATTTAACGATCAATCGTAATAAGCGTGCAATGACGTTAGACCTTCGAAAAGAAGGTGCTAAAAAAATACTCCGCGAGCTTATTAAGTCAGCGGATGGCGTCATCCATAATATTCGTGCAGGTGGTATTAGGCGTTTAGGCTTTGATTATGAGAGTGTCAAAGAGATTAATCCCGAGATTGTATATTGTCACGCGGTCGGATTTGGCTCCGATGGGCATTACGCAGAGCGTCAGGCTTATGATGATTTAGTGCAGGCTGTTTCGGGCGCCTCTTTCATGATCCCGATGCAGGATGGTACAACTGAGCCGAGATATTTTCCAGGGCTAGTCGCTGATAAGACAACTGGCCTTCATGCTGCTTATGCAATGCTGGCGGCTTTCTTGCATAAAGAGCGTACCGGGCGTGGGCAGTTTGTTGAAGTTCCTATGATGGAGTGTATGGTTTCTTTCACCATGGCTGAAAACCTTTATGGACATACATTTGTATCACCTAAGCCACCCATTGCTTATGCTCGCTCGATAAATCCAATGCGTAAACCTTATAAAACGAAGGATAGCTATATCGCTTTAATGCCCTATTCAGATGATAACTGGCGAAGGTTTTTTAGGCTTGGTGGGCGTGAAGTACTGATGGAAGATGAGCGCTATGCAACCTATTCAGCTCGCACTAATAATATTACGGATCTATATAAAGAAGCAGAGATCATTGCTCTTCAGCGCACAACTGATGAATGGATGGACGTTCTTGCAGAAGAAAACGTACCTTGTATGAGAGTTCATACCCTAGACAGTGTCTTAGAGGACCCTCAACTCAGAGATACTGGGTTTTTAGAAGAACGCGATCATCCTACAGAAGGTCGGTATCTTGCAATGAATAACCCAATCAAGTTTTCAGATAGTCCTGCTCAAATTGATCGTGACCCCCCTATGTTGGGCCAAGATAATGAAGAAGTTCTAAGTGAGCTTGGATTTGATGCTGAAACGATCAAAAATCTGAAAGCTGAAAATGTTTTTGGATGATTTTTTTGCAACCCTTTTAAGTGCAATGGAGCCAGCAAACCCGAAGGTGCTGACTCCACTCACGAAAGCGAAAATATCCGAACCTCTGAAGAGGCTTGTCAAAATTCCATCAGGGCTTGATAGGCTGGGGCACCCTGACATTCCGCGTAGTCAATTTACATGTCGAGTCTTAAAAATCAACAATATAGTCTTTAATAATTACAAATATTTCCTGTATTCTTTTTAAAAATACAAACAACGTTGTGAAAGTAATCAATTATGCAGCCTGCTGGTCACGTTTTAGTCAACTGTTTGAAAGAACAGGGCGTTGAAAGAGTTTTTTGCGTACCCGGAGAAAGCTATTTAGCTGTTCTTGATGGGTTGTTCGAATCGGGGATTGAAACTGTTGTTGCTCGTCATGAGGGTGGTGCTTCTATCATGGCTGAGGCTGATGGTAAAATGACTGGTAGGCCAGGTATTTGCATGGTAACAAGAGGGCCTGGTGCAACGAATGCTTCTTGCGGAGTTCATATTGCAGCCCAAGATTCGACACCGATGATTTTGTTCATTGGCCAAATTGGTAGGCAGATGCGAGGACGCGAAGCATTTCAGGAAATGGATTATCGTGCTTTTTATGGATCTGTTGCTAAATGGGTAGACGAGATCGATGATGCATCACGTATCCCTGAAGTTATCAACCATGCTTGGCATGTTGCTATGTCTGGAAGGCCGGGGCCCGTTGTAATTGCTTTGCCAGAAGACATGTTGCGGGATATGGTTGAAGAACAATCAGGTCCTTTTGTTGAAGTTGCTAACCCTGCGCCAACACTTGGTGATTTAAAAAAGTTTGTGACGTTACTTGAAAACGCTTCTAGTCCGATGATTGTTGCAGGCGGTTCTCGGTGGAATGAAGAAGATGCGGATATGCTTCGCCAGTTCAGCGAAGCATGGGGAATTCCTGTTGGAGTTTCATTTAGGCGGCAACAATTAATGGATGCAACGCACCGTAATTATGCTGGTGATGTTGGGCTGGGGATTAATCCCGAACTTAAAGAGCGTGTTGCTAAATCTGATTGTTTGATTTTGCTTGGCTGCCGATTTAGTGAAAACCCGAGTCAGGGCTTCTCTTTGCTGGATATGCCTGGGAGTGGCAATGGCCTTGTGCATGTTCATCCAGGGGCTGAAGAGTTGGGGCGAATTTATTCAGCAGAAGTTTCTATCAATTCGACATCGGGAATCTTTTTAAGCTCTTTGCTTGAATGGCCTGTAAAGAAGAATTGGCAAGATCAGGCAGACGAAGCTCATCGCAGCTATCTTGAATGGACGAACGAACCACCCAAGGGTGTTGGCGACGTGACGATGAGTAATGCAATTGATATATTGCGTAATAAGCTTCCTGACGATGCAATTTTATGTAATGGTGCTGGTAATTACGCAATTTGGTTGCACCGATTCTATCGTTACAAATGGGGCACGCAATTGGCACCTACTTCTGGCTCTATGGGTTATGGCATGCCAGCGGCGATTGCAGTAGCTAAACGTAATCCTGATAAGACCATTGTGGTTTTGGCAGGTGATGGTTGCTTCCAGATGCACGGCATGGAATTCGGTGTTGGTTGTGAGCATAACCTTAATATCAAGGTGATTGTCTGTGATAATGAAATCTATGGCACGATAAAAATGCATCAGGATCGTGATTACCCGGGGCGTGTTTCTGGTACGCGGATGAAGAACCCTGATTTTAACGCATGGGCAAAGTCTTATGGGGCGAATGCCTATACGGTGATTAAAGATAGTGAGCTTGAGGGTTGTCTTGAAGAAGCGCTCAAAGAATATGGCCCAGCGCTTATTCATCTGAAACTAGATGCGCGTGATATTGCGCCTGGTAAGGTGATTGAAGCTTGAGTGAAATCTTAATCAAAGCAATAGACTTAGGGTTTTCTTATAAAGCTGATAACGGTGATGTTGAGGTTTTAAAAGATATCAATTTGAGTGTTTCAAAAGGAAGTTTTCTTTCAATCATTGGTCCATCTGGTTGTGGTAAGACTTCACTCTTGCGGTTGATTGCTGGATTAGAAAGTCCAACTAGCGGTAATATTGAAGTTGCGGCACAAAATTCATCTTACGTGTTTCAACAGCCAGCACTTTTCCCGTGGGCAACTGTGAAATCTAATATCGCCAAGCCTTTGAAGCTGACCAAAGCTAAACAGGTGGAACAAAAAGTAGGGGATGTTCTAGAGCTTGTTGGACTTTCAGAGTTTGCAGATAAATATCCGCATCAACTCTCTGGCGGTATGCAGCAGCGTGTTTCGATAGCACGCGCGCTTGCAATGGAACCTGATTTGCTTTTGATGGATGAGCCTTTTGGTGCCTTAGATGAGCAAACGCGCGAGAATATGAATTTGGAATTACACTCGCTTTGGAAGACAACGGGTAAAACGGTTTTTTTTTGTAACGCATTCGATTTCGGAGGCTGTGTTTTTATCGACAGATATTTTGGTTCTTTCTTCTATGCCAGGAAAAATAATTAGTTATATGAAAAACCCTGTTCCTGCTCAGCGGTCACCAAAAAGTTTTGATACCGCAGAGTTTATTGAAACAGTTTCCAGAATCCGCAACATGATGCGGTCTATGTAATTTTTCTACGTCGATTAAATTTTAATTTGCATGAAACTATTTGAGATTGAAAACGTTTCTTTCTTAACAGGTTGATTAACAATCTGTTCAAATAGGAGATAATTATAATGTTTAAAAAAATTGCTATTACATCAATTGGCGCTGTTGCGCTGTTTTTAAGTGCCACATTGGTTTACGCTGACGATCATGCCTTGAAAGTTGTTGGTGAAAGTCAGGATGTCTCAGGCGGAACTGTTACGGCTTCCCGCATTACTGCTGATGCAAATGGCTGGATGGTTGTTCATCGTGTCAAAGAAAATGGCAAACCTGGTCCAGTTGTTGGTCACTCACCACTTAGGTCCGGTGAGAACACAAATGTAACTGCAATTTTAACTAGTTCTGTCGATAAGGGCGATAAGCTTATGTTGATGCTTCACGGCGAAACTGGTGGTACACAAACAGGTATTCTTGAATACACTCTTGGCGCTAAGGAAGATGGTCCAATCAAAGTTGATGGAAATCTTGTGATGGCAGTTATTGAAGCTCAGTAAAATTTATAATTTATTTGCTGAGTGAGTAGAGCAGATGCATTGGGTATTGCATCTGCTCAATTTCTTTATGCTACTTCAAATAATCCAGCCGCACCCATGCCGCCACCAATACACATTGATACGACAACATATTTTGCACCACGACGTTTACCTTCAATGAGAGCATGGCCTGTCATACGTGCACCTGACATTCCGTATGGGTGGCCAATTGAGATAGCGCCGCCATTTACGTTGTAAATTTCAGGATCAATGCCAAGCGTGTCTCGGCAATATAGACACTGGCTGGCAAAGGCTTCGTTTAGTTCCCACAGGCCGATGTCTTCTACTTTAAGTCCATGCGTTTTTAAAAGCTTGGGAATTGCAAATACTGGGCCGATGCCCATTTCATCAGGGTCACAGCCTGCAACCGCCATACCCCGGTAAATCCCAAGTGGATTCAGCCCGCGTTTTTCAGCTTCTTTTTCTTCCATCAGGACAGAAGCCGAAGCGCCGTCTGAAAGTTGTGATGCATTGCCAGCCGTTATGAACTTACCTTCTTTAATTTGCTGACCACCTTTGAATACAGGTTGTAAAGAATTGAGTCCTTCAAGCGTTGTTGTTGGGCGGTTACCCTCATCTTTTGCAAGTGTGACTTCGACGTCTGAAACTTCTTTGGTTTCTTTATCCATCACTTTCATACTAGATTTTAAAGGAACAATTTCGTCGTCGAATTTACCAGCTTCTTGTGCTGCTGCTGTTCGCATTTGAGATTGAAAACCGTATTCATCTTGCGCTTCTCGTGAGACACCATAACGCGCTGAAACCACTTCAGCGGTCTCCAACATAGACATATAAGTGGATGGAATGTTTTCCATCAGCCATGGATCCATGCCACGGTGCAGGTTCATGTGTTCGTTTTGTGTAAGAGAAATGGATTCTAATCCGCCGCCAACAGTTACTGTCATGTCATCAGAGATGATTTGTTTGGCAGCAGTGGCGATTGACATAAGGCCGGATGAGCATTGGCGGTCTAATGTCATTGCAGATACTGATGTAGGAAGTCCTGCACGTAGCGCGCATTGACGTGCAGTGTTCAAGTGTGTTGAACCTTGCTGAATGGCGGCGCCCATGATGACATCGTCGATCTCAGCTTTGTCTACGCCAGAACGTTCGACTGCATGTTGGATTGCATGGCCGCCGAGGGTTTGTGCTTGCGTGTCATTAAAAGCACCGCGATAAGCTTTGCCTATTGGGGTTCTTGCTGTTGATACGATAACTGCAGATCTCATTTTATTCTCCTAGAAAATTGTAGTTTAGCCCCAACGGACAAGGCCAATAATTGCTGATGCGATTTAAAAATCTGGAGCACTAAAAATGTCCAACGTTTGTCTATGACAGCCCATCCTGCAAATAGAAGTGCTGAAATTAGAAGTAAGCTAAAGCCCAAGATTTCATTGCCTGTGTTCGATGCAATTAGCATGGCTTAGGCAATAGCAAGTGCGGAACCTGTCGTTTCAAAAATTGTTATTAGCTTGCTTCTTGTCATGTTTATTTTGCCATTTGCACGACTTTAACGACGTGTTCCGTGCCTGAATAAAACACATCAGTTTTTGACATGTCACTAATCGCCTCAAAGTTTGCTGCAATGCCATCTGCAGTGCGGTCTTCTTCGCTCAAATGCATTCCTGCGCTTTCGCTGATTTGCATGGTTGTATAAGAACCAGCGCCTGCAAAAATTACGACATGATTAGGAGCGTCTTTTGAAACCATAAAGACTGCAGCTGGTGTCACGTATTTAGGATCGAGTTTTGCAAGCATGTCTTGCGTCAAAATATCTTCTGTCATGCGTGTTGCTGCCGTTGGTGCAAGGCAATTGATTTGAATGTTGTTCTTCGCGCCTTCAATGCAAAGGGTGTTCATTAGACCAACAAGGCCGAGTTTTGCTGCGCCGTAATTTGCCTGACCAAAGTTTCCGTATATTCCTGATGTAGAAGTCGTCATTAAGATACGACCGTAGTTTTGGGTTTTCATCTGATTCCAAACTGCCTTGGTACAATTTGCTGAACCGTTCAGATGAACATCAACGACTGAATGCCAATCGGACATTTCCATTTTACCAAAAGATTTATCTCGTAAAATGCCGGCGTTATTGATGAGAACATCGATGCGACCCCATTTAGCAACTGCATCTGCAATCATGGCTTCGCAATTTGCGTAGTTCGTAACGTTCGCACCATTGGCAATTGCTTCACCGCCTGCGTCTATAATTTCTTGAGCAACTAGTTCTGCTGGTCCTAATGCACCGCCAGTGCCGTCTCTTGCTCCACCAAAATCATTGACGACAACCTTTGCTCCACGCCGGCCTAATTCTAATGCGTGGGAGCGTCCAAGGCCGTTTCCCGCGCCTGTTACGATGGCGACTTGGCCTTCAAAACTAATTGTCATTTTTAATCCTTTTTCAAAACAGTTAAGCCGAGCCACTCGCAAACGAGGGCGGGCTTTTCAATATTTTCAATTTCTACCGAGATATCATATTTGGAAAGATACTCACCCGACTTATGTTCATTACATTCGACTAGCTTGATGTGACCTCTTAGGCGCGAACCTGATGGTACTGGCATGAGGAAGCGAATTTTTTCGAATCCATAATTGATGCTCATGGTAGAATTTTTAATCGAAGGGAGTGCATCATCAAAGAATTTGGAAAGTAGTGAGAGTGATAAAAACCCATGTGCAATTGTGCCACCAAAATCAGTTTCACGTTTGGTGCGTTCATCATCCACATGAATGAATTGATGATCATGCGTAGCATCAGCAAACATGTTTATGAGGTCTTGATTAACTTTAATCCAAGGCGAGGTAACTTCTAACTTGCCCGCTTGTGCCTGATATTCTTCGATAGAGAGTTTGCTCATGTTTTTACCTATGCAATCCAAATAAATCACTTTCAGGATTTACATGAACGCCGCCATCTAGTGGCAAAATCGCACCCGTAATATATGAACCACCTTTTCCACAAAGATAGAGCGTTGCACCTGCAATATCTTCTGGCTTTCCGATGCGACCAAGTGGAACACCTTTCCCAACATGATCTGCTTGATCGTCTGTTGCAGTGGCAAAAGCTGTCATTTTGCTTTGGAAAGGGCCAGGGGCAAATGCGTTGAAAGTAATATGACGTTCAGCTAATTCACGTGCCATGATTTTTGTTAGATGATGGACGGCAGCCTTGGATGCAGCATATGAATAAGCGCCTTCGCCAAGTGCTGCAGATCCCATTACAGAACCAAGGTTTATGACTCTGGCAGGGTCTTCGGGTGTCGATGCTCTTTCTAACAGTGGCATCAATTGTTGGGTGAGATGAAAAACCGCAGTAACGTTTACGTCCATGACTTTGCCCCAAGCTTTATAGGGGAATTGGTCAATGGGTTCGCCCCAAGTAATGCCTGCATTGTTGATGAGAATGTCAAGTTTATCTGTTCTTGAATTAACGGCTTTAACTAGCGCATTGATGCCTTCTTCACTGCTGACGTCGCCCGCGAAACCTTCAGCTTTACCTGATGCGTCAAGTGAGTTTAATTCACTTGCAACTGCCTCACATGCATCACCTTTGCGAGATGCGATCATGACATGGCATCCTGCTTCAACAAGAGCAGTTGCTGCCATTCTGCCAATGCCGCTTGCAGCACCTGTTACGAGTGCTGTTTTGCCTTCGAGTGAAAATAGTCTGTCGAGTATTCCCAAATATCTGCTCCCAATCAGCTTTTGTCATTGACTTTATAACTCACACAATGCTCCTATTTTGACGTATTCGTAAAGGGTAAAATTCACTGGAGAGAAATATGCCAACATCAAATTCATCATCTTCTATGAATCTTGGGATGAGCGAGCATTTAAAGCCGCTTCATGAAAAAGTAGCTGAAATGATTACTAGTGAAATTATTCCGCTTGATGACGAATTTTTAGCGGAAGTGGAAAAAGGCGATCGCTGGGAATATACACCTCGCCAAACGGAAATCCTTGAAGGTTTAAAAGCAGAAGCTAAGAAACGTGGGCTTTGGAATTTTTGGCTTACGGATTCTGAAAGAGGCTATGGTTTAACAACTGTTGAATATGCTTATCTGGCAGAAGAAATGGGTAAGGCGCATTTGGGCGCTGAGGTATTTAACTGTTCTGCGCCAGATACGGGTAATATGGAAGTATTTGAGCGCTATGGCACGGAGGCGCATAAAAAAGAGTGGTTAGCTCGTTTGCTTGAAGGCGAAATTCGTTCTGCTTATTTAATGACAGAACCTGATGTTGCTTCATCAGATGCGACTAATATTTCTATGTCTTGTGTTAAAGATGGCGATGAGTATGTCTTGAATGGCCAAAAATGGTGGTCGTCTGGTGCGGGTGATCCTAGATGTGCAGTTTATATTGTGATGGTTCATACGCCAGATGATACGCGTTCGAAACACCAACAACATTCTCAAATAATTGTCGATGCTAAATCAGCAGGTATTGAAGTACTTCGCCCGATGCAGGTTTACGGCCATGATGATGCACCGCATGGTCATATGCATATTAAGTTCACTGATGTACGCATTCCAGCAGAAAATCTTTTGCTAGGTGAGGGACGGGGCTTTGAAATTTCGCAGGGGCGACTTGGGCCAGGGCGAATTCATCATTGTATGCGCGCTATTGGACAAGCTGAACGTGCGCTTGAAATGATGTGTAAGCGTTCGATGCAGCGTGAAGCTTTTGGTAAACGTCTTGCTGAGTTGGGTGCAAATTTTGATATTATTGCTAACTGCCGCATGGAAATTGAGCAAGCAAGATTACTTTGCCTCAAGGCTGCTTGGATGATGGACCAAGGTGACCCAAGAGCTGCTGCTCCGTGGATATCGCAAATTAAAGTTGTTGCGCCATTAATGGCTCTGAAAGTGATTGATGAAGCGGTTCAAATGTATGGAGCACAGGGTATCTCACAAGACACATCTTTAGCGCGTGCATGGACACATGTACGTACGCTTCGTCTTGCGGATGGACCTGATGCGGTACACCGACGTCAGGTTGCAAGAAATGAGCTGCGAAAATATACGCAGGAAAAAATTTAAGACTCTAACTTCCTCCCCCTTGAAGGGAGGTTGGTGAATGTAGTGAGCCGGTGGGGGATTAAATCTGAATGATGTTTCCCACCCACTCTGCCGCTAACGCGTCAGTCGGTTGCCTCCCCGCAAGGGGGAGGCTAAATATAGTGGAAGGGAAGTGAAAAAATGCGCACAGTTGTTTGTAAAGAATTTGGCCCTATCGCTAATCTTGAAATTCATGAAGTGAATGACCCGCACCCCAATGAAAATGAAGTTGTGATTGATGCGGAAGCGATTGGTGTGAATTTTCCTGATGGGCTTTTAGTACAAGGGTTATATCAAGTTAAACCACCGACCCCTTTCGTGCCTGGAATGGAGCTTGTTGGTACGGTTAGTCTTGCGGGCGAAAATTCAGGCTTTAAAGTGGGGGAGCGTGTGGCCTCTGTTTGCATGATTGGTGCTTTTGCTGAGAAAGTAAAAGTTCATAAATCGATGGTTATGCGGATCCCTCAAGATGCGAATGCTAGTGAAATAACCGCTCTAATGTGTGGGTATGGGACTGCACATCATGCACTTAAACAACGGGGTCAGTTAAAGGCTGGCGAGACGCTGGCTATAACGGGAGCTTCGGGCTTAACTGGTCTGGCTGCAGTTCAGATTGGTAAGGCGATGGGGGCAAGAGTTATCGCTATTGCTTCAACGGATGCAAAGCGCAAGATTTGTGAAGAGAATGGTGCTGACATAACGCTTGGTTATGACAATCTCAAAGACGATTTAAAGGAGGCTACTGATGGAAAAGGTGCTGATGTCATTTTTGAAGTCGTCGGCGGTGAAGTTTTTAATGCATGTTCGCGCGCTGTAAATTGGAACGGTCGTTTGTTGGTCGTGGGCTTTGCCGATGGGAAAATTCCACAATTCCCTGTCAATATTGCGTTGGTAAAAGGCTATAGCCTTGTCGGCGTGTTCTGGGGAACCTTTACACGCAATGAACCAGAAGTTTATGCAGAAAACATGGAAGAGCTTTTTGACTGGCATGAGTCAGGCGTGATTAAACCGCTTGTCGAAAAGAGTTTCAAGTTGGAAGAAGTGGCTGATGCGCTTACGCACATTCATGATCGCAAGGCGAGTGGCAAAGTGGTTTTGGTGCCTTGAGGTTGGATGATTGCTCCTGACCCATTGTCGTCGTTCAATTTTAAATGCCGAATGACAGCACAGCGAACTAAGCAATCAAGTTTAAAACATGACCAGATACTTCAGATCGGGAAAAATAGAATTACACTTGAGATTGTAATTGATTTTCTGCTTCTGAAAGCGGACATGGCACACATGTCTGATATAAAGTTTATCATGATAATTTTAACACATTTGGAAAAACATCATAAGTAAAATAACGCCGTTATTGCAAAGTATCTATATCACTTTGTGTGACGGTATATGGGGCAGTGAAAGTAACGCTATCACCGGGTGCAAGGCTGTCCCAAACTCCATTAACTGCGGCGTCGGTTGAATCAAGCAGCGGTGCTACATCATTGATAATGGCCTCATTGCCGGGCACTGGATTGCCACCGGAGCCATTGGCTACATCAGCCAAACTGATAGCAGAGACCGTTTGGTTGCCGTCATTGGTCACCGTGTAGGTATAGATCACTACCTGACCAGCTGGAACATCGGTTATATCGTCTGCAAGCGTAGTCACACTTATGCTGGGAGCCGGCGTAATGGCGGTGGTCACCGTATTGGAATTTGATGCCGTAAAGAAAGTCGCAGAAAAAGTAGCCGTGTTGGAGATATCCCCAGCATCATCCATATTGATTTGGGTGACGTCGTAGGTGGCCGTGTAGGTCCAGGTTTCGCCGGGATCAATATCATTATTAGTATTGATATCACCGCTGGTAAGCGTTGGGCCACTGGTAAGTGTAAGACCTGAAGCGGACTGTTCAAGCGTATCGGTCAATACAGGTAGATCAAGCACACCTGTGCCAGTATTTTGCACGTTTCTGGTATAGGTCAACGTCGTGGGAAGAGAATTTACATTCAAAACATCAACAGCCTTTGTAATGTTGGCGGTATCGGTCGGGCAAACAACGATCACATTGTTGTTGAAAAAGGCAACCGCAAAAGCAGGGTTGACGCGCACACCGGGCGTCACCGTCAGTGTATAAGGTATGGTCACAGGCACTCCAACTGTGTACGTATTAAAAGCAACAGCAGACATAAGTACATTAGGTGGCTGCGGTGTTTGAACAAGAGCAGTAGCAATATTACCAGCCTGATTGAGGCTGTGGGTGACGGTAACAACATCCCCAGCAGTAAGCGCTGCGGTTGCAACACCTCCACAATCAAAGCTTTGAACGGTGATTACCTATGCCTGAACTGGATTCATCCAATGAAGCAAAACGACACACACAATGCCGATCAAATTTAATAATCTGGAGCCAAAGATAAATACTAAATTACTCATAACACACTACTAGCAGATAAAATTCTGCTTCTTTATCAATACCTACCTTTGATATTAATTTTAAACTGAAATAAAATTCAAGTATTAACTGTTTAATATAATTTCTAATTATTGGATTTTCGATCATAACATTGAATAGGTCTGAAGAAGCGTGGTAATATCTATACCCGTATTTTGACAACCAAATTTAATTCAAATAATTGCTCAAAATGTCTGCTCTTGCAATATCAAAATGGGAATTTCATTTTTCGTAAAATTGGACTGTGGGCTGCAAACAACAGGCGCACTCAATCTGATTTATGTAACTTGGGTTAAAAGCAGTCATTAGAACCTTTTTGTGATTTGGTAGCTTCTGTCCAACACCTGCCGTTGGTAATAATTATTTTCACCCCAAAAAACTTGTCCCCGCCCCGAAACCCTCCTGCATAATCATTTTCATCAGCAAGGTGCACAACGGTAGAACGTACGCCATCGTTTTATGTTTTGCTGACAGCGGAGCGGTCGTAGCTTTATTTATCACTTGGAGTGGATAGCAATATTTACAGGGTGGCGGAACTAAGGCGACTTACGGGTACGAAATCATCTAAGAGGCTTTGTCGGATCGGTGTGCCTGAGTAGTCCTATACTGACATCAAATCTCCGCGTGAGGGCTGTATGCCCAGCACATAGGGTCTTTTTAGGTTATCAGCCCTCGCAGTTGTGCAAGACAAGCGAAGCGACGTCGCTGCTCGACAAACAAGCGCAGCGCCGTTGAGAGAGCTTTGTTTCTTTTCCGTCGGTGCATCCGCACCGACGTCCGTTCACGCACTGGCATTTTGGCTTCTCAACGGCGGCTGCGCTTGTTTGCTAGCCGGCGGCTAGTCGCCAAAGCCTTGTGCTGCCACGGAGGGGTATCCGCGAAGCAAGTCCTTTTGATTTGTTCGCCAATAAATTAAGTAACGCCGTTCAGCAATGGGCGAGTGAATACGCAAGTGTGCCGTGGGTAAAGTTATTGAAAGTCTTATTATATCCCGGTAGAGCGCGTCTGTTGAATTTGCTTCCAGGGCGACTTCTTGAGCCAGCTTACGAAATAGGCAACGAGAATGAGTATGATTATTCCTGTTCCGTTTATTAAAACCATCTTTGGCCAGCTCTTGCCAACAATATCAATGATGAAACCACAAAAACGAGAGAGCACGATGCTGGTTAGGAATACGGCTAGAGATTGTTGGCCCACTTTATGAACGACTTTTACGAAGTATCGACCTATTAGGTTTTGGAAATCAAGGCGCTTTCCGCCTTCGCCAGCTAATGCCCAGAAGACATAAGCTAAAAACAAGAAGTGCATGTAGCGCAGAATGCCCACGTCACTTTTTTCCATGAATTCCCAGAAATTAATCCGTAGGACACTGAAAATTGTAAAGGGTTCGAGGTTCGCGTATTTATCTGTATAAAAAGGCTCTCGGATTAGTTCTGATAGGCTTTGGACACCGAACAAGGCACGTGAAGCTTCTTGTGTCATTACAAAATTATCAGGGCTTCTGTAAATGCTCCAAAAAGAAAATGGTACATAAAGCAAGACAATTAATGCAGCAATTATTACATAGCTCCATTTACGCGGCGGCTTTGGCAACCAACCCATCATGAAGGAAAAGCCAGTAAAGAAGACGAGTTGCCAACCGAACGGGTTAAAAAACCATGTGCGTTCGGACCAGGGTTCTGCGGGCATGTTGATCCCCTGGGATAGGCCCAATAGTTGCGCGACGCCGTCTTGTGCAAGTAGCCATATAACAATGACAAAACCCATTGCGGTCCATTTTCCTGCGAGCTTCTTAATGCCCATCACAACAGGAATAAGTGCTAGAATAACGATATACATGGGCAGGATATCAAACAGGTTTGGCACCCAAGTGAGTGTCATAATACCTGCAAAATTATCCCAAGGGGGGCTTCCATTCGTCGTTTGGAATATGTGAATAATATTAAGACGGCCAATGTAATTCCAAGTTTCTTTGCCGTTTGCGTTGCAAAACCTGTCTGCATTATAGGCGCATAAATCACCAGTTGCTGCCACGTTTGTTTGCCAAATTACTAAAAGTAACGTTACGAAAAATAAGCCAATATGCGCCCAGTAAACTTGCCAGATACGGTGTGTGATACGCAGTGCACCCATTAGCCAGCCAGTATTTTCAAAGAGCTTCCCAAAGGCGATTGCGGATGCCATGCCAGAGCAAAATACGAAAATTTCTGTGGCATCAGAAAACCCGAAGCGTGCTGGTATATAAAGCGTGAACCAGTTTCCAGGCATATGCGCCATGAAGATAATAAACATGCCAATGCCACGAAAGAAATCTAGGCGTGGGTCACGTTTGCGGGGGACAGGAGTAGAGGTAGTTTCTGGTTGGTTCACAGTTTAATGCCCATATGCCATGCTTTGAAGAAGGCGAGAAATCTATTGATAGGAGAAGCTAATATCAGGCTATATTCTTTGCGGCAACACCTGCAATTTGTTGTGCGCCGCTACCTTGTGAATTGGTATGCGAATTAATTTCAATTGCTCTCCAGCGGCTTTCTGAATAACCGTCCTTATGGCCTCGATGCAAATCACGTTCTTGTAAGAGATGTTTCGCTTCTGGGGTTAGGCCGCCGCGCAGGGCTGATTCAATTGCTAATCTCTCAAAAACATCTCGTTGCGCATGACTTCCGCCAATGGCTTGCAGGGTTGGGCGGGCTTTTGTTAAGCAATCATGTGCGAGTGCAAAATCGTGGTCGCGGAAAGCTTCAAGGCCAGTTGCGGCAAGAACACCGGGTTTGTGAATGATTGATGCCAGTTCATTATGATGACGTGATTCAGCTGATTGCATATTGGACAAAAGCTCAGTTGCTGGCTTTTCATCAAAGTTTCCGCAGAATGCCATCATGTAATGAAGATCTGCAAACGCAACACAATTATCATCTGTGCGTGAACTTGCTAAATCCGATAGTTCTTGCCAGCGGTTACCAACGTCAACGCCTTCAAATTCTAAGCGAAGCAGAACAGAAGTTGCGTTCGATATATCACGATAGTCGTCTGTCTTGTCTTTTCTAATATCTTCATCATAAAGCTCCAATACTTTGTCGAAATTTTTGAGATCTAAATGCATTAATGCGATGTGCCACCAGACGTGGTAGCGGAAATTGTTACAGTGCTGCCAAGCAGCCTCTTTACCTTCAATCCAAGCAAGGCCTTCTTTGGCGCGGCCTGTCATATCAAAAATATGGGTGATTGCATGAAGTCCCCAAGCATCATCAGGGGCTAATTCTAAAGCGCGCCTTCCATGTGTTTCAGCACGCTTGTATTCTCCTGTTTCTTCTAAAGTAAAAGAATAACAGCAATTGAAATAGCCTTCGGCCTTATGGCCTTGATAGGCTTGTGAAATATTTTCCAGCGAAGTCCTCATGCCTTTACTGTCACCCAGCATGAACATAATGGCATGACTTAGTTTCATGGCTAAAGCATCGTGAGGCCATTTTTTTAAGAACGGATTCCATTTCTGAGATTGCAGCACGTAAGTTACCTTCCAACCAGAAACCAAGCGCATTGATGAAATGGCGTTCACGTTCTGAAACTGGGTTTTGTTTGTCGCTAGCTTTAGCGCTAGCAAATGCCTCGTTTGCTACTTCATTGAGTTCTTTACGCCCCAATAGAAGGCTGAAAAACCCCTTGCAAAATTGAGCCAAGGCAAATTCTGGTTCAAGCTCTAAGGTTTCACCAAGCGTAATTCCTGTTGAAGCTGAATGCGCTAGAAAACCATGGAGTGTTTTGTTCCAAGCACTTAAAGCATTGTCATTAGAAACGGTAACATCGCATCCATAACTATCTTGCTTCAACATACTAAACTCCACTTATTACCTAATGGCATTCCTTGATAGTGGAATGCGACATATTCAAGATTATTGAATATGATATTTTGATTTTCTTGAGAAGTAACGTCTTGTAGCCTGTGTTCAAACAAACGTGAGCCAAGGTGTGTTGCTGTTCATGGTTGCATGACTAAAGTCATGAACAAGAAAATATACTTTTCAATTGGCTGCATATTTGGAGTATATTGTCTGAATGAATTCTGAATGATTATTGGATTGAATAATGACAGTAGAAACAGCTAATTTACCAAAGCAGCCTCAGAGCCTGCCTGTGCTTGGAGCTGCTTTAGCTCTTTGTATTTTGGTTATTATAGCTGGTAAAGTTGCAGGTCAGACGCAAGCCATGGCCGTATTAATTGGCGGATTGGCTGGGTTCTCTCTTTATCATGCTTCATTTGGCTTTACGGCTGCATGGCGCAGAATGTTTGCTGAAGGACGCGGTGTTGGTCTGCGCTATCAGTTTTTACTGATTGTTTTCACCTGTGCAGTTTCATTTCCTTTAATTGCTTATACTGACGCGCGTGGATTTATCTTGCCCGTTAGCATGGGCATGTTGTTTGGCTCATTCATGTTTGGTTTCGGAATGCAGTTTGGCGGCGGTTGTGGGTCTGGCACATTGTTCGTTGTAGGCGGTGGTTCTACTCGAATGTGCATTACGCTTTTGTTTTTTGTGATTGGCTCGTTACTGGGCACGATGCATCTTAATTGGTGGAACTCAATTGCTTTCCCTCAAGCGGTTCAAGATACTTTCGGGATTGGTAATAAGTTTAGTTATGGCATGATTAATAACTTAGGGCCTTTTGGAGCGTTTTTTGCCTTAATATGCTTGCTTGGCGTGATTGGGCTTTGGAGTGTTTGGTATGAAAAACGTAAACACGGTGACTTAGAGCCGCCCCGAAAAACAGAATCTTTTATTAAAGGACCTTGGTCACCGCTTGCTGGTGCTATCGCTCTAGCAATTGTTGGGATTCTAACGCTTGTTGTTGTTGGGCGGCCTTGGGGCGTTACTTGGGCGTTTGCGCTTTGGGGGGCGAAGGGTGCAAATGCGCTTGGAATTGATGTTTTAAGCTGGCCGTTCTGGACAGGATGGAAAGCAAATGCGCTTGAAAACAGTGTTTTCAAAGATAAAACTTCAGTTATGAACTTTGGCATTATAGCAGGCGCTATGGTAGCAGCAGGGTTGGCTGCAAAATGGAAACCCTTATTTTCTTTATCTCGAGTTGAAGTAAGCACAGCAATCTTTGGCGGCTTATTAATGGGCTACGGCGCGCGACTTGCTTATGGTTGTAACATTGGTGCGTATTTGGGCGGATTAGTATCGGGTAGTGTTCACGGCTGGGCTTGGGCAGTGATGGCATTTATTGGCAGTTCGCTTGCTGTCATGGTGAAACGCAGAATGAATATTTAATTTAGGTTTGGATTAGGAGAATACAGATGAAACAGATTTTGACAGGTTTAGTTTTTGCTTTGTCTTTGATGGGCTCGCAAGCATTTGCTGAGAATGCATTACAGCGTGAAGGTTGGGTGAGTTATTAGACTAAGAAATCATTCAAAGATTTAAATGCTAGTTTGAACACTTCTATAAAAGATAACGGAATGCGCCGTGTTACTGGCGCTAGTGCGTCAGCAGGCGCGAAGGGGCGCGGACTTACTATTGCTGGTAATCGTATTGTTGGTGTTTACCGCAATGATTTTGCAATTCGTATGTTGGAAGCAAGTATTGCGGCGGGTATTGAAGCGCCGATCAGATATTATGTGACTGAAAATAAAGACGGCACAGCAACGCTTTCATTTAAAACACCAAGCGAGGCTTTTTCTCCTTATATGAAAGAGTGCGGCGATAAACTCAGAGAACTTGCAACAGAGCTAGATGCTTTGTTTGGTAAGATTGCAGAAGAGGCTGTTCAATAATTTAAAACTTACCGTCGTAAGATTTTCGTCCGATGCGACAAGCAAGAAGGGTGAACGTATCGCGTTCAAAGCCTGCTTTTGCCTCTCGTTTCAAGCTTTCTACATCATCCACCCAGACACCATGACCACCCAGTGCATTAGCAACCGTTGGAAAGTCTGACCCTGTGAAATCAACACCGAGATTTGGGCGCTGCGAAGCACGTTGCTTCATTTCGATAAGCGTTAGGCTTTCATCTACTAACACGCAAATGATGATTGGTATTTTATGTTCGCGAAGTGTCGCTAGTTCGCCCAAACCCATTTCCATGCCTGCATCGCCAACAAAAGCAATAACAGGTGTTTGCGGGCTTGATTGTTTGTAACCAGCGGCAAGTGGTACTGCACATGCCATGGTGCAAAGAGCAGAGGATTGAAGCATTCCTCTTGGGTGATGACATTGCCACATTTGACTTAGTAGAATTCTATGCGCGCCGCTGTCTGCTGTAATCACTGTATTTTCAGGTGAAACTTCACGTAACGTTTCGAAAACACGGTCTGGGCCAAATTTAGAATCCGCTTTGAACATGGCTTTTAGCTGGTCACGTGCAGATGCTAGATCTTTTGATATTGCATCACGTTTAACTTCTATTGCATTGTTTAGCATTTCTAATGTCGGTGCGAGTGAACCGCGCAATGTATGGCTAACGTGTTGCATGCCATGGGTTCTGGCAATGGGTGTGATTTCGATTACTGTTTTATCTTTGTCCCAAGGATTTCGCCAACCGATGCGCATTTCAATTGGATCGTAACCAAGCAATAAAACCACATCTGCTTTTTCTAAAACTGGCATAATGATGTTATCTGCTTTTGGAGATAGACCAACGCCTCCAAAGCTTAAATCAGATGTATCATCGACTAAGCCTTTGGCTTTGTATGATGCAATGACCGGTATAGCGTGCTTTTCACAAAAAGCTTGAATGTCATTACCAGCGTTTTCATTCACGGCATCTACGCCTAGAATCGCAACTGGGTGTTTGGCATTTTCTAATGCTTTGGCAGCTTCTTCAAAGATTATATCTTTTGCAGGTGTGATAACTGGAACTGGAATTGATCCAACGTGTAAATCTTCTGTCGCTGAACTTTCAGCAACAGAAACAGGGATATCTAAATGAACTGGGCCTGCTTGTGGTTCTTGTGAAATTGTAATCGCTTTTTGTGCAATTAATCCGCACGTTGAGGTTGTTCCTAGAAAGCTTGCTTTGGTGATTGGGCGAAGCATTTGAGCGTGGTCGAAAACTTGGTGTGTGTATGTTTCTGCTTCTGCGCCATCAACACAACCCGTCACAAAGATTAGGGGCACACGATCTTGCATAGCATTTGCAACGACATTTACTGCATTGGCAACACCTGGGCCGATTGTTGCTACAAGAACAGGTGGGAAGCCATCTGCATGCCAACTACCTTCAGCCATGAAACCGCCCGAATTTTCATGTTTTATTAAAATGAACTCAATGCCTGCTCGATCAAAAGCATCGATGATTGCAAGAACTTCGCCGCCAGGAATTCCGTAAGCGCGTTTACAACCGTTCTTTGCAAGCGTTTGAGCAAGCATGTCTGCTGAAGTTAGTTTTTGTTCTGTAGACATTCAATTATTCCGTTTGCTTCGAGTTCGTTTAATTTTTCTTCGCTCAAGCCAAGATGTTTGGAGAGAATTTCTCTGGTATCTTCTGCTCGCACAGGGGTGCTTTTTTGTATTGGATAGGCGTATCGCTGAAGTTAAGTGGATTGCCAATTAATGAAACCCCATCATTATTATTGTTACGATGCTCCATGTTAACTGTCATCTCACGATGCTGAATTTGTGGGTCGGCAAAAGTTTGCGCGAGGTCGTTTACAGGGCCACAAGGAACACCAGCCTCTTCCATTGCTTTAAGCCAGTATTCGGAAGTCTGTATCTTTGTATGTTTTCCTATTAATGGAATTAACTCGCGACGGTTTAAAACGCGTTCTTTATTATGCTTAAAACGCGGGTCTTCCGCTAGATCACTCGCACCTATTACTTTACACATGCGGGCAAATTGACTGTCGTTACCTGCTGCAATAATAAAAGCCTGATCTGAAGCTGGAAATGTACCATACGGAATAATTGTGGGATGCTCGTTGCCTCTTCGTACAGGTGTTTCTCCTGATACAAGATAGGCTGTGCCTTGGTTTATGAGCCAAGAAACTTGGCAATCAAGAAGCGAAATATCCAAATGTTGACCTTTTCCAGATGTATGTCTTGCATTTAATGCCGCAAGAATAGCTACGCTTGCGTACATGCCACACATAACGTCTGCGATACCAACTCCGCATTTCATTGGTTCGCCGCCCTCTTCATCTGGCTTGCCAGTGAGGCTCATGATCCCGCCCATGCCTTGGATTAAAAAATCATACCCGGGACGTTTTGCGTATGGGCCGGTCATGCCAAAGCCTGTAATAGAACAGTAAATGAGTTTAGGATTAATCTTTGATAGTACTGTGTAATCAAGATTGTAACGAGCTAGATCACCTGTCTTAAAATTTCTACCAGAATATCACAATTAGCCGCCAGCTCTCTGATGATTGCTTGTCCTTCTTTTTTTGTAAGGTCTACTGCTACAGAGTTCTTATTGCGGTTGGCGCAGAGGTAATATGCACTTTCACTTGTGTCGTTACCATCTTCATCCTTTAAGAATGGAGGTCCCCAGAAGCGAGTATCATCACCTTTGTAAGGGCGCTCGATTTTAATAATTTCTGCGCCCATATCGCCAAAAAGCTGAGTGCATGTTGGTCCTGCAAGGATCCGAGATAAGTCAAGAACTTTAAGGCCAGATAATGGTCCCTGTTTTATTTCTTGAATTGGATTCATGATTTAAAATCTTTCTGTAATTTATTATTTAGGAATAACAGGTTGGGTCATTCTGGCAATAAAATAAAACTCTATTTCAAATTCATTTATGGTGAAGTTAGTGATGATATTGATGTTTTTTTCAAATTTTTGTGAAATCATTGTTATCAGAAAAAAAAATCATAGAACTTGCCAAGCAAGGCTACTTATTTGTATTGATTTCAAAACGTGTAGCTTTTTTTACGGAATTAATTTTAATGAACTTGATCGTTAGTAGTGATGCGCTTGAGCGTGATGCAAAGTTCTCGCACCCTGATTTAACTGCCAAGGGGAAAAGCGTGCTCGTGTAGGTTTGACTAAATTACAAACTCTTTGGTTTAATACTGGGACGTTGTGTAATCTTGCTTGCATTAATTGTTATATTGAATCAACGCCTAAGAATGATCGTCTAGTTTATTTAACACACGATGAAGCTACAGCTTATCTGGATGAAATTCGTGATGGTGATTATGGTACAGAAGAAATTGGGATTACTGGCGGTGAGCCTTTTATGAATCCTGATATTCTTAAAATTATGAAAACGTCATTAGAACGTGGGTTTAAGCTATTGGTTCTTACGAATGCTATGCGCCCGATGATGACATGCGCTGATGGGCTTTTAAAATTGCATGAAAAATATGCAGATCAAATGGTACTTCGTGTTTCTGTTGATCATTTCAAACCTGAGCTTCATGAAGAAGAGCGTGGGCCTAATTCTTGGGAACCAATGATGAAAGGGCTTCAATGGCTCTCGGAGCATGGATTTAATATTGATGTTGCTGGGCGTACCCGGTGGGGCGAAGAAGAGCAGGAACTACGCGATGGGTTTGGTGCGTTTTTTAACGAACACAATATCGCGATTAATGCTCAAGATAAGAAACAACTTATTTTATTCCCTGAGATGGAAGACAATAATGACGTTCCTGAAATTACCACAGCTTGTTGGAGTATACTGGATGTTAATCCTGCGGATATGATGTGCTCATCATCGCGTATGGTTGTGAAGCATAAGGGGGATGAAAAGCCTTCTGTACAAGCCTGCACTTTACTTGCTTATGATCAGCAATTTAATTTAGGTTCAACGCTTAAAGAAGCATCAAAACCTGTTCCTCTAAATCACCGCTTTTGTGCCAAGTTTTGTGTGCTTGGCGCGGCGCTTGTAGTGTGAAAGATTAAACTATGCTTGCAATAATTGGCGGCACTGGTCTGTATAATATTGACGGTGTTGAACTTGTTTCAGAACAAGAAATTGAAACCCCTTTTGGTAAACCTTCTGCGCCTGTTAAAAAATTACGTACTGGTGATAGAGAATTCTTATTTCTTCCTCGCCATGGTGCTGGACACGCAGTCCTACCGCATGAAATTAATTACCGTGCAAACATCTTTGCTTTGAAAAAAGCTGGTGCGCGTATGGTCGTTGGGTTTTCTGCTGTCGGCAGTTTGCGAGAAGAAATTGCGCCGGGTGATTTTACTGTTCCATCGCAATATCTAGATCTGACCAAAGGCAAGCGTGAGTATACATTCTTTGGTAATGGCATTGCGGCACATGTTTCAACTGCAATTCCAACGTGCCCTGATTTATCCAACTGGATTGCTGGTGTTGCACAGGCTAGCGACACAAAGCTTCATGCAGGTAAAACTTATGCTTGTGTGGAAGGGCCGCGTCTTGGCACAAAAGCTGAGAGCTTTTTCATGCGCGGAGCAGGATGTGATTTGGTTGGTATGACCAATGTGCCAGAGGTTTTTTTGGCGCGTGAAGCGCAGCTTTCTTATGCAACAATTTGTATTGCGACTGATTATGATTGTTGGTTGGAGGATCCTGAACAACATGTAACTGTGCAGGCGGTGATTGAACGATTTGGTGCAAGCTTAGAAAAAGCGAAAGTGCTTTTGATGGAGATGTTGAAGTCTCCTTTACCTGAGGTTGATCAAGACTATCGTAAAGCACTTGCGATGGCTGTTCTCACACCAGATGTTGCTTTGAATAACGATCAGCTGGCAATGCTGGAAGTTCTTAGAGCTTAAATGATTTCTGTTATTGTTCCACTCGCGCCTAATGAGGATAAGTGGAATGAGCTTGTTCCTCAACTTAATGATTTACCAAATGGATCAGAAATAATTTTGGTTGTTGGCGTTGGTGAGAAAATTGATGTTTCTCAATATCAAAACGTTCGATTTATTGAAGGGGGCAATGGGCGAGCAAGACGAATGAACTCTGGGGCCGCAAAAGCAAAGCATGAATGCCTTTGGTTCCTTCATGCGGATAGTATGCTGGCTTCTGACACAATATCGAAACTTGTTGCGAGTTATCACCAAGAACCGAATGCACTTTATTATAGCGATTTAAAGTTTTTGGATGACGGACCAAAGCTTATCAAGCTGAATGAGTGGATGGTGAGGTGGCGTTCTGATATTCTTAAAATGCCATTTGGGGATCAGGGGGTTGCTATTTCAAAGTCTTTGTTTGAAGAACTTTGCTGCTACCGCGATGATGTAGAATATGGCGAGGATTATGTTTTCACCTGGAAGATGAGGCAAGAAGGTTATCCAATTAAGCGAACTGGAGCATCTATTTATACGTCTGCTCGAAAATATGAAAAGGGCGGTTGGGGTAAGGTGACTTCACTTCATGTTTATCTAACATTTAAGCAGGGGTGGCCTGAGTTCTGGCTTTGGGTAAGAAAGAGATTTTTATGAAGATTGCCATAGCTGTCTTTGCAAAGACGATTGGGTTGTCGCCTGTAAAAACGCGTCTTGCTGCTGATATTGGTCAGGAGAAGGCTGAAACATTTTATCAGATGAGTGTTACCTGTGTTCAAGAAATACTTGAAGCTGCCGTTATCCAGAACCCAAAAATTTTTCCACACTGGGTTTTGGCCGAAGAAGATGCGCCAACGCGATCTGAATGGAATACCTTTCCGGCGCTTTGGACGGGTGAGGGCGGACTGGGTGAGCGTCTTTCAAATGTAAGTCATGAATTGTTTAAAAATTATGATGTTGTAATTTTGATTGGTACGGACAGCCCACAAATGAGCGCAAAAAGACTTTTACAAACTGTGCTAACGCTTGAAGTTAATCCTGGTCTCATTCACGTTGCAGGGCCTGCAAGAGATGGTGGGTTCTGGTTATGGGGGTCACATAAACCAATGCCGTTGGAGGTTTGGAAAAGTGTGACTTATAGTGCTGATACGACTTTAGAAGAGTTGGTTAAAGCCACTAATGATTATGGTCATAACGTTCATATCGACCACAAAATGCAGGATGTTGATGTTTTAGAAAATCTTATAACCTTGCAAAAAGAACTTGAGCAGAAAAGCAATATATTGCTTCCTGCCCAAATAGTTTTGTTAAAGTGGCTGCAAGCGCGTAGCCCTACTTTTCAGGTATGAGCCCTTTGGGCGTAAACCTGAGTACCAGTAGTAATATAACCCCCATCATCATCAATCGCATATGAGCTGCTGATTTTAAAAGGTGCGAACGTAAATCGCTATCTTCTGCCATGCCAGAAGTTATTACATCCATAAACCAAAGGCCAATTGGCTCTGCTTCAATCCAGAAGAAACCAACGACGAAGCCGCCAAGAACTGCGCCCCAATTGTTGCCAGAACCACCCACAATCACCATCACCCATATGAGGAAGGTATAGCGCAGTGGTTGATAGGCAGTTGGTGTGAAGAGGCCATCCAGTGTGGTCAGCATCGCACCTGCAATGCCGACAACTGCTGAACCCAGAATAAAGACCTGTAAGTGCCTGCCAGTTACATTTTTGCCCATGGCTTCTGCAGCTGTTTCGTTATCACGAATGGCACGCATCATGCGCCCCCAAGGAGAGGCGAGCGCTTTTTCTGATAGGTACAAAATGATAAGCAGCACAATTGCAAAAAGAGCAGCATAAGAGAGCTTTACCATTATTGACGACAGATCAACAATTGACATGCCCCAACTGTTTGCCAAGTCCATCCAGTAAGTGGATTTTTGAATGTTTACTTCGTATGGAACTGAAAAAGGTCGCGGTAGACCGTTTACGTTTTTAACGCCTCTGGTAAGCCAGTCTTCGTTTTTTAAAACAGCAATAATGATTTCTGAAATACCAAGAGTAGCAATTGCCAGATAATCAGAACGAAGACCTAATGATATCTTGCCAACTAACCAAGCTGCACCTGCGGCTAGAATGCCACCTAACACCCAACCAAAAAGGATTGGCATGTTTAGGCCACCTAGATTGCCTGTTCCTGCTGAATCATAAGATTCAATTGCATCAACTGCTGGGTCAAGATAATGGCGAATAACAAAGAAACTTAAGATAGAAATTGCAGTAATAACTAGTTTCCGCGTACCACCTTTTAGCTTGTTATAGGCGTAATAAATAGCTGCAATAGCTATTGCAGTCAGGAATGCGGAAAAGAGTATTCCTGATCCGCCTGCATCTATTGCACCATAAACAGGCGGAATAGAAACAAGTGTTGCTGCCATGCCGCCGAGTGCCACAAAGCCCATAATGCCAACATTTAGTAGGCCGGCATATCCCCATTGTATGTTCACGCCTAAAGACATTACTGCTGAGATTAAACAGAAATTGAGGATGAAGAGGGATGTTGACCATGAGTTAAAAATCCCCACGGCAATAAACAGCAATCCCATGATTGCAAATAAAGATATATTGCGCAAATTGAAGGTCATATTGATTGCCCTTTCATAAGCCCGGTGGGTTTGACCAGTAGCACGATCACTAGAATTGTGAATGAAACTGCAAATTTATAATCAGTAGATAAAAGCTGTACCAAGCCTTCTGGTGCCCAGCTTTCAGGAACTAAATATCCAATAACCTGTTTGTATGCGAATGTTACTGCGACTTCTGAGAGTGCAATGAAAAAGCCGCCCAAAATCGCACCCACAGGATTGCCTATCCCGCCAACAATTGCTGCTGCAAAGATTGGAAGTAGGATTTGTAGGTATGTGAAAGGTTTGAAACTCTTATCTAAGCCATAAAGTGTTCCAGCAACGGTTGCTAGTACTGCTGTTAAAACCCAAGCGATCATTACAACACGGTCGGGGTTGATGCCGGAAAGAAGCGCTAAATCTTCATTGTCTGAATAAGCACGCATGGATTTACCTGTTCGGGTTCTGTTTAGGAACCAGAACAGTGCTGCAACGCAGATGATAGTTACAACAATCGTAATCCCTTGTGTCATCTTAAAGGCCATGCCTTGGTCCAGGCCTGTCATTTCTTTAAACTCTCTCGCCGTGATAATGAAGCGCGAGCCATCTGTGAAAATACGGTCATCTGGGCCAATGATAAATCTGATTAAGCCATTATAAAAGAACATCACACCTAATGAGGCGATTAGATAAATAACTGGTTTAGATTTTTGCTTTCGGTAGAATTTATAGACGAGTTTATCAGTTCCAAGCACGAGTAATATCGCTGCTAAGATACCAATCGGCATGGCAAGTAACGCTGTTGGAATAGGGCCAAGACTTATGCCGTTTGATTGTAGGAACCATGTGGCAAGAATTGTGAACATTGTACCAAAAGCCATGGTCTCACCATGAGCGAAATTCGAGAAACGTAAAATGCCATAAATGAGCGTTACGCCTAATGCACCCAGTGCCAATTGGCAACCATAAGCAATACCAGGGATCACTAGGAAGTTTAAGAGAAGGACGATGGCGTTTAGAAAATCTGTCATGTTCTTAACCTCCCAAGAATGCTTTACGGACTTCAGGATCGGCCATTAAGGCTTCGCCTGTGTCTGTGTATCGGTTTTTACCTTGCACGAGAACATAGCCTTTATCTGCTATATTCAATGCTTGCTTGGCGTTTTGCTCAACCATCAAAATTGCAATTCCCGTTTTGGCAATTTCAATAATGCGGTCAAAAAGTTCATCCATGACGATTGGTGAAACACCTGCTGTTGGCTCGTCTAACATAAGAACTTTTGGTTGTGTCATTAAGGCACGACCAACAGCCACCTGTTGTCTTTGGCCACCTGAAAGTTCACCTGCTGGTTGCTTGCGTTTTTCTTTTAAGATTGGAAATAGTTCAAAGACTTGTTCCATGGTGTCTTTAATATCATCTTCTCGAATAAAAGCGCCCATTTCTAAGTTTTCTTCAACACTCATGGTTGCAAAAACATTGCTGGTTTGGGGCACAAAGCCCATGCCTTTTTGAACTCGTGCTTGTGGGGAAAGTGATGTTATGTCTTCGCCGTCCATCATCACACGGCCTGTGTGAATATTGAGCATACCGAATACTGCTTTCATCGCGGTCGATTTACCAGCACCATTTGGGCCAACCACAACTGCGATCTCACCTTTTTCAACACCAATGGTACAGTCGTGCAATATGTCTGCTCCGCCATATCCACCTGTCATGTTTTCACCAATCAGGAAACTCATTTGGATTTACCTCCCGATTTTTTTGCTCGCGGTTTTGTAGCTGATTTTGCTTTTGGCTTTGTTTTGGGTTTTGTTGATTTAGGTTTGTTTTTTAAACCTGTTCCAAGATAAGCTTCAATAACTTCTTCGTTGTTTTTTACATCTTCGGCTGTACCTTGTGCTAGCACTTTACCTTCCGCCATGCAGATAACTGGATCACATAGGCGCGAAATAAACTCCATGTCATGCTCGATCATGCAAAACGTGTAACCGCGCTCTTGATTAAGCCGTAATATGGCATCGCCTATTGTGTTGAGAAGTGTACGGTTTACGCCCGCGCCAACTTCATCAAGGAAGACAATTTTTGCATCCACCATCATAGTGCGGCCAAGCTCTAGCAGTTTTTTCTGGCCGCCAGAAAGATTACCTGCGAACTCGTCAGCTACCTGTGGGATTTCTAAGAATTCAATAACGTCATTCGCTTTTGCACGAATGGCTTCTTCTTCTGCACGGACTTTTTTAGGGTTGGTCCAAGTACTGATAAGGCTCTCGCCAGATTGATTACCTGGAACCATCATTAGGTTTTCGCGTACAGTCAGCGTTGAGAATTCGTGAGCAATTTGGAATGTGCGTAGCAAGCCTTGAGCAAATAACTCATGAGGTGTTAGGCCTGTAATATCTTCACCATCAAGCAGTACGCGGCCTGATGTTGGTTTGTGCAATCCAGCAATAACATTGAACAGCGTTGTCTTACCTGCGCCATTAGGGCCGATAAGTCCGGTGATTGAACCTGTTTTAATTGTAAGTGAAGCGCCATCTACTGCGCGAATGCCACCAAAGTGCTTATGAACGTCCTCTACGACAATCATGCAAATATCCCCCAATATGAAAACGGCCCGGGTTGCCCGGGCCGTTTTGCAAGTTTTAAATCTTAGCGATATTTAGCTGTTGTGTTCTTTTGGCCATCGACCAAAATTTCACGGTAGTTACCAGCGCTTTCACCAGGGCCTATAAGTTCAACTGCTGTTGCACCAACATAGTCGATGTCTTTACCAGCTGCTAAAAGTTCAAGGCCTTTAGCAAGTTCGCCAGGAAGAATTTTTTTACCTGGTGCATTAGCAACATCCATAACTTTGCTTTTAAAGTCATTTGAGCTTGATGATTTTGCAGCCTGCATTGCAAGCATAATAAGTGCTGCAGCATCGTATGATTCAGCTGAGAAAGCATCCGTTTTAACACCAGCAGCTTTTGCCATTGCGTCAAAAATTTCAGCACCCTTGCTGTCAGTACCTGGAACCGTACCATAAGAACCGTTCAGTGCGTCACCAATTGCAAGTGGTAGTGAATCGCCGATCATTCCATCAGGAAGAACAAACGTGTCGAATGCGCCAGAGTCTAAAGAAGCTTGAATTACGCCTTTACCGCCTTGGTCAAGGTAACCAGCTACAATAAGAACCTCACCACCAGCTTGTGCAAGTGCACCAACTTCAGCAGAGTAATCGCCTTTGCCGTCTTCGTGTGCAGCAGAAATTGTTACTTTACCACCAGTAGCTTCATAATTTGACTGAATTGCTTCTGCTAAACCTTTGCCATAGTCGTTGTTTGTGTATGTAATCGCTACTGACTTAACGCCTTTGTCATTCAGGATGTCTGAAATTACTGCACCCTGACGTGCATCAGATGGTGCTGTGCGGAAGAAAAGACCATCATCTTCTGCTGTTGAAAGAGCCGGTGATGTTGCTGATGGTGAAATCATGACAACGCCATTTGCACGAGCAACGTTTTGAAGAATTGCACCAGTAACGCCTGAGCAGTCAGCGCCCATGATTGCGTTTACTTTGTCACCAGTTACAAGACGCTCTGCAGCAGCAGTTGCAGCAGCACTGTCAACACAAGTTGAGTCACCACGAATGGATTCAACAGTAGAGCCACCAAGAAGCTTACCTGAATCAGATACTTCTTTCATTGCCATTTCTGCGCTATCAGCCATTGGGCCTGTAAGAGATTCAATTGGCCCTGTGTAACCAAGAATTGTGCCGATTTTGATTTCTTCTGCAAACGCGGCAGATGACATCATAGTTGTAGCAGCTAGTGCTAAAATTAGTTTTTTCATAATTTCCTCCCAAGGAAAAATTTAAAATAGTTGGTATTTATCCAATCTAATGTCGGATTAATGGATCAGTTTTAGATGAAATGAGTCCAAAGTTCCATACATTAAATTTATTTGATTATGTAATGGAGATTTATGCTTATAGTCGTGAGTGGCAGAGTTATTCACTTTTTTCGAAAGGAGCACGGGTGAAATCGCCAGAATCAGCATTCATTGTCCATAATTCACCGTGTGAAATGTCAAACCATGCACCATGTAAATTTAGTCTGCCTTTGCCTTCAAGAATGGAAACGCAAGGGAAGGTTCGCAGGTTGGCAATTGAATGACGAATGGATACATGTTCAAGTGCAGTTTGGCGCTCAGATTGTGTCATAAGCTCGTTGTTGCCGATAGCTTCAGCAGATGGTCGTAAAAGCTCCAGCCATTTTCCAATGAAGTCGCCTGGCGATAGAGGCTGCATTTTTGTATCTAGCGCGGCAGTGACGCCACCACATCGTCCGTGCCCCATGATAATTATATTTTCTACTTTTAAACTTTGCACCGCGAATTCAAGTGCAGCAGAGGTTGAGTGAAATCCATCGTCTGGACCGTATGGCGGCATTAGGTTTGCAACGTTTCTAACAACAAACATTTCACCAGGATGAGCATTGAAGATGGTTTCAGGGGCCGATCGGCTATCACAACAAGCGATAACCATGGTTTTTGGTTTTTGCCCAGTCTCAGCTAAGGTTTCGTAACGCTTTTTCTCTTCCAAGAAATTGCCTGAACGGAAATCGTAATATCCGTTCAGTAATGCGGTTGGAAAATCTGCCATGATAGTAATTGACCCTGAATATTAAATATTGAAGCATGAAATGCCGCTATTTTTAATAAGATGCAATATATGGAACTTTCAAACCACAATAAATTTTATTTATTTTTAAGGCAGTCACTAAAGCTTTTTGCCAAACCATTCATAGTATTAAAATAGTGCTCTTCACCTTTTGTAATGTTGCTACCCAATGGATCAAGTGTTGAGATGGTTGCTTTTGTGTTTTCAGCGACAACAGATAATACTTTTGGTGAGAACTGTGGTTCGCTGAAAATACAAGAAATGTTATTTTCCGAAACCTCATGTTGCAATTCTTTAATACGTGCAGCGCTTGGTTGAACTTCTGGATTAAGTGTGATCGCATGCGGGGCTGTTAATCCAAAGTGTTTTTCAAAATATTGATAAGCATCATGAAATACGACGTAGCCTTGATCTTGGCTACCTTGCATTGTTTTGGCTATGGTAACGTTTAATGCGTCCAATTTTTCAATCATGCTTGTTGCATTAGTTGAATAAGTGCTGGCATTTTCAGGGTCATTTTTGGAAAGCGTTTTTGCGATCTCATTTGTGATTATTTTTGCATTATCAATATCCAGCCATAGGTGAGGGTCTTTACCGCCTTCTGCATGTCCATGGCCCTCATGGCCATTGTCATGGCTTTCTTCGGTATGTTCATCTTCATCCTTATGTTCAGAATGCTCTTCTTCTTTATGCTCTGAATGCTCATCGTGTTTATCTTCTCCATGGTCTTCATGCTTATCATGATCATCGTGGTCTTTATGCTCACGATAATCTAGAAGAGAAAGCTTTTCGATGTCCATGAGCTCTAGGGATGTTTTCTTATCACTGTAGTTCTTCATGGATTTGATCAAAAATGTTTTTAGTCCCTCACCAACCCAGATTATAATATCGGAATCTTGTATAATTTGAGCTTGTGAAGGTTTTAAATTGAAATCATGAGGAGAAGTAACTCCGTCCAGAAGGAGCTTAGGTTCAGCTACACCTTTCATCACACCCGCAGTTAAAGAATGGATCGGTTTGATAGAAACCATAACATTCGGTGCAGCACTTGCAGTTGTGATTGCTACTGTAGATGATAATGCGATAAAGAATGTGCGTAGCATGATTGGAATCCTAAAAATGTTATGTTATTACATATCAATTATAAGATAATTATTTTCAAATCAAGTAGTATAAGTTCAGAAAGTTTATGTTGTCAGATAAAAGCGTATTGGTGAGTTTGAAAAATGCAGGTGTTTACCGTGATGGTCGATGGCTTGTGCGCGGTGTTGATTTATCAATCGACCCTGCAGAGATCGTGACGCTTATTGGACCTAATGGATCTGGTAAATCCACTACCGCAAAAATGATTTTAGATATAGCAGAATTGAATGAAGGTAGCCGATCTAATCATAAAGATTTACATGTTGGTTATGTACCACAAAGAATAGAAATTGATTGGACTCTGCCGCTTACCGTTGAGCGGTTTATGACAATAACAGCTAGTTTATCGTCGCAAGAGATTGATGATAATTTGGAACGCACTTCTGTTAAGCATCTGAAAAATTCTCAAATCAGAAATCTATCTGGCGGTGAACTTCAGCGCGTATTACTTGCCAGAGCAATTGCACGAAAACCAAATTTACTTGTCCTTGATGAGCCTGTTCAAGGTGTCGATTTTTCTGGTGAAATTTCGCTTTATGAATTGATCAAAGAAATTAGAGATGAATTGCAGTGTGGTATTCTTTTAATCTCTCATGATCTTCACGTTGTGATGGCTGCAACAGATCGAGTGATTTGCTTAAATGGGCATGTTTGTTGTCAGGGCACGCCTAGTGCCGTCGCAGAAAGTTCTGAATACAAGCATTTGTTTGGAGAGCGCGCTTTGGGCGCTTTAGCAGTTTATCAACATGCGCACGACCATAAGCATTTGCCAGATGGAACTGTGGAACATGCAGATGGTTCTATCACAGAACATTGCCATCCAGATGATGGACATCACGATCATGCACACGAAAAGGAAAAATCTAATGTTTGATGATTTTTTTGTACGGGCGCTGATCGCAGGTATTGGTGTTGCCTTAGTTGCTGGACCACTTGGATGTTTTGTTGTTTGGCGCAGACTATCTTATTTTGGGGATACGTTAGCGCATTCTGCGGTGCTGGGTGTGTCGCTTGGTGTTTTTTTAGAAGTTAATATTACAGCGACAGTTTTCATTGTAGCGCTTGCCATTTCGGGTTTGTTGTTTCTCTTGCAAAAACGGGGTGATCTTGCCTCTGATGCATTATTAGGATTGCTCTCACATTCAGCCCTAGCTCTTGGGCTAGTTGCAATCGCGTTTATGACTTGGGTTAGGATTGATCTACAGGCGCTATTATTTGGTGATATTTTATCTGTTTCCAAGATCGATTTGTCATTCGTCTGGATTGGTGGCGCGATTGTTTTAGCTGTTCTGTTTTCGATTTGGCGTCAGTTATTTGCTGCAACTGTTAGTGAAGAGCTTGCACGTGCGGAAGGTATGAACCCTGATCGTTCTAATGTAATTTTTATGATTTTAATGGCGCTAATTATTGCACTTTCGATGAAGATTGTTGGTGTGCTTTTAATCACCGCACTTTTAATCATTCCTGCTGCAACCGCGAGACGAATTGCAGCCACACCTGAGCAGATGGCAATTTTTTCTGCTATCATTGGGGTGGTCTCAGTTGTTGGCGGGCTTTATAGTTCACTCCACTGGGACACACCATCAGGACCATCGATCGTGGTTATGGCGTTGGCTTTATTTGTGCTAACTTTGTTTCCAATAACGCGCCTATTGCGTTCCAAGAAAGAAGGGTAATCGATATGAGCTCTCATGCGCACCATCCTGTTTTGAAGAAAAATCAGAAATTGGTTCAAGATGTACTTGTGTCAGCTTGTGCGCCTTTAAGCGCTTATAGTATTTTAGATGTTTTGCGCGACCAAGGTTTTCGTGCGCCACTTCAAGTTTATCGTGCATTAGATAAATTGATGGAATTTGGTTTGGTTCATAAACTTGAGAGTTTAAATGCATTTGTTGCCTGTACACACGATGCGTGTGAAGCAAATGAACCAGCCGCATTCATGATTTGTGAAGAGTGTGAAAGTGTTTCTGAATTGGGCGATACTCGTTTAGCTAGCCATCTTGGTAAATTGGCTGATCACGAAAACTTTGCGCTCAAACATACTACGGTTGAGTTGCATGGTCGTTGTAAGAACTGCTCTTAGATTTTTTGTGTTGGCACTGAACAGTTGACAAAACTTCCCTGTTATAGAAGAAATTAGCATAATAAAAACACTGAAAAATAAATGGGCAGGAGAAAATCATGAAAAAACAATTTATTATAGGTGCTTTGGCATCCGCATTGATGAGCACGGCAGCGTTTGCTGAAAACCTAAAAGTTGGCTTCATCACAACACTTACAACGCCTGCTGCGGTGATCGGTAATGATCAGAAAAATGCGGTTGATCTTGCTATGGAACACTTAGGTGGCAAGCTTGGTGGTAAGCCTGCTGAAGTCGTTTTTGAAGATGATGGCTTTAAGCCTGAAATCGGTAAACAAAAAACAGACAAGCTTGTTCAAGATGATGATATTTCCATCATTGCTGGCTATATTTGGTCAAACGTATTGATGGCATCTGCAAAACCTATTTTTGACGCTAATAAAATTATGATTTCTGCAAATGCTGGCCCTTCGGTAATTGCGGGCAAGCGTTGTAATGCAAACTTCTTCTCAACTTCTTGGCAAAATGACCAAACACCAATGGCGATGGGTGAGTATCTAAACCAGAGCGGTGTTAAATCAATTTATGTGATGGCGCCAAATTATGCTGCTGGTAAAGATATGGCTGCTGGGGTAGCTCGTGTATTTAAAGGCGAGATAAAAGGCCAAGACCTTACAACATGGCCTGGTCAATTAGATTTTTCTGCTGAACTTGCAAAAGCAAAAGCCTCTGGTGCAGAAGCTATCTTTGTTTTTTATCCTGGCAAAGCAGGTGGTGCTTTTATGAAGCAGTATCAACAAGCTGGATTAAAAGGCGCTATGGATCTTTATACAGTTTTTTCTGTAGATGGCATCTCACTTCCTAAAATGCAAGCAGGCAAACTTGATGGCGTGCTTGGTTCTAAACTGACTAATCAGTGGGATCCTACATTAGATAATGAAGCAAACAAAAAATTTGTTGCAGACTTCAAAGCAAAGCATGGCACATACCCGTCTTTTTATGCTGCTCAAGCTTATGATTCCATCAAGTTGATTGACTCGGCAGTTGCTGCTGTTGATGGCGATATGAAAAATATTGATGGATTGAAGGCTGCGCTTAAAGAAGCAAAGTTTGATTCAGTTCGTGGGAACTTTAAGTTCGGTAATAACAATATGCCAATTCAAAACTTCTATCTTCGCGAAGTTGTTGAAGATGCTGACGGTAAGTGGGCAACCAAAGTGGTAAGCACAGTTTATACAGATCACGTTGATCCTCATGCGAGCGATTGCAAACTCTAGTCGAATTGGAAATTTAATAAAAGAAAATAGGCTGCGTTCTTCGTGGCCTATTTTTATTCTGAATTTCAAATTGAAATGCACAAGATAGGTCGATGAGTACGCTTTTTCTAATTCAACTATTAAACGGTTTGCAGCTAGGCGTGCTTCTGTTCTTACTTGCTGCGGGGTTAACGCTTGTTTTTGGGATAATGGATTTTGTAAATCTTGCTCATGGCTCGCTTTATATGTTGGGCGCTTTTGTCTGTGCTAGTTTAACTTTTTTTACGGGGTCGTTTGTCTGGGGTGTCGTATTTGCAATTCCGATTATTGCTATTATCGGGTATTTGTTTGAAGTATTAATTGTCAGGCATCTTTATGAGAGTAATCACTTGGATCATGTGCTTGCGACTTTTGGCATTATTTTAATCGCCGACACGCTTGTTCAATTAAGCTGGGGGCCTGAGGGAATTGCTATTCCACTCCCTGATTATCTATCAGGGCAGGTTGAGATTTTACCTGATATAATTTTTCCGACATTCAGGCTGCTGATTATCTCTAGTGGTTTATTAATTGCAGCTGGCCTTTACTGGCTTATCACGTACACGCGGCTTGGCATGTTAATCCGTGCGGGCGCTTCTAATCGTACGATGGTCTCTGCGCTTGGAATTGATATAAGTACGCTTTTTGCTGGTGTGTTTGCGCTTGGTGCTGTTCTTGCTGGTGTTGCGGGCATGTTAATAGCGCCTATTACAGAGGCAACAATTGGGATGGGTAATGACATTATCATCACAGCTTTTGTTGTTATTATTGTTGGTGGTATTGGTTCTATGAAAGGCGCTTTTATTGCTGCAATTTTAATAGGAATTATCGACACGTTGGGACGTTCATTCCTTAAAGACATTCTTGAGATATTTAACGAAAGTGCATCTGCCGAGACCGCAGGGCCAGCACTTTCGTCGATGCTCATTTACATCATCATGGCCATTGTCTTGGCGCTTCGCCCGCAAGGGTTATTCCCTCCAAAGGTGAGATAAGATGAGCGCGCAAAAAAAAGCAGCTAACCTTGATGAGTATTTAAAAGCACCCAGTTTGTTTGGGTTTGGTATTGGCCGCATCATGACGATTGTTTTAATGGTGTTACTGTTTATCTTGCCGTTGATCGCTTGGTATATGGGTAATAAATTCTATCTAGATTTTTCTTCTAGAATTGTTTGTTTAGCCATTGCTGCTGTTAGCCTTAATTTGATATTGGGTTTTGGAGGCATGGTGTCTTTCGGCCATGCAGCCTTTGTTGGTATTGGTGCTTATGCGGTAGGGATACCTTCTCATCATGGTTACGAATCTGCGTGGTTGCATTTTCCTTTGGCAATGATTGCAGCAGCTTTTTTTGCACTTGTTACGGGTGCGATTAGTCTTCGTACTAAAGGTGTTTATTTCATTATGATAACAATGGCCTTTGCTCAGATGGCTTATTACTTCTTCTTATCTCTGGAAGAATATGGCGGTGATGATGGTATGACGCTATGGTCTCGTTCAGATTTTGGGTTTTTGAATATCACAGATAAGTTGACCTTTTTCCTTTTATCCTATGCGTTATTAGCGCTTTGTATTTATCTAGTTTTCCGCATTGTTAATTCTCGGTTTGGAATGGTTGTTCGAGGGTGTAATTCTAACGAAGCACGCATGAAATCCCTTGGTTATAACACCTATGCGTATCGCTTAACGGCCTATGTAATATCGGGTGCAATGTGTGGGTTAGCAGGCGCTTTAATGGCAAACCTACAAGACTTCATTACGGCAGATACCATGACATGGACACGCTCTGGGGAGTTGATGTTCATGGTTATTCTTGGCGGGGCAGGATCGGTTTTTGGCCCTATCTTTGGGACTGGTGTATTCTTATTGTTTGAAGAAATATTATCCGCTTACACAATCTATTGGCATTTACCGTTTGGTGTTTTGCTCATTCTCTCAGTGCTTTTCATCAAAGGTGGTGTGAACGGTTTGATACAGCGAGCGTGGAAGACATGACGGAGATGCTTCTTCAGGTTAAGGGTTTAAAAAAATCTTTTGGCGGTGTCATTGCGACAGATGATGTTGCACTTGATGTAAGACTAAATGAAGTCCACGCAATCATTGGCCCAAATGGCGCTGGTAAGACAACACTTATTTCACAGTTATTTGGTGAGCAATTACCAGATGCTGGCAGTGTTTTTTTCAAAGGAAAAGATATTACTAAACTGCCAATTTATAAAAGAGCAGATATTGGGCTTGCACGTTCTTTTCAGGTTACTTCTGTATTTTTGGATTTTTCTGTTCTTGATAATGTTGCGTTGGCTGTACAAGCGCATAGTGGACATTCTTTTAAGTTTTGGAAACCTGCCTCGACTGAAATTCAACTTCGTGGTGATGCAATGCAGGCTCTTGTTCAAGTGGGGTTGGATGAGCGCGCTTCAAGTAAGGCTTCTGAACTTTCTCATGGTGAGCGCCGTCAACTAGAAATAGCAATGGCATTAGCCACTGATCCAGTATTTCTCCTACTAGATGAGCCAATGGCAGGTATGGGAATTGAGGAGAGTGCTTTTATGGTAGGTCTTCTCAAAGGATTAAAAAAAGGCAGGGCAATTTTGCTTGTTGAGCATGATATGAATGCAGTATTTGAACTTGCTGACCGTATCTCAGTCTTGGTCTATGGTAGGATTATTGCAACTGGAACGCCGGATGAAATTCGTGAAAACGCGCAAGTCCGTGAAGCCTATCTGGGTGAGGCTTAAACGATGTTAAAAGTTGAAAGCCTTGAAACTTATTACAATACGAGCCAAGCATTATTCGGGATGTCTTTTGAAATTAAAGCTGGCGAAGTTGTAACGCTTCTTGGTCGTAATGGGATGGGTAAAACGACCACTGTTAATTCTATTATGGGCATTACAAAGCCACACTCAGGTTCTATTAAATTAGATGATGTTGAGGTTTTGGGGAGCAAATCTTTTATGATGGCGAACCTCGGTCTTGGTCTTGTACCTGAGGGGCGTCAAATTTTCCCTAATCTTTCTGTACGTGAAAACTTAATTGCTACCGCGTCTAATCATTTAGATATGAAAGACCCTTGGTCGATTGAGCGGATATATGAATTATTTCCTGAGTTGTTAGAGCGGTCATCTTCTATGGGTAATTTACTTTCTGGTGGTGAGCAGCAAATGTTGGCGATTGGTAGGGCATTAATGACTAATCCAAAATTGCTTATATTAGATGAAGCAACGGAAGGGCTGGCTCCTTTAATTAGAGATAAGATTTGGAAAGCTTTGGCTCAGCTTCGAGATAGAGGGCTTTCTATTTTAGTCATAGATAAAAACTTGAATGATTTGTTTGAATTGGCTGATCGGCATTACATAGTTGAAAAAGGAAAAATTGTTTGGACTGGGACTTCTTCGAAGCTTAAAAAAACTAAAGATATTCAATATAAATATCTAGGTGTTTAAAGGAGATCTTTCATGCAAAAGATTGTTGTCTTTACTGATACGCACATGCAGCCTGAGGTTGATGAAGGCAAGTTTGATCCTGATGTTCAACTTCAAAAAGGTATTGCTCATGTGAATGAGTTTAATGGTGATGCTGACCTTGTCATTTTTTGCGGTGACCTTACCCATAATGGTGATGTTGCTTCTTATGAAATGCTGCGAAAACGCCTTGAAGATTTAGATATTCCATTCAAGCTTTTGCTAGGCAATCACGATATTCGTGAAAATTATAAAACCGCTTTTAGTAATGAGAAACTAGATGAAAATGGATTTGTGCAACAGGTCGTTGAGTTGCCTGATGTAAACTTGATTTTACTCGATACGTTGAATGGGCCTCCATATAATTATCCATATTCTCACCAAGGGATGTTATGTGAAAACCGTCTTTCTTGGCTTGATCAGCAGCTTGAAATTTCTGATGAAAAGCCATGTGTTATTTTTATGCACCATCCCGCTCATGATACTGGCTTTGTTGCAATGGATTCAATTAAGTTAATTGATGGTGATGCGTTTTATGAGGTTGTAAAACGGTATAGTAATGTTCGACACATTGTGTGTGGACACGTGCATCGGACAATTTCTGGTAGTTACAAGGGAATTTCATTTTCAATTTTTAAAAGTACAGTTGGTCAAATGCCAATGTTGTTTGATAAAATGGACTTTCATATGGAAGTGAATGAACCTTCTGCATATGGTATTGTAACGATCAGTTCAGAGAGTGTTTTGGTTCAAACCGAAGATTTCGAGCTTTCTGATTTAAGAAGCATATAAGCTGAAACCTAATAGGTTGATGTACCTATTTTTTGCCTTGGTGATATTTCTTCTTGGTGGTTTAGCGCGTCGATGTTACGCTGTTTGAAACAGAAATATTAACAGGCAAAACATAGCCTGATTAAAGGATATTCGGTGTGAGCAATCTTTCCGGCGGCGATAAGCCAGAGGGGAAGGGGCCAAACCCGAGACGGCGGCGAAATAGAAGGCCCGCTGGCACACAGAAACAGGTTAATTCAGCCAGTTCTGAAGATGTCGCGAACCGGAATATGATTCCGCCCGAGGTTTCTCTTGAAGGCAAGAATCCGCCTTCAATTGGGAACGTGGATGGCTCCAATTTTCCAGCCAGCAATAATAAAGCTGGTAACGGCGATAAAGCGCCTAGTCGAAATACAAATAAACGTAAGCGCTATCCTTATCGTAAGCATAACAAAGCACGCTTTGATAATATGAGAAACCTGCGTTCTGCACCTGAGCCTACGCCTGATGCTGTTTTTGAACCTGCTAAGGTTGCGTCTGAAAGTCATGTCGCTATTACGAAGAACGACGTCAAGCAACCTTATGCTCCAAGGCCTTCCAGACAGCATATGCATCGCGGTGGTTATTCAAACGCTTATGCCGCTCTTGATCTTGGGACGAATAATTGCCGGTTGTTGATCGCTATTCCTCAAGATAAAGGTGGTTTTCGCGTCATTGACGGGTTTTCAAAAATTGTACGACTAGGTGAAGGTTTAAGCCAAACTGGAATGCTGAGCCAAGAAGCAATGGATCGCTCTGTTGAGGCTTTGAAAATTTGTGCTGGGAAATTAGGTAGCCGTAAAATTAAGCGTCAAAGATTAATTGCAACAGAAGCTTGCCGGCAAGCTGGAAATGGTGAGGAGTTTTTGAAGCGCGTTAAGGCAGAAAGTGGTCTTGATTTAGAAATTGTATCTCGCGAAACAGAAGCACGGCTTGCAACAGAAGGTTGTGGTTCTTTGATGGATCGTAAATCTGATGGTGCGGTCCTTTTTGATATTGGTGGTGGTTCGTCTGAGCTTATTTTGGTGAATAATATTGGCGCGCGAAAGAAGAAAATTTCAGAACGCATTGTTGCTTGGACTTCACTGCCCTTAGGTGTTGTAACTTTGGCTGAGCGCTTTGGCGGGAAAAATGTTTCCCGCAATGTGTTCGATGATATGGTTCAAGATGTGATGAAGCATATTGATGCATTTGAAGGTAAGGAAACTTTAAAGAATGCATTTTCGCATGGTCGTGTTCATCTTCTTGGGACATCAGGTACGGTGACGACGCTTGCTGGTATTCATCTTAATCTTCCAAGGTATGATCGTAAAAGAGTTGATGGTATTTGGTTGAAAGATGAAGATGTAGATACTGTTATCAATAAATTGATTTCGATGTCTTACGAAGAGAGGACAAGGAACCCGTGTATTGGGTCTGAACGTGCAGATCTTGTTTTAGCAGGTTGTGCAATTTTGAATGCTATTCGCTTAACTTGGCCAACTAAAAGACTTAGGGTTGCTGATCGTGGATTGAGAGAAGGCCTGCTAGCTGAGATGATGAGTTTAGATGGGGTGTCATCACGTTCAAAAAGAAACCACCGTAACTCATCAAGACGAAATGGTGGTAATAGGAATAATACGCAAGAGCGTAAGAGGACGTAATGAAAAAACCAACTGACCAACCTAAAAAAACTAATCTTAGAAACATGCATACTAAGGTTAAGACGGCGAAAGGACGTAAGTTATCCTCGACACTTTGGCTGTCACGTCAGTTAAATGACCCATATGTGCAACGAGCACGTGCTGAAGGGTATGCATCTCGTGCTGCTTATAAACTGCTCGAGATAAATGAGAAGCACGACATTTTGAAATCAAACGACCGTGTTATAGATTTGGGCGCTGCACCAGGTGGTTGGTGTCAAGTTGCTGCGCAGATTACTGGGTCTGAAGCTGATAGACCAAGAGTGGTTGGTATTGATTATTTGGAAATGGCACCGGTTCCAGGTGCTATTATCTTACAAAAAGACTTTTTGGATGATAATGCTCCAGACATGCTGATTGATGCACTTCAAGGCCATAAACCAGATTTGGTGATTTCTGATATGGCAGCCCCGACAACAGGCCATAAAAAAACTGACCATCTTCGTACTATGCATTTGGTTGAAGTTGCGCTTGATTTTGCTTTGCAAGTTTTAAAGCCAGGCGGTTTCTTTTTGTCGAAGACATTTCAGGGGGGAACGGAAGCTGAATTACTTAACTTGATGAAGAAGAATTTTAAGACAGTTCATCACATAAAACCCCCTGCATCTCGAGATGGCTCAGTAGAATTGTATCTTTTAGCTAAGGGTTTTAAAGGATAGTTTATTTAAAGCATTGTTTTTAAATGATTTTTTTAGATTCTTTTAAATAATAAAAAAACTTACTTTTTTATTATTTTGAAAAGGAGATTTTTACTATTTCCTTTTAGATTTACCCCTATCTATCATGGCTGGGGTATTAAATGTCTATTGAAGCAACTGAAAATGCAAGCGAAACAAAGCCTGTATCAAGTCTGCCTGACGTAAGAAAGTCACGTGTACTTCTTTGGGTTACAATGTTGACTGTAGCTTCTTTATTGACAGCTTTCTTCTCACCAAAAGCTATATCTCTCACGGATAAATTGACTTTACATGCAACAATGATGGTTATTGGCTTGTGTGTATGGGCAGCTTTTGTACTTTATTTTAAGGCAAAAGGGGATCCGAACCTATTTGTAGATAACAATGAAGGGCAAATTTCAGAAATTAATTCTGACTTTGGAGAAAATAGAAAAGAGTCTCGAGCAGAGCTGGTTTCACTTGCCTATACGGATCGCCTGACACGTCTTGGCAATCAGCAAAGAATGATGGAAAAATTCAAGTCAATGGCTGATGATCGTCGCCAAGGAGGCAAGGGCTTTCTTGTTGGTGTTGCTAATATGGATGGCATGAAACCTATTAATGATCTTTATGGATTTGATGGTGGTGATGAGCTTTTAAAGCAGTGCGCGCAGCGTCTTTCTGCAGCGATGGAAAAAGATGGTTTTGTATTCCGGATTCGTGGTGATGAATTTGGCTTTTTAATGCCAGATATTAAAGATCAAGAGGGCGCAAAGCATATTGGTAAGATTTTACAAGAAGTCTTAAATGCACCATTTGATCTTGATGGTCGTACAGTACGTTTAAGCGGTTCATTCGGTTTTGCAATTTACCCAGATGCTGGTCATTCTTATGAAGCTGTAATGAAAAATATTGAGAGTGCGCTTTATTATTCTAAAAGGGGTGGACGTGGTCGTATCACAGTCTTTTCTAAAGATATTGAAGATATTATTCTTGAAAATGCGCGTATGGAGCAAGCTTTGCGACATGCTATTGCAAATAATGAGGTTGAACCTCACTTTCAGCCAATTATTTCATTACAAGATGGCAAGTTACTTGGATTTGAAGCTCTGGCACGTTGGGTTGATGCAGACTTTGGATTTGTTTCTCCAGCTAAATTTATACCTTTGGCAGAAGAACGCGGCATCATTGCTACACTTACAGATAAGTTGCTGTTTCATGCAGCGAAAGTTGCATCTGGATGGCCTGAAGGCATTTTCTTATCGTTCAACCTTTCAAGCGTCCAATTGGTAGACCCAAATACAGCTAGTGATATTATTAATACGATCGCAAAAGCAGGACTTCCTGCTAACCGTCTTGAGATAGAAGTTACAGAGACTGCAATGATGTCAGACCCTGTGACGGCTTCAATGATTATTGATGAGTTACATAATGCAGGTATTAGAATCTCAATGGATGATTTTGGTACAGGTCAATCAAGCCTTGGTCGTTTGAGGGAACTTAAGCTGGATAAAGTGAAAATTGACCGTGCCTTTATTATGGCAATTGGAGAAGACAAACCTGCAGAACACATTGTTAGAGCAATCTTGGAAATGTGTGCTGGGCTTGATCTTACTGTTGTTGCTGAAGGTATTGAAGAGATGAATCAAGCAGAAAGCTTGAAGCGATACGGCTGTCATGCGGGGCAAGGTTATCTCTTTGGTAAGCCACAGGATGAACATAAAACGATGGGTTATATCCGAGAATTTATGGATACAACGTCTGATGTGCGGCAAAAAAGTATAGCAGGATAAGCCGTATCAACTGAGCAGGGGAAAGAAATTATGGATTTTGATTTAAGCATAAAAGGAAAGTGTATTCTTTCCGCAGAAGATAACGAAGTTAATCAGATTGTTCTAGAGCATACGCTCGCAGAGCAAGATTTGCCGTTTGTTATTGTGAGTAACGGTGAAGAAGCTGTTGCTGGTTGGGAAGCTTTAGACCCTCTCATGATCTTTATGGATATTTCTATGCCTGTTATGAACGGCATTGAAGCTATAAAAACCATTCGTGAAAAAGAAGCTGCCACAGGTAAGCGCGTTCCAATCGCCGCTCTTACAGCTCATGCGCTTACCGGTGATGAAGCTAGAATGTTGGAGGCTGGTGCAGATTATTATCTTACAAAGCCTATTAATCCCAATTTACTGCTCATAAAAATAGCTAAGATTGTTGGTTCTGATTCTACACGCGCTATTCTATAGATTTGTTACTTTCCTAACTTGACCTTTCTTACTTAATCTCCAAAACTGGAGGTTAAGCGAGGAAATATGAGCGATTCAAAAAAACATACCCACCACCATGATGATCACACGCATGATCATAGTCACTGGTCTGATATGGATTTAAAAGTAAAAACTCTTGAATCCTTGCTGGTTGAAAAAGGCTATGTGGACCCTACTGCCTTAGACGTCATTGTTGAGACTTACGAAACTAAGGTTGGCCCTAGAAACGGTGCTGCTGTGGTTGCAAAAGCATGGAGTGATGAATCTTATCTTGAACGCCTAAGAGAAAATGCAACGGACGCAATTGCTGAATTGGGTTTTACTGGGCGGCAAGGTGAGCATATGCAAGTGGTTGAAAATAGACCTGGTGTTCATAACATGGTCGTTTGCACATTATGCTCATGTTATCCGTGGAGTGTGCTTGGGCTTCCACCCGTTTGGTATAAATCAGCACCGTATCGCTCTCGTGCAGTCATTGAGCCTCGTGCTGTGTTTTCAGAGTTCAATGTAGAAATACCTTCAGATACAAAAAATACAGTTTGGGATTCTACCGCAGAAATGCGTTATCTGGTTATTCCAGAACGACCCGCTGGTGCGGAAAATTGGGATGAAGGAAAACTTGCTTCTCTCGTGACACGGGATTCCATGATTGGAACTGGCTTAGCGCTTTTGCTGAGTGAGGTTTCATCATGAATGGACCGCATGATATGGGCGGAATGCAGTGTTATGGGCCTGTAGAACCAGAGCAGAATGAACCTGTTTTTCATGGTGATTGGGAAAAACGCGCACTGGCTATGACAGTAGCAATGGGGTTTGCAGGGCAGTGGAATTTGGATATTTCAAGGTTTGCTCGTGAGAGTTTGCCTTATGATTTTTATCTGACGAAAAGTTATTACCAAATATGGATTGCTGGTCTGCAAAAACTTATGCTTGAACGCGGTATGGTTACGTGTTCAGAACTTGAGAGCGGAAAGTTGGAAATTCCGGGCATAGAAATTAAGCGCGTTGTTTCTGGGTATGAAATGACCGCAGCTCTTGATGCTGGTGGTCCAGTTGACCGAGAAGCAATATTAGAACCAGGCTTTGCCATAGGTGAACAGGTTCGAGCTATTAACATAAACCCGCAAGGCCATACACGCTTACCACGATATGTGCGAGGTAAGGTAGGGGAAATTATTGGGGTGCAAGGTTGCCATGTTTTCCCAGATAGTAATTCTAAAAGCGAGGGGGAGAATCCAGAGTGGCTTTATTCTGTCGCTTTTGACGGCCAAGAGTTGTTCGGTTTTGATGCAGAAGAAGGTAATACTGTAATGGCTGATTGTTGGGGAGTTATCTTGAATACGCCTGATTTGAAGAAGTTAGATGGTATTGTGCTTAATTAAGACGAGCCTGTGTTTAGCGAACCTTGGGAAGCACAGGCATTTACTCTTGTTATTGGGCTTTATGAAAAAGGCTCTTTTACATGGGCTGAATGGGCGGAGGTTCTAAGTAACACAATTCATGCGGATGATGGATGCACGGCTTACTATGAATTGTGGTTAACAGCTCTAGAAACTATTGTTATGCAAAAAGCACTTGCGGATAAAAATGAAATTTTAATTCGCAAAACTGAATGGCAAGCAGCACTCATGGCAACACCTCATGGGCAGCCAATTGAATTACAAAACGCGCATAAATCCTGATAGCTTATTAAGTATTTAGTACTATAAGCTCTTAAAATCTAACAGTTGAATGCATATATACAGCACAACTTATATTGTCGGAGGAAATACATTTAATGGCTACTTTAGTGAATTTAGATGCGGAAATTGAAAAGACACGCACTACGGTTGAGCAAATGCGTGAAAAGCTTGATCAAAGCGGAATAGTGCTAGAAGAATTTGCAAAGTCTGACACGATTGGGCAAGCGGACTTTGATATCGAGAATGCTCGTATCAGCGATATTTTGAACCAACAAAAAGTTATGGAAGGCAATATTGCTGATCTGATTATCGGTCTTGCAGACGCAACGAATGTTTTTGGTTCTGAATTTGAAGGCATGAAAAGCTATACGGGTTGGGAAAAGTTCATTGGAATTTTCTCTAAACAAAAAATGCAAAGTATGCGTTCAGAGCGTGTTCGTCACATGTCACTTGCTGGAAATCTACAAGTGCTTTTAGGTAAATCAGATAAGATTGTTGGTATTCTACAGTCTCAAAAAGATGTGCTGGATTCGCGTTAAGTTCGGAAGCGTCACTTCGACAAGTTATCGAACGCCGTAAAGCTGCGATGGTAAACTTAGAAGCAACACAAGCTCGCATTGAAGAGCTTAATCCAATGTTGATGGATATCGAAAATCAAATTTCAGCTTCGGCAGACCAAAAAGCGCGCGCAACACTAGAAGGCAAGCGCTCAGAGTTAGCGACTGAATACAACCAGCAACAAGCAAAAGAGCAAGAACTTTTGGCGGAAAGTCCAGACGTTGGAGCGCTATACTTCTATGTTCCAAACTTTTGTGGACTCACTCAACAATCAGTTGGCAGCGCAACAAACGCTTATCAATAAACTGACGATTGATACAGAGCAGCGCGTCGTTCTTTATAAAGCTTTAGAAGAACTCGTTGAAACAGCTGCCCAGCAAGATGTTGCTCACAAGATCAATACCCTTGGTAATCAAGTTGTTGATACAGCCGCTGATCAAAACCATGGCTGGTATTGGATGCTGCGGCGCAGTCCCATATTGGTGATCTTCTTGAGATGCATGAGAAAAATATGGTTTCTACAGAAGATATTCAGCGCCGTAAAAAATTTGCGGATGAAGCTTTTGCGCGTCGTTTTGATGAAGTGATGAAGAAGCACAACTCGGCTGATTATGTTCAATAAGTTTGGCAAAGACCTGATCCTAAACCTACGAGAGGGTGAGGGCGTTCTTTCATGAGTACAAAAGAAACAGACCCAACCTCAAAATACTTTCTTGCACTTGGTTCGGCCTTAAAAGGGTTAGATACCTATTTGCATGAGGAGCAGTCGCCGCCTATCAGCATGGTGTAATAGCTACAATGTGAGCGGTTATTTAGATCGTTTGCAAAATTCACTGAGAAGTTGGGAAAACAAGGTTTCATTTGAAAAAAAAATTCGCGTTTCTCAAACTGAGAGTGGGTTTCCTGCGTTCCAAAATGTGCTTGATTTGCAAAATGATAGAGCAGATGCAGCTAGTCGATTAGATCAATTTGATGATGAAGAGACCATTCGGCAAAATATGGTCAATCATATTTTATCAAAGAAGGCTTTTCCTGCTGAGTTACAAAAGTCTATGGCGGAGCGTCGTTATCTGCAAGCTGTACAAGAAGGCAAACATTTTCTCCGTTGGTTTTGCCACGAACTATTCGTGTTTCTGTAAATCCAAAAACAGGGCGCCCGTTCTACGTTGTTCATTGGGGTTTTTATGATGGTGCTGCCAATTTGCGATGATTTATATGGCAACTATTGAAGACTCATCTGATGATATAAAAAAGACGTTGGTTAGTCCTTCTGGAAAGCTCAATAAGCATGTCAATATCAAGTTGCCTGTTGAAGGTTTGCTTAAATCCTGAGTTAGCACTGCAGTTTTGATGATTTTTGTGAAAAGAACTCTGCTTATAGTTTGATGCCTTCAACGATTGCGCAGAGTATGGATCAAGATTTTGATCAGTCTGCACCCAAAGCAATTGCGTCGCTTTGTGCTTGGGCCGTTTTATCATTCTGCATTTACACGGCATGGTGAGAAGGTCGATCAGATTTTAGCTCGTGTTCGTAAACCAGAAATATGCATGGTTGATGACATGGACCATGCAAGAGATTTTCTCAATTAGTGAGAAACCTGCAAAATGGGAGGCTATGGGGCGGTGAACCTGCGCGTGAAACTTTCCATATACAATACCGATGATCTGGAAGCAACGCGGATGGTGTAAGTGATTTTAGACGCAATGCACTTGTTCCCCATGAAGCCTATCAGGCGATTTATGCGTCTGGTCAAGAAGCAGATATATTTAATGGATACCAAAAGCACGTCATTCTGACGGGCATGTTTGAGGAATATGTGAGATGGATACAGGCCTTACAACGATTGATGAAAAAGACATTGCTAAGCATATTACGACCGCGCAATCGCTCGTGACGAAACTTATCTTTACTTGAGGCAACTGATAATAAGTCAAAGACGGAGCTTGCGGGTACTCGTCGTCGTTTTGTTTCTACGGTTTCTACTGCAGAGGCAAAATCAACACGTGAAGTTGAATTCACCAAGACGCTTTCAAGCGTGAGGGCTGACGACAGTATGTTGTCTCCTGTTCAGCATTCTATTCTTTTAAAACACGCCGCGCACTTGCTGCTGCTCTTGCTATCTCTGATGAATTTGCACAGCAAACAGGGCTTGATAGTCTTCACAAGAAAAATTCTTCTTCAGCATTAGACGGCGATAAAGCAACTCAATATCGTGGATTACTTGAAGCCTCTTCTTATGTTGCAGCTTTGCTGCCTCTGCTTATTTGCATCAGTTTGTAGAAACGGCAGGCGAGCCTGCCAATGATATTGAAGAGCCAAATTTTAATTTCGATACGCCGCAGGATGGGCTTAAGTCATTTGTTGGTGGTTTAGATTTAGCGGCTCAAGATGCTAGCGATGATACAGTTTTACAATCACGAGTGCGGGCTTATGCCGATAAGTCTCTTGAAGAATTGCTGCAACGTAAGGGGCGATTTAATGGGCTTGGCTCATTTGAAAATACGCACCTTCGTCTTGAGGCGGATGGGTTGAATTAAACGGTTTTGATGTAGCGCCGGGCGCTAAAACAAAGCCGTTGGTGATGACGTTCAAACGGCCTGACGAAATTGTTGGCAACCACATTGCAAAATATCAGTCGATGAAGCTTGCAAAAATGTTGATGGCTTATGATTTTGATCGTCAGCTTAATCCGTTTGTGGAGCTTGGCGGTTTTCTATTCACGTTCATTGGCGATGGTTCTCCTGGTACAGGTAAGACTATTCTGATTCAGATGATTGCTGGCCTTATCAATGATTATTGCCAAGTTGCTGGCTATGGTTTTACCTACGAGAATTTTGGCGTTGATCAAATTTCCTCTTATCAAGGTAAGTCGGGTCAAAACTGTAAGCAGTTTGTTTCTAATGTTTTAAATACCAAGACTATTGGTTTGGGCACGGTTGATGATATCGACCAAGTAGCCGCCAAGCGTTCTGATGATCGTGCTTCTGCTGGTCAGCAGGAAGTAACGGCTGTGTTGATGGAGAGCTTTGCTGGCGCCACAACGGTTGTGCGTGGGAATTGTTCATTCGGTATGTTCTCCAATTACCCTGAAAATGTAGATGATGCGCTTCGTCAAAGAGCAGGGGCAAGATGGCTTGTTGATGGTCCGCAAACGCGAGATGATTATATTGATATCTTCGCGCTTCTTGCGGGTAAGAACCATAGCATACCGCTAGGCGATCATGATCTGCTGGCTGCTCAAGAGATTAAAGAAGCTGTTGAAACCGCATATGATAAACACAATAAGCCAGAAGAAGATGGTTTGCTGAAAGTCTATGAGCGTTTTGAAAAAGAAAACAAACTCAAGAACATGACAGACGTTGGTACGTATTTGCATATGATTAAATTGGCCGAGCCGCGTTTTACAGGCCGAGCAATCAAGAACATCACGGACGCGATTAAAATGCGGGCGATGGATATTGATCTACCTGATGAATGGTTCGAAAAACCGGAGCACTTCATGCACAAGGCATACGATGAAAAGAAAGCCATGATTGAAGAACTGCGCGGGCCGTTCACGCTTGATATGGTCTTGCAAGAAATCAACCGCTACGCAGACTCAGAATTCCGCTATACAGATAAGAGTGACAATGCGGCTGTTGAAGAAATTATTCGCAGGGAAAGGCAGCGTGAGAAGGCCGTTGGTGAGATAAGCAAAATGCGTGAAGATGGGCGTTGGGATGCATAGATTATGACGAGAGTATCCGGTTGGGAAATTGCTGGTGAGATTGCAGGTATGGTTACTGCCTTAGCTGCCGCCTTTGCTGCTTTTCAAGCTTGGAAAGGTTTATCCACTTGGCGACATGAGCTAATTGGAAAAAGAAAAGCAGAATTGGCTGAAGAAGTATTGTCAGGTTTCTATCAAACTGCTGACGCTATAAAAAGTATTCGTTCCCCTTTAAGCTTTCCTGAACATGAGAGTAAGGATAGAGAGCGAACTAAAACAGAAACTGAAGACCAAACTAAGGCGCTAGATGCTCACTATGTACCTATTGCTAGAATTGAAAAACGTAGTGAGTTTTTTAGCGACCTTCTCGCAAAAAAGTATCGCATGAAGGCTTTATTTGGTGATGAAGTTGATATTCCATTTAACACTTTAAACAAGATTCTTAATGATATTCAAAATTCAGCTGCGGGAATGATGAGAAGTGTAAAGCGTGGACGACGAATTGAATCGATAGAAAAGCTATGGGATAAATGGGAAGATGACTATATGGGGTTGCAGAAGAGAACGACGAAATTGAAAAAGATATATTAGAAGCAATCAGTCAAATTGAAACTTTGTGTGCGCCTGTATTAGAGGCACGTAACTAATGCCATATTCTTTCACCCAACTCATGATCATCGACGAACCGCATTTGATTGAGCGGTATAATCGGGCTTTGAAGGCTTTTGAATTAAAACCTGTGAAGCTCGATACGTTTCGTATTGATATGACGGGGTTCTCGCCTGAGGTTGCGGAAGTCTTGGGTGATGTGGATATCTTGATCATAGAAAGGTCAATCGACGTTTATTATTTTATCGCCTGAACAAGCAACGCTTTCGGTTGTGCATACTTCATTTTCTAATACGCGTGATTTAATGCTTGAGTTTTTTGAGCATAATCGTCGTGTGCTTTATGCGCTGACTATTAAAGACGTGGTCTTTGGGGAGATTGAAGATAGTGTTTTTGAAGTTGATGACATTGATGACCTACTTTTGATTGAGCAGGTTGAATTTAAAATTGGTACGCATAAAAACCTGACTGAAAAGACTAACCATCTAAATATGATGATTGATCGTTTGCTTAAGCAACCAGATGCTTGGCGCGATGATGAGATGCTGAATGAGATGGTGGCTATCGTAAAGCAAACGGGTGATATCCGCGATAATGCCTTAGTACCCGAGCAAGTTTTATTTAGACACGAAACATTTTGGGCAAATCACTTTGGAGGGGTTTATGTTTTTAACGATGATGGTTTGATTACCGTTATATGTGATCCATCCGCAAAAGGGTTTAGAAAGTCAAAGCTTGGCAGGTCGGGTTATCTGGATATCAATGATCAGGCACAGGTCTATGAATTTCTTGAAAAAGCGGACGTTTGCAACCGCCGATGGGATCTTGGATAGAACGTGCGCGTCTGTTAGATTTTCGCAAGCACATGGCAGCTATTTGGTTGGCTGAGCAAGAGGGTGATGAACTGCCGCATTCATTGATTAATCAAACTTGGGTACGCCGATGGATGCGAGATAATGCAAGGCTTGTAAAAGATAATAATATTATTCCATTAATTGAATGGGCGAGTGAAGAAGCTGATGAGTGGAATCAAATTCAAATGTCTAATGTAGAAGATGATTTGAAATTTGTATTATGCCGTGCGGTACCAGAACATCGCGATATGGCTTTGACTAATCGATTGATATCGCATTATGTACCATTTGATTTTATTTCGCGGTTTGAATTTAATCGCCCTGATTTTCACCGTGACCGTGAAAATTGGTCTGATGCTTATTCTGATTTTGTGGCAAAAGCGTTAGAGAATACCTATTTGAAAGATAAGAAAAGAGTCTACGAGGAAATGTACCTCTAGGCTTATAAGACGTTTTAAGGGAAGCCCATGCTTGATCCAGTTATTAAATTCTTCTCCGGTATCTTTGAACTAATTGGAAGGGGAATTGGTTATGTAATTGCGTGGATGCTTTGGCCGTTTATAACATTCCGAAATTGGTTGCGCGGTAAGGGATGGTTTGTAAAAATCCCCGTTTTTATTGTTCTATTACTAATCGTGTTAAGCTATGCATACCTATTTGCTATCACACAGTTCTGGTCTATCGGTGACGCAAAATATGCAAAAGCCTATAGCCTCGAGCAGGTTGAAGCAGCTGCAGGTGAAGACCTTGGCAATAATTCATGCCAACCCTCTGCAATGGTTCAAGCTTCAACTGACCTTATAGATATGAATGTAAATCAAGGTGCTTGGTTACCTTCAAATCCAGTTTATAAAGCTGGTTTGTTCTTTGCTATTGATTGGAAGGAAACTCCGTTTTTTGATAACCGAGCTGCATTTCAACTTGGTATAAACCAGGTAGTGCGTCGTACAGCTATTGAGCTTGTTGACCGTCTAGGCAGGATTCGCGGCACATCTTCTATAAACCCAAGCTTACAGAAAGCACGTGAAGCTTCAAACTATCGCGAAAATGCATGGGTGTTCACTTTCTCTCCACCATTTCTTCAGCCTTCCACTCAATCGCGGTTGAGAGATGCTCAGAAAATGTTCAACAAGTTTAATGCTGAGCTGACGGCTTGTGAGGCAGATTTTGATGCGAGAGCAGATAACCTATTACAGTTTCTTGATCGTGTAACAGCAGATATAGGATCTACCTCAGAAATCCTACAAAGACGTATGGAGCAGGCCAACTTTATTGGATTTGACCGCCGTGCTGATGACCGTTATTGGTTCACCTACGGCCAGCTATACGCCTATCATGGTATTTTGACTGCTATGCGTAGTGATTTTCGTAATGTCTTTCAACAACGTAATCTTGATGCTCTTTGGAAACGTGTAGATGCTCAGCTGACGGACGTTCTTAATACGCAACCCTTCATCGTTGCGAATGGCAGCGCATCGAGCCTTATCAAATCGCATATGGAATCAATTGGTTTTGATTTGTTACGAGTGCGTTCAAATCTTGTTGAAATCAGAGATGTTCTTGATCGCTAGCCCATCAAAATGCTTTTGATGGATTAGTATTTCTAATTAAATATTGTAAGGTATTGAATTAATTAAAGAATATTGATCTGCTATACTAGAATGTTAATACAATCTATAGTTGTTTTTTATTTACTAACACTCTTTTCGGGTATTATAAAGTATTCAAGCACTTAGCGATTGCGGTGTTAAAAAAACATGCCATGCTGTCCCCCCTGCTATAAGGACAGTATAGCGTGTACTTGCCTAAGGGCGGGTTGTTAAATAGGGAGGTCTGGACCAATCCGCCCGGTGTAGACCTCCCGCCTATTTTTCTTTTACTACATTCTTATATCAAAACTCTTGCGTGATAATAACTCTATGGTTATGACTAACGCCATGAGTAATTTAATTTCACAAGTATGGTGGTGGAGCAGCTTTTAGCGGCTACTGATTTACTATGTGAAAAATCAAGCCGCCGGAGAAATCCTGAGCGGCTTTTATTTTGAGCATCTTTCTCTGCAAACAAACCAGAAGGGTTTGCTTTGCTGGGTAGACTAATAGAGGAAAGACGGACATGGTATCCGCAACAATAGAATTTGAAACACTGGGTGGTGTTCGTGTTGAACGCGAAAGCTTTCCGAGTGATTATGCAACTGCAATTGATAGTACACTTGATAAGGTGAACTCACAGCGTGGTGCAGTGTTATCTTCAAACTATGAATATCCGGGTCGTTATACGCGATGGGATACGGCTATTGTAAATCCACCTTTTGGTATTGAGGCTCAGGGACGTGATGTTAAGCTGATTGCTTATAATAAGCGTGGGGGTATTTTTCTTGATCCACTTTTAAAGTTGATGCAAGCCCATGAGCATGTAGCAAGTGCCTCGCGCGATGGGAATGTTGTCAGGCTAAGAGTAATTGAGCGCGGCGGTGTTATAAGTGAAGAAGAACGCTCACGCGCACCTACCGTCTTTTCTGTTGTACGGGCAATTGTTGATCTCTTTCGTTCAGGTGAAGATCCTAATTTAGGCCTCTTTGGCGCTTTTGGTTATGACCTTGCTTTCCAATTTGATGATTTAGAATTCAAGATGGACCGTGGTGAAAGCCAGCGTGATTTAGTTTTGTTTTTGCCAGATGAGATCCTTGTGGTTGACCATCACCAAGCAATTGCTTGGCATGATAAATATGAGTTTTCGATTGGCGATATTTCAACACGTGGTATCCCTCGCGAAATCGTCGAAGAAGCGTTTAAGCCATCGGACGTTGTGCCACCAAAAGGTGATCATAATCCTGGCGAATATGCTTCTATGGTTGAGAAGGCCAAAGAAAAATTTATTCGTGGTGATCTGTTCGAAGTTGTTCCAGGTCAGATGTTTTATGAACAATGTAAGACGCAGCCAGCAGAAATTTCTCGTAAATTAAAGTCGATTAATCCATCGCCTTACTCATTCTTTATCAATTTAGGAGAACAAGAATATTTGGTTGGTGCATCGCCAGAAATGTTTGTACGAGTTTCTGGGCGCCGCATCGAAACTTGCCCTATTTCAGGAACCATAAAGCGCGGGCGTGACGCAATCGAAGACAGTGAGCAAATTCTCAAGCTTCTTAATTCAAAGAAGGATGAATCTGAACTGACGATGTGTTCTGATGTTGATCGCAATGATAAATCACGTGTTTGTGAACCGGGCAGTGTGAAGGTGATTGGTCGCCGTCAAATTGAGATGTATTCAAAACTTATTCATACGGTTGACCACATTGAAGGCCGTCTTCGTGAGGGGATGGATGCGTTTGATGGCTTCCTTTCTCATGCATGGGCAGTGACGGTTACTGGTGCGCCTAAACTTTGGGCAATGCGTCATATTGAAGAAAATGAAAAATCACCTCGCGCATGGTATGGTGGCGCAGTTGGCATTGTGCATTTCAATGGTGATATGAATACGGGCCTGACGCTTAGGACAGTTCGTATTAAAAATGGCATTGCGGAAGTGCGTGCAGGGGCGACGCTTCTTTTTGATTCAGATCCGATGGAAGAAGAGCGCGAAACCGAGCTTAAAGCATCTGCTATGTTAACAGCTATTCGCGAAGCCGGTAAAAGTAATGATGCTGACAATGCGCGTGATACAGCGCAGGTTGGCAGAGGTCGTAAGATTTTGCTCGTCGATCATGAAGACTCATTCGTTCATTCGCTTGCAAATTACTTTCGCCAAACGGGGGCTGAGGTTGTTACTGTACGCTCTCCAATTTCTGATGACGCAATTGAGACGCATAAACCTGATTTGGTTGTCTTATCTCCTGGGCCTGGAAGTCCGAAAGATTTTGACTGCGCTTCTACAATTAAAAAAATACGCTCCCATGATTTGCCAATCTTTGGTGTTTGCCTCGGACTTCAAGCAATTGCTGAGTCTTATGGTGGTGAATTAAAACATTTAGATACCCCCATGCATGGTAAGCCATCGCGTGTGCATGTACGCGAAGCGGGAATTGTTTTTTCTGGATTAGATAAAGAAATTACGATCGGTCGTTATCACTCTATTCACGCTGACCCTCAAAAATTACCGAATGAATTTACTGTCACCGCCGAAACTGCGGATGGTATAGTGATGGGTATTGAGCATGTAAACGAACCTGTCGCTGCTGTGCAGTTTCATCCGGAGAGCATTATGTCGTTAGGTGGTGAAGCTGGAATGCGAATGATTGAGAATGTTGTGGCTCATTTGGGTCGTTAAACTGTTTATGACGTAAAAATTGATCAAGCATGTCGCTTTTATTATATGGATTAAGTCGTTTTTACTCGCAAGAGGCTTTGAATTGTGCTTTCTTGCTTTTCGTTGAGTTCAGATAAACTGAACCACATTGTGAGAAGAAAATGAAAAAATATTTATTGGGAGCAGCAGTTGCTGCTGCGACTGTTTTTGGTGGCACCCCTGCACAGTTCGGCGTAACATCAGTTCAAGCTGCTGAATGTGGCAAAGTTTCTATTACAGAAATGGATTGGGCATCATCTGCTGTTGTTACTGCGGTTGCTAAATTCCTTATGGAACAAGGTTATGGTTGTGAAGTTCAAAAAGTTCCTTCATCAACTGTACCAGCACTAACATCACTTGCAGAAACTGGTGAGCCAGACATTCTTACTGAAGTATGGGCAAACTCTACTCCAGCTTATGAGCCATTGCTTAAAGATGGGAAATTGGTTGAATTGGGTCATGTTCTTTCAGATGGCGGAGTTGAAGCTTGGTGGATCCCTGCATATTTGGCAGAATCAAACCCTGAGCTTACTACTTAGGAAGGCATCATGAAGAACCCAGCTGCTGTTGGCGGTAAGTTCCATGACTGTCCATCAGGTTGGGCTTGTGACATCATTAACAACAATAACCTTAAAGCCCTTAAAATTGAAGGCAGTGGTCTAGAGCGTTTCCAGCATGGTTCTGGTGAAACACTTCAAACATCGATTGCTTCTGCTTATGCGGATAAAGCACCTTGGTTTGGTTATTACTGGGCACCAACTGCTGTATTAGGTAAATACCCAATGGTACAGGTTAAAGTTAGTGAACATAATGCAGAAGCTCATGCATGTAACGGCGATGCTGATTGTGCAACACCGAAAGCGTCTGCTTATCCGCCTTCAAAAGTGGTTACAGCTGCATCTGCTGCTTTCACAGAGCGCGAGCCGGAAATTGCAGAATTGATGAAAAATGTATCTTTCACTAACGCTCAAATGGGTGCCATTCTTGCTTGGCGCTTGGACAACAATGCTTCTTATGATGAAGCTGCGGTTCACTTCCTTACAAACTACAAAGAAGTTTGGGCTGGTTGGTTAAGTGCTGATGCTAAAGCAAAGCTTGCTGCTATTTTAAAGTAAGCTTTTAAAAACATGAATGCCCTTCCGCTTATATGCGGGAGGGTTATTAATTTACGTGTGGGGGAAGCATGGCATTTTATGATGGGTTATTTAATACACTTGGTTTGAAAGAATGGTGCAGTCAAGGGTCGTCTGAAGCACCTATGTCCATGGCTGATTTACTTGCTAAGGGGAAAGGCGAGGAAGTTACTGGACCACTTTTTCCGTTTCCATCACTTGATAACTTGAATGAAAGTTGCGGTAATATTAGTCAAACACGCGATGTTACAAAAGGCATCGAAGAAGGTTTTTTGGCAATAAAACCAGCTATGAAAACTGTGCTCGACCCGATAACCCAACCCTTGAGTTGGTTGTTGGATGGCGCGCTTTGGACTTTTGAGGCTGTGCCTTGGTTCATTATGATACCTATTTTACTCGCGATTTCTTGGTATGCATCACGCTCTAAAGCTGTGACAATTTTTGTTGCGATTGCAATTTTACTATTAGCACTCGTAGATCATTATGATGTTGCGATGCAGACTTTATCCATTATTTTTGTGTGTACTGGAATATCCGTCTTATTGGGCGTGCCCATCGGGATTGCCATGTCAAAATCTGATAGATTACAAAAATCGACGGTTCCAATTTTGGATTTACTACAAACACTCCCGTCGTTTGTTTATCTCATTCCACTTATTTTTCTATTCTCGGTTGCAGAATCAAAGCTATATGGCATAGCAATTATTCTTTATGCGATTGTGCCAGTTATACGCCTTACAGACCTTGGGATCAGACTGGTTGATAAGGACGTGATTGAAGCTGCAAATGCTTTTGGTATGGATTCCAAACAAAGACTTGTTGGTGTTGAACTGCCACTAGCGCTTCCGAATATTATGGCAGGCGTGAACCAAACCATTATGATGTCATTGGCGATGGTGGTGATTGCTTCTCTCGTTTCTGCTCCTGGTCTTGGCGTCAACGTCTTACGCGGTATTAGAAACCTTGAATTGGGTGTTGGTATCGTTGCGGGTATCGGCATTGTTATCCTCGCTGTGATTTTGGATCGTGTTTCCAAGGCCGCACTTTCCAGGGTCGATATGACCCACAAGACACATTAGGGGCTGATTGATTATGAGTACTAAACCTAAAGTCAGCCTTCGTGGCCTTTTCAAAATTTTTGGCGCTAATGGCAAAGAGGCATTGCAACATGTGAAAAATGGTATGGGCAAGGAAGACTTGCTTGCACAGCATCAACATGTTCTTGGGCTGCAAGATATCAATGTGGATATGCAAGCGGGTGAAATTACCGTTGTAATGGGGCTTTCGGGCTCTGGTAAATCTACGCTTATACGTCACCTTAATCGCCTTATTGATCCGACTGACGGTGAGATTTGGGTTGATGGCGAAGATGTTATGAAGCTCAATGAAGATGAACTTTGCAAAATACGCCAAGATAAAATGTCGATGGTTTTCCAGAAATTTGCACTTCTTCCTCACCGTACTGTTCTTCAAAATGCTGGAATGGCCTTGAAGGTTCGTGGTGAAAGCGAAGAGACGCAAAACTCTGAAGCTATGAAGTGGCTTGAGCGGGTTGGTCTGCAAGGCTTTGAAAATCATTACCCTGCGCAACTTTCTGGCGGCATGCAACAACGTGTGGGTATTGCGCGTGCGTTGACTGCCAATACTGATATTATGTTAATGGATGAGGCGTTCTCTGCGCTTGATCCGCTTATTCGTACCGACATGCAAGACCTTCTGCTTGAGTTACAACAAGAGCTACACAAGACAATTGTTTTCATTACGCATGATCTTGATGAAGCTCTGAAACTTGCTGACCACTTGGTCATCTTGAAAGATGGTGCTGTTGTGCAGCAAGGTGAACCACAAGGCATTCTGCTTAATCCTGCTGATCCTTATATTGAAGACTTCGTGAGTGACATTAATCGAGCACGCGTTTTGAAGGTTAGCTCTGTGATGGGCAAGGTCAAAAAAGGCGCTAAATATGCTGGTGATGTTCAGATTGGTGATAATCTGGAGAGCATGATTGCACTTTCTAATGGTGAGACAGGTAAAATCTACCGTGTCTTAGATGGCAAGGAAGTTATCGGCCAACTTGATATGCTTGATTTGGTTAAGTCATTGGTGCCTCGTATTTCTAGCGGTAAGGGTTAAGTTTAAAGTGATCCAATTCTGATTGAGCTCTTCCCTCTCCCACAAGGAGAGAAGGGAAGAGCATGTATCATCGTTCACTCGCCCATTTCTGAACGGTGTTGTTACAATTATTTCTTACAAACTTGTAGGCTGCTCAAATAAACGCCATCTAAGTTTTAGTATTCAGACGCTCGTTTGAGCAGCCTACGCAGAGATTTTTAGTACCGCCTCACGGGATAAATCGCGCGGGATCGACCTTCGAGGTGAGGTTGCGCCCGACACGCAACCATGACCGTTTTCATTTCATCTCACCATAGTTCTATGCTCTTCACATCCAACCACCCAAGAACAACAACGCACCGCTCTGCTTTCAAAACTGCCCTGAAGTGCTTCGGTGGCCAAACAGCGTTTGCATGACAGATTTGATGAACTGATAATGCAGGAAGTATTTGAGGCGGGGAAAAGTATTTTGAGAATAATATTTATTTTTAGCCCACGGCAGAAGCGGACATTCGATCCAACGGAAGTAATGTGTTGAAAACGGTTCGGCTGGGTTATACCTCAGATGCTGGAACGTCTGGGTGAAAAATCTCACGAAGTTGTTACTTGAAGCCTTTCAATCAGCGCTATGTTTTATTTATCTATCAATTTTCTTATTATAATTTCACCACATAAATCATTAGAGTGTGAAAAAATAGAAATGAAAATTTTTCGAAAAAAAGCAATCAGTAACATGGCCACAATAATTGCTCTTTTGGCGTTTCCGTTGATGGTTGCAGCAGGTTGTCAACCAACTGATAGTAATCAGTCAAAAACACCAGACGAAGTCTATCGAGCTTATTATGAAGCACAGAAAAAAGGACTCCTTACTGATATATTCAAAAATGGATTAATACTTGGAGATAAGGTAAGAGCATTTAAATCCAAAGATTCAATTAGGGAAGACGAAGAATCTTTAATAAAAATGCGGGGTGAGGAAAATGAAGAATATAAAAATGCGATTGCTGCTATGGTAAAACGTGCAAGCCTAATTGCACAGTGTGGAGAGCTTGTACTGGTCTCTGAAGTCATAAACGGTCAGAAGGCCTCTTTGGTTTATGATAGAAAGGAAATCTGTCAGGGGGATCAAGTTATCAAGGCTGGTGTAAAAATTGAACTGGTCAATGAAGATGGATGGAAAATTACTCTAGGAGGTAGATCCATTATTCCCGAATATGTTCCCCAAAATTAAAATAAACTTATCAAAATTGTATTGAGCCATGGTGACTGTAATTTGTTTCATGAGCATAATTGGCGACTTAAATTCGAATATCTGCTTTGGGTCATAACCAGCTATTAGCCTAGATTTTTCCCAAACTTAACATAACTATCCAGCTTATCGGCAGGTGTTGGCCAGAAGCGGCAAACAATTCCCAAGAGTGCATGTAATAACCTTGTTGAGAGTTACTTGCGCATTGATATCAATTCGATATGTATGTTTAGTAAAGTCGGCAATTCAGCAATTAATGAATCTTTATGGAGTGACCAAATATGGCGGCAAACAGTTGGAATATAGCAGTAATTCCAGGAGACGGGATCGGCAAGGAAACCACGCCTGAAGGCATCAAGGTTTTAGAGGCTGCGCGCAAACGCTTCGATCTTGGTTTCGATTTTACCGATCATGATTTTGCATCAGCAGATTATTATACCGAACATGGTGAGATGATGCCGGATGATTGGAAAGAACGGTTGATTGGTAGCGATGCGTTGTTCTTTGGTGCTGTAGGTTGGCCTGAGGTTGTGCCTGACCATATTTCGCTTTGGGGTTCCGTGATCAAATTTCGCCGTGAATTTGATCAATATGTCAGCTTGCGACCGGCGCGAGCGATGCCTGGTGTGCCGCTACCGCTGGCTGGACGTAAGGCTGGTGATATCGACATGATGATCGTGCGCGAAAACACTGAAGGAGAATATTCGTCTATCGGTGGGCGAATGTTCCCCGACACGGACCGTGAAATCGTGTTGCAGGAAACCGTTATGAGCCGCCACGGTGTTGATCGCATTCTGCAATATGCGTTTGAGCTCGCAAGTCGACGAAGCGGTCATCTGACATCGGCGACAAAGTCCAATGGCATTTCAATTATCATGCCCTATTGGGATGAGCGGGTTGAGGCTAAGGCGAAGGAATATCCTGATATCAAGGTTGATAAGTACCACATCGATATTCTCACCGCTCAATTTGTGCTGCATCCAGATTGGTTTGACGTGGTCGTGGCGTCCAATTTGTTCGGTGATATTCTTTCGGATCTGGGACCTGCCTGCACAGGAACCATTGGCATTGCGCCCTCCGGCAACATCAATCCTGAGGGCAAATTTCCATCACTGTTTGAGCCCGTCCACGGATCAGCTCCTGACATAGCGGGCAAAGGGATTGCCAATCCGATAGGGCAGATCTGGGCGGCCTCCATGATGCTGGACTATCTAGGGGCACCTGAAGCTGCTAAGGCGATTGTAAATGCGATTGAACTGGTTTTGGCAGAAGAGGCCCTGCGTACACCAGATTTGGGAGGCCCAGCCGACACCATTACCTGTGGTGCATCGGTCGTGGATGCCTTGCTAAGCGGTAGTTAACCGTGAGCCAGTCCGCCTTTCTTCAGGGGTTCGAGCTTCACAAGCGTAGTATCCGGGACATAGAGATCAATTATGCTGTGGCCGGTTCGGGTCCACCTGTATTGCTGCTTCATGGATACCCACAGACTCATGTGGTCTGGCGTAAGATCGCTCCTGATCTAGTGGCTAAGGGATTTCAGGTAATTACCCCAGACCTGCGTGGTTACGGCGACAGTGACAAACCGGAAAGCGATGACCAGCATTTGCCATATTGTAAACGAGAGATGGCGGCAGACCAGGTAGGTCTGATGGCGGCGCTGGGGCACGAACAGTTCGCGGTTGTCGGTCATGATCGGGGTGGTCGTGTGGCTCATCGCTTGGCCCTGGACTATTCAGATGCAGTCAGTTCGATATCGCGCCAACATTGACCATGTATGAACAAACAGATCAGGATTTCGCCACCCGCTATTTCTGGTGGTTCTTCCTCATCCAGCCTCAGGATCTGCCTGAACGGCTCATTGGATATGATCCGGAATATTTCCTGCGACGCCATATTGCAGGACAGGTCAAGATTGATGGGGCTGTCGAGGAAGAAGTGATTGCGGAGTATCTTCGCACCTATAGCGATCCTGCAACTATTCATGCGATCTGTGAGGACTATCGCGCTGCAGCCTCCATTGATCTGGAACACGACCGACAAGACCTTGAACAAATGATTCAATGCCCATTGCTTGCTATCTGGGGTGAAAGAGGCGTGGTTGGGAATACTTACGATGTCGTTGAAACTTGGCGGAGTAAAGCCATATCTGTTGAAGGGCTGGCGCTAGACTGTGGTCATGCGATTCCGGAGGAGAAACCATCAGAACTTGTAGGCGCTTTGGTTCCACACCTGCAGGGTGGTTTTGGAATTTAAATCGAGAGCATAAAAAGATATTATCAAGATAAGGAATTTCTGGATTTCCTAGGTTTCCGGCCTGGTTTGGAGCGCCCAGAAATGACTCAAAGTTGTAATACAGCCGAATAGCTATGATTGGTCGCTTCTGGCCAATAGCTGACATCTCGTACTTTCCCTCTTGCCATTCCCCAAACCTTCCACTAACCTAACCTCATGAACACAACACGCATCCTGCTAAACACACTTCTGCTCGCACTTAGATGCGATCGTTGGGCTTGTGTTATCTAAGAGCGTCCAGCGGTTGTAACGGTCTTCGACCACGCTCTTAAATCTTTTCAAAATTTAAATAGAAATTTATGTGCTTTTTGGACTATATCTATGTCCACATATTGCACATGCTAAAATAAGAAATGACCGTAAAAATGACTAGCAATACTCAAACTCCTATTATGCCAACTGCTGGCGAGAAATATCGTGCTTATGAGCAGATTGATTTGTCTGATCGCACTTGGCCTTCAAAGACCATTACCGAAGCGCCGATTTGGTGTTCCGTTGATCTGCGTGATGGAAATCAGGCGTTGATTGACCCGATGGGGCAAGACCGCAAAGAGCGTATGTTCAAGCTTTTGCTTGATATGAAATTTAAAGAAATTGAAATTGGTTTTCCATCTGCTTCGCAAACAGATTTTGATTTTGCGCGCTGGTGTGTGGAGCAAGGTAATGTGCCTGATGATGTCTCGCTTCAGGTGCTTGTGCAGTGTCGCCCTGAATTAATCACGCGCACGTTTGAAAGCCTAGAGGGCGCAAACAAGCCCGTAGTGCATTTTTATAACTCAACGTCAGAGCTTCAGCGCCGTGTAGTGTTTGGGCAAGATCGCAATGGAATCAGACAGATAGCAGTAGATGCTGCGAAAATGATTCGAGATATGGCAGAAGATGCAGGTGGTGGATTTAGATTTGAATATTCGCCTGAGAGTTTTACAGGTACTGAACTTGACTTCGCGCTTGAGATTTGTAATGCGGTTGAAGAGGTGATGCAGCCGACGAGTGATAACAAGTTGATTTTCAACTTGCCTGCAACGGTTGAGATGTCGACGCCAAATATTCATGCGGATCAAATTGAATGGATGTCGCGTAATTTGAATAACCGCGAAAACATCATTCTTTCACTTCACCCTCACAACGATCGTGGCACGGGTATTGCTGCAACAGAGCTTGGCTTGATGGCGGGTGCAGATCGTGTTGAGGGGACTTTGTTTGGTAATGGCGAGCGTACGGGTAATGTGGACTTGGTTACGCTAGCACTTAATATGTTTACGCAAGGGGTAGATCCACAGCTTGATTGTTCTGACATTAACTGCATGAAAGACACTTATGAATATTGCAATCAATTGCGAATTCCAGAGCGTCATCCTTATGTCGGTGAATTGGTGTACACCGCATTCTCTGGTTCGCATCAAGATGCAATTAATAAGGGTATGAAGGCGATTGAAAAAGCTAATAAGCCGCTTTGGGAAGTTCCTTATTTGCCGATTGATCCGCAAGATGTGGGACGTGATTACGAGGCTATCATTCGTATTAATTCGCAATCAGGCAAGGGCGGCATCGCTTATATCTTAGCGCAAGACTACGGTATTCAATTACCGCGTAATTTGCAAATCGAGATGCGAAATGAAGTTCAGAACATTACGGATAAAGAAGGCGTTGAGCTTCCTTCTAGTCGTATCCATGATGTGTTTCAAGATGTCTATGTTAAGCAACCGGATGGGCGATTGAAGTTTGTTGATCACTCCACAACGCTTGCCGGTGAAGCAGGTTCTGGTGTTCGAAACCTTGAAGCGATCATAATGGATGGTGGCAAAGAGATTGCTATTAAAGGGCAGAGTACAGGTCTTGTTGATGGCTTCGTTGGTGCCCTATCAAAGCATGTAGGCGTCGAAATTTCTGTGATTGATTATTCAGAACATAGTCTTGGTACAGGTGCAGATGCCTCCGCTATTTGTTATATGGAAGTTGAATCTGGTGGCAAAAAATTGTTTGGCGTTGGCGTAAATTCAAACATCGTTGCAGCTTCGCTTGAGGCATTGGTAAGCGCTGTTAATAGGCTCGTCTAAATGGTAGCTGACCTTTCCAACGGTGCTGCATGGATGAATGGGGAGATTATCCCCATTCAAGATGCAAAAATTTCTGTTACGGATTGGGGGTTAACGCGTAGCGATATTACCTATGATGTTGTGCATGTTTGGGAGGGGAAGTTCTTCCGTATAGATGATTATCTAGATCGGTTTATGGTTTCGATTGAAAAATCTCGCTTCGATATCCCGCAATCGCGTGATGAGATCAAAAGTATCTTGCATGAGATGGTTGGCAGCTCAGGTTTAAAGTCTGCCTATGTCTCTATGGTGGCAAGTCGCGGTACGCCTTCTGTTCCAGGTACGCGTGACCCGCGCCGTTGTGATAATCATTTTTACGCTTGGGTTGTGCCGTTTATCTGGGTGATTGCACCTGAGATTACTAAGCGTGGCGCGCATATATTATTGGCAGGTGGCACAACACGGATTGGCACGAACTCGGTTGACCCAACGGTTAAAAACTACCACTGGGGTGATATGACCAAGGGTCTGTTTGAGGCGCTTGATGCTGGTTATGATACTGCGGTTCTCTTAGATGACCAGGGCTTTGTCACCGAAGGGCCAGGCTTTAATGTCTTTGCGATTGTTGATGGCAAAGTCATTACGCCAAAATCCGGAATGCTTGAAGGTATTACGCGTAAAACTGTTCTTGAAATTTGTGCAGAACTTGATCTGCCTCATGAGGCTAAAAACATAACGGCAGATGAGTTTTTATCTGCAGATGAAGTCTTTACGGCAACAACGGCTGGAGGTCCAGTTTCTGTAACACGGGTAAATAAACGCATTTTAGGCAATGATGCGCGCGGGCCAATTGCGCAAAAGATAACGCAGACTTATTGGGATTGGCACGAGCGCGAGACTTTGACAGAAGTTATAAACTATAAAGTTTAACTCTGCGGGTGAGTGATGCGATAACCAAATTTTATGGTTTTTTCTTCGCCTGACTTCATGTGATATTCCCAGCTATAGATGCCGCGTTTGTTTTCAATATCGTGATCCGTTGGTCTGGTTGTATTTCTCATCAGCGAGACTTCAATGTTTTCATTTATTGCATAAGGCATACGGTCATAGATTTTAATGTTCATAGCACGATCATGCAGGTTCTTGACGGTTGTAATCCAGGAGTTTTCTTCAACTCGTTCTGTTGTAAGAATGCCACTTTCTCCTGTCTTACGCTTGCCTTCGCTTCTTGTAATTTTAACTTGGTCATCTACTCCGAAACCAAGCTCATGTTCTTCACCTGAAGCAATCAGAGGTACATAGCCTTGGCCCATATAGATGTTGTCACGGAATAACATGACACGGCCTGGGAGTAATGGATTTGCACCTTCTGGGGTAAATCCAGCGGTAAGATAAGCATTGAGATCAAGCGAAGGAGCGGCGTGTACACTAATTGATGCGGCAAGGCTTTCTGAGGATATTTTTACTTTTTTAGCTGTGCCTTTGTTGTCGACTGTATAGCGCCCAGTGATTTTGTAGGCAGCTTGAAATCCAGCGGTGAAGGCTTGAGCAACCGGCTTTTCTGCTACAGGCTCAGGGCTACCAGAAAATCCATCCTTTGTGGTTTCAACTTCTTCTCCAATGGCTTGATCTTGTAAAGTTGAAAGCTCCGTTCGCAGCTCACTTGAGTTATACCGTTTGCTTTTTAAGTGGGGTTGAAAGTGAGGGGGCCTAAATTCTGTGGCGAAAGCACTGGGGCAGACGTTGCACCAGTCGAGCGTGTTGTTGATAGAGTCAAAACAACGTTTTCCCAATTTTCTGATGTGTGTTGTACGATTTCTGCTCGGCGCGTTAACTCTAAGTCGGGCGCTTCGTTCTTTTCACCGATGTTAAGGCGTGCATCATAAAATGGTTGCCAACCTGCATTGTGAATTCTGTATTTTACGAGGAACTCTGCATCCATGTTTTTATCAGAAGCAAAGTCGACCGCTACGTTTAACTTTACATGCTGTTTTGGAGCAAGCTCATGAAGTTTGATATTAAGGTCATTTATTTGTTGAGAGGTTTTTCTAATTTTGATTTTTAGATCAAGTGATTGCTCGTCCAGTTTTTGTAAGCGTTGCGCTACAAGGTCAAAAAGACTTCCAAGGTCTTGGTTAGTATTCTGTGTTTCAGAGTTATTCTGACTTATTGTAATTGGACGAATAGCAGAGTCTTGTATTAGTTTTCTTTGATAATTCAGGGTCTGTTTTTGCTGATTAAAAGATGTGATTTGATCTTGTAAGCTTTCGATTTTAATTTCCAGTTCTTTACGTTTCCCAGCTATTTGTGCGTCGCTAGTTACATAAACATGATTGCTATCAATCGATCTAATCTCAAGGTTTCCATTAGTAATAGAAGATACGCGGATGGACTGTGGGTCTACATCACCGGGTAAATCATCCAGTATCAAAGTATGCTCACCGCTTTTTATTTGTGTTTTAACAAGTCTTGTAATCTCAGCCCCTTGTGGAAAAACGGTTACGGCATCTATTTTTGATGCCGCGTTGATTTCATCTGCGATTGCAGGAGTAAGAAATGTTGTTGTAAGTAACGCTGCAAGGAATGTTTTTTTCATAAATTCTCTCCAATAATTTGTGTCATTTGAAGAGTAAGACGTGCGTGCGTGCAGATTCCTTGGAAAATAATTTTATTTTTCTCATAGAAACAAAAAAGCCCCGCTGAAATCAATCAACGGAGCCGCACTGTGTTTGCCTTAGGTGATAAAGTTTATTGCGTTGCCGCAGCAAACTCATCAGCATTCAAAGAACCATCTGCATCTGTGTCAGCAGCAGCAAATTGCTCTTCTGTCCAAGTAAGGCCAGCAGCACCAGCTTCTGCTAGTGTAACGCCGCCACTTTGGTCTGCATCAATTGATTCAAATGATGCCTGCGCAAGGGCAGAACCAGCAGCAAAACCTGTGATAGTTAGTGCACGAATAAGTTTTTTCATAATCTTTACTCCAAAGTTAATGTTGCCGCATATGCATAATTGCGTCTGTCGGCTGAACTCAAGATGGAGGGTGAATGAGGTGCGTTTTAGTTTGATTTTGGGTGATTTTCCGACCATGAAATCAAACGATATTTCATCACGTAATATAACAAAATGATAGAATATAGAGCGCAGTTTCCTCATCACATTATTGATAGAATTATGCTTTCACATTCCATTCATTAAAGGTTTGCGATAAGCTATTGATACATAAATTAAACTGGATTTTTTGATGCTTACTTCACGTTTATCTCGCCGTTCTTTAATCGCTAATTCACTTGCCTTTGGCTTTGTTGTTAGCAGCGCACCAGTTCATGCTGCCAGTGTTGGTAGAGTGTTAAAAGGCGATGCGATCAAGTGGAATGGTACAGTTATCGACCTTGGCCCTCTTAAAAAGTATTATCGTGGGAAGTTTGGCAAAGGGATATGGACAGCAAAAAAAGGGCTGAACAAAAAAGGTGTTGAACTTGTGAAGGTATTACAGGCAGCGGGTAGTGATGGTTTAGAGCCGCGTGATTATCTTTCTGCTATTCCGAAAAATATTCAAAGCCTATCTGGTAAAGATTTAGCTGCGACTGAATTATATTTAAGTCAGTCTTTTTGGAAGTTTGGTCATGATTTATCTGCAGGTCGCACAACGCCGGCGGTATCAGAGCCAGATATTATTATTTCTCGTAAAAAAGCAGATGTAAAAGGCTGGCTTGGGCTTGCAAGTAAGCGTGGGCCAGCGAAAGTAATAGCTGCATTGCGTCCACAGCACCCTCAATATTTAGCGTTACGCAAAGCGCTTGCAAAGACAAAGTCTAGCAGTGCTAAAGGGCGGCAGATAATTGTTAATATGGAGCGTTGGCGCTGGTTGCCGCGCTCATTAGGCAAAAAACACGTTCTTGTTAATCAGGCAGCATTTGAAATGCGTATGACAGATGGCGGCAAAACGGTTGATAAACGCCGCGTTGTGGTGGGACAACCGTATCATAAAACGCCGATGTTCTCTCATACCATTCAATATGCAGATTTTAACCCAACTTGGACGGTGCCACGTTCAATCGCTGGTAATGAAATTTTACCTAAGTTACGCAAAGACTCTGGTTATTTAGAAAAGCGCGGTTACAAGGTTCATACGAGTTGGAAAGCTGATGCTCCCGTGATGAACCCGCATTCTGTTGATTGGAATTCAGTCAATGGTAAGAAATTCCCTTATAAAATAGTACAACAACCAGGTGATAATAATGCGCTAGGGCAAGTGAAGTTTCTCTTTCCTAATAAATTCAATGTCTATTTGCATGATACGCAATCCAAGAGCTTGTTTTCCAAGAGCGCTAGAGCATTTTCACATGGTTGCATTCGTGTGCAAGATCCGTTGGAATTTGCTGAGAAGTTATTTGGGTCACGCACCTTAAATCAATCCAAGATTAAGAAGATATTGGCCAATCCAAAAACCCAACGTGTTAAATTAAAAAAGCCTATTCCTGTTCACTTGGCATATTTTACTGCTTGGGTCGAAGGTGGGGAAGTTAAATTCCATAAGGACGTTTATGGGCGTGATAAGCTCGTGAGTAATCTTCTATTTGGTAGGGCATAAGTCTCGTTCCACTTGCAATTTGAACGCAATTACCCAAGTATTATGGTAAATAAAGGACTAATTGCGAGAACTTGGCATGATCAAAAAAGAAATGGAACCAGGCGAGATTGAACGCAGGGTACATGATTTAGCAAATGCGATGAACAAAATCCGTTCTTCGCAGGCAGATCGTGATGATGTCGTTGTTGAAATGAAGAACACGAAGTTAAGCCGACTAGAGCTTTTGCTAGAAGACTTGCAATCCGTCATAGAAGACATCCCCAAAGATAATGAACAGTTTGAGTTTGCGCTTACTAAAGGTGAGACGCCAAGACTTTGGATTGATATGACATCATTTGTTCGAATGGGCGCAGATGGACGGGAATACGAGTTCGTTAAAGATACTCGTATGGGCCGGGTTATTCTTGGGCGTGGTGGTAGTCGCAAGAAAATTGGTGAACATGTCACGAACTATGTTGCAGAACGTTTGCTAGAACGTGAGCGTATGATTGAAGGCGATTGGCTTTCTTTATCTCAGATGATGGAAAATCATCCTTCTAACGATGAAAAAAACTCTGTTGTAGATGTTTCTGAAGGTCAAGAGGTGAAAACTGAGATAGAAGAAGCAGGGCTTAAAACAGCGACTAATAAAACTCGGCATTCAACGCTTTCGTTGTTCGTCTGGTTTATTCTTGGCTTAATCGGCGGAGCAGGTGTTTTATTTATTCTAACGTGGTTCGACCTTATGGAGCAAATTGTACAAATGGTGCGTTAGAGTTCGTGTGAGCCAAGTAGATTAACGCCGTCTGCGTGTTTGGAAAAACCAAATTCTTCAAGTTTTGTCGACCAGCCGTTTTTATTCATTTCAATTGAGAACAGATTATATCGTCCTGCAGGTTTATGCCCACTGGGTGCATTGCCTGCTGCGGGAACACAAATAACAGGGACATTGCCTTTAGGACCAACGATACTTGTTTTTGTGTCTAGGTGTGTGTGGCCATGAAGAATTAGATCTGCACCATGCTTTAAAATGACTTCTCTAAAGCGAGACTGGCCAATTAAGCGTTTGTACCACGGGGTTGCATTTGCAAAAGGTGGATGATGGATCATGATGATCCGATACATATCTTTTGTTTGTTCTAAAATTGCTTCTAACCGTTTTGCTTGTGCTCTTCTAAAGTAGCCCGTTGCAAAAAAAGGAAGGGTTGCTTCTGCGGAGTTACAGGCAATGATTGCTATGTTTCCACGCTTGCGCAAAATTGGATAATCTTGCGCGCTAGATATGATTTTATCATCACCAGATAAATAGGGCGCCCAATTATCTATTGACCTTTGCAAAGCGCCTGGTACATAGGCATCATGGTTGCCGCAATTGGCTGTTACATATTCTGGGTTGCCTAATTGTTTTAATAAGCTGTCTACCATCACATATTCATCTGGTAGCGATAAGTTCATCAGATCGCCTGTTACAGCAATATGATCTATTGGTTTACTTTGAATATCGCTAATGATGTCTTTTAAGTAGTTGCTAGCTAATGCACCTTTTCGATTTAACTTCCAGTTTAAATAGCCAGTGATACGCTTGCTTGCCAGTTGATGAAATTTAACTGGCGGCAGGGGTCCAAGATGGACATCAGATATATGTGCAAGGCGAAACATGCTCCTGCATACAATTGCTGCGAGTTTGCAGCAAGGTTGAATTTAAAACTCTCAGTCGATAAAAGTCTTTATGGCCGATAATAAAATTCTTCGAAAGCTGTTTCATCTGTATTTTCTGTTCACCCGTCCTATGACTTTGGGCGTTCGTGTTGTCGTTGAGAATGAAATAGGTGAGGTTCTTTTGGTTCGTCATACCTATGTTGAGGGCTGGTATTTGCCTGGTGGCGGTGTTGAGGCAAGTGAAACCATGGCTCAATCAGCTTCAAAAGAACTGCGAGAAGAAGTCGGTTTTGAAATTATTGGTGAGCCAAGCTTCTTGGAATTTATAAAAACGTTTCTGCTTCCAAACGTGATCATGTTGCTATTTATAAAGCTGAAGAATGGCGTGAGGCTGAGACCTTTAAGCCGAACCGTGAAATTGTTGAGATGGGATTTTTTGCACTTGATGCATTGCCAAAAGACATCACGGCAGGAAACTTACGACGCCTTAAAGAGTATTACTTTGATGCGCCTATTTCGCAATATTGGTGATAAAATTAACTAGCGAATAAAATTTATATAGACGCATATAAATTTGCGTGGTATCCGACTTTTAGTTTATTCAAGAGGACATGATGTTCACAACAAGAGTTTTGCGACGACGAACCACCTTGCGCCCTCAGCGCATGTTTTCGTACGCCTAATCTTAGCCTCGAAATTGTTCGGCTAAGGTTTGTAAAAACTCTTTTTGTAAAGTCTGAATAATGAACGCTCTTAGCGATATTTTAAAACCTGAAGCACCTGAAGATTATGATGCCGTTGAAATGCTTGCGGAAACAGCATTTGGCCCAGGACGTTTTGCTCGTTCGGCCTTTAGATTGCGTGAAGGGGTGATGCACGAACCTGATTTGTCTTTTACGTTTCACAGATCAGGCCATTTAGTTGGTTCTGTAAAGCTCACAAAAATACTTATTGGTGATGATGAGGCTTTGCTACTCGGGCCATTAGTAGTTGCCCCTGAATGCAAAAATGAAGGTGTTGGCGCCGCCTTAATGTTCAAGGCTGTAGAAGCAGCCAAAAATGCAGGTCATGAAGCAATTCTTTTAGTTGGTGATTTTGACTATTATAAAAAGTTTGGGTTTGAACAAGTAAATCACGGCCAAATTAAAATGCCTGGTCCAGCGGATCCTGCCCGCATTTTGATGTGTCCATTAGTAGATGGGGCAAAAGAGAAGTTTAACGGTGTAGCTATGCAATATGCAAAAACTTAGAGTATTTTCCTTTTAATCAACCTTGATTAAAAGATAAGAAAACACGCAAAATAATATATAGAGCATATTGGTAATTTACCTTAAATAAGGCTAGCTCTATCGCCCCTCTCTAAACCACATTGATGCAAAGCCAAATAATAAAAGTGCAAGGCCGAGTAATCCAGTAAACAAAGGTATACGGAAGACGCTGTTTAAGACAGTTGCATTACTGTTTACTAGGCCTGCCCAACCACGTCCACTTGCGGTTGCATTTTGCGCTATTTGGATAAGACGCGGAATGCCTGCACCTTCGATACGCTGAATAGAACCAGATGTTGCTTTGACAATAGGAGCGAGCGTTTTAACTGTGCTTATAACCGCTGCGAGTTCTCGTGGGTTAGCAGGGCCTACTTGTGCTAGGGCAGTAAATTCAACATTTGTTGTACGATAAAGCCCTATCTCTTCAACTTCAGTTTCAACTTGCCATATGCCTGGTTCTGATTGTGTAAAGCTAAGGGTCAGACTCTCTCCGGAAGGTGATGTAATATCTACGTCCTGCGGTTTTTCTCCCAGTGTTTGTCTTGTGATTGTAAGCGTCTTGCCACTTGCTTGCGCGGTTAAGCGTTCTTCTTCAAGCTCTGGTTCTTTCATCATCCAATGAGCTAGGCGGCGCAGTAGTTGAACATGAGGGCCGCCGCCTTCAAAGCCGCGTGACCATACCCAGACATGGTCTGATAAGAAGAGAGCAACGCGGCCTTCGTCATGACGCTGGAGCATTAAAATTGGTTCACCGTTTTCATTTTCCATTACGCTTTCGCCGCCAACTTTATCAACGCCAATAGAACGGAACCAACGGCTCCATTTTGGCTTGTCTTTATCCCAACCATCAAGATCGCGAGTTACAGGATGTTTTTGTCCCGTTTCTGGAATTTGCGGTGTAAAAGGGGCTTCCGTTATCTTGCCATCAGCTAAGGCTGGAAGAACAGAATTAAGCGGTGTCGCCCCAATGCTGGTACGATCGGCATATTCTGGTCCTGCTGCTACAAGTACAGCGCCACCATCCCGGACATAACGGGCGATGTTGTCAAAATATAAAACAGGTAAGACACCGCGTCGTTTGTAGCGGTCAAATATAATTAGATCGAATTCATCTATCTTTTGAACGAAGAGCTCGCGAGTAGGTAAGGCGATCAAAGAGAGTTGATTGATTGGCGTACCGTCTTGTTTTTCGGGTGGTCGCAAAATTGTAAAATGCACTAGATCAACAGAGGCGTCAGACTTAAGTAAATTGCGCCAAGTACGCTCGCCTGCGTGAGGTTCACCTGAAACTAATAGAACACGAAGATTTTCGCGGATACCATTAAGTGTTGTGAAAGCCCTATTGTTAATTTCAGAAATTTCATCTTTCGCAATCGTAGCACTTAGCTCAATTATATTTTTACCGCCATGGGGGACGTCAAATATAAAGGATGCTTCTTCGCCTGCTATAACCTCATCAATAGCAACAATTTCTCCATCGATGCTGATTGTAATTTCTACGGGTAATTTATTGTTAAAACCTGTTTCTTCAATTTCATAAATAATCTCTTGGCTTTCACCGACAACACCAAAACGAGGGGCGTTTTTTAGAACTATACGTCTATCCCGTTCATTTTCTTTACCCGTGATAATAACATGAAGTGGGCCGTTGATATTTGGTTGTTTAATGTTTTCTGGAATGTCATGAACTTGGCCATCTGTGATGAAAATTGCACCACCCATTTGATCGGATGGCACATCTTGCACTGCTTTGTTAAGTGATGAGAAAAGTGCTGATGAAACGTCACTGGTTTGCGAAATTTGGTCGGTTACGCGAATTTCACGCAGTTCAAAATTATCCAGCTTTTCAAACTGCCTTCTAATGTCATTTGCTGCATCTGCAGTCTGCTTGTCTCTATTATTTAAGCGCTGACTTGTTGTTTCATCAATCACCAACGGAATAATAGTTTTAAGAGGTGATCTATCTTCTTGCAAAAGAGAAGGATTAAAAAGTGCAATTGCCAGAAGGGCGCCTGCTATTAACCTTACAAAACTACCTCTTAACTGTTTGACCAAGCCATAAAGGCAAAGCAGAGCAATTGCGCTCGTTAAAAGCACTAATAACCATAAGGGTAATTCAGGGGAAAATGTTATGTTCAGGTTTTCCATATCAGGATTATTGCCCCAATCGTTCTAGTAACGCAGGCAAGTGTACCTGATCAGCTTTGTAATTTCCTGTTAGGGCATACATCATCAAATTCACACCTGATCGGTAAGCATAATTGCGCTGTGTTGGGTCTGGTGGAATGGTCGGCAAAGAGGGCGCAAACTACCATCAACCGCCCATGCGCCAGCCATATCATTACTTGTTATCATGATGGATGAAACGCCATCACCAGTTCTTACTATTCTACCACCCTGCGTTGGGTTGAGGTTTTGTGATTTTTCAATCCATAAATCACCGCCTGCGTATCGTCCTGGAAAACGGTCTAAAAGATAAAATGATTTCGTCAGTACATGATCGGTTGGCACAGGTTCTAGAGGTGGGATATCAAGCGATGATAAAATTTGTTGTAAAGTTCGTGCTGCAGGGGATGATGATGTGCCGCCAAAGACACCAGATACTTGGTCTTGGTGTCAAATAAAATACTGCCGCCTTCTTTCATATAGGCGTCAATTCTTGCAATGGTTTCAGCTGAGGGAAGTTCTGCTCTAGGATCAACAGGCCAGTAGATTAATGAATAGAACGAGAGTTCATCTTGACTTATGTCTAGGCCGATAGGCTCTCCAGGTTCAAGAGCTGTTCTACTGCTTATAAAGAATGTTAGCCCGCGCATCCCTTTTTCGCTGATGTTATCAACTGAGTTGATGCCGGTTACAACATAGGCAAGTCTTGTTTCTAGCGCTGATTTAAAGTCAAAATTTTCATCGTTCTCTTGAGCAAAGGATGGTGACGCCGACATCAGGGTTAGGGATGCAAATGCAAAGATAAATAACGAGGCAAGGACTCTCGTGTTTGGTTTTTTACCGCGCAATGCGCCTGCCATCCAAAGTACTGCTAAGCAATCGAATATAAGTAAGATTGCAGCGCACAAAAGTAGCCAAATTTTAAAATCAAAACTAGAGCCAGTTAAGTAGCTTTGTTTTGAAAAACTATCGGTGAAATTAGTGTCTTTTAAAGGCGTTAAAGTAGTCACTTCTTCAAATAAATTTAAGGCCGTAAATCCATCTTCAGTCCCATAAAAGCCTGGAGGGTTTTTTACTGTTACGTTGGGTGTTTGTCCTGTTGAAGTCACTAAAGGTTTTACTAGCGGTTCAGGTTGTATAAATTGCCCGTCGCCATTTAAACCCGTAATGGAGGTAGTGAAATAGTTTCGTTTTGTATTTGCCTTTTGCCACTTGAACGCGAGAGGTTTACGGTGCGCCGAAGCATTTCTACAAACGTTCCTGATAAAGGTAAGTTTGACCATTCTGCATCAGAGCCAACATGAAATAAAACAATCCATCCAGCACCGCGTTTTTCGGCTGTTACCAGAGGAGTTCCGTCCTCTAGCATAGCCCATGTTTTTTCTTCAAGGTTCGCTTCTTGTAGAGCAAGCAGTTGTTTTTTGACAACAACATCGCGTGGTGGGTTAACCCCAAAGAAAGGACTTTCTCGTTCAAAAGGAGCTAGGGCTTTTGGTGTTTCCCAAGAAAGAGCGCCACCTAAGTTTCTATCACCTGGACGAATTTCTACAGGCAATAACCCGCCATGGGTTGCGGCTGCTAAACGTGGGCCAGAAAAACGCAATAGTAAGCCGCCGTTTTCAATCCATTTGGTTAGCTTTTCTTCTGACGATTCTGTAATCAAACCGACGTCTGCAAGTGCGATGGTTGAAACGCCTTGATTGAGTAATTCAATTACAGATGCGGTAACATTAGCGTCTGACGAACGGCGTAAATCAGAGAAGGGTTCTAACGCTTTAGAGATATAATAAAGTGGAGAAAGAAGAGGTTGATTGAAATCATATTGCTCGCCTGAGATTAGACCAACGAGACGACGTTTGTTGTTTTCATCGAGTAATTGAACAGCTGCAGCGTTTTTTGCAGTATTTATTTCTAAGCGCGTTATTTGATTTCTTAACTCCACTGGTCCATCAATTGAAAAGCGTGTTTTAGTTTCGCCGTCACCAAAAACCGCAGGAACCCTTGCTATCACCAGACCTTTTAAATCACGTGCAATCACTGATACTTCTTGTGATCCATCTGATCGTGCACGGGCTAACATTCCAAAAAGCTCTGAAGGTTCATTGCTTGCTGTTTCAATGATAATCAGATCATCGACTTTTGCCTGATATAAAGATGATTCTGAATTAGCTGAAATGATTTTGTCGCTAAGTTCTTTGGTTCCTTCACGTGACAATCCATCGGACAACCAGATGATTTGCCCAGGCTTTTTCACGCTCAAGCTTTGAGTCAGTTTATTGGACGTATTAGTGTGATTGGGTTCAGCTGGTGTGCTTTTACTTGCTTGTAAGAGTCTTTCGGCTTCTTCTGGTGAAATGGCTTCTCCTGTCCAACTCTCATGCCCTGTTGCGCTGATTAGCATGACCGTTCTGCTTGAATCTTTTGCTTCTTGGATAAGTGCTAAAGCTGTTTTTTGTCTTGTTTCCCACTCTTGGGCAGAGGCCCAGCCATCATCCATTACGATCATTACAGGGCCATCACCTTTAAGGACGGTTTCTTCTGGATTAAGAATTGGTCCAGCCATGGCAAGTATTACGAGTGCTGCCATAAGCAAACGTAGGAGCGTTAGCCACCACGGGCTTTGCGCGGGTGTTTCTTCTTTTTCGTGAAGTCTTGCTAAAATACGTGTTGGCGGAAAAACTTCTTCTTGTGGCTTTGGCGGGGTTAAACGTAGCAACCACCAAATTACTGGTAAGCTTAAAAGTGCCATTAAAAGCCATGGAGATGTGAATGCGAGTGGGAGGCCAAACATTATAACGGACGCTCCCCAAGATGTGTGTGCAGTTGCACAAGGGCTTCTGCTGCAAGTTTATCTGTATGGTGGCGGGTGAAAGTCCAGCCAAGTTTATTTGTTATTTGGCGCATGGTTGCAGTACGCATTGTAACTTCAGCTTCATATTGGGTTTTTAAAATTTCCGCATTACCAGCTGTGAATTTTTCACCTGTTTCTGGGTCGCTAAACTCTACGCGGCCTTGGTAAGGAAATATTTCTTCTACAGGGTCGATAACCTGAACAACATGACCACGCGTGCCGTAGTTGAATAGGTTGTTTAAGCTTTGTGTTGTTTCATCAATTGGATCAAGAAAATCGCTGAACAATACTAAATCACTATGTTGGCCAAGTTCAGGCTTAGTTGGAAATTGCGTCTGTGGTTCACTAAGTATAAGTGCTTCTGCAAGTTTTTCTGCAGCATTACGGCTTAAGATCGGGCGCGTAAGGCCTAGCCAACCAACCCGCTCTCCGCTTTTTGCGAGTAGTTCAGCCATAGCAAAAGCAAGGACTAAGGCGCGGGATTGTTTCGCGACGTTTGCCATATCAGATTTGAATAACATGGAGGGGCTTTCATCGACCCAAAGCCAAACTGTGTGCGTTGCTTGCCATTCTTTATCTTGGACGTAGATATGGTTTTCATCTCGGGCAGATCTGCGCCAGTCAATTTTCGACATGCTTTCGCCCGGAGAATACGGCCTAAATTGCCAGAAATTTTCGCCAACGCCGCGTTTGCGTCTTCCATGCCAGCCAGAGAATACTGTGTTTGCCACACGGCGCGCTTCAACTAGCAGACTTGGAATAAGCTCTGCTCGTGCTCTTGCACGGTCTATCGTTTCGCGCCCGCTCTCTCTTTGGGCTATGCTGCCTAGTGGCGGCATTTATCCGATGCGCTTTTTCAAAGTGTCGATTACATCGCGAACGCCCATGTTTTCCGCACGTGCTGCAAATGAGAGTTGCATACGATGTTGAAGTACAGGTTCTGCTAGAGCAATCACGTCATCCACTGAAGGTGCAAGGCGCCCATCAAGAAGTGCACGTGCTCGAACGGTCAACATTAATGCTTGTGATGCACGAGGACCTGGCCCCCATGAAATGTAATCCGTGAGGTCAGATGAAGCGCTGTCTGGGCGTGCAGAACGCACAAGTTCAAGAATTGCGTCGACTACGCTTTGGCCAACTGGAAGACGGCGAACTAATTCTTGAAGTTCTTTTAAGCGTTTTGCGTCGATGATTTTCTTCGCGCTTGTTTCAGTCGTTCCTGTTGTTTCAAACATAATACGGCGTTCTGCTTCCATGTTTGGATAATGCACATCAACTTGCATTAAGAAACGGTCAAGTTGAGCTTCTGGCAGTGGATACGTGCCTTCTTGTTCCAACGGGTTTTGAGTTGCTAGAACATGGAAGGGCGAAGGTAAGTCGTAACGTTGGCCAGCAATTGTTACATGGTACTCTTGCATTGACTGCAAAAGCGCTGCCTGTGTGCGAGGTGATGCGCGGTTAATTTCGTCTGCCATTAGAAGCTGCGCGAATACTGGGCCCTTGATGAATTGGAAAGAGCGCTTTCCTTTTTCATCTTGGTGCAAAATTTCTGAACCCAAAATATCAGAGGGCATCAGATCGGGCGTGAATTGAATACGGCTATCATCAAGGCCTAAGACTATGCTTAATGTCTCAACAAGTTTTGTCTTAGCAAGACCGGGTAGGCCAACGAGCAGTGCATGACCGCCTGCAAGGATGGTTGTGAGCGTGTTATCAACAACCGTTTCCTGACCAAAAATAACTTGGCCAACGTTTTTACGAACCTTTTTCATGTCGTTTACGGCTTTTTCAGCCATCAGAATGACTTCCTTTTCCTGTGATTTGGTAAGGTTTTTGTCGATAGCGCTCATAAATAAACTCCGCATTATTCTTTAAAATAGAAATTACACTCTACATATAACATGGTAGTTGTCGATTGTGTGACTTCAAGTGTAATGATTCACATAAACAAAATTGTGATTAAAATTTTTGATATTTGTGCTGTGAAAGAGAAGAATATGGCTGAGATTGAAGATAATCAGGTTGCAAAAGGTTTAAGCGGTCTTGAAGCGTTGATTTCTAGGGCAGGAAAAAAAGAAAAGGGCTTGCCGCCAGTTGATAAATGGCATCCTGAGTTTTGCGGAGATATTCCTATGGAAATCAAGGCCGATGGTACTTGGTTTTATATGGGCACACCGATTGGGCGAAAAGCTTTGGTGCAGCTCTTCTCGACTGTTCTTCGTAAAGATGAGGATGGTAAGACTTATCTAGTTACGCCAGTTGAACTTGTAGGAATTACTGTTGAAGATGCTCATTTTATTGCGGTTGAGATGAATGCTCATACTGAAGATGGTGAGCAAGTGATTACGCTTCGCACCAATATGGATGACGTGGTTGAAGTTGGGTCTGAAAACCCAATGCGGTTTGTCATTGTTCCAGAAAATGACGGGGTAAAACCTTATGCGCTAGTGCGTGGAAGGCTAGAAGCTGTACTGGCGCGGTCTGTTATGTATGAATTGATTGCGCATGGCGAAGAGATTGTTGTTGATGGGATTTTGATGTTTGCGGTGCGAAGCAAGGGTGAAGTGTTCCCAATTATGCCTGCAGATGAACTTGCTAAATTGAGTGCGTAATTCTTGTGAGTTTTGAATTTTCTACATCTAATGTTCGTGAATTGCTTCTAAAAAAGTTGAATTTTGCACTCGGCGAAATTGACGGTGATTATCACCTTAATGAGGGGATGAAAGGCGATGTTGTTTCTAATGCTACCAAAGATGCTGCTGTCTTGATTGGATTGGTTGAACGTGGTGGTATTGTAAATATTATTCTAACCAAACGAACCGAGGCATTGAATAACCATTCAGGGCAAGTGGCATTTCCAGGTGGTAGAATTGATGCGGATGATGCGTCACCAGAAGCGGCGGCCTTGCGCGAAGCTTGGGAAGAGATTGGTCTTGATATCAATGATGTTGAAATCATGGGGCGATTACCGGATTATCATACTGGTTCTGGATATCGTGTCGCGCCTGTCATCGGCTTTGTGCGTGAAGGTGCAGATTTTGAGATAAACCCTGATGAAGTCGATTACATGTTCGAAGTGCCACTTTCGTTTTTGATGGATGAAGTCAATCACAAGACAACCAGTAAAAGCTGGAATGATATTGAACGTTATTTTTATGAAATGCCTTATAAAGAGCATTATATCTGGGGCGTAACAGCGGGCATGATCCGCGTGTTTTATGATAGAGTTTTTAAATGAGTGAATTAAACGATGTGCGTATAAAAGACGATTGGTTGCAGGATGAACGTTTGCAAGCATTATTTGATGTTTTAACCAGCGATGCTGATGGGGTGACGGGTGAAGCGCGTGTCGCTGGTGGAGCCGTTCGTAATTCGCTCATGGGAATACCAGCCAGTGATGTTGATCTTTGCACGACACTTTTGCCGCAAGAGGTTGTGAAACGGCTGGAGGTGGCTGGTCACAAAGCTGTTCCTACAGGCATTGAACATGGCACGATTACTGCTGTTCTGGATGGTCAAGCTTATGAGGTCACAACGCTTCGTAAGGACATAGAAACAGACGGACGTCATGCGGTTGTCGAATTTGGCACGGACTGGGAAGCGGATGCTAATCGCCGTGACCTGAGCATCAACGGTTTATATTGTGACCGTGAAGGTAAGGTCTATGATTTTGTTGATGGGTATAAAGATATCCTGACAAAAGATGTACGCTTTATTGGGGACGCTGAAACGCGCATTAAAGAAGATAGCTTACGCATTCTTCGGTTCTTTCGGTTCTTCGCTTGGTATGGTGGCGGTCGTCCAGATGCCATTGGGTTAAAAGCCTGTGCTGCTGGTCGTGGCTTGCTGGCTGGTTTATCTGTTGAGCGGGTTTGGATGGAGCTTAAAAAATTACTTGCTGCGCCAGATCCCGGCCGTGCCATTTTATGGATGCGGACAACTGGTATTCTTGGCGGCGTCCTGCCTGAAACCCATAAATGGGGAACGGATGGCATTCCAGGTTTGTTGCGTTTGGAGCAAGAGCGAGGTTGGCAACCTAATGCATTATTCAGATTAATGGGCATGGTGCGCCCTGATGTGGAAACAATGCAAGCGATGAGTAAGCGCATGGCTTTTTCTAAAAAAGAAACTCAACGTATGGTCGCTTGGGCAAACAACCCCGCACCAAAAGCTAACATTTTTGAAAGTGAGTTACAGAAGTTGCTTTATCGAGGTAGTGTTCGTGGCTTGCTTGATGCCATGAAGCTTGAAGTTGTACACCTTCAAGGGCGCGAAGATGAAGCCGGTGCAAAAGCTATGCTTAAGCTAGTTGAATATGCTCAAGGTTGGCAACGACCTAAGTTTCCAGTTCAAGGCAATGATTTGATTAAAGCTGGAATGGAAACAGGGCCCGTTATGGGTGAAAAGCTCAAAGCGTTAGAAGAGGCTTGGATTGAGAGTGAGTTTGCGTTGGATAAAGATGCCCTGTTGAGGATGCTTTAAAGTAGGTTGCGATGCCTGTTTTTCACTCAAATTTGTATAATCTGGTTTATGTGGCTATCGCCAGCAAGCGCTAGTTAAGCCAATATTTTCATACTGGCCATATATTTCTAGTTTTAAAATTTTATTTTAGGAAAGAAACGACCTGTGCTGGATATGTATTGTTTGTAGTCATCAGCCATTTCTGTTTTGGAAAATTTGTTTTCTTCGTCGCGCGCTGCAACCCAATAAGTAACAGTCATAAATAAAATTGGAACGATAGCCCAGATTGTCCAAGCTGCTATTCCCCATCCAACCCATTGGATTAGGTATGACGTATAAAACGGATGTCTAACATATGAGTATGGCCCTGTTTTGAGTAAGCCATGGGGTAGTTTTTCATCAAATGCTGCTAACAATTTTGCTTTTGAACTTTCGCGAATGGTTACCCAAAATAATACAAAACTAAAAGATAAGAATATAAGTCCAACAATTTGAGCGCTTGTAGGTTGTTCCAAATAAAAACATAAAAATGATAATATTGCAGCACTTATGATGACGAGTGTAGAGATGAGTCTGACGCCATTTGGAATAACTGGCATATTGAAATGATGTTTAAGCGCCCAAGTATGACACGCGATGATCACCCAGCCCAAAACACAAATAAAAATATCTAGCGCCATCAATTCGATCCGTTTCTCAGTTTTAATTATCGTTCGTATATCAGGTTTTATTAAAAATTAACTCATTAATTTACATCATCCTTAATACCCTTTTGCTACCCTTAATTCTTTAGGAAAAGCGGGATACTTACTTTGATAGGAAAGTTTTCTAAATCATATTACAAATCTACAGATACATTATCTTACGTCGAACGTGATGGTGTTGATTTACCTATAGTATTCCTTCATGGCTCAGGGGTTTCAAAAGAAGTTTTTGCAAAGCAATTTCAGAGTGAAGCATTAAAAAACCATAGATTGATTGCTGTTGATTTGCCAGGTCATGGTTGTTCAAAGAATGCAGATGACCCGAAAAAAACATACTCATATTCCGGTTTGGCGAGTGAAATAAGAGATTTTATTGTTGAATTAAATATAAAAGATTGCGTTTTGATGGGATGGTCATTGGGCGGGCAAGTTGCTCTTGAAATGACTGATAATACGCCGCAAGTGTCCGGTGTTATGACATGCGGCGCCGCACCTGCAGGCAATGGTCCGTTAGGTTTAATCCAGAGTATGCATATATCTAAAATGTTGCTTCTTGCTGGTAAAGCGGAGTTCACTGAAGAAGATGCTAAATATTTTGAAAAAACCTGTTTTGGTGAACTGACCAATCAAGATTTTACAGAAATACTTCAGCGCACCGATAAAAAAATGCGCCCTAATATATCTAGAAGTATTTTGTATGGATTTGGTGTCAGTCAAGCTGCACGCCTTAAGAATGCAACAAAACCAGTTTGTCTTTTACATGGGCGTGATGAAGGTTTTATCAGAACTAATTACATGGAAAACATTTCTAACCCGATGCTTTACACGGGTAAGACGGTCTTTATTGAAAATTCTGGCCACGCTTCATTTTTGGACGCGGCACCAGAATTTGATGCTGTGCTCAAAGAGTTTACAGATACCGTTGATCTTGAAAAAATAGATTTACCATCCAAGCTAAAAATGACTGGCTAATCATAGATAATTTTGAAGGCTCTTTGTGTGAATAACCTCAGAACTTTTATAAAACTAAGGCCATTTTACCTCAGGTGGCATTGAAGATAGGATTGTATCTACGTTACCTCCCGTTTTTAAGCCGAAAATTGTGCCTCGATCGTAGAGTAGGTTGAACTCTACATATCTTCCGCGACGTATGAGTTGCTCTTCTTTTTGCTCTTCTGTCCATGTCTTATTCATGTTTTTCATAACCAAAGCTGGGTAAACTACATTGAAAGCTCGGCCTACGTCTTGGGTAAATGCAAAATCAGCGTCCCATCCGCCTTTTTCTTCATCAGAATGAAGATAATCATAGAAAATACCACCTACGCCGCGTGTTTCGTTACGGTGTTTTAGGTAGAAGTATTCATCACACCATTCTTTGTATTCATCATATTTTGCCACTGCATGACGTTCGCAGGCGAATTTCATTGCGCGATGGAATACCCGCGTATCTTCATCTTCCTGTGTGCGACGTGCATCAAGAACAGGTGTTAAATCTGCTCCGCCACCAAACCACTGACTTGTTGTTACAACCATACGCGTGTTCATATGAACGGCAGGTACATTTGGGTTTTGTGGGTGGGCAATAAGAGAAATACCAGATGCCCAGAATTCAGGGTTTTGATCAGCACCAGGAATCTGCTTGCGGAAATCTTCTGAGAGCTCGCCAAAAACAGTTGAAGTATGCACGCCAACTTTTTCAAAGACACGGCCATACATCATAGACATTGTTCCGCCGCCGCCATGGCCTTCATCACGAGTCCAGTCTTTGCGCTCAAAACGACCAGGCGCACGGTCAGATAATGGACCAGCAAGGGCGTCTTCTAATTGCTCAAAGCTTGAGCAGATGGTGTCTCTTATTTTTTGAAACCATTGCTCTGCAAGTTGTTTCTTCTCGTCCAGATTTTCTGGAAGTCCTGGAGGAGGTGGTGTGTGCTTGCCTGCCAATTTAAAATTCCCCGTATGAATTTTGTTGTTTTTGCTTTTTCGACTTGCCCATATTTTCATAGACATTGCAATATGCTGATTTCACAAAACTTGACTTGGGTCAAACCAAGACCCACATTAATAAAACGTTAATAAAATAAGGCCGATACAAATGGCTGATATTGATGATAAAAAAGCAAGGTATTCCGTTTCTGACGCAAGTAAGGCGTCCAGTGCGGTTGAGCGCTCGCGTGTTGCAAATAAAACTTGGGCGGAGCGGCGCAGTGAAATGCGCAAAAACCTGCTGGGAAAGAAAAGCGGCTCTTTAAGTAGTTGGAAACGTGAAACGCACGTATTACCCCGCGAAGATGCACGCCAATTTGCCAAAAGCTTTCTGAGAAAATACCCAAAGGCTGCTTATTGGAGCGAAGTTGAAAGCTGGCGTGTGCTTGATAATGACGAGATAGAATTCACAATGCGCCGTCTGCCGAGCGCTGATTAAATTTTAATTTTCGGCTAAGGCAGGCTTAGTTTACTCATTCGGCCGCCATCTACAGTTCAGATTTGTCCTGTGACAAAGGATGCTTCGTCTGAGGCTAGCCATTTTACAAGCGAGGCGATTTCTTCAGGTTTTCCTGTTCTTCCAACGGGATGAATACTACCAATTCTTTCGCGAAATTCATCTGGATCACCCAAGCTCTCGATAAAGGCAACGTTTAAATCTGTATCAATCCAGCCAGGAGCTACTGCATTGCAACGAACGCCATCTGGGCTGTGGTCAATGGCTACCGCCCTTGTCAGTCCGTGAAGTCCAGCCTTTGATGCGCAATAGGCGGGGTGACGTGGGTTTGAACCTAGGCCTTCAATTGAGCCGATATTTACAATTGAACCTGTCGATTTTATTAAATGCGGCATGGCATGTTTTATAAGAAGAAAAGGCGCTGTGAGATTAACTTGGATTGTGCTTGCCCAATCCTCTTCAGAACTTTCAAGAACCGTTCCCTCTATCATCATGCCTGCATTGTTGATTAAAACATCAAGGCGACCATGCTTTTCTATGATGGTTTCAATAATTTTCTTTGGCGCGCTGGAATCAAGAAAATCTACTTCAATATATTCGAAGTTTTTGTCTTTCTGTCTTTGGGCGGTGATGACCGTTGCCCCTGCAGTTGCAAAAGTATCTGCACAAGCAGCACCAATACCACTTCGACCACCAGTTATTAATACGACCTTATCTTCAAACTGTGTCATTGAACTGGCTTGCCTCCGTTTACTTCAAGTAGGGCGCCGCACATGTATCTAGCTTGATTCGAGGCAAGAAAGATCACGACGTCAGCGATATCGTCTGGTTCAGCAATTCGCCCTAACGGAACAGATAAATTAAGTTCATTAATTGCTTTGTCAGGATCTAGACCTCTTGTTTCAAAGCCGCTTCTAATCATCGGTGTATTTACTTCATTCGGACACACGGCATTCACTCGAATGTTTTGATGTGCATGGTCCATGCCCAAACATTGTGTAAGAGATGCTACGGCAGCTTTTGACATGACATAAATTGGATGGTTGGGGCCAGGGTGCACTCCCCAACAAGAAGACGTGTTTACGATAGCGCCACCACCTACCTTTGCCATGAGTGGAATTGCTGCACGGCACAAACGGAAGGGCGCCTCAACATTAATAGCCATTGTTCTCTTTAAGTCTTCATCAGTTGCTTGTGTGATATCACCTCTGGTTATAATGCCTGCATTATTGATCAGGATATCAAGGCCGCCCATTAGTTGTGATGCGTTTTTTGGAAGCTCATTGCAAATAGCAGCGTCCATTAAATTACCTTCGATGCTAAAGTCTGCATTGCAGGCAGTAATGTCCGTGCCTGTCACCATAGCACCTTCGGCTTGAAGTTTTGCAACAATGGCTTGCCCGATACCACCTGCTGCGCCTGTTACCAAGGCTTTCTTACCTTTAAGTTGTTGCATAATCCCTCCAGTCATCTTGCTTTGTAACCAGTTTAAACAAAAGCAGTGATGGTTGTTAGTTTTATATACGACTGCGGTATTGTCGCATTCATATGCACGCATTGCATAGCTCACCTGCAATCTTGTCTGTAGTTAAATCCTACATTTAAGCAGATATAGAGATCATAGAAACACAGGTTGTTTCCAAGATTTTTATTAGCCAATTTGAATGGCATTTTATTGTAGGACAGTGAAAATGAACATTTTAAAGAACGTACGTAACTGGAACAAAGCTCGTCAAACACGCAGCGCTTTGAAATCACTTTCTCCGCGTCAACTTGATGATATTGGTATTGCACGTCACCAGATTTCATCTATCGCGAGAAACCCGCACCAGATGTAAGTTTAAGACTTAATTATTTTAAAAGCCTGCTGGATTAAATTTCAGCAGGCTTTTTTTGTTTAGCTCACTTGTCTAATCGCTTCACCAAGAACCATAGCACCTGTTAAGGCCATGTTGAGTGATCTTGCTTCGCCTGCCATGTGAATGGTTAGGCGTTCATCAACTGTTTCATGCACATAGTCAGGTGCGCCTGTGCTTTCACGACCTAACATGATCAGGTCGTCATGTTTGAATTCAAAATCAGTATAGCCTTGGTCGGACTTTGTTGTGAGTAAGATTAATCGTCTGTTCTCACCTGAACGCCATTCTTCAAAGGCATCCCAGTTTAAATGTTTTTGCATCGCCGCTTGTTCGACGTAGTCCATCCCAGCGCGGCGAAATGCTTTTTCGTCTAATCTAAAACCTGCTGGTTCAATGATATGAACTTGCACACCCATACAAGCTGCAAGGCGCAAGAGAGTGCCTGTATTTCCTGGAATGTCGGGCTGGAATAAAACGAGATCGGGCATGGTTCTGCTTGTGGCTTAATGACAACAGTGATTTAACTCGTTGGTGGATTAAATTTTCACGAATTGCAATTGATAAATTATGAGTGCATTATACACTTGTAAATATGAATATTGAAACCAGCAAAGAGGAGGCGACTATGTGTATTACATTTAATAAATGCATGCCTTCCTATGCCGGTCGGCGAGCTTAGACCTTAAATAGGTTACTCACGCCTGTCGGCATAAACGTCGTCGAATTTCCATAAAATCTATTGTTCGACGGCCAAGTAAAATCTCTTGCTGGAATGAAATTATGTACTCTTATTTTGAATCCCTTTTAAATCCATATCCTGATGACGCTGCAAAGCAATCGCCAAATACTCTACTGGCTTTTTTCTGGCATTATACTAGGCCAGCTTGGAAATTATTAGCGCTTATGACCGTGTTGATTATGATAATTTCTGCCACGGAAGTAGCGTTGTTTGGGTTTTTGGGGAATATCGTTGATTGGTTGAGTGAATCTAATCGCGAAACCTTTCTTGCTGATGAAGGCTATACGCTTGCTATAATGCTTGGGTTTATCTTGGTGATTATGCCGATTGTTGGTGTTTTTCATTCACTGATTTTGCATCAAACTATTCTTGGTAACTATGGCATGATCATGCGTTGGCAGATGCATAAATATCTTCTGCGTCAAAGCATGTCTTTCTTTTCAGATGAATTTGCTGGACGTGTTGCAACTAAGGTAATGCAAACTTCGCTGGCTGTACGCGATGCAACGATTACCATTTTAAATGTTATGGTTTATGTCACTGTTTATTTCATGGGCGCAATGATATTGGCTGCTTCTTTCCATTGGGGATTGGTTTTGCCCTTTGCCACTTGGCTTATTCTATATCTTTTAATGTTGTGGTACTTCTTGCCAAAGATGTCCGGTATTTCAAAACTTCAGGCGGATGCGCGATCGCTTATGACTGGACGCGTGGTTGATAGTTATACGAATATTGCCACGGTTAAACTCTTTGCGCATACAGATCGTGAAGAGATTTACGCTAAAGATGCGATGGATGGATTTTTGCAAACAGTTTATCCGCAAATGCGTCTCTCAACCAGTCTTGAGATGTGTATTAAGATTTTAAATCACTTGTTATTAGCAGGTGCTGCAATGGCAGGCATTATGCTTTGGATATCAAATTCTGTCAGCGTTGGCGCCGTTGCGGTGGCAGTGGGGCTTGTTCTACGAATGAACGGCATGGCCTATTGGGTGACATGGGAATTAGCGCGTTTATTTGAAGCGCTTGGTGTTATTCAAGATGGTATGAATATGCTTTCAAAGGCTCAAAATATTCAAGACAAACCCAATGCTGTTGAGTTGGATGCAAGTGGAAAGCCAATTGCATTTGAGGAAGTTTGCTTCACTTATGGCGGTGAGGGAACTGTGATGAAAAGCTTGTCGCTAAATATAAAGCCCGGTGAGAAAATTGGCCTTGTTGGACGCTCTGGCGCAGGTAAAACAACGCTTACAAATATTCTGCTCAGGTTTTATGACGTGGAAGAGGGGGTGGTTAAAATTGGTGATATAAATGTTGCCGATGTTAAGCAGGATAGTCTTCGTGCAAACATTGGGATGGTGACCCAAGATACTTCACTTCTTCATCGTACCATTAGAGAGAACATCGCATACTCCAAACCGAAAGCAACTGACGCAGAGATAATCGATGCTGCGACGCGTGCCAATGCTTGGGAGTTTATTGAGGCGTTGGTTGATAACCAAGGACAGGTTGGACTGGATGCGCAAGTGGGCGAGCGTGGTGTCAAGCTTTCGGGAGGGCAAAGACAACGGATTGCGATTGCTAGAATATTCTTGAAAGATGCGCCTATTCTTGTTTTGGATGAAGCAACTTCTGCGCTTGATTCCGAAGTGGAAGCTGCCATTCAGGAAAGCCTGTTTAAGTTAATGGAAGGAAAGACTGTTATTGCTATAGCCCATAGGCTTTCTACGATTGCTCAGCTAGATAGATTAGTTGTGATGGACCATGGCGAAATTATTGAAAATGGATCTCATGATGAATTGGTGAAAGCTGGCGGTATTTACGCTGATTTATGGTCGCGTCAATCAGGTGGGTTCTTATCTGTTGATGAGACCTCAGAAACAGAAGCGGCTGAATAAGCATGAAGGTTTTTGATGTCGTTTTTAGTTTCTTTGAAGGGTGGATTGATCCCTTCAAAGCACGCGATGATTATGAACCACCGAACAAGTTTTTAGGCTATGTTTGGCATTATGTTTCACAAGTAAAATGGGCTTTCGTTGCCTTGCTTATCTATGGCTTTGTCAATGCTATCGTTGAGGCTATTGTCTTTTCTTATGTCGGGCAGTTGGTGGATATTCTGACGCAATTTGAAGCGCAAGGAAAACACAGTACTGGCTGGGATGGGCTTTGGCTCGAGTTTGGCAATGCGCTACTTGTTATGTTTATTGTAGTGGCATTGCTGCGTGCCACTATTGTGACTTTCGGTGCGTTAATTGAAGAGCAGGTGATTGTGCCTGGGTTCTTTATGTTGATACGTTGGCAAAGTTATAAGCATGTGATTGGTCAATCCTTATCGTTTTTCCAAAATGATTTAGCAGGGCGGATTAGTCAGAAAGTATTCCAATCTGGGATGGCAACTGGCGATATGATGATATCGCTTTTACAGGTCATTTGGTTTGTCGTTATATATGCAGTGACAACCGCAGGGCTTTTATTCGCGCTTGATTGGCAATTGGGTTTAGTGATTGGGATTTGGATTGTTGTTTTCTACGCTATCGCAAGATTTTTTATTCCAAAGGTTCGTGACCACGCGAGACGTGCAACTGAAAGTGGGTCAACTGTTACAGGACGCATGGTTGATAGTTATGCAAATATTCAAACCGTAAAATTGCATAGTGGTGATGTTGGAAATGATCCAATTCTTGATGCTATGAAAGAGCATCAAAAAACAATTTATCCATTTACAAGAACACTAACCTCGATGCGAGTTTCGCTTACTGTTGTGAACGGTATCGTGATCTGTATTGTTGCCTATATTGCCATTGATCTATGGCTGTTAGGGCAAGCGACTTTAGGTTCAGTGGCGTTTGTTCTAGCGCTTGTTTTACGATTGCAGCTTTTATCGGGTCGCTTGCTTGGTAATCTAAATGGTTTCTTCCGCAATGTTGGTGTTACCCAAAATACGATGGGCTTGGTTGCAAAGCCGCATGATATTCAAGATCTACCCGATGCGCCTGCGTTTAAGTTTCATGGTGGAGAAATTGAATTTAAGGATGTGAGTTTTCATTATGATAAAGTCGATGGCATTCTCGATGACTTAAACTTGAAGATTAAGCCTGGTGAAAAAATAGGGATCGTTGGACCTTCTGGTGCAGGTAAAACAACTTTGCTTTATTTGTTAATGCGGTTTTTTGATCCTGAAAAAGGCCATGTTTTAATTGATGGGCAAGACGTTACTAAAGTTCAGCAAAATAGCCTTCGTTCGCATTTTTCTTTTGTGCAGCAAGACGTACAACTTTTTCACCGTTCAGTTTTTGAGAACATTGCGCAAGGTAAGTCTGGTGCCAAACTAGATGATGTTATCAAAGCTGCAAAGCTTGCGAATGCACATGAATTTATAATTGAGCTTGAAGATAATAAAGGGAATAAGGGCTACGATGTTCAAGTGGGTGAACGCGGTGTGAAGCTCTCAGGCGGTCAACGTCAACGAATAGCCATTGCGCGAGCTTTGTTTAGGAATGCTCCGATTTTGGTACTTGATGAAGCTACTAGTCAGCTTGATTCCGGTGTTGAAGAAGCAATTCAAGAAAGCTTGGCTAGTTTAATGTCTGGTAAGACAGTATTCGTTGTAGCACATAGATTATCGACAGTTTCAAAGCTGGATCGTTTAATTGTTTTAGATAAGGGCAAAATAGTAGCAGAGGGGACTCATCAAAATCTGATTTCTCAAGGTGGTTTATATGCAGACCTTTGGAGCAAGCAGACAAAAAATTGACCCTGCAACAATAAGCGATTTTAACTGTTTGCAATGCATGACTTGTAATTATAAAAAAGACACTAAATAAAAGAAGTAAGGATATGTATTTGAATCCTTACATTGATTTTATGGTGGATAATCCAACGTATGAGTAACCGAGAAGAACTTGAAACTTGGATTGCACGTTCTGCATTAGGCAGCCGTTCAGACTTTGAATTATTATATAATGCTACTTCTGCGAAACTTTTTGGCATTTGCTTACGTATCTTAAACAATAGAAGTGAAGCGGAAGAGGCCTTGCAGGAGACTTATATTAAAGTCTGGAATTCATCGTCAAAATTTACAGCGGGTCAAGCAAGCCCGATTTCGTGGCTTGCTGCAATTGCGCGTAACAGCTCGATTGATTTGTACCGCCGTAAAAAACCAGAAGCTGGCGATATTTCAGAAGCTGAAATGATTGCAGATGAGGCACCCTCACCAGAATCAAATGTTTTGCTTTCTGATGATGTAGGGCGATTGATGGTTTGTATGGCTGAATTAGATGATCGTCATGCAGATGCTTTGAAGAATGTGTATTTGAGTGGCTGGACTTATGTTGAAGCAGCTGAAAAACTAGATATTCCGCTAAATACAGTCAAAACTTGGATTAGAAGAGGCTTAATAAGTCTTAGGGATTGTTTGAACCGATGAGTAGTGACGAGTCTCAAGATAAAGATAAAAGCTGGCTTGCTGCGGAGTATGCCCTTGGCGTAAGTACGGGTAAGGCATGGCTTGAAGCTGAGTGGCTTGTGGAGCATGATGTTGCGTTCCGAAAAAGTGTTGATGCGTGGCAAAATCAACTATCCCCAATTCTAGATGATATTGATGAAGTTGCTCCGCCTAATGCAGTTTGGAAAAATGTTGAGGCTGCTATTTCACCCTTGGAAGTTAATCGTGCAAGTCAAAGTTCTGAAGGTGGTATTTGGAAGCTAATTACTGCCTTTACTTCAACGGTAGCAGTCGCTTGTTTGGGTGGGTTGCTCTATATTAGCGGTGGTGATTTTACGAGCGGTACTGTTGCTGGATTAAAACAAAGACTAGAGGCTTCTCAAAGTAATATCGCCAATGCTAATTCTGCTTTTGCGGAGGCGCGTGAGCGATCCAAGGCACTTGAGGTGCAACTTGCTGAGGCTAAAAGCAGATTTGAAAATGCAGAAACACAGTTAGCGCAAATCAGTAATTCATTGGAACAAGTAAATGCTGAAGTTGTTGTTGCCCAATCTCAAATTGCTGTAGCTCAATCCAGAGAAAGAGTAGCTCGGTCACAAGTCGATTTTGCTAGAGCAGAAGTTGAAAGCCTAAAGCAACAATTTGAATCGAGCCGCCCACTGGTTGCTTCTCTTACACAAAGCGGTGATGCGCCTGCTTTTGTTGCGCAGTATGATCCGCTCAAAAAATCGCTTCTTATTCGCACAGATGTTGAAGACAATGATGAAAAAGTGCCTGAGATTTGGTTGATCCCTGCACAAGGTAATCGTAAGGGAGAAGTTCTTTCGCTTGGCGTGATGAATGAAAATGCTCCTGATGAAGTTAAAATCACGGATGAGTTTATTGAGTTAATTGGTGAGGGGGGCACGCTTGCTATTACGATGGAGCCACCTGGAGGTTCGCCAACAGGCGTTGCAACTGGGCCGGTGATAGCGCTTGGTAAATTGCAATCATTTTAAGCCTGTTTTTTAACTTGCGAAATTCTCATATTGGAGTAAAGAAAATACAAGATAGTGATTTTCCGGAAACAAAAAGCATAATCAACACGTTACTTGATTAAAGCTCTATGTTCCGGATGAAGGTCAGGGAGGAGAGGGTGGCTTAGGCCGTCTCTTGACCTCATCCAAGCCGCAGCGGGGCACTCCCCGCTGTGGTTTTTTTTTATACTTATAATTAAAGTAGTTTTTTCTATTTATTTTGAAACTAATTTTGAAGCGCCGCGTTACTTTAGATAACTGATCGCGAACAGTTCAACTGATTAATTTTGAAATAAGGAAAACTAAAATGAAACTGTTTAATATTCGAAATTTAATGATCTCTACCGCTGTTGGTACGCTCATGACTGCATCTGCTTTTGCAGCTAACCCTGAGGTGGGTGGTGCGCCAATGTTTGAAAACAAAAACATTGTTGAAAATGCAGTAAACTCAAAAGATCACACGACACTTGTTGCTGCTGTTAAAGCTGCTGGTCTTGTTGATACGCTAGCAAGTGCTGGCCCATTCACCGTGTTTGCACCAACAAATGCAGCGTTTGGTAAGTTGCCAGACGGTACAGTCGACACACTATTGAAGCCTGAGAATAAAAGTACATTGACTAAAGTTTTGACGGCGCATGTCGTTGCAGGAAAAATTTCAGCAACTGATCTCATTGCTAAGATTAAAGCGCATGGCGGCAACTTCAATTTTAAAGCTGTTAGCGGTGATGCGCTATCGGCGAGATTGAAGGGTGGAAGTGTTTATATTTTTGATGAAAGCGGCGGTGCTGCAAAAGTAACGATCGCTGATGTTAATCAGTCAAACGGTGTAATTCATGTTGTGAATGACGTGCTTTTGCCAAAATAAGATTTAAACCAATCTTGTTCGGGGGTGTCGATCTCTTCTTGTAAAAGAGGAGGCCGGCATTTTTTAATTTACTTTTGTTGCACCGCAAGTTGGATTCGTTTGCTTCAGTTTTGATGTTTTTCTTATTCCGTCTTGAGTAGTAGAATTTTCAAGATGCACTCTGCCAATGGCTAACCCAAATGTAATAAAGGTGCGTACATATTTTATTTCACCAGCCTGCACTTCTACTGTTAAATTAGCTGTGTTTTCAGTTTTAGTTTCAATTTCGTAAGTTCCAGCAGGAACATCACAACTAAAGTAACTTGCTGCAGGGAATTTACCATACCGGTTGCCATTTATGTTGATTTTTGGCACTGGCGCTAAGCCTATTATACCTTCACGATAAATGACTAAGCGCCCTTGTTTTGTTTCTTGTTCGTTTGCAAGTTCTATAACATCTGATTGTGCAGTAGCGCTACTAGTGGTTGTTGGAGCCTGTGTAAGTTTTTTTGGGGATTCAACATTGCTAGATGTGTTAGAGCAAGCACTAAGAAATGCTTCAGCAAGTAATAATACGATGTTTCTGTTCATTTTCTATTTCTTCAGCCAGCATCTCTAACTCCAGCCATTCGGTTTCTTTTTCACCTAATAGTTCTTCGCGTTTACCTAACTCGCTTGCCCAGGCGTTAAACTTCTTTGGGTCTTCGTCGTATAGTCCAGGTTTGGCGAGCGCTTTTTGTAGTTTTTCGATTTCAAACTCTAAGCGTTCGATTTCTTTGGGTAGGGTTTTGAGTGCGTGTTGTTGTTTTGGTGTGAGTTTGTTTGAACTCTCTTTGGGTTTTGTTTCTTGTTTTGGTCTCGCTTTGGGCTTTGGCTTTGATTTCGTTGCTTCTGGTTTGGATGGTGTTCCGCGTTGCGATAGCATGTCTGTGTAGCCGCCTGCATATTCTGTCCAGATGCCATCGCCCTCGGATGCTATAACGGAGGTGCATACGCGGTCTAAGAAATCACGGTCGTGGCTGACGAGTAAAACGGTTCCTGGGTAATCTGCCAAAAATTCTTGTAATAAGTCGAGTGTTTCTAAATCAAGGTCGTTAGTAGGCTCGTCGAGTACTAAGAAGTTCGACGGTGTTCGCAAACCTCGTGCCAGCATTAAACGTCCACGTTCACCGCCTGATAGGGCATGAATTGGGGTTCTGGCTTGTTCAGGTAGAAATAAGAAGTCTTTCATATAAGAATAGACGTATTTGCTTTCTTCGCCGATGACGACTGTATCACCCGTACCATCGGTCATGGCATCTTTTAGCGTCCAATTTGGATCAAGCATTTCACGCTTTTGGTCTATAAGAAGTGTTTCTAGATTAGCACCGAGTTTTACTTTACCTATATCGGGTTCAAGCTCACCGGTAATCATCTTTATTAGAGTTGTTTTACCTGAACCATTAGGACCGACGATGCCAACGCGTGCCCCGCGTGATATGATAGTTGAAAGATTATTGACGACTTTTCGGTCTTCAAATGTTTTCGAAATGCCAAAGAGTTTGGCAACCAGTTTGCCTGAAGTTTCACCCTCAGCCATTGTGATGTTGACGCCGCCTGCAACCTTACGCTCGCTGGCTTTTGTTTGACGTAGGCCTGCAAGTTCTTTGACGCGGCGCATGTTACGTTTACGCCTGCCTGATACACCGTGAACAATCCAGTGCTCTTCACGTACGATTTTGCGAGAGAGTTTGTGTCTGTCTAGTTCTTCTTGTTCTAAAACTTCATTACGCCAATCTTCAAAATGCGCAAAGCCTTTATTTAGTCTGCGTGATTGGCCACGGTCCATCCAGACGGTTTCTCGAGAGAGGTTTTCCAAGAAGCGTCTGTCGTGGCTGATTAAAGCAAGCGCTGATCTGATTTGATGAAGCTTGCCTTCCAGCCATTCAATAATCGGTAAGTCCAAGTGGTTTGTTGGTTCGTCTAAAAACAAAATATCAGGTTGAGGTGCTAAAGCGCGAACAAGTGCTGCACGTCTTGTTTCGCCTCCTGATAAATCTTTGGTTTTTGCACTAGGAGAAAGATTAAGTTCTTCCGCCATAGCTAAGGCCGTGTGCAAATCATCTTGAGGACCAAGACCCGCTTCGATGTAATCTTCAACCGTATCAAAGCCTGCGAGGTCTGGATCTTGGGGTAAATAGTGAAAGGTTGTGCCAGGTTGAACAAATCGCTCGCCTTTATCAATTTCGATAAGGCCTGCCGCAATTTTCATTAAAGTGGATTTACCAGAGCCATTTCGACCAACAAGGCAGATTTTATCATTTGGGTGTACAGAAAGACTCGCGCCTTCCAATAAAGGAGCTCCGCCAAATGTGAGGTGAATATCTTCGAGGAATAAAATAGGTGCTGACATGGGGTAGGGGATAACTGCTAAAATCACTGATTCATAGGCATAAAGTTGTAGTGGTAGGGTATAAATTCAAAATAATGGAAATTTCCCCATAAAAACCCGCGACAAACTGCCATTTTTTTACAAACTATCTGGACACACTATAAAGAGAGGCATAGAACGCAAGCAACGTAAATTCTTGTGTGGGAATCTATGCTTTTTTGTATGTCTATATATAAAGCATAATTCTCGTTAGAAATCTGAAAGGACACCTTCCGTGGCAGCCAAGAAAAAACCTGGAACACCGGAACCTACACGTCGGGACTTCCTCTACATCGCAACTGGTGCAATGGGGGCAGTTGGAGCTGGCGCAGTTGTATGGCCTCTGGTTAATCAAATGTCACCAGATGCATCTGTACTTGCTCTTGCTTCAATCGAAGTTGATGTATCTTCAATTGAGCCTGGTCAGGCGATTACTGTAAAATGGCGCGGTAAGCCTGTTTTCATTCGTAACCGTACAGATAAGGAAATCGAAGAAGCAAAAGCTGTAGCGCTTGCTGGTCTAAAGGATCCAATTGCACGCAACGATAATGCGGCTACTGAAGAAGCAACAGATACGAACCGTTCTGCGGGTGAAGGTAAAGAAAACTGGATCGTGATGATCGGGTCTTGTACGCACCTTGGTTGTATTCCAGTTGGTCTTGCTGGTGATTTTGGCGGTTGGTTCTGCCCATGTCACGGTTCACATTATGATACTGCTGGTCGTATCAGAAAAGGCCCTGCACCGGAGAATCTAGCGATTCCTCCGTTTGAGTTCGTTTCTGACAGCACAATTAAAATCGGTTAAGGGAAGAGGATTTATATTATGAGTGCTGGACATTCAGAATACGTTCCAACAAGTGGTATGGGGAAATGGCTTGATTCACGCCTTCCTTTGCCTCGTATGGTTTATGATAGTTTTATTGCCTATCCGGTTCCTCGTAACCTGAACGGCTGGTACACATTCGGTGCGATCTTGATGGTCATGCTAATTGTTATGATTATAACAGGCATTACGCTTGCTATGCATTATGCAGCTTCTACACAGCTTGCGTTTGATAGTGTTGAACACATTGAGCGTAATGTGAACTATGGGTGGCTTATAAGAAGTGTGCACTCAAATGGTGCATCGATGTTCTTCATCGCCGTTTATATTCATATGTTCCGTGGCATGTATTATGGTTCTTATAAAGAGCCACGCGAAGTGCTTTGGATCCTCGGTGTTCTTATCTTCCTTCTTATGATGGCTACTGCTTTCATGGGTTACGTTCTTCCATGGGGCCAAATGAGCTTCTGGGGCGCGACTGTTATCACGGGCTTCTTCTCTGCTATTCCACTTATTGGACCTGGTATTCAAGAATGGTTGCTTGGTGGTTTTGCAGTTGATAATGCAACGTTGAACCGTTTCTTCTCATTACATTACCTACTTCCATTTATGATTTTAGGTGTTGTTATTCTTCACGTTTGGGCATTGCACGTTACAGGGCAAACAAACCCAACAGGTGTTGAAGTTAAAAACATGAAGAAGGAAACCGTTCCTTTCACACCATTTGCAACTATGAAAGATGCTGTAGCTATTGCACTCTTCATGGTCGTGTTTGCTTGGTTTATCTTTTATTTACCAGACTTCTTGGGTCACCCTGATAATTACATTAAGGCTGATGCATTGAAGACACCTGCGCACATTGTGCCTGAGTGGTACTTCTTGCCATTCTACGCAATCCTTCGTGCGGTTACTTTTAACATTGGTATTCCATTTACGGATATTGTGTTGATTGACTCAAAACTTGGCGGTGTTATTGCGATGTTTGGCTCAATTGCTATACTCTTCGTGTTGCCTTGGTTGGACACATCAAAAGTACGCTCTGGTAGCTACCGTCCAATGTTCAAGTTCTTCTTTTGGGTATTCGTTGTTGTTAGCGTTATTCTTGGATGGCTTGGGTCACGACCAGCTGAAGGTAGTGGTTTCTCGGGTATGCTTCTTGAGGGTGATTTTGCAGGTAACTATGTTGCTTATTCACAAATTTTCACAGCTTATTATTTTGCACACTTCATTGTAATCCTGCCGTTCCTCGGTTGGTACGAGAAGCCAAGTAAAGTTCCGCCTAGCATTGCTGATGCGGTACTAAGTGATAATGCTAAATCAGCACAACCTGCTGAATAAGGTTTGGGGAAAATAAACATGAAAAATATAATCTCTAAAATAGCAGCTGTCGGTCTTGCTCTTGGAATTGGGTTAGGCGTAAGTACTGCTGCTTTTGCTAGCGAATATCCAGTAAACAAACCTCGTGAAGTTGAGTGGAGCTTTTCTGGCCCATTCGGTAAGTGGGATTTAGGTCAGCTTCAACGCGGCTATAAAGTCTACGCTGAAGTATGTGCATCTTGTCACTCGATTGAATTGCTTTCTTTTCGTAATTTGGAAGAAATCGGTTTTTCTAAAGATGAAGTTAAAGCGATTGCAGCTGAGTTTGAAGTAACTGACGGTCCTGATGCGGACGGTGAGATGTTTGATCGTACAGCTAAGCCTTCAGACAGAATTCCTGGTCCATATGCAAACTCTGCAGCTGCAGCATCTGCAAACAATGGTGCTGCTCCACCAGACTTCTCGTTGCTAGCAAAAGCACGAGCACCAGAGCGTGGTTTCCCAACTTTCATCTTTGATATGTTTACGCTTTATGCTGAAAATGGTTCAGACTACATCTACTCACTTCTAACGGGCTATAAAGATGCTCCTGAAGGTGCGGATGTTGCTGAAGGTACACATTACAACCCTTACTTTATTGGTGGTAAAGCCCTTGCAATGGCTCCACCGCTTGATGAAGGTAGTGTTGATTATGATGATGGGACTGAGTCTACTCTTGACCAGCAATCAAAAGATGTAACTGCATTCATGACTTGGGCCGCTGAGCCTTACCTGATTGAGCGCAAGCAGCTTGGCTTTAAGGTTATTATCTTCTTGCTCATTCTATCAATGTTGCTTTATCTTTCTAAGAAGCAATTTTTTGCAGCTTTGAAGAAAAAGTAATTTAGATTGATATATGATTTTAAAGGCTCTGTTTATCAGAGCCTTTTTTGTGTGAAAAGTAAAATTTGGAAAACTATCATGGAACATTCGCTCAGAAATCAACTTGAAAATTCAATTCGCGCAATACCGAATTACCCAAAAGAGGGGATAATATTCCGCGATATTACAACTTTGTTGAGCGATGCATCTGCGTTTCGCCGTTCTGTTGATGAGCTGGTTCACCCTTATAGTGGATCGCAAATTGATTTTGTTGCGGGTATAGAAGCTCGAGGCTTTATTCTTGGCGGGGCAATGGCTCATCAGCTTTCATGCGGATTTATACCTATTCGCAAAAAAGGAAAGCTTCCATCAGATTCTATTTCCATTGAGTATGACCTTGAATATGGCACGGATGAATTAGAAGTCCACAAGGATGCATTTAAACCAGGTAGTCGAGTGCTGTTGGTTGATGATCTTATTGCTACGGGAGGTACTGCAGAAGCTTCTGTTAACCTGCTTCGTATGCTGCATGCTGATATTATAGGTGCTTGCTTTGTGATTGATTTACCAGAACTTGGCGGGCGTATAAAGCTACGGGATATGGGAATTTCTGTTCGTACACTTGTTGAGTTTGACGGTCACTAAAACTTCGTCTTAATTGTCGTTTTTAGCACTTTTAAAATCCTACCGATTCATCAAAACTCATCTTAATTATAGTGGGAGAGTGTTTATGAGAGTTGGATTTATTGGCCTTGGAAATGCGGGCGGAAAGCTTGCAGGTAGTCTGCTTCGTAATAAGCATGATTTAACCGTTCTGGATTTGGATAAGCAAGCTGCGCAACCGTTTTTAGATCAAGGTGCTAAATGGGCTGAAAGCCCTAAAGAAATGGCGCAAGCCTGTGACCTCATTATTACCTGTCTACCTAGCCCAGCAGCATGTTCTGCGGTTATGGAGGGTGAGAACGGTATTCTTGAAGGTATGAGCGAAGGTAAAATATGGGCAGAGATGTCTACTACCGATGCAGATGAGATTAAGCGCCTTGGAAAACTTGTAGAAGCAAAGGGTGGGATGCCAGTTGAGTGCCCTGTGTCAGGTGGTTGCCACCGTGCTGCAACAGGAAATATCTCAATCTTTGTAGGCGGGGAACGCGAAGCATTTGATCGTATGTTGCCATTCTTGAAAACACTCGGGCGTCGCATCTTGCACACCGGTCCATTGGGGTCAGCTTCCATTCTCAAAGTTATGACCAATTATTTGGCAACGGCTAACTTGATTACCATGTGTGAAGCGATGGTGACAATGAAAGCTGCAGGCCTTGATATGGCAACGACCTATGAAGCGATGGTAATTTCCTCAGGAACTTCTTTTGCCGCTGAAACCGAAGGGCAGGTCATATTAAATGGTAGCAGAGATATTGAATTTACGATGGACTTAGTGCTCAAAGATATTGGCTTGTTTCAGAAGATTGCAGAACAACATAATGTTCCTTTAGAGATTAGCCCATTGATGATCGATATTATGAAGGATGGGCAGAAGCGCTATGGTGATCGTGCTAATTCGGACGATATTATCCGCCGTCTAGAAGATGCGACAGGGCATGAAATTTTGTCTGATGGTTTCCCTGAATTATTGATCGACGATGAGCCAGAAGAAGAGGGCTATGAAGTTGTACCGAGAGGTCGTGCATAAATATTTTATGATTTAATTTGGAGGCTTTGCGATGAATAACCCTAAAGATTTAATTGATCTAGTTCGTTACCCAATCAATGCCTCTAATCATCCTGACTATGAGCGTCTTATAGCTTCGATACGCGGCGATTTGGAACAGGATGGCTGTGCTGTATTAAAGCAATTTGTGAAACCTGAAGCAGTCTCTTATCTGCTTGATGACGCACATAGCGCTGCTCCTTTTGCACATAGTTCTAAAAACAGAACGAATGCTTACTTCGGGCAAGATGATGACAGTTTACCTGATACGCATCCCATGAGACGGTTCTTTGATCGTTCAAACTCATTTATTCCAGCAGATAATTTTTTTCCTGAAACATCACTTCGTTCACTATATGAGTAGCCATCATTCTTTGAGTTTATCCGTGAAGCTTTAAGTGAACAGGAAGATACGTTTTATCGACATGAGGACCCGTTTGCAGATGTGATTGTTAATATGGCGGATGAGGGGAATGGCTTCCCATGGCATTTTGATACCAATAATTATACGGTAACCCTTGCCATTCAAAATGCAGATGAAGGTGGTGATTTTGAATATGCCGCTAATATTCGCAAAGGCAGTGAGAATTTTGATGAAGTTCAAAAGGTGCTCGATGGTACAAGTGATAAAATATCATCTTTAAAACTTGAACCTGGCGATTTGCAAATATTTAAAGGCCGTTATTTTTGCACCGTGTTGCTCCCTTAAAAGGGGATACACCACGTTATGTTGCTATCTTCTCTTATTTGGAAGAGTCTGGAATGGTTGGTTCCCCAGAACGCACAAAGCAACTTTATGGAAGAGTTTTACCTATACACTTAGAGCGCGCAGGATTGCGCGCTGATGAATATTTGGATTAAAATACGAGTGATCTATTTAACAGTAAGACAAGCGCAGTTTGCTGCTTGAGAGACCTTTCCAGAGACGGTTCCTAGAAGCATTCCTTTAATGCTACCTAATCCACGACGGCCTGTTACGATTAAATCTGCGTCTATTGTTTTTGCTTGCTCAAGGATTTCATGAGCAGGGTCTGCATTGCCAATTTTTGTGCTTTCAGGCGCATGTCCTTGCTTGGTTGCCAGTTCAATTGCATTGTCCATTACATGTTTTCCAGCAGCATTTATTTTCTCCTCGCTTGGTTCAACGCTATAGGCGTCGGCGCCGACGGCTAAAGCGACAGTCTCAACTTCTGGCGAGTGCACTAGATGAAGTTTCGAGCTATATTTTGGAGCAATGTTACATGCTGTGGCAAGTGCATGAGCGGATTGGTCTGATCCATCAACGGCAACCAGAATAGTTGAAAACATGGTGATTCCTTTCTATTTCTAATTTCTTAATATTAGCTCGTCCTTGAATGGTAGCCTTGATATGGATCAACGCAAGTTTGATAAGTGTAAATCACGTACGGAGCTTGAATTTTGAAGCCAATAGGCTCACAAAGCAGGCAAGACAATTATGAGTACATCGATATGCCTCACGTTTTTTCTGACTTATTAATTCTGGATTATCTTGCACTTGGATTTTTTCTAATTGCATGGTGCGGGTTTGAGTATATTACAGACTATTCGTATTTATCGCGCAAAAGCCTCGGCGGTTTGATGTCAGAAAAGCGTCGAGAATGGATGCTAGTTATGGCAGAACGCGAACTTCGTATTGTTGATACATCCATTATGGCAGGGCTTTTACAAGGGACAGCTTTCTTTGCTTCAGCCTCCATTTTAGCAATAGGTGGTTGTTTTGCGTTGCTTGGTTCGACGGATGTTGTTTTACAAGTCTATAGCGATTTGCCGCTTTCTGATGAATTAAGTAGAGGGCTTTGGGAGCTTAAAATTCTTGGGTTAGCTGTCTTGTTTGTCTATTGTTTTTTTAAGTTTGGTTGGGCGTTTAGGTTGTTCAATTATAGCTCAATTTTAATAGGTGCAGTACCATCTGTTGAAAAATCTGCACAAGAAGATCGCACCAGAAAAGCCATAAGAGCTGCTGAAATGAACATGATAGCAGGACGCCATTTTACATCTGGCTTACGCGGCATATTTTTAGCACTTGGTTATCTTGGATGGTTTGTCGGTCCAGTAGTCTTCATCTGCACAACTATATTTGTGATGGCGGTTTTGATTAGACGCCAGTATTTTTCAAGATCACGTGCGCTTTTGTTGGATTAAAGACTGGCTGCAATAACTAGGTCAGCTGCTGCTGGACTACAGGCAATTGGGATGTCGTGTTGAGTGGACAATCTGATGAGTGCCAGTAAGTCAAAATCGATGCTTCCTGAACTTTCTGGGTCTGCAAAGAAAATCACGGCATCAAGCTCACCGGTTGCAACGAGTGCGCCTAATTGCTGGTCTCCGCCATGTGATCCGCGTTGTAGATGGTGAATGGATAATTCTGGTTCCGCTTTTCCTAATAATGTGCCTGTCCCGCCAGTGCACACAATGCGATGATTTCTTAGTACATCGCGTGTCTGTTTACCCAAGCCAGCAGATGAGATTTCCTATTGTTATGGGCCACCAAAGCTATACGTCGGGGAGCGGCGGAGTGCTGCCTTGATCGACCCGTCATGGCAAGGATGGATTGGACTTGTGCGACTAGTTCTTCTTTTGAAGCGGGGAAAACTTCCTTAAAGGCAGCAGTTCCAACGGTAAAGCCAGCAGCTCCTGATTCAGCGACTGCAAGAATTCGCTCTTCTTGGTCAATTGAGCCTGCCATGATAACTGGCTTATCTGTTGCGCGGCAAACTGCTTTCATGAGTTTGGATACATCGCCGTTGAATCGATAAGCTAGAAGATCGAGGCCGTGAACAGTTTCAAGATCAGCGAGCCTGCGAGCGCTTTCTGCAATTTCATCGACTGAGCCTGCTAGAACGCTAGGGTGACCAATGATTTCACCGGGGAAGGGATAATACCTGATAGGGTGATGTCTTAACAGGGGAGCGACGGCATCAGCTCTTGTGCCACCCAACAGGCAATCCACCTCAAGGTCTATTGCTGCTTTGGCTGAGCGTAATTCGCTTTCTTCATCAAGGCTGACAACTTCTAAGTAGGCACGGCCACCAGCTGCGCGTATATCGCTTGCTAGAGCTTTTAACTCTTCAAATGGTAGTCCGATGTCCTTGAAGCCAATATGACGAGCACCGCCGGCTAATACATCTTCCAAGCGAGCACGGGCATCTGAAATTGTCTGATCATCCTCTGTGAGCATGAAGATGAAATCAAATGCCATATCGTGTTCCTTATTTAAACATTAAACTTAAACAGCATAACGTCGCCGTCTTGTACCACGTATTCTTTGCCTTCGTCGCGGGCCTTGCCTGCTTCTTTGGCTGGGACTTCTCCGCCTAGTGTGACGTAATCATTGTATGCAATTGTTTGCGCTCGGATGAAGCCTTTTTCAAAGTCTGTGTGAATAACGCCTGCAGCTTGTGGTGCTTTTGAGCCTACGGACACAGTCCATGCACGAGTTTCTTTTGGCCCTGCTGTGAAGTAGGTTAAAAGCTCCAATAGCTCATAGCCACCTGCAATTAGACGGTCGAGGCCAGACTCTTCAAGTCCGTTCATTTCCAGATAATCTGGTTGTTCTTCGTTTGGCAATTGTGCGATTTCTTCTTCGATGGCTGCTGAGATAACAACAGCAACTGCGCCTTCACGGCTAGCGAGTTTGCTTACTGCTTGGCTATGTTCATTGCCTGTTGCGGCATCACCTTCTGCTACGTTGCAGACGTATAGGATTGGTTTTGAGGTAAGTAGGTTTAAGCCCTTGAGAATTTTAAGCTCGTCAGGTTCGATGCCTTCGAGCATTAAACGTGCTGGCTTACCATCTGTTAAAAGCGCAATCGCTTGCTCCATCAATGGCAGAATTGCCATGGCTTCTTTATCTTTTGCACCGGCAGCGCTGGTTGTTTTCTTCAGGCGTTTTTCTAAGCTCTCAAGATCCGCCAGCATAAGCTCCGTGTCGATGGTTGTGGCATCTTCAACGGGGTCAATTTTTCCTTCAACGTGTGTGATATCATCGTCTTCAAAACAACGTAGCACGTGAACGATTGCGTCAACTTCGCGGATATTTGCCAAGAACTGATTGCCCAAGCCTTCACCTTGAGAAGCGCCTTTTACGAGGCCAGCAATATCAACAAATGAAATTCGCGTTGGGATGATTTCCTTTGAGCCTGCAATTTTTGCAATTTCTTTCAGGCGCTTGTCTGGCACGGCAACATCGCCTGTATTAGGCTCAATCGTACAGAACGGATAGTTTGCTGCTTGCGCTGCTGCTGTCTTTGTCAGCGCATTGAAGAGAGTTGATTTGCCAACATTTGGAAGGCCAACGATACCGCATTTAAATCCCATTTGAAGGATCCTTTGAAATTGTCAAAATATGTTTCACATGCTTTAGTAGATGCGCGGTGTGAGGGCAAGTCTTCGTTTGAATTGGCTTGTGAAAGGTGGGAATGCGGACTCGGCAATGATTAGAGATATTTGCTTAACGGCTGTTGCTGACCCAAAGTTCCCATTGAAAATTCGTTGCTAAATGGCCGCTAATGGGACGAAGTGTGAATTCGCTGCAGGCTGCGTCAACGGCCGCTTTGTTTTCAATCGTCTGGTTACAACAACATGTTGTTGGGTGCTTCGATCTAAACCCCATCATAATTTATCGTCGCTTTGTCGTAAAATGACACTCTTTGCAGAAGGGAAACGAATAGGGTGCATGGGCAAGCAAATAGTGCTTTGATACGCGATTAAAGAAGGACACGATGAGTTTTGGAAACCCCTAAAACAATGCATGCGGTTGTGCTAACCGGCCATGGCGGCATCGATATGCTGGAATACCTTACAGACGTACCCACCCCGAAGCCTAGACCTGATGAGTTGTTGATCCAGACTGTGGCGGCTGGTGTCAACAATACCGACATCAACACCCGTATTGGCTGGTGCTCCAAGGCCGTTCAGGAAGCAACGAATACCGGCGGAACAGGGGGGGTTGCAACTGTCGATGACCACGATGCCAGTTGGTCGGGTACGCCGCTCACATTTCCTCGCATTCCGGGTGCGGATGTTTGCGGCTATGTCGTGGCCGTTGGCGAAGGTGTCAGCGACAGCCGTATCGGTGAGCGGGTTTTGGTACGCAATATGCTGCGATCCTACGTCGACTATCGACCATATGAATGCTGGACGATTGGCAGTGAATGCGACGGCGGTTTCGCTCAATTTGTTGTAGCACCGGCTTGCGAAACCCACCCTGTCGACTGTGATTGGACCGACGCAGAGCTTGCTTCGGTCCCTTGTGCGTATTCCACAGCCGAAAACATGCTGCACCGTGCAGACGTTGGTGCGGAGCGGGTCTTGATCTCTGGCGCGTCAGGAGGTGTTGGCTCCGCCGCGGTGCAACTCGCCAAGCGCCGTGGAGCTGAGGTCATTGCACTGGCGTCAGCGACGAAGGCAGAAGACGTAAAAGCTTTAGGTGCGGATCAGGTTCTGGACAGGAACGCAGATCTGGTGACTGAACTGGGCGCAGGGTCGATTGATGTGGTGATAGATCTTGTTGCCGGGGAACAATGGCCCTCTTTTCTTGATGTCTTACGGCGTGGAGGACGGTATGCAACGGCTGGTGCAATTGCAGGGCCAATCTCTCAGATCGACGTGCGGACGCTCTATCTCAAGGATCTCACCCTCATGGGTTGCACTTTTCAGGAAGATGAAGTGTTTGCCAATCTGATCCGCTATATCGAAGCTGGAGAAATCCACCCCGTTGTTGCTAAAACCTACCCGTTGCGTGACATCGCACAGGCGCAAGAGGATTTCCTAACAAAGAGACATACTGGGAAATTGGTCCTGATCCCACCGGAGGTATCTTCGTGAAAATCGCTCATCTAAGTTTTTACCAGTATGATTTGCCGGTCAAAAATGGCCCCTACACGATGTCATATGGTGAGATATTCTCGCTGGACTCCACGCTGGTGAAACTGGTCACGGACACTGGTGTGGTCGGCTGGGGCGAAACATGCCCGCTGGGGCCGGTCTATACCGAAGCCCGCGCCAAAGGCGCGCGCAGCCCTATCCGAGATGGCTCCGGGTTTGATAGGAACGGATGTCTTGCCGCTCAGCGTGTATCGGCAGATGGATCATCTACTTCATGGCCATAATTACGCCAAAGCTGCGATCGATATTGCCATGTTCGATGCGTTGGGAAAATCCCTCGGACGTCGCGTTGCGGATCTTTTGGGCGGGGCCGTGGTTGACCGCGTTCCTTCGTATTATGCGATTGGGATCGAAACGCCTGACAACGCTGGGCGAATTGCTGCCGAAAAACGCGCAGAAGGCTATCCGCGTCTGCAATTGAAGGTCGGCGCGCATCCACCAGAAGTCGACATCGAGGTGATCCGCAAGGTCTGGGAGGCCATCAAAGGCAGCGGCATGCGTCTTGCCATCGATGCCAACAGAGGCTGGACTACCCGCGATGCCATGTACATTAGTCGTTCATGTGCCGATATTCCGTTCGTTTTGGAGCAACCATGCAGCACAAATGACGAACTGCGTCAGCTGCGGCCATTGCTTCACCACCCACTTTACATCGATGAGAGTTCTTATGATGTGAACACAGTGATCAGCGCTGCTGGCTCTGGGTTGGTCGATGGCTTTGGGTTGAAACTTACCAGGCTAGGCGGGTTGCAACCGATGGTCACCGTGCGCGATATTTGCGCGGCACGGAATTTGCCACACTCATGTGACGACGCATGGGGTGGCGATATTCTTGCAGCTGCTTGTACCCATTTGGGGGCAACAGTGCGCCCCGACTTGTTGGAAGGTGTTTGGCTGGCAGCAACCTATGTCGACGGCCACTATTGCGGTGAGAGAGGCTTGGAAGTTGTAGGTGGTTATATTGATTTGCCGAAAGGCCCGGGCCTAGGCATCACCCCAGACGAAGCCATATTCGGTACTCCTGTTGCCGAGTTTTAGATCACGCTAGCAATTTGAGTGCAGAGTAGTGCCAATGTACACATTGCAGCCATTAAAACAGTCTGCAGCATCGGCTAGTTCGGGCAGCTCAAAGCAGTCATTTACCTATATTTGAGGTTTAGTCACTTCTGGCACACACCTGCCATCGGAGATAATTACAGAACTCATAACTTTGGATTCCAAATAGTTATGATTCCACCGCCTTCACATAATACCAGTGCCCGCTTTTCTTTTTAAAAAAGTTTTTCTCGCGTTGTTCGTTTAGTACGCCATTCAACATGGATTTGGCGGTGAAAGTGACGGTGCCTTTTGTATCAGTTGCGATGCCATCTTCTGTGGCTTCTATATCTAGTCCCAACCATATGCTGTCTTTGGCGCGAGTCAAATATCCTGCTTCGTCAAAATGTTTTTGATAAGCTGGCCATGTGGTGTCTTTTAAGTAAGAGGTTTTATGTTTTGCAAATGCAGGGTAGCGTGAGCGCATTAGGGCTTCTGCAGTTGGGGCGGTTTGTTGGCCTGAATGGAATACGCCACAGCAGGTTTCGTAAGACTGGTTTGATCCGCATGGACAAGTCATTTTCTGTCTTTATCGCCAAACAGCTTTTTTAACATATCGGCCATAGGTCCTGACTTTGGTGCGTCTTTGAGTTTTGGCGTTCTGGCTTGGTGTACATGCGATTGTGTTTTTGAAGCCTTGGCTTTTGGCGCGTCTTTCTTCTGGCTGAGATCAAGGGTAACTTTGTTCATAAAGCTTGAGTCTTTGCCCGTTACTAGGAGAGGGGCATTGTTTGCGATTGCTTCTAGCAGTTTATCTAGCCATTGCCGGTCTGCCTTGGCGAAGTCACCTAGCACGTGGCCTGTTACTTTTTCGCGTGCGCCTGGGTGGCCGATGCCTAATCGCATACGACGATATTCTTTTCCGCAATGGGCGTCGATTGATTTGATGCCGTTATGACCACCAGAACCACCGCCAGTTTTTATGCGCAACTTGGCTGCTGGTAAATCTAATTCGTCGTATATGACAACCAGATTGGATAAGTCTTCTTTATAAAAGCGTAGGATTTCACCTACTGCTTGACCAGATTCGTTCATGAATGTTTGGGGTTTTACGACGAGGGCTTTTTCGCCGTTTAATTTGCCGACGGAAATCTCTGCGTTGAATTTATTTTTCCAAGGGCCAAACGAATGGCGGCGAACGATTTCGTCCGCCGCCATAAATCCGATGTTGTGGCGATGGGCGGCATATTTGCCGCCTGGATTACCTAGTCCTGCGATAATTAGCATGACTGGAATTCTCCTTCGCTACTAAAGGGAGGATTACTCCTCACCTCCTTCTTCATCTTTTTTCTCACCGATAACTTCAGTTTCAGGAGCTTCTGGTGCGCCTTCTTCATCAGTTTCGTCTTCTTGTGATCCACCAGGAGCTGCAATTGTAGCAACAGTAAAGTCACGATCTGTAATCGTTGGCTCTACGCCTTCTGGTATAGTTACTGTTGAGATGTTGACTGAGTCACCCATTCCGAATGGAAGAAGATCAATTTCAAAGCAATCTGGGATAGCATCTGCAGGACAGTTAACTTCAACTGTGTGACGCACAACGTTAAGCGTGCCGCCTTGTTTAAGGCCTGGGCATTCTTCTTCGTTCAAGAATGTTACAGGGATTTCAACAGTAACAACTGTGTTCTTTGAAATACGCAAGAAGTCTACATGGTCAATAAAATCACGAACTGGCTCTAGTTGATAATCTTTAGCAAGAACTTTGTGCTCTACGCCATCAACCTTGATAGTTCCAACAGTAGTCATAAAACCACCGCCGTGAAGTTGCATGGACAATTCCTTGTATGGAAGCGCCACAGAAATAGGGTCTTTTTTGTCGCCATAGATGACAACAGGTACCATTGAGTTACGACGAAGTTCGCGGGCGGCCCCCTTGCCAACCCGTTCGCGCAACTGGCCCTCAAGAACGTAAGTATCGCTCATAATTTTAGCCTTTCGATTGCTAAACAATCCACTTGGGACTGCGTAAGTTTTTGGCATTCCAGCTGAGCATTTCTGCCCCCCCGAAAATTGTTATTTTCTTATGTCAAAAAACAACAAACCCGCAGTGCCTCCAAGGGTGTCTGTGCGGGTGGCTGGATTATAGGGGAGAAAGGGTATTAATGCAAGCGTTATGGAGCGTTGGTTCTCATTTGCCGTGCCCAATAAAATATCAATGGACTTATAACCACAGACGGCCCAATCCAAGCAAAAATTGGAGGGATAATAGGGACATTACTGATTAAGGTTACCATCACCGCAGTTGTTGTAGCGATAAGACCTGCGCACATACTAATCAAATGTTTTATGATGCGTTCAGTTCTGGATAAAGGTGTGTCTTTTAAGTGCCAAATGTCCCGTAATGATATAATGGTAGCTATAATTGAGAAGATCAGGGCGGTTGTGAGGAATGTGCCTGAGAATTTAATTTTGTTGATTTTTACGTATCCTAATAACCCCAAACATGCTGCAGCAGCCAAGAAGAAACCATATGCTGCACAGCGGTCTTGTTTGGCGTAAGTTTTCCAACGGCCACCAACACTGCTCCAGCCTGTGTAGATAAAATAGGTTGTGAAAACCGTAATTCCAAATTGAAAGGCGTTGGGTTTGATAATAGCCATTATGTAAGCGGTGATTGTGACAGCGCTCATTCCATAAACATATATTCGACCAAGCTTCTTATGGCGCGGGCTGTCACGTTTAACTATGAGCGCGCTATATCCCGTGAAAAGCGCCAAGCTTCCACCAAGGATATGTATTAATAGTAAAGAAGAATAGAGCAATGGTTGTGACTTTCAAAATAATGTTTACAGTGTAAATATAGTAATTTAATTGCTATGATATGTTGCATGAAAGAGGTCTATGACTAAGAGTAAGCCAACTTATCATCATGGTTCCCTGCCAGAAGCACTGTTAGATGCGGCTGAACGTATTTTAGTGGAAGAAGGATTGCATAAGCTTAGTTTGCGGGCAATCGCGAGACTTGCTGGTGTTTCACATGCTGCACCAAAAAATCATTTTGAGAATCTAACTGGCTTATTAAGTGCTTTAGCTGCGCGTGGATTTAATCGATTTGGCAATGAAATTACGGAGCGACTTGAACAAGCTAATAGTAGTGATAATAAGCTTAAGCTTGTGGGCCTGGCTTATGTTGCTTTTGCGCGTGATAACCCCGAGCTATTTCTTTTAATGTTTAGAAGTCACTCGCTGGATTATAATAATCCTGAGTTAGGTAAAGCGGCAGGGGAAGCTCTGTCCAAGTTATCAGCCCATTCGGTTAACTCATCTGATATACCGAAACAAAATGATGGGCCACCAAGCGCCATGATTAGATCGTGGTCAATGGTGCATGGATTTGCCATGTTGATGATTGATGGGCGTTTGGAAGTATTGCTGGGTGATAAACACTCTAGCCTGTCTGATGAGCAGCTTTATGAGATATTGTTTGCAGATTAATCGACGATGCTGCGCAGTTCAATTTCTGCGATACCAGCAGCAATGTTTAGCCCTTTTTGACTTTGCAGGCTTATGGGTTGAAGCGCGAAGGTTGTGCTTGAACCTCCAACCAGAACGTTTGCGCCAAGACCCACTGCAAATGTAGCTGAAGCAGATGCACCAACGTAATCGCCATGTAAGAAGCCTTTTGTGAATTGCTGATCAGTCGGAGCAACTACAATCCATTTTATATAAGATTCTTGTGTCGTTCCGATGTCAAGGCCAAGCTTGTTTATGACGCCAAAGTAGTTGTCGGTATTCTCTTCAGAGGTAAATGAAATGAAAACGCAACTGATATCTTTTTGCGATCCAATTATAAAGCCCGTTCCCGCATCAACAAAACATTCAAGTTCGCCAAGCTCTATACGCTCTTGCGAATGTGAGGGCATAGTTGCAAACATTAAAAGGGTTGCAGCCAATAATTTGGATTTCATAAGTTTTATCATTGTGTAAGAACCTTATATATCAAGGTTCATAGTCACTTGGAATGTGGCGAAAGTAAAGTTGATGTTTAGTCTAGTCAAAAAGACTTGAAACTGATTTTTCAGACGCCGTACGTTTAACCGCTTCGCCCATCAATTCGGCAATTGAAACAACACGAATATTGCTGGCTGCTTGAACAGCTGAAGTTGGCTCAATTGAATCTGTGATAACCAGTTCTTTAAGTTTTGAAGACGTAATACGAGCAACTGCGCCACCGGATAGAACGCCATGCGTGATATAGGCTGTTACGCTGGTTGCGCCCATTTTTAATAGCGCTTCTGCCGCATTACATAACGTGCCGCCAGAATCAATGATATCGTCAATTAGGATACAGTCCTTGCCTTTAACATCGCCGATGACATTCATGACCTCAGACTCACCAGGATTGTCGCGGCGCTTGTCAACGATAGCAAGGAGTGAGTCTAGGCGTTTTGCCAGTGCACGAGCACGTACAACTCCGCCAACGTCTGGAGAAACTACCATGACATTTCCAACGTTGAGATGTTCTTTTGCATCGCGTGATAAAACAGGAACTGCGAACAGATTGTCTGTTGGAATATCAAAGAAGCCTTGAATTTGTGCCGCGTGAAGGTCAAGCGTTAGCACTCTGTCGGCTCCTGCTTCAGTGATCATGTTTGCAACAAGCTTTGCTGAAATTGGTGCGCGTGGACCTGGTTTTCGATCTTGTCTTGCATATCCAAAATATGGAATCACGGCTGTAATACGTCTTGCTGATGCACGGCGAAGCGCATCAATCATGATCAGTAATTCCATAAGATTGTCGTTAGCCGGGAAAGATGTAGACTGTATTACGAAGCAATCTTCACCGCGTACGTTTTCTAGTATCTCTACGAAAATTTCTTGATCTGCAAATCGCCGAACATTGGCTACCCCAATAGGAACGTCGAGATATTCTGCGACTTGTTTTGCGAGGGTTTCATTAGAATTACCAGCAAAAATTTTCATTGTATAAGCCCAGCAAGAGGAGATTTAAGAGTCTAATAAGCCAATGCGTTAATCCCCGCAATGGTGACTTCCTTAAAAAAGCTAATGAGTTGGGGATTTCCTGTTAAGAATCTAATTTTGGTTAAGGGCGTTTAAATATTAGCGCTTGTCGACCCATGTTTTAAGACGTGATGTAGTTGCGGCTGCTACACGTTGCATTTCTTTGTCTGTAATTGCTTGCCAAGGGTCAGTTTTTGATGTGCCAGTACGCTCACGGCCGTTGATACGATGAAGACGCTTTCCTGTTCCATCCACTACATCCCAAACATATACCAGCATTGTGCCGTTGCTATCATTGAGGGCGGAGAAATAACCTTTAACCCGGTATTTAGCGCCTGCTCTTGTTGCCGGTAAAATGGTGAGGCCATCCGTTTGTGCTGAACTGTTTAGCAATCGGGTAAGGCTTGTAGTTTTAGCTTGAGGTGCGCCTTCAATCGGTAAGAATGTAAATGCTTTGCTCGTGTCTAAACTGGCAACTTCTTGTGCTACTGCTGGTGTAGGATTTGCAACTCCAGTTGACTGGATCTGTGTATTTGTCTGTTGTTATAATTGGGATTCTGTAACATTTTGACTTGGTGTCGTTGCTGTTTGAGACGCAAGTGCACTTGCGTTTGTTTGTTGAGTTGTTTCAGCTGCCAAAGGTTGCGGAGTTAAATTCTCTTCTACAGACGCAGTGGTGCATGCACCAATTGCAGATAGAGCCATGATGCAGGTCAATGTTTTGATAAATCTCACAAAAGCAGTCATGGTGCTATTTCCCCTAGCTATCCAGTATTCAGTTAAATTGGTTAGCGTATAATAAGGTCTATATCGTGTCGTGACAAATCTTCTGGGCCAGATTTCCCTGTTATATAGCTTTGTCCAATGGTCATTGCAGTTTCGCTCTCGCTATCAGCAATAATCATGTGAGTAAAGATCACCATGTTCTCAACAATGGGCGTGTCATTGCCAGAAAAAATCATCGGCTTGTCCATCCAGCAGGGTGTGTAAACTGCCCCAAGTGAATAACCGCATGCATTCAAACGGTGTCGTGAAAGACCAGCTTCATCCAATGCTTTTGCGTGCGCATCAAACATATCAGAAAATGTATTACCAACTTTCATGGCCCCGCGCACGCCAATGTGGGCATTGCTTGCGGCTTCATGAAGTTCTACATGGCGAGTAGAAGGTTTGCCTGTAATGAGCGTTCGCATCATAGCTGCGTGATAATGTGCCCAAGCGCCTGACCATTCGAGTGTCAGTTGGTCATTTTTTTCTAAGGTTCTGCGGCCAGATTTATAACGGCAAAGAAGCGCGTCTTTGCCAGATCCTATAATGAACTCATTACCAGCATAGTCACCACCTGCGCTAAAGATTGCGGAGTGCATGGCTGCTAAAATATCACCTTCACTTGCGCCTGCCTTGGTTTTTTTAATGGCAGCATCTAATGCAAGGTCAGAGAGTTCGCCTGCCTTACGGACATATTCAAGTTCAGCTTTTGATTTTACAACGCGAAGGCCATTTACAAGTTCGGATGCATCTTCAATCTCAGCAAAAGACTGTAAACGTGCATTTAAGTCCATGCCGTATTTTGCGGTTAGACCAACAGTATCATATTCAATACCAATTTTTGCGCCGACTAAGTCCATATCTGCTAGAATGTTGTGTAGGTTCAGCGTTGGGTCAGCGCCACCTTTATCTGTCCAAACTTGTATATTTTCAACAATAGAGGTGTGTTGAGCTTGCCGTAAATCTGGTGCTCTGGTGAGAAGAACAATTTCACCGTCTGCTTTGACAACCATACATTGGAAGAAACAATACCCAAATGTGTCATAACCGGTTAGCCAATACATGCTTTCTTGTGCAAATAGTAAAAGGCAATCAAGCTTCTCTTCGTTCATTTTTGTTTTTAAGCGTTCTAACCTTTTAGCGTACTCTTGTTTTGAAAAGTGTAGTGCCATGGGAAATCCTCGACGTTTATGCGTTTACTTTTATGACTGAAATTTGCCGACCGTAGTCTGCTTCATTACGATGTGTTTTTCTGCGGTATGAGAAAAATTGTTCTTCATCTGCATAAGTGCAATCATCTGTCCATGATGCTTTTACGCCATCAGCTTTTAATCGATCAACTATGTAAGATGGCAAGTTAAACATTGCGTGATGGTCTTTTCTTGATGCTATCAAATAGGCGTCGTTGTTTGAATTTAAAGTCAATAAATTATCAACAAATTCAGGGCCAACTTCGTAGTGCTTTTGACTGATTGTTGGGCCGAGCACAGCGACGATGTTCTTGCGTTCTGCGCCAATGGCTTCCATTGATGAAATAGTGTTTTCTAAAATTCCGCCTGTTGCACCTTTCCAGCCTGCATGTGCAGCGCCGACGATGCCATTTTTTGCGTCAGAAAAAAGTACTGGGCCACAATCTGCGGTCATGACACCAATTGCAATTTCTGGGTTACTGCTGACCATCGCGTCTAGTTTAGGACGGTCTTCCATTTTCCATGGCTTATCTGCATTTGCTACATCAGAAGAATGAATTTGATAAACCATCATCAAGTTTTCATCGCTTACGCCCATGTTTTCAGCAACACGGTGACGGTTTTCTAAAACTGTTTCGCGGGTATCATCTGAGCCAAGGCCGACATTTAAGCCTGCATAAATACCATGAGACGCTCCACCAATGCGCGTGAAAAACCCGTGCGTAATTGTATCGCTGTGAAGTTTATCTGATTTGATTGGTTTTGGTGTGTTCATGGCGGTAAGTTTATGGGCAGACAGACCTGAGTCAATCTTTGTTTTTAATAGTCCCAAACTCAAATACCTTGAACAAATCCCCCATTTCGTCTGGAAGTGCCAAACGCTCTGCTTGTTGAGTTAGTTGTTCTTGAATTTCTGGTGATTGTTGGTGGCCTAATTGTCCTGCGCGCTCAATTAAACCTTTTGAAAGAAGAAATTCACCTTGTTTAGTTAGTGGGCTAACGTGCATTTTTGCTGTTTGAGCAATTTTTGTTAATGCATCGAAGTCTACGTGCGAGGTTAAATCAGCAAAGCCTGGTTCTGTGAGTATATCTGTATATTCATGTGCTCGCATTGCTTGCACTGTATCACCAAAAGCCGTTTTGCCATGGCCATAATCAATAAAGAGAGCCGCGCCTGTGTTTTGTTTTATGAGTTCTGCTGTATTTGCAATGAAAGCTTCTCGGATTGTTGAGATTTCAAAGACTGCGCCATCTGGTTCTCTTTCTGCATGTTCTGGAAGACTATCTTTGTCCATTAAGCCAGTGCCTAATGTCCATATGAGATTATCGTCTTCGTCAAGGCTAATCGCATGTTCGCGCCATTCATTACCCGTTTTGATGTATTGACGGATTGGTAGGACGTCTAGAAACTCATTTGCAATAAGCACGGTTGGTTGCGAAGGAATATCTTGAATGGATTTGCGCCAAGTGATGTTTTCGTATTCGTCTAATGTTAGTTTTTGCGCATCAATCAGCTTTTCACTTGTTTCGATCATCTGGACTTGAGCAGCGTCAAGAAACTCTGGAACTGCATTTCCAATTCGTAGAAGGTCTTGCATGAGTGTGCCCTTGCCAGGCCCAAGTTCTGCTAAGTTAAATGGCGAAGGCTTTCCAAGTGCCTCCCAAGTTTCAACCGCCCAAATGCCGATCATCTCACCGAACATCTGACTTATCTCTGGCGCGGTAATGAAATCACCCTTTGCGCCGATAGCTTCTTGGTTTGCATAATATCCGTCTTTTGGATCTGCCATGCACCAATGCATATACTCAGCTAAGGGAAGTGGGCCTGAGCTTTTGATGTGTTTTGTGATTCGTGATTTAAGCGGTGTCGTCATGTTTTTAACGTGCGGTTCTTTGCGGTTGCCATTGCCCACAGTCCAAGTGCAATAATTGGAATTGATAACATCATGCCCATTGTTATCCAGTTTGTGCCAAAGAAATAACCTAATTGCTTGTCTGGTACTCTGAAGAACTCAACGAAGATGCGACTGATGCCATACTCAACAATGAATGCACCGCCGATGAAGCCAGGTGTTCTTAGTTTTTTAAATCTCCATACGAGGATGAATAGTAGGATGAATAAAACTAGGCCTTCTAATATGCCTTCGTAGAGCTGGCTTGGGTGGCGTGGTTGGCCGTCTGCGCCAGGGAAAATCACTGCCCAAGCAACGTTACTTACTTTGCCATATAATTCTGCGTTAATGAAGTTTGCCACGCGCCCTAAGAATAATCCGATACCACAACAGGCGGCAATTACATCAAAAAGAGAGAAGGGTGAAAAGCCTCTGCGCTTGGCAAAGAGAATCATTGCGACCGTTATCCCTGCTAAGCCTCCATGGAAGCTCATTCCACCTTGCCAGACTTTGAAAATATTTAATGGGTTTTCGATGTAAGAGGCCAAGTCATAAAATAGAATGTAACCTATACGACCGCCTAAAATGATGCCGCCTACAGCCCAAACCAGAAAGTCATCAATGTCGATTTCCTCCATGGGTGAGCCGCCATCACCCCAAAGGTGATTGGTTGTTGCTAGTTTCTTTGCATACCACCAGCCAAATAATATTCCAATAACATAGGCAACGCCGTACCAATGGATTTGTAGTGGCCCTAGCGAAATTAGAACTGGGTCAATTTGTGGATGAGAAAGTGCTGTTAGCGTTTGGTGCATTGTAAGAGATAGAATCCATTTATAGTACAAATGAAATCGCATTTCATGGGCGATTTGTCACCTGTCTTTACTGTGATGCGTGTTTATTATTGAAACACTTGCTACAAAGTCTTAAATGAATAGCAGGCCAACTTAAATGGGAAAACTAAAATGAGCCAAGCACCAAACCGTATGTTCGATGAATTTGCTAAATTAATGACTGACGCTGCAGGTGCTGCGCAGGGTGTTAAGCGGGAAGCTGAAACTGCGTTTCGTTCTCAAGCAGAACGTTTCATGGCTGACATGGATTTGGTCAAGCGTGAAGATTTCGATGGTGTTCAAGAAATGGCTGCGAAAGCGCGCTCAGAAAATGAAGCGTTAAAAAAACAACTCGAATCTATGGATAAGCGCATAAAAGCTCTTGAAACTTCAGCAAAGCCAGCCAAGAGAGCGGCAGCTTCAAAATAATTTAAAAAATCTCTAGCAGTTAATAAGTTTCAAAAAATTCAATTGCTTGAATCCTTTACCCGATTATTTGAATCTTTTGATTCAACGATTCTCCACAGAATCAGAAGCCTGCTGAATCCTTTCGGCTAGCATTCGTGAGTCAGCCTTATACACTGATATTACAGGTTGATTCGTGGCGGACTTGATTTCCCATCAGACCTCTTGGCAACGAGGTTGAGGCTGATGAGGTGCTCTAAAGCTTGCCGGTTTTATCGGTTAGAATGTCATCGTTTTCCTGTTTTGAAAATCAATGCCCCGTGGGGGCTGGAAATGATAAGGGAATGTAATGTCGCTGGTCGAGGCAGAATTTGAGCGGGAAATTAATCCGGTAGACATGATTGAGCATGTGGCGTCTCACAATCAGTGGGAGTTTGAGCGCTCAAGCGATGATGAGATTTGTCTAACTGTTACGGGTGTGTGGACTGATTACAATGTTTCTTTGTCTTGGATGGAAGACTTCGAAGCACTTCATCTTGCTTGCGCATTTGATCTGAAAGTTCCTAAGAGCCGTATTCTTGAAACAACAAAACTTCTTTCACTCATTAATGAGCAAATGCTCATTGGGCACTTTGATGTTTGGATGAAAGAGGGAACTGTAATGTTCCGTCAAACTTTGATGTTAAATGGTGGTGCTGTACCAACGGGTGAACAGCTTGAATGTCTTATGGTAAGTGCGCTTGAAGCGTGTGAGAGGTACTATCAAGCGTTTCAATTTGTTGTTTGGGCTGGGTATGATGCAGAGAAAGCCATCGAAGGGGCTTTGTTTGAAACGCATGGCAGTGCATAATCATTTATCTTTGATAGGTATGTGAAAGTTTTCAAGATGAATTTTTCTGTTGTATTAGTTGGGGCTGGGAATATGGGTGGCGCCATGCTCAAGGGCTGGGTTGCCAATGGTATGAAGCCTGAACATATTACGGTGTTAGACCCTTCTCTTTCTGAGCAGATTAAAAATACTCTTTTGAAAGCTAAAATCTGGCATGCGGAAACGCCAAAAGGAGTATCACCTCCTGACGTTTTACTTTTAGCAATAAAGCCTCAAATGATGGAAAAAGTTCTACCTACATTAAAAGAACTTGTTGGTGAAAATACTGTGGTTGTTTCTGTTGCTGCTGGAACAACGCTTTCTACAATTTGCGATGCGTTGGGTGATGTGGCTGCAATTCGTGTCATGCCCAATACGCCGGCATTGGTTTTGCGGGGAATGAGTGTGGGATGCCCTAATGCAAAAACCACGACTGAGCAGCGCGATAATGTACATTCGCTCATGGCTGCTATTGGTAAGATTGAATGGGTTGATGATGAAAAGCTAATTGATGCTGTGACAGCTGTATCTGGAAGTGGGCCTGCGTATATTTTCCATCTTGCTGAATGTATGGCGCAGGCAGGAATTGAGGTTGGCCTTCCTGATGAACTTGCTATGGCATTGGCTATCGAAACAGTTTCGGGTGCTGGGGAGCTTTTACGACAATCTGATGATACACCTGCAGTTTTGCGTAAGAATGTGACTTCACCAAACGGTACGACTGCAGCGGCACTCGAGGTGTTGATGGGAGAGGGCGGTATGCCTGAGTTACTTAAAAAAGCGATCGTTGCAGCGAAAAAACGTTCTGAGGAATTATCATGAGCAACGATGAACAGGCAACCTTTGATGATTTTTTGAAAGTTGATATTAGAGTTGGAAAAATCGTTAAGGTAGATGAGTTTCCAGAAGCCAGAAAACCTGCCTGGAAGTTGCAAATTGATTTTGGCGAAAAGATTGGCGTTAAGAAAAGCTCAGCGCAGATCGTTGCTAACTATTCCGCCGATGACCTTTTAGGTAAACAAGTTATGGCGGTTGTCAATTTTCCTCCACGGCAAATTGGACCGTTTATGTCAGAGGTATTAACGCTTGGTTTTGAAGATGAGGATGGCAATATCACGCTCGCAAGTATTGATAAACAAGTGCCAATAGGCGGCCGATTGCATTAATTTTTGATTACTTTGGCAAAACCACGATTGCGCGTAGGCCGCCTAAAGGACTGTCGTAGAGATTAATATCGCCGCCGTGATTTCTTGCTATGTCACGGGCTATTGAAAGCCCTAAGCCTGTTCCGGTTTCATCTAGATTACGTGCTTCGTCCAAACGCATGAAGGGTTTGAAAACTTCTTCTCTCATACTTTCAGGAATGCCTGCTCCGTCATCATCAAACGTTAGGGTAATACGTTCGTTGCCTTCTGAAACTTTTACGTTGAGCTGATTGGCGTAGCGGAAAGCATTGGATACGAGGTTTGATGTTAATCTTGTAAATGCATTTGGGCGTATGTGGATTGATAAGTCTGGTGCGCAGTCAATCTCATATTCTTTTTCGAGCAAGTCTTTTTCAAGATTATGGCGCTGGAGTACGTCATTGATATTTATAGTATCAATGGCTTCGTCAGTGTCACCTTTTGCAAAATCAATATAGCCCTCAAGCATTTGCTGCATGTCGTCTACATCTGCTTGCAATTCTTCAATTTCATTTGTCTGACTTATAAGTGCTAGCTGTAATTTAAACCGTGTAAGGATAGTTCTTAAATCGTGACTAACACCGGTTAGCATGGCTGTTCGTTGTTCTAATTGACGCTCAATACGCCCCCGCATTTGTAAAAATGCGAGACCTGCTTGGCGTACTTCACTTGCTCCTCTAATGCTGAAGTCTTTTGGCATTACTTGCCCCTTACCGAAGCTCTCAGCAGCATGGGACAGTTGTTGTATTGGGCGTATTTGGTTACGTAAAAAAAGTATCGAAATAATTATTAATACTAGAGATGTGCCCACCATCCAAAACAAGAAGATTTGGCTATTTGAAGCATATGCCTTATTGCGCAATACAAAAACACGTAGCACGTTTTCAGGCTTTTCTAGTCGAATACGAATTTCAAGTAGATCAGAATCGCCCACAGTATCAATCCAAAAAGGTCTTCCAATTTGCTTCGTAATCTCTGTTCTTAATGTATCATCGAGAAGAGAAAAAAACGGCTTACCTACTGCTGGTGGAAATGGATCTGGTGGTAGAATTGAGATGTTAAGGCTAAGACGGTCTCGAGCAATCTCGGTTATTTGAGCAAACTCAGGATCTTGCGGGTAATCTTCAATGATCTGAATAATCGCTGCTACATCTGCTATAACCGTTTGGGAAAGCCTTTGTGTTACAGTTTGCCAATGTCGTTCCATAAATACAAAAGCAATAACGGATTGCAGTACGACCATCGGCACAATAATAATTAGAAGGGATCTAGCATATAGCCCCTTTGGCATTTTCTTAGAAAACCATCTTGTAAATACCTGCCATGGATTACGTCTGCTTCTTGATGGCAATGGTTTAGTATCGAGGTCTTTTACGGTCAATGGCCTGCCTGTAAGCTATGCGTTTTGTTTTGCTTTTGGGACGTTACTAAAAGCTAACAAGCTATAATATTCCATATTACAGGCAATAATAAAACTGATTAAAATGATTGTCGCTTATTTTTATAGTTTAGGCGTTCACGCAAAGGCGATATCCAACACCTCTAACCGTTTGAAGCCATTTTGGATTTGTTGGGTCTTCTTCAATTTTTCGGCGCAGGCGATTGATTTGAACATCAATTTTGCGCTCACCTGCTATGCTCTCAACGCCTAATAACTCATGGCGGGCAATTGTACCGCCGGGCTTTGATGCGAAAATTGTTAAAATCTCACGTTCACGGTCAGTTAAGCGGACAAGCTCACCCTCTAGTTTTAGTTCGCCACGTGTAACTGAAAAATGGTAATTTCCAAAATTTACTTGTTCAATAGCTGGTTCTTCTGGCTTGATTGTTCTTTTCAAGATGCTGTTGATGCGTAAAACTAGTTCGCGTGGCTCGAATGGCTTTGGTAGATAATCATCCGCACCAGCTTCAAGCCCTTCGATTCTATTTTCAATATCTGCCAAAGCAGTTAGCATTAGAATTGGAATTTCTTTTACTTCCCGAAGAGACTTTGTGAGACTAATGCCAGTTTCGCCTGGCATCATCACGTCAACGACTAGAAGGTCAAATTCAATATTTTTGATTTTTTTTCTTGCTTCATTTGCATCTGATGCATTGGATACGCGAACGCCATTACTTGATAGATATCGGGAAAGAAGCTCACGTAAGCGCCTATCATCATCAATAACTAAAACATGTGGTGCTTCATCGTCAGGTTTCGTCATGATAGGGGCAGCGTTATTCATATCAGTATCCATGTAAACATCCCTTTAGCTTAATGCATAGACTATTATCTACAAATAAAGTTTTATATCTGAATACAACAAGCACCTTAACTACATTGAAGTGTAGGAGGGTTATTTTTGAGGCTCAATCATGGCGCTTAAAAATTCAATAACATTGCTTTTAGCTTCAGGGCCTAAAGATGAAAGTGCGTTTTGGATGCGGTTTGATTGTGGTTTTGAAAGTGCCAGCACAAGTGCTTTTCCTTTTTCAGTAACAAAAAGTAACCGCTTGCGGCGATCATTCTTTCCTTCAGTTTGTAAAATATAATCTGAATCAATTAACTCACGTAAAACCCTAGCAAGGCTTTGTTTTGTAATCTTCAAAATTGATAAAAGCTCCGCTACAGTCATACTTGGATTCCGACTGACAAAATACAAGGTGCGGTGGTGGGCACGACCAAAGCCAAGGTTTCTTAAAATTAAATCTGGATCAGAAATGAAATCACGATAGGCGAAAAACAATAATTCAATTGTTTCCAGATCCGTTATGTCATTGCTTGAAATAGTTACGTTTATTGGGTTTTGTTCAGTTGTCATATCGATATCTTATAACACACAATTAAAATTATGTCAGTAGTATTGACACAAAATTATTTTGCTCCTACGGTTTTTATACAAAAGTAGCAAGCTTATGGCTACTTTTTATAATTTTTATCGTTTTTAATGTTGCTTGGAGAGAAAAGATGGCTGGTGTTCCTTACGATCAAATGACTGGACATATTTGGTTTAATGGCGAGTTAGTGCCATGGGAAGATGCTAATGTTCATATCTTAACGCATGGCCTGCATTACGCTAGTAGTGTTTTTGAAGGTGAGCGTGCGTATGAAGGTCAGATTTTCAAGCTTCAAGAGCATACTGAACGCCTTTTCTTTTCTGCAGAAGCTCTTGATATGAAAATCCCTTATACGGTAGAAGAGATTAATCAAGCTTGTATTGATACGTTGGAAAAACAAGGCCTTACGAATGCTTACATCCGCCCGGTAGTTTGGCGTGGTAGTGAGATGATGGGGGTTTCTGCTCAATCTAACCGTATCAACGTTGCAATTGCTGTTTGGGAATGGCCAAGTTATTTTGCCCCAGAAGAACGTTTGAAGGGTATTCGCCTTGATCGTGCTAAGTGGTGTAGGCCTGATCCTAAAACAATTCCATGTTTTGCAAAGGCCGCAGGTCTTTATATGATTTGTACATTATCTAAGCACGCCGCTGAAGAAAATGGTTATGCTGACGCTTTGATGCTTGATTATCGTGGGCAGGTTGCTGAAGCTACGGCGGCAAATATCTTCTTCATAAAAGATGGTGTTATTCACACACCAACTCCAGATTGTTTCCTTAATGGTATTACACGCCAAACGGTTTTAGATTTAGCAAAAGCTCGTCAGATTGAAGTTGTTGAGCGTGTAATTATGCCTGAAGAAATGGCTGACTTTACAGAGTGCTTCTTAACCGGAACCGCTGCTGAGGTGACGCCTGTTTCTGAGATTGGTGAATACAAATTTACACCTGGTGAAATTTGTAAGGTGCTTATGGAAGATTATGATAAAGCGGTTCGTGCTCATAATTCCTAGAAATGTAGCTTAACTATTTGTTAACCATAAAGTTTAACAGTCCGTTCATAAAGGTTTACCTTTGGTCAACTCCAGAGTAGTGTTCGCTTGAGCATTAATTCGATGCTAATAATGTGGTAGGGGTTGCCATAAACTTGGTTCATATTTTAGAGCCAACTAGGGAGTAAATATAATGGAAGCTATTCTGCCTTTAATCATTCAAGCAGTATCTGGCATGGTCGGTGGCGGCATTGCTGGCGGTATTCTTAAACAAGCAGCAATGAGTATGTTGCCTAAACTACTTGCAGGCGGCATTGGCGGTATTGCTGGTGGTTCTGCACTTGGTTCACTTATCGGTCGTGCTGCAGGCGCTGCAACTGGTGATGCTGGTTCTGATTTTGACATCGGTGGTCTTATCGGTCAAATCGGCGGTGGCGCTGTTGGCGGTGGTGCTCTTACTGGTATTGCTGGTATGCTACTAGGTAAAAAAGGCTAATTTAGCTTTTATACTTTTAAAGATTTAAGGGCGGTTGCTTGGCAGTCGCCCTTTTTGTATGTCTTAATGAAACTTTAATTCCATCTGAAAGCCTGTCTCATGCCAAAATTAAATATTGCAATTGTTCCTGTTACACCATTTGAGCAAAACTGCACATTGATGTGGGATGAGGATACAAAGCGCGGTGTTATTGTAGACCCTGGCGGTGATACGGACCGTATTCGTGAAGCGGTGAATGAAATTGGTATGGACGTTACTGCCGTTCTCCTTACGCATGGCCATCTTGACCATGTTGGTGGTGCGATGGAAATCAAGGCGGATTATGATGTTGAAATCATTGGTCCACATATAGATGATAAACCACTTTGCGAGGCCGTGGAAACAGTTGCAAAACAATACAACATGCCTGGCGTGTTTAAGAATGTAGAGCCTGATCAGTGGCTTGAAGAGGGCGATACAGTTGATATCGCAGGTTTTGAATTTGATGTTTTACATTGCCCGGGTCACGCGCCTGGGCATGTTGTTTTTTTCTCAGAAGAATTAAACTTTGCCCATGTAGGGGATGTTTTATTTTCTGGTTCAGTTGGGCGAACAGATCTTCCTGGCGGCAATCATGATGATCTTATTCGCTCCATCAAAACCAAGCTGTTTCCGCTTGGGGACGATGTGACGTTTCTGTGTGGTCATGGCCAAGGTGGAACGTTTGGCGAAGAACGCCAAAACAATCCTTTTTTAAACACTTAAGGTTTATCTGCGCGCTTTACATGATGCGTAGTGAATATCGTTCACCCCACGAACAATGTGCGGAATGCTGTTCACAAAGCGTGAGTATTCAGCTCTTGTGTGAAAGCATGAACGTAGGTTGAAACTTCCAAATGCGCCATTTCTTGATGTGCCGTTTAGTGATGTGCCTCTAACAATTGCTGTGTAGCCGCTATCACCTTGAGCTTTGCATTTACGAAAACCTTCGCCGTTAAGGCGCACGGTCTCAGAACCTCTTGCGTTAGCGATATTTGTGGTTGTCGTAGCCAACGTTACAGAAAGTAGTGCTGTTGTACAAAGTGCTGTCATAATTTTACGCATGGTTTGTATCCTTTAGTAAATGAACATAAGCCATTTATACTGGGTTACATTGATCACGCGCAAGTCACGAAACGTGTGATCTTGCGTGAGGTGTGACAGAATGCACGTTTATGCGCCTTTGTTACAAACTGAAAACTGAGTCTTGCAGTTTCTGCTATGTTTGCGACAGCCGCGAAAAGCCCCATGCGCCGCCTTTAGCTCTGGCGAAGGCTAGGCATTTGGTGGTCCCGGTCTTTAGTTAGCAGTCGGTTGCAATTGTTATAAATATACCTCTTATTCCCCAATCAAATCCCTTGAGTCTTCATCATAATATCAAGCTGAAACATTTCTTCTTTCAGTCGGCGCAGGCCGCGCTCGGTTTGAGTTTCGTTTTCATAAGTTTCACTGCGCAGTCATTTTCCTTTGGCCTCATTCATCCGCGCTTTGCCTTCTTGTGTGCAGGCTGGCCACCCTTGAGTTCGGGCGCAAGTACCACGCGTGCCGCCCAGACAAGATTGCTTCTCACGACATGCCTGATGGGCGCAAGACTTCCATGCGTTGATGTCCGTTTGAAGGAGTTTTGCAGCATTAAAGCGTAATGTTTGGGGTAGGGGCATTTGGTTCCTTTATGTGTTTCGTCACAAGGAGGAGGCAGACACAGATCTGCATTCACTCACCCATTACGAGCGGTGGTACTTAATTTTCTGGCGAACAATTCAAAAGGATTTGCTTCGCTGATATCCCTCCGTGGCAGGATAAGCCAAAACGCTAGTCCGTGAGCCGCTGCTCGGAAACAAACTATGGAGCTTTCGATTGAAAACCTTCCGTAGTCTTTTTATTGGCTTTCATTCGAAAGCTCCACGCAGAGATTTTAGTACCCGCTCCCAAAGTAAACGATGGGGCTCTGGCCTTCGAGGTGAGGTTGCGCCCGACACGCAACCATGACCGTTTTCATTTCATCTCACCGTAGTTCGTGCTATTCACATCAAACTACCCAAGAACAACAACGCACCGCTCTGCTTTCACCCATTCACGGAACACTTCGGTCATGAGCCGCCGTTTGCCGAAACAAGTGATATGAGAATTATGCTTGAGGGTTTTGGGGTGGGGAAAAGTTTTTTATGCAAAGCAAATCCAATTGATTTGTTTGCCTTCAATAAAGCAAAGAAAAAACTACCTCCCCTCAAGGGGGGAGACTTGCGGCGCGATTGCTATGCTTTAGCGGCCAAGCCTTCTGTGTTGAGCTTTTCATTTTTACGTGCAGCTGCAACAGATGGGGAAATGGCTTTTTCCACCATGTCGTGGCGGTTTGTAAGGGTGTAATGAGCGCCTGAGCTAGACCGTAGGCGAATTCGCGGATTGCGTTCAACATGATTTCGTCCTCTCTTTAAAAGTTCATACTATAAAGATAGCGCCGAATGGCTGGGCTTGCCAATGCCAATCTTGCAACCGAACCATGCAAAAATGTGGGGGGTGAGAGCAATATATTTTTCTCCCCCCTTGAGGGGGAGAATGCCGGCTCTTTGATTTAGCCTTGGCTAAATCATTAGAACGGCAAGAGGGGGTAAGTGGCAGGAACTTGAGTTCAAAATTTGCCGTAAATTCTCCCCCACCCATTCCCGCTACGTGCTAAGCACTTGCGCTCATGTGCCTCCCTCCAGGGGGAGGCGGACTTGCCCCTTACTCCTGCCCAATCAACCCAACCCGCTCGCGCAAATCCTCATTCATCATCTTGTAGACTTCGGGTTCTTGAGCAGGAAAAGCCTCAATCTCTTTCCCCGTGTTGCGCATGTGGTGTAAAATCAGCGCGAATATCACTGCCGAAAAAGCAAACGGCACGATAAGCCAAGCCAATTGCATAACATCGACATGCTCTGGTAAGTGTCCAGCAGGTCTTGTCCGAAGTGGTAATCGGGCATGGTGCGCTCCGTAAATGTTAAAGATGGATATGATATAAATAACATAATATGACATATATGTCATGGATAGTTTTGTCCAGTGCTGGGCAAACTTTATTCATGAAAACCAAAGAAAAATTCGGAATTGCTGTCCGTAAAAGACGAAAAGAACTTGGCCTGTCTCAAGAAGACTTGGGTTTAAGGATAGGGCTTGATCAAGGCTACGTCAGCCGCATTGAGCAAGGTCAAATGAACATCACCCTCGATACCATGGAAGAGATTTGTAAGGTGTTGGATGTGGGTGTGGCGGAGATGTTTTAAATAGTAGTCTCGGCCCATACCTGCCGTTCGTTGGAAAATCAAATTTCATTGCGACTGTCCCTAAACCTGCCATTCAATTTACATCATCATTTTTGACCTCAACGGCTACGCAGTGGACAAAGTGACAGTTTTTTTGTGCCGTATATCTAGTTTACAACATCTTTCGTTATACTAATATATGACATTGGAAAACACCTAATGAATGTCGGTAGATGAATGAAACTATCTGGTATATAAAATTATGAACGATACAATTTTAAGCTTTATTCATGACAGATAAAACCTTGCACATCGCTTTGAATGCGTTTCAGGAAGCAGTGTTTGTTTTGAGTGAAGAGCGGACTATATTATTCCAAAATCATGTTGCTGAAGAACTTTTCGGAAAAGGGTTTATAGGCAGTGATTTTGTGCAAGTTATTCGCCATCCCGAATGCATGAAAATTATTGATCGGGTACTAAGCGGAGAAAAATCTGCGGGAAAATCTATTACGGTTGATTATCCAGTAAAGGCTCTTTTCAATGTGCTTGTGTCCAATATATCCCTAGATCATCAGCAAGAAATAAGAATCCTTGCCAGCCTTGAAGATATTTCTGATTTACAGGAAGCTGAGCAGATGCGGTCAGATTTTGTTGCCAATGTAAGTCATGAACTGCGCTCACCATTAACAGCGCTTGCAGGATTTACTGAAACCCTACGCGGCTCTGCCAAAGATGACGAAGTAGCAAGAGATCGTTTTCTTGGGTTGATGGAGCGTGAGGCTTCAAGAATGACAAGGTTGATTTCTGATCTTTTATCCCTGTCTAAAGTTGAAGCCAACTTGCGTATTCGCCCAAATGGACAGGTAGATATTGCCACACTTATTCAAAGGATAAAAACCACGCTAGGTGAGTAAGCAATAAAAGAAAAGAAAAGACTTAAAATCAATGTTGCCTGCCAGAACACAATCATCATAGGAAATGAAGAAGAATTAACGCAGGTTTTCCAAAACCTAATTGAAAACGCAATCAAATATGGAGCGCCTGATTCCAAAGTGACCATTGATGTTTCCGAGCGGCAAAATATTGCTGGTATTCCGGGCGTAGCAATGGCTATTGAAGTTTCTGATCAGGGAAACGGCATCGCTAAAGAACATATTGCCCGACTTACAGAACGTTTTTATCGTGTCGACACACATCGTTCCCGCGACAAGGGTGGCACCGGCCTTGGGCTGGCTATCGTCAAGCATATTGTTAACCGCCATCGCGGACGGATGCATATTGATAGCGAGGTTGGCGTTGGCAGTACCTTCAGTATCTACCTGCCGATCAAGCATTAAATTTAATATCTTCCCGTCTTAAACCCGCACTGTCACATAAGTGTCATGTAACAGTCATAGAGGCTACATATCCAAATTAATTGGATGTGTATTCTAACAGGAGAGATTGGCATGTCAGTCACGAAACCAATTATCGCAGTTTTAGCCAGCGCCCTTGCGCTTTCGGTATCAACATCATCAGCTTTTGCCCGCGACCAAATCAGCGTCGTAGGTTCATCAACTGTGTTTCCATTTGCAACTGCTGTTGCTGAGCGGTTCGGTAAAAACACCGAGTTCAAAACACCCGTTGTTGAAAGCACTGGTTCAGGTGGCGGCCTAAAATTATTCTGCTCTGGTGTTGGTGAAAACACACCGGATATCACAAATGCATCACGCCGCATCAAGGCTTCTGAAGTTGAACTTTGTGCAAAAAATGGCGTTGCCGAGATCGTCGAGGTTAAAGTCGGTTATGATGGTATCGTACTGGCAAACTCACGTGCTTCGGATGTTATGAAGCTTTCTAGAAAGGACATTTTTCTAGCGCTTGCTAAATATGTGCCAGATGGAGAAGGCAAGACAAAACCGAACCCTTATAAAACTTGGGCAGATGTAAATTCTGCACTTCCTGCTATTAAGATTGAGGTGCTTGGTCCTCCCCCAACTTCAGGTACGCGTGATGCTTTTGTTGAGCTTGCGATGGAAGGCGGTTGTAAAAAGATCGACTGGATCAAGGCGTTGAAAAAGACTGACAAAAACGCGTATAAAGCGCTGTGCCACACAATTCGTGAAGATGGCGGCTATGTTGAGGCTGGTGAAAACGATAATCTGATTGTTCAAAAACTTGAAGCAAACCCATCTGCATTTGGTATCTTTGGCTACAGCTTCCTTGATCAAAATTCTGACAAGGTTCAAGGCAGCACAATTGGCGATGTAGAACCAACTTTCGAAAATATTGCAGAAGGTGATTATCCTGTATCCCGTTCGCTTTATTTTTATGTGAAAAAAGCACACATCGGCGTTGTTCCCGGCATTGAAGGTTTTCTCGCCGAGTTCATTAGTGAAGACGCAGCTGGTGAAGATGGCTATCTTGTTGACAAGGGGTTGATCCCGATGACAGAAGAAGAATCTGCTGAATGGAAAGCTAAAGTGAAAAGCTTGGAAAATCTTTCCATGTAATTATGCAATACGGTTTATCGCCATTCATCTGGCATATGCCAGAGGCGCTAAGCCAAATTCTTTTGGGAGAATAATGCAACAACGCAACTCACAAACGATTAATGTTACCAGAAACGCCACGGGTCAAAAAACCAGAGAAATACTGGTATTAGCACTTTTGTTGGTGTGCTCTTTGGTTGCTGTTTTAACAACCATCGGAATTGTTGCATCGCTTGCTTTTGAAGCGTTTCGGTTTTTTCAGGAAGTCTCTTTATTTGATTTTCTGTTTGGACTGGAATGGAGTCCGCAAACGGCCCTGAGATCAGATCAGGTTGGTTCATCGGGTTCCTTTGGTGCAATACCGCTAATCACTGGTACATTATTAATCAGCGCAATTGCGATGGCTATAGCGACCCCTTTAGGGCTTTTATCTGCTATCTATTTGGCTGAATATGCATCAGATGGTGCTCGTTCGGTCATAAAGCCCTTGCTTGAATTACTAGCTGGGATCCCAACTGTTGTTTATGGGTTTTTTGCAGCCCTTGTGATCGCTCCAATGCTCAGAAATTCAGGCGAAAATGTTGGTCTGGTTATTTCATCAGAGAGTGCGCTTGCAGCTGGTCTTACCATGGGGATTATGATTGTCCCGCTTGTTTCCTCGCTTTCTGATGATGTAATTAATGCAGTTCCACAATCCTTGCGTGATGCATCATATGCTCTTGGCTCAACGCAGGCTGAAACCATCAAGCAGGTTGTTTTACCAGCAGCCATTCCAGGAATTGCTGGCAGCTTGTTACTAGCAGCATCACGAGCAATAGGTGAAACCATGATTGTTGTTATGGCAGCTGGACTTGCCGCCAATTTAACCGCCAACCCTTTTGAGGCTGTAACCACGGTAACGGTGCAAATTGTTACTCTGCTAACGGGAGATCAGGAGTTTGATAGTGCTAAAACCTTATCAGCTTTTGCGCTTGGTCTACTGCTATTTATTATTACGCTATGCATGAATGTGGCGGCGCTTAAAATTGTTGACCGTTACAAGGAATAATATGACTGATCATATCGACATCATTAGGGTTGAAGGATCAACTCGCCACCGCGCACAAAAAAGGTTTCAGCTATACGGACTGTTAGCTGTTAGCCTTTCACTTGCTTTTTTATTTATAATGGTGGGTTCCATTGTCTTGCGTGGGAGTTCTGCATTTAGGCAATCGTTTGTACAAGTAGAGATTGAGTTACCAGCAGATGCAATTGACCCTGATGATGTAAGGGGAACAAGATTTGGAAAGTTTTTAAAACAAGCTCTGCGTAATAAATTTCCGCAAGCAACTACCCAAAAAGACAAGAAACAACTTTATAAACTTGTCAGTGCCACGGCTGAGTATTCCATTCGCGAGCAAGTTGAGGATAATCCACAACTCATCGGAACTCATGCAAAAATTTGGGTACGTACTTCAAGTGACGTTGATATTTATCTGAAAGGATACGTGGATACTGATCTGGATGAAAGTAAGCGGCGACTGAGCGATCAACAGCTTGAGTGGCTTGCTCTTTTGCAACAAGAAAATAAAATTGAGAGCCGAATTAATACAAAATTCTTTACCGGAGGCGACTCTCGTGAACCTGAACAAGTAGGTGTTTTAGGTGCTGTAATAGGCTCTGCCCTAAGCCTACTGGTATGTTTTCTGCTGTCTTTTCCACTTGGGGTTTTAACGGCAGTTTACCTCGAAGAATTTGCGCCCAAAAATAAGTTTAACCGTATAATTGAAGTTAACATTAATAATCTGGCAGCAGTTCCTTCCATCGTTTTTGGATTACTTGGACTAGCAATTTTCTTAAATTTCTTTGGTCTACCCAGATCAACGCCTTTGGTGGGTGGAATGGTCCTTGCACTCATGACATTGCCTACCATCATCATTGCATCGCGTGCGTCCCTTCGTGCTGTGCCGCCTTCTATACGAGAAGCGGCAATGGGTATTGGTGCAAGTAAAGTGCAAACGACCTTTCATCATGTGGTGCCACTTGCCATGCCTGGCATGCTAACCGGATCGATTATTGGCATGGCGCAGGCGCTTGGTGAAACAGCCCCTCTCTTGATGATCGGGATGGTTGCCTTCATCGTCGATGTGCCGCAGGGCATAACAGACGCAACTACTGCATTACCAGTTCAGATATTTTTGTGGGCTGATAGTCCTGAACGCGGGTTCTTGGAAAAGACCTCAGCAGCAATTATGGTATTGCTGGCATTTTTAATTGTCATGAATCTTGTTGCCATCATCTTAAGACGGCGCCTTGAGCAACGTTGGTAGGAACATAAAATGAATAGTATTGTGATGAGAGAGAATATAAATACAATGATAGAGCATAGCGATTTTGCGCCAGAAAATTCAATTATCAGCGCAAAGAACGTTGATGTGTTCTATGGCGAAAAACAAGCACTTTTTAATATGAATCTGGATGTGGTAGAAAATTCTGTCACGGCTCTTATTGGTCCTTCCGGGTGTGGTAAAAGTACATTATTGCGCTGCTTTAACCGCATGAATGATGTGATACCTATTTGCCACGTGGAGGGCTCCATAACCTTGGGCGGACAAGATATTCATGCATCAAATGTAGATGTGGTATCTCTTCGCCAGAAAGTGGGAATGGTATTTCAAAAGCCAAACCCTTTTCCAAAATCAATTTATGACAACATAGCTTATGGTCCGCGAATCCACGGCATGACCACTTCAAAAGCAGAATTGGATGAAGTTGTTGAAAAGAGCCTGAAACGGGCGGGCTTATGGGATGAGGTCAAAGACCGCCTGGATAAACTAGGTACGGGGCTTTCTGGTGGTCAGCAACAAAGGCTATGTATTGCGCGAGCAATTGCCGTCCAACCAAAAGTTATTTTAATGGACGAACCATGTTCTGCCCTTGATCCGATTGCCACAGCAACCGTAGAAGAACTCATCGATGAATTGCGTGAGCGCTTTACAATTATTATTGTAACCCATTCAATGCAGCAGGCAGCCCGCGTTTCAATGCACACCGCATTTTTTCATTTGGGTAACCTTGTGGAATATGGGGCAACATCAGATATCTTTACTGCACCCAAGGATGAACGCACCCAGAATTATATTACCGGGCGTATTGGCTAATTAATAGGACATGTACAATGGAAAATGAGCATATTGTAAAATCGTTTGATGAAGAGCTTACCCAGATTGAAAACATGACTCTTGAAATGGGAGGGTTGGTTGAAACACAAATCTTGGAGTCAATCATCGCACTTTGTAATCGTGATCAAGAACTTGCTCAAAAAGTACGGTTGGATGACAAGACTGTTGATGTTCTGGAAAGCCAAATTAATGATTTAACATTACGAACACTTGCGCTTCGCCAACCCTTGGCAACGGATTTGCGTAGTGTCATTTGTGCTTTAAAAGTCTCATCAAATTTGGAGCGCATTGGTGATTACGCCAAAAATATATCCAAACGCACGCAGGTTTTAGCAGATATTAAAAGTGTTGGAACCGCAGAAAGAACCATTAAGCGTATGGGAGAAATGGTTCAAAAAATGGTTGCGGATGTGCTAGACGCTTACATAAGAAAAGATTTGGCGATGGCAGACGAAATACGTCTTCGTGATGAGGAAGTCGATTATATACATAACACGCTGTTTCGTGAATTACTGACCTATATGATGGAAAACCCAAGCAATATAACCCTGTGCATGCATTTGCTGTTTATTGCCAGAAATCTTGAGCGTATGGGTGATCATGCAACAGGCATAGCAGAACAGGTTCATTATGTTGTAACCGGTTCAGCGCCCGAAGAACGCAGGCCAAAAGCCGATAAAACCAGCCATATGTTTGTAGAAGAAAATCATGAAAGCAAGGAATAACTGTGGCTAAATCGCATGGTATCAAAGCTCTAATTATCGAAGATGAGCCAGCACAATTGGAGCTTCTCTCTTATAACCTGGAGAAAGAAGGGTATCGGATTTTTGCAGCAAGCGATGGTGAAGAAGGGCTGCTCATTGCCAAAGAAGAGCTTCCGGATTTTATTATTTTAGATTGGATGTTGCCTAAACTTTCAGGAATTGAAGTTTGCCGTCAATTAAAACGCGGAAAACAGACGCGAGAAATTCCCCTTATGATGCTCACGGCCCGAGGCGAGGAAAATGACAGGGTTCGGGGACTCGATATTGGTGCTGATGATTATATGGTAAAACCCTATTCGGTTGCAGAGTTTCTGGCGCGTGTACGCGCCATGATTCGCAGAAGTAAGGCCGCAGTTGTAGGTCAGATCATCGAATATAAAGATATCAGCCTTGATCCTGAGCGATTTAAGGTGACGCGCGCTGGTCAAGTCATTAAACTTGGCCCTACTGAATTTCGATTGCTTTCATTGTTTATGAGCAAGCCTGAGCGTGTTTGGAGTAGAGATCAGTTGTTGGAGCGAGTTTGGGAGCATGATCTGGATATCGATTTTCGCACTATTGATGTACATATTGGTAGATTGCGCAAGGCATTGAGCTTGAAAGGAAAACCAGATCCTATTCGTACTGTACGATCAGCAGGCTATTCACTGGACGTTGAAAACTGAGAGCATGAAATCCAAAATTAGACTGATTTTAAGGTTCAATTATTTTTATTACGGCTAGCAAATACAATCCATCAAACGACACTCATCCAAATTCAACTAAGAGCTTGTCTTATACTTCTTCCATCAATTTGTGATGATTGAGTCATTGCTCACCACGCCATTTGGGCGAGCTATGGCAGTGACTGTTCGATCCTTCAACCATTCCAATTCGCGACACAGCAACATTGGTAGAAAAGAGCTTTATATAGTGATTCAATTACGTTTTAGGCTATTCTCACAAATGTCAGCATGGTGTTGATGGTGCGGAGCGGAGGGATGGTTAGGAGAATGTGTTATGAACACTCCCAATCTACCAATGATAATCCCTCAAAGACATGCATGGAACAGAGGCCGTATAATTGGTCAGAAACGAACATTGTTGCCAAAACACGTTTGGGCAATCCGTGTCAGACTAGAATTGGCTGAACACCTACGTGATCTTGCTTTGTTCAATATGGCAATTGATAGCAAGCTTCGCGGTTGTGATTTAGTCTGTTTGAGAGTGTCAGATGTCTATATCTCTGGCCAGATTAACGAACGTACTTCGATTCTACAAAGCAAAACTGGTAAGCCTGTCCAATTTGAGATCATGGAAGGAACAAGGAAGTCTCTACGTGAATGGATAGGCCATCCAGGAATGACAGGTTGTGATTTCCTGTGGCCAAGTAGGTTTCATGCTCCGGATCATATTTCGACCAGACAATATGCTAGACTTGTAAAAGACTGGGTAGCTTCGATAAGGTTGGAGCCAAGTGCTTACGGAACCCATTCGCTGCGACGGACTAAGGCTGCTCAAATCTACAAGAAAACTGGTAATCTCCGAGCAGTGCAGCTTCTACTAGGCCATACCAAAATGGACAGTACAGTGCGATATCTTGGTGTTGAACTGGAAGATGCCTTAGCAATCTCAGAAAGTGTAGAAATCTAACAATTATGTTGGGCCGGTTTCACTGTCGGCCCATATCTAATCAATGTCGGCTTTTCTATGTTTTATTGGGATGCCGCAAGAATGGCGAACGACTGCTTTCCCCCATTTGTTACATCCCCGGTCGCCCAGTCTTCTTGGCTCGGCCTCTTCTCTTCTGACTAGCATCTTTCTGCAAGCTACCCTCTACGTTTTTTGCTCTCGCGCGAGTGGCTTCGCCACCGCTGCGAGGGCGCGACGCATTTGCGTCGGTCGCGCTATCGGCTCCCGTAGCTTCGTTCCGATTTTTGCCTTCATCGCCTAGCGGAGTCCCGACATCATTATTAGTGCCCTTAGCGTTCCGCATTTCTTCGCCGTAGCTTTTGCGTGGTGCTTCCCAGCCTTTGGGGGCGGCGGGTTTTTCGGTTCGGCCTACGGTCATTTCGTCTAGATTGTTTTTCTTGAACAGGCTTTGTCCCTTTTTCGAAAGCGCATCCGCGCTTTCGCCCGTTCGCGGGCTGGCGCTTCGGCTAGTCGCCTTCGCTTGCCCTGCCACGGAGGGAGGCTTGCCTTGTGCAGCACGTTTGCGGCTGGCTTTTGTGTTATCTATGCCCGTGTTCCGCGCCATTGGGTCGTCTGCGATGGCGAGTTCTACTTGTTGCAGGCGGCGCACTTCATCTCGTAGTCTTGCTGCTTCTTCAAAGTCTAGATCGGAGGCGGCGGCGACCATTTGTTTTTCCATTGCCTCGATGTGCGCTGCCATATTAGCGCCGACGAGTTCGCCTTCTTCTGCCAAGCCTGTATCGACGCGGTAGTGATCTTGCTCATAGACCGAGCCAAGAATATCGCCGATGTTGGATTTGATGCTGGCGGGCGTGATGCCGTGCTGCGTATTATAGGCGACTTGTTTTTCGCGGCGGCGGTCGGTCTCTGCCATGGCACGTTCCATGGAGCCGGTTTTCTTATCCGCATAGAGTATGACTTTGCCATCGACGTTTCGCGCCGCGCGGCCAATGGTTTGTACGAGGCTGGTTTCAGACCGCAAGAAGCCTTCTTTATCCGCGTCCAAAATTGCGACCAGCGCACATTCAGGAATGTCCAAACCCTCACGCAGCAGGTTAATTCCGACGAGGCAATCAAACGTGCCAAGGCGTAAATCGCGGATGATCTCAATGCGTTCCAGCGTATCAATGTCCGAGTGCATGTAGCGCACGCGTACGCCTGCTTCATGCAGGTATTCGGTCAGGTCTTCCGCCATTTTTTTGGTCAGCACCGTGACGAGCGTACGATAACCAGCCTTGGCGGTTTTCATGATCTCATCCAGCACATCGTCAACTTGCGCACGGGCAGGGCGGATTTCTACGGGTGGGTCAACCAGGCCTGTCGGGCGAATGACCTGCTCGGCGAATACACCGCCAGCCGCTTCCATTTCCCAATTCGAAGGCGTGGCAGAAACGGCAATCGTCTGCGGGCGCATTCTGTCCCATTCTTCAAAGCGCAATGGGCGATTATCCATACACGATGGCAGGCGGAAGCCATATTCCGCCAGCGTAGCCTTGCGTCTAAAGTCACCGCGATACATCGCGCTAATCTGCGGAATGGTCACGTGGCTTTCATCGGTAAAGACAAGCGCATTATCAGGGATATATTCAAACAGCGTTGGCGGTGGTTCGCCCGGTTTGCGGCCTGTGAGGTAGCGCGAGTAATTCTCAATGCCCGAACAAGCGCCCGTGGCTTCCATCATCTCAAGATCAAACCGCGTGCGTTGTTCTAGCCGCTGTGCTTCTAGCAAACGCCCCATGTTGTTAAGCTCTTCAAGTCGCAATTTGAGTTCGGCCTTGATGGATTTAGTCGCTTGGTTCAATGTTGGGCGCGGGGTCACGTAGTGCGAGTTGGCGTAGATTTTGACGGACTTGAGATCGCCAGTCTTTTTGCCTGTGAGGGGATCGAACTCAGTAATAGTCTCAATCTCATCACCAAACAGCGAAATGCGCCAGGCTGAATCTTCCAAGTGGGCAGGGAAGATTTCAATCGTATCACCGCGCACTCTAAACGTGCCGCGCGTGAAGGCTTGATCGTTGCGCTTATATTGCTGCGAGACAAGATCAGCTAAGAGCTGGCGTTGGTCGAGATTATCGCCGATCTTCATCTCGAAGGTCATGGCAGTGTATGTCTCAACCGAGCCGATACCGTAGATACAAGAGACCGAAGCCACGATTATTACATCATCACGCTCCAACAATGAACGGGTAGCAGAGTGACGCATACGGTCGATTTGCTCGTTCACGCTGCTCTCTTTTTCGATGTAAGTATCCGAGCGCGGCACATAAGCTTCGGGCTGGTAGTAGTCATAGTAAGAGACAAAATATTCAACCGCATTATCTGGGAAGAAGTTTTTCATCTCGCCATAAAGCTGGGCGGCTAGTGTTTTGTTCGGGGCGAGAATTAGGGCAGGGCGCTGGGTCGCTTCAATCACCTTGCCCATGGTGAAAGTTTTACCTGAGCCTGTGACACCTAACAGCACTTGCGTTTGCTCATCTTCGCTTATGCCTTCAACCAAATCTTTGATCGCGGTGGGCTGATCGCCAGATGGGGTGAACTCTGTGACCATTTTAATCGGAATGCCGCCGTCAGATTTTGAAGGGCGGACAGGGCGGTGCGGAATCCATTCTTCACCGTTTTTAATGAGCGGATTGCCATTTGAAATCAAAGCGGATAGCGCCTCGACTGTAGCCGTTACCCCTTCGAGCGCCTCACCATCATAACCAAATGGCTTGTTGATGGTGTTGTCGTCTTTTTTCTTTTTCGAAGGTTTTTTCTTATTGGCTTTTTGATGCGCTAATAGCTCTTCGGCTTTTTCAAGAGAAACCTCCAAACCAGAAATCGGGTTTAATCCTGTGGCCGCGCGTTCCTTTGGAGATGCTGCTCCGCCCAAAATTGTACCACCCGCAGATTTGCTTGGCTTGGATGATTTTGCAGCAGGTTGTTTGGGTTTTTTGGAAGCGGGTTTGTTTGCCACTTCTTGCGCCTCTTGCGAAATCTCCTCAGCCCAATCCGAAACACTGCCAGACAAAGGTACTCCACTTAGCGGTTGCTGAGGCGCTTCGTCAAATCCAGATGTGTTTTTAGGTGTCTTAGCCATGAGTGTAATATAGGGGAGGTGAGAGGGAATTGGGAGGGGTAAAAAATGTTATCTTTGATTGTGCATGCAATGCGATAACTCCCCAAGTTCTTTTAAATCATCGTATAAATATTGGAGAATAGCTCTGTTATTAGCAACTCATGTAATTGAAAGTGTTTATACATACAAAGCTAACTGTACGCTAATTGTTGCAAAAAATTAAAACCTGAGTTATTATTAGATTGTTTTTTCTTATTAACTTATTGAAATAAAATAATAATATATCCTATTTACGTAACATTTTACGTAGTGAGCGCGTACCGTGCGTAATCCTTACAAATATTTTCTTTGGTTTAGAAAGGCCATTTTGCAATCATCGGGAAACCATTGGGTTATCCGATGTAAAACTTGGTAATTAACAAAGGATAATACGATGGTTGCTATTCAAAAAGCTGGTCATAACCCTGCAATTAATGCGCAGGCTCAAAAACCAAATAATGATGCGAGTGCTAACAAAGCATTCTCTGCACAACTGCAGGCCGCTTCTTACAATCAAAAAGAAACTACTTATAAACTTACTGACGGACGTACTTTCACGATAAGTGGTAATACTGGCGTACTTTCAGGCGGTGGTTTCAACATTAAATATACAGGCGTAAAAACTGATGCGTATGGCAACGTTACTGCTTCACAAGGTAGTGGTACTCGTAATGGTGAAGATACAATGGCTAAGCAGCATGGTGGTAATGCGCTTATTATTCATGCAAAAAGGGGCAGGCTTTTCACATGGCTAACTGGTGGTGACTACATCGCTCAAGTTAAATCTAAACATGTTTCTCAGCCTGGTCCACAAGGTCCTAAAGGTGACAAGGGCGATACTGGAGCAACTGGCGCAAAAGGCGACAAGGGTGATACTGGTGCTACTGGTGCTACTGGTGCTACTGGTGCTACTGGTGCTACTGGTGCTACTGGTGCTACTGGTGCTACTGGTGCTACTGGTGCTACTGGTGCTACTGGTGCTACTGGTGCTACTGGCGCAAAAGGCGACAAGGGTGATACTGGTGCTACTGGCGCAAAAGGCGACAAGGGTGATACTGGTGCTACTGGTGCTACTGGTGCTACTGGTGCTACTGGTGCTACTGGCGCAAAAGGCGACAAGGGTGATACTGGTGCTACTGGTGCTACTGGTGCTACTGGTGCTACTGGTGCTACTGGCGCAAAAGGCGACAAGGGTGCTACTGGTGCTACTGGCGCAAAAGGCGACAAGGGTGCTACTGGTGCTACTGGCGCAAAAGGCGACAAAGGCGATACTGGTGCTACTGGCGCAAAAGGCGACAAGGGTGATACTGGTGCTACTGGTGCTACTGGCGCAAAAGGCGACAAGGGTGATACTGGTGCTACTGGTGCTACTGGCGCAAAAGGCGACAAGGGTGATACTGGTGCTACTGGTGCAAAAGGCGACAAAGGCGATACTGGTGCAGCTGGTGCTGACGGCAAAGATGGCGTTCAAGCTGAAGCTGACAAGAATAAAGATGGTATCATCAGCAATGATGAACTTCGTACTGCTCTTCGCCCAGACGCTGACATCAATGGCGATGGTCATGTAACAGCTGCTGAATTAGCTGAAACAGACAAAGGTGCAAAAGGCCATAATGGTAAAGACGGTACTAACGGCAAAGACGGCGTTAACGGTACTAATGGTAAAGACGGCACTAACGGTACTAACGGCAAAGACGGCACTAACGGTACTAACGGCAAAGATGGCGTTAACGGTACTAATGGTAAAGACGGCACTAACGGCAAAGATGGCGTTAACGGTACTAACGGCAAAGATGGCGTTAACGGTACTAACGGCAAAGACGGCGCTGATGGTAAAGATGCTCACGTTCACATTACCTTCGGTGGTAAAGGTCGTGGACATGCAGCGCACGCTGGTGCAACGAATAGCGTTAACAATGCTATTAATTCTTCACATGCTGCTGCTAACCAGAACGTATCATTTGGTAGTTCGTCTTCAGCTTCTTCGAATGAAGTTACTCAAATCTTTAAACAGATCACTGAAGTTCTTCAGCGTTTGCTAAAAAACTTAGGTAGTTCATCTTCAATGTCTTCTGGTTCTGCATCAGGCGCTGGTAACATTTCTGCAGAAATCAAGCAGATCTTAGGCGAAGTAACTAAGTTACTTGAGCAAATTGCTTCACTTCTTAATGGTGGTGGTCAAAGCTCTGGTGCTGAGCATGTTTGCAACAAAGCTATCGATCAGACTAAAGACGCTGTAGATCAAGTTAAAGCTTACGCTTCTAACGATTACTAAGATCAACTTTAAAGCGAAGGTGAAGGTCTAATAGACCTTCACTACTCAGTTTCATAGCCTGAATTGATTGGTTACACTCATACCTCTGGAGGTTTTTTCTTTTTTGGAAAAGATATAACTCTCACTGCGTTAATACTGCTGAGCTACTTCAAGGAAATGTTAGTTTTTATATGTATTTCAATTAGATACGAATTTTTTCTAGCTAAAATAATTGCTATCTAAGTAGTAATTGCGAATATATTTATTCGTTGTGAGAGCATATAAATATTGTATGCGGTAACCAATCGCTCGCTTTATTTTAAGACCAAAAGGATAAAATTATGGAAGTAAGCACAACACCTACATCAGCAACTAATGCTGGTATCGACGCTGGTTCTACAGGCGGTGGTAACTCACAGCTTACACAAGCTTTCGATCGTGCTATTGCCGAAGCTCAACAGACTTTAGCAACTACTACAGTTAAAGGTGCTGACTTGCGTGCTCTACAGCAGAGCGCTCGATAATCAAAATCTAGCAAATAAAATAATGCATAAAGCCTCGTGTGTTCATTCACACGGGGCTTTTTATGTGGCGGTGAAAGATGGTCGCGCATCAAGATAAGGGGCTTGATTTGGAGTTGCATTCATCATGGTTCTTCGCCATGCCTCTTGCTCGGCCATTTATCAAAGCCAATTCCCAGACACAAGCAATTACCGGTCTGTCGATAGTGTCCATAGGTTCGGTTTTTACATAAAGTTTGCGATAGTTATGTTGGCAAAGCACGGAACCTTGTACCCACCAGTGCACTGAGATTGATATTCCTAGGTCGCCAGGATGTATAATTACAAAGCCCAGATCGTTGCTTTCACCCATAGTAGCAACACGTTTTAATATTTGGCGTTCGATGAAACTCTTTGCAGTCGACTGCATCTTATCGCTTATGTTCTTGGTTTCGGCAATGAGGCCGTAGACTTTTAATTGAAGCGTTCCAATGCTCCAAACCCCAAGGTTTGAATAGTCACGCGGTTGAAAGATTTCGATCGGTCTTGCACTCATTCATTTGCTCCACAGATGATATTATGCGGTGACTATATCTATTGCCTAAATAAGATCAATCTGACTCAACACAGACCTTAGTGTTTTACATGTTCGAGCATGATGCTTTTATGATTGCCAATCTCGTACGTTGGTAGTTACGTGAGCTGAATAAATACAATATTCAAGTTAGCTTTTAGAACGCACCAATATCAATCAACACGCGCGCTACTTTTTCGAAGTGTCGCTCTCGGATGGCTTTACCTACTTCAACGGAAGATAGAATATCGCTCATGAGGGCTTGGTCGAATATTACCGGGATGTTTTTATTATCAGCAGCTTTCATGTCTTTAGTGAAGCGAACACCTGAGAATGCTTTAACGAGTGTTGGTACTTTTGCGTGTTCTGGATGGAAATAAATACCTACGGCAGATTCAGACCCTCGCAGGATCATTGTTAAGCCGTTTGTACCATCCTTGATCTGCCCACTTCCTTGCATACCACCAGAAGCTTCTGAAATCATTCTGCGGTGTTCGCTTTTTTGGTGTTGCTTGAATTCAGGTGAGCCATTGATTTCTTTTTGCTCTCGTTTGGCTTCTTTGTGGCCCATTTTTTGTTCATCATGGAACAGCATTTTTTGTAATGGCATATCTAGCAGGCCAAAGAACAAAAGCATGACGATAGCTGTTGCGATAATCAACATTCCCGCTGAACTTGCACTATCTGCAATACAGCCAATTGAACAGTAAATACTGGCTAAAATTGTTTGCAAGAAAAGCCAGATAAACACAGCACTGATTGAAAACCAGAATACTAGTTTCACGAAAGCAGTAGAAAATTCTACCATGTTACGTTTCTTGAATAGTTTTTTGAAACCTTCAGCAGGGTTCACTTTTTTAAAGTCTGGTTTAAGTGGTTCTAGAGAAAAAGGGATGCCTTGTTTGTCTAGAATATTTGTAACAACACCTACTAATATGATGAGCATGATAAACGGCATAATTGCATACATGACGTCAAAGATGACATTTAGAAATAAAGACAATCCAACTTCGGTGGTGTTTTGTTGAAAAGACAAAACTGAGAGTTGAAACAGGCCTGAGAACGCATCGAAAAAGTTGTTCCAGTTTAAAATGATGTAAAAGATACCAGCAACTGTCGTCATGCCTTGGACGAAGTCGGTACTTTTTGCGACTTGGCCCTTTTTACGCGCTTCGCGTAATTTATGTTGGGAGGGGTCGAGGGTTTTTTCTTCGCTATCATCAGACATGGAATATCCTTACCTGATTATGCCCTGAACGAGTTCAGGCACTGTTGCTAGTATTTCTAGATTGTCTTTGAATACCCTTATCGACATTACCAAGAACAATGGCAAAATCATTAGGGCGAGTAGATTTTTAGTTGAAAATGTTAGATGCCCAACATCAATGTTTTTGCCAAATTTTGCCCCGATCAAATGTATGATATCTGACAAGAACATGATGACCAATAATGGGCCAGCCAGAACAACTGCATTTAATAAAACACGCTCGACGAGTTCTAAAAGAACATCTGCGCCTGGTATGAATTTTGGAAAGACCGTGTTTACCGCCCAGATATCATAGCTTTTATAAATTGTTGCCGTGATGATTTGAAAACCACCAATGGATGCGAAAAGCCACAAAGACATAACTGCAAATAAACTACCGTACGAAGTGACATCACCGCCGGATGGGTCTGGATTTCCTAAAAATGCGCCTCGGTAAATATCGATGATACCGCCGCCTGCAACTGCAATTGCAAGGGGAACTGAGGAGGCAAAACCGAGCAAAGCTCCAATTAAAATTTCCTTGAGCAATAATGCTAAGAAATTCATTTCCAAAACCATTTCGGATGAAGGTACGCCATTTGCCAGAAGCGGTAAGGATATGCCGATTGCGAAAACCATTCGCATCATGCCTGTACCAAGTTTGGCCCAAGCAAAGACTGCAAATAACAAGGTAAAGCCAAAAGGTCTTGCTACAGCTAAAATCACCCATGGGGTGTACTGTGCAAAGATATCTAAAAATGCGTTGAAGATTTCACCTGATGGCATGAATTAATCCTACTTTGAAAATTCATGAAAGTTGGAAAATATTTCATTCGAGGTCGTATAAAGCGGTGCAGTAAGGGTGTGGCCAAACGCGATTAACATAAATCCAATGACCATAATCTTGATAGTTTGGGGTAAGGTTTGTTCTTGAATCTGCGTAACCGCTTGGAATAATCCGACCATGAACGCGATTATTGTTGCAAGCAGGAGCGGTGGTACAAGCACAACAGCTGAATAATAAAAGATACTATATAGTGAGGATATTAGATGTGACTCGTCCATTTGTCTACGCCTTTATACGTACGTTAGTATTAGACCGTGAACCAGTTTGGTCCAGCCGTCTAAGAACACAAACAACATCAATTTAAACGGTATTGAAATTGTAGTTGGTGGCACCATCATCATACCAAGTGCTACAAGTAGTGTTGTGACGATGATATCGATTGCCATGAATGGCAGATACAAAAGGAAACCAATTTCAAAGGCTCTTGTAAGCTCTGACAAAAGAAAAGATGGTACGAGTACCGTCATTGAATCTTTGCTTGTTGTACTTGCTAGACCTTCACCCCAAATTTGAGTTGTTGATGAATTAAAAAACTCTAATTGTTTGGGATCTGTATGTTTGAGCAAAAACTCTTTGAGCGGTGCCATGGCTTTGTCGCCAGCATTTAGCCAATCTTCTAGAGTCTGATAGTTAAAGCCATCTGCTTCAAGAACGGTGTATATTTCATTCAAAATTGGCATGGCAACATAAACTGATAAAATCAGCGAGAGGCCGTATAAAATAATATTAGGTGGCAATTGTTGAATGCCCAGGGCCTGACGGACAATAAAAATCACAACTGAAATTTTAGCAAATGCCGTTACGGTTACGGCGATCATAGGAAGGAAAGCTGTCCCTAATAGCAAAACTATAATTCCGAAAGAATTATCACCAAACATATTTTCTTTTCCAGTTCGTTAGTATTGTTAACTTCATTTGCTGATATTCAGCGGCTAAACTTTGAATGCACCGACACTGTCGAGTGTGACGGCAAGATTACTGCCAAGAATTGACAGAAACCCTTGGCCAAATGGACGGGCTTGGTAATAAATATTTGCGCCGTTATTTGGCAGCCGTTGTATGTTGACCTTTGAACCTGTTGTAAGTGTGTGCATGTCGTATGAAGACAGAGACGTTTCACCTAAGCCGAAGGTTACAAAAACATTTTCTGTTGCCTCGTTTGATGTTTGAACAGGGCCTGCTAATTCCCCCGCAATTTCGATTTGCTCGTCTTCAATATGAATTGGCCAATAACGTCCATCAGAGCGCATAAGAACACCCTTGATAACGGAAGAGGGTTCAACACCGCAGTCAATCATTTCGCCTGTGCGTGCAAGGTATGCTTGTCTTGCAGGAACAACGACTGGGCCTAAATGTACAATGAGTTTGCTGTCTAGGTTTTTTTCTTCAGGAAAACTGTGATGCGCAACGATTGCTTCAAGTTGATGATGAAGCTCACCTTGAACTTGAATAGCGCCTTGATGGGTTTTTCCTTCGATATCGAATTCAAACCCCAAAAGCTCTCCCGTTACAGATGTGTCTAAATCTGTGATGGAGAGAATTGATAAATCAACGCCAATAAGTTCTTCAAGCATATTTAACTTGTTAGTGAAGATATGTTCGAAAATTAATGCAGCATCACCACCTTCGAGTTTTGTGATGTTAAGGTCGTTATCTGCTAATTGCAGAATAAATGCAGCTGCATCAGATGGCATGTATACGGTAAAAGACCCAGCTTTACTGTGACCTATTATCTGGATCCATTGTCCATTTGGTGAAATATTTGGCGAAGTGCTTGTCGTTACAATTTCTGTAGAGAACGTCCCAATTTGGATGTTTAAATCACAGATTAACCCACCCCAAGATGACACTAGAGCGATAAGTGATTTGTCATAATTAAATCGATTGTCAGGTTTTTTTGGCGCGTTGGGCGTGAATAGTTTTTTACCTGCACCTTGGAAACCCGTTGAAAAACCCGACTGCATTTATTTACTCCGCAAATTTAGAACTATGCAGAGATTACCCTTGGCGAACGGCCTCGACTTTCTTCATGTCGATGAGCTTATCGCAGAGTTTTCTCGTACGTTCTTCGATTTGCAAGAAACGAGCCAGTTTAGACTGTTCCAATTTGAGACGTTCTTCGCTCTCATGGAATTGTTCTATCCGCATTGTTGTTTTAAATGCGGAGGCTTGAATTTCTTGATCTGTTATCGCGTAGACATTCACGATACGAGCATTTTGGAGGGTAGGGTTTTTACCTGGTTCAATGATCTCTTTTAAGCGCCTTTGACGGCGATGACCTGAGGTTTGTTTTATTTCTATTTCTTGTTGCTTTGCATGGTCAACTTCTTGGCTGGCTAAATGCATTTCACGCTTTGCTTTTGCAGCTTCCATTTCTGCAAGACGTCTTCTAAGTTCTTTTATTTTTAATAGCTTATCTATTTGTTGAAGCTTACTCACCTAAGATTTCTCTCATGTTTTGTACAGCTTCTGGATGCGTGACGCTCGTGTGTGTGTGCTGACTTATGAAGTCTTGAATGGCTGGGTTAGATTCAATGGCTAAGTCGGCAACCGGGTCAGTGCCGCTTACGTATTCTCCAACTTGAATTAACAATTCCATATCAATGTATTTTGCCATGAGTTTACGTAAATTATTTGATGCTGAGACATGCTCTGGCGTACAAATTTCATTCATAAGACGGCTTTTACTTTTTAAGACGTTTATGGCTGGATAAATCCCACTTCGAGCCAGTGCGGCATCAAGAACTAAGTGTCCATCTGTTAAACTGGCGATTTCTTCTGCTACTGGATCATTGACTCCATCATTTTCTACCAGAACCGTAAAGAAGGCAGTGATAGCGCCTTTTGAGGTTTTGCCAGTACGCTCAATAAGCTTTGGTAATTCTGCATATACGGATGGTGTAAAGCCACTGCGAACCGCTTTTTCACCTGCAGATAGTCCTACTTCACGTAACGCACGCGCAAAACGGGTTGCACTATCAAAAAGAAGTAGAACTTTTTGCCCTTGGGAGCGAAAGTATTCTGCAACGGTTACTGCACTGTGAGCAGCCATAATACGTTCCATTGCAGGGCGATCAGATGTTGACGCGATTACAATGCAGCGTTCTCGCACCTCAGGTGGGAGTTGACGCTCTAGAAATTCATTTACCTCGCGTCCACGTTCGCCAATCATTGCAAGTATAACTACGTCTGTATCTGAGTGGCGTGCTAACATTGCAAGCAAGGTTGATTTACCTGCACCTGCTTCACCAAAGATAGCCATACGTTGGCCTTGTCCAATCGTGTTGAACCCATTAATTGATTTTACACCAGTTTCAAAAACATCGTTGATTACTGGTCGATCTAATGCATCGACCATAGGTGGCGTGATTTTAATTTGTTCCATGTTGGACGTTTTAAAATCTAAGCCATCTACAGGGCGCCCCAGCCCGTCTAAAACTCTACCAACCAAACCTTGTCCAACCCAAATTTTACAAGGCTCGCCTGTGCCACTTACTTCTGTATTTACAGAAATTCCCTCAATGTCTTCCAATGGAGACAGGATGGCTTTTTCTTTTTCAATCGCTACAACTTGTGCACCAATTTCGCGACCAGATTCAGGAAGTCGTAAAATGCATTTTTCTCCGACAAAAACATCTTTTAAGGTCGTGACTATTCTGCTTGCAGCAACATCTGTAATCTCGCCTATTTCACGATGACGTTTACAGTGTTTCAAGTTTTTCGAAACAGCATTTAGCGTTGTTGTTAAATTAGGCGCTCTATTATTTTGTGATACTTGCAATGAAGTCATTATGCTTTGCCCTGCGAAAGGGTGTTTTCTAATGATCTTTTTAGTGCTTGGATTTGTACTTCAAGACTTACTTCTACGCGTTTTTCGCCAGTATCCAGAATGCACTTGCCAGGTTCTAGACCTGTGTCATCTATGATTTCATAGGTTGCAGAAGACTTAACATCTGACTTGCTAATGTTATAAAGTCTTAGTCTGTTCGCGCTATCAGGATGTGCGTGCACCTTGAGGGTGTTTGATTTTAAATACTCTTGAGTTGCTTTATTAACGCATAATGCGAAAGCTTTTTCATTGCCAATAGCACCGATCATTAAGTTCATGGATTGTTCAACGATTTGTGTAATTCCAGCTTGTGCTGACCATAGGTCTTGACCTAATTCATTGAATGCCTTGTTGACTTTATCTGCAATGATTAGGTTTGCTTCTTCATTTGCAAGTTCACGTCTTTCCAGAAGTAATTCATGTGCTTGAAGCTGTGCGTTTTCTAAAATCTCAGCAGCTTCCTCACGCGCATATTGTATGATTTCTTCTGACGACTTAGGTAGACTTTTTGCCGGTTCAATTGACTGTCCATCTGAATTATTCAGACCTTCGGTGACAATCATTGTTCCCATATATGCTTCTGTTGTATCAAACATTTTGGCGCCTTTTATGCTGCTATCGAAGAAGTTTCATTGAGAAGTGCTGTGCTCACCGCAATAACGATTGCACGGGCAGTTGAACTTTCAATTGTATGAGTGATTTCTTCTTCTTGTTCCTCGTTCGTCTCCATTAGGTAGATGCGCATACCAATTTGCTCATCGAGACTTGTCTTCCAACTGTGGATACAGGCTTTACCAGAGCGCTCAATTAGCGTTTCAATCTTCGCCATGTCTGCGGTGAATTCCGATTGCTTTGGATGTAGAGCCCCAAGTGAAATTGCAATTTTTAAGTCTTCAACTGCGAAGACATCAGCAATCATATTGAAATCTGATTTGGAGATTCTTGTCCGCAGAAAATCGCCATGGATGACCATGCCACAAATGCGTGCTAGGCGATCTTTTTCTGCACCGTAAGCCTGTGCTGATGCGATATCTTCTGGCTTTATTTCGGCCTTGATGTCCATACCAAACGCTTCAAACATTCTGTTGCGTGTCGCTTGGAAAATCCGGTCGTTGGACATCATCTGTAGAGCTAGTTCAGGCGAGTCAAATGTCTCTCCCCAACGTTCAAACCAGCTTGGATTTATCTCGTCGCGATAAGGTAAATATTTGCCCATTATGATTTGCTCTTATTTGAAATTATATTCTGGCGTTTTTGTTTTGATGAATTACTAGAAAGCTTAAAACCGTACCAAGCGATTGCACCTAGAAGGGCCAGCAAGAAAATATTCCATGCGCCGTTACCAAATGAAGCAACGGATCGTCTAGACGTTGTCGCTGTTGTAGCTGTGTTATCTTCAAACAGAGCGACTTCAACAAATGAGTATTCAAGATTATCAAGACTATTTACAATCAGGTTTTTGATTGTAGGAATTTGTGGGCGTAGATCTTGGCCCGCCTCTTGGTAGATGAAAACTGATGCGCGAGGTGGTGTTTTATTATCTTCAAATGGACTGTCTTCAGGAACCATTAAATGAACACGCGCGGATACAACGCCGTTAATTCTGGAAATCGAGTTTGATAATTCTTCATTTAAAGCGTGCATAAAACGTGCGCGTTCTTCAAATGGCGTTGAAACTAATTTTTCTGAATTGAAGATTTTTCCCAGCGAACCAAACTGCTCACGTGGTAAGCCTTTTTCAGAAAGTTTAACGATTGCTAAACTAAAATCACTACGGTCAACGCTTACAGTGTATGAACCTTTGCCATCAGTTGAACGGCTAGCTTCGATGCCATTAACAGCTAACACAGAAATCATTTCATTGACTTCGCGCTCTTGTAAGTTTGAGTAGAGTTCGGATTGGCACCCTGCAAGAAATAATGTTGCAGCTAGGACAATGCCCAAGTTAGCGTATTTCTTTAAAGGTTTATTTGCTCGCATTTTCATCATTTGCTTTCCACTCGATACATAAAAGCTATTATTAAAATTACCGGCTTAACTTTGTTTGATAAGCGTTCTTGATGTGTCTGAAACGCCGCTTACTACTTGGTTCACCATTGCCATGAAAATTGCATGATCAAAGGTCTTTGATAGCGCTTCTACTTTGTCGTCTTTTTTAGGTTGAAGGCCACTTGTTTCTGATGGATTTAGCGTTTCAACTTTTGAGGCCATATCATTTTTATAGGTGTCAATTGGAGATGACTTTTCAGTGGCATTTGGAACTTTTGAAGAAAGCTTATCTATCTGCGAATAAACACCATCCAATACACTATTTGCAAAGCCAGGCTGTGTTGGCGCGTTGGACACTTGTGGTGCAACTTCAACGGATGCTGGAATTGAATTGCCTAAAGAAATACTATCAACATTAGGCGCTTGTGCAGTTGATCCAGTGCCGGCTTGATTTTCAGCTGCTTGAACCGCTTGCTTTAGAGTTTGTGATGGATCAGCGCCAACTGCGCCTACTGCTGCGATTGTCATAACTTATTCCTTAAGAGCCAGAATTACTTTGTGCTTCACCCAAAATATTTTGAAGTAAAGAGAAGAAAAGAGAGGCAGATGCAGTTTCTGCAGCTTCAGCCAGTTGTTTTACGCTTTGCTCACCACCTTCAGTACCGATCGCTTGGTCTTGTAGATTAGTAGGTGCTTGAGAACCGACATTGTTAATTTCCATTTTAATTCTCCAATAAATGATAATTTTTCATTTATCATACTTGATTTTTTCCTTGCGTAATACCGTATATATTACTTAGATTGCGCAGATAATTCTATATTTTTATTAAAAATCAATGATTTATGATTAACGTAGTGACTTTCTTTCTTGTTACTCGGCGGCATCTAAATATTCGTTTTGAAAACCGTAATCTGAGCCAATAGTGCCGATTGGATTAAAGTTAAATTCTCCCGATAATTCTCGGAATGCTAATACGTGAAAAGCTAAATTGTGCGTTTTTAAGTACTGAGATAATGGACGACGCAATTCTGCTTTTGTTAAAATTACTGGCGGCTTTGCATTAAGTTCTTCAATATGATGACGCTCAGAAACATCTTTTAATATTGCCTCTGAAAGAACCGCAGGTGGATGGAAGTTATTATCTTCTTGCTGGTAATTGATGTGCTCAGCAATTGCTGCTTCCATCTCAGGTTCAACTATGTAGCCTGCTATTAATCTGTTTTCATCAGAGTAATTTGAGCAAACTTGGCGTGCAAGTGCATAGCGGGCTTGTTCCGCAAGGTTTGCAGCATTACCACCAGAAAGTGTTCCTTCAAGTAGTGCTTCAAAAAGGATACGGCGTGGTAATAGGGGTACGCCATCATCAAGTAAATTACGCAATACGTTTAATAATTGAACAGGTGACAGTGTTTGTGACACTTGGGTCGCAAGTTGGTCATGCTCTTTTGCTAAATCTTTGATGATTTCTTGAACTGCCTTGTAGCCTAAAATTCTTGAAACTTTTGTGATCAAATAATGTGAGCCAAGGCGGGCTAATAATTCACCCATAGCAATGATTTCAATACCCGCATCTGTAAAGATAGGTTCGTTGGCTTCATCGATCCAGTAAGCTGAACGTAATGGCCAATGTTCATCAACTGCAATGACAGGTAATCCGTTTAACTCTAGAATGTCAGGTTCACAAATTGCAACCTTCACACCAGTTGGAATTTCTGCACTGAAGACAGCGACATTATCTAACGTTAATATAATTTTGCTTGCTTCAAGGTTGGTGTCTTTTTCAATTCCGAAGACCGGCAAGTCAATACCTGTGCGCTTATAGCCACGTTCTAAAGCTGCATCTCTTTCGATAATAAACTCATCAATTTTAAACTCATTGAAGACTTCTGAACCTACAGAGATTTTGAAAACATCTGTTGGTGAAACTGCAATAGATTTTTCGCTTTCTTCTTTTGTAGAAGGAAGGCCTTTTGCAACATTCTCTTTTTCGGTTTCTTTTTCTTCAATAATCTTATCTTCGCGTTTACTGATTAAGAAACCAGATCCTGCGAGAATTGCAGCCATTCCCCAAAATAGCATAGTTGGAAAGCCTGGAATTAAACCAATTAATGCGATTAAAACAGCACCGACATAAAGCGATTTTGATTTACCAATTAGTTGCTCTGAAATATCAGAACCCAGATCTTTTTCGTTTTCAGTTGTTACGCGCGTGATAATTGTGCCTGCACAAATTGCCATGATGAGAGCTGGTAGTTGGCTCACTAATCCATCACCCACTGTAAGCCTTGAGTAAACAGAGCCTGCTTCTGCAGCTGACATGCCTTCATTCATGATGCCGATTGAAATGCCGCCAACAAGGTTGATTGCAATGATGATAAGGCCTGCAATTGCATCGCCCTTCACAAATTTCATCGAGCCATCCATGGCGCCAAAGAATTGATTTTCTTTTTCAAGTTTACGGCGACGTATGGCTGCTTCTTCGGAAGTGATGTCCCCTGCGCGAAGCTCTGCATCAATACTCATCTGGCGACCAGGTAAGGCGTCCAGTGTAAAGCGAGCTGCAACCTCAGCTACTCTTTCAGAGCCTTTTGTAATCACTACAAACTGTACTGTTGTGATGATCAAAAAGATAACAAGACCAACTGCAACACTACCAGCGGTTACAAAAGTACCAAATGTTTCAACGATATCACCCGCATCAGCTTCGGATAAAATCATTCTTGTGGTTGAAACTGAAACCGCTAATCTAAACGTTGTTGCAATAAGAATGACTGCTGGGAAAACAGAAAAGTCATCAGGTCTTTGTAGATATACTGCCACCATTAAAATCAAGATTGTTAAGGTGATGTTTAAGACAATAAGCGAGTCGATTAAGATTGTTGGTAATGGAATGATCATTACCAAAACAATCATCATCAACATTGCAACAAGCGCCAAATCTTGACGACCTTTGAAAAGACTAAGTAGTTTCATATTAAGTCACCTTGTTGAATGAACGGAACTTGCCAAACCATGATTTTGCATCGGCAATTTTATTTGTTTTGAAAGAAACTAAGCTGCGGTACAAAAGTACAAGGCCTCCAATAACGTTTCCTGAATTTGCTTTTTGAAGATAATCAAGTTCCTCAACCATTGCCTCAGCCTCTTGCCAGCGATTTAAGCGCATGAATGCTAGCGCTAAAAGTCTGGTGCATTCGAGGTTCTTTGGATTAATTTTTCTTATCATCATAAGATAAGGAATTGCTTCTGCTGAACGACCATAGCGAACTTGCATTGCGGAAAGAGCGCAAAGCATTTGTTGATCACTCCATGTTAGTGGAATTTTCTTTAAGGTCGGATTTATTGCTGCTTCGCTATTAATTGCTGCCTCAACGGTTTTAATATTAGCTGATGATTGATTTGAAGCTTCTGCCTGAACTGCTTGAGATAAGCCTATTTTAGCAAGCTTACTATTGTCTGCTTTCAAAGCTTCTAGCTGAGCTAGGTTTGATGATTTCATTGATTGCTTATCAAGTGTTGAGCTTGCTGTTATTTGCTCAGCAATTTGCTCTGCCTGATTGTCTTTAATCTGTGATGCAAAGTGATTTAGGGCCATGTTATGCGTTCCCCTTCAAGCCGTCTGACATCACTTGCGTACCCGTAATCATCGCTAGGCGACGCACATGTTCGTTCAGCATCATTTTACAAAGCTGTGATGTTTCATCTTCACCCTTGGTGTCATCGTAAGATTGAATTGCTACCAGGATGCGCGAAAGATCGGCGATCATTTGATCTCTATTTTTTCCTGCAAGTGGTTGTAAATCAGTTTCCGCAATATCACTTGCTGCGACCAGTTTTTTTGATTTTTTAGAGGTTAGCTTTTTGTTTCCTGAAAACTTCGAGCGGATGTTCGAAAAGCGTTTGATTGCTTGTGGCGTCGCTGCGTTTGCTAATTTTGAATTAGCGCTTACATCTCCCGAGTTGGGGTTCTGTATAATTGCGGCGTTATTTTTTGTTTCAATACGAGACATTTATCACTCTTTGTAATGCGGTTAAGCTATTACTATTAAGGAGAGCAATTTTTGTGCCAGTTGATGTTTTATTTTATGAAAAAAACGGTTTTATAACAGATGCATATTATAATTAGTAAGTAAGCGAGATTATTGCGCCGTCACGTTCAATCATGACACTTGCATCTGTGATATTAACAATTTTCCAACCACCTTTGATGCTACTGCCAAGACTTCCAACAATACCGTCTTTGAAAAAGACAGAAGGGTTGTCGTCTAGCCAAACAGATTTAATTTGAGGTAAGTCTGTACCCATTTTTGCACGGCTTACGTCCCTAATAAGAGGCGGGAAATTTGAGGTGGTATCATACCACTGAAGAAAACTTGTCCAACGAGGTAGCTCTTTATCAGAGATGTTTCCATAGACTCTAATAGAGCCATCTGCGGTGGGGCTGACGCGAAGTTTGTGGTTTAGTTTCAAATCTTCAAGCTTTACTCTAACAGTCCAAGCAAATGCTTTGTCATGTGGTTGGCTAGGAGCGGATGAAATTGTACCTAATATTGTACTTGAAGTTTTTTCAATGCCATATTGCATTGTGCTTGCAACCCGAGAACCAGCTTCTGCAACCGTTCCAAGAAAACCTGCGGCTATGCTATAGATAATCGGAACCATTGCGATTAGGCAGATGAAAGCTAAAGCTCGAATGCCAGGTTTTATGAATGATCTTGGATCAGCAATGCGTGAAACTACGATTTTTGTATCACCAAAACTGATTTCTTCATCGCTTGATATATCAGCATGTTGGCCAACTTCTACGATCGAACCATCTTCCACAGTTATCTGTGCATCTATCGGTGTGATCCGCAGTTGAGAAAATATGCCAGATTTAAGCGTAAGCTCAAAGTGTTGGGGTGCAATATTTGCCCCAAATAAGATGACATCGTTTTCTTGAGAATTACCAACAGTCAACGTGCCATTTTTTTGAATGTGAGTGGAACCTGCATGAACGCCTTCTAAAACTTCCAGCATATAATGGCCAGCGTGTTTTAAAGTATTATTGGCATTAGAAAGATAAGCCTTTGCATTATTTGCATCGGCTGAATTTATTTTTGAAATTCCTGTGTTGATGAAATTATTCATGCTCATCTAAAACTCAATTGGGCTGTGATTATTAATGGATCGTTTTTATTTTGTGTAGTTCTACAAAACCTATTGTGGGCGTTGTTTTAATGCGTAAAGGTCTGCACCTTTTTTTGTTGTGATTGTTAGTGTTTGGGTAGCGCCCTTGATTGCATATTCAAATGCTTCTGTGAGCTTTGTGTTACCTTGAGAATTGCTAGCAGTGCTTTGTTTGTTGCCTGCTGCTGAAACTGATTCAATACTAGGTGCGTTCATTACATACTCCCGTGTGTAAAATTTTCTTTTGTGTATGTGTTATACCACACGTACTACGTTTTTTTTTGTCTTTAATACCTATTGAGATAGGGGAAATTACGTAGGTAAATTAGTTAGTTTTTGCTAACTGTACCAAACCTAATAATCTTTAATTTATCTTTTTTAATTTTTTTGTTTTTGTTCAAAGCTTCTGCAATTAATTCGACGCTGGCTATGTAACTAACAGAGCCATTTACAATTACAGAATTGCTGTCTTCTACAAAGTTTAAGTCATGCGCTTGTGATTTAAGTCCTGAGCCAGAGATTGCTTTTTTAAGATCTTCCATATCCGTTTCGCCTAAAAAAATCATACGTGTTGAGTTTTCAGAGCCAACGGAAACATACAGTTGTTTTTGTTGGAAGTGCCATTTTAGATCAAATTGCGGTGCAATCTTTTTTAGCATTTCTTCAATGTTCAGCGGTAAGGACATATTTTTTAATGTGCCTCGTACACGCGATGTCATTGTGATTTCATAGCCATTGCGGCGCGCTGCGTGGCGCAAGAAGTCAGGTAATGATTGTTCAACAATGTATATCTTTGGTTTTTTAGCAGGTGCATAAGCTAAGGTGTTTGTAGTTTGGCTAGCTAGGTTCTGTGATTGAACCGAAGTTAGGTCGCTAGCATGAGCTGACGTAGCCGAATACAAAGTAACTGCCGTGGATAGAGCGATAAAAAAATCAGTAATTTTCTTTGTGAAGGAAGTACTCATGAGTTTCTCTCAGCCGTAGTATTGTTGTCGATATTAATAGATATATCGCCAGCCATATTTGAAAGCCTAAGAGAACGCGCAATACGTACTAAGTGGCTTAATGTGTTTGATTTCGTCTTACGGCGAATGTTTAAACGATGTGTCTCAACTGTACGCACTGAAAGATCATGTTTGTTTGCGATTTCTTTATTGCAATAACCATTCGCAAGCAGAGATAGAACCTCTAATTCTCTTGATGTCAGATCGTAAGCATTCTTTTGGCTAGCGGCTGTGTATTTAACTTGAAAAAGTATGTTTGTTAGGTTCTCGGAGAAAAAATTCCCCCCCTCTAAAACAGCTCTTACCGCAGCTCCGTATTCTCCTGATGTAGCGTTTTGCCCAATAAATCCATCGGTGCCACATTCTTTGAAATCTTGAAGAAGGCTTGCGTCTTGTCCGATATAACAAACGACGGTTTTTCTATCTGGGTATTTATTTTTGAAAGTACGTATGAATTTAAAGACATCGCTCCCAGGTAATGAGGCGCTTAATAGCAGAACTTCATGTTCATGCACTTCACTGGCATAGAGGGCAGCTTCGGTGTCTCCAGCTTCTGCAATGACCACGCAATCACCTTGTGCTTCTAGGAAAGTTCTAAGCCCTTCGCGAACAATTGGATGCGAATCTACAACCACAATCCGAATATCGTTAGACTCCATAATTACTTCCTCATCTATAAATTGTAAGCTGTATCAAAATCGTACACAGCTTTGATCTTGCAGATGATGTTTCAAGTTTCGTGCCAAGATTGTATTTTATTTATAAAATTATTAGTGCTGAGGTGTTCTGCTCTTCTTAGTTATTATAGAAAAACATGGGCTTAGTTTCTAAGGCCGGTTTAATACTCTTGAAATTACCTAAATCTGTCACCATTATCTTTCCATGTTAAATTCTTTGAAAAAACTTATTGTTTCTGCGTTGGCTATGGTTGGGTTTGTATCCAATACTCATGCCGATATATCTGCTAATGGCGAGCAGGTGATCTTACTTCATGGAATTGCGCGTTCAGCTTCGCACATGAAGGGTCTAGAAGAGTTTTTGACTAAAAAAGGGTATAAGGTTTTTAATCTAGATTACCCTTCAACCAGCCATACGCTTGATAAACTAACTGCTCTTGTCGCTGCGGACATCACTAAAAAGATACGCGCTGATAAGCCTGTTCATTTCATTGGGTATTCAATGGGGGGAATTGTTACGAGAGCTGTTTTGAATAAATATAAACCTGATAATTTAGGGCGAGTTGTTCAATTAGCTTCACCAAATAAAGGCAGTGAGGTTGCTGATTTTTTAAAAGATAATTGGCTTTATGAAAAGGTTTATGGACCTACTGGTAAACAACTAATTACAGAAGGTGCTGGCATCGATGAGTTGCTTGGCAAAGTTGACTATGAGCTTGGTGTTGTTGCTGGCAATTTTAGTATTGACCCAGTGTCCTCATCTCTCATTCCTGGTGATGATGATGGTAAGGTTTCTGTAGAAAGTACTAAGGTTGTTGGTATGAAAGACGATGTGTTGGTTTATGCATCCCATACGTTTTTTCCTCAAAATGAAGACGTTCAAAAAAGAGCATTGGAATTCATAAGGTTTGGAAAATTTTTAGCTAAAGAAGAATAGTATATTCAGTCAGCAATATGATAAATAGGACAGCCAACAGCGCCACGTCCTAAGTCTTCTTTTCTAAAGTATATTTTTTTATGATTAAAAGTAGTATCTAGAAATATGCATATTCTACCGTTTGATCTCGCTTCATGATTAACAAAGGCGCTTACGCCATTAATGTGCGCCAATCCATAAATTATAAAAAATACGGCTAATGAAAACATAAATTGATCGCGACTCATTTCAATTTTCCTAATTAATTTTGCATTCTACTTATATCTAGTTGTTTAATATATATAAAATTTTAATAATAATTTTTTAATCTATTAATGTTTTCTCGGAATTTTTTTTCTACACTTTCTGACATTTGTTGAAAAATTATTCCTCCCAAATTCATTTGTAAAAGCTCACATTAGTCATTCACAAAAGGAGAATGATGATGTCCCAGATTATTACACCTAATTTTGCAACTCCAAGTCCAAAGACAAAAAACCTAATACAGCGTATGGCACGTTTTGATTTACATGACCGTATTGAGTTGATTGGTAATGAATTCGGAAAAATGGGATTTAGAACAAGTTTTTCTTTAGCAGATCAAGTGCTAACGCATGTACTTATAACAAACCGAGCTAATGTAGAGTTTGTAATAGATCTTGATGCTAATAAAAAAGGTGATGTTCTTGAAAGCTTACGCGATATCACTCGTGAGACTTATGCTCTAGAGTTTAAGAAGCGTCTTTCAAAGGGCGTTGAGACTGTTTTGGTGAGTGATAATGTCGATCATTATATTGCCAAGGATAAAGTACACAATTTGCTTACCATTAATCCATTGGCGGATTGGACAGCTAGAGATCTGGTGGATTATATCTTGGCGCATGAAATTCCTGTTGATCCCGCTGATATGGCGGCAATACAGCCTGAACTTAACATTCAGGCTGCATAATAGTTCTTGAGACTAAAGCTTATAGTTTTAGCTGGTAGCTTGTTGGCACATATTTAAAACCATTATCCCGGGTTTCAACATAGCCTGTGGCTGGGAATGGCATGTGATATCCAATGAACGGAATTTTATCAGTTGCCAGCATGTCGAGCACTTTACGCCGAGTAGCCGCCGCTGCTGCCTTGTCCATGTCAAACTTTACTTCCCAATCAGGATAGGCAAGCGACCAGGCATAGTGGTTAGCGAAATCTGCTAGCAGGGCAATTTGTTTACCCTTGCTTTCGATCATATAAGACATATGGCCTGGCGTGTGACCGAAGGTTTCCATTGCTGTAATTCCGGATGCAATAGTGTCACCACCCTTGATGAAACTAAGTTTCTCAACGAGTGGTTTTACTTTCTTGACCATAAGGGCAGGGATACCGCTTGTCGGATCTTGCTTGATCCAGAAGTCATACTCGGTCGAGCCTGTGACATAGTGGGCATTAGGGAAGGTTGGTTTACCATTCAATATGAGGCCACTGATGTGATCTGGGTGCATGTGTGTAATGACAACAATATCAACTTGATCAGGTGTATAACCAGCGGCTGCAAGCGCACCTACAATGTTTCCCTTCTCGCCAAGACCTGTATCAAACAAGATTAACTCGTTGCCTGTATTGACTACAGTAGGAGTGAAGAAGAACTGTGACTTGTCTGCTGGAATAAGATTTTCGGCAGAGACTTTGCCAAACTCTTCTTTGCTTACATTCATGCCGAAAATGGATTGAATGTTATTTACGGGAAATTGATTATCCAATAGGGTTGTAACATCAAAGCTTCCTCGTTTTACTCGCGAAAATATTCCACCAGTTGCATCCAGCAAAGGTGCTTTTGCGAAGGTTGATGTTGACGCAAGACTGGCTGTTGTTACTGCTGCACTTCCTGCAACAAACTGGCGTCGAGTAATTTCTGAAATTAAAGGCATGATGTATCTCCGAAATATGCAGTTTATGATCAAGTATCAGATTGTATGGGATAACCCTATCTGTAAGCAATATGCTCTCACAACCTTGTGTCATAAAATTGAAATGCTGATGGAAAAAGACAAGAATGATGCCCAGTCATTCCTGTCGTTCTATTTGTTGCCTGTAGAGAACTTGTATTAACTTCTATTTTCCATGTGGGGGAATTGAAACAGGAAATAGGTGTATAGTTCTTCTTGCTTACTTTGTTTTGCGACAGAGAGTGGTTAGCGGCACTCTCTGCCGCCGCATAATCTTCTCGCCCCGATCAGACTATGCGTTGACGTATGTGATAATCCATAAACTGTAGATTAAGCACACAAATAGTACTGCCACCCCGATGCCCGTCAGGATGGCAGATGACGGTCTTGCCCCTGAACTTTATTCAAGAGACCGAAATATCCTTGAAGCTTAGTTGTGCTTCAATAAAAAATATAAACTAAAAAAAATTTGCTTTGCCCCAAAGAATGGGTTCAAAACTATTCTCAAGTACATGAGATGTTTATGCTCTTTTTATTTGGGTAAAATAAGTAAGTTACGGTTACATGGGTTTAAGCTATTGGAATAAAATGATTAATTACTATTCTCAATTAGTTCCCAGTTATGCTTCGCTCTTTCAAGTCTCTCAGCAATCCTCGTTGCAAACGTTATGTCAAAGCCACGGCGGATAAGAGCTGACTTTGGGTTGTTGCAAAATCTGGTTCTGTAATATTTAAAGTATTTGCTGCAGCGTGTGCTCGTCTAGTATCGTTTTGCCTGTCCGCAGAAAGTATGATTGCTATAGCAAGTAGAGGAGAATCCTCTGCTTGAAATTTTTCTGAAAGCCTATCTGCGGTTTTAAAACTACCTGTTACATCTGCATATAAGTAGGCATAAAATGCTAACCATGAAGGAAGAACGGGTGTTAGTTTTAGCGCTTTTTCTAATACGGGTTTTGCTTTTTCTTGTTCATTTATTGACACTAAATAAGCTGCGTAATCACCTATTATATCTCTGTCATATGGATTAAGTGACATTGCTTTTGATGCCGCATATATAGCCGCTTCTCGATTGCCTCTAGTTTTTTCAACGGCAAATAACGCTTGGAATGCACGGGCATTTCCCGGATCTAAAGTAATTGCTTTTTCGGCATATTCTTGTGCATCGTTTAACGGTGAATTGCTTACTTCAATAATTTGCTTGCGATATGCTTCCACATACAAGAAGGTGAGCATGGAGTACATTGAAGAAGAAGCATTGGGGTGTGAGGTTGCTCGGCGTGCACAATCTAGTCCATTTGCGTAGGCTTGGAGGTCTTCCTTTGCAAAGTAGGAATAAATTGCTCTTATGCAATCAAGCCTTGGCGGAGGGAATTTATTTGATGTAATGTCGCCATGTATTATCCCATAGGGCGACATTAATTCTGAAGTAATATTGGCAATTTTTTCAAAGTTAAATTTTCTTTGCTCACCTTCAGAACGAGGGAAAATTAATCTACCAGACCATACAATCTCATTGGTTGGTGGGCGAGTGAGGGTTAAAAAAGGCTTCCAGTGTTTCATTATTGGGTGCTTTGGAAAAAAACATGGATAGATGATAATCTGAGGAAATTCGTTTTAAAAATTTTGAGTTTTCTACGCCACTAATATTAAATACACGGTATTCATTAAACCGTGAAAATGAAACGACTGCTGTAGACTGTATCTTTTTTGCAGAAATCCATTCGGGTATATCATCTTGTTGGGCGTTTATGCGCAATGAGAGTGTAGGCAAAGTTGCATCTTCAAGAGATATAATTTGTTTTCCAGGTAAAACTGTTGGTTCAATTTTTGTGTATTCGGAATAATAATTGTAGCCAATTAAACCTGTAATCAATACTCCAAATGAACATGCGAAAAGTAATATCCATGGTACGGTTTTAGATTTTATTTGTGATGGCTCCCTTTGAGTAGAGTGCCTATCAAAACCAATATTAATATCGGTATCTTCTAAAACTGCTAGCTTGTCTTGAAAACTGGTTTTACTATCAGATAGAGTTTTTGATAACTCAACCTTTGGGATGTAGCTTCCTTTTATCAGTTGAATTTTTACATTCTCACCTTCCAGCGTAAACCCATCTGTATCTCTAATATAATTTTCTAGTGCCTGGCGTAATCTGCCTGCCATAACTCTAACTGATGGATCAACTTGAGGGTCAAAGTCATCAGGTCTTCCAAGTGCGTCAACGCCAATTGTATAGCCTTTAATTTCAAGCTCTTTTTCATCGAGTGTTTTGTTCACTATGAATGTTAGAAAATTTGATAATTGGCTCGAGTTTGCAAACCCTGCCGAAGCAAGAATATCTTGCAAGGCAAGCTTGATAAGCTTCTTTTGAGCTTTGCTGTAGGTTGCCAACTGTATTTCCTCCGTGCAGCCCCAGCTGCAAAAATACACTCCTAACTAATGTTTATATGAGTTTTGGTGAAATGGGAAATATAAATAGATTTCTTCTTTAAAATATTAATGTCGCATTTAGCAGATTGACGTCTTTGCAATGATAGGAATAACTGTCGTTTTAGCGATTTTCTTTTGGGGTATAATATAATGAGAGCAGCTGTTTGTAGAGAGTTTGGTAAGCCATTAGTGATTGAAGAAATCACGCTCTCAAATCCTAATGAAAATGATGTTAGAGTAAAATTGAAGGCATGTTCAATTTGTCATTCTGATGTGTCATTTGCAGATGGTATTTGGGGAGGGCAATTGCCTGCTGTTTATGGTCATGAGGGGGCTGGTGTCATTGTAGAAGTTGGTGCTGCTGTTAAAAACTACGCTGTAGGTGATCATGTTATTGTAACACTCATCCGGCACTGCAGTGATTGTCATTATTGCGCTGATGATGTTGAGGTTCTTTGTGAAGGTGAGTTTGAGTTGTCTCAAAAGGGGCCAATAACGAACGCTTCTGGTGAAACGCTTGACCAGGCGATGAATTGTGGAGCCTTTGCAGAAGAAGTCTTGGTGCATGAAAGCCAACTACAAAAAGCGCCAAAAGATATGCCGTTTGATGTAGCTTCTCTTTTGGCTTGCGGTGTTATTACTGGGTATGGCGCTGTTACTCACGCATCGAATTTACGTGAAGGTCAACACGCCGTTGTAATTGGCTGTGGCGGCGTTGGTCTTAACTCTCTTCAAGGTGCAAGCATAAAATGTGCAGCTAGCGTTATTGCCATGGATCTTGAAGCTGATAAGCGTGAGCTGGCATTGAAGTTTGGTGCGACGCACGCAATTGATCCACGTGATAGTGATGTTGTTGACCAAGTAATGGCTATTACAGGTGGGCGCGGTGTCGATGTCGTGTTTGTAACTGTTGGCGCCAAAGCTGCCATTGACAGTGCTCAGAACTTTATAACTAAGAACGGTACTGTTGTTATTGTTGGAATGCCCTCTAGCGATACACGCGGTGATTATGATCCAGGTACACTCGCAGCTTGGGGACAAAAGATTATTGGCACGAAAATGGGAAACTGCGTTATTGCTGTCGACATACCAGAGCTTCTAGAACTTTATGCAAACGATAAATATAAGCTTGATGAATTAATCTCAGGGCGTTTTAAACTTGAAGATGTTAACCAAGCTTTGGACGAAGTACGTTCTGGTAAGGCGATTAAGAATGTCATTGTTTTTGACTGAGTAAATACGATTACAGATAAACTCTTCAATCCTTATTGAGATTGATATTAAGTGAGGTACGTGATGCAGGTAAAAGAACTCAAGACTTTTGTTGTTGGGAATCCTCCGCCACATACGGGTGGTCGATATTTTATTTTTGTGAAGCTTACAACGGATAGTGGTGTTGTTGGGTATGGGGAATGTTACGCTGCAACCTTCAGTCCTGATGTCATGGTTAAATGTATAGAAGATTGTTTTGGTCGTTACCTCGAAAATGAAGACCCGCATCATATTGAGAAGTTTTGGCGCCGTGCTTATTCATCTGGTTTTACCCAGCGACCAGATCCAACCATGATGGGCTGTGTCTCAGCATTGGAAATGGCGTGTTGGGATATTGTTGGCAAGGAAGCTAATAAGCCTGTTTATGAATTGATGGGCGGTTTAGTCCATGAGAAGTTGCGTTCTTATACTTATCTTTATCCTGAAGATGACGAGAGTGTTTACCCTGCAGACCGAGAAGAGGGCGCTAAGACAGTTTATAATGATCCTGACATGGCAGCAGCTGCTGCTGCAAAAGCAGTTGATGAAGGTTTTACTGCTGTGAAATTTGACCCTGCTGGGGCTTACACCGTTTACGATGGTCGCATGCCGCGGTTAGTGGATATTGATCTGTCGGCTCGCATGTGTGCGGCTGTGCGTGAAGCGATTGGAACACGGGCTGATATTTTATTTGGAACGCATGGGCAGTTTTCGCCCTCAGGTGCAGTGCGCCTTGCCAAGGCAATAGAGCCGTTCGATCCGCTTTGGTTTGAAGAGCCTGTGCCACCAGATATGCCTGAAGCTATGAGTATCGTTGCAGGTAAAACAACCATTCCAGTTGCAACAGGCGAGCGGCTTTGCACGCGCTATGAATTTGCGCGTGTTTTACAAACGGGCGCGGCCTCTATTTTGCAATTGGATTTGGGACGATCTGGTGGGCTGCTTGATGGTAAGAAGATAGCCTCAATGGCTGAAACCTATCATGCACATATAGCTCCTCATTGTTATTGTGGGCCAATTGTTGGGGCTGCCAATGCTCAACTTTCAGCCTGTAGTCCAAATTTCCTTGTGCTTGAATCCATTAAAAAATGGGATGGTTTTCATGGGGAGCTTTTGAAGAAACCGATTGAGTGGGAAGAGGGGTATGTAATTCCATCAAAAGAACCAGGTCTTGGTGTTGAGCTTGATGAGGCTGTTGCAGAAGCTCACCCTTGGGATCCACGCGGGCCGCTTCATTTGGAAATGAAACCTGATGCACTTGGTTGGAATGAACCAATATAAAACTTACTCGGCATGATTTTGCCTTTTATTCATGAAAGGTTCATACTCAAAGTATTAACGTTTGTTAACTTTTAGGATCATTTATGAACTTGGAAGCACTATGAGGAAAGGATATACCATGCGCACTCAAATAAAAAACTTTCTAGTTAAACCGATTCTAGCACTTGCAATTGCTATTCCTGCTATGATGGCTGGGAATATAAATTCTGCTGAAGCTGGTCATAAGAGGCATAAACGAGCTGCTATTATTGCCGGAGCTATTATTGGTGGTGCAATAATTTATAATCATCATAAGCGTAGAAAATATCATCGTAGCCATCGCCGTAATTCGTACAGAAATGGTTACTACCGTTCAGGATATCGTTATGGACATAGGTCACATCGACACGGGCATGGACATGGTTATGGCCACCATCACCACGGTTATCGCCATTATCATAGACGTTCTTATCGCCAATACCGCTAGAGCTTATTATTATGCCTAGCGGATACTGAAAAACACCCGTCATTTTGGCGGGTGTTTTTTTATTGTGAAGGTTGTGCTGTTGTTTTTCGTGGGCATGAGTTCAACCATCAAGATTGCAGCAAAGATAAGTGCACACCCTACATAGCCTAGTTGTTGCAAGCGCTCGCCTAAGAAGAAAGCTCCAAACATTGCTGCAAATAAACTCTCTGTTGAGATTAAAACTGCTGCGGCACTTTCTGAGGTGTAGCGTTGTCCAACTGCTTGTAGTGTAAACCCAAGTCCGCCTGCGAAAAGTCCTGCATAGAGAATTTCTGGTAATGCGCCCAATAGTTGTGCAGGTGATGGAAGAGTTTCTCCCAGCCCAAAAGTACTTGCTACTGCGAAACAAATAAGAGCTAAGAACGAAGTTATAAAAAATTGAAGCGTTGCCATTGTGACGGGGAGGTCTGTTTTTTGCCCGACACGCCCCGTTAAAATTACGTGAGCTGCCCAAAAAAGTGCACAGATTATGATGAGGAGATCGCCACCATTGAGGCTGGCCAAATCACCGCCACTTAAAAGATATATTCCGACAAGTGCCATAATGGATGCAGGCCAAATGATAAAGGGTTGCGCAATACGAAGGACGCTGATCATAATGACTGGGACCATGATTACATACAATGCGGTCAAAAATCCTGCGTTAGTGACGCTTGTCCCGATTAGACCTATTTGTTGAAAGGCCATGCCCAAAAAGAATGCTAGCCCTACTAAAAAGAACGAGCCTTTAAAGCGTGATATCTCATTAGTCATTGAAGTGATTTTCTTACGCTTCATCTCTGCATATGCAAAGGGGCTAACTGCAATGCCAGCAAGTAAAAAACGCATTGCAATAAAGAGCATAGGGCCAATATCGTCCATGGCAGTTTGCTGGGCGACAAAGCCCATGCCCCAAATTGCGCCTGCAAGAAGTAGCAGTAGATTAGCTGTTGTACGTGACATGAAAATCATCCAAAATATTATTAATTTCAGCGGTAACAAACTGATCTATTCTTGCCAAGCATAAATGCGCTAATGCTAAGGTAATAAAAGATTTTGGAGCTTAATAGCCATGTATGTTTTAAAGTTCTTAGCAGTGGTATTATTCTTACTTTCATCTTTTTCTGCAATCGCCGAGGAGACTGAATTCAAATTTTCTCGACTAAAAGCAACCTCTGACCTGCCTGAAGTTGTTGTGAGTGTGTGGCAAAACACGCCCGATCATTGCAGTGAAGGGTATGATCCTGAACAAGACTTGATTGCGGATTTGTATGGTGCTGTGGTTGAAGGAAAAGACAATAATAGAATTTACATTCTACCTTGCGGTACGCCTGCAGCTTATAATACTTCTGAAATAATCATAGCTGTAAATTACGATAATTCAGAGGTGAGGCTACTTCCTATCCCGTCTATCTCAAATGATGGACCAACCGCAAATACCCTTGGTCATGGTTTGCAGTGGGATGAAGAAGGTTCCGTTATAACTTCTTTTTATAAGGGTAGAGGTCTTGGTGATTGTAGTGGCAATTCTGAACTAAAATGGGATGGAGAATTTTACTCTAACCTAGTTTTAGTTGAACAGTATTTCAAGATTGAATGCGATGGAAAGAATGATGAGTGGCCAAAGGTTTGGCCTGTAGAATAATTCCTACGCCAACCATTCACTGTCTTCACTTACCAAAATAATTGTCGATCTATCTGCGCTTAGTGCTGATGTTACAGCTTCCCCTAATTCATCCATAGAAGATGGTTGAACCGGATGACAATGCATGGCTTTTGCTAATGCCATATAATCTGGCGACAAGCCATCTACAGCAATGCGAGGGACATTTGCCTCTCTCATATCATCGCGAATTTGTTTGTAGCCATCATTGTGCCAAAGGATAAGAGGTAGCGGTGGTTTCAATTCTGCCGCTGTTACAAATTCTTGTACGGTAAACATCGTTCCGCCATCACCTGCTATTGCAATTACAGGTGTTTCAGGGTGAGCAAGTTTTGCGCCAATGGCATTTGGGAAGGCAAAACCCAGTGCACAATAGCCGGATGCGTAATGCCAGCACTTTGCCTCATTAACCTCGAGGCCGAATGAAGCGGTATATGTCACCTGCGTTGCGTCGCCCATGAATATTGTATTTGCCGGAAGGGTCTCGCGTAGCTTTTGCAGAATTTTGATATGTTTTTCTTCGGAAGTATTGAGCGCATTATTGATATCATTTTTGATATTGGCAATTTCCTTTTGCCTATTTGAAGTGTCAGGTGTTCGACCTTTAAGTAAAGCATTTAGTTTTTCAACGGCAGGTGCTGCATCGCATATAATGGGCAGTGTTGCAGAATAAAGATCGTTCATTTTATCTGGATCAATATCGATGCGAATGAGTGGGCAATTAAATTCAAGCCTGCCAATGAAATTATCAGTTTCTGGAATTTCTGTTCCAATGCCGATAACAAGATCTGCATCTGTTAGCAGAGCTTGCGCTTCTGGCCTGCAAATTGCTCCACCAAGGCTTAGCGGATGGCTTTCAGGCATGATGCCTTTACCTGCGTTCGATGACATGACGGTAGCACCTGATTGCTCCGCAAGTGTTTTAATATTTGCACCATAGGCGCCGCCACCTACAAGAATAAATGGGTTTTTGGCATTGCTAATTATTGAAGCTGCTTGCTCCAGTAATTCTGGACTGGCTTGCGAACGCGAAGCCGGTGTAAAAGCTTTCCAATCGTATTCTATATAACTTGCTAACACGTCAATTGGGATTGAGATGTGAACTGGTCTTGGTCTTTGAGAGGTAAAGATCGAGAAAGCTTGCGCAAGGAGCTCGGGAATATCTTCTGACTTTCGAGCGCATGTACTGAATGCGCAGAGCGGTCGCGTGACGGCATTAAGGTCAGTTACTTCATGTGGTGTGCATGACCTTTTCCAAGTGTTTCTGAATGTGCTTCTGCGGAGATTAATAGTAGCGGAATAGAGTCTGCGTAAGCTTGACCAAGCGGCGTTGTTGCATTGGTAACACCAGGCCTGAAATTGTGAGGCATACACCAGGTTTTCCACTGGAGCGGGCATAGCCATCTGCCATGAAGCCTGCGCCCATTTCGTTACGGGCATGGATGTGGCGGATTTTTGCATCATCGCCAAGGCCTCGGCAGAAGTCTAGCGTATGAACGCCGGGAATTCCAAAGATTGTATCAACGCCGTATTCTGCAAGTAATCGAAGAACTGCTTCGCCTGTACTGATGTTTGACTTTGACATAGTGCTTCCAACCTTTGATGAAGTTTTAGAAGCTTTAATATATCAGTGGCCGCCGCCAAAAGAACCTGTGCGGACAGAATAATCCACTACCAATTCATAATCAGGATCATCATCTGAATCGACAATGAGCTGACCCGCACGATTTAGCAGTGCATGGCAATCATGGCTTAGGTGGCGCAGTTGAATTTCTTTTCCCTCAGCTTCATACTTAGAGGCTAGATCTTCAACTGCCTGAAGTGCTGATTGATCAACAATTCGGCTTTGCATAAAGTCGATAATAACCAGTTTTGGATCGCCTTTGATATCAAAGAGTTCTGAGAAGCCATCAGATGAGCCAAAGAATAATGGTCCTTCTATTTCGTAAACTTTATTGCCATCATCTGTAGTTTTTGAAACGGCGTGAATGCGTTTTGATGCGTTCCAACTATAGGCGAGGGCAGAGATAATAACGCCAACGACAACCGCTACAGCAAGGTCACTCATTACGGTTACGATGGTTACCAAGATCATGACCAATGCATCAGTTAGTGGGATACGACGTAGGATAGTAAGAGATTGCCAAGCAAATGTTCCGATCACAACCATGAACATAACACCAACAAGTGCAGCTAATGGAATTTGTTCAATCAGGCCTGATGCAAACATGATAAAGATGAGTAAGAAGAGCGCTGCTGAAATGCCAGAAAGACGTGTGCGACCGCCAGATTTTACGTTAATCATGGACTGACCAATCATTGCACAACCACCCATGCCACCAAAGAAACCTGTGACTGTGTTTGAAACGCCTTGCGCGATACATTCTTGCGATGCACCACCGCGCTTGCCTGTGATTTCGCCAACAAGGTTGAGCGTTAGAAGACTTTCAATCAAACCAATCGCTGCGAGAATAAGCGCATATGGGAAAATGATTTTTAAGGTTTCAAATGTGAGAGGAACCATAGGAATATGCCAAATTGGTAGGCCTCCTTCGATGGAAGCTAAGTCACCAACAACCGGAACATTAATGCCGAAGAAAATTACAAGGCCTGCTACAATGCCAATGCCTGCAAGGGGAGCAGGGATGACGTTTGTTATTTTTGGAAATACCCAAATGATGCTCATGGTTAGACATACGAGGGCAAGGGTTAGGATAAGAGGTATGCCATCCATCCAGACTTGTACGCCATCTGCGCCTGTCGTTTTAAACTGCGAGAGCTGGGCTAAGAAAATAACAATAGCTAGACCATTTACAAAGCCAAGCATAACTGGGTGAGGGACAAGCCTGATGAATTTCCCGAGCTTAAATATCCCTGCCAAAATTTGCATTATGCCCATGAGGACGACAGTTGCGAAGAGGTATTCAACACCGTGGATTGCAACGAGAGAAACCATAACAACAGCAAGCGCACCTGTTGCGCCTGAAATCATCCCAGGGCGGCCACCAAATACGGCAGTTATTAGACCAACGATAAACGCTGCATAAAGACCAACAAGCGGTTCAACACCAGCAACAAACGCAAAGGCTACCGCCTCTGGCACAAGTGCGAGCGCAACTGTAAGGCCAGACAAGACTTCTATCTTAATACGCGAAGGTGTAAACGTTTCAATCGCATTGCGTCTATTCTCGCCAATAGAAAGGCGCTCAGCAAAAGCTGCAAAGGTGGATTTTACCATTGTGTTCTCTCGAGGGTAAATTGTTTGTTGAGGAAGCCAATAAAGAGGTTTGGCAGTTTTGGCTAGGGGGCGGTGGTTAAAAGATGGGGGAGGAAGGGTGAGAAGGTAACCCCCCTAGCGCGTAGTGCTTTGGGATGCAGAGGGTTCTTCTTGACTACAAAAATATACCTGACTAAAGTCAGCTATATGGATGTGGATCAAATTACACGCGTTCGCAATTTCAGCCGTTTGGTTGCCATAGAGGTTGGTGCGCTCGAAGATTCGTTTTTGAACCGTGGACGGCCGCTTGGTTCTGCGCGAGTATTAAATGCGATTGGCCTTGGATACGTAAATGTCTCAGACTTGCGCGCATTTCTTAAACTCGACACAGGTCTTCTAAGTAGATTGCTACGAGGACTTGAGGCCGAAGGTATGATTGAGACAAATCCGAACCCAGTCGATCTACGCAGTCGAACGACAAAACTAACTCAAAAGGGTGAAGAAGAATTTGAGGTTTACGAAACCCTATCCAATGAGAGGGCTGCTGGAATACTTGCCAAGCATAAGAACGCGCGTCACCTCCTTAATGCGATGGACATTGTGACTATTGCTCTATCACGTGAAGATATCGTCTTTCATGAGGTGAATTATACTTCGGACGTTGCCACCAAATGCCTTAACGCGTTTGCAACTGAACTTAGCGAGCGGTTGAATACGGGCTTTGATCTTGAGAATTCGGGCGACCCTGAACTATCACAAATGCAGCGCCCTCATGGTACATTTGTCGTTGCGCAACTTGGTGACATGCCGCTTGGATGTGTTGGTGTCAAAGGAAACGGCACAGCTGTTGCAGAGATAAAGCGTATGTGGATTGCACCCGCTGCACGCGGGTTAGGATTGGCAAGACGCCTCATGAAAACTTCTGAGGATGCTGCGCGCGCTTTATCAATTACAACGCTCCGCTTAGACACGAACCGAATTCTGTTCGAAGCTGTCAATCTCTACAAGAACATGGGTTGGACTGAGATCGACAGGTTCAATGATGATCCATACCCCGATATATTTTTTGAAAAAAAATTGTAGCACGAACCATGCGATGCAAGAAAACTTAACGCCTATCTCGTGATAATTATTACATCTCGATGAAAAGGTAAGTAATACGACTTCTAGCAAGATCAGTTGCTTTTCTTATCGTCAACCTGAAGAGCTTAAGGGCGCAATTATTGCGCCCTTTGTTTTGTTTCTACAGATTACCTGTACTCATTTCTGAAGCTAGATGATCCGCCTGACGAATTGCCAATGCAACAATTGTCAGTGTTGGATTTTCAGAAGCTCCTGTGGTGAAGACACTACCATCCGAAATATAAAGGTTCGGAATATCGTGTGTTCTGCCCCATTTGTTTACCACGCCGTCTCTTGCATTGGCCGACATGCGGTTGGTGCCAAGATTGTGGGTGGATGGGTAAGGAGGAGTTGGGAAAGTGCGTGTGGCGCCCACTGCATCATAGACCGCTGCACCTTGCTTATATGCATGGTTGCGCATGGCGATGTCATTTGGATGGTCATCGAAATGCACATTTACTACTGATAAGCCATGTTGGTCTTTAACATCATGGTTGAGTGTGACTCGGTTGGTTTCTTGTGGCATATCTTCGCCAACAATCCACATGCCTGCCATGTTTTCATAACCATCAAGAGCTGTCGTGAACTCTCGGCCCCATCCACCTGGATCAAGGAAAGCAGCCATGAATGGAAGGCCGAGAGCTAGCGGTTCCAATTCATAACCACCAACAAAGCCACGAGAAGGATCGTGCCTTGATTCATCTTGAATAATACTTGCCATGGTCGTGCCGCGCCACATTTTCACGGGCTTGTCGAAAATACCATAAACTGATCCAGTCATATGGCGCATATAATTGCGACCAACCTGACCTGATGAATTTGCTAGGCCATCCGGGAACATGGAGGATGCTGAATTGAGCAACATACGAGGGCTTTCGAATGAGTTACCCGCAACACATACTACGCGAGCCTTTTGCATTTGAAGATTGCCTTCAGAATCGAAATATTCAACGCCAGTGATTTTGCCAGCATCATTATGAAGAATGCGCGCAACGTGAGATTTTTCGCGCACTTCCAGATTACCAGTTGCTTCACCTGCTGGGATATCTCTATAGCCCGCAGACCATTTTGCTCCCCACTTACAGCCTTGGAAACAAAAGCCTGTTTGCTGACAGGCAAGTTCGCCGTCGCGTTCTTTGCTGTTGATTGCCATACGGCCTGTGTGGACTTCCTTGTAACCAAGTTTTTTGGCACCTGCTTCAAATACCTTGTAGTTATTACAACCAGGCAAGCCTTCGCGGCCACCCGTTCTAGTAACCCCAAGTTTGTCTTCTGCTTTGGTGTAATATGGGTCCATCTCCTCGGCATCAATCGGCCAATCTAGCAGACTTGCGCCTTGAACATTGCCGTAAGTGCTTTTTGCTTTCCACTCATGCTCCTGAAAGCGTAAGGATGCCCCAGCCCAATGTTGGGTAGTTCCACCTACAGATTTTACAATCCATGCAGGAAGACCTGAAAAGTCTTTGGCAACGCGCCAATCGCCTGATGTTGTGCGAGGATCAACCCATGCCAGTTGTTCAAAACTTGCCCACTCATCATTGACGAAATTTTCAGGCAAGTGACGGCCACCAGCCTCAAGTGCAACAACGCTTATGCCTTTTTGAGCAAGTTCATTTGCAAGGACGCCACCGCCGCGCCTGTGCCGATTACTACAACAACCGTGTCGTCATTTTTATCAAATGGTGCAGCCATTTTATTATCCTCCCTTATATCCAGTTAATGTCGTCAAAGCCGCGATCGATATAGCCACCTTTGGAGTAGCTTTCGCCTTCATAGCCAAAGAGAGGCCAAACGGCTTTCTGGTTATAAAGGCCTGTTACAAGGCCTCCACGAACGGTTTGAAAAAATGGACTGTCTTCCATGCTACGTAAGATGACTACGCGATCTCGCTCCCAATCTGCGCCCATGTAGCTAGTATGACCTTTGCTAATTGCAGCAGCGTTTAATGTCGTTATGCCAGCTTCAACTTTATCTTTGTTATCAGCGGTATCGTAACCTTTAACTGCAGCAGCATAAAATTCATCGCCACATGGTCGTGAGGATAGATGTCTCGCGCCATCTGAATAAGCGTTGCCATGGTTTCAGGTTTTAGATGCTCTACCTCTAGAGCCCAGCTAATGCCTGGGTTGGCAACAAACCCTGAACCTACAATAAATGCAGCTCCAAGTTTTGCACTGCCTGAGAGTAATTGTCTGCGTGTCAGGCCTTTGCAGTTTTCTTGTTTTTCATCTTTTCCTCCTTCATACTAAAATAAAATGTGAAACTTATGTGTAGCGACCATGCCTCTGCATCATCTCGATTTCGTAACCGTCGGGATCTTTCACAAAGAAAAACTTGGCAAATAATGCGCCGTCTCGTTCAAATTCGACTATCTTACGGGGGGTAAAACCACTTGTTTCAAAGCGTCTATGTTCGCTTTCCAAGTCATCAACAACGACAGCAAAATGACCATAGCCATTACCAAGGTTGTAAGCTGTTTCCTGACCTTTGTTGATTGTCAGCTCTACTTCAAAGTCATTTTCGTCATTACGAAGATAAACAAGGGTGAAGTTGTCGAAGTCCAGCCTCTTGGCGACATCAAGGTCAAATGCTGATTTGTAAAGTTTAACTGAGCGCTCTTCATCAAGAACGCGAAGCATGGTGTGAATGATTTTGGCCAAGGCTATCCTCCATTGTCTTGTACAAGGAGTATAGGCAGCTCAATTTTAGAATAGGTAGTAAATGTGTACTACAATCAAACAACTTAGAAATATGAAGTTATTCAGTTTGTTGGTTTGTTTAAGCAGCTGTAGTCGTTTCAATTTTTAGTGCCGCGACACGCACTGCATCTCCCCGAACTTCTTCGACATAGGTGAGGCAAGCGCAACGTAATAGAGAAGCAAAGTTTTGAACTTCGCCTCTTAAGTCGAGTACTTCATCGTGTAATGTTGTAAGGAATTTGCCTAATGTCATATTTTGGGCGTGAGAAACTTCTTCCAAAATTTTCCAATATGCCGTTTCAAGCCTAACACTTGTTGCATGCCCGCCAAGGCGAACGGAACGAGTTTCTCCTGAATAACGTTCAGGTGCCTGACCTGCAAAGATTTGACACATATATTCTCCTCCATATTTTTGATTAGAATATGCAAAGGGTAATTTGTCAAATTTTGCTTATTTATTTCCGCTTACCCGCAACAACATTCCATCCTCTGTCAATAACCATAGTGCACCATCACTAAAATTTCGCACGTCTCTTATACGTCCGAATTCTCCTTCTAGTATTTGTTCTTCGTGAACTACTTTGCCGTCTTCAATTTCTAGTCTTGATAACAGTTGGTCTTTTAGTGCGCCTGCGAAGAGGTTGTTTTTCCATTCTGGGATTAGATCACCTTTGTAAAAATCAAGACCTGATGGAGCGATTGAGGGATCCCAGTAGTAGACGGGTTGCTCGTAACCTTTAGCCGATGTGCCTTTGCCTATTTTACCACCGGAGTAATGCTTGCCGTAAGAAATGATTGGCCAACCATAGTTTTTCCCAGCTTTTGGGGTGTTGATTTCATCACCGCCCCTTGCACCGTGCGAGAGGGTCCAAAGTTCTCCAGTTTTTTTGTTTAATGTCGCACCTTGTGGGTTTCTATGACCCAGAGACCAGATTTGGGGGAGGGCTTTTTTACCGTCGGCGAAGGGATTGTCTTTTGGAATGCCGCCGTCTCGTGTAATGCGTAGCACTTTACCTGCTGCATCAAACGGGTCTTGTGCTCTAGGTCTGCCACCACGGTCTCCTATTGTGATGAAGATATTTCCATCTGCGCCAAACACAATGCGAGAGCCAAAATGTATTCCGCTAGTTGTGGTTTTTTTCATGGAGTAAAGCGTTTTGATGTTGGTTAAGCGCGGGCGAGGTTTTTCTTCAAATACAGCTGACCCAATGGCTGTTCCTGTGCCACCCAAAAAAGCTGGGTCTGAGAAGGTGAAGAATATTGTATTGTCAGAAGAAAATTCAGGACTTGCGGCAATGTCTAATAATCCACCTTGCCCATTTGCCCATACATCTGGTGCGCCTAGAACTTCAAATAATTTATCAGTTTTAGGGTCTATTAATTTTAGAGTGCCAGCGCGCTCTGTGACTAAAATATTGCCGTTTGGAAGCATGGTCATGCCCCAAGGGTGAACTAGTTTACTTGTTATTATCGCTACTTTGATTTTTGTTTTTTCGGTATCAAAATAGTGAAGTTCTGTTCCAGCAAAACTTGTTGATGCTGTAAGTGTCATCAACAGGGTGAACATAGAAAAGCTCAAAAACTTGCGCATGATGGTCTCCTTGGTATAAACTTTAAGGAATCATTGTAAAAATGATATAGGGCACGTGATGAATGACACAAATGCCAATTTAGTGTTCGAAGCTGATAGTGGCTTGATACTTGAAAAAAATGAAGCTGAAAACCAAGGAGTACCTTTGTTTTCAGCCCATTGGCATATCTTTGCACCAACTTTTATTATTTTGGTCGGCTATTCATTTTCCTGGCTATTGCTTGCGATAGCAGACATGAGCAACAGTAATTTGGCTCGGTTATTTATTGTTGTGATGTCTGTATGTGTTCCACTTTTGGCAGCTCATGCTTTTCTTCGATATCAAACTATTCGTGTTCAGGTGAATGATGATTGTCTTTTTTGCCACGCTGGTTGGCCAAAAGATTTGCCGGTGGAAGTGCCGATTGCGATGATTGATAAAATTATTGTTAAACGTGGTCTTTCTGGAAGATTGTTTGGCGGCGGTACACTTGTTTTGTATCTTGCAGTGGAAAATAAGATTGTAATTGTAGATTTAGCTGAACCTGATGCTGCGAAGCAAGCAATCATGGATGCTATGTCAAAGTTATGATTTTTAGGGGGGCGAGCGATAGGAGCGTCTGCCTCAGATTGCGTTTGCCCCTATCGCCCATAGCCTGAGTAAACTCTGGCTATTCGTTAAGTCAGGTTATGTTCTGACTAAAATTAGTACTAATCTGTAAAATAGCTAAACCTATTGAGATAAAGGCGATTACTGTAACTGCTGAAATCGCGCATAGGTTTTCCCATCGCTTTTTCAAAGCGATGTTTTGGGTTGAGTGAACCATCCAGATGTTTCTATTGTCATGTTGCCGCAACTTTCCCCTCCAATCATATACGTTGATGGTGTTGCACTATGCCCATAGTGATTCGACCAGCAGTGAGTTGGTAAGTTCAGTATGTGGAATTTTAAGGCGGAGTTTTGAGGATAAGAAGGGGAAAACGGGGTAATCTTGTGTTTAAATTGAGACTTAACTTGCCTGTAGGTCAACACAAAGGTGTTGAATAGTAACGTTTTTGCTGTTGATTTTTTATTTTACCTTTGTTGATTGTTCTATAAAATAACAAATGGGATGGGCTTTAATTTGATATGGAATTTAATTGGCGTATTTTATCAAGATTGAATTAATTGCATGCGTCATTGCAGCTTTTATTTCCAATACCGCCGCTCATGCGGACGATTTACGTAAGCAGCCAAAGCGCCCACATCTTGTGGTGGATATGAATACTGGTGAAGTTCTCTCACATGAACTGGCTTTTGCCAGATGGGCGCCTGCTTCACTCACCAAAATGATGACTGCTTATACAGTGTTTCGAACGCTGCAACTTCAAAGCATTACGATGGATTCGCCTGTAAGAATTTCTGAACATGCGATTAGCCAACCTCCATCTAAAATGGGATTTCCAGTTGGTACAATACTAAATATTGAAACTGCTCTAAAAATCATCATGGTGAAATCGGCTAATGATATTTCTGTGGCATTAGCAGAATCAACTTCTGGTAGCGAAGAACAATTTGTTGCCTTGATGAATTCACATGCACGAAGATTGGGTATGATTGATAGTCATTTTGTGAATCCTCACGGGCTACACGATGCCAAACAATTTACGAGCGCTCGTGATATGGCCTTGTTAACGTTGCAGTTAACAAAAGAGTTTCCTCAATTTGCCAATTTTTTTAATATTCCTGCCATACGATTTGGTAATAGGCGTCTTCGTAATCACAACGCTTTGTTGCGATTGTTTGACGGTACAAACGGAATGAAAACAGGTTATGTCTGTGCGTCTGGTTTTAATGTCGCTGTTAGGGTTAAACGTAATAAGCGTAATTTAGTTGCAATAGTATTTGGTGAGAAGTCTGGCCTTAGAAGAAATTTAAAAGCAGCACGATTACTTCAAGAAAATTTTGGAAAAAAACCTGATGCTACGATCAACTTTCTAACTTTAAAGATAGCTCGTTTGATTCCAAAGAACCTTATGACATTACAAATGAAATTTGTCCTCGTAAGTATGCAGCATTAGGGAAACCGCAAGTGCGCCCGCCTGATGCACCAAGTCCGCAAGATTTTGAGAGCATCGATACGACGGTTGTTGTTCCTGAAGGTGGGTTTCCTGTTGCAAGCCTAGACTGGGTTGTACCACCTGCACCCACAAAAAGACCGTCTGTTTCAAATGGGGTGATTGCGGTTGAAACAAAAACTGAACAAGCGCCTGTAAAACTGAAGTTGTAAAACAAGCTCCTGAAAAAAAACAATTATCTTGTAAAGAGTTGTCTAAAATTTATTTCAAACCCGTTAAAGGCTTAAGAGCTGATGTACGCATTACTTTAGGTGGGGGTATAGGTCTGAACCCACATGGTATTAAACATACACAAGGTGAAATATATAAAGCTCCGATTCCTGTGCCAATCAAGCGTCCGGCACTTGATTTGGAAACACCGAAGGAATAGAAAGTTTGGGTGTTGGCTCTGAACAATAATTTAGAGCTAAGTTTTCAATTTTATATCGGAGTTCAGTTATGGGCATTGTCGCCAAAGGTCTTTCTCGTGTGAAACCATCTGCAACGATTGCAGTTTCACAAATGGCTCGTGAGTTGAAGGGTGAAGGTCGTGATATTATCGGTCTTGGAGCAGGGGAGCCTGATTTTGATACGCCAGACAACATCAAACAAGCAGCGATAGAGGCGATAAATCGCGGTGAAACGAAATACACGGACGTTCCTGGAATCTTGCCATTACGCGAAGCAATTGCTGCAAAGTTCAAGCGCGAAAATGGCCTTGATTACGAACCAAGCCAAATCATTGCTGGTACGGGTGGTAAGCAAATTTTATACAATGCTTTTGCTGCAACGCTTGACCCGGGTGATGAAGTTATCATTCCTGCTCCTTATTGGGTTAGTTATCCTGATATGGTTTTGCTCAACGGCGGCGAGCCAGTTTTTGTTGAAGCAACGATTGAGAATAATTTCAAAATCACAGGCGCTCAGGTTGAAGCTGCGATAACGCCAAAGACAAAATGGTTCTTGTTTAACTCACCGTCTAACCCATCAGGTGCAGCTTATAGTCATGCGGAACTGAAAGAACTTACGGACGTTTTATTAAGATATCCTGATGTTTGGATTTTAACTGATGATATGTATGAGCATCTTTGTTATGGCGATTTTGAATTGTAACGCCTGCGCAAGTTGAACCTGCTATTTATGATCGCACACTTACAATGAACGGTGTTTCAAAAGCATATGCGATGACAGGCTGGCGTCTTGGTTATTGTGGTGGGCCACCAGCGCTTATTAAAGCGATGAACCTTATTCAAGGCCAATCAACTTCTGGCACTTGTTCTATCGCGCAGTGGGCAGGTGTTGAGGCGCTTAACGGGCCGCAAGATTTTATTGCTGAACGCCGTAAAGAGTTTGAAGGGCGCCGTGATCTTGTTGTTTCAATGTTGAACCAAGCAACGGGCATTGATTGTCCAAAGCCAGAAGGTGCGTTTTACGTTTATCCTTCTTGTAAGTCATTGCTTGGCAAAACAACTGAATCTGGCAAAGTTTTAGAGTCTGATGAGGATTTTGTAACGGAATTACTTGAACAAGAAGGTGTTGCCGTTGTGCATGGTTCCGCTTTTGGTCTTGGTCCAAACTTCCGCATTTCTTATGCTACTTCAACAGAAGCTCTGACAAAGGCATGTGAGCGCATTCAAAAGTTCTGCGCTAGTTTGAAGTAAGAATAAATTATAATGATAGTACACCCGCTAAGCTTTGCTTGGCGGGTTTTTTGTTTGTATGTTGTTACAACGTTAAACCTTCAAAGGCACTAGTTTCATGAATTCCCAAGAGTTGTTAAAAGATCTAATTGCCTTTCCTACTGTTAGCTCAAACCCTAATCGGGCGTTGATTGATTATTGTGCGTCTCTGTTAAAAGACACTGGTGCGGATGTTACGATCATCGAAGACATACAAGAGAACAAAGCCAACCTTTACGCAACAATTGGCCCCACCAATATACCCGGCGTATTACTTTCTGGCATACTGATGTTGTGCCTGTTGAAGGGCAAGATTGGACTAAGCCTCCCTTTGAAATGACACAAGCGGATGGAAAGCTATTTGGCCGTGGTACGACCGATATGAAAGGGTTTGTTGCGTGTGCGTTATCAACGGCTCTTAAAGCAAGCAAACGGAACCTTACAACTCCGCTGCATTTGGGCTTTTCTTATGATGAAGAGATTGGCTGTATTGGTGTGCGTTCGATGATAGAGATGCTAGCTGCCGCACCCTTTCGCCCTCAATTTTGTATTGTTGGAGAACCAACGCTGATGAGCGTTGCTACTGGACATAAAGGCAAGACTGCCTGTCATGTAACCTGCACCGGAAAAGAAGCGCATTCGGCTCTTGCACCAACCGCCTTAAACGCGCTTCATCTGGTCTGTGATATGGTTTCATTTATCAGGAATTTGCAGCAAGAAGTAGCGAATGGGAGTGTTCAAGATGATGATTATGATATTCCATATACAACTCTACACGTTGCAAAAATTGAGGGTGGGATAGCAGGCAATATTGTTCCTAATCATGCTGCGTTTCGCTTTGAAATTAGGAATATGTTGGAAGACAATCCTGAAGTTTTACTTGGTAAAATTCGTAGCCATGTGGATGAATTGCTTGAGCCACTTAAAGAGCAGTTTCCAGAAGCTTCAATTGATATTGAGATTACTAATACATATCCACCTTTAAGCACAGCGAAAGATGCTGAGGTGGTGAGTTTTGTAAAATCGCTTACGGGATCAAACGCAACCATTAAAGTAGCTTTTGGGACGGAAGGCGGTTTGTTTTCAACTGAGTTAGGTATTCCAACCGTTGTTTGTGGTCCTGGTTCAATGGAGCAGGGGCATAAGCCTGATGAATTTGTTAGTGTGGATCAAATGGATAAATGTGATGCTATGCTGGATGCTCTGCTTGATAGGCTTGAAGCTGGGATTTAATCTAAGAGGATAACACCCGGCAATCCATTTTTTTCACATGCTCTTGTACATGTTCAAAGAATGCTTCAACGATACGGGAGCGATGGTCGATTTGCTTTGTAGCAAGGCCAAGCACAAGTGGGCTAATTTTATCGTTTAGAGGGATGAATGAAAGCTTTTCACCATCAGGTGCTAGCTCTGATTTAGTGCGCATATTAACAAGGCTGAACCCATACTTATTAGCGACTAGGCTACGCACTACAGATAAATCAAATGAGCGTTCCGTAATATTCGGGCGGACTTTGCACGACTGGAATACAGAAAGAAAATACTCACGACTTATGGGTAGATCGAGCAAAACCATCGGTTCTTGTTCCAGCTCTTTTAATGATATTGAATCTTTTTTTTGCTAATTCATGGTCATGCTGGCAACATGATGTAGGGCGGTAAGGCTATGACTTTATCAAACGTAATGTCTTTTGGAATTTCCATGTCATAGGTAATTGCGACATCAATCTCTGCGCGACCTAACATGTTGAATAGATCAGATTGATTTGCTTCGTGCAGGGTGACTGTAGCGTCTGGGTATTTGGTTTCAAATGATCTTCGTATTGCAGCGCTAAGTAAAGGTGCAATTGAAGTTAATGCTCCGATTGAAATTGGCCCACGCGGTTTGTTCGATATGTCACCCGCAAGATCGTTTAAAGCAGCAGTATCATCTAAAATACGCTTTGCTTCATTAAAAATACGCCTTCCACCAGTGGTTAGTGATAGGCCTTGTGCGTGATGTCGAACAAATATCTGGATGCCAAATTCAGCTTCTAATTGGCTTATGGCTGAGGAGATTGATGGCGAAGATATATTTACCCGTTCTGAGGCAAGTGCAATTGTCCCTGCTTCACCAACAGCAACAAGATATTCCAATTGTCTAAAGGTAAATCGTAAAGGCATGTAAATTTATGACCTGTATATATTCACAAATCAAGCAAAGAAAATAGATGTTGTTTAGGTATCTTTTCTCCCAAGCCAAAGTAGAAAATCATGAACCGTTCCTTCATAGTCAGGGCCTGCTAAAGTTCCGCCTATGGCATGAACTGAACGAAAAGATGCTTGCATTATTTCTAATTTCTCGCGGTCTTCTCGGTTTACTTCTTCCCATAATGTAATGCGTTGATTGATTGTCTCTTCATCCAGTTCATCACCGTAAGCGCTCATTGTCCAGCGTACTTCAATAGTTTCTGCTGAGAGTGGGCGTATCATCAGAGCCACCAGAAGTGACGACGCAATGCTTGTTACTTGGCAAGGAAAAATAGAAAACAAAGTTGAGCGATTTCTTGCTTCGTCAGTAAGTTTGTCTGAGCCTTTGCCTCTGGAAAGTGTTTCTTGAGGATAATTAGCATGGTAACTGGTGAAACCTTTGCCAGAAGCAGCCTTCTTGCTTAAACCAGTTGGTGTGTAGCCATGCAATGTTAGTGGATGAACAACTGAAAGATGGTAGCCCTCCATGAAGTTTTCGACCAGACACTTCCAATTAGTATTCCAGACTTCAGTCGCCGTATGTACGATGCGATAATTATCTGGTTCATAATCTCCGATTAGATTTTCTAGCCCTTCAAGTTCTGCATCGATGTCTGGTGGGGTTTCATGCAAACACACATAGATAAACCCAAAACGTATCTCGCATGCAAACTCACCAAGTTTGCAAGTTTTTGGATCAAAGCTTTCGTTTTTCATACGTGCTGCACGTAGCAAAGCGCCATCAGTTCCTACATCCAGGCATGATAAGGACAGACAAAACGTTTGGTGTTTCCTGTACCTTCTGCCAAGCGCATGCCTCTGTGACGACAAACATTTGAGAGAGCTTTTATCCCAGATTGATCTCTAACGATGATTAAGGGTTCGCTCAATAAATTGAGAGTGATGTAGTCGCCTATTTCTAAAAGTTCATCCGCCCGGCCAACACAATGCCAACTACTCTTTAAAAGAGTTGCGCATTCATATTCAAAAAATGCTTGGTCTGTATAGAAATTACCAGGCAGTCCCCATGGTGCATCTGCTGGTGCTGAGGCTGTCATATTTAATTTTGACCTCATCGCATCGATGTTTGTTGTCAGACTGTTTGAAGAACTTGCTTGGTTATTCATCATCCGGAACTCCATATGAGCGCGCACGCTGATCCTTGGGTTATTTAATGCATTTAAGCTTCATCTGCTTGTTGCATTCTATTATTAATGTAAGTGGCAAAATCGTAATTGGGGCGTTCTAAATGAGACAAATGCCCTGGTTTTGCGACCTCAGAACAGAGCCCTTTGTAGACTTTTTCTGTGCAGCCTTTGTTTTCTACATTCACTTCATCAAGAAGGGTTTTAAGCTTTTTGAAGTTTGCTTGCGCGTCTGGATCATTCACATACTCTTGTGATATGCCACCGCCAAAACCGATTTCAACTTGTCCTACACCATGAGGGTGCAGAGTGAGATACCAGAAATAACCAGGTGTTAATGTAATCAATAGACTTGGGTAAATTGCGAGTAGATAAGTCGTCCGTCGGCGATCGCCTTCAAGGCGCTTATTGTTAGGATGCGCCATGGCAATTTTTAAGGAATCGTCCTTTAGAATAGTCTGGTAATTGAAAGCATCTTCACCTGGAGGGCAAATCATTTCTTCAAGTTTAGAGAGGCCACCAATGGTTCCTGCGTGGCAAACTGGCAAGTGGTAGCTTTCCATGAAGTTCTCAGCAAGAATTTTCCAATTGGTATCCCAAAGATGGGTTTCAAAGAATGTTTGAGTGTAAGAACCCATGTCAAAATCGCCAACAAGTTCATCAACTTTCACTAGGTCTTGAGCTACGGGTTTTGCTTCGGGATTAAGTGTTACGAAAACAAAGCCTGACCATTCTTCACACTTGATTTGTGGAAGTTTGTAGTCTGTTTTACAAAATCCTTTGTTGAGGGTCATCGCTGGAGCACCGCGCAAAGAGCCGTCTAAATTATAGGTCCAGGCATGATAAGGCATACGATGCTGCGTGTATTGCCTGATCCTTCAAGCAAGGTAGACATGCGATGCAAACAGACGTTTGACATCGCTTTTAATTGACCTTCCTTATCGCGAAGAACGACAATAGGCTGATCGGCTAAATTGAGCGTTAAATAGTCGCCTGGCTTTTCTAAAGATGAAGCGGGACCCACGCAAAAACCAATCTTTAGAGAAAATATCTTTAAGTTCACGCTGAAGAAAGTCTTGAGAAGTATAGACAGAAGGCGGCATTGCATGCGCCTCTTCAAAAGGTACAGAAACGTTTGCTTTTAGTTCTGCTACTGCGTTTGTCATATTATTCTCCAACATATTATAGTTCTTACATAACCATAATTATATGAACTTTGATTATGTTGCCATAAACTATTGTGAGATAAAGCAAGCGATTTGTACTCTTGCTTTGGTTCAAACTAATCAGGATATGGCACCTGCGTTTAAGGTTAGTAGATATTGCAAAAATGACACGCTTGTGGGAAAAAGCGGGCATTAACCATAAACAGTTCGAAATTCTAAGGAAAACTGTGCTAAGGGTGTTTCAAATAAGTGCGTAAAGCACGGAAAAACTATATATATAGATACCATACAGATGGGTAAATTGAATAATCTTTTCAAAGCGGCTTTAGTAGCAGTTAGCTCTCTATCATTTGTTTCTTTTGCTAATGCAGCTGATCTTATCTTAGATCCAACGCCTGTTGCAGAACAACCCGCACCTTCTCAGCCTGCTGTTGCTGTTGATGCTCTTAATTTTGAACTCAGTATTCTAGGTGGCGCTTATCAACGTAACGTACTTGGTACTGCATCAAATGCAATGTTCACGGCATCTGTTGCTACGCCTCTACCGATTTTTCATAATTTTGGCGCTCAGCTTGATGCTGCAGTTGGCGTCTATGACGGTGATTTCACAAGTGCTGCTGCGGGCCTTCATTTATTCTGGCGTGATTCTGAAAAAGGCATGATCGGTATTTATGGTGACTGGGCTTATACAGACCCTGAGCATGGTGGCCGTGTTGGTGTAGAGCTTTCTTCTTATCAAGGCCGCTGGTCAGTTGATGCCTTGCTAGGTTTGCGATTTGGCCAACACTTTAATACAGAATTTACTGGCGAAGTTGATTTGTCTTATTATTATACTGACGACTTCCGTGTTTCTGTTGGGCATCGCCTGACATCTCGCGGTCATGTTGGAAACCTTTCATTTGAAAGCTTAATTACAGATGTGGGCATAGATGGCTTAAGTGTCTTTGGTGAGATTGAAGCTGGTGAAGATAACTACGTTGGTGGTTTTGCGGAATTCGTTACGCATTTGGTGGCAATTCAACGACACTTATTGATCGTGACCGTCGCTCAAGTGTTCAGGTTCGTATCCCACGTAATCTTGCAAGTGTAACTCAGTGTGGTGAGCTTGATGTGCCGCGTCCAAAAACATCGCTGCGCGGTGAGCAGACGAACCTTTGTTCTTCTGAAGAAGATATTAACTCTGTGTCAACACCAGGTATTACCAAAGCAAACTAAAGTTACTCATGGCGTAGTCTGACGTGTTTGTGAGATAATGTTTGTTGCATTTTAACTTTAGTAGCCATATTTCTCTTATTATTCATTTATACGAGGGTTTTTGCATGGGAAAACGTAACTTTATTAAGCCATCATGGAGCTTGCCAGAATCTAAGGCGACGTCTGAAGCTGTGTTTTTAACCGCCGAGAGTTGGTAAAAGGACTTGGTATGGGCGGCTTATTAGCTGCTGCTGGTATGAGTTACAAAAGTTCAAGCGCCTATGCAGCAGAAGACCCAAGTGCTGGATTGTATAAAGATATCGTTCGTAATGAGAAGTATACGCTTGATCGTCCTATTACACCTGAAAAACTAAATCTTACTTATAATAATTTCTATGAATTTGGTTCACATAAGCAAATTCATGAAGCTGCTCAGGCTTTAAAAATACGCCCTTGGGAAATTGTCATTGATGGCGAAGTTGAAAAACCAATGACACTTGATTTTGACGACCTTGCTAAAAAGATGCCACTTGAAGAGCGCTTATATCGTCATCGCTGTGTTGAAGCTTGGTCAATGACTGTACCTTGGTCTGGTTTTGAACTTTCGAAGCTTATTGAGCTTGCAAAACTAACGTCTGATGCAAAATACATGCGGTTTGAAACATTTGAAGATAAATCTATGGCACCAGGACAAAAGCAATTCTGGTACCCATGGCCTTATGTTGAGGGCATCACGATAGAAGAGGCCGTGAATGAAATGGCCTTTATGGTGACGGGTGCTTATGGTAAGCCAGTACCAAAACAAATGGGTGCGCCATTGCGTTTGGCTTTGCCGTGGAAATATGGCTTTAAGCACATAAAATCAATTAAGAAAATTAGCTTTACAAAAGAGCGCCCAGTAAGTTTTTGGGAAGAGCTTGGTCCAAAGGAATATGGATTTTGGGCTAATGTTAATCCTGAAGTTGCTCACTCACGCTGGACACAGGCAACTGAGCGCGACTTAGAAACAGGTCAGCGTATTCCTACCAAGTTGTTTAATGGCTATGGCGAGCAGGTAGCTCACCTTTATAAAGACCTGCAAAGCGAACAGTTATATCGCTAGATCTTTTTGAAAAATTGCTTCAGAAAAAAGCCGGGCTAAATAAGAGCCCGGCAAAGTAACAAGAAGGTATATTCACTCTTAACCTTCAAGAGGGTAACAGAAGGCTCTCTGTATTTGTCGGGAGGAGAATAACAAATCGAATCACCAGCTGTGACTTTGATAATGCTCTTGATGTGTTTCAAACAATACAACTTTTTGCGAATTATGCTTGAAATATAGAGTAAAAGCTGTGTTTAAAGAGTTTTGTTGTATTTATATCACTGTTTTAATGGACATTACCTTACGTAATATTCTGTACTGTCTTGTAAATCTCTAAACTTGTCATCAAGTCAAGATGGGCGCCGCCGCCGTTTTTAAACACAGTAATTGCTGATTCAGAGCTTCGATTTATTTTACCTGTACATAAATCATAAAAAATCACCAAGGATGTTATCTTTGGTGATTGTGCCTTTTTGAAGAGGGATTTCTATCTCGCCAATATGCCCAATTGTTGTTTCTCGCGAGTCTACGATATTTCGGACTTTAACAAAAGAGCGTCATCAGCTTCGCGCATATTAGGCTTGAAGCACCGATTAGATCAACATGAGTTCCTTTATTAATCCAATCTCCTTTTATAATAGGATCAATCGCCATGGTTGCGCTGGTGATAATGTCAGCCTCTCCACAGGCTGACTGTAAATCACTTGCCACTTCTATTCCTGGGATTTTAGAACTAATTGTTTGGTGAGAGTTTCGGCTTTATCTTTTGTTCTGTTATAAATCATAAACCGATTGATGGATGGAAAGACTTCGTGATAAGCATCAAGGATCGAAGCAGCAACTGTACCTGCACCGATCATTAGATGTGTTTTTGGTTCAGGATTAGCGAGTAGGCGCGCGCCAAGAACTGAATCACCTGCGGTCTTCCACTTAGTAACCAGTATGCCATCAATGATTGCTTTAAAGCTTCCGTTTTGATCGTCAAAAACTAAGACCCCACCTTGAATCGATGGCAGTGTTTCATTGTTTGGAAAGACACTCATGGATTTCATTGCCATGCCTAAGCCGTCAATCCAAGCGCCTCGGCTTAAAAGAGCGTTAGGCGTTTCTTGTAAAAGAAGATCCCCAATTTTAGCTTTTGGTAATAGGTGTCCATCATGCATTGCATTGGCAATGGCGGTCCAATTTAAATGAGGGTCAGCTTCTTCAAATGAAATTGTATGCATTTGAATTAGTACTTCCAGTGTCTTGCTTTGGAAATTAAAAAGTCACGGAACACTTTAGTTTGGCTGATGAACGCATTTCGGCTGGGTAACAGAAGTAAGTATCAAACTCTGGCACTTCTTCTACATCGGTCATGATTTGTATGAGCTTGTGCCGGTCTTCAACGATGTAATCAGGTAGCACTGCAACGCCTCCACCTTCTTCGCACACGCGTCGAAGGGCACGTAAGTTGTTGACCTGAAATGTTGCTTCGCGTTTTTGTGCCCCTCCATGCCAGCATGTAACAGCCAATTCATCCCAGTAAGATAACGTGGTGCATTATCACCATATGAGATTAAGCGGTGATTTTTTAAATCTTCTAGGCTTGTGGGTTGACCATATTTTTTTATGTAACTTGGAGCTGCATAAACGTGTAGGTGCACAGTGAATAGTTTGCGCTGAATTAAATCGGGGTTTGTGGGTTGCCTTAACCTAATTGCACAATCTGCTGCTCTGGAAACAAGGTCAATCTCTTGATCTGCTAAAATTACTTCCAAGTGAACATCAGAGTAAAGGTTGATGAATTCATGAATTCTAGTTGTTAGCCAACCAGTTCCTAAGCCTACAGTTGTTGTTACTTTCAGATTGCCTTCTGGTCGCTCTGTTGAGTCTGTTAGTTTTGATTGAACTGAGTCGAGTTTAAAAGGACGTCATGAGCCGTTGCATAAAGCGTTTCGCCTTGGTCTGTCATGACCAAGCCGCGTGCATGGCGATGGAAGAGGGGGACTTTTAAACCACCTTCCAGACTGCTTACTTGTCGTGAAATTGCAGATTGGCTTAAATTTAATTTGTCAGCGGCATGGGTAAAGCTACCAGCTTCTGCAACCGCATGAAATATCCGCAACTTATCCCAGTCCATTCAACCCTCCCGTATCATGGTCTTAACAATTACTCTGCAGCTTCGCTTACGCTTTCCATTTCTGCAAGGTGTTTCTCAGCTTCTAATGCAGCCATACAACCCATGCCAGCAGCTGTTACAGCTTGGCGATAGATATCGTCAGTGATGTCACCTGCAGCATAGACGCCGGTAATTTCTGTTGATGTTGAGTCTGGTGCTGTCCAAAGGTAGCCAGAATCTTTCTTCTTAAGCTTGCCTTCAAAGAGCTCTGTTTGTGGTGCGTGACCAATAGCAATGAACACGCCATGGGTCGGATAATCCATAATTTCACCCGTATTGCGATTTTTGATTTTTACGCCCGTTACTGAAGGAGGGATGCTTTCTTTGCCAGTAATTTCAACTAATTCACTATCCCAGAGATAATTTAACATTTTTCTTCTTGAAAAGCCGCTCTTGTAATATTTTTTCTGAACGTAATTCATCTCGCCTGTGAACTAGGGTAACCTTTGACGCAAGGTTCGATAGATAAAGTGCTTCTTCAACAGCAGTGTTCCCCGCCACCAACAACAACAACCTCTTTATCACGGTAAAAGAACCCGTCACACGTTGCGCAAGCCGATACACCAAAGCCATGAACTTTTCTTCAGATGGAAGGCCTAGCCATTTTGCCTTTGCTCCTGTGCATATCACGAGAGTGTCTGCAGTATAAATTGTTCCGCTATCACCAACCGCTTTAAACGGGCGAACATCTAAATCAACTTCCATGATGTGATCGTTGATGACGTTTGTGCCTACGTTTTTTTGCTTGCGCAAGCATTTGTTCCATCATCCATGGACCTTGTACTGCTTCTGCGTAACCTGGGTAATTTTCAACTTCAGTCGTGATCATCAACTGCCCGCCTTGTTCAAGGCCAGCAACGAGTGTTGGTTCTAACATTGCGCGCGCGCCATAAATGGCCGCCGTGTAACCAGCAGGACCAGAACCAATAATGAGCATTTTTGTGTGATGTGTAGACATAAATTCAACCGTTATCTGTTTCAAGCTTTAGATAGCAATCGAGTAGGGGGTATTACAAGAGCATAACCACCTGCACACACAGGTTTGAACGATAATTACGGAAACTTTGGGCTAAAAGAAAAATAGCCCAAATGATGTTATCCAACTTTTTTGCTGATAGACATATCTGCAGGTACACCTTTTTGGCTGTCGTCATCAAAAAGCTCTATTGCAGGATTTACTTCGGAAATTAGTTTTTCTTTGGTCTCCGGCTTTCCATAATAGAAGCCTTGTAAATGATCACAGCCTAGTTCTGTTAAAAGTTCTGCCTGCTCTTTTGTTTCAACACCTTCGCCGACTGTTGCCAAGCCCAATGAAGAAGCAAGGCTGGTTATAGCTCTGATTACCGGGCAGCATTGGCGCTTTTGTCATCTAGTTTGTCGACAAAGGATATCGATTTTAATGCGGTCTACATCAAAGTCAGCAATATAAGACAATGAAGAATAACCCGTGCCAAAGTCGTCAAGCGATACTCTTACACCCAGTGCTCTAAGTTGACGTACAGTAGAGATCGTAAGCTCAGGATCAGTAATCAAAACGCTCTCTGTCATTTCTATCTCTAGACGGTTTGCAGGTAAGCCTGATGTAGCTAATGCACCAAGAACGGTGTGCATGAAATTAGGTGCAACAATTTGTTTTACTGAGACATTTACCGCAATGGATGTTTTTTCTTCCCAAGTATTGGCTTCGATACATGCTTGTTTTAAAATCCATTCGCCGATAGCAATTATGCTTCCTGTTTCTTCTGCAATAGGAATAAAGATATCAGGGCTAATATTGCCTTGAGTAGGGTGTTCCCATCTTAGCAATGCTTCCATTCCAGATGTTTTTGAGGAATTAAGTGCTCCATCCCTATTAAAGTCGACAGAAACAATGGGTTGGTATGCAATTTTAAATTGCCCAAGCTTCAATGCATTTCTAACGTCGAGTTCTAATATTCTTGCTGAACGGTTTTCTTCGTCCATTGTATAATCAAACCGATGGTGAGTAGATTTGCCATTCGCCTTTGCGCGGTAAAGTGCAATGTCTGCTCTATTAATCAGCCTGTTAATTTCGTTACCATCTTCTGGTGCAATAACATATCCTACAGAAGCGCCAATTTGAATTTTCTTGTCATCATGAATAAACGGTTCGGCTATTAATTCCACGATATGTTCGGCGATTTTATCCGTAATTTCCTTAATGTCTTTTGAATTGTTGCGACGATCGTTAGCAAAAGTAATTGAGAATTCATCACCACCAAATCTAGCAATTGTACATTCTTCATTGCGTCTTAGGCCTGCTTCTTGTGTCGCTTTTCTTAGGCGATTAGCAACTTCTAGCAATACTGCATCACCAGCTGCATGACCTGAATTGTCATTAACGGCTTTAAAATGATCTAAGTCGATTAACAAAATACTGAAGTCTCTGTTGGAATTATTCCATCTTGTTAGCTGTTCATTAAAAGTAGAACGATTTGCCAGGCCTGTTAAGGCGTCGTGTTTTGCTAGGTATTGTATGTTTTTTTCAGCTTCCATGGCAGCCGTTGCGTCGGCACAAATGCCCCTATAACCAAGGAAAGTGTTGCCATCCCATTGTGGTTTGCCTCGTGTCATAATCCATCTAAGTGAACCGTCGCGCTTATCTTTGATGCTAAGTGTAATGTCATAAAATTCTTCTCTTCTAGAAAGAGAATCCATGAGACGTATCAAGTTTTCTTGACACTCTTTTGTTGCATTTTCTCTTGCTACTTGAGGACAGGTTTTTGATTTCAGAGATTTAAGATCGTAGCCTAACATGTCCAATATTTGTTGTGGGACACGTGTGGCATGACCTTTGTCATTGGTTTCCCATAGCCATTCTGTTGCTTGGGTTTCGTAATCTTTAAGAAGAAGATCAATAACTTCGCTTTTTTCTTTGATGCTTTGTGTGTTGGCGTAAGCTTTGAAAAATGAACTTGATCGCTCATTAACGGATGCAAGTAGTCCTAGGGTGGCAAAAATTGAGAATATGGCAATGGTGAAATCTGCGAGATCGCCAGTACGAAAACCTACAAGAACTGAAACAACTAGATGTATAGAACCGGCAATTAGCAACCACGTGATAGCGGCTTTTGGTACACGAGCAAGCGATATAGCACCCGCTGATAATATGCCAGCCATAATAGCTGTTAGAACGCCGCGTTCTATACTATCAGTTACGCCATAGAAGAATATTACTGGAACACACCAAAGTGTTGATAAAACTGCCGATGACACAACTAAACTTCTTATCGATTTTTCTGAGCCTGAATGCTCTTTTCCGAGTTTCTTGCGAATGTTATTTTTGCGCCAAGTTAGTAATGAAATTATTGTAAGTAGGGCTAGCCAAGAAAGCGCTACTGCATCCATCCAAGTGCCTTGCCCAAAAGGTTGGCGGTTAATAGACAGGCAAAAATAATATTTCCGAACATCATCGCAGATGTTAACGAATAGACTGATTGAGTTTGTCGTTTTCGAACTTCTTTAGCGCCTTGCTCGCCAAATTGATTTGCATCAAATTGGCGCACACTAAATAGGCTAAAAGCTTTCTTCTTCAGTTTTCTGAAAAATAAATTTCTCACGTCGATATCCACCGCACATAAATTAAGTGCTTATGTATAGCGAAAGTTTTCTTAACGCAGCGTCAATTTCAGTGGTAATAGTGTTTACTTTAGTTGTTGTGGTGAATAATTCCTTAACATTAATTTGCGCTGTCTTGCTTAGTAGTTTGCAGGATATAATTTTTGGTGTTACCAGAAGTTTGATAGATTTTTCATGCAGAAACATAGATAAAATGAGCGTTGCCAATATAGTTTGTATTAAGTGGGGCGAGAAGTTTCCGCCATACTATGTGAACCGCCTTTATGCTGGTGTTAAGCGCAATATTAATAGGCCTTTTAGGTTTATTTGTTTTACTGATAATGCTGAAGGTATTCGAGATGAGGTTGAAGTTCATCCGTTACCAAGTGTGCCATTTGAAGAAAAAATGGTAGAGGCTATGACAACCGGTAAGCGCAGAGGTGCATGGCGAAAAGTTACGATGATGAAGCCAGATGAAGTTGGTCTTGAAGGGCCTACTTTGGTTATGGATTTGGATGTCGTAGTTTCTGGCCCAATGGATGGGTTTTTTGATCATGCCCCTGGTAAAATTTGTATGGGTAGAGACTGGTTAGAGCGCCGCCGCCGCCGCGTCGGTGGACATGGCTCTGTTTATCGGTTTGACCCTGGTAAACACGATTTCCTTTATACTGAATTTGACGATGATATAGAAACCTCAGTCGCCTATAAAGGTGAGCAACGTTATATCTCTTTAACGGCACATAAGTATAAACAGCTTGAGTATTTTCCTGATGGATGGATTTGTTCGTTTAAACGTCAAGGTATTCCCATCTTACCACTAAACTTCATAATTGAACCACGGTTGCCTGAGACCTGTCGTGTGATGTGTTTCCATGGTGACCCTAAAATGGAAGAAGCAATTATTGGAGCGGGGACTAAGCTGCGCTATAAAACTAGACCTGCAAAATGGCTTAGAGAGTTGTGGCTTGATTCTGATGAACGTGATTGGGTGCCGTGATGACAATTCGATTATTATGTGTGTCTACTGCTGATAATACAGACAAAATCTTAAATGCTCTTGTTAAAGAATGTGACGAGATTGATCTGCGTCTGCATTTTGGTAATGACATGGCGGATTTTAAGGCTTCATCCCTTTCTCGCATGGATACTCGTAAAGGTCAGCGAGGGCATTTAATGCGAGAGCAATATTATGCTGGCGAAAATTATGAACTCCTGTCTTCACCTATATTTAAGGAAAGCATGGAACGTACGGTTGACCAGTTATTTCGATATTCAGATGGATACCGTTACCGTTCTCATAATTTAAAAAACTTTCAAGACTATCTAGATTATTTTTACATTCTTAGTGATATGCTTGCTCAGCAAATTAAAGAAGAGAAGATCACACATGCTTTGTTTTTTAATGTACCGCATTTGGTTTGCGATACGATTTTATATGACTTGTGCAAATGTCTTGGTATCAAGACCGTAATTCTTACTCAGTCTATTTTCCCCCGTAAATATTTTTCAATGGAATCCGTTGAGCATTTTGGGTTTTTTAATAGTAAGAAATCAAAAGCTGCACCTTTAGTCATTGATAAAAAACAAAATTTAAATTTATTTTATATGAAAGACGTTGGGCAAGCTCCTGGCGAAAGTGGGAAGCTTTCTTACAAAGGGCTGTTTAATATTTTAGCTTATGTTTTATTAAAAAAACCGAGCATGTTTTTTAAGCCTTTTCAATTTTTAAAGATTCTGAAAAGAGTTCGAGCAATTTATGCAGGTTTTCCAAAATGGCGTGATCCATTTTCAAGTTTCTTTCATGAAAATGAATTGGCTTATTTTGAGCATTTGATAGAGTTTGAACAGCAACAAATAGATATTGAACAACGGTTTATATATTTCCCTTTGCAACTTCAGCCTGAGATGACGACCTCTTCGCTTGGGGGAAAATTCCGTGATCAGCTATTGGCAATTGAAGCGCTTTCAAGAATTTTACCCGATGATGTAAAGATCTACGTGAAGGAAAACCCAAAGCAAGGAACTTATTCTAGAGGCCCGCTTTTCTTTCATCGATTAAATCGCATACCAAATGTGGTCTTCATGCCATCTTTTGCAAATACAAATACATTAATTGCCCACTGTGAAGGCGTGGCTACCATAACAGGTACTGTTGGCTGGGAAGCTATACGTAAGGGTAAGAAAGCAATTGTATTTGGTAACACTTGGTACTCAAGTTTCCCCGGTGTTTTTCGTTGGTCCAACAAGTTGAAATATTCTGACTTTGAACAATCTAAAATCAGCCATAAGCAGTTGGAAAAAACTTCAGGTGCATTAGTCGATGCATGTCATAACGGTGTTGTTGAACGTCATTATATAAAGATTGACGATGGTCATGATGTTGAGAAAAACGTAGTATCTGTCGTTGAAGTTTTAAAAGGTTTGTTAGACGGCAAGATATCTGCAGTTTTTAATAAAACGAAATAACCTAGATACTACTGATGCCAATTAGTTCGCACCTTTTTGAATATATTAAATATTGTCCTCGGTATTTAAATTCTGATGAAATAATTTTGCAAATTTAAAGTCTTCTGGTGTGTCAATGTCGACCCGCTCTACCGCGCTCTAATTGATAGCCAATAGTCTTTTGCATGATAATTGTTTTTTGCTTTAAAAAAGCTGCGGTGTTGAGAAATAAAACGCACCGGCATCATGCAAGAGATCGGGTAAGTCTTGTGAACGTGTAAGCGCATTTTCAGGCCATTTGAAATTAAGCTTACCATCACCTTTTATTTCAAAAGCACGTAAGGGATGGAAATCAAATTCTGTCACCGAAATAATGCAATCTGCGGTTTTCTGTATGAGATCAGTATATGCTTTTTCAAAATCAGATGGACGCAACAAAGGCGCTGTTGGATAAAGACAACAAGCATGATCTGTACTGTTCAATCTTGAAAGCGCGTCTAGAAGTACTTCTGCTGTTGTTGCAAAATCATTAGCCAGACTTGCATCTCTCATAAAAGGAGTTTCTGCACCATATTTGTTTGATATATCAGCAATTTCAATATCATCAGTTGAGACTACAACTCTTGAAAATACATTGCTTTAAGAGCTGATTCAATTGACCAAGCAATGAGCGGTTTTCCATTAAAGTCTAGGATGTTTTTTCTAGGAACACGCTTGCTGCCACCGCGCGCAGGGATGATGCAAATTGGTTTTGTCGATGCGATATTTGAGGACATCAGTGATATTTCGAATTTACTCTTTGAATTTAGCTATTTAGTCACTTCCTCTTATTGCCAGAGTGTGCAACAAATGCCAAGGGCGGAAGTAATATGATAGTTTTTAGGGCTTAAATTTTTATGCGTTTTGCTTTTCGTGTTGATAGTTCACCAAAAATTGGTATGGGTCATCTTATGCGTTGTTTAACGCTTGCAGATGGCTTTAAAAAGCGTGGATGTGAAAGTTATTTCATCTGCCGTGATTTTATCGGTAATGGTGCTAAATTTTTAATTGATAGTGGTTATCAAGTTGAGTTGATAAGTGTTGAAGGTATTGAGTTAGACGATACTTGGCTCGGTGTACCCCATCTACAAGATGCCAATGAAACTATTGAGATATTATCGCAAAATCCTGTCGATTGGCTGATTGTTGATCATTACGACATTGAACAGCAATGGGAAACTTCTGTTCACTCTAAGTTGCCTAATATCAAAACCATGGTGATTGATGATTTAGTAAATCGATCGCATATCTGTGATGTTTTGCTAGACCAAACATATGGACGTATGGATTATGAGTATAAAACTCTTGTTTCGCAAGATACCAAGTTATGTTTGGGAACGGACTTTGCTCTTTTACGAGCACGTTTCAAAGAGTTAAGAGAGCAAAACATTGAACCAGAAAACAAAATAATTCTAAGTGCCATATTCTTGTTACTTTAGGCGGAGGAGATAGTTTTCAACCTATTCAAGTTATTGGCAAAGCACTCAATGAGGTAGCGGACGACCATGAATTTTCTGTAACTGTCATTATAGGAAACACACCGCAAGAACTATTAGGTGATTATAAACGCCTCGCTCATGATGTGGAGTTTGTTAGTTTTTCAAACAATTTAGCTGCTGAAATGGCAAAAGCTGATTTTGTAATTGGTGCAGGTGGGGGAACGAGTTGGGAGCGATGTTGTATAGGGCTTCCTACTGTCGTTTTAACAATTGCAGATAATCAAATTGAAATTGCAAAGATATTGAATGAAAATCAGGCTGGTATTTCTGTGCAAACAAATGTTGATGAAATAGCCTCTGCTGTGAAAAAAATGCTTAATGATCAATCTCTACGCAACAAAATGAGCAAGAATGCAGCCAACCTTTGTGACGGAAATGGCGTTGCCCGTGTTGTTAAGCAAATTGTTGCATCTAGTTTGGTTTTTGAAACGTCGACACTTTCTGATGCTCAATTTATTTATGATGCAAGATACGCTGATGGTGCTTCTCGATTTTATAGAAGCCGAGATGTGCCCAGTTTTGAAGATCACATGAAATGGATGGAGAATGCTGTAAATCAAGAGAACCGTGTTCTTGCTTGCGTGTCTTTGGGTGGAGAAAACAATTGCACATGTCAGAATAGACAAAGATATTAATCAAGTTGATAGCGGTGAGATTGGTATTTGCCTTGCAAAAGAATGGCGAGGTAAGGGAGTGGGGCAAGTTGTTCTGAGCGCTGCTAATCAGTATTTCGCTAATATGGGGGTCACAAAAATAAGTGCTGAAGTGTATAAGAATAACAGTGCTTCTAGTAATGTTTTTGTTGAAGCTGGATATGTTTATCTTTCGGCTGACAGCGATGGGTTTATGCGTTATTTATGGCAAGCATAATTCAATTATTTTAGAGCTATCATGACCCAACCTTTTCTCCCTTACGGCAAGCAACTATTACCGATGATGATAAGCGCGCTGTGCTTGATGCTTTGGAAAGCCTGTTTTTAACAACCGGACCAAAGGTTGCTGAGTTTGAAAAATCATTTGCCGAATACTTAGGTGCCGCTCATGCTGTAGCGTTCTCAAATGCTACGGGGGCTTTGCACATTGCTTGTTTGGCTCTTGGGGTAAGTGAAGGTGATACGGTTTTAACGCCTACTATGTCATTTGCTGCTTCAACGAATTGTGCAGCTTATGTGGGTGCTCGAATTGAGTTCATGGATTGCGACCCTATAAGCGGTCTTATTACGCCAGAAACATTTTCCCAAGCAGCAGATAGAGCTGAGAAGCTGGGAAGCCTGCTAAGGTTGCTGTTATTGTTCATTTAAATGGTGAAGCTGCAGATATCTTTGGTATTTCGAAAGTAGCAAAGTCGCGCGGTATAGAATTAATTGAAGATGCGTGTCACGCACTTGGTACAACTTATACAGACCATGAGGTAATGTTCAAAATGTAGGAACTTGTCAGTATTCAGCATTTTCTAGTTATTCATTCCATCCGGTTAAAACCATCACCAGCGGTGAGGGCGGTATGTTGACTTGCAAGGATGCAAAGCTAGCAAGGATTGTCTCAGAGCTTCGTAGTCATGGTATTACGCGTGATGCAGATGCGTTTGAAGATGAAGAGCTAGCTTTTGATGAAAATGGCAATCCAAATCCTTGGTATTACGAAATGCAATCGCTTGGATTTAATTATCGTTTGACTGATATTGCCTGCGCATTGGGTTTAAGCCAATTAAACAGAATGGATGATATTGCTAGTCGTCGCCGCGAAATGAAGGCGCTGTACAATAATTTATTTGCCAAAGTAATTTACCTATAAAGGTTGTTCCTACAGCAGAGGGTAATGATGCCGTTCGGCATTTATATCCAGTGCTGATCGATTATGCATCAATTGGAATGTCTAGAGCTACTTTTTGTAATTTTTTGAAAGACTTAGGTGTTGGTACGCAAGTTCATTACATACCTACTCATATGTTGCCTTATTATGTAAAGCGACAAGAAAGCAGACATTAAAAGGTGCGGAACATTACTACGAGAAAGTAGTCTCGTTACCTTTTTACCCTGGATTAACAAATGAAGATATTTACCGTGTTGTTGATACAATTAGGAAGGTTTTGACTTAAACTGTGAAGTTAGGGTCGACGTTTGCTTTTATCAAATTGCGAAGTGTTTCAACATCCAAGAATTCGTCATTGTTTAAGCTGTCATAATACATGCCAGGTTCAACAGGTTTTGCGCCAGAAAGATCACAATACTCTTGAACTGTTATAGAGCTACTTACATTCAAGATTGCGTAGTGGTCGCCGAAGTCAACGGTATAAAAACTATCACTGCTTGTGATCATTTCTTCATGCAATTTTTCACCTGGACGGATGCCAACAATTGGCTTTTTGCAGTCAGACCCAATTGCATTGGCTAGATCACCAATGTGGTAACTTGGAATTTTTGGTACGAAAATTTCACCACCGTTGGCAACTTCAAAAGCTTTGATTACTAAATCTACGCTTTCGTCCAAGGTGATGTTAAAACGAGTCATGCTCTCGTCAGTAATTGCAGAATGCCTTTTTTGCGTTGCTCAAGAAAGAATGGAATTACAGAACCACGGCTACCCATTACGTTTCCATATCTTACAATCGAAAAACGTAGGTCACGATTACCAACAATATTATTTGCTGCAGCAATTAATTTGTCCGAGGCTAGTTTTGTAGCGCCATACAGATTAATTGGCGCTGCTGCCTTATCTGTAGAAAGCGCTACAACACGCTTAACGTCACTTTCGAGGCAGGCTTCAACAAGGTTTTGTGCGCCCATGATGTTTGTCTTGATGCATTCAAATGGATTGTATTCAGCAGTCGGGACTTGTTTAAGTGCTGCTGCATGAACAACAACGTCAATACCTTCCAAAGCTCTGTGGAGTCTTTCTTGGTCTCTCACATCACCAATGAAATATCTAATGCCAGGGTGGTCAGACTGGCTGAACCGCTGTGACATTTCATATTGCTTTAGCTCATCTCGTGAATAAATTACGATACGTTTGATGTTTGGGTAGTCGCTTAGTATTTTCTTTACGAAAGCCTTACCAAATGAACCTGTGCCACCAGTGAGTAAAAGACTGCTGTAATTTGAAAGACTCATGATAGTTCCGTATGCTGTCAGATGAATTTTACTGATAAGATTTCGTAAGATTTTGCGCCGCCAGGTGCTGCTACTTCAGCACTGTCACCTTCGCTTTTGCCAATAAGCGCACGAGCGATTGGTGAAGAAATAGAGATTTTCCCAAGTTTCACATCAGCTTCTTGATCGCCAACAATTTGATATTTGCTTTCGTCATCAGTGTCTTCATCGGCAAGTTCTACTGTTGCGCCAAATTTCACTGTATCACCAGAAAGTTTGGCTACATCGATGATTTCTGCACGAGAGAGATAATCTTCGAGCTCACCTACGCGACCTTCGTTCAGGCTTTGTTGTTCTTTTGCTGCATGGTATTCAGCATTTTCTGAAAGGTCACCATGCGCGCGTGCTTCTGCAATTGCCGCAATAATTTCTGGACGATCAACTGATTGACGTCTTTGTAATTCTTCTTGCAATGCTGCGTGACCCGCAGCAGTCATAGGAACTTTTTCCATTTTTTACCTACTTTCATCTACCAAATACCAAACGTTTTCTTGAGGTTTGAAATATCTCGACGTTTGACAAAAGAAAACGGCCCCTGAAAGGTATTTCCAGAGCCGTAATAATTGTTCGATTAAATTTATAGCATAGTAAATCATGATTTTACCAGATGTTTTATAATTTTGGGAAAAATCAAGATTTCACTATTTAGCGAGTAAAATTTGAAACACAATTAGGCTATGAACATTCAACCTTCTCCTAGTGGTCCTGTACAGGCCACAACGCCTATTAAGTTTTCAGATAAACTACCAGTATCTGCAGACGTCGTAATTATTGGTGGGGGGTGATTGGCCTCTTTTCAGCTCTTTATATGCAGCGTAGCGGACTTAAAGTTGTTATCTGCGAGAAGGGGCGTATTGCAGGTGAGCAATCATCTCGAAACTGGGGATGGATTAGGCAACATGGGCGTGATTTTGCAGAACTTCCTATTATGATGGAGGCCACGCGTCTTTGGGAGCAGGTTGACCAGGAAACAAATGGGCGCATTGGTTTTAAACGTGAGGGGCTTTGTTACATTGCAAGTAGTGAGAAGAAATTGGCAAAGCGCGCTAAATGGCTTGAAATTGCAAAAGAATGTCAACTTGATACCAGATTACTCTCTAAAGCAGAACTTGATAAACTGATTGATAAATCTGCAAGAGGTAAGGGTTCTCATGATTGGGTGGGGCAACTTATACGCCAGTGATGCTCGAGCTGAAGCTTGGCAAGCAGTTCCTGCAATCGCTGAGTTAGCTCAATCAGAAGGTGTGCAGATTATTGAGAATTGCGCCGTACGAGTGCTTGATATTACAGGTGGTAAAATCAAGGGCGTTGTGACTGAGCAAGGTAGAATTAAATGTGAACAAGTTCTGCTTGCTGCAGGAGCTTGGTCATCTCTTTTTGCAAAACGGCATGACATTAATATTCCGCAATTAAGCGTACGAGCAACGGTATGCCAAACTGCGCCTTTACCCGAATTTTATGCTGGTAATGCTGCAGATGAAAATCTTGCATTTAGGAGGCGCAATGATGGCGGATATAATCTTGCAAGTGGCGCAAGAAACGATTGTTACATAGGGCGCGATTCGTTTCGTAATTTTTTTAAATATTTGCCTGTAGCATCTGCACACTTACCGGATATTAGGCTGAGACTCTCAGCACCAAAAGGATTTCCTGATGCTTGGAGTACTAAGCGGGATTGGGAAGGGAATGAGATAACACCATTTGAGAAAATGCGCGTGCTTAATCCTGAACCTAATCTCAAGCAGGTTGAAATCATGCGCGAAAACTTTGCAAAACGATTCCCTTCTGTTGGTAAACCAGAAATTACACACGCATGGGCAGGCATGATTGATGCAATGCCAGATATTGTGCCGATTGTTGATCGTGCCCCAAATTTGCAAGGGCTTATTATTGCCACGGGCATGAGTGGACACGGGTTTGGAATTGGCCCGGGTTTGGCAAAATAATTTCGGAGATGGTTTTGGGAAAAAGGCTGGACACAATATGGAACGATTCAGATTTTCTCGTTTTACAGATGGTAGTAAGCTTGAAGTTGGACCCGATATTTAAACTGTACCGAGCAGACATAAAATATTGTAAGAATCAAAGTGAAATAATTATGTGATTCTCAATAAATGCTAGCAACTTTAAAATCTGGAAGTTTTCTCAATCAAGAACGTATGCGGGTCTATTCTTGGATTTGTATTGCGCTGATGCTTATTGTTAGTTTGGCTATATTGTTTACTGCAAATGGTAACCTTGCTTGGGATGGAAAGCCGATTGGTACGGATTTTTCTAATGTCTATGCTGCTGGCGTAATGGTCAATGAAGGACGGTCTGCTGAAGTCTGGGATTGGCCAAAGCATTTGCGGTTCAAGCCCAGATTTTTGGACCTGAACTTAAAGCCTATTTTGGATGGCATTATCCGCCGTTCTTTTTGATTATCGCATCTGTTCTAGCATTCTTTCCGTATTTAGCAGCGCTAGGAATTTGGAGCGTTTTCGGATTTACTCTTTATTTTACGGCCTTAAAAGCAATTGTTGGTAAGTATGAAGGTTGGCTTTTGCCAGTAATAGGTTTCCCTGCAATATTTGTGAATGTTAGTCATGGACATAATGGGTTTTTAACCGCTGCTCTTTTCGGATGGGCATTTATGTTGATAGAAAAACGTCCTGTTCTTTCTGGTATTTTAATTGGATTATTATCTTATAAACCTCAATTTGGAATGCTTATTCCGTTAGCATTACTGGTAGGTGGGTATTATCGGACGTTCATTTCAGCTGCTGTGACGGTATTATTTCTTTGCGCATTTGTTACCGCGCTATATGGCATTGATATTTGGCCAGCTTTTTTTGAAAGTTTGGAATTAACTCGTAGTATTATTCTTGAGCAAGGTGAGACGGGTTGGTTTAAAATTCAATCTATTTTTTCATTTGTGATGTTGTGGACTGGGGCTTTGTCTGTGGCTTATAGTTTGCAAGCAATACTCGCGGCCATCGTGCTGGGGGTTGTTGTAGTTGCATTTTGGTATCCAAATAAAATTGAAGATCGTGCAAGCCTAATCATTATTGGTTCATTACTCGTGACACCATACAGCCTTGATTATGATTTAGTAGCTCTTGCGCCAGCGATAGCTTTTCTTGCAATTCGAGGTTTGTGTGAGGGATTTTCTGATTATGAAATTAGTGTCTTGTTGTTGGTTTGGTTTTCTCCATTGCTCACAAGGCCGCTAATGATGACCACAGGTATTCCTTTAGCGTTAATTGGAATGCTTTTGCTCTTTGGAATTATTGCAAAACGGGTATCAATAATAGGAATGCGCAAGTAATTCAGTTACAGAGTGCATAATAAAAATTTAAAGGGAGTAATAAAATGTCTATTTTGAAACGTGGAATGAAGGGCGCACCAGTAAAGCGTCTTCAAGAAAAACTTGGTGTTGGTGCTGATGGTGATTTTGGTCCTGGTACTCAAAAAGCTGTACGTGAGTTTCAAGAAGCTAATGGTTTAGCTGTCGATGGTATTGCTGGCCCTGATACATTTACTGCAATGGGTTTGCATGAGCTTGTACTTCTTCGTGTTGGCTCTCGTGGTGCTGCAGTTAAAAGTCTTCAAGAAGATCTTGGCACAGGTGCTGATGGTATCTTTGGTCAAGGAACTAAAAAAGCAGTTATGGAATTCCAAAGTGCAAATGGCCTTGTTGCTGATGGCATGGCGGGGCCTAATACGCTTTCAAAAATGAATTCATTTGCCTCTACATTTACAGTTGAAACTATTCAAAAAGCTGAAGTGCAAGCAGATGAAGATCATTTTGATAGCGAGCCACTTCCAGAACTAAAAGGTGCAGAGCCTATTCAAGGTTCAGCTACAGAAGCTGCTCCTACTAAATCTATTTGGGGTAAAGTTAAGGGCTGGTTCTCTTAATCTCTTAGTATTTGGTTTTAAATTGAATGCCCTGTTCTTTATTGAGCAGGGCATTTTTGTATCAAAATTTGAATAACTTTCTTCCGTAAGGTAAGATTTAGCGTGGGTGATTTTAAAATTCCTGGAGGGATATCATGGGAAATAAATTAGCAGCAGAAGCATTTGGTACATTTTGGCTGGTTTTGGGTGGTTGCGGTAGCGCCGTATTGGCGGCAGGTGTTCCTGATGTAGGTATTGGCTTCATGGGTGTTTCATTGGCATTTGGTTTAACCGTAATGACTATGGCCTATGCTGTTGGTGGTATATCTGGTGGACACTTTAATCCAGCAGTATCACTAGGTCTTGCAGTTGCAGGTAAATTTGAATGGAAAGATTTCTTTCCGTATGTGATTGCGCAAGTTGTCGGCGGCGCTTTGGGTGCGTTGGTGCTTTATCTAATCGTATCTGGCAAAGGCGATTTTGGCGGCACAGGTGGTTTTGCAACCAATGGCTTTGGTGAATTATCACCAAGCGGCTTTGGTATGATGTCTGTGTTGATTACAGCAGTTGTTCTGACAGCATTCTTCCTAATCATCATATTGGGATCAACAAGTAAGTTAGTTCCTTCAGGCTTTGCGCCCATTTCAATCGGTCTTGGATTAACGCTTATTCACTTGATTTCAATTCCAGTGAGTAATACATTAGTTAACCCAGCGCGGTCATTGGCGGGTGCATTCTTTGCAGAAACACCAGCACTTTCACAAGTATGGTTATTCTGGGTAGCGCCTCTTGCCGGTGCTGCACTTGGTGCAATCCTTTGGAAGGCACTGCTTGCGCCTGCTGAGTAAACGTTTTCTGAAATAAAATTCTATAATGGCTCTGGATGAAAATTTGGAGCCATTTTCTTTTTGAACGTAATTAATCTAGAGTCTGTTTTTGATTAACGGAATTTGGAAATGAGTTACGCGCTTTATATTGGCAAGAACCACACAAAAGATGGCTATGCATTTTTGGCCGGGTATGGTGATGAACCTTCAAGTCATTGGCTAGAAATTATTCCTCGTAAGGAACATACAGATGAGTGCATGGTATTAATTGGTGTTGGGGCAGATGCCGATATGCCTGGTGTGAGGACTGAAATTCCGCAAGTTACAGAAACCGCAAGACATATCCGGGTAAGTTATTCCTATTACAAAGGTGTTCCTGCTCCCATCACAAATGGCGGCTTAAACGAACATGGGGTTGCTGTTCGAGATGTTTGGTCAACATCACGCGATGAATTAATCGCCATGACCCCTGATAAGCAGACAGGACTAAATTATAGTGATTTTGCTTGTACAGTCTTGGAACGTGCGCGTAGTGCACGTGATGGTGTTGAGCTAATTGGGCAATTGATTGCTGAGCATGGTGAAAGTACTTATGGCGGAAATTCTCACATTATTGCCGATGCAAATGAAGCATGGGTTGTTATTCAATTTGCCGGAGGCAAAGGCCTGTGGCTTGCCGAGCGTTTGGGTGATGATAGCATAAGAGCATCACGCCCAGGTTATATTGGTGAGGTGCCAGTTAATGAGCATGAGCACCCTGATTTTCTTTATTCAGAAAATTTCTTTAGGAGACATTATGTGGGCATTGCGGACACCAAAATTGACAGGTGATACAGCCGGTTATGGACAAATTGTACCGCTCAATGATGCTGCACATGATGAGGTGAGGATGTTATGGCACTCGCCAATTGGGCCAATTGCTGCACCTTTTGCGCCAGTGTTCATGGGGCAGGATGAAGTTCCTGGAGAGTTTGGAATGCATCGATATCTTACTGTAGGGGAATCCCACCGGTTTCTTGATAAGCGTCATATTAACGAGGGTGATGCAGATGCGTTGTCGAGTGTCTCACAATTTAATGAAGCTTATCGCTCGGCTGTTTATGAAAGTAAGCGATTGTTATATCTGATGTTACAAGATGGTGATCGATCTATGTTGGAAGCGCATGAGGTATTTGAAGGACGAGAGGCCTTGCTAGCAAGCCAAACTACGCTGATGATGTGCATAGCAGAAACCCTGATAGTTAACTCGCAAAGCGATAAGGGTGCTGAGCTGCTTCAGTATTTTAGCTGTAAAGAATTGATAGAAGGACTAACCTTGGTTCAAGCACTTTCCGCAAGCTTTGAAGTGCGCATCAAGGCGTTAGGCCATTCCCATGATGGTGAAGTTAAAATGTTTGATCAGATTTGGTGAGTAGGCTTTTATATAATGGTGATTTTACTTCGCAAACTCGGGCACGAAGTAAATCGTACCCGGACTTCTCCCAACACAATCGAGTTTTCCAACATTAAATTACATGTTGCTAAATAACCCTAATTGTATTTTTTAATACTTGTTTGGGTTGCCCTTAAGCATAATTGCTGCTCCATCAATTTTCTTATCCTTATACCAGACGATCAATGGCCCATCTATTTTTGCTTCCCAACAACCGGAAGATTCACCACCATATGCAAAGCAAAGGCTGTCGTTTTTCATGCTCCATTTACCCACAAACCCATTACCTTTGATGGTTCCATCTGCGAGATAATGCTGGCTATAACCTGGGCCTGACAGCATACCTCCTTGATCAGTGTTACCAATAATTGCTGTTTTGATTTGATCTGCTGTAGCAAAGTCAGCTGACAATGCTACACTTGTTGCAGACAAAGACAGGGCGCATGCGACGGCAATTTTTCTGATAGTGTTTTTCATTTATTTTCCTCCAATGGAATCTTGTTTTATATGCCTATGTAAAAACCTTATTTTTTCAGATAGATAATCGGCTGAGAAAATTATGGAGAATTTATTTTAGCAAGGTGACAATCTCGATAAATATTTACTAGTTTTATCTAGTATTCCCTGATGAAACTCTCATAGAATGGGGCATGAGAATGATTGCTATCGTTTCTTAATTTAGATGGTTTTAACAGGTGCAACTATGCCAAGTGCTGATACATTTTTTTTAGCCGCAACTATGCACGGTGTATTCCTTATTGCAATTTTACTCTCGGGGCGATCAGAAAGCATTCATGCGAACAGGCTGTTATCATTACTAGTTGCTTTGATTACATTATCCTTGTGGAACATCTACGTTTACAAGGTTGGCCTGTCTAAAAACTGGCTGCTAATTGACTACATCTTATGGGCTACACCCTTTTTGTGGGGGCCGGTTCTTTGGTACTATGTTCGGTGTTTGATCAAGAATGCTCCTATAAGCCTTAACAAAAAACTGCTCCATTGCGCACCCTCCATCATAATTGGACTTGCACAAATTCCTTTTTATTACTTGGGGACGAGTCTGGTTATAAGCACAAAAATATCTGAAGTGATTTTCATGACTGTAATGATATCTCTTTATCTGCAGATGATGGGTTATATTATCTGGTCTGTTATTGAAGTTCAACGTTATCAAGATCAATTGAAGCAGGCCTTGTCAGCCACAGAAAAAATCAATTTATCTTGGTTGAAAATTCTAATTACCATTTTTGCTATACTGGTGTTGATCGATATGTGTCTAGCAGTTCCAACAAGAATACTTCAGATAGCCAACCCGTATTACAATGTTTACATGATGGCGGAGGCATTAACGATTTTTGCAATTGGTTATCTGTCATTACGGCAAATTGAAATACAAGAACCTTTAGAAGAAGAGCATTGCGTAAAGAAGTATGATAGCTCTCCGATAAGCATTGAATTAGGTCGCAATCTTGCACAAGACTTGGACAAGAAGATGCAAAACTCGGAGATTTATCTCAAAAACAACCTCTCATTAAGCGAACTTTCAAAGGAAATGGGCCTGTCTCCTCACCATCTATCGCAAGTTATAAATCAACACCGCAATAAAAATTTCTACGACTACGTGAATGCTTATCGAGCACAAAAAGCAGCGGAAACCCTGATGATTAATGGCAAAGTTAATGTGACAAATCTAGCATATGACACTGGCTTTAATAATCGTGTGTCTTTTAACAATGCGTTTCGAAAGCATACTGGAACAACACCAACTAAGTATGCAAAGAAATTTCAGCCTGAGTTGGTTAGCTAATGATTTCTAATAATCATGAAGGCATATAGCTTATGCCTTCATGATTATAATTTTCTAAGTCAAATAATCCTGCAACGGTCTCACGCTCATTTCACGCTTACTTAATGCTTCCATTGCTTCAGACATTGCTACTGCTGCAGTCAGTGTTGTGGTGTGTGCTACGCGTGTTTTTAGGGCTGCTTGGCGTAATGATCGGGAGTCTGACATGGCTTTTGCGCCTTCAGTTGTATTGATGACCAATTGCACTTGACCGTTGTGGATTGCGTCTTCGATGTGAGGGCGACCTTCCAGAACTTTATTGATGCGCTTGCACTCAAGATTGTTTTCTTCAAAGAAGCGCTGCGTGCCACCTGTTGCCATAAGCTTGAGCCCAAGTTCAACAAAAGTCTTTGCAGCTTTAAGAACACCGTCTTTGTCTGAATCTTTGACTGAGATGAAGATGTTGCCTTCTGTTGGCAGCACTGTTCCAGCCCCTAGTACTGCTTTTGCATAAGCCATTGGATAATCTGTATCGAGACCCATAACTTCGCCCGTTGAGCGCATTTCTGGCCCAAGTAGAATATCAACACCAGGGAAACGTGCGAACGGGAAGACAGCTTCTTTAACTGCGATGTGTTTGAGGTTTTGAGCTTCGCGCCATTCGCCGTAAACAGTGATTGCTTTTTCTAGTTTTTCACCAGCCATGATACGGCTTGCAATTTTTGCGATGGGTGAGCCGATTGTTTTTGCAACAAAAGGAACTGTACGCGATGCTCGAGGATTAACTTCCAGAACAAAGATCTCGCCGTCTTTAATCGCGTATTGCATGTTCATCAGACCAGAGACTTCTAGTGCCAATGCCATTTTTTTGGATTGTACGATCAATTCATCTATTATGTTTTGCGGCAATGAGTGTGTCGGCAGTGAACAAGCTGAATCGCCTGAGTGAATGCCGGCTTCTTCAATGTGCTCCATGATACCACAGACTTTGACGCTTTCACGATCACAAAGACAATCAACGTCAACTTCAATTGCAGCTGAAAGATAGCTATCAATCAGGACTGGTGTATCGCCTGATACAACAACTGCTTCATTGATGTAACGTTCAAAACTTGCATCTGTTCGCACGATTTCCATTGCGCGTCCACCAAGTACATAAGATGGACGTATCACAACTGGGTAGCCAATTTCTTTGACGATTGTTCTAGCTTCATCTGCTGAACGAGCAATACCGTTGCGAGGTTGAAGCATGTCGAGATCATTTAAGAGTTTTTGGAAACGGTCACGGTCTTCTGCCAAGTCAATTTTGTCTGGTGTTGTGCCAAGAATAGGGACGTTATTATCGGTCAGGAATTGCGCAAGCTTCAATGGCGTTTGCCCGCCAAACTGTACGATGATGCCTTTTAGTGTTCCGTTTGATTGTTCAACACGAACGATCTCCATCACGTCTTCTGCCGTTAGCGGTTCGAAGTATAAACGGTCAGATGTGTCGTAGTCTGTTGAAACCGTTTCTGGGTTACAATTGACCATGATGGTTTCATAGCCAGCATCTTCTAATGCGAATGCCGCGTGGCAACAGCAGTAATCAAATTCAATGCCTTGACCGATACGGTTTGGCCCACCACCTAAGATCATTACTTTTTCACGATCTGAGGGTTGCGCTTCTGTGCGCACTTCACCAGCAAATGGCACTTCATAAGTTGAGTACATATAAGCTGTTGGTGAGGCAAACTCTGCGGCGGATGTATCAATGCGTTTGTATACTGGGTGCACATCAAGCTTAGCGCGTAGGGCTGTAACATCTGCTTCGGTTTTGCCTGAGAGTTCTGCTAGTCTGCTATCTGCAAAGCCCTGAGCTTTTAGCATTCGTAGGTTGTCAACATCTTGTGGCAGGCCATGCTCGCGAATACGATCTTCACTTGCGATGATATGTTGGAATTGCTCAATGTACCAAGGATCAAATTTTGAATATTGGTGTACATCTTCAGGTGTAGCGCCTTCACGAAGCGATTGCGCAACCATACGTAGGCGATCTGGTGTTGCAGTTACTAGTGCGGCACGGATGGCATTTTTATCATCGCCTTCACCAAGGCCTGGGATTTCAATTTCATCAAGACCTGAAAGGTCTGTCTCCAAACCGCGTAATGCTTTTTGCATTGATTCAGCAAAAGTACGCCCAATCGCCATTACTTCGCCAACTGACTTCATTGCCGTTGAAAGATGAGGCGGGCTGCCAGGGAATTTTTCAAATGCAAAGCGCGGAATTTTGGTTACGACATAATCAATTGAAGGTTCAAATGATGCGGGTGTTGCACCACCCGTGATGTCATTGTCTAGTTCGTCAAGCGTGTACCCAACAGCCAAACGTGCTGCGACTTTTGCGATTGGGAAGCCTGTTGCTTTTGAAGCAAGAGCTGATGAACGAGAAACGCGCGGATTCGTTTCGATAACAACAAGACGGCCATCTTTTGGGTTGACCGCGAATTGTACGTTCGAGCCACCCGTTTCAACACCGATTTCACGCAAAACAGCAATAGAAGCGTTCCGCATGACTTGGTATTCTTTATCTGTCAGTGTAAGGGCAGGGGCTACGGTGATTGAATCGCCTGTATGAACGCCCATTGGGTCAACATTTTCAATCGAGCAAATAATGATGCAGTTGTCTGCTTTGTCGCGAACAACTTCCATCTCATATTCTTTCCACCCAAGAATAGATTCTTCAACAAGCACTTCATTGGTTGGAGAAGCATCTACACCGCCAACAACAAGCGTATAAAGTTCTTCAAGCGTGTATGCGATGCCGCCACCTTGGCCACCCATAGTAAAAGATGGTCGAACGATTGCTGGCAGGCCCGTTGTTTTTGTGGCTTCAAGCGCTTGCATTTGGGCAACTAGGCGATGCTCTTCTAAGCGGATGGTTTCGCCTTCGCGCCATTCACTTTCGAAAGCTTCTTTGTCATTTGCTAACCCCAAAGCTTTTTTATATTCTGCTTCAAAGCGGCTTTTGAGCTCTGTTGTGTTTACAAAAGCTGAGCGCGGTGTCGCAAGGCCAATTTTGTGCATTGCTTCACGGAAAAGGTCGCGATCTTCAGCTTTATCAATTGCATGTGCATCTGCACCAATCATCTCGACATCCCATTTGTCGAGGACGCCCATTTTACGAAGTGAAAGTGCTGTATTAAGCGCGGTCTGTCCGCCCATGGTCGGTAGCACAACAAGTTTATCGTTAGGACGCTCTGTGCGTTCTTTTTTAATAATCTTTGCAACAATTTCTGGTGTAATAGGTTCGATGTACGTTGCATCTGCTAACTCTGGGTCGGTCATGATGGTTGCAGGGTTCGAGTTTACCAAAATAATGCGGTAACCCTCTGCTTTAAGCGCCTTACAGGCTTGTGTTCCAGAGTAGTCAAACTCACAAGCTTGGCCAATAACAATTGGCCCTGCACCGATGATGAGGATTGAGTTAATATCTTTTCTTGCTGGCATCTAGCAGTTCATTTCTTATGCTGTTCGCGCGGCAGAAATTCACCCTTGGGAGGGGAGAGGAATCATGGCGCAAAAATTAATGGCTAGAAGACTCATATAGATTATCTCTGTGGTTTGTGAAAGGGGGTAAAGCAGAGAAAGTGGGGGTAAAATGAAGTTTTAAATTTAACTTGCGCCGTCTTGCCGCATTCCTGTCTTGAATAAGTTGTTTATTAGTATCGAGAATATTTTTATTACACTAAGAAGGCTCAGAAATATGAAGCAATTTTATTCTATTATTTTGTCAATTTCTTTGGTTTTAGCTGCGTCACTATCTGCATTTTCGAATGATTATAAAATCGGCAATCTTGTCATTGGTCATCCGGTAATTCCTGCAACCGTAAAAGCAGCACCTGTTGCGGCTGGATATTTGAAAATCAAAAATAACGGCGCAGAAGCAGACAGGCTGGTGTCTCTTTCAGCAAACTTTTCTGCAAAACAACAAATTCACACAATGACAATGATTGACGGTGTGATGCGTATGCGCCCGCTTAAAGATGGCGTTGAAATTCCTGCAGGTGGAGAAGCAACATTAAGAGCTGGTGGCGACCATTTGATGTTCATGAAATTAAATGAGCAAATGGAAGCTGGTCAACTGCGCAAAGTAACACTCGTGTTTGAAAAAGCTGGTCAATTAGAAATTGAAATGATTGTTGTAGACATGAGCAATATGGATGAAGCGAAAGAAGACCACTCAAATCATTCTGGTCATACAAACTAAGATACGCTTATATTTAAGATTTGGGAGTTAACACACGGCTGTGGATTAGGTCGGTGTGTTTATTTCCATTTTTTTTGACTTATGGTAAGGTATAAATAGAAATTTTTAGTAGGGATTTTGGTTTAAATAGTATTGGGTGAGTAAAAATAATGTTGATTAGAGCTATCTGTATGGTTTTTATCAGTATTTTGTTTTCAATGCCTGCAAGTGCTTTTACCCTGTCTACTACTGTAGAAGCGATTACAATTCCAAGTGTGGGTGGGTCGTTTCAAGCTGTGAATTTCGAAAATTCCTATACGAGCGCTGTACCGAGTTGTATTTATAATCTCCCCAACACCTCCGACCCGCCTGCCGTTGTTCGAATACAAAGCGTTGGTGCGGGAAGCATGCAAGTTCGCCTTCAAGAACCTCGAAACTCTTCTGCTGTTACAAGTGGTTCTGTATTTTGCCTTGTCGCAGAGGAAGGAGTTAATACGCTGGCAGATGGACGGCGCGTTGAGGCTAGAAGAGTGACATCAACTGTTACACATGGTCGAAATGTACCTTTGGGCAATGGTGCTGGCACTATGCAAAACGTATCTGGCTCATTCTCTGGATTCACCAATCCGATGGTTCTTGGTCAAGTGATGACATTTGGTGATAGTGATTTTAGCGTTTTCCATGCAAACGATTGCGAGGCTTCTGGTAACCCTCCTTACTTATCTGGTTTTGCAGACGGTATTTGTGTGACCAAAATGGTTGCTGAAGACACAACGACGCGAGGAAACGAAACACTTGGCATTATCGTTATTGAAAGCGGTAGCGGAAATTATGATGGAATTGCCTATACTGCAGCTTTAGGGGGCAATTCAATTGATGGCGTGGGAAATAGTGGGGCTAGTTACGGTCTAGGAGGCACATTTGAATTTGCGACGGCAACTCTTTCAGGATTGAATGGTAATAACGGTGGTTGGGCGGTTTTTCTTGGCTCTGGTGCTGTTGGTGGAGCTACGCTTTCTCTTGCGATTGATGAAGATCAACTTCAAGATACCGAGCGGTCGCACATCGCGGAAAATGTTGCATATTTTGCAGTAAGGCGGTTGCCCTTATTTACGGCTTCAAAAACGGTTGATCGCCCAGAGATAGCTGAAACGCTGACGCTTAATTATGAAATCGTTTTGACCAATACAGGGCAGCTAGATCAAACGGGCGTTGTTGTTGATGATACTTTGCCTGATTCATCAACTGGCACTGTGTCTGGCCCTGTTGAAAGCTTGACTGCAGATAGTATCTTTGAAGTGGGGGAAACTTGGACTTATACAGTGAGTTATCCGGTTACCTCAGGCGATATTTCTGCAGCCAGCGATCTTATCAACACGGTTTAGGTAACGACTGATCAATATACTTCTGAAAGTCTTGCGGATGAAGACGCTTCAGCTACCACAACAATTGTTCCAGGCAATCCTTCTATCACTGTTACGAAGACAGCTGACAATGATACAAATGTCCCTGAAGGTGTGACCGTTACCTATACTTATGTCGTCGCTAATACGGGTAATCAGTTTGTCTCAAATATTAGCTTAACTGACGCTCACACGGGTAGTGGACCTGCGCCAACTCCTGCAAATGAAACTCTCACTGCGGATAATGGCATCATTAACGATTCAACAGATGCAGTCGTTGATGGTTCTTGGGACAGGTTGGCGCCAGGTGATGAAGTTACTTTTACTGCATCTTATGTCGTTACTCAAAATGATCTTGATACACTTCAATAGTGAAAACAACGATTTCTGCTTTGCATTCCGATACGTAATTCGCTAGCTTTCCTGAAATATTAAATAACTCTGGAGTTTAGAGATGCGCTGGAAAGGCCGAAAAAAGAGTGCCAACGTAAATGATGCCCGTGGACAAGGGGGCGGTGGGTTTGGTTTTCCAACTGGAGGCCGCCGAAGATTGCCTATGGGGGGCGTCAGCGGTCGTAGTGGTGGTATGGGTATTGGTACGATTATCATAATTGGTATTGTTATGATGTTTTTGGGCATTAACCCACTTAAGCTTTTGGCTGGTGGATTAGGCGGAAACGTTGGCGGCGGTTTTGCACCTCAAACACAGGCGCCGCAGCGTAAGCAAGCACCACGAGCTAACTATAGTAATGATGAGATGAAGCAGTTTGTTGAAACAATTCTGGGGTCAACAGAGCAGGTTTGGACAACTGTTTTTGCTAATTATGGAAAACAATACCCAAACCCAAAACTTAACTTGTTTAGCGGTCAGGTGCGCTCGGCATGTGGTATGGCATCAGCAGCTTCAGGCCCATTTTATTGCCCGGGTGATAGCCAAGTTTATATTGACTTGTCTTTTTATAAAGAACTTGAGCAGAAATTTGGCGCTGGTGGCGATTTTGCACAAGCTTATGTACTTGCGCATGAGGTTGGGCATCATATCCAGAATATTATAGGTGTTTTGCCGCAGTTCAATAAGATGCGTCGTTCAATGGGTAAAACTCAGTTCAACAAAGAATCTGTTAAGGTTGAGTTACAGGCGGATTGTTTTGCTGGTGTTTGGGGGCATTATGTAAACAAAGAAGGTTGGCTTGAAGCTGGCGACTTGGAAGAAGCATTAGTTGCTGCAAATCAAATCGGTGATGATGCAATACAAAAGCGTACCCAAGGTTATGTTGTGCCAGAGAGTTTTAATCATGGCACGTCAGAACAACGCCGTTTTTGGTTCCGTCGCGGATTTGAATCAGGTCGTATTGAAAGTTGTGATACGTTTAAAGCGCGTAAAATTTAAAGCGCTAATAAACTAACAGAATGACATTTAGCTGCGCTAATTTCTTTTGGCGCAGCAGTGTTTTCTACAGAATAAAGAGATGTATTTGTCTTAGGGGAAATTAAACCAGTTCTACGCATCGCAATTGCGGATAAGCCCTTACGAAGAGGTACGCATTTATTTGTGTCTGTACAATTTGTTAATGTGCAAGGCATAAGAACTCAAGTTTCATAAGTTGTTTGGATTGTATCAAGAGGTCTATGTAACCAGATTGTGGCAGAATTAAAGAGCTGTTGATTCAAGTTTTAATGACAATGCAACACTAAAATGTGAGTGCGGTTCTTACGCCTCATTTACCAATGCTTCGCCCTTGTTTTCCTTAATCAAATTCAAGAAACGCTTGAAGAGATAATGACTATCCTGCGGGCCTGGTGAGGCTTCTGGGTGGTGTTGAACAGAGAAAACAGGCTTGCCGTCTACTGCTAGGCCACAGTTTGAACCATCAAAGAGTGAGATGTGGGTTTCTTTTACACCTTCAGGGAAGGTGTCTGCGTCCACTGCAAAGCCGTGGTTCATGGAAACGATCTCAACTTTATTCGTTGTGTGATCTTTGACAGGGTGGTTTGCGCCGTGGTGGCCTTGGTGCATTTTCTTGGTTTTTGCACCCAATGCTAACGCCAACATTTGGTGGCCAAGGCAAATGCCAAAAACTGGAACGTCAGTTTCTAGAATGTCTTGAATGGCATTTACTGAGTATTCACCTGTTGCTGCTGGATCACCAGGGCCGTTTGATAGAAATACGCCGTCTGGCTTATGGGCTAAAACCTCTTGAGCTGTGGCTGTGGCTGGTAGAATTGTAACTTTACAACCAAGTCCTGCCATGAGGCGAAGGATGTTGCGTTTTACGCCAAAATCCATTGCAACAATATGATATTGCTCTTCGCTTGAATTTGAATAACCTTCATCCCAAACCCAAGGCTTTTCTGACCAAGGTTTATCTTGTCCGTGACCCACAGTTTTTGCAAGATCAAGGCCTTCAAGTCCCGACCATTGTTTTGCTTTTGATTTTAAATCCTCAATGTCAAAATTGCCCTTTGGATCATGCGCGATCACACAATTCGCAAGGCCTTTTTCACGAATTAGATTTGTCAGTGCTCGCGTATCAATGCCTGACATGGCAATAATCCCGCGCCCCTTAAGCCATTCATCTAAGTGTTGCGCTGAGCGGTAATTAGATGGGCTGGTAATATCGGCCTTAAAAACCGCACCAACAGCACCGGCTGGACTATTGGCAGGTTTGTCAGTTTCTAACATTTCCTGGTCTTCATCATTTGCACCTACATTACCGATGTGTGGGAATGTGAAGGTTACAACCTGACCTGCATAAGATGGGTCTGTTAAAATTTCTTGGTAACCCGTAATTGCTGTATTAAAGCAAATTTCTGCCTGAACGATACCTGTTGCACCGCAGCCCTTGCCCTCGATTGTTGTTCCATCGGCAAGAACGATTAAGGCAGTTGGTTTTTCGTTTGTCCAGGCAGGTGTATTTGTGGTCATAGTCATTTTTCCAGACATGTGCGTGCGGTTCAATTCCATGTGCTGAACATGGAATCAGAAAAATTAATTGTGTGGCTGAATTTGCAAAATAGTGGATAGTGTCTGGTTGGTCAACAGAAGTAATAATATATAATATTATTTAATATCAAAGGCTTAAACTATTTTTCCACCATTGATTGCTGGCTCAAATGGGGTTAAGTTCGCTGACGATAAAAAACGAGGTCATTATGCGCACTAAGATAACTGAAAATATGAAGCAGGCTATGAAGGATAAAGACTCTCGTCGTTTATCTACAGTTCGCCTTATCAATGCAGCAATTCAGGAGCGTGATATTGCACTTCGTGGCAAGGGCAAAGATAAAGCTGATGATGAAGAGGTGCTAGATATCCTCACCAAAATGGTAAAGCAACGCGAAGAAAGCTCGAAGATGTACCGAGAGGGCAATCGCCCTGAGTTGGAAGCACAAGAGCTTGAAGAGATGGATATCATTCGTGAGTTTTTGCCAACACAATTGACGCCAGAAGAATCTGAAGCTGCGGTTAGTGAAGCAATTTCAGAAACGGGCGCCGAAAGCCTACGTGATATGGGCAAGGTTATGGGCATTTTAAAAGAACGCTATCGCGGCCAACTTGATATGGGCGTTGTTGGCGGACTGGTTAAAGGCAAGCTGGGTGGCTAATCCTGTATTTGGGTTTTTATAATGACCCGCTCTGCTGCTATCTCTCTCGTTCTTGTTGGCGGTGTCTTGATGGGCACGGTTGGCCTAATTTTAAGGCTGATTGAAACGGCAGACGGATTTCAAATTTTGGTCTATCGTTCACTTTCACTTGCGGCGATGGTCATGCTGGTTGCTTGTCTACGCCGTAAGGTTGGGGTGATAACCTTTTTAAAGTCTTTTGATAAATGGGACGTTTTTGTAGGTATTCTTCTTAGTTTTGCATTTAGCTTTTATGTTTACGCTTTGCTTAATACAAATATTGCCAGCGCACTGTTTATTCTTTCTTCTGCCCCGATTTTTGCCGCCATTCTTGCGTGGGTTTTTATTGGTGAAAAGCCAAGCGTAGTTACCTATCTAGCACTGGCGATAGCGGTCGTGGGTGTTGGTTTAATGGTGAAAGATGGATTTGAAACAGGCGGCATACTTGGAAATTTATACGCTCTATTCTCAGCTTTTTGCTTTGCTGCGATGCTTGTTATCATTCGCTACACAGGCAAAGAAGATGCTTTAGGCGGCACGTTCTTAGGCGGAATTTTTGCTTGTGGGCTAAATGTAATTATTACAATAGCAATCGACTCTGGTCTTACAATTAGTGGATGGGATTTGGGGCTAAGCTTATTTATGGGCGCGTTTACAATTGGCCTAGGCATAGCACTGGTGACATGGGCTGCAAGTTACCTACCTGCACCTGAGGTTAGTATTTTGGTACTAATTGAAAGTGTCACAGGGCCACTGTGGGTTTGGTTGTTTTTGGGTGAAGTAACAACCATCAGCGCTTTAATTGGCGGTGCAATTGTGCTGGGGGCGGTTATTTTGCAAACAGTTGGTGGGGCGAAAAAGCGCTTAGCTTAAATCAATGTCTGTTTGATACTATAATCTTAAATTTACGATTTGAAATTTTATATTTTCAAATCGCAATTATAAGATGTAGAACACTTTTATGCGCTTTCCTGATACCTTCCTTGATGACATCCGTGATCGCCTCAAAATTTCCGAGGTTGTCGGCGCACGTGTGCAGTTTGATAAGAAGAAGACTAATGCTGCTAAAGGTGATTTTTGGGGAAATTGTCCTTTTCATGGAGAGAAAACCCCAAGCTTTCACTGCGAAGATCGAAAAGGGCGGTATTATTGCTTCGGCTGCGGGGTTTCAGGAGATCATTTTAGGTTCTTAACGGAGCTTGATGGCTTACACTTCCATGAAGCCGTTGAGCTTCTCGCCAATCAGGCTGGCCTTCAAGTTCCTATTATGGACAAGCGTGAGCAGCAACGTGAAGAACAGCGCAAGACGTTGTTTGAAGTGATGGATTTAGCGACGCAATTTTTCCAAACTAAATTGCATGAACCAGTGGGTGCTAATGCTCGAGCTTATTTGCGCGACCGTGGCTTGTCTTCTGCTATTCAGCAAGAATTTGGTATTGGCTTTGCGCCTGATAGTAGAAATGCTCTCAAAGAGTTTCTTGCTTCTAAAGGTATTGAGGCAGGACAGATGGAAGCTTGTGGACTTGTGAACTTTGGTGAGGGAATAGCGGTTTCCTACGATAAGTTTCGTGGCCGTGTGATGTTTCCTATTCCTGATAGCCGTGGCCGTGTAATTGCCTTTGGTGGCCGAGCACTATCAGATGATGCGTTGGCCAAATATATGAACTCGCCCGAAACAGAGCTTTTTCATAAATCCAATGTGCTTTATAACTTTGCCAAGGCGCGTAAGCCTGCATATGACAAAAAACAGGTTATTGCAGCGGAAGGCTATATGGATGTTATTGCACTTCATGCAGCAGGTTTTGCAAATGCGGTTGCGCCTCTTGGTACGGCTTTGACTGAGCGCCAGATGGAGCTTTTATGGAGAATGCATCCTGAACCCATTTTATGCTTTGATGGTGATGGGGCAGGGCAGAAGGCTGCTCACCGTGCAATTGATGTGGCGTTGCCAAATATTCAGCCAGGGCGATCAGTCCGCTTTGCCATGTTGCCAGAGGGTAAAGACCCTGACGACCTTATAAAAGAAGATGGTCCTGAGGCCATGCATGAAGTAGTTGAAGCAGCTTTACCGCTAGCTGATATGCTGTGGAACCGTGAAATCGCATCTGGAATATATAATACACCTGAACGCCGTGCAGAATTGCAAACACGTATGCGTCAGATTGTAAGCTCGATTAAAGATGAAAGTGTTCGCTATCATTACGATCAAGATGTACGTGAAAGACTGTCTGGGTATTTTTCATCTGGTAAAGGAAATAAGCAGGGTAATTATAATCAGCACGCAAATAAAACGGGCAATTCTTATCAAGGCAATTTGGGCAATCAAAAGCAAGTAAAAGCGGGTGGGCGTAAATTTTCGGCAAGTCCATCTTTGCTGGGTAGCAAGATGGTTAAAAAAGGTCATGCTGGAATGCCTCTTCGTGAGGCTGCGCTTATTGGAGGGTTAATCTTCCATCCAGCACTTGGGGTTGAGTTCTTTGAAGAAGTTTCAACGCTTGATCTGCAAAGTAATGAAGCAAAGGCGCTTCAGTCTGTATTTTTGGACTGTTTTGCTAATTGGCCAAATAATGAGAATGAAGGTGATAATTTTCCTGACCTAAATTTTGTGTTGGAAAATGTTCGCGAAAAAGGGTTGGGTGTTGTTTTAGATAATGTGAAGCAGCATTTGATTGAAAATAATTTGTGGCAATTGATGCCAAATGCTGGATTTGAGGATGCTAGAGACGGTTGGTTGCAATCTCACATCTTGCATCTTAAAAATCAGACACTAAATAGAGAGTTGAAGATAGCAGAACGCGCGTTGGCTGATGATAATAGCCAAGAAAACTTTGAAAGACTGCTACAAATACAACAAGAACTATCCCGAAGTGATGGGATTGAGGCACTTATTGATGGATTTGGCTCGTCTTCTGGACGTACCAATAAGGGTTTTTAGGGTTGTTTTTCAGCTTTAATTATTTATCCAAATTAAAAAAGAGTCTTGACCTCGTGCCATTTTGACGGAATCAGTTCTTAGGAAAAAATATTTAGGGTTTTTGCAGGAAAACTTTTGTTTAAATCGCTTGCTTTTGCTTATTGTTGGTATGAGTGAAAACAGCGGGTTAATGGTCGATTAACCAACAAGAGGCTACTGCAAAGGTTAAAAGTTGAATGTAGTGATTCGAATTTTAAGCTGAAAAGCTTAGGGTTTTGGGTTATTTCAGGGACATTATTCAATCGCAGGTAGAGCTATTAGCCACCTGGTGGAGAGACAAGCCATATGGCTACAAAAGTTAAAGTAAAAGCTACCCATATGGCTACAAAAGTTAAAGCAAAAGCTACTAAAACCGCTAAAGCGGGTAAAGAAGATAAAACAGCAGATGCAACGGACAAACCAGTTCTTGATTTAAGCGATGCTTCCATCAAGAAAATGATAACTGCTGCAAAAAAGCGCGGTTACATTACAACTGATGCGCTCAATGCTGCTATTCCTTCTAATGAGGTTTCACCGGACCAAATCGAAGATGTGATGACGATGCTCTCTGATATGGGCATTAATGTTGTTGAAGAAGAAGATTTGGAAGAAGAAGCTGAAGGCGGCGATCTCGTTGAAACAACGGGCAAGGCTGTAACAGCTACTAAAAAGCGTGAGCCTACCGATCGTACCGATGACCCTGTCCGCATGTATTTGCGTGAAATGGGTACCGTTGAACTTCTCTCTCGTGAAGGTGAGATCTCGATTGCCAAGCGCATAGAAGCTGGCCGTGAGACTATGATTGCGGGTCTTTGCGAAAATCCGCTTACTTTCCAAGCTTTGATTATCTGGCGCGATGAATTGAACGAAGGCAATATCTTGCTTCGTGATATTATTGATCTTGAAGCAACTTATGCAGGTCCTGAAGCTAAAATTGTGCCTGTTGGACATATCCCACCGGGTGGTCAAGCAGCTGCGGAAAAAGCGAAGCTTGCTGAAGAAGAAGCTGAGAAGAAAAAAGCTGAATTGAAAAAGGACCCTCTAACGGGCGAAATTCTTCCTGGTCAAGAGGAAGAAGAGGACGATGAAGACGATGATGATATGGAAGCAAGCCTATCGCTTGCGGCTATGGAAGCCGAGCTTAAGCCTCAGGTTTTTGAAACGCTAAACATCATCGCGAATGATTATAAAAAACTTCGCCGCCTACAAGATCAGTTAGTGGAAAAAGCTCTTGGCAACAAGAAGCTCTCACCTGCGCAAGAAAAGCGCTACAAAGAGCTTACTGAAACTATTGTAGAAGCGGTTAAGTCTCTTTCTCTTAATAATAACCGCATCGAAGCACTGGTTGAGCAGCTTTATGCTATCAACAAAAACTTGCTTGGTCTTGAAGGCCGTTTGATGCGTTTGGCTGAAAGCTATGGCGTGCCGCGCGATGCTTTCTTAGCTGAATATTTTGGTTCTGAATTGGATCCAAACTGGGTTCGTCGTATTGCAAATCTTTCTGCTAAAGGTTGGAAAGAATTTAACAAGGGCGAGAACGCTACAATCAAAGAAATTCGTAGCGATATCCAAGACCTTGCTGGTGAAACTGGTCTACAGCCAACTGAGTTCCGCCGTATTGTGCAAAAAGTACAAAAAGGCCAACGTGAAGCACGTCAGGCCAAAAAAGAAATGGTCGAAGCAAATCTACGTTTGGTGATTTCGATTGCGAAGAAATATACAAACCGTGGCCTTCAATTCCTTGATCTTATTCAAGAGGGTAACATCGGCCTGATGAAGGCGGTTGATAAGTTTGAATATCGCCGTGGTTATAAATTCTCGACGTATGCTACTTGGTGGATCCGTCAGGCGATTACTCGCTCGATTGCTGACCAAGCACGTACGATTCGTATTCCGGTGCATATGATTGAGACGATTAACAAAATCGTTCGTACATCGCGCCAGATGCTTCATGAGATTGGCCGTGAACCAACACCAGAAGAGTTATCTGGAAAACTAGCAATGCCACTTGAGAAAGTGCGTAAGGTCTTGAAAATCGCAAAAGAGCCGATCTCTCTTGAAACACCGATTGGTGATGAGGAAGACAGCCATCTTGGTGATTTCATCGAAGATAAAAATGCAATTCTTCCAATCGATTCAGCTATTCAGGCGAACTTGCGCGAAACAACAACACGTGTTCTTGCTTCGCTTACACCGCGTGAGGAACGTGTGCTTCGTATGCGCTTTGGTATTGGTATGAATACAGATCATACGTTGGAAGAAGTTGGCCAGCAGTTCAGCGTGACACGCGAACGTATTCGTCAGATTGAAGCAAAAGCACTTCGTAAGCTCAAGCACCCATCCAGATCACGCAAATTGCGTTCATTCTTGGATAGCTAGGTAGCTCTAATAAATTTTAAAAGCCCGCTCATTTGAAGCGGGCTTTTTTTATGCTAGGATTTTGAAAATCTATTCTGTTTGAAAGTGTTGCTTATGTCATTCCTAAAAAAACTATTCGGCGGTGGTAGTAAGCCTGCTGGTTCTGCAAAGCCGATAGAAGAAGCTGATTATAATGGCTTTCATATCGCCACAACGCCGATAGATGAGGGCGGGCAATTTCGCGTTTGTGCGATGATTTGCAAAGACGTTGATGGCGAGGCGAAAACGCATAAGCTGATCCGTGCAGATATGTGTTCAACTTCGGATGAAGCCTCTAGTATTGCTATGCGCAAAGCAAAGCAGATGATTGATGAGCGCGGCGATGGGGTTTTGGGGTAAGTTAATCTTACTCATTTTAAGCCTGCCGAAGAGATATATTTATAGATTAGATGTTTATATTAAGCACTTTATCCAATTGAACTTAAATAGATTATTTGCC
>CATQIJ010000007.1 GCA_958296345.1 uncultured Rhizobiaceae bacterium
GTTACTACTGAGTGGGAGTGAGGTCATGTCACGTAGAATTATTGAAGGGAATTATGCAAGATTAAAAGGTTTGAGAGATACAGCTATAGTCAAACCTAATTATCTATCAAGAGATTTTGGTAAAGGTTATGAGTTTATTTTAGCTGATTTAAGAGACTATCTTGATGACGGCTTTAATGGTTTTGGTCTATCGGAATACGGATATTGGTCACGTGATGCGGATGATTCAACTTATAATAAATCGTCTTTCATTTCTAAAGTTAGCCAATTAATTTCATATCTTGAAGCTGTTCACAACGCTTCAAATAGAATTGTTGAAATAGGTAGTGTTTACAATTTAATCAAAGATGATGAACTCAAATCAAGATGTGCGGACTTGTTGTCCGCAAGTGATCATTTTGATCGGGTAATAAATCAAGCAACTCAAGTTCTTGAAGATAGAATTAAAGCTAAGGCTCCACAGTTTTCTGCCGAAACTGGTGCTGTACTTATAAATAAAGCTATTAAACAAGAGCAGTCTGATTCCGTGATTGTTTTTTCACAGGATGCGAATGAACAACATGGGTATGCAAGTTTGTTCAGGGGTATAGTAGCTGTTTTTAGAAACCCTAGTCATCACCAATTACTTGATAATGTAACTCGTGAGGAAGCATTACAAATCTGTGCGTTTATAGACAATCTGTTGCGGCTTTTAAATAACGCAACAGTGGCAGATTAATCCAACTTCACAAAGACAAGCTCTGAAATATTTCCGTGCTCATAGACCCAAGCTTCTTTGTCGCCTTTAAAGAAGCGGCGGTCTGGTGGGCACATGTCTGGGTTCATGTCTGCAATATCTAGCAGCGTATCATCCATTTCTTCCGCAAATTTATCTGCAGCAGCCATATCGGTTAGCTCCATGGGAAATTCATTGTCACCGTTTTTAAAGGTCATGAGGGCGTACTCCATACGAATCGCTAAGTCAGTCTTCATTGTGACGCAACTTAGTAAGCAGGGAGTTAATGGATGGTAATCAGAAGGTTAATTTGCGGGCAAAATCACAGACTCAAAAAACAAAAGCCACCACCCATGAAGGGCAGTGGCAGCTTTTAGGTTTTTGGGTGGGAGGGGAGTCCAAAAACCTGCATTTACTTTTGTTTTTAAAGCTCATCCGGTTAAGGGGGGCGGATGAGCGTTAATGTGGCAACCACTATGGGTGGGGATGGTTGCCAAGACCGGAAGTGCGCTTCCGATAGATTTAATATAGCTAAGGTAAAAAAGAAAAAGTGTGCAATTATGCACACTTTGAACATGCGCTGTATTTTTCAGGTAACGGGAATTTAATTTAATAGTTCTTGCCCGCGAAGCTTTGGCGCATTAGGTATCAGACTTAGATTCTTGCGGAGACTAATCCATGTTCCATTCATTCTTTCCAAATCCAAGAGTATTCTTTCTGTCTTTTTTGGTTTGGAGTGCTTTTTGTATGGCGCTTTGGCATGGTGTAGGCGCTAGTGGATGGGGTGCTCATATTGGATTGCCACTTGAAGAAGGTGCAGGACAAGTAGCTACACTTCGGTTCTTTTGGACCAATGATATTATTTGGTATTATATTTACTACGTTATCTGCGCTGCAATTTTTTCTGCATTTTGGTTTAAGGTTTCACCTCATCGCTGGCATTGGTGGTCAGTAGTTGGTTCTGCTTTTATTATTTTTAGCGTCGGTTATTCAGTTCAGGTAAGCGTAGCATTGAACAATTGGCGCGGTCCATTTTTCAATATGATTAACCAAGCAATTAATGAGAAAAACCTACCTGCAGCAGACCTTTATTGGGGGCTGTTAGACTTTGCTTTGATTGCATTTGTATTTGTTGCAGTGATTGTCATGGTTCGGTTTTTTACAAGTCATTATTTGTTCAGATGGCGTAAAGCAATGACCGAACATTACCAGCAAAATTGGGGGCGTCTTCGCCATATAGAAGGAGCATCACAACGTGTTCAAGAAGATACACAGCGTTTTGCTAAAACAATTGAAGATCTTGCAACAAGCGCGATCGATGCAGTTCTCACACTTATTGCCTTTATGCCAATTCTTATTAGGCTTGGGGAAAATGTAACTGAATTACCAATTATTGGTGCAGTACCATACCCTCTTGTTGTTGCCGCGATCAGTTGGTCTATATTCGGAACGGTGCTTTTAATTTTTGCAGGCATTAAATTGCCAGGACTTTATTTTAATAACCAAAGGGTAGAAGCAGCTTATAGAAAAGAACTAGTTTATGGTGAGGATGATGTCGAACGCGCACAACCGCCAACTCTATGGGAGTTGTTTGAAAATGTTCGTAAGAACTATTTCCGCCTGTACTTTCACTATATGTATTTCAATGTAGCTCGATATCTTTATCTGCAAGCAGATAACATATTCACAATTCTCATCTTAATACCAAGCTTTGCAGCAGGTACTTTAACATTGGGTCTTTTCCAGCAGATTGCATCTGCTTTTGGTCAAGTATCAAATTCGTTCCAATATTTAGTGAATTCTTGGAGTACGATTGTTGAGCTTCTATCGATTCATAAACGCTTGAGAGCTTTCGAAGCTGTATTAGATGGTGATGAATTGCCTGAAGAAGATAAGAAATACTTAGAAGAAGTGAACCCTACAGAATAGCCATTTAAGCGCACTTCACGCATCGCTCTGCCATAGGATCAATGGCAAGGCGGGCATCTGGTATTTCATCATCGCAATTAACGCAATAACCATAGTCGTCATCTGTTAGTCGCCGATTGGCCATTTCAATCCAAGTTAGATCTAAATTGCGTGTACGCTCTTGGGCTTCTGCCATAGCTTGTTGTTGCATCGCATCCATACGTGACAAACGGCCAACAGCTTGTTGGTCAAGCTCAACAATATCTCTTGCCTCTTTTGAGAGTTGAGACAATGCTTCCAGTTCAATTTGTTTTTCTTGCAGCCGTGCTCTGGCTTTTTCCAAATCAATTGTCATAGTGTATTTTACTGCGAGAATCTAAAAAGGGGAAGTTTTTATGGGAATGCTAATTTTAGGCGTAGTTCTATTTATTGGGATACACTTAGTGCGCATTGTTGCACCAGATTTAAGAAATGCTGGCATTGCGAAGCTTGGTGAAAATGGTTGGAAAATTTTTTATTCGGTTATTTCTGTTTTAGGCATTTTCTTAATGGGGAGAGGTTATGGCGCTTATCGCATGGAAGGTTCTCCTATAGTTTATGATCCACCTTTATGGATGGGGCATTTAATTATTTTACTGATGGCTCTGGCCTTCATTTTCTTTGTTGCTGGCAATGTTCCTACTACAGGGCACATAAAAGCCAAGCTTAAACATCCGATGTTAATAGGTGTTAAGACTTGGGCGATAGCGCATCTACTTATCAATGGTGATGTAGCAAGCATTATTCTTTTTGGTTCGCTTCTCGTTTGGGCAATTATCTCTGTGATCTCGATTAAGAAGCGAGGCGGTAAACCACCCGTTGCAACATCGGCTAAGCCAGATGTAATTGCGATTGTAATTGGTCTTGCTATTTGGGTCGTATTTACCTTGTGGGTTCACACTTGGTTGATAGGTGTACCAGTGATTGCATAAGAGACGACTTGCCGCTAAAAGGGCAATTAGTTTTACCTTATTCGGATTTTAAAGAATGTCAGACGACAGTTTTATGCGCGAAGTCGAAGACGAACTTCGCAGCGACAAAGTTAGTTCCTTTTGGAGCAAATATAAGTACCTTGTTATTGGGGGTGCGATTGCAATTGTGGTTGGAACTGCAGGCTATAGGTTTTGGGAGAGTTATTCTCAAAAGGTTGCCGGCGCTTCTGGCGATCAATTTCTAAGCGCAATTGAGCTTTCTAAAGAGGGAAAGCACGATGAGGCAATCGTACAATTAGAAGCTTTGGGTAAAGATGGCGTTGGTCAATATCCTGCGCTTGCAAAAATTAGACTAGCTGCAGAATATGCTAAAAAAGGTGACCCAAAAAAAGCAGTTGAAGCTTTTGATGGTATTGCAAATGACACAAGCTTTGATGAAGCTTTGAGAAATGTAGCTCGCCTTCGTGCTGGTCTTTTGTTAGTGGATAATGGCTCCTATGATGAAGTATCTGACCGTTTGCAATCAATGTCTGAAACTGGAAAGTCTTTCCGTCATTCAGCGCGTGAAGGCCTCGGCCTCTCAGCATGGAAGCATGAAAAATTTGAAGATGCTCTTGTTTGGTTTCAGGCAATAGTTGATGACCAAGGTGCACCAAATGGCATTCGCACTCGAGCAGGTGTAATGATGCAATTGCTTGCGGGCAAAGGTTTCTCGCCTAAAGCATCTGAGGCCAGTTAATATTATTATCGGTACAGTTCCGATTAAGGCATAACACATGAGTTTTACAGTCGCCATTATTGGTCGCCCAAACGTGGGCAAGTCTACGCTATTCAATCGTTTGGTTGGAAAGCGTTTGGCATTAGTTGATGATACACCTGGTGTAACGCGGGATCGTCGCTTCGCGGAAGCCTCAATTGCTGCACTTGAGTTCAACGTCATTGATACAGCTGGCCTTGAAGAAGCACACGAAGATTCATTGCAAGGCCGGATGTGGGAACAAACCAGTGCAGCAATCGATGAAGCAGATTTTTGTTTATTTCTCGTAGACAGTCGGGTGGGTATTATCCCCGATGATAGAACTTTCGCAAAAATACTTAGAAAAGCCCAAAAGCCTGTTATTTTGGTTGCTAACAAGATGGAAGGTAAACCTGGCGAAAGCGGTTATTATGATGCTTTCTCGCTTGGTTTTGGGGATCCCGTTCCGATTTCAGCAGAGCATGGTCAAGGCATGGCAGATTTGCACGACGCTATTGTTAATGCGGTTGGTGAAGATGTTGCTTATCCTTTGGAAGAAGAAAATAATGAGGATGAAGAAAATCGCCTTTTAAAAATCGCAATCGTTGGTCGCCCAAATGCAGGTAAGTCCACATTGATTAATCAGATGGTTGGTAATGAACGTATGCTAACTGGCCCTGAAGCTGGCATAACGCGCGACTCTATTTCTGTTGACTGGGAATGGGAAGGGCGCACAATGCGTCTTTATGATACGGCAGGCATGCGCAAAAAAGCGCGCGTTCAAGAAAAGCTAGAAAAGCTTTCGGTGTCAGATGGCCTTCGTTCTATTCAATATGCAGAAGTTGTGATCGTGGTTCTGGATTGTACTATTCCATTTGAAAAACAAGACGTACAAATAATTGATCTAATTATCCGTGAAGGTCGTGCGCCCGTTATTGCACTTAATAAATGGGACTTAGTTGATGATCGCCAAGAAACGTTAAAAGAATTGCTCTTGCTATCACAAGAAGCTATTTCGCAAGTTAAAAATCTAAAAGTCATCCCAATCTCTGGTGAAACAGGTGAGGGGCTGGATAAGTTAATGGAAGCTGTTCAAGAAGTTGATGAAGCTTGGAATCGCCGTATTCCTACATCACCGCTTAATCGTTGGTTGGAAGGTGTTCAGTATCATCATCCACCGCCAGCAGTGTCGGGCCGCCGCATTAAACTTAAATATGTTACTCAGGCAAAAAGCCGTCCACCGACATTTATGGTGTCCAGCTCGCGTGCTGATGCGTTGCCAGATTCTTATGTGAAGTATCTTATCAATTCAATTCGTAAAGAATTTAATCTTGATGCTGTGCCAATAAGGTTATTTGTGCGTAAAGGCGATAACCCTTATGCAGGCAAGAAAAAGCGTAACAATTAAGTCAATTAGTTTTGGCAGATAAAAGCAGTATCAAAGATGAGATGCTGCGCTTTAACATGTCTATTGAAGCTTGTGATCTAGATAGAACTCGCAAGCCCACATACTGCGTTATCAGTAAATCAGCTATTTGACTTAGTTCTTCTTCAGATAGTTTTGAATGCTGGGATGATTGCTGCAATGCTACTTCAAAACCTGATTTGATTTTTGCTAAGAGAATATGAACTACTTTAGCAATCTCTTTGTCTTTATGGGCAGGACCTGCTGCAGCTGAGCATAATAAACAACCCCGATGGTCATTGTGCTCTACAGCGCTGATTATGGAACCAAAGAGTTGTTCAATTCGATTAAGACCATCTTCAACATCAGGGTCACAAAGTAAACTAGCAGCTTTTTCAACTGCTACTTCATCATAACGATGAAGAATGTTGATGAAGAGAGATTTCTTATCTTTGTAGGCTTTATATAAGCTGCCGCGAGTTATGCCCATGCCATTGAGTAATTCTGGTAATGAAGCCCCTTCATAACCGTGCTCCCAAAAAACATCCATTGCCCCATTAAGTGCAGTTTGTTCATCAAATTCACGAGGGCGCGCCAAGAGTATTCTCCTTTAATATACTACACTTTATATTAGGAACTAATTAGTCCACAATTCACTTTTCTGTGCATTCTTTGTGAATTCTTGTGTTTTGTACCAATCAGTTCCTAATGCTATTACAAATTTATCGACAGTCATTTCCCTAGCTGTTGAACATGGCAACATCATTTCAAAAAGGAATACTAAAATGAAAAAAGTACTATTAAACTTAGCTGGCGCTGCTCTTGCAACAATGGTTGGCTCCAGTTTCTGCAAGTGCAGATTTATTAACAAAATCGCTAAGCGGTGCATTTACAGGTAAAAGCGATCATATAACAAAAGGTGGTGTTACTGTTGTAAAAACAGCCAATGGCGCGGTGCAGTTGTAATTCTTGACTCAAATTTCAGCCTTGATGGCGCACCTGACCCTCGCGTTGCTCTTGGCAATGGCAAGGACGGAAAATATGCAGATGAGATAGACCTTGGTATTCTAGTGAAAAATGATGGTTTGCAAGTTTACGTAGTTCCAGCTTTTGTAAATGTTGATGATTTTAACGAAGTTTATATCTGGTGTAAGAAATTTTCAGTGCCATTAGGTGTTGCATCAATTAAATAATTCTCCAGAACAAAGTTAAGCCAAAAGGGGGTAACTCCTTTTGGTTGGGCTTGTTGTAGTGGGATTACATAAACCTGATGAAGAATTATTAGCAGCATTATAGAGCTAATATTTTATAATGAGTTTATTAAAGCCTTTATGATTTTTCATGAAGGCTTTTTACTTCATAGTTAATGCACTATTTAAAAATAAAACCGATTTAACCATCAATTAAGGTTAACAGTTTATCTTCTCCACCATGGTTAAGAAGGCCAAGTGTTTTTTCGGTGCAGGTTTTGTATAAATTTGCATCTTTGTATTGAGTGGAGTTTTTGTTTTGCGTAGCACTCGTGTTGGGCGCGTTTCTTTTGTTAAACGTGCGGCTAATTCATTATTAATAGGCGGCCTTGCCACCGCAATATATTCCAGTCAAACAGTTCAAGTTGCACATCAAGATGTCGCAAGTCTTGTCGGTAAAACTGGTCAGGATAGATGGCTAGCACATATACAAGCACCAATTGGCGAAACTGTTGCGCTTACAACAGCAGGCATGTTGGGGAAAGAAATAGTCCAACTAGCAAATGCAAATACGCCCAAAACACTTTCTGTTTCTAGAGAAGTAAAACAAGCATCAAAACCACAGAGCATTAACCGCGCCTTAAAAAGTGGCCGCGTTCTCCAAACAACAGCACGCCAAGCACCTGAGAATTTTTCAGCAGGTTCAGTAATTGAGCGACATAGCCTGATGCAGCCTATGAACCAGGGCAAAAAACAAGCTTTGGCATTTGTAAAACCAAAGCCTTTGGAAGAAGCTATGCAGGTAGCGGCGGTCTTCCATCAAAAGAAGAAAAAACAAATTGGACCAAAAACTGATCACTTGCCTGTAATGGTTGCAAGTCTTGTTAAGCAGTCTCAAAGCTCTATTCTTTCTTATTCAGCTGAACCAAAAGTTGAGCATTCACCTTTCAGTGCAGTTCTGGTTGAAGAAAAACCAATAAAAATTGTACCTAAGCTTGGAAAAGGCGATCACCGTTGGGCGTTGAATTCACTGCCAAAGAATTCTTATACTAAGAAGCAACAAAGATGTTTAGCGCGTGGAATTTACTTTGAAGCACGCGGCGAATCTGTAAAAGGCCAGGCAGCTGTTTCTCAGGTGATTTTAAATCGAGTACGCAATCCGCATTATCCAAATTCGATTTGTGGCGTGGTTTATCAAAATCAGCATTGGCATAACCGTTGTCAGTTCTCATTTGCCTGTGATCGTATTAAAGATCGTATCAACAGCCCAAAACTGTATAGACAAGCGCAGCATATTGCAGCGGAAACAACAGCCGGACGAATCTGGTTTCCACAAGTTGGCTCATCAACTCATTACCATGCAACTTATGTAGCACCACGCTGGCGTAAGAAGATGAAGCGCGTCGGAAAAATCGGTTTACACATATTTTATCGCACTTATGCTGGCGGTTGGTCTTAAAACTGCACTCAAAACACCCATAAAATAGAGAGATTCTTTAAAATCCCCTGCGACATCATTGTCGCAGGGGATTTTTCTTTGTGTAAAAGGCTATTTTTCAACGACTTAAGTAGTAGTAAGACTGCTTGACAGAAAAGGGGTGCATATCTATGTTGCGCCCATCTTACGGGCTTTTTTAAAGGGTGTGTTTTCCGTTTCAGATTTAAGTAATTCGATAAGCATTTTTAATCGCATATCATTGGGCAATACTGGCAAAGAGCCGGGTCCAAGAAAAGGCTTGAAATGAATAAGAAAACTGATCCTTTTGATATTGGTGCGAAAGATGATCTTGAAAACAGGTTGAATGATATTAACAAGCGTCTTGGGCGTGATGTTAAAGATGAACAAGCTGGTGAGATCAAAAGACCGGGCAATTCCGGAATGGCACAGGGTATGCGTATCGCTTCAGAGTTTGTCTCTGCGATACTTGTAGGCGCAGCCATCGGATATGCAATAGACTGGGTTTTTGGCATAGCACCGTTTGCGATGATATTATTTTTATTGCTTGGTTTCGTGGCTGGTGTATTAAACGTTATGCGAGCCGCAAAAGATATGTGAGCGGTTTAGCTCAAAAGAATTTAACAGCACATTTCGTGCGATAAAGAATTGAATAGATAGAGAAGACAAAGTGGCAAACGATCCTATTAGTCAATTTAAATTAAAGAATTAATTCCCCTAGAAGTAGGTGGAGTGGATATTTCTTTCACAAATTCATCTTTGTTTATGGTGATAACAGTACTTGCAAGCTCAGCATTCTTTATTTGGGCAATTAGTGGTCGTGGTCTGGTACCTGGTCGTGCGCAATCGCTTGCTGAAATGACCTATGAATTTGTTGCTGGCATGTTACGAGATTCTGCAGGATCTGAAGGAATGAAATTCTTTCCTTTAGTTTTCTCACTTTTCTTATTCATTCTCGTAGCCAATATGTTTGGCATGTTCCCATACTTCTTTACAGTAACCAGCCATATTATTGTCACGGTAATGCTGGCGTTGTTGGTTTTCTTCACCGTTATTCTTTTCGGTCTTTATAAACACGGTTTTGGCTTCTTAAAGATTTTTGTACCAAGCGGTGTTCCTGGTTTCATTCTTCCTTTGGTTGTTTTAATCGAAATCATTTCATTTTTCTCTCGCCCTTTAAGCCATTCAGTACGTCTTTTTGCCAATATGTTGGCAGGCCATATTACGCTTAAAGTGTTTGCGGGATTCATTACTTCTATGTCTGCTGTTGGCGCCGTTGGTGTTGCAGGTGCTATTCTGCCACTTCTTATGGTAGTTGGTCTTACGGGCTTAGAATTTCTTGTAGCATTCCTACAAGCATACGTCTTTACATTGCTAACTTGCATGTATCTCAATGATGCCCTCCACCCAGGTGGGCACTAATAATTATCTTTGCATATCCATAAAGGAGCTATCAAAATGGAAGCAGAAGCAGCAAAATATCTTGGCGCAGGCCTAGCAGCAATCGGCATTGGTGCCGCAGCAATGGGTGTAGGTAACATCTTCGGACAGTTCCTTTCAGGTGCTCTTCGCAACCCATCAGCAGCAGATGGCCAATTTGGTCGTTTGATCTTTGGTTTCGCTGTGACAGAAGCTCTAGGTATCTTCGCATTCCTAGTAGCACTTCTACTACTATTCGTGGTCTAATACAGATTTGAATTTATCGAAGGCATTGCTTAATCGCTCTGTCTTCGAACTTAATTCATTTTACTAGATCATATCTGGAGTAGAATAATGTTTATCACTCAGGCTTTGGCCGCTGAAGAAGCACATAGTGCTGGTGGAGTTTTCCCTCCATTTGATCCTGCAACATTTGCGTCACAGATCTTGTGGCTCGTCATAACATTTGGCGTGTTCTACATGATAATGAGCCGTGTAATTATTCCACGTCTTTCAGGTATTCTTGAAGTTCGCCACGACCGCATCTCGCGTGATTTGGATGAAACTGAAAGACTAAAGAATGAAGCAGATGCTGCTCATGCCGCTTATGAGCATGAATTAGCAGAAGCAAAGAAAAATGCTCACAGCATCGCGCTTGAAGCAACTGATAAAGCAAAAGCTGAATCATCTGCTGCTCGCGAAAAAATTGAAGCTGGGTTAGCAGAAAAAATGACAGAAGCTGAAGCAAGAATTGCTGGTATTAAAGCAAAAGCTATGGCTGAAGTTGGAACAATCGCAAATGATACAACAAGCGAAATTGTAAAAGCACTGATTGGTGGCACACTCACTAAAGCAGAGATTACAAAAGCTGTATCATCTTCGGTTAAATAGGAGAGTACCATGGACGCTACCGCATGGTCCCTTGTTGGCCTCATTCTTTTCATGGGCTTAGTTTTATACCTTAAAGTTCCAGCAATGGTATCTAAAGGTTTGGATGAACGCTCAGATAAAATTCGTAATGAACTCGACGAAGCTCGTGAGTTACGTGAAGAAGCGCAAAACTTACTTGCAGAATATCAAGCAAAGCGTCAGGCTGCTGAAAAAGAGGCAGAAGATATTGTTTCTGCAGCAAAACGCGAAGCAAATGCTTTATCAGAAGATGCTGCCCGTAAAACAGCAGAGTTTGTTGAACGTCGCACAGCATCAGCTGAACAAAAGATTGCTCAAGCAGAAGCTCAAGCAATGGCAGATGTACGTGCATCCGCTGTTGATGTTGCAATTGCTGCCGCAGAAAAAATTGTTGCTGGTAAAGTAACAGGTGCTACTGCAAAAGGTTTGATTAAAACAGTATTTCTGAAATCAAAACTAAACTTAATTAAGAGTATTTTGATTTGACAGAATTTTTAAGGCGCTCTTGAGCGCCTTTTTTATTAGCTATTATTTTCTAACATTTGTTTCAAGGGCGAAAAGCTTCTGCGGTGTATTGGGCAAGGCCCAAAGTGATGAATCGCATCGCGATGTTTTTTAGAGCCATATCCTTTATGCCCAGCAAAGCCATATTGAGGGTAATGCTTGTCTGCTTCAATCATCATACGATCACGAAGAACTTTTGCTATGATAGAGGCAGCAGCAATTGAAAGAGATCTTGCATCACCTTTTACAAAAGCCTCTCCAATATTTTTTAAAGCATTTGGAATATCGCGCCCATCAACCATTGCATAATCTGCTTTGACGGGTAGTTGAGCAACGCTGATTTCCATCGCACGTAAGGCCGCTTCTCTTATATTGATTATATCAATCGTTTCAGCATTAAGGCTACACCAAGCAACATGAGAGGTTTTCAAAATTTCATCAAATAATAACTCGCGTTTCTTCTCCGTAAGTTTTTTGGAATCATTTAACCCTTGAGGGAAATTATTAGGATCCAATATTACTGCTGCTGCTGTAACAGGGCCAGCCAAAGGCCCACGGCCAGCTTCATCGATGCCAGCTATTGAGTGTTTTCCTTGAGCTAATAAGCGTTCTTCAATTGAGAAGTTAGGTGCATCGGGCAGGGTGAAAAAATTAAGAGAATCAGTGAGTGACATACGGGGATATTATCTACTCACTGATCCTCATGATAGCCCAGTAAGGAAATTGCGGCGGCAACTCACTGGGTAAATGCTTCTTTGATTTAAAAAAGCGTTAGCTGGTTCTCGACTTCACCAGCAGGTGGGTTGAACTGAGATGTATCGAGTGTACGTTTTACTTCATTAAGACCAAGTTTTTTGCAGGTTAGTTCAAACCGTCTTCCAATTTGCCATGCATATGGTCCGTCACCGCGCATGCGTTTGCCAAATTCGGCATCATAATCCTTGCCACCTCGAATGGCTCGTAACATATTCATTACATGGCGGTAACGGTCTGGATAATGCTTCAAAAGCCAATCGCGTAATAAAGGTGAAACCTCGCGTGGTAGCCTGAGCAAAATAAATCCTGCTTCTTGAGCGCCAGCAGCTTGTGCTGAATTAAGAATACGTTCTACTTCATGGTCGGTAAGAACAGGGATGATGGGTGCCACCATAATAGAGGTTGGAATACCTGCCTTGGTTAAGTCTCTAATAGTTTTAAGGCGTAAGCCAGGTGTTGCAGCACGCGGTTCCATTGTGCGGGATAATCTTCGATCTAAAGATGTAATAGAAATGCATACTTTTGCTAAACCCTTCGAAGCCATGCGAGATAGAATATCAATATCACGTGTTACTAAAGCAGATTTGGTTACAATACCAACTGGGTGGTTAGCTGCTTCTAAGACTTCAAGAATTTCACGCGTAACACGCCATTGTTTCTCTATAGGCTGATAGGGATCGGTATTTGTCCCTAACGCAATGGTGCGAGGCTTATAGTTTTTCTTTGCTAGTTCTTTTTCAAGAAGTTGCGCTGCATTGGGTTTAGCATAAAGGGTAGTTTCAAAATCTAGCCCCGCAGATAAACCCATAAATGAATGAGAGGGGCGGGCATAACAATAGATACAGCCATGCTCACATCCACGATATGGATTAATAGAACGATCAAAACTGATGTCAGGAGAATCATTTTTAGTAATAATAGTCTTTGGTTTTTCCACTTGCACATGTGTTTTAAATGGAGGTAGTTCATCCAATGATTGCCAACCATCATCAAAGACGTGATGTGAATGTTTATCAAATCGTGAAGAGGGATTAAGAGTAGCACCCCTTCCTTTGTTTAGTGGCGTATGACGTAAGTCATCAATGGCTGTATCGCGCCCTTCAGCAATGACGGAAGTACCCATATAGGCTTCATGGGCTTTGACAGTTTCAACATTTTGTTCCCGTACAGCACCCATAATTATTTACCTCTTTGATTCTCTTGGAAAATATTCCTATCAAAGAACAAAGAACAAAACAAGAACTTTTGTGATTTACGCTATAAAAAAGATATTTTTTAAAAAAACCAATCTTCATGATAGCTGTGGATGGACTATCAAAGTATAGCATAAAGCCCTGAAATTATTGATTAGTAGTGGAAATTTTTTCAGCTTAGTAAACTTATTTTGCTAAACGAAAAAATATCTATGGCCAGAAATGCAAAGAATACGCTTGATTTCTAAGGAAAATTACAGAAAAATAACGTATTCAGCAATAATTGCTGTTCTTTGGGAGAGCGTCAAAATAATTCATCGATAAAAATAGCGTCTAGATACTTTGCCCCTTTGGGCGCTTAGATTTTTCTGATTGAGCTATCTATTATGATGTATTTTTAGCGTTACATATAATTGGAGGGGAATATGGGGAATAATATTGATGCACTGACAACGGTGTTTACCGAGTTTTATTACTGGGTGACCGTTGTATTTATGTTTTTAATTCACTTAGGATTTTTAATGTATGAGGTTGGCGCTTCTAGGCGTAGAAACCACATGCATACGTTGATGAAAAACTCGATGTTAACTCCTTTAGTAACCATTACCTTCTTCTTCTTTGGCTGGTGGATATATTGGGCATTTCCTGCATTTCCGTTTCTTGGCGGTATTGCCAGCGGTGGTAATGCAGATTTGGCAGCAGCGAACACACCGTGGTCTGCAACTATGTCAACAAACCTTGGAGATCGGATAACTGGTGTTTTCTGGGCGGCATTCCTACTGTTTTCATGGACTGCAGCTTCAATTGTTTCGGGCGCGGTCATTGAGCGTATTCGTTCCACGGCTTTCTGGATCCATGCAGTTTTAATCGGTTCGGTATTCTGGATTATTGATGCTGCCTGGGGCTGGCATTTCGGTGGCTGGATGGTTCAATTGCTTGGCTATCATGATGCATATGCATCGGGTGTTATTCACGCAGTTGCGGGTGGTTATGCATTGGGTGTACTTTATGTACTTGGGCCACGGCTTGGCAAATTTGCAGATGATGGAACACCGCGTGATATTCCGCCACATAATCCTTGGATGGTCGTATTAGGTCTCTTCATGATCTACACAGGCTTCTGGGGTTTTTACGCAGCGTGTAACGTACCAATTATCTCACCTGAAGTTATTGACGGTCAGATCACAGGTGTGACTTGGACAGCAACGAATATCTATCTTGCTCCAACAACACTGGGTGCCATTACCTTTAACTTCTTAATGTCTCTGTCGGGTGGCATGTTGGTTGCCTATATGGTCTCCAAGGGTGATCCTTTCTGGACATTCTCTGGTGGTCTTGCAGGTATTATTACAGCATCAGCTGGTAATGACCTTTACCACCCAATTCAAGCAATGTTTATTGGTGGATTTGGCGCATGGGCAGCTTACAAACTACACTTCTTTGTTGAGCGTAAGTTCAAGATTGATGATGCAGTGGGTGCAGTTGCTGTGCACGGATATGCAGGCTTCTTAGGTGTATGTATTGCAGGCTTCATGCTATGGGGTGCGCCGTCAACACCATATGAAGGCTATGCAACAATCAGCCCTTGGGGTCAGTTCGCTGGTGCGGTCATTATGTTCGGTGTACTTGGATTTCTTCCAGCTTTCTTAGTCTCTAAGGTAATGGCTAGCATGGGTATCTTAAGAATACCTGCAAAAGTAGAGCTTGAAGGACTTGACCATAAAGATGAAACTGCGTTTCAATATGCTGTTGCCGATGTCGTTGCTGCAGAAAAAGCAGCACTTTAAACAACCAAGACAATAGGAGAAATCAAAATGTCTACAATAGGATATGATAGCTGGGCTGTTGACTTGGCGGATGTGGGTGCAATCTACCCATTTCAAGGAACTGAAGTACTTATGGTAATTATAGCCGTAGTGGCTTGGTTGGCTTGGCATGTATATCAAGCTAAAGCAGAAAGTGCTGAGCTTAAAGAGCGAGAGGCAGCCTTTGATAAGAAAGCTGCAAGCAAGAACATAGAAGGTTACTGATAAACGCACCTTTCAGGTAGTTTATCCGTTTAAGAAAAGAGGCCACTTAAGAAATTAAGTGGCCTTTTTGCTATGTGAAAGGAATTGCGGTTAGTTTAATTCCTATAGTTCCTGCATTTCTTTCCATAAATCTTTAGTAAATTGTGATGCGGAGATCGTTTGAGCAAGACGACTACTTTGACCGGCCCAAGCTTGAATACAGTCAATGTCATCATTTTTAACTGCCTTATCGCGCATAGCTTGTGTTAATCCACGCTGGACCGGATAAGGCGCAGGTATTGGGGCGTTAGAAGCTTCCATTGCCATCGCGTATTTTGTTGCGATACTTCGCCCAGCTCGGCCAGAGAATGCGCGCGTCACTATTGTGTCTTCTGGCAAAGCTTTGCCAATCGCATCTGCCCATGAAGGAGCAATTCCTGCTTCTGGAGTTCTTAAAAACCCCGTTCCAATTTGCACGGCCGATGCACCCAAAACAAGTGCAGCCATAGCTGTTCGTGCATCAGCAACGCCTCCCGTTGCTACGATTGGCAAATCTACGGCATCCGCAATAGCAGGAATAAGAGACATTAACCCTACGCCAGATCGCATTGCATCATTTGGATTAAAAGCGCCAGAATGCCCACCAGCTTCTATGCCTTTTGCAACGATTATATCGGCGCCAGCTGCTTCTACTAATTTAGCTTCTTTAACAGTTGAGGCGTTGGCTATCCATTTAATACCCTTTGCTTTCATACGTCTTACATAGTCAGGATCAAATACGCCCATAATTGATGAAATTGCAGTAGGGGTAACTTCAATCAATGCGTCTTGTTGTGATGCAAAATCAGGTGGTGTTCCATTAGCTGCATCCGTGCTTACTTCTGGGCCCCAGTCACCAAGAAAGGCGCGTATTTCATCTTCTGTTTTTTGATTTCTTTTAGGCTTGGTGTCAGGAATCCACAGGTTTAGCTGAAAATTACCATTTGAATTTGCACGGAAATCATTAGCCCATTTTTTAATTGCTGCTGGTTGCATTAATAAAGCGCCACAAGCGCCCATGCCGCCGCCATTAGCTACTGCAATTGATAACTCTACGGGACAAGCACCAGCCATTGGTCCGAGCAAAATAGGACTATCAATACCAAGCTCTTGAGCAAACTCTTTGGCTCTTTGAATCTGCTTTGATTTATTAGTCGACATCGAAAATTACCCTTTTAGTTTGTCGTAAATTTGATATGCTACTAATTATGTAGCTAGATTATTGCTACATAATTAGTAGCAATAAGGCAAGTCGACATGGAAGAAAAAGAAACTGCTGTAGTATTCCCTGAACCAGGCAAGCCAGTTAGAGGTTCGCAAACTGGTAAGCCAGTCATGGTTTTACTTGATTTACTTGGGCGTCGATGGGCAATGAGCATCCTGTGGCATCTTAGTGATACTAACCAAACTTTTAGGGAAATTCAGAAGCGTTGTGATGATGCTTCTCCAACGGTGCTTAACACTCGCTTGAAAGAATTAAGAGCTGCGAAGTTGGTAATGAAAGCCGATAGAGGATATGCACTAACCGATGATGGAAAAAAGCTTTATGCGTACTTAGAGCCACTTGATAGCTGGGCAGATATTTGGGCTGAAAATATCAGATAAGCATTTAAATGGTGTCAGCATTAATCTCAGTAAGCCATGATTTTCTGGTACGTTTTTTCAAAGCTTTTGAGGTGATGAGCATGAATATTCTTGTATCTTGTTTTGACATCGGGCGTTACACCTTGTTTGAGATAGTGACTTCCTAAAAAGTTAAACATTTCAGCCTGCTTATATGGGCTAATATCTTTGCCACGCTTGTCCATTAGGTTCTCAATCAAGCTAATGCTGTTATTGCTTTCTCCGCTAGCATAAAATTCATACCGGGCAAGAGAAACTGTTGCTCTTGAGATTTTGTCAGCTTCCATACAGTTCGAGCAACGGGTGATGTCCTGTTTAAAGTCACCATAATTTTCTACAAGATATTTCCATAAAGCGTGGCGTTGTTCTGTGTCTGCAGCCTTAGCCATTTTGGGAATGCATGAAACAACAAGGCTATCATTCATGTAGTTGTTGTAGATCGCATTATAACAACTCTTGTACATGATTTGAAAATTTTTCTTTACAAGTTCACTACTCCCAGATCTCTCTTCTGATCGCCAAAGTGCGGTTAATTCCTTGGGACTATTTAGCGAGGGGGCATCTGTTTCCTCAAACCATTCAGGTTTAGGGAATTTATTTGAAAATTCAGTTTGAAACTCATTTGGTTTGTTACAGCCAGCTAGCGTTGCCAAAATCAATAAAATCAAAAATGTAAAACTTCTTTTTAGAGATGTCATCGGCGATATTTCCCATACTATTATTCAATATGAACTGGTTTAGTTCTTTCGAAGTTCACAAATTTTAGATGACGCCTCTTACGCATTTGTTAATATCGAGTGCCCTAACCGCAATAGTCACGGTATTGTGTTCAAGTTTAAATCTCAGATATTGGGTATAAAGAGGGAGTTATTGAATGTAGATTCTCCAGACCATAATCTGGGGAATCTAATATTTTATAAGGTGTGGTTGCTCTTATTCTACAGGCGTAAAATCAAACCCAGATTCTGAATGAAAATAAAACTCACAAGGGGTATCAGAAACACATGCAGTAGCATGAATGGAGTTTGCTGGCACATGCCAATACGACCCGGCTTCCAGTTTAGGTGAATTGGCCTCATCCTTGAATGGATTAGTCATCACGCCTTTGATAACCACACCGTGGTAGGCTCCAGAGTGGGTATGAAAGGGTGTTATGAAATTTGCTGGAAACTGCCCAAATGTTCCATGCGCTGAACTTGATTTGTCACCATAAGCAGTCGCCATTGAGATTGCAGGATTTATTTTTTCAAACTTAAGCTGGTCTTTTGGCATAGCAATTTCACCTGCTTTTGTATCAGCAGCAATTGACGCACAAGCACCAAGAAGTAGCACGCATACACCTGATGTGATTGTCTTGAAACCGTGTCTCACGTGATTTGATTTGGTCATTTTTATATCCTTTTACTAATTCTATTGTTTCGTACCAACAAAGATTTAGTGGAATTATTTAACACTTTGAATGACTTTAGTTCTTTAAAAACAAACTAAAAGTCCAATAACACAGGATGCATAGTTGAGGGTATAAGATGATAGGCTTATAACAAGTTTAGATAAACGGGTAAGGTGATATCCATTGAACGATCCATTAAGTGACATATTTGAACTGATTAAACTAAAAGGATGTGTGTATTTTCAGCGTGATTTTCATTCGCCGTGGGGGATGAAAATTGAGGGAACGGGATTTGCCCAATTCCATGTGATTACTCGTGGGACTTGTGTTGTTCAGGTAAAAAAAGAGCGGCATGAATGTTCAGTTGGAGATATTTTATTGTACCCTAAAGGGGCGTCTCATTCACTTTCAGATAAAGCAGGTCGCAAAGCAATTCCCGGCCCAGTAGTGATGAATTCTTTTGCTAGCAACGATCCGCTTTTTAATACGGGTAACGAATATACCCGTTTAGTCTGCGGCCATTATCAATACCGTACAGATATCACACACCCCATAATCACTGATTTGCCAGATTTTATTCATTTGCGCAGTCTGGACTTACTGCAAACTGAGCGCACCTCTTCGGTCCTGTCTTTGTTGATGGGAGAGCTTGCTCAGCCATTAGCTGGCACTAGGTTAATAGTGGAGCGCTACGCAGAAATACTCTTGAGTTATGTATTGCGAGTCTTTGTTGCACAAAACCCAAATCAACATGGTTTTATATCTGCTATTATGGATCAACGCCTGTCAAAAGCAATTGAACGAATACACCATGATTTTGCATCTAAGTTAAATCTGAGAGAGCTCGCTGGTGAAGCGGCTCTTTCAAGATCAGCATTTGCGCAGCGGTTTAAAGAAACTGCAGGAATGTCACCAATTGAATATCTGTCAAAGTGGAGAATGCTTAAGGCAGGCGATATGTTGAAGGCAACAGACTTGCCGATTGCACAGGTTTCAGAAAAAGTCGGCTATGATTCTAATATAGCATTCACGCGCGCATTTAAGCGTGAATATGGCATCACACCCTCAAGATTTCGAACGCGCATATAGAGAGTTTTTTTCTTATTACATTCAAATTATGGTTATTAATTTTATGTCACTTAACAAACAAGCATATAGCAGGTATTGGCCAGAAGTGACTTAATTTTGAAAATGTGTGAATGACTGCTTAGCGAGCACTTCTCACGCTAGGCTTGGTAACAAGATTTATAACCGATAGCTCAGGATTAGCGCGTAAATACTCTGCAAGAGTTGCATCTTCAGCGTATCTATTTTGTTGATCTAAAATCTTATAATCTGACCCAAGTTCTTTTTTAAAAAGCAAAATAAGTTTATCAACTTCTTCATTAAAGTAGTCGCAAAGCGATTGTGACCATAAGCTGGGGTCAGGTGGATACTTCGGGTTAAGGTAGCCAGAATGTTGAAAATCCAACTTTTCTATGATTGCCCGAGTTGTGACCGAAAGTGGAAGCAAGGACGCTTTAGAAACTTCACCCTCAAAATTGAAAATGCTTGCATCAACTGGACCGTAACCCAGTTGGTTTCGCGTAAAATCATCTCCTGCCCATAGACATCCACCTGCACCATAGTCGAAAAAAAATCTGAGAACATATTTTTCCATGTTTATCTTTATACAGGTTTGCAAAGCGGTGGATAGTACACATATCTGCCATTCAGTATTAAAAATTGAACAACGGCTCTGAGTCAGCAGTAGCCGTTGGTCACAAAAAGAAGTTCAACTTGTGCGTTAAAACATTCAACAAAAAAGCGCCTTTCTTTCGAAAGGCGCTTTCTTAATTTTGTAGTATAAACCAAAAATTTAAGCGTTTTTGCGTTTCACTTCTTCCATGAAACGGTACTTGATGACCGGTGCATCGTATTCGATAACAGGTACTGGAATGTTACCGCTTTCACATTTACATACAATGATTGTCATCTTGTTTGATGCAAGTGCTGCTTTCATAACATCAACAGCTTCTTCGGCCTGGCACTCAACAACGTTTTCACAACCACAAGCTGATGCAACAGCTGATAGGGATGTCTTTTGGCCTGCATAAGTTGGCTGGTCGCCCGTTGACCCATAGCTACCATTGTCAACGATGAAGAGGATAAAGTTATCCGCAACATTGTTTGCAATCGTTGGCATGGTGCCTAGGTTGGTGAGGATAGAGCCGTCGCCATCAATCGATATAACTTTTGCTTTTTGCGTTAGCGCAAGGCCAAGACCGATTGAAGAGGAAAGCCCCATGGTGCCAAGCATGTAGAAGTTTGTTGGTTGATCATCCATCATGCACAATTCTTGGCTTGGTAAGCCGATGTTACAAACAACAAGCTCGTCTTTGATGACTGGAACGAGGTTTTTAATGATATCACTGCGGATCATATTAGTATCCTCCCCAGAAGTTAGAGTCGGTTAGAATAGCCGTAGGTTTGCGGCTCATGTAGGTGTGGTTCAAGATGCTGTCGAGGTCTTTAATATCCTCAGGCTCATGAAAGTGATACGTCTGGATTTTCAACTCGTTCAATAATGCTTTTGTATGTTTTGCCATTTCAACTTGAATAGCGACTTTTTCACCGATCTCACCACGATATGAAATAATCATAGGAAGAGGCATGTTGTAGAACTGCGTTAATGAAGAAAGTGTATTAAACGTTACGCCAAGCGCAGTGTTTTGCATGATAATACAAGGGCGTTTGCCGCCCATATAAGCACCAGCACAAAGACCCATGCCTTCGTCTTCTTTGTTTGAAGGAACATGCATAATTGAAGACTCTGCTTTTACACATTCAATTACGACAGCAAGCTGTTTACACGGCACTGTTGTAATAAATTCTACCTTGTTACGAACAAGGCTTTGGGTGATGTCGTCACTAATAGACATTAGTGTTCTCCTAGTTTTTCAATAAGTAAATTTTCTTTACGGCTGTAGATCAAATGTTTCATCTGGGAAGTATTTTTCTAGACGAATATCAGCAGTGCGGGCGTGCCCTTCCATGCCTTCAAGTCGCGAAATACGAGCAGTAGCTTCTGCGATTGGCTTTGCACCATCGCGTGTTGCACGCTGCCATGTAACAATCTTCATATACTTATGAACTGAAAGACCGCCAGAATATTTTGCTGCGCGAGATGTTGGAAGCACATGGTTTGTACCCGATGCTTTATCACCAAAGGCTACCGTTGTTTCTTCGCCAAGGAAGAGTGAACCGTAGCACGAAAGGCGGCTCAACCACCAGTCAAGATCCTCGGCCTGAACGGTTAAATGCTCAGGTGCATATTCATCAGACTTTGCAGCCATAGCTTCGCGGTCTTCACAAAGAATTACTTCCGCATAATCGCGCCATGCAGCTTCTGCGTTTTGTGAGTTAACTTCTGGAAGGTCGGCGATTAGTGGCGGAACCAATTCCATTACTTTTTCAGCCAGTGCTTTATCATCTGTAACAAGCCAAACTGGAGAGTTGTAACCGTGCTCTGCTTGACCAACGAGGTCAGAAGCAACGATTGCAGGGTCGGCCGTTTTATCAGCAAGGATAAGTGAGTCTGTAGGGCCGGCAAACATATCAATGCCCACACGGCCATAAAGAATACGTTTTGCTTCCGCAACAAATTGATTGCCAGGACCAACAAGAATATCAGCCTCAGGAAGGCCAAATAGGCCAAATGCTATTGATGCAACCCCTTGAACGCCGCCAAGTGCCAGAATTTCATCTGCACCACAAATGTGAGATGCATAGATAATAGCTGGTGCAATTCCGATCTCTGGGCGAGGGGGGGAGCAGGCAATGATGTTTTTACATCCAGCAACTTTTGCAGTTGTGACCGTCATAATCGCTGAAGCGATGTGGCTGTAACGTCCACCTGGAATATAACAACCTGCTGTTTGACATGGAATGCTTTTTTGACCAGCAATTAAGCCTGGTACGATTTCAACTTCAACGTCTTGGCAAGTTTCTAATTGAAGCTCTGCAAATTTCTTTACGTTAGCATGTGCGAATTGAATGTCTTTTTTCAACTGCTCAGGAACAAGCTCGCAAGCTGCTTCAATTTCATCTTTAGTAAGAAGTAAGTTGCCATCGTAGTTATCGAATTTTTTTGCATATTCGAGAGCCTTAGCATCACCACCTTTTTCGATGTCATCAAGGATAGCCTGAACGGTATCGCGTACATCAGATGTATCTGATGTAGGTTGTTTGCTGGATTTTTTAAGATAAGTGTATGTCATTTTTCTCGCGATTCTTCTAAATAAATGTAAGCGCTTACATTTTGTAACGTAATATACTACTATTATTTATGCAAGCGCTTACATTTATTTTTCTGTGCGCTAGATTACAGCAATGAAAGTTTACAGGTGTCATGAACAAACCCGAAATACCAACTTTAGATGATGTGGCAAAAGAGGCTAGAGTCTCAACGGCTACAGTATCTCGCTGTCTTAATTTTCCTGATAGGGTTTCATCCAAAACACGTGACAAGGTTTTGAAGGTTGTAAAAGATCTTGGCTATACGCCAAACTTTGGTGCGCAAGCTTTAGCCGCTAAACGCACCAATACATTTGGTGCAATTGTGCCCACCATGAACAATGCGATTTTTGCTGCTGGCTTGCAAGCATTTCAAGAAGAGCTTGGCCGCAATGGCGCAACGCTTTTACTTGCATCCTCTTCATACAGCGCAGAAGTAGAAGAAGAGCAAATCAGATCGCTCGTAGCACGCGGAGCAGATGGATTACTATTAATTGGCACGCAAAGAAATGAAAAAATTTATAGCTTTTTAGAAGATAGAAAAATTCCGTATGTAATTTCTTGGAGCTATCAAGATGATAAAACCCGCTCTTGTGTGGGGTTTGATAATTTTCAAGCAAGCTATGAATTAACAACTAAGGCGATAAACTTAGGACACAAAAAATTCGCAGTAATTTCTGCGCATGCAAATTCCAATGACCGCGCATACAATCGTGTGAAAGGCATTCGCAAAGCGCTTAAAGATAATAATATTGATGAGCAAAACTTGCCACTGATTGAATGTGGTTATTCAATTGAAAATGGATCGCAAAGTTTTAAAGCGCATATAGAAAGTAATAACCGCCCAACAATTGTAATGTGCGGTAACGACGTATTGGCTGCTGGGGCGGTAAAGCAAGCACATCAAATGGGGCTTAAAATACCAGAGGATATTTCTATAACAGGTTTTGATAATATCGAATTAGCCAGCGTAATTGAGCCAGCGCTAACAACTGTTCACGTAAGACATAAGCGAATGGGCATGGTGGCAGCACAGGTTTTACTCAAACAAGTCGAAGACAAATCCTACCGAGAAAACATAAAGCTTGAGACGCGAATTATTGAAGGGAAGTCTTTGGCAAAGCCTAGTTAACTCGTGCGCTTATATCTATTCAAACATTGTCCGTAAGTTTAGGCTCGACTCTTTACCAATCTTGTTAAAGTTTTCTGTAAGCCATTCTTGGGCTGACGAGCGACCAAGGTCACGAAGGTGATGTAGGAATTCTAGTTCTAAGTTTAACTTGGATGATGATGAAAGTTCTTGCATTTGTTGCGCAGGCTCAATCGCGTGCATTTTTACTCGCATATACTTATCGTGACTCAGATTGCCTTCATCAATTAGGCGGCTGACAAATTCTACTGTACGCAATTCACGCAGTAGCGTTGCGTTAAAGGTAATTTCATTGAGGCGGTTATGAATACCACGTACTGTAGTTGGTATTTCAGGCGTTTCAATCGGATTGACCTCAACCAGTAAAACGTCTTCGCATTCTGTCTCGTAAAAAAGCGGATAAAGTGGAGGATTGCCCATATAGCCACCGTCCCAATAGGCCTCACCATCAATTTCAACCGCCTGATAAATTTCAGGCAAACAGCATGAGGCCATAACGCTGTCTGCGGTGATTTCATTGTTCTTGAAAACCTTTGTTTTCCCAGATCGAACATTGGTTGCGCAGATGAATAGTTCAAAGTTCTGACATGCGTGAACATGGTCAAAATCAATTTCGCTTTTAATGAGTTCTAGTAGTGGATTGATATTCATGGGGTTGAATTCATAAGGTGAAAAAGTCCCTGTAAAAGCATCAAATGCCATACGTCCAGGTGAATAATCAAGACTCCAATCGCCGTTCAGTATTGAAAAAGGGTTTCGTTGAATAGGGCTGAAACGGCCAAGATCACTCAGCTTTGTCCAGAAGTTTTCCAACGCTTCACGTGCGCCATCATTCCCGCCAACACTATAACCATCGGCAATGGCAACTGCATTTATAGCACCAGCACTTGTCCCAGAAATTCCTTCAATATCCAGTCTGCCATCTTCGAGAATTTTATCGAGCACACCCCAAGTAAAAGCACCATGCGCTCCCCCACCTTGAAGGGCTAAATTGATATGTTTTATTTTAGGTGAAGCCATTTGTTTTAACTCGGTACATCATACGTTTGATATTTATATATCAACATTGAATATCAAAATCATTAAAACATTTTGGCAAATATAAAACTGGTACTGTAGAATCAAACAGCACCAGTTTTGAATTTTATATATTAATCAGCAAGAACGAATGTAATTTTCATTACAACGCGATATTCAACAATCTTGCCGTTTTCTACTACGCATTTTTGGTCTTTGACCCAAGCCCCTTGAACGTTTTTAAGTGTTTTAGAAGCGCGTTTAACGCCTTTTTCAATAGCGTCATCAAAGCCTTTTTTAGATGATGAAATAATTTCAGTTATGCGTGCTACAGACATATTATTTTCCCTTTAAAAGTTACGTAAGGGAGCATAAACTTAAAATGTGTTACTTAAAAGTTGTTGCTGGTATTAAAATTAACCAGCAAAAGGTGTCATCCAGCCTAAGTTTGCGCCGTTAACGTCTTGCACAATTGCAATTCTGCCAGTGTTCTCAATATCGAAAGGTTCGCGTACAACAGTTGCTCCAAGACTAACAGCTTTGGCGATGCGCTTATCAATATCATCTACTGCGACATACGAAAACCAATGTTCAGGAATGCCGTCAAAGTCGGGACTTGGCATAGTGAAAATGCCACCGACGAGCGCTTCCCCCATTTTACAAATGTAATAACTATCTCCACTTTCCATAGGCATTTCTTCAAATGTCCAGCCAAAACTTTCCCCATAAAACTCCATAGCTTTCTTGGCCTTGCGGGTGTTCAATTCATTCCAATAAAAATGACCATGTTCAATCATGATAAAATCTCCCAAAAGTTGAAGTAGGAAAATCATAACACAATAATGGAAAGTTTTTTAGCTTAATGCCAATCACAGTTGATCAAAGGATGAGTTAACCGAGCTGTTTGCTGCTTTAGGTGTTTAGTTCTTGCGGCAATTTCTGGTATGTCGCGTTCATGGGTTTCTACAAATGCATGCTCGAAGTGTTGTTCAAGTTTTTGATCAAATATGTTTTCAAACAAAGGAATTTCTGCGCCCTCAATATCGACTTTCATCAGTTTTACGGGCGCTTCAAGCTTTTTCAAGAATTTACAAAAGTCAATTGTTTGAACGTGAAACCCACTGGCTTCAGAAACGTTTTTCTTATCGGCAAAAAGCGAGGATGATTTTGTAAGGCGGTCAGGAGACTTATCAAATGCACTCGACCGATAAAGCATAGTTTCGCCATCCGTATCAGATGCAGCCGCATTGATAAGCGCTACATTGGAAAACTGTTCAGTAGCCTCTTGCAAGAGTTTAAAGGCATGAGGGTCAGGCTCAATCGCATAAACCTGCGCACCAGTTTTGGCGAGAGGAATAGTAAACTCACCAATATTGGCTCCAAGATCTATCGCAACATCTGATGGAGTGAGAGAGGCCAGAACTTTATTAAATTCAAGCTTAGCAGCTTTCTCTCGGAAGTAATTTTGAAACGTGAACTTGTTCCAGATGTGAATGGCTTCGAGTTTAAAGCTGCCAAAACTATGATCAATATGGGGCATCTTAATCGAGTTTCTTATTTTTAGGAATTGGAGAATGTTCTCTAATATAAACCTCTTCAATAGGACAGTCAGGTATAATCCATTCATTCCAATTTTGTTTAACCCAGTCTGTAGACATGCAAAAACTGCTTCGCTTGGTGAAAGCTTTGCGTGGAGGTGCAACTAGAAGGAAGCCAGCATTATATCCTGTAATATACATGAAGCCTAAGCTCCTTGTATCTAAATTTTCAACTAACATTAGGCCAGTGATTTCGCCCCTGCGTTTTGGTTGTTCTAACCCATAGTGGAGAAACCTAAATGTCGTACCACGCCAAAGTTCTTTTCCTTTGAAGTCAATCAACCGCATTTAAAGTTCTGCCCCACCAGCCTCAGTTTTTAAAAATGCTTCACCACAAGCTTGCGCTAATTTGCGCACACGAAGAATATAACTCTGACGTTCCGTTACAGAAATTACACCGCGCGCATCAAGCAAATTGAAAACGTGCGATGCTTTAATCGCTTGATCATATGCAGGATGCGCCATGACAATCTTCTTTCCGTTTTTTGGATCAATCTCTTCTTGAGCAAGTGTGTTCTGACACTCTGCTTCCGCATCTTCAAAATGTTTAAGCAATGTGTCTGTATCAGCCACATCAAAATTCCAGCGAGAATATTCACGTTCGGTTTGTTGAAAGACATCGCCGTAAGAAATTTTTGCATCACCCTCTTGGCCATTAAAGTTTAGATCGTAAACATTGTCCACGTCCTGCACATACATAGCGAGGCGCTCCAGGCCGTAAGTGAGCTCACCAGCAACAGGCGAACATTCAAATCCACACACTTGTTGGAAATATGTAAATTGTGAGACTTCCATCCCATCACACCAAACTTCCCATCCAAGCCCCCAAGCACCAAGTGTTGGGCTTTCCCAGTCATCTTCTACAAAACGAATGTCGTGTAACATAGGATCAATGCCAATCGCCGCTAGAGAGCCTAAATAAAGCTCTTGCATGTTTGGCGGTGAAGGTTTCAAGAGTGCTTGATATTGATAATAATGTTGTAAGCGGTTTGGGTTTTCACCATAGCGCCCATCTGTAGGACGACGTGATGGTTGGACGTAAGCAGCTTTCCAATGTTTTGGCCCAAGCGCACGTAAAGTAGTCGCTGGATGAAACGTACCTGCACCGACTTCCATATCGTAGGGTTGCAAGACAACACAGCCATGGTTCGCCCAGTAATTATGCAAGGTTAAAATCAAACCCTGAAACGAACGAGTAGGGTGCATGTGGTCAGGCAGCTTTTCAGCAGTGGCAGTCATATGAGTAAGTCCGTAACATTAACATTCAATATGAGTGGTTTAGCGGATTGATAAGATGGGTCAAGTTTTATCCATCAAACATAAAAGGCTATTACGACATAAATGCCGTAATCAGAAATTCCCTTTTTGCCATTTCCGGTAGAGCTTTGCCTAAAACCAAAGGCTTGCCTCATGGAAGAAGAAACCATCATAGAAACAACGGAAGTTCGCGTGAGCGCGACGCCGATTGCAATGTCTGGTATTATTATTTCAATGATGATGTTAGCAGCAGCCACTGGCATTGCTTTTGCATATATTCCAATCACGCTATCAAGCTCAGGGTTCGAACCTTGGATTGCCTCTGCGATGTTTCCAGCGATCTCTTTTGGAGGACTAATAGGATGTTTGGTTGTCGGGTATTTATTACGCCTTTCAGGTCATGCCCGTGTTTTCATGAGTGTTTACGCAATAATTATCTGGTCTTTTTTGATTATATTACTAACAGATAATCCTTATATTTGGATTTTGTCGCGGGTTCTTTACGGGTTTGGAACTAATGGTGTCTTCATCGTAGCGCAGAGCTGGTTACATGATGCTTGTTCAGATGAAAACCGAGGCCGTGTTATTGCAACCTTTTACGTATTATACGTTGTCTCTCTAGGGTTTGGCTCATTTAGCATTGGATATATGGATGTTGAAAGCAGTGTGCCAATGGCACTTTGTGTTGGCCTTGTTACCTTGGCAATCCTGCCTGTTGGACTGACTAGGCTCCGCCAACCCGAAGCCCCTGAAGGCTTTAATATTCAAATTCGCAAACTATGGAAGATTTCTCCAGTTGGCTTGATGGGTATGCTGTGTATTGGTGGCTTAACCATGACCTTGCAAGGCTTTGCACCTATATATGCAAGTACGCTTAGCTATAGCCCATCTGATATTGGCCTTTTGCTTTTGATGATGCAGTTAGGATTACTTGTCGTCCAAATGCCCATGGGCGCATTATCAGACCGTATTGACAGACGTTACGTTCTTTTAATTGTTACAGCGATGTCGACTGTATTAGGCGTTTTGGCAATTATCACTGAATCTAATTTAAACTTTCTATGGCTGGTCTTAATGTTTGCGATTTGGTCAGGATCAATTGAGACAATCTATTCCGTTTCAAGTGCCTTGGCCAATGACCGTGCTGATCCAAAAGATTATGTATTTTTGTCTTCAACACTCATGATTGTATGGTCGTTGGGCGCATTTATTATTCCGCTTGGTTCGACAATTCTCTTGCAATTTTTACCAGTAAAAATGTTCATGTGGATACTCTTATCGCTCTCCGCATCCTTCGCCATTTTCGTGACGTTACGAATTTTCGTACGAGAAGCAGTGCCGCAAAATGAAATGGAAAACTTCCAATATGCAACAGCTCAAATGGTAAACGCAGGCGAATATTACAATCCAGAAGCAATTGCAGAAGCTAACGCAGGCGTGGGTGAAGGTTTGCTGACTTGATAGGCTATTATTCTTCGTCGACAGGTCGAAAAACACCGTCTTTATCTTCTTTTAAAACCGTTTGTGATTTAGCTTTATTTTCCGCAGCGCGTGTTTCTTTATTGATGCGTTCCATTTCACGTTTAAGGGCTTTGTAGCCATACCAGACAACGCCGCCAATGAGGCCGATTGCTATTAGTTGTGGCATTAATCTTCCTCCCTGAAGCGTTTATAATCCGAAACGTGCGCGTAGTGCTTTTTCTTCTGCTGTCACGACACTTGCATCAACAAAACTATGAGCTGCTTCGCTACCAAAAGATATCCCAGGCGTTCCACCGCGACCTAAAAGTCCTTTTTTCTGAGTAATCAGTTTTAGTTTTGCGTCTTTACCATAACGTTCTTTGATAATTGTACCAACATGGCCAAACCCGTCCACAAGGCCTAGTTCTTTTCCGCGCAAACCAGTCCAAAATTTACCTGTGAAAATATCAGGATCGTCACTTAGTTTTGCCCCGCGTCGTGCTTCCACCATATCAATAAATACTTTATGGATTTCAAGCTGAAGCTCTTTGATATAAGCAATATCTTTTTTATTTTCTGGCTGGAACGGATCAAGTGAAACTTTGTTTTTACCAGCGGTATAAACACGCCGATCAATGCCAAGTTTTTCGATTGCTTTGTCAAATCCAAAACTTGCAGAGACAACACCGATTGAACCAACAATTGAAGTCTCGTCAACGAAGATCTCATCACCAGCAATTGCCAGCATATAACCACCAGAGGCGGCAACATCTTCTACAAATACAAGAACGTGCTTTTCATTTTCATCAGCAAGTTCGCGAATACGTTGATACATCAAGCGTGATTGCACTGGTGAACCACCGGGTGAATTAATAACCAGCGCAACAGCAGGTGCTTTCTTATCTGAAAAAGCTTTCTCTAGTAGAGGGCCAACACCAGCTAGCGATAGTGTACGGTTTAGTGGGCCACCAGAGGCCGCAATTGCACCAGACAGACGAACAACAGGAATGGACACATTTTTTTTGCCGAGTTTTCCCGGCAGATATTTTCTAAAATTCATGATTGCAATCTTAAATTATAATTCGTGTTTGAGCTATAAATGGTTTGGCAATGTTACTTTTGCAAGGTTTTTTTGCTCAGCCTGCAAAATCTAAATGGGCTTTTCCCTTGAAAATTGCATCGGCTTTATCCGTGAAACTGCCATCTGCGTTATGAACCACAAAACCTGGAACAATTGCCATTGGTGCACGGGAAGCTCTTGTGCCTCTTACAATTATGCGTTTGGCTGCTTCATCTGCACGAGAATGTATCGGTATTATTTCAAGTCCACCAAAGCGCCCCTGTGAGCATGCAAGAACCTCACCTAAGTTCTCAGTTCTGTAAATAATCGCAATTGTTCCACCAGGGCGCAAAATGGCTGCAGCAGTCCTAAACCATGCATCAATCCCACCTTCGCCCATCATAAATGCTTGAGACTTTAGCTCATCCTTTGGCGCGCGTTCATTTGAAGTATTGTAAGGTGGATTCATAATGATGTGGTTGACGCTATCAGATGCAAGACCCGCTTTTAATCTGTCTACACCACAAGCAGTAATATCTAGTTCAATTACTTTAGATCTGTGGGTGAACTTTGTGTTGGAGCTAAACAATAGGGATTTTCGCGCAAGTTCCGCCATCTCTGAGTTTTTTTCAACGGCTAATAAGCTCAATTCTCGATTTAGATTTAACGCAGCAAGACCTGCAACACCTACACCTGCTCCAAGGTCGGCTAAAAGGCCGCTTGAGTTTTTTGGTAGAGCTGCGGCAAGTAAGAGGGCATCCATGCCACTTCTAATGCCACGTTTAGAGGGTTGCAAAACCTCAAAGGCACTATCATGAAATTTGTCACGGGTTGTTTCCATAACTGTATCTGAAAATCCATTGGGTTGGTTATTTTCTAAATTTGCTTTTGCCATTGTAGTTTTCTTTGTATGTCGTTTTGTTTGTTTAAACGGGCAAAAGTCTAGGGAATTATGACAATCGGCTCGTAATTTCTTTTTCAAGTCCTGCATCATTCAACAATTGCTTTGCTGCAAGCAGCGCTCCATCTGTGACCATGATACGTTTTGGTATTATCCCTAATGATCCCTCTAAAATACTCATATTCTGATCTAAAATCAGAAAATCGATATCAGCATCATTTAGAAGTGATTCAACATAAGAAATAGTCACTAGATTATTTGTAGCCATAAGTTCCTTCATGGCTATTCCTTAGCATAAAAACTTCCATGTATATCTACCATTTTTTGAGGCTTAAGTAGAATCATATGTAATAACGATCCTGTTATAAGCGATAGAAGTTGCCCTGCTTCAAAATAGCACTTGTATGAGACGGCTTGCCGCCTTATTTTCCGCATATAGCTTAAAGGATCAAATATGTCTGGTGTTGTAGTTTCTATCGATAATAAAAAAGTAGCAAAAGCAAGCATTGCCCCCCTCATGCAACTTGTTGAAGATGATATGAAGCGTGTGAACTCTCTCATTTTATCTAAAACAGGATCTGATGTTGAGATGATTCCTGAAGTTGCTAAGCATTTAATTGATTCTGGTGGTAAACGTCTGCGCCCAATGATTACCTTAGCTGCCGCGCAAATGTGTGGCTATGAAGGTGAAGGCCATATTACACTCGCATCCAGCGTAGAATTTATGCACACCGCAACTTTGTTGCATGATGATGTTGTCGACCAGAGTGACATGAGACGCGGAAAGCTTGCCGCTCGTATGTTATGGGGCAATGAAGCAAGTGTTCTTGTTGGCGATTTTTTATTAGGTCAAGCTTTTCGCATGATGGTTGAGGTCGGCTCTTTAAAAGCACTTGATGTTTTATCCCATGCAGCAACCGTGATTGCAGAGGGCGAAGTGCTACAACTTCAAACTGCACAAAACTTAGAAACAACTGAAGATGAATATCTAAACGTCATTCGTTCAAAAACAGCTGCTCTATTTGCAGCTGCAGCAGAAGTAGGTCCAATCATTGCGAATTCATCAGCTTCGCATATCAATGCGCTGCGCTCATACGGTAATAATCTTGGCCTAGCATTTCAGCTTATAGATGATGCGCTGGATTATGGCGGCAATGCTGGCGACTTGGGTAAAAATACAGGCGACGATTTCCGTGAAGGCAAAGTAACGCTACCCATACTCCTTGCTTATAGACGCGGTTCTGAGGAAGAACGCAAGTTTTGGCATGATGCTGTTGTAGATGGTAAAACTGATGAAGAAAGACTTGCAAAAGCGATGGAGATTTTAGTCCGCCATGATGCAATTTCAGATACGGTTGCTCGCGCTCGTCATTATGCAGAGATGGCAAGAGACGCTCTAGGTACTATGCCAGATTCTGCTCATAAAGACGCATTGATTGAAGTTTTGGAGTTTTGTGTAAGCAGAGCGGTTTAAATTAATTAATTTCAATATCTTCACACGCTTGTTAAGTACTTTTTATTAGATTACCTGCAAACTTGATTATTATCCCTAAAAGCGCCATGTTTTGTATGTCGTTGGTAAAAGAATAATAATTTGAAGTCAGGTCGTACATTTATGAAAACTAAATTCATCCAGTTCTTATCCGCATCATTGCTTGCATCGACCGTTGTTTTCCAAAGCTCATATGCTCAAGCTAATAAAGAACTGGTGGACACAGTAAATTCTACAGGCCTTTCAGGTAGTTTTTTGGCTGCTCAAGTTGCAATTGATGACAATGATGATGATGCGGCAGTTAAATTTTTAGAACGCGCTTTAGCGCTTGATCCAGATGATACTAATCTAAAACAAGAATTGTTTGTCTCGCTCGTAAGCAATGGAAGACTTTTAGATGCAGCAGAGATTGCGAGAACCACTCCAAAATTAGGAACCAGTAAAAATCTAGCAGGTTATGTTTTAGCTTCCGAAGCAATGCGTAAGCGTTCTTGGAACAATGCGATAAATGCATTAAAAGACGTTGCAGGCGCGGATCTTGATAAAACTCTGCGTGAAATAACTCATGCTTGGGCACTTCAAGGTCTTGGGAAAACAGATGAAGCTCTATCTCGAATTGCTGATCTGGAAGGTCCCGAGTGGATCACCGTTATGAAAAATTATCATGCGGGCTTAATCGCTAATGCAGGTGGAAAACAAGACGTAGCGGCTGAACAATTTCAAGCGGTGATTGACAACCGTGCTGTAATTTCTGTTTTAACAGAAACGTACATTCGTGCGGTTGAAGCGATGGTGCGTAATCGCAGTAAAGCTGATGACAAAGAAAAAGCGCAAGAGGTTTTGGATTATGGTCTCTCGTTATTACCTAGCCATTCACCTTTTCAAGCTATTCAGTTGCAATTGTCGGAAGACAAAGTTTTAAAGCCGCTTCTAACAACGCCTCAGCAGGGCATGGCGGAGTTATTCTACAATATAGCAACTGCCATAAGACGAGATGGTGCGGGTAATTTTTCAAAGACTTACTTGCAAATTTCTGGTTCTCTTGCTCCAAAAAGTGATGTTATTCAAATCGCACTTGCAGAGCTCTATTTGCAGCAGGGTGATTATGAAAAATCAAACTCATATTATGAATTAGTAGCGGAAACTTCGCCTTTTTTGCGCATAGCAAGATTGGAAAAAGCAACCAACCTTTCTAGGCTTGAGAAAAAAGAAGAGGCGATAACTGAACTTAAAGCATTGATAGAAAGCAACCCTAAAGACCTCACAGGTTATTTGACGCTTGGCAATGTATTTAGCCGTGAAGAACGCTACCAAGAAGCTGCTGATACTTATGATAAAGCTGTTACAGTAATTGGCGAGGCCAAATCTTTCCATTGGAATTTATATTATAGAAGAGGCATTTCTTACGAACGCCTAAAGCAATGGGATAAAGCTGAGTCAAGCTTTATGAAGTCTCTTGATCTTTCTGCCAATCAACCAGAAGTTTTGAACTATCTTGGTTATTCTTGGGTTGATCAGGGTATCAATCTTGATCAGGGTATGGATATGATACGCAAAGCAGTAGAATTACGTCCGCGTTCAGGGTTCATCGTGGATAGTCTGGGTTGGGCACACTATCGCTTGGAACAGTATGAAGAGGCAGTTAGGGCGCTTGAAAAAGCTGTTCAGTTGATGCCACAAGACCCTACAATTAATGATCATTTGGGTGATGCTTATTGGCAGGTTGGTCGTAAACTTGAGGCAACCTTTCAATGGAATATTGCTTTAGCAACTAAAACGCCGGCTGATAATCCAGAAGAAATTAAAAAGAAGCTAGCAGAAGGTCTTCAGGCTAAAGTGGAAGACGCTGCAAAGGCTGAATAATGCTTGAGCGTATTGCACACGCAAAGATCAACCTTGCACTTCATGTTGTTGGGCAACGAAGCGACGGCTATCATTTGCTTGATAGCTTAGTTGCATTTACTCAACTTGGCGATGTTATTTGCGTCAATGAAGCAACTGATGCTTCTAGTCTTGTCAGTTTAACAATCGATGGTCCGTTTTCTAAAGGTTTAGATGCAAGTTCAAGTAATCTGGTTAGCAGAGCCGCCTTGGCTCTTGGGCCTCAAGTTACTGAAAAGTATGGAAAGCCAAAATCGGTAGAAATAAAGCTTACAAAAAACCTACCCATTTCAAGTGGTATAGGCGGAGGCTCTGCGGATGCTGCTGCAACACTTTTGACACTGCAAAAATTTTGGAAAAGCGACATCAATCTTGAAAACATTGCTTTGGAGTTGGGGGCGGATGTTCCAATGTGTCTTTACTCAAAGCCATTACGCGCTCAAGGGGTTGGTGATGAAATATCATTACTAAAAAGCAAAGCGCCTTTCCATATTGTTTTAGTAAATTCAGGAATTGAAGTCTCTACGCCTGAAATTTTTAAAAAGCTTACTGAAAAAAACAACCTTGTAATCGGTCATAGTCCAATTAACAAAGTCCCTTCTTTTCATGAGCTAAAAGAAATGCGTAATGATTTGCAGAAACACGCAGTTGAGATTGAGCCAACCATTCAAGATGTGTTATCTGTAATAAGTGAAACCAATCCTGAGTTGACACGCATGAGTGGTTCGGGTGCAACGTGTTTTGCAATTTATAAAAATCAGCAACTTGCGGAAGAAGCCGCAAATAAAATCAACTTGAACCACCCAAAGTGGTGGTGCGTTGCAACTACGACAATCGTTTCGTAAGGTGGTACATGTCCAGAATTGATGAGACCAGACAATTTATTCCCGTCAGCATTGCAGTACTTACTGTCTCTGACACGCGAAGTTTGGATGAAGATAAATCAGGTAAGACACTTGCAGATCGCATTGAGGCTGCGGGTCATAAACTTGCTGACCGACAAATTGTAACTGACGATATTCCAGCCATTCAAGCGCAAGTTAAACAATGGATAGATGATAAAAATATTGATGTTATCATCACAACTGGAGGCACAGGTTTTACGGGTCGTGACGTAACGCCAGATGCAGTTGAGCCTTTATTTGAAAAACGTATGGACGGTTTTTCAGAAACATTTCACCGTCTAAGTTATGAAAAAATCGGAACATCGACCATTCAATCAAGAGCAACAGGCGGTGTTGCAGGTGCAACTTTTATCTTCTGTCTACCAGGCTCACCAGGTGCGTGTAAGGATGGATGGGATGGTATTTTAGTTAAGCAATTAGACTACCGGCATATGCCATGCAATTTTGTAGAAATTATGCCGCGATTGGATGAGCATTTAAAGCGAGGAAAAGGGTAATTTTAAAAGGGAGATGATAAATGAATAAACCGATACGCGCAGGCGATAGTCCAATCCGTGTTGAAGTTGAAGCAGGCAAATCATACTTCTGGTGCACGTGCGGAAAGTCATCCAAACAGCCATTTTGCGATGGCTCACATAAAGAGATGGGCATGTCTCCCATAAAGTGGACGGCGCAAGAAGATGGCCCAAAATTTTTCTGTACCTGCAAAGTCACTGATAAAGAACCGTTTTGCGATGGTAGCCATTCTAAAACTTAGGTCATATTGTGACTTGGCTGGTGACAATTGTGGTTGGTCTTGCTATGTGGCGGGTGTAATTTTAATCAGTGATAGATAATAAAAATGCCTGATCTTCTTTTAGAACTTTTCTCCGAAGAAATACCTTCACGTATGCAAAGAAAAGCGGCTGGCGATTTAGGTGCAGCTGTGACTAATGCATTGGTTGATGCGGGCCTCACTTATGAGGGTGCTAAAGAGTATTGGACACCGCGCCGGCTAACGCTTGATATTCGCGGACTAACCGCAAAATCTGCAGATATCAAAGAAGAGAAAAAAGGTCCAAGAACAGACGCACCAGAACAAGCAATTGCTGGGTTTTTGCGTGGTTCAGGGCTAGAAAGTGTTGAACAAGCGCAAGTAAGAAATGATCCAAAAAAAGGCGATTTTTACATAGCTGTTATTGAAAAACATGGTCGTGTGGCAACTGATATTATTGCGGAAGTCATGCCAGGTGTTATTAAAGGTTTTCCATGGCCGAAATCGATGCGTTGGGGCGCTAGTTCTTCTGACAGTGGCTCGCTTAAATGGGTGCGTCCTCTACAATCAATCATATGTCTTTTTGGGCCTGAAACTGAAGAAATGGAAGTTGTTCCGTTTGAAGTTGACGGCATAAAATCAGGTAATTCCACGCGCGGGCATCGTTTCATGGCGCCAGCTGAATTTGAAGTTCAGCGCTTTGATGATTATGCCGCTAAGTTGGAAAAAGCCTTTGTTATGCTTGATGGGGAAATGCGAAAGCAGACCATTGAAGCAGACGCTAAACAACTTGCGTTTGCGCAAGGTTTAGAACTGGTTGATGATCCAAAACTTCTGGAAGAAGTCTCAGGGCTTGTTGAATGGCCAGTTGTATTGATGGGCGAGTTTGATGAAGCCTTTTTGGATATTCCAGCAGAAGTTATTCAACTCACCATTCGCGAAAACCAGAAGTGTTTTGTGATCTCCAATCCAGCAGAAAAGAAACTGACAAACAAGGTCTTTCTGGTTTCAAATATCCAGCCAAAAGACGGCGGTGCGGAGGTTATTCGTGGCAATGGAAAAGTAATAAACGCAAGACTATCAGACGCCAAATTTTTCTGGGAAAGCGATCTTCAACAAATAAAGTCTGATGAAGGTTTCGACCCTTGGATTGAAAAACTGGATGCGGTAACGTTCCACGCAAAACTAGGCACACAAGGCGAGCGCGTAAGTCGTATTATTGCACTGGCAGAAGAACTTGCGCCGATCGTTGGAGCAGATGTTGAATTGGTTAAAGAGGCTGCAAGACTGTGTAAGGCTGATTTAAATTCAGCGATGGTTTACGAATTCCCCGAAGTACAGGGGCTTATGGGGCGTTACTATGCCCAACGTACGAATAAACATGCGTCTGTTGCACTCGCCATTCAAGAACATTATTCACCCCTAGGCCCGTCAGATGATGTGCCAAGTGATCCTGTTGCTGTGGCAGTCGCACTAGCTGATAAGCTAGATACGCTCTCGGGCTTCTGGGCGATTGATGAGAAACCGACGGGTTCTAAGGATCCGTATGCGCTTAGGCGTGCGGCTCTTGGTGTGATTAGATTGGTGATAGACAATGAGATTAAAATAAATCTTTTTCACAGAGTTATTAAAATATTTAGCGTATTGGCTAGGCAACAAAACATTGGAAAAATTAATGAAGAAGCAGGAGTTTTAGAGGGCTTTTTAAATTTAAATGATATTTCTTGGAAAATACAAGAGCAATTATATGACGAATTTATGAAGCAAAAACCAAAACACAAATATTTTGGTAAAGATTTGCCCGAACATTTTAATAATTTTGCTACTCTTGTATCATTCTTCCACGACCGCTTAAAAGCCTACCTTCGTGATAAAGGCGTTCGTCATGACCTAATCGATGCAGTGATTACACTAGAGTCCAACGATCTCCTCATCATCTCGCGCAAAGCAGAGGCTCTACAAAAACTCGTAGACTCTGAAGATGGTCAAAACCTTCTAGCTGGTTATAAACGAGCAGCAAATATTCTGGCGGCAGAAGAAAAGAAAGGGACTTCTATTGCAAACGAAGTCTCAACTGATCTTCTAAAAGTCGAACCAGAAAAAGCGTTAAACGCAGCGATTGATTTAGCATCTACAAATGCAGCAAAAGCGGCGAGTGAAGAAGACTTCGAAGGCGCTATGTCTGCGCTTGCTACCTTGCGCGCTCCAGTGGATAAATTCTTCGAAGATGTCCTCGTCAATGACGAAGACGAAGCCATCCGTGCTAACCGCTTGGGGCTTCTCACGCGCATTCGAGCTGCTACTCAAACGGTTGCAGATTTCTCAAAAATTTCTGGTTAAGGAACACCACATGAAAACTTGGAATCTTTATTTATCTGGTGAAATTCACACTGATTGGCGTGAACAGATTGAGGCGGGCTGTAAGGCTGCTTCGCTTCCTGTTACTTTTTCTTCTCCCGTTACACATCACGAAGCATCAGATGATTGCGGTGTTGCAATTCTAGGTGAAGAACCAAACAAATATTGGCATGATCGCAAAGGTGCGCAAGTAAATGCAATTCGCACTCGCACTTTAATCCAAGAAGCTGACATTGTGATTGTACGATTTGCGGACAAGTATAAGCAGTGGAATGCAGCCTTTGACGCTGGATTTGCATCTGCTCTTGGTAAGCCTTCAATAATTATGCACCAACCAGAGCACGATCACCCCTTAAAAGAAGTCGATGCATCGGCACTTGCAGTTGCTCAAACTGCTGATGAAATCGTTGATATACTGCGTTATGTCATCAAGGGTGAGCTTAAAGGTTACACCGGCTAAATTTTCATCTTCAACGGTTTGTTAACTGTAGGGATAAAATCATTACTCGCAGTTTAAAAAATCAGTTTCTGTTCAGACTTTTAGAACCTTTCTAATATATTCTTATAGTTATTCTAGAGTTTTTTTGTTTGGGGCAAGGGAAACTACAATGACGAGACCAGAACATGTGGGTGATGCAATTGAGTTAGGTGCAAGTGATCAATTTATTGGCCACTACGGAAGTTATGTGCTTAAGCCAGTTTATCAACCAATTTATGATGTAAAAGAGAAGACAACAGCCGTTCTATCTGGCTATGAAGCCTTGGTTAGGCCACATCTCAACGGATTAGTTATTAATCCAGAAGAGTTTTTCACAATTATAGACAAGGAAGATGCGCTTTTTGTAGAGTGTTTGTGTCTGGCATTACATATCAGAGGGTATGAAAAAGCAGGTATCAAAGATGCTGGCTTGTATGTAAATGTTAATGTCGCCAATTATAAAACGGTCGAAGATGTAGAGCGAGAGTTCTATTATACGTTCTCACAATTAGCTAAACATGGTCTGAACAGTCAGAAAATTGTGTTTGAAATCTTGGAAACAGAAGTCATCAATCCAGAAATCTTACTGGCTCTTTGTAAATTGATAAAGACGAATGGATATAGATTTGCGTTAGACGATTTTGGAACAAGACATTCTAATGTAGAGCGTTATATTGCTGTAAGTCCGGACATTATTAAGCTTGATCGTTCACTATTTTTAAATGCAATGAAAAGCAACGAAACAAGTAAGCTATTGAAAACTCTTATTTCGGCATTTCAAGAGAACGGTGTTAAAGTTCTGATGGAAGGCTTGGAGACGATTCCAGAAATGCAATTTGCCTCTGAAATGGATGTAGATATGTTGCAAGGGTTTTATCTTGGTAGGCCAGCAAGTTTAGTCGATGGTTTTAATCCAGAAATTATATTGCCAAAGCAAGAATTTGATAATCAACTACTAGCACAAGCTGGTTAGGTTATGTTTCCTCTCTAGCAACTGCTCGCCATCCGATGTCTTTGCGGCAAAATCCATTTTCCCATTGAATTGCATTAACGCCTTCATAGGCTTGAGCTTGTGCATCTTTGACTGTTTTTGCAAGTGCAGTGACATTTAAAACTCTTCCGCCAATGGCGAAAAGATTTTCACCGTCTTTTGCCGTGCCAGCATGGAATACAACAGTGCCATCTTTTTCTGCGGCTTCAATGCCTTCGATAATCGTATTCTTTTCGTAGGATGCTGGATAACCTTTAGCAGCTAATACAACAGTTAAAGCACATTCATCAGACCATTGCGCATCATGTTCAAGTAAAGAACCTTCGCTGGATGCAAGCATTAACTCAAGCAAATCAGATTTTAAACGAGGCATAAGAACCTGACATTCAGGGTCACCAAAGCGTACGTTATATTCAATCAATTCAGGGCCATTTTTGGTAAGCATCAATCCTGCATATAAAATGCCTTTAAATGGATGACCACGAGAATGCATACCTGCCAAAGTTGGCACGATGATTTCGGACATTGTGCGGTTAATCATTTCTTGCGTCATAACTGGAGCAGGAGAATATGCACCCATACCACCAGTGTTAGGGCCGGTGTCACCATCACCAACACGCTTATGGTCTTGTGCTGTTCCAAGCAGCATTGCAGTTTGCCCATCACAAAGTGCAAAGAGACTTGCTTCTTCGCCTTCAAGAAAAGCTTCGATGACAACTTCATGACCCGCATCGCCAAATGAACCTGCAAAGCAATCATCAATGGCTTGTTCTGCTTGTTCACGCGTCTCAGCAATAATCACGCCTTTACCTGCAGCAAGGCCGTCAGCTTTTATAACTACTGGTATAGACATTACATCTAGAAAGGCCTTGGCACTTACTGCCTCTGTAAAACGTTTATAGGCAGCTGTTGGAATGTTAAATTCAGCGCATAAGTCTTTGGTAAAACCTTTGGAGCCTTCCAACTGACTTGCATAAGCTGATGGGCCAAAAGCGCCAATGCCGGCTTGGGCTAATTCGTCTGCAAGTCCGTTAACAAGAGGGCCTTCGGGGCCAATTACAACATAAGAAATTTTATTGTTTTTGCAGAAATTTAAAATGCCAGCATGATCTGTGACTTGTATATCAGCACACTGCGCTACTTGCGCGATGCCTGCATTACCAGGTGCACAGTAAAGCTTTGAAAGTTTTGGCGATTGATTTAGTTTCCAAGCAAGCGCATGTTCACGACCACCAGAACCAAGAAGCAGGATATTCACAAGTCATTCTCCATCAAATTAGGTATGTTTCTTTATCATGGAAAAGCCGTGACAATGAAGCCCTTGACGCTTGAAGCATCACAGTCCACAGATTTATACCATGACAAAAGCAAACAACATTACCGAAGAAGATAAAGTAGCTGATGCGCTCAAGCATTCGTGGGTTTATCGCCTACCAAAATGGGTTTGGCCTTACGCACAATTAGCACGCTGGGAAAGACCGATAGGTTGGCAACTTTTGATGTGGCCTTGTTTGTGGAGTTTTATGTTAGGGCAATTGTATATTGATTGGACTTATAAAAACTTTCCTTCGACAATAGTAACACCAGATATATTAAGTTCAGCATTCGAGAATTTTATAATTGTTTATGGAGTTTTATTATTTGCATTTGGTGCTTTCTTAATGCGGGGGGCAGGGTGCACTTATAATGACCTTGCAGATGTTGATATTGATGATCAAGTAGAGCGTACTCGTTCAAGGCCTTTGCCATCAGGTCGTGTCACTAAAAAACAGTTAGCTATATTCCTATTACTTCAATGTTTAGGCGGCTTTTTTGTATTGGTATTAGTGTCACAAGGTTTTACCTTTGCATTTTGGTTAGGGGTAGCATCACTCATAACTGTTGCGATCTATCCGTTTATGAAACGCATCACATGGTGGCCTCAACTCTTTTTAGGCTTCGCATTTTCTTGGGGAGCGTTGATGGGTTGGGCAGTTGTCGCGCAATCTTTGTCACTTGCACCAATTCTTCTATATGTAGGAACAATATTTTGGGTAATTGGGTATGATACAATCTATGCACATCAAGACCGAGAAGATGATGCAATCGTTGGTGTTAAATCAACAGCAAGACTTTTTGGTGAGAAATCCAAAAAGGCAATTTCTATTCTTTATGCGCTTGCATTGAGTTTCTTTTTACTAAGCTTTATTCTGGCAATACCATTTAATGGGATTGCGGCAGTACCTGCTTATCTTGGCTTAGCGTTAGGCGGATTGCACATGTTTTGGCAGCTTAAAAACCTTGATATCTATGATGGAGATCAATGCCTAAAACTCTTCAACTCAAACAGTCATTTTGGATTTATTTTATTCGCCGGGCTAATATTATCAGCCCTGCTTACAATTCTTTAACGACGTGCAATCAACTCAGCTGCAGTTAGCTTTTGAACTTCACCCACATCACCCATCTTTCTGCGACGCATGAAGTTTGGACGGTGCTTGATCGTTGTGATGCGTTTGCGGCGTGCAATTGGATCTTCAATCATCAGATCACCAAGTTGCTTGGTAACAGCCGTAGGATTGTTTTCTAAATCTACCACAATCATAGGCAATTTCATCAATCGGCTCCAAGAGTGCCAGTCTGCTGCAATATCATCCATGTCATTTGCATAAAGAAGTGGAACACAAAGCTCTGGGTCATGGTGAAGTAATTCTAATGACACTGTTACAACGCCGTTTGCATCTTCAATTGCACGTGCAGCAACGCCTTTAAAAGCTTTACTAGGCACTGCGATTGTCATTTCATTACCAATGCGCATTGTCTTTTTGACAACAACACCATTACGGCTGACTTTGTATGGTTTGTCACCTAAGTTCAACTGATGTGAACCAAGGTATGGATCAAGTCGCAGGCTGCGACCTGATCCTGTTTCTTGTTTGGCTAACTGCGCCATAAGAAGTGCCTCTCTGTCCCTTTTCAGAGCCCAATCTTAATGTCGGTGCTGCTGAACTCGCCGTGATTATTGTTCTTGTTTTTATTGTGGCGTTGATGTGAATATACAGGCGAGGTTTACAAAACTGCTTAATTTTAGTGGTAAACAAAAGCTTGCTTTATATATTGGTTATTGAAATGTTTATCGGAGTCTTTTTGTTAACTCTAAACGATTTAACCCTGAGTTTTCTGGGGTAAGGATAAAGATGAAGATCAAAAATATTGACCATTTCGTACTCACTGTAGCTTCTATTGAAGCAACTTGCGCCTTTTATAAAAAAACACTTGGCATGAAAATAGAGGTTTTTGGCGAAGGACGTAAAGCTTTGACGTTTGGCAGACAGAAAATAAATTTACACGAAGTGGACAAAGAGTTTGAACCCAAAGCGAATAGACCTACCGCAGGTTCAGGAGATTTTTGTTTGATTGCAGAAGGTGAAATAAAAAATGTGATCTCTCATCTGAAGGCTTGCAATATTGAGATTGAAGATGGGCCTGTTACACGTACAGGAGCACAGGGTGCCATAACATCAGTATATTTTAGAGATCCAGATCGCAATTTGGTTGAAGTCAGTACTTACAGTTAAATTACTTTGCCTGGGTTCATAATATTATCAGGATCAAGTGTTTGTTTAATCGACCTCATGAGATTTAATTCTACCGGATCTTTTGTACGTGCAATCAGACCGCGCTTTAACTGCCCAACGCCATGCTCCGCTGCGACTGAACCATTCATGCTCACAACAAGGTCATGAATAAGCTTATTAATTTCAGGCTGCCTGTTGAGGAAGTCTTTTGCATCTTCGCCAATTGGTTGGGTGATATTGTAATGCATATTACCGTCGCCTAAATGCCCAAAGGTGCATAGCCGAGCTTTTGGCATTTCTCGTTGAATAATTTCATCTGCTGCATATAAAAACTCTGGCACTAAATGAAGCGGCACAGAAACATCATGTTTCATAGAGCCGCCTTCAGATTTTTGAGCAATTGGCATCATTTCACGAATGCGCCAAAAGTCATCAGCTTGCGATAGAGAAGAAGAAAGAGCAGCGTCCGTTATTGTGTCATCTTCTAATGCAGCCCCTAAGACAGATTCAAGCGTCTCATCAGCGTCTTGTTGCGAACGATTTGAAGAAACTTCTAATAAGACATGCCAAGGGTGCATTTTATTTAAAGGGTTACGAATATTTTCCATATGCTTAAGAGTGAACTCTAAAGGCGTTTGCGCCATCAGTTCAAAAGCAGTCAGGCTTTGCCCAGCATAACTGGAGGCTTTTAAAAATAATTCAAGCGCATGGTCTGGCGATTGAAGACCGCAAAAAGCCACTGCTTTGCCACGTGGCTTGGGAAAAAGTTTCAGAACAGCGGCCGTTATAATACCAAGCGTGCCTTCCGCTCCAATAAACAAATCTTTTAAATCATAGCCTGTATTGTCTTTTTTTAATCGGCGAAGCCCATCCCAAATTTCACCAGATGGTAAAACAACCTCTAAGCCCATAACAAGCGCGCGCGTGTTGCCATAAGCAAGAACACCAGTGCCGCCTGCATTGGTTGAAATATTACCACCAATTTGACAAGAACCCTGTGAGCCAAGCGCTAATGGAAATAGACGATTATTATCATCTGCAAGTTTTTGGATGTTCTCTAAGACAACTCCAGCATCACAAACGACAATCCCGCCTTTGAGATCCAGCTCCCGTATTTTATTCATACGCTCCATAGAAATCACAACTTGCGTTCCACTTTCATCGCTTACTGCACCGCCAACATGCCCTGTATGTCCGCCTTGAGGAATAACCGCAGTTTTTGTCTCTGATGCTAGTGTCAGAATTTTTGAAACTTCATCCGTGTTCGCTGGCTTAAGAACAAGCGGCGTATTTCCCACAAAAAGACCGCGATTCTCATGGGTATAATGTGTAAGGTCATTTGCTTTTGTAAGTGCGTATTTTTCACCCACTACATTGATAAAACGATTAAGCAACTCTTGTTTCATTATGTATTCCTTGGTGCACTGGCACGTTGTAGGCGGTCATTGATAGCAATGCCAAGCCCCTCATTTGGAATGGGTGAAACACAAATCATCGACGCACCAGTTTCATCAAGCGTCTTTAATCCCAAATAGAGATTAGCAGCAGCTTCGCGCAAATTACCTGACTTAGATAGATTAAAAATATTGTCAGCTTTTTTATCTCCAAAAGCTAGCAGAGCAGCACCATTATCACAGGTTCCGCAATCCAACTTTACACTCGCATTGGGTGCGTAGTGACTTTTCATCATGCCAGGGGCTTCAATTTTTCCTGAGGCGGAAGAAGTTGGAATAATACCAGTAACTTCCTCAATCATTTCTGATGTTACAAAGCCAGGGCGAAGAATAATAATTTTCTCGCCTTCAATTTTGAGAATTGTAGATTCAAGCCCAACCTGACAAGGCCCGTTATCAAGTATCATCAAGTCAGTATCGTCAAATTGACTAGCAACATAGGACGCTGTTGTTGGCGATATTTTACCTGATTTATTTGCACTAGGCGCTGCCAAAGGGCGCTTGAAATAACCAATGATTTTTTGTGCTGGGCCTGCAGGGCAGCGAATTCCAATTGTATCAAGCCCTGCAAAAGCTAATGGATGTAAGGACGTGTTTTCTCGCCTAGGAACAACCATAGTCAAAGGTCCTGGCCAAAATTCCTCTGCCAGTTTGGTAGAGATTGCATCAAATTCGCCGAAAGCCTGCGCCATTTCTAAATCTAACATATGAATAATCAGTGGATTAAATTTAGGGCGGCCTTTCATTTCAAAGATGCGCGCAACAGCTTGACCATTGAAGGCGTCTGCCGCTAATCCATAAACAGTCTCGGTCGGCAATCCGATGCAATTACCTGTATAGATTTCGTCGCAGATATCGCCTAATCTGTCATCTAATTTGTGGGTTGAAATTATTCTTGGCATGGTTTCTTTTTATTTGACGTCAACGTCAATATTTGTTCAAACAGGATATTAGCTCACTTGAGCCTTTGGAGGATATAAATGTACCGTGCACCCGTAGCAGAAATTTCTCATACTCTCAAACAGGTTGCTGATATGAAATCAGCGCTTGAAAGCGGAAAACTAGGTGATCTTAGTGAAGGCCTTGTTGATGCGGTACTAGAGGAGGCTGGAAAATTTGCAAGTGAGCGCATTGCTCCGCTTAATCGTGATGCGGATTTAATTGGTGCTAAGCTTGAAAATGCCGTTGTAACAACAGCACCCGGTTTTGCGCAAACTTATAAAGACTGGAGCGAAGGTGGGTGGAACGCGATTTCTGGACCAGAAGAATACGGCGGCCAAGGTTTGCCAAACATGCTCGCAGTTGCAGCTTCTGAAATGTGGAATTCGGCTTCTATGGGTTTTGCACTTTGTCCGCTACTTACAATTGGTGCAATTGAAGCTGTAGCCACGCATGGTTCTGATGAGCTCAAATCCAAATACCTTGAAAAACTAGTGTCAGGTGAGTGGACTGGCACAATGAACTTAACAGAACCAGCTTGTGGTTCTGATCTTGCAGCACTTAAAACACAAGCTAAGCCTGCAGGCGATGGTAGCTATCGTATCTTTGGGCAAAAAATATTTATTACTTACGGCGAGCACGACATGACAGAAAATATCTGCCATTTGGTTCTTGCACGCTTGCCTGATGCTCCTGTGGGTACGCGGGGAATTTCGCTGTTCTTAGTGCCAAAATTCTTGGTAAATGATGATGGAAGCCTTGGCGCGCGAAACGATGCATTTTGCCAATCGATAGAGCATAAAATTGGCATCCATGGTTCACCAACCTGTGTGATGATTTATGGTGATGGTTTCGAAGGCTCTGAACCAGGTGCAATTGGATACCTTATTGGCGAAGAAAATCGCGGTCTTGCCTGCATGTTCACGATGATGAACAACGCCCGCCTTAATGTCGGAACACAAGGCGTTGCAGTTGGAGAGGCCGCTTATCAACATGCACTTAACTACGCGCATGATCGCAAACAGGGTAAAGCATCTGGCTATGAAGGCGAGGGCATGGCGCCTATCGTTCATCACCCTGATGTGCAGCGTAATCTTCTCACTATGAAATCCATGACAAACGCGGCGCGCGGTATTTGTTACTCCTGCGCTTATGCCCTAGACATGCAGCATATTAGTGAAGGTGATGAAGCCAAAATGTGGGCAGAGCGTGTTGGCATAATAACCCCAATTGCAAAAGCCTTCTCTACGGATATTGGCTGTGAAGTAGCAAGCATCGGCGTTCAAATTCACGGCGGTATGGGCTTCATTGAGGAGACTGGTGCGGGGCAGTACATGCGCGATGCACGTATCAATCCAATTTATGAAGGCACAAACGGCATTCAGGCGATTGATTTAGTAACTCGCAAACTTCCCCTATCAGGTGGCGATGCGGTAAAAGCCTACATTGCTGACCTTCGTGGCATTGTTGATGATATTCGCGGCGCAAACCATGATGGGTACGGTAAAACAGCTGAACTTTTAGACGGAGCATTAAACGAAGTCGAAGAAGCAACAGATTGGCTCTTAACACAAATGTCTGAGGGTAAATTGGATACAGCGCTCGCTGGTTCAACACCTTACTTACGTTTATTTGGTTTAGCTTCTGGCGGCTGTTATCTGGCCAAATCTGGACTTGGCGATAATGAAAAAGATAGAGCAAGCCTTGCGCGCTTCTTTGCAGAAAACTTTGCGGCAGAATGTACAGCGCTTAAATCTACAGTAACAGGCGGCGCAGACAGTTTGTTAGCAGCAAGTAATCTCTTAAAGGCTGGATAATGCTATGACTGATGTAGCTGATCGTATTGTAACTTCAATCGCTGATGGTGTCATGACCATTCGTATGAATCGTTCTGACAAAAAGAACGCGCTAACGGGCGATATGTACTCGCGCATGTCGGCAGGGCTTGATGAAGCGAATGCGGATGATGATGTAAACGCTATTCTTATTCTGGGTTCCACTGGAGCATTTTCTTCTGGCAATGATATCGGCGACTTCATGCAAATTGCCATGAGTGGCAAGCGAGAAAATATGTCAGTGTTTGGTTTCCTTGAGCGTATCATACAAGCACCAAAGCCAATTATTGCTGGTGTTGATGGTTTAGCGATTGGCATAGGCACAACCATGCTACTACATTGTGATTATGTGGTTGCGTCAGACACATCGATGTTTAAAACACCTTTCGTTGATTTGGGTCTCGTACCAGAAGCAGGTTCAAGCCTCATCGGCCCGGAAATGATGGGCTATCATAAAGCGTTTTCACTGTTGGGTATGGGTGAAAGCTTTACCTCGCAAGACGCAAAAGATGCAGGCTTTGTGACCCAAATTACTGTATCTGATGACCTCGAAACGAAAGTCCAACAAATTGCTCAGGCTATTGCATCAAAACCACAGCAGGCACTAAAATTCTCAAGGGATTTATTGCGTGGTGATCGTTCTGATATCTTAGCACGGATGCGTGAAGAGGCGGTACTGTTTGGCGAGCGCTTAGAATCCGAAGAAGCAAAACAAGCCTTTATGAGCTTTATGCAAAAGGGTGTAAAGAAGGTTGGGTAAGTTATGAATCGCCTGTTGATGGTGTAGAGCGTGCTAGAGCTACGCCGATTATTAAGAAAATAACTCCAAGCGATCGTTTCCAATCTAACTGCTGAATGGATGCACCAAGAAGCCCGAAATGGTCGATGGTGACAGCAGTAAACACTTGTGAGATCACAACGAATATAATGGCGTTGCCTACGCCAATCTTTGGCGCAACATAGGTAATTGAAACTACATAGATTGCAAAGAAGCAACCGCCTAAAAAATGCCACCATGAAACATTATGAAACACAGCAAGATCAGGTGCGCTAACACCGCTCACCAGTGTAACAATCAAGATTGTGATAAATGCAACTACACAAAGCGTAAGCGACGCCCAATGGACATTGCCAATCGTTTGCCCATAGGCAGAATTGATGGTTGCAAGTATAGGTACGGCAACACCTGCTAAAACAGCAAGCAATGAATAAAAGAACGTAGCATTTAACATGAAGGGCTTTCCAAGGATTGTCTCAGTAGATAAGTATACTATCCAATTAATATTTTCCTATCAAAGACCTGTGGATCAAAATACTTTAACCACCAAGTCCATTATCAGGAGTAACCTCATACCAATTATTTAGTGCAATAAAAGCTAAAATCAGGGTCATATATATTGCGGTTGCAGCTTTTATGACGATTGTTTCTTTTAACTTTAAAGGTCGCCAGGTTAGGTAAAATAATACAAGTCCGAACAGTCCTGTTAGAATTGAGAAGACATAATTCAAAGTTACTTGAACACGTTCTAGCCCGGTCAATTGGCCATCAGGAAAACCAAGCCCATCCGCCTGGATTTTTAAATAAAGCGCCATGATGACGGATAAAAGCCCCAAAAATAAAAGGCGAGTGTTCATCTTGCCTAGCGTTCCAACAACACAACCACTTCAACATGCGGCGTATATTTAAATTGATCAATTGGCACAATACGCTTAACGGCGAAGCCACCAGTAATGAGGATCGCCAAATCGGTTGCAAGTGTAGCCGGATTACAAGAAACAGCAGCTACTTTTTTGACACGTGACTTTGCAATTTGTTTACATTGAAGTTCCGCGCCTGCACGTGGTGGATCGAAAACAAGACCATCCATTTTTTTCAATTCACCAAAGGTAACAGGGCGGCGCTCAAGGTTTCGCTTTTCTGTTTTTATCTGTTTTAGTTTGCCGCCGGTATCACGCCACGCTTGGTCAAGACTATTTAAAGCATCTCCGCTATCTTCCACGGCATAAACGGCAGAATTTTCAGCTAGTTTTAGTGCAAAAGTACCGATACCGCAGTAAAGGTCAGCCACTTGTTTGCAACCTTTTAGAAAACTTGCAACGATGTCTGACATGTCATCTTCGGCTTGTTTGAGCGCTTGAACAAATGCGGCAGGAGGCGGCGAAACAATTGTGTTGGCAATTTCAATTTGCGGTTCAGCCGTCTTAATCAGCGTTTCAATATTGACCGTTAAGCGTGAGAATTTATGTGCGATAGTTTTTTTAATCAGCACCTGACGCTCAGCTTCAGATAATTCCTTCGCGTCCTCAATACTAATATCAAGGCCATTTTTTGTAACCAAAACCGAAACACGAAGTGGGTTTTTAGTAGTAGGAACAGAGTTTATAAGATCACGAATATTACTAAGCTGATCATTGATTTCAGGCACTAAAACAGGACACGCATCAATTGAAACAATTTCAACACTAGATTTTTCCGTAAACCCTAATTGCATTCCAGCAGGGGTGCGTTGCGCATTAAAAACGCATTTACGACGACTCGCATCTTTAAATGAAACAATATCATCAGGCTTTAAAGTAATACCTGCTCTTGAAAGTGGCTCCGTAACTAATCCCATTTTCCAAGTAAGATACGTACTCTCGTTCATATGCTGAAGCTGACATCCACCACATGTTCCAAAATGTTTGCAAATTGCTTCAATTCGGTTTGAGGATTTTTCCTTTAAGGAGATAACTTCACGGCGAGGGCCACTGCCTTCAACCGTAACAACTTCACCTTCAAGTGTATAAGGTACGAAAAGCGCGTGGTTATTGAGGTGTGCAACACCGTCGCCTTTATGGCCTACAAAATCAATTTTAAGTTCAGTCATTTTTTGTTGCCGCCATTAAGAATTCTTTGTTTCCATCCCCGCCTTTTAGCGGAGAAGGCATGAAATGAGTTACGTTCCAACCTGGGAAATTATCTAGCCAGTCGCGAATTGCATGAGCAGTTTGTACTGCCTGTGCTTCATCACGCACGACGCCGCCTTTGCCAAGCCCATCCTTACCTACTTCAAATTGTGGCTTGATGAGAAAGATACCTTGTGCGCCTTGCGCTGCCATTTGAAGGGCAGGGGGAAGTGCCAAAGTAAGAGAGATGAAACTTACATCACAGCTAATAAATTCAGGCGGCGTATCTTCTAAATCTTCTAGTGTGAGATTTCGTGCATTTAATCCTTCAAGATTTACTAATCTCGGGTTATCCAATAACCGATCATCCATTTGATCATGACCGACATCAACGCCAAAAACACGCGATGCCCCTTCATCAAGAAGGATCTGGCAAAAGCCACCAGTTGATGCGCCAACATCCAATGCAACTTTATCTTTTGGTGAGTAACCCGTTTCTTTCAAGCCGAATTCTAGTTTTATCGCAGCACGAGAAACAAGTCTTGAAGCTGGGTCATTAATTTTAATGCTGTCTGGATCTAAAACATTTCGGGATGGCTTGATAGTTGAACTACCAGCCATCGTTACGCATCCACGCAAAATTGCATCACGAGCTCTAGCGCGTGATGCATAGTGGCCATTTTCTACAAGCCATTCATCTAATCTGATTTTTCCCATGCTGTTCCTTGGAACAGTTCATATTGAAAGGCAACTTATTTTATTGGATTGCCATATCGATCAAATTTATCCCAAATGATTTTTTCTGCGATCTTCGGCTGTTGGTTATTAATACTACCAGCAACAGTTAAGTCTAAATCCTGAATAAGAGAAGTCATCGGTGGTAGAGTATTTTCTTTTGATTCAGTGTTTTTAGGCAAGAAACTTGTGTTGATTGGCTTTATGGCTAAATTTTCTTTTGTAACCATATCTGGAGCTTTGTCATAGTTGATGGAACCACGAATATCTGCAATCTTTTCAGCAGCAGCTTTTGCAATTTTATCATCAAACTTAGCGGACTGCGCCAAAGCAGATGTGCTTGTCATTAATATTAAAGCGACGCCGGCTACGGTAACTTTTTTCATGCTCCTTCAACCCTTTCAACCCAATTTGAATTAAATTTTACAGGATTTGAGTTATAGAAGGGGAAAGGAAACTGGTTAGTAAAAGGTTAAAGGCAACTTTGGGTAAAGGCTAAAGCACGGGCAATAAAAACACTCTCACCTGTATCAGCCCATAGCCAAAAGCTAAGGCCAAAGAAGAGGCCTGACCCTGTTGCTAGAAATGTTTTTTCGACCAAAGACATAGGAGATCACAAGAATTAAAAAAATTACTTTAACTATTTTTCACTAGGCGGCGTAGTTTTTCAAGGGCTATTTCATCATTTTCGCCAAATGAAATTGTGCCTCTAAAGTTACCTTCCGCATCAAACATCATAACAAATGCAGAATGATCCATTGTGTAGTCGCCATCTCCATCTCCTAAATCCACCCGTTTAGCGTAGACTTTATAAGCAGCAAGAGTTTTCTGCATTTCATCAGGATTACCCGTTATTCCAGTAATACGTGGATCAAAGGCGGTTACATAATCATTCATGATTTCAGGGCTGTCGCGTTCGGGATCAACAGAGAAGAAATAAAAATCTATTTTGTCACTATCAGGCCCTAAATCCTTCATCCAAGAGGCGACTTCTAAAAGAGTTGTTGGGCATACGTCAGGACAATTAGTAAAGCCAAAAAATATTGCATGGTTTTGGCCTAACAGATCATCACGCGTTATCGCTTTGCCCTTATTATCCAAAAGATTAAATGGCCCACCAAGTGTCGTTGCTGCCTGTTGTGTTTCAGTCGGCTTCGTATTTTTGCTAATGATAGCATAGCTTACAGCCGCAATTGCTACTGCCACACCAATCCATAATATCAATCGAAAGATTTTCATAAACGGTCCAGAATTTGTTCAAGTTAGACCGTAGTAATATTTGTCATCACTTACGACAAATCAAATGAATGTTAGCGGATGCGGCAGTTTGCCCATTATGAGTAGGTTCATTTATGCAGGGTCAAGTGGTTCTGTTCCGTTTGGTTTGCCTGAACCATCAAGTCTTATTTTTTCGACTTTATCTTCAGCAACTTTAAGAAGTTTACTACAATGGTTACGAAGAGCTTCACCGCGTTCGTAATGGGCAATAGATTTATTAAGTGCAACATTACCTTGTTCCAGACTTTCAACAATCGTTTCCAATTGTTCTAAAGCTTGTTCAAAGTTCATGTCTTTAATATCGTTGTTTTCTTCGCTCATGATAAAATCCTTTAACCTGTCATTAGACGGTTTACATGGGCAGAGGCGGACTCTGCAAGCCCTTCTAAATCATATCCACCTTCAAGTAGGCTCACTATTCGACTTTCACAGCATTCATCTGCAATTTCCATGAGCTTTCCTGGTGCCCAATCAAAATCATCTGCAACAAGATTAAGGCCTGCAAGAGGGTCGCGGTAATGCGCATCAAAGCCGGCGGAGATCATCAGTAAATCTGGCCTAAAGTTATCAAGCGCTGGTAGAACCCGTTCGCGAAACGCTTGTTTGAATTTTGAACCATCATCCCGTTTGAAAGAGGTGCGTTAAAAATATTACCTTCGCCTGTTTCATTTAAAGCACCACTGCCAGGGTAAAGCGGCATTTGATGTGTAGAGCAAAACATCACGCTTGGATCATCATAAAAAATATCTTGCGTGCCATTGCCGTGATGTACGTCAAAATCAACGATTGCAATGCGTTCTGCCCCATGAGTTTGTTGAGCATAGCGACTAGCGATTGCAATATTATTTACCAGGCAAAAGCCCATAGCTGTTGTTTTCTCTGCATGATGACCTGGCGGTCTCATAGAGACGAACGCATTGTCTGTTTTCTTTTTAAAAACGGCGTCAACTGCATCCATGGCAGCACCGCAAACATGCGTGACAACTTCCCAACTTCTAGGGCTGGCGCTCGTGTCTGCATCGACAGTGGCAATACCTGTATCAGGAATATTATCTTTTATCATTTTCAAGTGAGATGCAGGATGAGCCACTTCGAACCAAGCTGTATCTGCTGCAGGTGCTTCTACACGAACAAGTGCGCCAAATTCGGGTTTGGCAAATTCCTAATCTAAAACTTTAATGCGATCGGGTCGCTCTGGATGACCAAGAGGTGTGATGTGTTCAACGGATAAATCGTGCGTATAAAGTCTGGTAGTCACGAGTTGCTCCTTTGCTTTTAGGTCAGATATATTTCTATCTTCTTGCGAGCTTTACAACGTAAATCTTACCATCATCAAGGCCAAGTATAAACTCTAAAGCACCATCGTTGTCACGTGCGCCAATAGCTCTGTTAATACGCGCAGGTAAGGCAACGCGGGCAAGTTCTTTGAATTGCTTACGCTCTGTTCCCACCATAAGAAGCTCATTACGAGCTAGAGATGGTAGAATTAAATCTGGAATACCATTTCGATTAACATCAGCAACTGTTGAAAGTCGAAGCTCGTTAGAACCGATGAAATGGTTTGAAAAGCCTCTAGCTTGAGCAATTTTTGCAAGTTTTCCATTTCTAAAACGATAAAACTGTAAAACACCTGCAAGGTGTGGTGTGATAATGGCTGCAATGTCAGGGCGACGGTTGCCACCGAAGTTATTAATCTCAGCGATGTTCAACCAACGATTAGAACGACCAATAAAGGGCGTTTGAGCAATCTTGTTAAAAGCATTTCCGTTTAGGCTGAAAACTGCAATTGAAGCGCCATTGCTTCGCGACGAAAGAATAGTGATAACTTCCGTCGTGCCATTACGATCAAGATCAGCTAAGCGAGGTGCGATATCTTCAAAGACTTCTGTGCTAGGGAGACGGAAGGTATAAGTTTCACCGCGTGCGTTTTTTACTTTTAGAGCGCCAGCTTCAATGCCATCGCCTAAAACTGCATGACCGTAACGTGTGGTTGGTTCGCTATACCATGCTTCGATAATAGTCCCAGTTCCTGTCGTAACACGGCCATCAGGCAGTCCGTTTTGCGCAATAGCACGAGTGTCAGGAACAATTGATGCTGGAATAGACCCATTGGTAATTTCCTCAACGATCCACTGCGGAGTAAATGGGTTTACATTTGTTGGCAGTTGCTGTGATTGAGCAAAAGCATGAAAAGAGAACGCAATACTAAAACAAACTGATAGAATAATCTGTGTCAGGTTTTTCAAAGGTTAAGTATCCTCGGTCAGGGTTTCTGTAATTTCAATACCAAAGCCTTCAAGGCCAACATAATGTCTTTCACGGGAGGCATGTAATTTTATGGATTGGATGCCAAGATCTTTTAAAATTTGCGCTCCAAGGCCAATTTCTAGCCATTCATCTTCGCGGCTTTGAGCCGTTTCATGATCTTCGCGGTCACTTGCACCAAGCGCATCTTTTAATCGCCCATGACCGCTTGCCACACCAACTGAACCTTCACGCAGATATACGATCACGCCGCGTCCTGCTTCTGACATTTTATTCATTGTATCCCGAAGCTGATTATTTGCACCAAATACATCGCCTAGAACAGATTCAATTTGCAAGCGTACGGGCACATTTTGTCCATTACGGATATCACCATAAACAACTGCCAAATGGTGCATGGTGTCCCATTTGGTTTTATAGGTATAAGCCTGTGCTTCGCCTGCTGCGGTGTCCACATTGAATTGATCAACACGGTCAATCAAGCTTTCTTGGCGCTGGCGATAAGAAATTAGATCAGCAACAGAAACGGTTTTAAGATTATTGGCTTCAGCAAAAGCCATAACTTGTGGGCCGCGCATAACTGTTCCATCATCGTTGATGAGTTCTGAGATTACACCTACGGGCGGTAGATCAGACAACTTACATAAATCAACAGCTGCTTCTGTATGACCAGAGCGAATAAGTACGCCACCTTCTTTAGCAACGAGCGGGAAGATATGACCAGGCCTTGAAAAATCTTGCCCAGCAGAATTTGGGCTTGCCAATCCGCGCACGGTTGATGTTCTATCGTCTGCAGAAATACCAGTTGCTGTGCCATGTTTATAATCAACGGAAACGGTAAAGGCTGTTGCATGTGGGTCATCGTTGTTAGCGACCATTGGACTAAGATTAAGCCGATCAGCTTCATTACGTGTCATTGGTGCACAAACGATGCCAGATGTATGGCGAACGATGAAAGCCATTTTCTCAGCCGTGCAATGCACTGCAGCAACAATTAGATCGCCTTCATTTTCGCGATCGTCATCGTCCATCACAACAACGATTTCACCTTTTTCAAATGCTCGAATGGCATCTGCAATTTTTTGTTGGTCATAACTCATAAATTATATTCTTCCAGTTTGTCCACGGTGAAGCAGGTAGTGGTCAGCAATAGCGCAAGCAACCATGGCTTCGCCGATTGGAACTGCTCTAATGCCAACACAAGGGTCGTGACGCCCTTTGGTCATGACGTCTACTTCTTCGCCTTTAGCGGTAACGCTTTTTGTTTTTGTAAGCATGGATGAGGTTGGCTTAACTGCAAAGCGGGCAATGACAGGTTGACCTGTTGCAATGCCACCTAAAATACCGCCCGCGTTATTTGATAGGAATTCAACTTCGCCATCAGCACCCATGCGCATTTCATCAGCATTCTCAAAGCCTGTTATTGCTGCAGCTTCAAAGCCATTACCAATCTCAACGCCTTTAACTGCGTTAATTGACATCAGATGCGAAGCAATGTCTGTATCAAGCTTTGCATAGATTGGTGCGCCAATACCTGCTGGCACTCCTTCTGCTATAACTTCAATGACGGCCCCAACCGATAGGCCGTCTTTACGAATTTTATTGAGGTAATTAGACCACTCGTCGATCACACTAGCATCTGGGCAGAAAAAATCATTTTGATTTACTTGGTCCCAATCCCAATTCTCGCGGTTTATCTTCATCGAGCCCATTTGAACCATGGCTGCACGAACCTCCATGCCTGGCACAATCTTGCGCGCTAAGCCACCAGCGGCAACGCGGGTTGCGGTTTCACGCGCAGACGAACGTCCGCCACCACGATAGTCACGGATGCCATATTTAAGATCATAGGTGTAATCAGCGTGGCCTGGACGGTAGCGATCTTTAATATCACCATAATCTTTTGAACGTTGATCCGTATTTTTGATCATCATTGAAATTGGCGTGCCCGTAGAAATCATAACTTCTGGGTTCGTCTCATGTGTCATAACACCCGATAGAACTTCCACAGCATCAGCTTCATTACGTTGTGTGGTGAACTTGGATTGCCCTGGTTTGCGTTTGTCCAAGTAAGCTTGAATTTCAGCAATCGTAAATTCAATTCCTGGAGGGCAGCCATCAACAACACAGCCGATAGCAATGCCGTGGCTTTCGCCCCAAGTAGTAACTCTAAATAAATGTCCGAATGAATTAAGTGACATCAAAATTTCCTATTATTTATAAGGCTTTTCTAGAGCAAAACCTCTTCAATGGAAAGTATGGGCGTAGCGTTAAAAACGGATTTCACTACCTTTGGTGATTTCAAACACTTCATCCTGTGGAAATACAAAGGTAGCGGCTTCTTGTTGGCTCAATCCAAGTAAATAATATCGCAGTACACGCCCAACTGCACCATGGGCAGTGACAACATAAGTTTGAGTGCCATCAAGGCTTTCATACCATTCTGCGATGCGAATTAATGTATCTGCTTGGCTCGCGCCGTTATTGGGTCTGAAGTTCCAAGCATCGTCTTTTCGGCTTAGGAAAAGCTCTCGATTTTCAGTCTTAAGGTCTGGTTTGGTCCTGCCCTCAAAATCACCGTAAGAAATTTCAACTAACCGGTTGTCCATGGCATATTCAGTGGCTTTTAATCCCATCGCTTTGCGAACAATCTCCATTGTTTCGCGAGTACGTGATAGGGGGCTTGAGATAAATTTGATCCCATCCGCCATACCAATTTTTTCAAAAAGTCTTTTACCATTGCCCTTTGCTTGGCTACGGCCAAAATCATTAAGTGGGATATCTTTTTGCCCTTGGAAACGCATTTCTGCGTTCCAATCAGTTTGGCCATGACGAATGTAGTAAAGCTTTGGGCTAGCCAAAAGAAAAACGCTTTCTGTTATTCTTTCACAACTGAAATATCAGGCGCATCAACAGCTTTCATACCAACGACATGATATCCAGAATCAACATGATGAGTTTCACCCGTCACGCCTCTAGAAAGATCAGAAAGTAGGTACATTGTAGAATCGCCAACTTCATCAATTGTAACTGTGCGTTTAAGAGGTGAGTTATATTCATTCCATTTAAGGATATAACGAAAGTCACCAATACCCGCAGCAGCAAGTGTTTTGATCGGACCAGCAGAAACAGCGTTTACACGAATACCTTTGCCGCCAAGATCTACAGCCAGATATTTAACAGACGCCTCAAGGGCAGCTTTAGCAACACCCATGACGTTATAATGCGGCATTACTTTTTCTGCACCGTAGTAAGTCAACGTCACCATTGAGCCACCTTCATTCATCAGCTTTTCTGCGCGTTGAGCAACAGCAGTGAACGAATAAACAGATATATCCATGGTTTTACGGAAGTTGTCAGCACTTGTTTCAACATAACGGCCTGTAAGCTCGTCTTTGTCTGAGAATGCGATCGCATGAACGAGGAAATCAATTTTACCCCATTTTTTTTCAATGTTTGCAAAAACAGCATCGATTGAATCAGGATCTGTTACATCACATTCGCCAGCAACAATCGCACCTAAATCAGTTGCCAAAGGTTCTACACGCTTTTTTAGTGCTTCGCCTTGGTATGTAAGCGCAATTTCAGCACCGGCATCACTACATGCTTTTGCAATGCCCCATGCAATTGAACGGTTATTAGCAACACCCATGATGATGCCGCGTTTTCCAGCCATCAGCCCACTGGTAACACTCATTAAATTTTCTCCAAATGCAGTATCTATCTACTAGTGAAAAGTTCTTTCCATGGTCAGCCCAAATAACCAGTAGTTTTCATTACATGGGGTATGCCATAAGACTTGAATACCCGCAAGCAGGCTTTGCTATTGTTAAGACTTCATATTTTCAAAGAAAGTTACTAATTGTTGCAAGTCTTCTTCTGGTAATTGTATTGAAGAAGAAACTAATAAGTCGCCAAAACCACCAGATTTTTTAGGAAGACCTTTTCCTTTTAATCTAAATATTTTGCCAGAACTTGTACCTGCCGGAACATTTAAAGATAATTTCCCGTCAATTGTTTCAACAGCAATCTTACCGCCTAAAACAGCAGTTTTTAAAGGCACCACAACGTCACTTCTAAGATCAACTCCATCTCGTCTAAATTTTGCGTGAGATTTCATCACAAGCGTGACAAGTGCAGCGCCTGGTTGTCTTCCTGGTGCACTCTTGCCTTGTCCTTTAAGACGTATAACTTGTGCGTTTTCCGCTTCTGGTGGAATAGAAACAGAAATCTGTTTGCCATCCGGCATACGAACAGTGGTTTTACCGCGCATAGAATCTTCGATTGTAACCCCAGCCTTCATCTCTAAATCAAGTGAAGGGGCAGTTTGTCTTTGTTGGTGTGGTTGATCACCCATACCACCAAATGGATTCCTGCCGCTGCGACGTTGAGCTTGTGCCTGTCCACCAAAAGCAGAACCAAATATTTCGCTTAATATATCTTCTCCGCCGCCGCCAAATGGGTTTCCGCCTTGTTGTCCGCCACCAAAGGGATTACTACCGCCTTGGAAGCCTGGATGCTTTGGCTTACCTTCATCATCAAGTTCACCGCGATCATATTGAGCACGCTTTTCCTTATCGCCAATGATTTCGTATGCTTGATTAATCTCGGCAAATTTTGCTTGAGCGTTTTTATTGTCTGCATTTTGGTCGGGATGATATTTCATCGCAAGTTTGCGGAAAGCAGACTTGATGGCTTTTTCATCGGCAGATTTTTGTACACCCAGTACGGAATATGGATTTGGCATGTTGGACCCTGAACTAAAAACTATTCAGGGACTATATGGTGGTTTTTGCCAGATAATTAAAGGGGAAATTCTAACCAAGGTTATTTGAGAGCTTGAGGTTAGTTTTTGCCTTGTATGATTTAATGAGATTGCTTGCGCTACATCGAGTTTAGCGGCTTCTCATTATTATGCTTGGTCTTTCAGAAACCAAGATAATACCCAAAAGCCCGTTTTCAGTTCACAAGTTTCACCATTATAGAGCGAGATACCCATGAAGGTATCAACTGTCGTTTGGAATTTTTTACACTTTTGACCATGGCTGTCAGTAAATTTATTTATAGCAGTAATAGTGCCTTTGTTGCCTGTGTCTGGATTTTGCCAAGCAAGGGCATTGGAGTTTTCAGAGTCTGCGACAACGGATTTTATAATCTCAGCATCTGCCGTATCAATGCCTTCCGGCTGGACAGGTTTGGTTACAGAGCCCGTGATGATTTGATCTTCAGTAGAAACTTCGCTTAAATTTGAAGACACAGAACAGGCTGAAAGGGCAATACATGTTGATGAAATAACAACAGCTTTTGCTAAGCGGTTGAAATAAAACCTAGGTTGACCAATATTAAAATTTGGTCGTTGAGATTTTGGATTATGAACTGTATTTCTATTATAAATAAACATGTGCCTCACGCAAAACTAAGGATGGCTATAATGAATGATGAAACATCAGGGTTAAGAAATAATGACCAAGACACTGAAAATCCATTTGTTTTGTTTAATGAATGGTTAAATTCTGCCGTAACATCAGAGCCTAATGACCCAAGCGCCATGTCACTTGCATCTGTAGATAGCGAAGGAATGCCAAATGTCCGTATTGTTTTAATGCGCAGATTTGATGAGAGAGGCTTTTGCTTTTTCACAAATTTTGAAAGCCAAAAAGGTGAAGAGCTTTTAGCTTCCAAAAAAGCAGGGGCCGTTTTTCACTGGAAATCATTACGTAAGCAAATTCGTATCAGAGGTGAAGTAGAGCCTGTAAGAGACGCCGAAGCTGATGATTATTTCAATACGCGCCACCGGAGTTCGCGCATTGGTGCTCATGCCTCTAAACAGTCTCGTCCACTGGAAAGCCGCTTTGCACTTGAAAAGGAAGTGGCAAAATTCACTGCCAAGTTTGGTGTTGGCGAAGTGCCACGCCCCGAATATTGGTCCGGTTTTCGCTTAATGCCATTATCGATTGAATTTTGGAATGATGGAAAATTTAGATTGCATGACCGCAAGCGTTTTGACCGAGATACGGTTGATGGGGCTTGGAATATGGTCAGGTTGTATCCTTAAACTCCAGTGCCTCCAACAGTCACCGCATTCATGCGTAGTGTTGGTTGTCCCACACCCACTGGCACGCTCTGTCCATTTTTGCCGCACATGCCGATACCCGTATCAAGTTCCATGTCATTACCAATCATCGCGATACGCTGCATGGCTTCTGGGCCGTTGCCAATTAGGTTTGCACCCTTGAGAGGGCGCCCAACTTTACCGTTTTTAATTTCATAGGCCTCGGTGCAATCAAAAACAAACTTGCCGGAGGTTATATCCACTTGTCCGCCGCCAAATGAAACTGCATAGATACCGTCTTTAACGGATTCTAAAATTTCTTTTGGATCATGTTCACCAGATTTCATGTAAGTGTTCGTCATTCGAGGCATTGGTTGGTGAGCATAAGACTGACGACGACCATTGCCTGTTGATTCAACTCCCATAAGACGCGCGTTTTGACGATCTTGCATATAACCAACTAAAATTCCGTCTTCGATAAGAACCGTATCGTTCGTTGGCGTGCCTTCATCGTCAATGGATAACGATCCGCGTCTTCCATCAATGGTGCCATTGTCAACAACAGTAACACCTTTTGAAGCCACTTGCTTACCCATCAGTTCTGAAAATGCAGATGTTTTCTTTCTGTTAAAATCACCTTCTAGACCATGACCAACCGCCTCATGCAGCATAACACCAGGCCAACCAGCACTCATAACAACATCAAATGTACCAGCTGGTGCAGGGATGGCTTCTAGGTTTACGTTTGCTGATCGAATAGCTTCATTTACTGCGTATTGCCATTTATCTTTGGTTAGAAATTCACCGTAGCTAGTGCGCCCACCAAAACCGTATGAGCCTGTTTCTTGACGATCTCCATCGCCAACGACGACGTTCACACCAATACGAACAAGTGGGCGAACATCGCGCACAAAGTGTCCATCTGGTCTGAGAATTTCTATAACTTGCCAATTAGCGCCTAGTGAAACAGTAACTTGGCGAACTTTATCTTCTGCATCGCGTGCATAGGCGTCAATTTCTTCAAGCAGTTTTACTTTGTCTTCAAAAGTTGGCGCAAGGATCGGATTATCTTCTGAGTATAGATTACGGTTTGTACCACGAGGCCCGCTTGCATATGCCCCCCCTTTGCCAGATTGCACAGAGCGAACCGCATCACAGGCCCGTTTTAGACCAGCTTGAGACATATCACCAGAATGAGAATGGGCGGAGAGTTCACCTGAGACTGCGCGTAACCCAAAACCTTGCCGCGTATCAAAAGTACCTGTTTTTAATTTTCCATTATCAAAAACTAATCCTTCGCTCTCGCAATATTCAACGAAAAGCTCACCATCTTCTGCTTTACCAATTGAGTCTTTTAACATTTGCTCAATTTGGCTTTGTTCAATATCAAATTGTTCGAGAAGTGATGTCATGCAAATGCTCCAATAAAGAATGCTTCATCATGAGATAACACTTTTGGTTCAAAAACCAAGAGAGGATGTTAGATAAAGGTTTTAAGTCTTATGGAATTTTTACGTAGCCATCAGAAAAACCTGATAGATCAACTGGAATGCCAATACCTTCTTCTGGTGTTTGGAAAACAATGAAAGTTGCAGTCGTGCCTTTTTTCAGGTCTTCCAAAAGCTGACCTTCGAGAATAACCTCTGCATAACAGCCATCTTGGAAACAACGCACAAAATATGCACGCCCAATATCTTTACCGTCCACGTTGAGACCAAGGCCATTTGGTAGAAGCACGCCCAATGGTGCTAAAACACGCATAATTTCTGATTTGCCGTCGGCAGTTCTCAAAATGACAACTGAAAGCCCAACTTCGGAACGATCCTGAGCAACAACATTCTGCATCAAGGCGCATTGTTCGCTTGAAGCACCTGGCGGTGTTTCACAAACCATAGACCAAGCACCATGTGAAGATTTAACAGTGCCCTGTGCAAAAGCTGAACTCGTTGCAAAAGACCACAGGCCTGCAAATGCAGCCATGAGAACTAAAGATTTTTGAAATATGCGCATCGTTGTGTCCGAATCAGTTATCTTACTTAAGTATTTATCACCGCTAAATGTTAATCAAAACCAACCAGCGAGCATATCTGTTGTTATTATGTGTTGTAAATCGTGAAACTATGGCAGATTTACGCTCTCAGATTTAAATATGACAAGTAATTAATGCATTATTGCCTTGGTGGTTATGCGTGCAAATATGCCGCATAAATAAAGCGTCATTTTATTTGCGATTATTGAGACCATATGGTTTTAGTGTCTGAAATGGGGTTTACCGTGGAAAAATGACTTTTGAACACGATTTTGCGGATAAATCACAAAAATATATTGTGAAATGAATTATGGCGTGGTCAAAGGCATAAAAGCGGGATAAATCATCCCAAATGTCTATTAGACCCATACAGGAGAATAATGATGAGAGCGATTGCTTCTGTCATAGCAGGATTTGGAATTTTAATATTATCGGCAGTTGCTGCATTTGCACAACCCGTTGATGGTGGCTTATGGCACCAACCAGCAGGTTCGGATATGATGGCAAGCATTGAATGGTTTGATGCTTATACATTGTGGTTCATCGTGCCAATTACAATTTTTGTGATGATCTTGTTGTTGATTGTAATGGTAAAGTTTAATGCGAAAGCAAACCCTGAGCCTTCAAAAACAAGCCACAACACATTTATTGAAGTTGTTTGGACTGTAGTTCCAATTGTTGTTCTGATCGCTATCGCTGTTCCTTCTTTTGAACTTTTGGATAATCAATTTGATCCAGGTGAAGAACCAACGGTAACTGTTAAGGCTGTAGGCCAGACTTGGTACTGGGATTTTGAATATCAGGACGAAAGCGAAATTTCATTCTCTTCAAACATGCTTCAAGAAGAAGACCGTGCAGAAGCTGGTAAAGAAGACAAGCAAGCTTATCCGCGCCTTTTGGCGGTAGACAATGAACTTGTAGTACCTGTTGGCGAAACAATTCGTGTTCTTGTAACTGCTGATGCAGAAGGGGTTATTCACAACTTCGCAATGCCAGCATTTGGCTTGAAAATGGATGCAATCCCTGGTCGTACTAACGAAACTTGGTTCAAGGCTAACAAAGAGGGCATTTACTACGGACAGTGTTCAGAGCTTTGCGGCATCAATCACGCATTCATGCCAATCGGTATTCGCGTTGTTTCAAGAGCTCAATTTGATGCTTGGCAAACAGCCGCTGCTGACGATCTTGAAGCAGCAAATAACGAGCTAGTTGCTTCAACAGCAGACAGCAAAAATTTAAAACTCGCTGAAAACGCACAAAGCGCTCAATAAAGCGCGTTGTTACAGCACTAAGGGAATTCAGGAGATATAATGATGGCATATGCAGCTACACACGATGCTCACGATCATAAACCCGCTTTTTTTAAGCGTTGGTTCTATTCAACTAACCACAAGGATATCGGTACGCTATACCTTATCTTTGCTATTTTTTCGGGCATTCTAGGCGGCTTTTTATCTGTCATGATGCGTTGGGAATTGCAGGAACCTGGTATGCAGGTTTTTTCAAACCCGCATACATATAATGTATTCACTACGGCTCACGGTCTAATCATGATATTCTTCATGGTGATGCCAGCGCTTATTGGTGGTTTTGCTAACTGGATGGTGCCAGTCATGATTGGTGCGCCTGATATGGCTTTCCCACGTATGAATAACATTTCGTTCTGGCTATTGCCTCCTGCGCTTCTTCTGCTTGTGCTTTCAATGTTTGCTGAAGGTCCTCCTGGTGCAACTGGCGTTGGTGGTGGTTGGACTATTTATCCTCCACTCTCATCTCTTGCTGGTCAGCCTGGGCCTGCTATGGATCTGGCTATTCTTGGTCTTCACCTTGCTGGTGCATCTTCAATCCTTGGTGCGATCAACTTCATTACAACGATTTTCAATATGCGTGCTCCGGGCATGACATTGTTCAAAATGCCATTGTTTGCATGGTCAGTTCTAATTACAGCGTTCTTGCTTCTGCTTTCACTTCCAGTGCTTGCTGGCGCGATTACAATGCTACTAACTGACCGTAACTTCGGTACAACATTCTTTGATCCTGCTGGTGGTGGTGATCCAATCTTGTTCCAGCACTTGTTCTGGTTCTTTGGTCACCCTGAAGTTTACATCTTGATCTTGCCTGGTTTTGGTATTGTTAGCCACATCGTTTCAACATTCTCACGCAAGCCAATCTTTGGTTACATGGGTATGGCGCTTGCAATGATTGCAATTGGTGCAGTTGGCTTCATTGTATGGGCTCACCATATGTATACAGTAGGTCTTTCACTTGATACGCAGCGTTATTTCGTATTCGCTACAATGGTAATCGCTGTTCCAACAGGTGTGAAGATTTTCTCTTGGATTGCAACGATGTGGGGCGGTTCAATCACTTTCCGCACACCGATGTTATGGGCAATTGGTTTTATCTTCCTCTTTACCGTAGGTGGTGTAACTGGTGTTCAGTTGGCCAATGCTGGCTTAGACCGTTCATTCCATGATACATACTATGTTGTGGCTCACTTCCATTATGTTCTGTCACTAGGTGCTGTGTTCGCAATCTTTGCGGCTTGGTATTACTGGTTCCCTAAAATGACGGGTTACATGTACAATTCATTCCTTGCCAAGACTCACTTCTGGTTGACTTTCATTGGTGTGAATATCTTGTTCTTCCCACAACACTTCTTGGGTCTGCAGGGTATGCCTCGTCGCTATGTAGATTACCCAGATGCATTTGCTTACTGGAACTACATTTCATCATTGGGTTCATACCTTTCAGTATTTGCTGTGTTGATATTCATCATAACAATTGTTGAAGCATTTATGAAGAAACGTGTTGCTGGTGATAACCCTTGGGGTGAAGGTGCAACAACACTAGAGTGGCAGCTTCCATCACCGCCGCCATTCCACCAGTGGGAAATTCTTCCAAAGGTGAAATAAATCACATGCAAGTCGCTGATAAAATTAGCGGCTTGCGATTTTGTAAGGGTGCGTAAATGACCGTCGAAACAGTAAATAATGAAAATCAAACAGCTGGCATTACATCTGCAATGCCAGCTGATTTTTATCGTTTGCTAAAACCGCGGGTCATGTATCTGGTAATATTTACAGCTTTTATTGGCATGTTAATGGCACCAGGCAGCATCAACCCATTTCTTGGGTTCGTTGCTATTTTATGTATCTCAATTGGTGCTGGCGCTTCTGGTGCATTAAACATGTGGTATGACGCTGACATTGATGCCGTTATGGACCGCACAGCAAAGCGCCCTATTCCTGATGGCAAGGTAGAAGCATCTCAAGCTTTTTCTTTTGGCATCTTCTTGTCGATATTCTCAGTAGTTGTGCTTGGCCTTTTAGTAAATTGGCTTTCTGCATTTTTGCTTGGCTTCACAATCTTCTTTTATGCAGTCATCTACACAATGTGGCTAAAACGCTCGACACCCCAAAACATTGTTATTGGTGGTGCAGCAGGTGCTTTCCCGCCAATGATCGGTTGGGCAGCAGTAACAGGTTCTGTAACAATTGAGAGCATTGTACTTTTTGCGATTATCTTCTTATGGACACCGCCGCATTTTTGGGCTTTAGCGCTTTGGCGTTTGCAAGACTACGACAATGCAGGCGTACCTATGATGCCAAATGCTAAGGGCGAAAAATCAACTCGCAATCAAATTTTTGCGTATTCTATACCGCTTGCTATTTCTGGTGTTCTACCAGCAATCATGGGGTTCGCTTCTATTTATTATGGTGTAGTTGCTGTGGGTTTGAATATCTACTTTGCTTACCTTGCTTATAAGGTTTGGAAAGACGGCACTTCTGAAAATAAATATGCACATGAGAAAAAGCTTTTTGGTTATTCAGTCTTTTATCTCTTCGTAATCTTCGCAGCTCTTGGCATCGATGCTGTGATTGAAAAGGTGCTATGATTATGCGTGAAGCTGAATTTACAAATGAAACAGTTACTCTAACTGCTACACAAAAAAAGTCACGCCGCACTCGTAACGTCGCAATTGCATTTTGTCTGATTGCTTTCATCTTGATTATGTTCTTTGGGACAATGGCCAAAATGGCTTCAGTATTAGAAGCAAGTGGAGCATAACTTTTTATCATGAGCATGGTTGATACATCCATTACTAATACAAACAACGAGAAGAATAATTCTCGTATCGTTGTTATGTGCGTTTGTATGGTTTTAGCTATGGGCGGATTGGCATATGCTTCTGTTCCTTTGTATCAACTATTTTGTCAGGTAACAGGTTATGGTGGCACAACACAGCAAGTAGATGCAGAAGCAGCTGATGGCGTTGGCATAATTGACCGTGATATCAATGTTCGCTTTGATGCAAATACGGCTTCAGTTCTTAATTGGCAATTTGCTCCACAACAGCGTCAAGTCACCATCAAGATGGGTGAGAAGATGGTAATCAACTACGTTGCTAAAAATCTGTCTGATAAACCAATCGTAGGCATGGCAACTTTTAATGTAACCCCACAAGCAGCGGGTGTTTTCTTTAATAAGATTGAGTGTTTCTGTTTTACTGATACCTACATAAAACCAGGTGAAACACTGGATATGCCAGTTGTTTTTTATGTGGATCCAGAAATGGACCAAGAAAAAGCATTGAAGGCGCTAAATACGATTACGCTTTCTTACACATTTTTCCAAAGTGAAACTTCAATAGAAGAAGCACTTGAAGAACGTGCAGAAGAAGCGGCTATCCAAGCTGAAATTAAAGCTGAAGAAGTCGCTGTTAAAATTGATAATGAGAAGATATAAACAATAAAAGTCCGTTTAACGGATTCGAATTCAGGAGTATAAAATGGCTGACGGTCATAACGTAAACCACGATTATCACATCATAGATCCTAGCCCATGGCCTTTGTTTGGCTCAATTGGTGGATTGATTACTGCAATCGGCGCAATTTCATGGATGCGCTCGCTATCAGAGGGTGAGTTTATTCTTGCGGGAATAGATTTTGCTGCTGCTGGCCCTTGGATATTTTATATTGGTATCGCACTAGTTTTATATACTATGTATGCTTGGTGGGCTGATACTGTTAAAGAAGCGCATAATGGCGACCATACCAAAGTTGTATCGCTACATTTACGCTATGGCATGTTATTGTTCATTGCTTCTGAGGTAATGTTCTTTGTTGCTTGGTTCTGGGCATTCTTTGATGCAAGCCTCTTTGCTGATGAAGTTGCTCAATATGCACGTGTAGAGCACACAGGTGGTCTTTGGCCGCCACAAGGTATTGAGGTTCTCGACCCTTGGCACTTACCGCTTTTCAATACAGTTATCCTATTACTATCAGGAACAACTGTAACTTGGGCGCACCATGCATTAATTGAGGATGATCGTAAGACACTTAAATGGATGTTGTTCATCACGGTAGCGCTTGGCATCTTCTTTAGTTATGTCCAAGGATATGAATACGCACACGCACCATTCACATTCTCAGAATCAATCTATGGCGCTACATTCTTCATGGCGACTGGCTTCCATGGTTTCCATGTATTAGTTGGAACTATCTTCCTTCTTGTTTGCCTAATCCGTGCGATGTCTGGTCACTTTACTCCAAAACAGCATTTTGGTTTTGAAGCAGCTGCTTGGTATTGGCATTTTGTGGACGTTGTTTGGTTGTTCCTATTCTGTACAGTCTATGTATGGGCAAGCGCAGGCGCAACAATCGCGCACTAGTGATGTGCACATAAATTCCTAAAAAGGCGGTCAAATTGGCCGCCTTTTTCGTTTATAAGAGGACTCATGGCACGTAGAAAAAAAATAGAAGATGAAGCTTTATATTTAGCTCCCACACCTATGCAAGTTGGTTTGCGTGGTTGTTGCCCGCGATGCGGTGAAGGTAAGCTTTTTGTAAGCGTTTTAAAGCCCGGCAAGTCATGCATGAATTGTGAGCTTGATTTTGAATTTATTGATTCAGGTGATGGGCCAGCTGTTTTCGTTATTTTAATCATCGGTTTCTTTGTCACCGCTCTAGCTATGACCCTGCAAACTTCTTACGCGCCACCAATCTGGGTGCACATGCTTTTGTGGATACGGCTAATTAGTATTCTTTCAATTTGCCAAAGGTATTATGATTGCTCTTCAATATAAAACAAAAGCAGAGCAGGGTGCTCTTGATAAATCGGATACATAAAATGCGCCTATCTAATATTATTGTTCTTGTTTTTATGGTCGTAGCAATTGTGATCTTATGTAGTTTGGGGTCATGGCAGGTAAAGCGTCTTTATTGGAAAGAGGCACTCATTGCCAAAGTTGAGCAGCGTACTTCTCTTGCGCCAATGGAAATTGGTAATTTTTTTGACCGTCAGATGGTTGAAGATAACTGGCCGTATAGTCCAATCACAGCTCAAGGGGTATATGATCATTCAAAGGAAGCATATTTTTTCACGACAAGTAAGACGGGTCAATCAGGCTGGAATGTTCATACGCCGATGCTGTTGAATAATGGTAAATACCTTATAGTCAATCGTGGTTTCGTTCCGTACAATATGAGAGAGCCAGAGAAACGCTTGGAAGGCCAAGTGACAGGCGAGCAATCGATAACAGGTTTTGTAAGAGTCCCAGAAAAAGTAAAACCAAATGATTTCTTCCCCGATAACATTCCCGCAAAGCGCGAACTTTATTGGCGTGATTATGATTTGTTTGTCGATCTAATGGGAAAAGAAGAGGGACGGGACTTTGTAGCGTTTTTTGTCGATGTAAATGATGCGCCAATTCCAGGGGGCTGGCCAAAGGGTGGAACAACTATTATTTCTTTCCCAAATAGTCATTTGCAGTACGCTGTAACATGGTATGGTTTAGCGCTTGCCCTTCTTGGGGTTGGTGGTTTCTTTCTTTATTCACGTAGGCAAAAGCATGACTGATACAAAACAAAAATTGGAACTAAGGCTTTGTGGTCCACGAGGGTTTTGTGCAGGTGTGGATAGGGCTATCCAAATGGTAGTACTCGCACTTAAAAAATACGGTGCTCCTGTTTATGTTCGCCATGAGATTGTTCATAATCGATATGTCGTTGAGGGACTTGAACAGCAAGGCGCAATATTTGTTAAAGAGCTGGATGAAATTCCGCCAACAGATCAACCAGTAATTTTTTCTGCACATGGTGTTCCAAGGTCTGTTCCTGAAAATGCTGAGAAGTTAAATCTACATTATCTTGATGCTACTTGCCCGCTTGTTTCTAAAGTGCATAAGCAGGCTATCAGACATATCAGGCAAGGACATCATGTGCTTTTAATTGGCCATGCAGGACACCCAGAGGTTATTGGAACCATGGGGCAAGTTGATGCATCAGAAATGACCTTGATAGAAGACGTATTACAAGCACAAACTTATGAGCCAAGAGATGCAGATGCACTGGGATTTGTTACACAAACCACTTTGTCTGTTGATGATACTGCTGAGGTAATCAACGCTTTGACAAAGCGCTTCCCAAACCTTCAGGCGCCAGCGGCAGAATCCATTTGTTATGCAACAACTAACCGCCAGGAAGTTGTAAAATTAGCTGCCAAAGGTGCGGATTATTTCTTGATTGTTGGTGCGCCAAATTCATCAAATTCAAAGCGCTTAGTCGAAGTTGCAACAAGAGCAGGAGCTAAGAGTTCTGTTTTGGTACAAAAAGCTGCCGACATTCCATGGAATGAAATTAAAAACGCTAAGGCTGTAGGACTTTCTGCTGGAGCATCTGCACCAGAAATTTTAGTCAATGAAATTATAGAAGCATTTCGGGAGCGGTTTGATATGTCTTTAAACCTTGTTGAAACTGTCAAAGAAGATGAAGAGTTTTTAGTCGCGCGTGATTTGCGCGATACAGAACTAACATCTCAGGACATGGCTTTTGTAAATGGTGTTGAATAAGCATGGCAGTTTATACAGAAATCCCAGACGCAGAGCTGATTGAATATCTAAAGCAGTATAATATTGGCGAACTGCATTCTCTAAAAGGAATTGCAGAAGGCGTAGAGAATTCAAACTACTTGTTATCAACAGACGCAGGGCTACATATTCTGACACTCTATGAAAAGCGAGTTAATGTTGATGACCTCCCGTTTTTTTTGGGTCTCATGGAGCATCTTGCAAAAAATGGACTTGAGTGTCCTCAACCCATCGCATTGAAAACTGGAGAGCAACTCTCAACGCTTGCTGGTCGTCCTTCGGCTATTATTAGCTATTTGGATGGTAATTCAGTACGTCGCCCAACAACATCGCATTGCCGCCAACTGGGTGAGGCTCTTGTGCAGATGCATACCGCAGGTGAGGGGTTTGAAATAGAACGCCCCAATGCACTAACAGTTGAAAATTGGCGCCCACTCTTTGAGATGTCAGGCAAAGGCTCTGATGCGGTAGCAAGCGGACTTTCAAAGCTTATTGAAGATGAACTAACTTACCTAGAAGCCAATTGGCCTAAGGGACTGCAAACAGGCGTCATTCACGCAGATTTATTTCCTGATAATGTATTTTTCCTCAAGGACAAATTGTCAGGTATTATAGACTTCTATTTTGCCTGCAATGATGTGCTTGCCTATGACATTGCTATTTGTATCAATGCTTGGTGTTTTGAAGCTGACCATTCATTTAATGTCACCAAGGCTCAAGCTATGCTCAAAGGATATAACTCTGTGCGCCAAATGACTGAAAATGAAATTCAAGCTTTACCTATTTTATGTCGTGGCTCTTCGCTGCGTTTCTTGTTGACTAGATTATATGATTGGTTGAACGTTCCTGAAGGTGCAATGGTAACACCTAAGAACCCAGCTGAATATATTGCAAAACTAAAATTCCATCAGTCTGTGAAAAAAGCGTCAGAATATGGAGCATCTGCTTAATGAGTACGGTAGAGATTTGGACAGACGGTGCTTGTTCTGGAAACCCTGGCCCTGGGGGGTGGGGTGCGCTTCTTCGTTACGGCGAAAAAGAAAAAGAACTCTTTGGTGGTAAAGCAGATACAACAAACAACCAAATGGAATTAATGGCAGCGATCGAAGCGCTTAATGCTTTGAAGAAACCCTGTACTGTTGAGCTAACGACAGATAGCCAATATGTGAAAGGTGGCATGACTGGTTGGATTTTTGGTTGGAAGAAAAATGGCTGGAAAACAGCTAATAAAAAACCAGTAAAGAATGTTGAGCTTTGGCAAGCCCTAGATGATGCAGTATCGCGTCACAAAGTAAACTGGCATTGGATCAAAGGTCACGCGGGTCACGCGGAAAATGAAAAGGCGGACGAACTCGCCCGCCTTGGCATGGAAGACTATAAGTAGCTTATAACGCTGCGAGAATATTCTCAGCACTTGAAGCAGTGGCACTGCTAGGCACATCTTCTACATTTAGAACACTAACTTTGCCATCATCAACGACCATGGCAAAGCGCAACGAACGTACACCAAGACCACGCTCTGTCAGATCTAATTCCATTCCAATTGATTTGGTGAAGTCACCGCTACCATCAGCAAGAAATGTAATTGCATCATCGCTATTAGTAGCCGTATGCCACGCATCCATAACGAAAACATCATTTACAGAAACAACCGCTATTTCATCTACACCTTTACTTTTAAGCGCATCACGATGCTCAACAAAACCTGGAAGATGATTGTTATGACATGTTGGTGTAAAGGCGCCAGGAACTGCAAAAAGAACAACTTTTCTATCAGAGAAAAGGTCTGTAGACTTCATCTCTTTTGGGCCTTCTTCACCCATTACGGTAAAAGTTGCATCAGGTATAGTATCACCAATTGAAATAGTCATAAAATGTCTCCAGAAATATATTTATTTATCATGGATATATAGAACTTTTGTGATTCAGTTCAACGTTGAATTTCGATACCAGAACTGCCAGTCACAATTGTATAGCGCAGTTTGTGCGCAAAAATATGTGTTCCCTTGGGTGCTCGTGAAACATCAAGTTTAAAGACAGCAAAATTTTCTTCCTGTGATACCAATTCTGCTGGCGTTAAATACCAATCAGCTGGTCCTTCTACAAACATGGAGGGCTTACCATAGCTCTTTTTGTGTTTAGTCTTGATATAGAGAGTATTTTCATTAATTTGCTCACGGCTTATTAGAATATCTTCCGCGTTTTTTATTACTGGTACAGCGATTTTTGCAAAGGAAACAGCTTTTATTACTTGAGGGTCGCTTTGCAATAATTGGCTATTTTTTATACTTAGTTGCGCAGTTGCTGGTATGCAAACCTCAGAACAAACACCAATTAACAAATTAAGATTAATTTCTGCACTACCTGTTGCGAGTAGTTCGCCTACAAATGGAAACATGATTTTGTTTTTGTAACCCGCATAAGAACCATATTCTTGAGTGATTAATTTTGGGGTGGGAAATTGTACGCTGCCTAATGAAAAAGCGAAGGATTTAGAAAAATCAAACTGTGGTGGAATTCCTGAACTGCCTGGATACCGCCAATAAGTTGACCACCCTTTATCAAGAATAATTTCTATTGCACCAGAAACTTTATTGGTGGTTGGATCAAGATGCGCTAAAAGCCTTACCTTACCTCCGCCAAGGTCTTGCCATTCACTTGATGCAGCTTGAGTATTTGGAACCTGCAAACTAATTATAAAAATAAAACCCAAAACAAATTTGGCGATATAAGCAAGAATCATTCTCGAGTTTGTGTATACAATTTTTATCATTTCAAAGTCTTATTAGAGAAATTGTCATAAATCGACTTACAATATTGGTATAATTATCATATTTAGGTGATTTAAGAGTGAAAAAAATAGTATGATAAGAATCATCAACTTGGGAGCATCGCGAAATGATCGCGAAATCATTTCCTTCATTATGCGGAAAGTTTCTCATCGCCATGCCTGGCATGGGTGATGCTAGGTTTGATAAAACAGTTATCTATATTTGTGCGCACTCTGATGAGGGAGCTATGGGTTTTATCATCAACCAAGTTTTAGATAGCCCAAAAGTGTCCGATTTCTTCTGTCAGCTCGAAATTATCAGCGAAGAAGAAAGGCATGAGCTTCCACAAGATGCTTTTAAAACAATGATGCACTGTGGTGGCCCTGTCGAACCAGGTCGTGGCTTTGTTCTTCATTCTCCAGACTTTACAAGTGAATCCACGGTAGAAGTTAATGGTGATGTGAGATTAACCGCAACACTTGAAATACTAAGAGCAATTGCCACGGGAAAAGGCCCTAAGTCTTGTTTAATGGCGTTAGGATATTCTGGTTGGTCTGCAGGGCAGCTTGAAGATGAGATTGTATCAAATGGTTGGCTAATTGCTGATGCAGAAGACAGTATTATTTATGATCAGAAAAACGATACAAAATATACAAGAAGCCTAAAGTTGTTGGGCGTTGATGAGGCTCTTTTATCAAGCAACTCTGGTCACGCATAATAAGCAATTTTACTTTTCGTTTTCAACCATCTGGCAGGCTGCATCAATGTTCATTGGCTTGCCAAACAAATAGCCTTGAGCATATTCACATCCCAATTGCATGAGATCAGTTGCGTCGGATTCATACTCAACACCTTCTGCAATTATGGATTGGTTTAAGCCATGACCAAGCGCTATGATTGAGCGAAGGATGATTAAGCGTTCGTGTTGTTGCCGAGCCTGCACAAACGACTTGTCAATTTTAATTACGTCAAACGGTACTTTAAGAAGATAAGACAAGCTTGAATAGCCAGTGCCAAAATCATCTAAAGATATATCAACACCCATGCTTTTTATTCGAGACATAATTTGGGTCGAATGCTCAGGGTTTTGCATAACCATACTCTCGGTCAATTCCATGCGAAGTTTCTCAGGAGCAAGGCCACTAATTTCAAGCGCACCTTCAATATCAGCAATGATATCGTTGCGAAGCAGTTCTCGGCTAGAAACATTCACACTAACAAAACAGTCGCTACCAATTTTTTGATTAAGTGAAGCAAAGTCCTGTGTTGCTGTATTTAAAACATATAATCCCAGCTCGTTTATTAATCCTGAACGCTCAGCAATAGGAACAAAATCAGCAGGCATTAACTTGCCAAGCTTAGGGTGGTTCCATCTTAATAAAGCTTCAAACCCCTTAATTTTTCTATCGTTGAGACTTATGATGGGCTGATAAAACAGTTGCAATTGCCCAAGCTTGATGGCGCGGCCTAAATCATCAAGTAAAATAATTGAATCATCTTTTGATTGTCTGAAAGCAGGGCGGAATGGTTCAGTCTTATCGCCACCTTCACGTTTAGCCTGGTCCTTTGCGAGCTCAGCATCTCTCATAAGTTGATCAGGCAGTGTATGCTCTGGACTCCAACTTGCTAAGCCAATTGATGAAGAAAGAACTATTTCTTTTTCATTATAATCAATTGAGGCTTTTATGGTTCGACGAATGGCATAAGCAAATGAAGCTATCTTTTTGGGCTCTGTTTCTGAGAGTAATAGAATAGCAAATTGATCACCAGATAGGCGCGCCATGCTATCTCCATTTTTGAGAAGTCGGCTTAAGCGGCGCGCTAACGTCAACAAAATAGTATCACCTACAGCAAACCCAAATTTTGAATTAATGTTATTAAAACCATCAATATCAATATAAAACACCGTCGGTCGTATATCGTCTTTTTGTTTAGCTAGATGAATAAGCGTTTCTAGTCTACTTGAAAATAATCCTCGATTTTCAAGACCTGTTAAATGATCACGAATTGAATCTTGTAATAAGCGTTCTTCAGATTTTTTCTGATCGGTTATATCGGTTAACGTTCCGATGCATCGTGATACTTCGCCTGAGGCATCAAGCATTGGTCGTGCGCGTAATTGAAACCATTGGTAATGGCCATCGCCATCCCGCATCCTAAACCCTTGTGAAACTCTGCCACGTTTATGTTCAATGATTGCTGCTAAGGTTGATGCAAAGCGGTCTCTATCATTTGGATGAAGTAGCTTTTGCCAATTTGCAGGGCTCGAATTAAAAAGCTTATTATCCTGCTTGAGTAGAGAGGAGATTTTAGAATCAACTGAAACTTTATCTCGATTAACATCCCAATCCCATAAAATATCACCAGCACCGGTCAGAGCAAGAGCAGATCGTTCTGAATCGCTAACAAGCCCTTGAGCAAATGCTCCACCCGAAAAGGCGTGTTGCATAACCGTAAAACATAATAGCAGAACAACAAGAACCAAACCGCCGCCTAGAGCTGGTTGGATAACATCATTAGCAATATTGCCAGTTACCGTCATGCCAGCACCTGTTAGCCAAACAATAAGTAATATCCAAGTCGGGATTAGCATGACGGCGCGATCAAATTTATTGAAGCTTTGGTAGATCAATAAAACCACACCAAGAACCACTGTGGCAGCGATAGACATTCGAGCAATGCCAGCTGCGATTTGGGGCTCAAACAATGCAACACCCATCAAGATGATTAATGCTAGCACCCAAGCTATTACAAAGAACGAAAGTTTCTTATTCCATCTACTAATGCTCAGATAAGCATATACGAAAATGATTAAACTTATTGCCAAAAAGACTTCTGTGCTAGCTCGCCAAAAAGGTTCATTTGCTGCATGCGTTCCAATAACTTTATTCCAAAAGCCAAAATCAACGCAAATATACGCTAAAACACCCCAGGCAATTCCAGCTGTTGCTGGGAACATCGCTGAACCTTTTACCACAAAAAGTATCGTTAAAAATACTGCCAACAGACCTGAAATGCCCAGCACAATACCATAGTACAAAGTATAGCTATTAGCTGTGTCTTTATAGGCGGAAGGCTCCCATAAATAAAGTTTAGGAAGCTTATCTGTTTTCTGTTCGGCTATCAGAGTTATGACAGCGCCTGGATCAAGCGTGAGAAAGAAAACATCAGATTCCGTGTTATCTTGGCGATCAAGAGCAAAGCCTTCACTGGGTGTCACAGCAATTATGCGATTGGTATCAAGATCAGGCCATACAACCCCGGAGCCCACCATCCGGTAATGGGGGGCAACGATAAGGCGGTCTATTTGCTCATCACTAGTATTAGCAAGAGAAAATACAGCCCAATGTGAAATGCCATCTTCTTTTTTTGAACGCACTTCAATTCTGCGAACAATACCTTCTGCATCAGGTGCAGTTGAGATTTTAAGAGTTCCGTCCTGGCGCTTATGAGTTTCAATTGCACTTGTAATATCAAGCGCTATATCATCAATAGAAACACTCACGGGCTCTAGTGCCAGCGCAGTCAGACTAAGCGACAGCCAAGCAAATACACTTAGCAGAATACTGGTAACGCTTTTTATTCTTTTATTTAAAAGCTTCAAGTTATATTCCCGCATCAAAGCCATCGTTTAAGTAGGCAAGAGCTAATATTTATTCCCCAATTACTTACAACACACAGAAACCTATTTTTCCAGCCAAAAACAATCTTTTAAGTGTTTTGTTGAGTAAACTCTGAGGCTAAAATAGCAAAAAGAATATGGTCCTCGCGCTTGCCGTTGATCTCTAAATATTCCCTTGCATAGCCTTCTTCTTCAAAGCCTGATTTTTTAAGTAAATTTATAGAGGTAGTGTTTCTTGGTATACAGGCGGCTTCCACACGTTCGAGCTTCAATTCATTGAAAGCAAAATTTTGAATTGCTGGAACTGCTCTTCGCATATGACCTTTTCCAGCATGGTTGACCCCCATCCAGTATCCAAGCATCGCAGATTTGGTTATGCCATATGTTATGCGGGTAAGGCTTATGCCACCGATTAGTTGATCTCCATCTCGAGTGAATAAGAAATATGTCTTTGCAGAACCATCTTGTCTTTGTTGACTGTATGATTTTAATCTCCGACGAAAACCTATATTACTTAAATCATCTTCAGGCCAAAGAGGTTCCCATGGTTTTAGGAATGCTTTGCTCTTTGTTCTCAACGTCACCCATTGATTGTAATCGGAGACTATAGGTGTCCTTAAATACAGATTACCTTCAGCTATATCGATTTTTTTATTAAAAAATCTAGATAGCAAACGTAAATGCATTTTACTCTGCTGCCGTTGACTGTTTGATACCAAGGCGATGTTTGATTTCATCTAGACGCGGTACGTTTTCTACAGGACCAACGGCGCTGAGTGTTGGTGTACTTTTATGGAATATACGACCTGCCAAATCGCGAATTCGTTCAACTGAAAGCGCATCTAAGCGTTCCATTAATTCATCATTTGGAATTTGCCGTCCAAATAACAAAATCTGACGTGCAATCTGTCCTGCACGTGCAGCTGGGCTCTCCATTGCCATTAATAGCCCTGAGCGAATTTGTGCACGTGCACGATCAAGTTCTTCTTGGATAATGTCTTCACTTGATCGCTGTAATTCTTGTAGAATGAGAGAGACTAATTCTTGTAAATCTTCTGGGCCAGTTGCTGCATGAATGCCAAAAATACCAGTGTCAGAAAACCCCCAATGGAAGGATGATATTGAATAACAAAGCCCATGTTTCTCGCGAACCTCTTGGAACAGTCTTGATGACATTCCGCCGCCCAAGATCGTTGCTAAAAGTTGTGAAGCGTAAAAGTCTTTGACGTGATAAGCGCGCCCTTCAAAACCAAGGACTAGCTGCGCTTCTTGAAAGTCATCTTCGACAATACTCTCACCACCAATATAGGTTGCGGGACTAGCTTCTTCAGTGCTCGAATTTTTAAAGCTCGAATAAGTTGTTTCTGCCTGCTTAACCAAAGCATCGTGATCAACTGCGCCAGATGCCGCAAGAACCATGTTAGGCCCATGATAGTGACCACTTAAGTATTCGCGAATTTGATCCGTAGAAAAGCTTTCAACGGTATCTGGTGTACCTAAAATAGGCCTGCCAATAGGCTGATTGCCAGTAAAAGTAGTTGATTGAAAGTTATCAAATACAAGGTCATCAGGAGAATCTAGCGAAGCCCCAATTTCTTGGAGGATTACATGTTTTTCGCGTGTTAATTCTTGTTCTTCAAAGGTTGAATTAGCAAGAATGTCATAAAGAATATCAGCGGCATGACCAACTTCTGGTTTTAATACACGTGCATAATATGCAGTTGTTTCAGTGCTCGTAGCAGCATTTAATTCACCGCCAACGTTTTCGATTTCTTCTGCAATCTGTAGCGCGGTTCGTGTTTTTGTACCCTTAAAAGCCATATGCTCTAAAAGGTGTGCAATGCCATGTTGGTCTTGGGTTTCATTACGAGAACCAGATTTAATCCAAACACCAAGAGCTGCACTTTCAAGGTGAGGCATGGCGACACTTAAACTACTTTTGCAGCACGAGAATGTTGTTCAATGAAGGCTTCTAGTTTTGTAATGTCATTGGGTAGAACAGACATTCGTTCTTCGCGGCTCATCATGTCGCCCATGCGCGCTGGTAAATCAGGATAAACACCACTTGCAGTCTTAACAGCATCAGGGAATTTTGCAGGGTGTGCGGTTGCGAGCGTCACCATTGGTGTTTCACTTGAAAGATGGTTCTTAGCCACATGAAGACCTACGGCCGTATGTGGATCTACCAAATAAGAACATTCCTTAAGGTTTATCGCAATTTGTGTAGAAGTTTCGCTCTCACTACATGCCCCCGCCATAAATTCTGCAGAGATATTTTTCATTGTGGTTTGGGATAACTCAAATGAGCCAGATTGCTTTAAGCTAGCCATCTGATTACGAACTATTTCTGCATCTTTGTTAGACGCGTCAAAAAGCAAGCGTTCAAAGTTTGATGAAACTTGTATATCCATTGATGGTGAAATTGAAGACGATGTGCCAGCGGTTTCATATCGCGATGTAGCAAGCGTTCTTGTTAGAATATCATTTTGGTTAGTCGCAATAACCAAGTCTTTGATGGGCAAGCCCATACGCTTTGCTACATAGCCTGCAAAAATATCACCAAAATTACCAGTAGGAACCGTATACGATATTTCACGGTTTGGAGCACCAAGCGAGGTTGCTGTGGTGAAGTAATAAACCACTTGAGCCATGATACGGCCCCAGTTAATTGAGTTCACACCAGAGAGCTGAAGTCGGTCACGGAACTCAAGGTGATTAAACATTTCTTTGACCAAGGCCTGACAATCATCAAAATCACCTTCGATTGCCAAACAATGCACATTAGCATCAGATGCGGTTGTCATTTGTCTTTGCTGAACAGGTGAAACCTTACCTTTTGGGAAAAGAATAAAAATATCAGTATTCTCACGTCCTCTAAAGGCTTCTATTGCAGCGCCTCCCGTGTCGCCTGATGTAGCGCCTACGATAGTTGCCTTTTGGCCGCGTTCCGTGAGAACATAATCCATCAAACGAGCAAGCAACTGCATTGCAACATCTTTAAAAGCAAGCGTTGGGCCATGGAATAATTCCATCACCCAATGATTGTCATCAATTTGAACAAGCGGTGCTACAGCTGGGTGATGAAAGCTTGCGTATGCTTCATCCACCATTTTATGGAAATCAGTAGTTGGAATTTCACCTTCAACAAAAGGTGCTAAAACTTTTTTGGCTGTTTCAGCATAGGGTTGCCCAGCCATTGAGCTTATTTCTTCTTTGCTTAGGGTTGGCCAATTTTCAGGCACATACAGACCGCCATCACGGGCAAGCCCTGCTAAAAGTGCGTCTTGAAAGCCTAATTTTGGTGCTTCACCGCGTGTACTAACGTATTTCACTTTAAATCTAACCTTGATTTTCTTGCATTTTTTGCACAGGAATGTTTGATTGCCGTCTTTTAGCCCCTTATAAGAGCTACTGGCAATATATAACTAAGCCTTTTAGGCAAATCATTTGATGAGTTGATAAAATGAAATTGGACTGGGAAAATAGTAAAGCAGTAAAATTGCTTAGTCTTGGCGCTATGGCTTTTGTCTTAGCAGCTTGTAATACAGCAACAAAAAATCAGACTGAAGACACGCTTGGTATCACTGATCAGCAAGAAGTTGCTGAAGCAAAACCGATTGATCAATCAAATAACCTGCGAGCTTTTTGTCCAAAAACAATCCTTCGTGCTGGTACAGAAACTTATCGCACCTTTGAAGGAGGTGTTAAAAAAGATGAACCAGGTGCATTAAATTCTTTACAATTTCAATCAACCATTACGGATGTTGCCCGTGAGTGTAATTATTCACCAAGTAATCTAAACATGCGCGTTGGTGTCAAAGGTCGTGTTATTAATGGCCCAACAGGTCTGACGGGTACCCTAAACGTGCCATTAAGAGTTGCGATTGCAAATACTGCAAATGAAGTTGTTTATTCACAGTTACACCAAGTGCCAGTCACCATTCCAGAAGGTGGCTCAAATGCATTCTTTAGCTTTGTCGCTAGCAATATAAACATTCCAGTGCCTGATAAGAACAATCTGGTCGTATATGTTGGCTTTGATGAAGGCCCGCCTAGTTAAGCGTGTTACTCCATCCCACCCCATTGAGAAAATGCTTCAATAATTGCAGGTAGTTCTGATAGGCGGTTAATTACGGTTTCTGCCCCTGCATCGATGAGTTCATCTGTATGAGTAGGATAAGTGTGCGATGCGCCTGTAAAGCCGATTACTCTTGTGCCTGCGCGCCTAGCAGCTTCCACGCCATATTTAGAGTCTTCCACGACGATTGCCTGCGCAGGTTGTAGCTCAAATTCTTTTAGGGCTTTAAGAATGATATCTGGTTCAGGCTTATGATTTGGCGGATTTAATTCTTTTGCTGAGAAGATATAAGGGCGGAACTTGTCATATAGGCTAACACGGCTAAGCATTTGTTTCATTTTTAACTGCGGGCCATTCGAGCAAATACATCTGGCTTGATCCAATTGATCTAAAACGATATCTGCCCCTTTGATCATCTTGGCTTCCAGCCCACATGTAGCATCTACATTAGCATGGATTTTTTTCATAGTGTCATCGGGCAATTTACGACCAAGCTCGGCTTCCATATCAAGTTTAATAAGCTCACTTGCTTTTCCCGCAAATCTCTCAGAAAATTCTGCAGGTGTCATCTCAATGCCAAACTCAGAATAAATTTCTAATTCCGCCGCTGCTGCAACAATTTCTGAATCCATCAGCACGCCATCGCAGTCAAAAATCACCAATTGAATTTCAGTCATAAGAGCTCTCATTAAATTTTTATTCGAATCGTTAGAACATTATTTACCCTATTCGGTAACTATGTGAAGCAGTCGAAGTCCCATTTTGTTTTGCGTAGGGTCGTAATTATGAGCGTTGTTAAGCTTGCAGATTTAAAATCTGTAAATTCAAAAAATCCATCTTGGTTAAATTCAATCATCAAAGGTGACTGCGTTGCAGCACTTGAGAAGTTACCAGAAAACTCTGTTGATGTAATTTTTGCAGATCCTCCCTATAATCTTCAATTAGATGGTGATCTTCATCGCCCAGACCAATCAAAAGTTGATGCGGTAGATGATCATTGGGATCAATTCGCAACTTTTGAAGCCTACGACGCTTTTACGCGCGCTTGGTTACTGGCCGCGCGCCGTGTGCTGAAACCAGAAGGGACTATCTGGGTTATTGGCTCGTACCATAATATTTTTCGCGTCGGAACTGTCTTGCAAGACATGGGTTTCTGGATTTTAAACGATGTCATTTGGCGTAAATCAAACCCAATGCCAAACTTCCGTGGTCGTCGCTTCACGAATGCGCATGAAACTATGATTTGGGCTTCACTAACACAAGAAGCCAAAAAGTATACGTTCAACTATGACGCAATGAAAATGGCAAATGACGAGGTGCAAATGCGCTCTGATTGGCTGTTCCCAATCTGTAATGGGGGTGAGCGCCTAAAAGATGAAAATGGAGACAAAGTTCACCCAACGCAAAAACCAGAAGCACTTTTACATCGCGTAATTATGTCTTCATCAAAACCTGGCGACGTTATCCTTGATCCTTTCTTTGGTTCAGGCACCACAGGCGCAGTTGCAAAGCGACTAGGTCGTAATTTTGTGGGCATAGATCGCGAAGATAAATACATTAATGCTGCAATAAAACGTATTGATGCGGTTGAAGTTGTAAAATCACCGCAGCTAGTTGTTACAACAGGAAAACGTGCAGAACCCCGGGTTGCCTTTGGTGCATTGCTCGAGTCAGGTCTACTAAAACCTGGGACAGTTTTAACTGATACCAAGAAGCGATGGAAAGCAAAAGTGCGCATTGATGGTTCGCTGGAACACGAAGGTGAAACGGCTTCTATCCACCGCATGGGAGCAAAAGTTCAAGGTCTAGACGCGTGTAACGGGTGGACTTTCTGGCACACTATTGAAGGCAAAAACCTTGTGCAGGTTGATGAAATCCGTAAAGTTTATCGCGCGGAAGTTATGACTGCTGGTGCTTAGATAGTATTACTTATTGTAGCGTATCCACGTCATCCTGAGTTACAACATAAGTTGCTGTAAAGGTCACCGCATCGCCAGGCGTTAAAGTTTCCCATATACCGTTTGTACCGGTATCCGTTGAATCCCCAGTAGCGCCAGCATCAGTTGTGAGTGTTTCATTCGTCGGCGTCGGCGTGGGGCCTGAGCCACCATGTGCATCAGCCAAATCAATATTACTAACGGTTTGATTGCCAGTATTGGTCACAACGTAAGTATAGGTAACAGTAACTCCAGCAGGTACATTGGTATCTGATGAGGCTGTTTTACTGACTGTTATATTTGGACCACCTGTAATGGTGGTTTGTGCATTTGAGTTGTTTGAATTTGCAGCAACGCCGCCTGAAGATGTCCCAGATGAACTAGCTGTGTTTGATACCCCATTCGTTATACCTACTGAATTATCTACATCCAGTTGGCTAAGCGTATAAGTAGCTGTAAATACTTGAGAACCGCTAACAGGAATGGTTGCTGAAGCTGGTGAAAAAGCAGATAAAATTCCCGTTCCTGCATTTCCGTTAAAAGTTGGGCCAGGGTCCGTTATAGTTACACTTTCAATCGGCACATTGCCGGTATTGTTAACAGTGTAAGAGTAGGAAATTGTATCGCCAGCATCTGTCAGTGTTGCCGTAGAGCCTGCAGCAATTGTAGGTGTGCCTGAAGTTTTAGATAACGTAATTGCGGGGATTTCTCTAACAACAGTTTCAGTATCAGAATTGGATTGTAGTCTGGTGGCAAAACTTTGTGCACCTGTTCCAACACCAGCGGTTGCCACATTAATAACACTGGCGGCAGACGCATCGCCGGCAGTTGTATTGTAAGTTCCAGTGCAAGTGTGAGTGCCTGAGACCGGAATATCAGTAGCAATTGCTGGGCAGTTTATAATGCCAATCTGGTCATCATTGATTTGTATGTTTTGACCTGTATTGATAGGCAAGGGGCCATCATTGGTGACAACATAGGTATAAGTAATTGTTTCACCAGAGGTAACATAACTAGGTACATCGGCACTTTTAGCTAAGCTGACAGATTGATTAACTGTGAGAATTGAGCTTGCCCAAATACCAATTCCGCGAGCAGCGGCATTCAAACTTGTGCTACCAAGAACGTTTTCAATGGATTCATCATAAAAAACAGTAGCTGTTGATGTGCCAGCTGGCCATGTTGCTAGAATGGAACCATTATCATCGCCAGCCGAATTTGGAGATGCTGTCGCACCCGTGTTGTAGATACATTGTGCTTGGTTAGCTGCAATTGGCCCCGTTGTTCCAGAGCCTGTCGCAGGGCCGATTCTGACCGAAGTAGCTGCACAGTTGCAGGGTTTACTAGAGCTAGTGTCGGATTGCCTGCATTGCCTGTTGCTGTGATGAAATCACACCTGTCAGTAGTTGTGTTGTTATCAACAGAATCAATATCACTAATTACAAACGAAACGCCATCTGTTGCAAAAGCAGTGCCACCACTAGAAAATGAAAGTGTAGCTGTGTTTGTGGCTTCCCCAATACCACTGCTTCCATTATTTGAATCCCATATCAGCCCGATTGAGGTTGCTGTTCCAAAGAATGTCTGCTCATTCAACGGAAAACCACCAACCCCAGTGCCGCCAGTTTGTGCAATTGTTGCGGAAGTATCGAGTTGAAAACCAAATTCGTCTGTTAGTGTAAAAGTTACAGGCCCATTGCTACCTGACGGCCAGTTTGGGTTAGTGCCTAAGTTCATCGAGAAGTCACCAGCAAATGCGGTGTTGAAACTAGTGAAAAGTGCAGATGACAAAAACAGGTAGGCAGATGCACGTTTTATAGCGCATATCCCTTTGATTTTTAGAGGCCAATTCAGTAGCCTGATATTGTTATTATTCCTGCTTTGCAAAATATAGTCCGCCCAAAATTGCTAATGCAACATTAGCTGATTCTCCTAAAGAGTTGTTTGGGTAGATTACGCAAAGTCAGTTAATTGCTAAGTTATCAACAAATTAAAATGCTTTTTCGATAACTTTTCGCATGGCGGTAGGTAAGGCTTCATCAGAAAGTTTATCAATATTACACCACCACCCGTTTACCGGTAATGTGTTGATATTGTTCGTTTTCCAAACCGTAAGCTCTAGATGGAAGTGGGTAAATGTGTGTTTAGCAATGCCAGCTTTTCCCCAATTAGCTTCAATTGGCGCTTCACTCGTATCATAGCTGCCATCTTGTCTCGAATTCCAGTCAGTTGTTGGGACTTGTGTCATTCCAGCGAGCAACCCACTTTCTTGTCTTTTGCATAAAAAGACTTCACCTTTAGCGTTTATAATGACAAAAGCTGCGCCTTTGCGAGTAGGTTTTTCTGATTTAGGCTTTTTGTAAGGAAAGTTTTCTGCATCACCATTTTTAAAACCAAGGCAATCTTCGTTAATTGGGCATACTGCACAGGCAGGCCGTTTAGGCGTGCAGATCGTAGCCCCTAAGTCCATTGTTGCTTGTGCAAATTCACCGGGTCGATTGTCATCTAAAATAGAGTTAAGGATGAGTTTGATTGCTGCTTTAGCTTCAGGAAAAAAAGCCTCAATGCGTTGATGACGAGACATAACGCGTTCTACGTTGCCATCTAAAACGGCAACTGGTTGGTCAAATGCAATGGATGCTATGGCAGAGGCTGTATAATCACCAATGCCTGGGAGTTTTTTAAGCTCTTCAAATGTTTGAGGGAATTTTCCATCATATTCAGCAACGACAACATCAGCGCATTTCTTTAAATTCCGCGCACGTGAATAATATCCAAGGCCAGCCCACGCTTTTAATACATCTTCTTGATCGCTCTGGGCTAAACCATCGAGGGTTGGCCACTTCGTGATAAATTTATGGAAATAATCTTTGACTGTTGCAACTTGGGTTTGCTGTAACATTACCTCGGATAGCCACACGTGGTAGGGATTGGCACGTATGCCTTGAGCATGATCATGCGGCGGTACTCGCCAAGGTATTTCGCGTGCATTTGCGTCATACCACTCAAGAAGTCGGTGGGCGAATGACGCTTCGCCTTTTTGTTTCGAAAATTCAGTGCTATCCATAAGTTTAAGGAACTCGATTACGAACAAAAATCAAGTCATGTCAGAAAAACCAACATCAAAGCGTGTAAATAAACGTGGAAAGAATATCGGCCCTCGCTCGGTTGCAGAAATTGTTGGCAAAGTTTTAGAGCCAGTTTTAGCGCGTCGTGCGGGTATGACATTAGATTTGATTAATGCATGGCCTGATTTAGTTGGTGAAGAGTTTCGAAAAACGACCCGCCTAGAAAAAATTAATTGGCCACGTCGCGCTCATGAGGATGATCCGTTCAAACCAGCTGTTCTTGTTGTCGCGTGCGAAAACTCAGCGGCGCTTTTTTTTCAGCATGAGCAGCCTGCAATCTTAGAAAGGGTAAATATCTTTTTTGGATTTGAGGCAATCGATCGCATGACCATTCTTCAAAAAGCAGTATTAGCTTCAAAACCTGAAAGACCTGAGAGGCTTTCTAAAGTTACAAAAAATGACGAGATTAGACTTGCAGCAATTTTAGATGGAATAGATGACCCTAAGCTTAAGGAGGCCCTTACTAAATTAGGCCGGGGTGTTATTTCAAAGAGCCCTAAATGATAACGCAGATGTTACTCAAATACCCCTGACTGCGACATTATATGAACGCGATTGTCATGCTATGTTCAGGTTAAGTATATTACATAAAAGAATAAAATTATTTCGGAGTTGAATATGAAAATCACACGTCGTGAAATATTTCCAGTATTTGCAGCAGGTGGCGTAACAGCAGCTGGTGCACTAAGCGGTATTCCAGTTTTAGGGAGCCAAATTGCAAATGCAGCTGATTTATCAACTCTAATGGATGAAGGTCCGCTTGGGGAACATGTAGTTGGTGACCCCAATGCTCCAGTAACAATTATTGAGTACGCATCTATGACGTGCCCACATTGTCGCTCTTTCCATAAAGAAATTTACCCCGTTATAAAGGAAAAATATCTTGATACGGGTAAGGCAAAACTTTATTTTCGTAGCTTCCCGTTTGATCCAGCTGCCGCCGCTGCAACCATGTTAGCAGAATGCTCTGGCGATAAGTATTTCTCGATGGTTGATATTCTCTATGAGAAGCAATCGACTTGGTCGCGCGGTAAAGTGGTTGATGAACTTCTAAAAATTGCAAAACTTGCTGGTTTTACACAGGAGTCATTCAACGCGTGCTTGAAAAACCAAGAACTTCTAGACAATGTATTATCAATTCAGAAAAAAGCGGCTGAGGTTTACGAGGTTAATGCAACGCCAACCTTCTTCATTAATGGTACCAAGTACTCAGGCGATATGTCTGCTGAAGCTATGGGCGAGGTTATCGACTCTCTCGTCTGATTTAGTGTGCCTGATTAAAGGCCACATTTTTTCTGCGCTAAAAATCCAAAACGGGCGAAACGTTTGCTTTAGCCCGTTTTTTAATGCCGAGGTGACGCGATGAAGTTTAATAAACTCCGTCTTCTTGGTTTTAAGTCATTCGTCGAACCAACTGAATTTCTTATTGAAAATGGCTTAACAGGTGTTGTTGGGCCAAATGGTTGCGGTAAATCTAATCTTGTTGAAGCACTGCGTTGGATTATGGGTGAAAACTCATACAAAAACATGCGTGCTTCTGCCATGGATGACGTCATTTTTTCCGGTTCAGGCAACCGTCCTGCACGTAATACTGCTGAAGTTTCTCTCTTTCTTGATAATGCAGATAGAACCGCACCTGCAGCGTTCAATGATGCAGACGAACTGCAAGTTTCTCGCCGCATTGAGCGCGAATCAGGCTCCGTTTATCGCATCAATGGTAAGGATGTTCGTGCAAAAGACGTGCAACTCTTGTTTGCAGATGCCTCAACCGGCGCAAGATCGCCTTCAATGGTTGGGCAGGGGCGTATTGGTGAATTAATTGCAGCAAAACCTGTAGCAAGACGTGCATTATTGGAAGAAGCCGCTGGTATTTCTGGTCTTCACTCCCGTCGCCATGAAGCAGAGCTTCGACTTCGTGCAGCGGAAACCAATTTAGAGCGACTAGATGATGTTGTTGGCCAATTAGAAAGCCAATTAGAGAGCCTAAAGCGTCAAGCCAGACAAGCGAACCGTTACCGTGATTTATCAGGCGATATCCGAAAAACAGAAGCTTTACTTTTTCATCTTCGATGGGTGGCTGCCAAGACAAGTGAAGCAGAGGCTGAAAGTGCATTATCTGCATTTAACCTAGCCATGGGTGAACGCGCAGAAATTCAGGCTAATTTTGCAAAAATAGAAGCAATTGCAGCACAGAAATTACCAAGCCTTCGTGAAGCTGAAGCTGCAAGTGCAGCCGTATTGCAACGTTTGCAAATCGCTAAAGGTCAAGTTGAAGAAGAAGTCGCTCGTCTTGAAGGCCGCAAAAATGAGCTTGAAAGCCGTCTAACGCAATTAGAAAATGATCTAAAACGCGAAGAACATATTGTTGCTGATAATGAATTGACAATTGTAAATCTTGATGGCGAACAAGCGGAACTGCAAGAAGCCAGCAGACGCGTTGGTGAAACAGAAGCAAAATCAAAAGAAGAGCTTACCAATGCAACGGATGCACTTGGTAAAAGTGAAGCGTCTTTCTCTGATTTAACCGTTAAACTTGCTGATGAAAATGCAAGAAGAAGTCAGTTGCAAAGAACTTTGGAAGAAGCCCAAGCACGCAAAGAAAAAATTGAAAATCAAGCTAAATCTGTTGAGAGTGATTTAAGCGCAATTATTGCTGAGATATCTGGTCTTGAAGGTCCTGCTGCAAAACAGGAAGACGTCACAAGGCTTGAAGCGTTAACAGCTGGAATTGAAATGGCACTAACATCATCTGAAGAAGCAACTCAACAAGCTCGCAATGATGAACAAACAGCGCGTGGACCACTTGAAGCTGCTGAAGGTAACCTGCGCGAGATTGAGACAGAAGCTCGTACGCTTCGCCAAATGTTAAACCGTGGCGGCGAAGATTTATTTCCTGCTGTTGTTGAGCGTATGGATGTTGAGCCAGGTTATGAAGCAGCACTTGGTGCAGCCCTCGGTGAAGATCTTGATATCTCTATTGAAGAAACCGCTCCTGTTCATTGGGGGATTGCAGGTGATGGATCGCAAGACGAAAGCCTGCCAGAGGGCGTTAAGTCTTTAAGTGCTCTTGTAAAAGCACCTATGGAGTTATCTCGCCGCTTAGCGCAAATTGGTGTTGTGGATAAAACACGCGGTGATGAAATTGCAAAACTCTTAAAACCCGGTCAGCGTATTGTTTCCATTGAAGGTGACCTATGGCGCTGGGATGGCTTTGTTGCAAGTGCTGAAGCGCCAACTGCTGCTGCACTTAGACTTGCACAGAAAAACCGTTTGATTGAGCTTGATAAATTATCAGTTGAGGCTCATGCAAAAGTAAATTCTGCCCAAACAGCATATGATGCTGGGAAGCAAAAAACTGCCGATTTAATTGAAGCAGAACTTGCAGCCCGCGATGCTATCCGTTCTCATCAGCGCAAACTTGGTGAAGCGCGTGAAGCGCTTACAATTGCAGAACGTTCAGTTAGCCAACTTGCAGCAAAACGATCAGCGCTCGAAGAGGCAAAGAACAGGCTTGCTGACGATCTTCAAGAGACTGAAAAACGCGTTGTACAAACAGATAGTATCTTAATCGCGATGGTTGATATGAGTGCATCTGCTTCAGAGCTAGAAGTATTACGCATGAAAGTTGCGGAAGATCGTGCAAGATTGGCAGAGGCTAGAGCTGCCTCACAAGGGTTATCGCGCGACGCAGAAGCACGCGGACGTCGATTAGAAGTAATACAAACTGAACGTCAAAATTGGCAAAATCGTTTGAAGAATGCAGGCAAACAAATTGAGACACTTGCTAAACGTCGCGACGAGACTTCGGCAGAAATTACAAAACTAGCTGATGCGCCCGAAGAGTATGATGCTAAACGTCGTGATTTATTGAACCAGCTAGAAAATGCAGAAGCAACCAGACGCGAAGCCGCTGATGTTTTGGCAAAAGCTGAAACAACTTTGGCAGAAGCTTCTCGCGCAGCCCGTCAATCTATTGACGATTTAGCTGATGCGCGTGAAAAAGTTGGCCGTTCAGAAGAGCGCTTAAATGCTGCAAAAGAACGTCGTACAGAAGTTGAAGCTCGTATCCGTGAAGAGCTTGAGTGTCACCCTGCTGATACAATGGCAATGGCTGAAGTTAAACCAGATGATAGCCTGCCCGAAGTTGACAAAGTTGAAAGCAAGCTTGAGCGCCAAAAAGCGGAGCGTGAACGGCTAGGTGCTGTTAATTTACGGGCTGATACTGAGCAAACAGAAATTGATGAAAAACGTACAGCAATTATTACAGAACGTGACGATTTAATCGAAGCAATTGCTAAGCTTCGCTCTGGCATTCAAAGCCTAAATAAAGAAGGTCGCGAGCGCTTGCTTGAGGCGTTCGAAATGGTAAATACAGAATTCAAACGCTTATTTACACATCTGTTTGGCGGCGGTACGGCAGAGCTTCAACTGGTTGAATCTGATGATCCACTAGAAGCTGGTCTTGAAATTCTAGCGCGACCTCCAGGTAAAAAACCGCAAACGATGACACTGCTTTCTGGTGGCGAACAGGCGCTGACTGCAATGGCTCTTATCTTTGCGGTATTCTTGACTAATCCAGCACCTATCTGTGTGCTTGACGAGGTTGACGCTCCACTTGATGACCATAACGTAGAGCGTTTTTGTAATCTTATGGACGAAATGTCTGCTACGACTGATACAAAGTTTGTATTGATTACGCACAACCCTATTACAATGGCGCGTATGGATCGTATGTTCGGTGTCACAATGGCCGAGCGCGGTGTCAGTCAGCTTGTGTCGGTGAATCTAGAAGAGGCAGAAGGCCTTCGCGAAACTGCTTAAAAAAGCTAATGAAACTCAATCATAATAGCACCAACTGCAATTAGCAGAATTGCAAACATTCGTTTGAGGTCAACTTTCTCATGGAAGAATAAAACACCAATACCTGTAGCAAAAATGATGGATGTTTCGCGCAAGGCTGCTGCTTCACTTACCTTTCCAATGCGGGTTGCAAGCATAAGAGTGCCGAACGAGAAAAAGGCAATCAGCGCCCCAAAAATACCACGCACTATAAGGGGTTGAATTTCTGGTTTGTCATCTATTTTTTTCCAACGGTTATAGGCCACAAATGGAAAACCAAATCCACCCAAAAAGAAAAACCACGCTAAAAACGTAAAAGGATCGATAGCAGTTCTGATGCCAACTGCATCAACGGTAGTATAAAGCGCTACGAATATACCTGCACATACTGCAAGTAGAATTGATATCAACAATCCGCGCTTTGCCTGAGGAGCCAACTTAGTCTCACCAAGATTTATGAAGGCAAGTGAGAAAATCGCTCCAGATAAAAGCAATAAACCTAACCACTGGCTAAGGACTAAAACCTCACTGAATACAAACAGTGCGAGTAAGGCTGTAATGACAGGGCCAACGCCGCGAGCGATTGGATAAACAAGTGTGAAAGAACCACGTGAAAAAGCTGCAGCCTGAAACCACTCGTAAGCGATATGAAGAAGGAATGAGAAAAATAACAAGGGTATGAGTTCGCCACTTGGAAACGGGAAGATAAAGAGAGCAAAAGGGGTGGCCATAACCGAATAAGAAACATTGATAACGCCACGGTTTAGGTAGGGGTCTACTCCTCCTTTGTTGACGGCAGCAAAAATTGCATGTGCCAAGGCAGACATAAGTGCCAAAAATAACGCCAGCACTTCGCCTTGCGGAGTACCAGCCATGGAGACAAAAATTTCACCCATTAATTTGCTTTCATGATTTAAATTCCATGTTTGTCAAAGATATGGAAAACTGTCAAAGATATTTAAAACAAACTTGGGGAATCATCATGGATATCAAGGCAATAATTTTTGATAAAGATGGGACAATTGCAGACTTCGCTGCAACATTTAATCCTGCAACTAAGCTTGTGCTTGATGAAGTATGCCAAGGTGATCCTGAATTACTTGAGCAAGCTGCTGAGGCTGTCAACTTTGACTTAGTAAGTAATCAGATTATGGATACGTCAATTATTATTGCAGGTTCAGGTGTCGATATTGCAGAAGCTCTATCCAGTGTTCTTCCCATCGAGGACGTTGAAGAGTTTGGCTCAGGCCTAGATGAGATGTTTGGTGAGATATGCCAAAATACCATTGAAGCAATACCAGGGGCTGCAAAAGCACTTGAAGCCTTGCATAGTGCTGGAATGATCCTGGGTGTTGGAACAAATGACTCAGAAGAAAATGCGGTTACTCAGATGGAAGTATTGGATATTGACCATTTATTCGAGCATATTACAGGCGCAGACTCTGGTTATGGTGCAAAGCCAGGAAGTGGTATGATTGACGCTTTTGTTGAGGTTTTAGGGTTGAAACCACATCAAGTTTTAATGGTTGGTGATAGCATTCACGATATGGAAGCTGGCAAAGCGGCGGGCGTTAAAACCTGCGCCGTTGAAACAGGTCCCGCAAAGCGTGAAGAATTATTACCCCATGCAGACATAGTGCTTTCATCCATTACAGATTTACCAAAAGCACTTAATGCGAAGTAGTAGTGCTTTTCTGAAAGAAGCTCAAAACATTTGCATATGATTCTACAAAACGAATAGCACCAGAGGGTGCTTCATCGTTGCTTACAACATGAATTACACCAGTCTCACGATCACATAAAATAAAAGCTAGCTGATTGTCTTCATTATATACATTTAATTTAATGGCAGCAGCTCTACTGTCTTCAAAGCCAAAAAGTTCAGCTGGCACTTCAAACAAAAATTGACAGCCTGCATTATCCGCAGCTTCTAATATAGCATTGTTAAATTCATGAGGTTTCTTGAAAGTTGGATCACAAATTAAAGCGCTAGAGTCTTTGTTGGCAACTTGCGAAAAATTATTATATTGCATGATAAGCTCCTATATCAGCCACCTATAAGTTCTACTCTCAAGAAAAGACTTGCCCCGTGGCTATAATGGGGCGAAATAGAGGTGATTTTAAAGAATTAGAGTTAAGTTATATGGCTAGTTATTTTGAAGACCGACGTTCCAAGGCAGCAATTTGGTGTCTGAGGTTGTCTTTATTCCTTATTCCATTCTTTGTTCTCGTTATCTTGCTGTATCGCTTCGCAAAGATAGATACAGTTCAAATGTTCATCTTGATTACATTTGGTTTATTGATCGCACTTCTATCACTGGTTTTTGCCTTTAAGGCAATCAGTGAGCTTTGGACAAAGGGTTACCGTGGTGGCTCGCAAGTTGTACGAGGCATGATTATTACTTTGCTTGTACTTCTACCATTTGGTTACCAAGCATTTTTGGCGCTTCAATACCCTTTAGCTAACGATGTCTCAACAGACATGTTGAACCCACCCGGATATATAAACGCAATCAATCTGCGCGCGAGCAAAGCAGATAAGGGGATGAATCCGATTATTGAGTATGATGAAGAATATTCAAAAACTATGATTTTAGCTTACCCAAGACTTCAATCAAGACGTTATCCCGCAGGGTCAGAGCGTGTTCTGGAAGCAGTTCGTACTATTATTGATGATAATGAGTGGCTATTAACGGGGTCTCTGGGTATTCCTGAATTAAAAAATAATAGTGAAACTGAAAATACAAGCGAACTTGCGGACAATAATACTGGGGCATCAGATCAAGAAGAACCATTAGAAGATAACTTTGAAACACCCGATGATATTTTCATCGAGGTTTTAGAGCGCACTTTTATCTTTGGGTTCGAGAATGACATTATCATTCGTATTGTAAGTGAAGATCGCAACACATTGGTTGATGTTCGTTCATCAGCAAGATGGGGAAAGCATGATTTTGGTTATAATGCCAAACTCATAGAAAGCCTTCTTCAACAATTAGACGCATCTTTATTGGGGATAGCAGGTGAAGGCTAAACTAATGCAGGCGCATAAATACTATTAAGCGCTGGTGGACCTTCACATAATACTCTTTCCTGAGTAACTAGATCTTCAATATGAGCAAAGACAGATAGCCCCGCTGCACCATGAAGCCTAGGGTCTGTTTCTTTGTAAATTACTTTCACAATATCCGGGATAGTTTTATCGCCTGCGCGGATTCGGGAAAGAACGGCCGTCTCACGCATCTTACGGTGGGCACGAAGCGCCCTAACAAACTCTGGCGCTTTTTCTAATCGACCACCATGTCCGGGAAAATAGACTGTTTCCTTGCGTTCCATCATTACGGAAAGTGAGTTCATATAATCAGTCATAGAACCATCTGGTGGGGCAACAATAGAAGTCGCCCAGCTCATGACATGGTCACCAGAAAAAAGCATATTGGTATCAGATATTGCAAAGCAGGCATGGTTTTGTGTATGGCCTGGAGTTAGAATAGTTTCCAACGCCCAATCTTTCCCCTTAATCATATCGCCGTGTTTGAGGATAACATCAGCTTTAAAATCATGATCAGCTGCGGCATCAAGTGAATTTATTTCACCTAAATGTAATTCTCTTGAATTACGATGAGGCCCCTCTGCATAAATAGATGCGCCAGTTTTTTCTTTCAAAGGACTAGCTAATGGTGAATGATCCATATGCGTATGCGTAACAATAATATGGCTAACTGTTCGCCCTTGTAGTGTTTCAAGAAGCAACTCAAAATGACTATCAATTGCAGGGCCAGGATCAATAACTGCTACGCTATCCCCACCTAAAATATAGGTATTTGTTCCACGATATGTAAAAGCACTTTCATTAGGTGCGGTGATACGTTGAATTTTATCAGCAATCTCAACAGCTTTACCATGTTCAGGATCAAATTTGGAACGGGAAAGAAGGGGAGGCCATGAAATTCCTTAATGCAATTTTGAATGCTTGATACCAATGGTATTAACTAATATACAATAAGGCACAATCATATTCTCAGGGAAATACATAATGTCAGCAAATGCACTCGCACCCAGTTTAATTAACAAATCATCTCTTAAAGCGCTAACCATGGTAGTAATGGTTGCCTTTGGTGTAGCACTCATTACTTTATCTGCAAAAATTCAAGTTCCATTCTGGCCAGTTCCAGTAACCTTACAAACCCTTGCAATTATGGGATTGGCAGCAGCCTACGGTTTACGACTTGGCCTAGCGACGATAACGTCATACTTAGCAGCAGGTTATATGGGAGCACCCGTATTTGCTGGAGCAATTGCTGGTCCTGCTTATTTTGCTGGCCCAACAGCAGGTTACTTAGCCGGTTTCGTAATTGCCGTTGCAATTGTTGGTTATGTTGCTGATCGTATTAGCTCAAAAAACATCTTCGCACTTGTTGGTGCAACGCTTGTTGGTACTTTAGTCATTTACGCACTAGGTGCTTACTGGCTTGGTTTTGTGTATGTCGGCTCTAGTGGAAACCTTCTTTCTTTCGAAGGCGCTTGGAAATATGGCGTTCAGCCCTTCATTCTAGCTGATATTGTAAAAGCAGTTATAGCTTCACTTAGTATTCCTGCAATCAGTGGTTTGATGAAAAAGTAATCTTACTAAACTTCACGTTTAAAACCCAGCTATAAGCTGGGTTTTTTTATATCCAAATTTTAATGAGATAGTTCTTTTAAGCCTTGATCTAAGCCAGACAATGTCATGGGGAACATACGGCCCGTAAAAGCTGATTAATCATCTGTGTTGATTGTGTGTATTTCCAACACGCTCTTCAACTGGATTGAGCCAAATTGCATTGTTCCATTTATCTAGAAACACGCCTTAACCCAAATCTCTCCAGATTCTTGATTCCAATGTTCACAGAGCCGCCCGGATAAACCACTTCATAAGGGCTCATGGCAGCATCGCCTACAAAGATAATTTTATAATCAGAACCATAAGTATGCAAAACATCCCACGTTGACATGCGCTCGTTATGACGTCGCTTATTATTTTTCCAAACACCTTCATAAAGGCAATTGTGAAAGTAAAAATATTCAAGGTTTTTAAGTTCAATTCGGGCTGCAGAAAAGAGCTCTTCAACTAACTTAATGTGATCATCCATAGAGCCACCAATATCGAGGAACAATAATACCTTTACCGCATTTCTACGTTCTGGTCTTGTCTTCACATCAAGATAACCGTTTTCCAGCAGTGGCTTTGATTGTGTTGTTTAAATCTAGCTCTTCGGATGCGCCGTCACGTACCCAGCGACGTAAACGCTTTAAGGCAACCTTAATATTACGCGTTCCAAGTTCGACAGAATCATCAAGGTTTTAAATTCACGTTTATCCCAAACTTTAACCGCGCGGCGATGCCTGCTTTCATGTTGGCCAATTCTAACGCCTTCAGGGTTATAGCCATAAGCACCAAAGGGGGATGTGCCAGCTGTTCCAATCATTTTAGAACCGCCTTGATGGCGTTTGTGTTGTTTTTCCAAGCGCGTCTTCAGGGTTTCATAAGCTTTTCCCATCCACCAAGAGATTCAATTTCTTTCATCTCTTCTTTGGAAAGGTGTTTCTCAGCCATCTTGCGTAGCCATTCTTCAGGTAGGTCAACTTGGTCTATACCTTCTGTTCCACCAACCCGTTCAACACCTTTAAAGCTTTCAGAAAAAACAACATCAAAGCGGTCTAAGTTACGCTCATCTTTAACAAGAGCTGCACGTGCAAGGTAATAGAAACCTTCAACATCGTAAGCCACGAGGTTTTTTTCCATCGCTTCTAGCAAGGTTAAAAATTCTCGCAACGTGACGGGAATTTTAGCTTCTTTGAGTTTTAAAAAGAACGGTAAAAACATGTTGTTTGTTTAGCTTAAGATTGCGCTTTAAGAAAGAGGCACACCTTCAATAGTAATACGGTGCATTAAGCGGCGATGGCCTGCATAATCATTAATAGCCATATGTTGAAGCGCGCGATTATCCCAGATAGCCATGGTTCCTGGTTCCCATCTTATCCGGCACGTGAAATCAGCTCGAGAGCAATGGGTATAAAGTTGGTTGAGTAGCGGTTGCGATTCTTCCTTAGTCCAGCCGTCAATATGTGTCGTGAAATCTACATTTACATAAAGACATTTTTTTCCCCGTTACTGGATGCGTTAATACGATAGGGTGAAGCGCGTCTTGCTTAGCTGCCTCTTCATTAACAAGGCGCCCATCTTTATGAGCTTCTTCATCGCTATGATCGGCCCCAAACGCATGACGCGATGAGTGCCACGCATGTAAACCTTCAAGCGTTTTCTTCATGCCATCTGAGAGTGCCATATAGGCTGCATGTTGAGAAGAAAAAGCAGTATCACCACCTACTGGTGGTGTTTCAACGGCGTAGAGCATAGAGCACATGGCGGGCGCTGTGTCGTAGTATTGATCTGTATGCCAAGTTTTGCCAACGGCAGAGATTTGATCAGGCTCTTTTACAACAGACGCAATTTCAGGATAGCCTTCAACAGGTTTAAAGAACCGATTGACATTGATTTCACCCCACTGTTTAGCAAAAGCAATATGTTCTTCAGGGGTTAGGTTTAATCCACGAATGGCAACGACGGAATGATCTGTAAGCGCTTGTTTAATAGCGTTAACGTCATTTTCATTCGTAACATCAGCACCATATATATCAGCCCCAACTGATGGTGTAATAGGCCTTACTTCAATTCCCATCATAATCTCCACTTTTCAAAAGTGTAGCGGAAAACGAAGTAATTTCAATCAAGATTATTGGCCAATTTCATCCATATAAAATGGTGTTGTTTGATACATCTGATTTATCCAGTTACTAAATAGAAGGTGCGCGTGAGATCGCCAGCGGTTTTGTGGCGGGATATCCGTATTATCACTTGGATAATAGTTATGTGGAATATGAATGTCTTTTCCGTTTTCACGATCACGTAAATATTCTTCGCCTAAGGATAACGTATCATATTCTATGTGATTGAAAATATAGAGCCTGTTGCCCTTATCTTCCTGAATGAGACATGGGCCAGTAATATCTGACTCCATCAAAATATTTAAACCCCGTTCTGGTTCAATGTCAGAAGAGCGTATTTCCGTCCAGCGTGAAACAGGAATTGAAAAATCATCTGAAAAGCCACTTAGATATGGGGATGCTGGCTTAAGGTTACGGTGACGATATACGCCAAAGGCTTTCTTTTCTAATTCATGCTTTGGTATTCCATGAAAGTAATGTATCGCGGCCATAGCACCCCAACAGATATTAAATGTCGAGTGGACATTATGTGTCGTCCATTCAAGAATTTCACAAAGCTCTTTCCAATATGTAACTTCTTCAAACTCAAGTTTTTCAATCGGTGCACCTGTGATAATAAAGCCATCAAATTTGCGATGCTTAATCTCATCCCAAGTATTATAAAAATCGATTAAATGCTCTTCATTGGTGTTTTTAGCTTTATGGCTTCCAATACGAATGAGAGATAATTCAACTTGCAAAGGAGTTGCTCCAATTAAACGCGCAATTTGAGTTTCAGTGCGAATTTTATTTGGCATAAGATTAAGAAGCCCAATTTGCATCGGCCTAACATCTTGACGGTTAGCATCTGTCTCGCGCAAAATTTGAACGCCTTCTTTAAGCAGCGTTTGGGTAGCAGGCAAACCATCAGGGATACGTATAGGCATGGGGATCAATCTCCTCTTTAGCTAATTTTTTAACGTGGTTGCAATTTGGTAAAATCACCACGAGTTAATGTGATTATTAAATTCAATTTAAGAAAGGTCAACTCAAGTATATTTGAATTAGCCCTCCTTTGGACTGTCCAATGCTTCAAACCAATTAATAGCTTCTTCTGCCCATCCTTTTGGAACTCTGTGACCGCCCTTAAATAGATTAAATTGCAATGCACTATCAGGCTTACATTTTGTCCACCAACGTTTCCAAAATTGACCTGAAGTATCAAATTTATCAGCTTTAAGTCTTTTGCATCCATTAACTTGGCGCATTAGTTGAAGTCCATAAAAAACATCCCCTTGTACAATCCGAGGATTATCAATAGGTCCAATCGGACGTCCCTCTAATGGAACTGTTCCATCAAGCCAGCCATGTGTGTGAAGTAACTTAACTGGCCCAGCGCAATCTTGTGCAGATGGGTGAGGGCGCCAAAATGCGCCTGCAACAGGAGCAAATGCCTTAACTACATCGGGGTCCTGACAGGCAAGATACCAAGTAAGGGAGCCGCCGATCGAAAACCCGGTCATCAACATGCGTTCACGATCTAAATTAAATTTTGAAGAAGCGTCTTTCAGAACTGCTTTCGAGAATTTTAGTTCATCACGTCGTTTCTTACGCTCAGGATGAAATGACCATCCAGGTCCAAAATTAGTATTAGGTCTTCTAAGACCGCTAGGCGCAATAACAGCATAACCACGGTTAAGGAAAGTCTCGACCATCTCGCGGTTTTTTAATGATCTTTGTCCTGAACCACCTGCGCCATGAAAGTATATCATTGCAGGTATTTTAATCGAAGGATCAGAGCGAGGTGGTAATTCTATATTGTATTCACCTAATTCAATTTTGCAGCCATTCTCACCAAGCCCGCAAGTTTGTTCTGCTTGGCTTATATGAGAAGCCCCAAATACGATTGTTAGTGCAAAGAATAAAATGCGCATGAAAAGCTCCAATATGAATATTTTCAAACTTTCACATTAATTTAGCAATAATATCAACGGCCTCGCAAAAGTGTGAAGCGCATTATTTATCTATTTTGTTGCTTTGCCATGAAAGCTAACCGCTGTAATAAATGTACATCTTGCTCGTTTTTCAAAAGTGCACCGTGCAATCGAGGAAGTGCATCGCTGGCAGCGCCACGAAGATCTGCACCATCTATATCATCAGAAACCAGCAACCTAATCCAATCAAGTGCTTCTGATGTAGAAGGTTTCTTTTTTAATCCAGGCGTTTCACGAATTTCGTAAAACTGATTTAGCGCTTCACGAACCAAGTTCGTTTTTATGCCAGGATAATGCACATCAACGATTTGCTCGAGAACGTTTGTTTCTGGAAACTTGATATAGTGAAAGAAACATCTGCGCAAAAATGCGTCGGGCAATTCTTTTTCATTATTTGAAGTGATGATAACGATAGGGCGTATAACCGCTTTTACGTTTTCATTGGTCTCATAAACATGAAACTCCATGCGATCGAGTTCTTGTAGAAGATCATTAGGAAACTCAATATCCGCTTTATCAATCTCATCAATTAGAAGCACAACCTTCCCTTTGGCTTCAAAAGCTTCCCAAAGCTTGCCCTTGCGAATATAGTTTTTAACATCATTTACACGTTCATCACCCAACTGGCTGTCGCGAAGACGGGAAACCGCATCATATTCATAAAGACCTTGCTGAGCTTTTGTCGTAGATTTTACGTGCCATTCAATTAATGGAAGCCCTAAAGAGCCTGCAACTTGTTTTGCTAGCTCTGTTTTACCAGTGCCAGGCTCGCCTTTTACTAAGAGTGGGCGCTCAAGCGCTATGGCTGCATTTACGGCTGTTGTTAAATCATCAGCCGCTACATAAGAAGATGTGCCTTCAAATCGCATAAAATGTTCCTTCAATTATCTCAATTTGTTTTAAGGCTAAGGCTCTATTCGAGCAAGTTTTATGAATAAAAGAAAAAAGATTTATCATGTTGCAAAAATCTATGAATTTCATCTTGCAGGCTAATGCGGTTAGGGTTATAGAAGCGCTATGTTGGGGTGTAGCCAAGTGGTAAGGCAACGCTTTTTGGTAGCGTGCATCGTAGGTTCGACTCCTACCACCCCAGCCATTTTTCAGTTTAGAGCTTTATTTTATGGGACATTCTGGGTTTGCTGTTAATGCAAGGCTATTTTTGCAATACTTGAAGGCGCTTTGTAGCACCACTATTGCCTAACTCTTCAGCTTTTTTATATAACTTGATTGCTTCCGCTTTACTTTTTTGAACACCTCTTCCTGCTTCGTACATTTTCCCAAGTAAATAATAAGAGCCACTGTTATTTATCTTCATTCCTTTACGATGCCATTTTATTGCAGTTTGATAATTTTGCTCAACGCCCGTTCCATTTTCATAGGCACGTGCAATTGAACCAAAGGCATTCACGTATTCAGCTTCAGCACTTTTTTCAAACCAACATGCAGCTTGTGTAGGCCTCTTCCTGAAAAATACTGAATTCTTTATAGCAAAATTCCACATTTGTTCTCCAGTGAAATTAGTCTTTTGACTAAGATCACAGTTTGGAGGTGGCGCTGCAGATTTAAACTTGAAAAGTAGATAAACAATAACAACAAGGCATACTAAAAGTAGTCCTAGGAACTTTATAATCTTTTCAGATTGCTTATGGGTTCTAGTCATTGTCGTTAAGACCAGCCCCAGCCCCAGCTAATCTTGATGCCTCTGTTGAGGGCGCATAAGTTTTATGTGCAAGAGTATTTAAAATTGCCACATGTGGCTCAGCTTCTTCAGAGACGCGAGTTTTGTTTGATAATATATCTGAAGTGTTTTCAGATAATATAGCTTTTAAGACATGCTGCTGCGTATCTAGTGCGTTTAAGTTTTTAGCAGTAACGCCATTTTTTTGAATGGTTATACTATTATTATCCCAGCTTAAAATAAGACTCTCGTCGCCTAAAACATTAGCGATAAAGGGGGCAAGTAATAGTGGTTCGTGGACAGTTTTTCCCTGAAGTTCATTCCAGTCATTTGTATCTGATATCAAACAACCCAGCTTTAACGGGCAATGTTCATATTCAAAACCATTTGGCTTCTGCACTTTATATAAATACTGAGCCAAGCTTTTTGCACCTTGTAATCCATGTGCTTCTAGCCAGTTAACAACAAATCCTGCTTCTTCAGCAATGCCCCAGTCCATTCCAGCACCGCGAGCTGCTTTTACGCTAAGTGCGCGTATTTCACCTAAAGACCAGCTCATTTTGAATCCTGGGGCGGGTAGGCTAAGTCATCAGGATCTAGTGCTGAAATCTCATCAGGAAAAGGAGCGCCTTGATACATCGTAATTCGTACCCACCGATCTGATCGGGGATCAAATTTAGTTGCGCCGAAGAAAGACAACTTGCAGCGCAGTAAGTCTATAGGAAGCATTGTAGAACAAATCGTATTATCGCAGATTTCTGCATATTGTTTGTTAGAAACCAATTGTACTCGACGAACAATATGGCGGTGCTCTGGATGCTTCATCAAAAACGTAGCAACTGTTTCAGTATCAGCCCAGTTTTGAAGATCTTCAATTAGTCTGACTGTGTCGCGCGCAGGTGAAAGAGGTTGTTCGTAAGGCTCAACAGGCTCCTCATGGCGTTCACCAAGACGAGGCTCAAGTTTTTCTTCTGATACATACCAAACGCGAGCATTGGCAGTTGTTTCGTCAAAATTAATTTGGTCAGTCCACTCATATAAATTCTTTAGAATAGATTTAATCGTTGAGATTGGCATGGTGCCATTTATTCGAAAACTATCACTCTCATCAGCGCACATTGTTTCAGCCATATGGTCAACAAGTTCACCATATGGCTCTAAGATAAGAGACGCAATTTGTTCTTGTCCTTCAAAACTAAGATTGTTCTCAGTCCATTCTATCAATGAATTCCAAGGATAGTCTTGATTAAGAATATCTGTCTTTAAAACTGAATTGATTTTTTCAAAATCTTTGCAAAGGCCTTCAATTTTACTTTTTTGAAGTTCATGACCAGTATACCAGCTTGCAGCATTAATCTCAGAGCGTTCAACAAGGTTTTTAAATTTAGCAATTTTTTGCGGTTCTGCTGTTTCCAGCGAACGAACAATCCCAATGGCAGTTTCTCGCCCATTAATCCAGGCATGAATAAGTGCAGGATGATTAATTAGGAATGGTGCCATTCCCAGACCCGTAGAATTCCCAACGCCAAACTGGCGGCGAACATCTGGGTCTAGCGCAACAGCACTTTCTCTATTCATTACTTTTGCCATATGTTCAACCATATCAATTGCAAAAGTTCTAATGAGCCACACAGATAATAATTCGGGCTGAAAAGAACCAGAGAACTCTGGTCGATCGGCCCACTTTTGACGGTCGCAGGAGCCAAATTTAGCAGATCCATACACCGCAGTAGTGCGCATTAAATAACCCACTTTTTCGATCTCTGAAATATCAGGTTGCTGCCCATTTGAAAGGCATTCACTGACATACTTAAACAGACGTACAGAACGATTAGCTCTTGAAAGAGAAATTTCCTTTTCAGAAACACGACCTGCTTCTTGGAGAGGGACGTTTTTGGAAAGCCGTTCGATATCTGCTTTAGTTGGTTCACCATCAAAAAGCGTAAAGGTAGCATCCCAAGCTTCTGCAATTACGCGGTCGGATCGAAGTTCTGCTGGTAGGTCATGGGCAAAGGCAATAAGCGTATAAGTGCGTTCCGGTCCTTTAGCGCTGTATGTCGCAACACCAACACCATTATCATCGACATCAAAGATCGGGCGATCAAACTGCCAATTTTCTTTCTTCAATCGCCGTAATAAAACACGCATGAAACTCAAGCGAGATTGATGAAACGAACCCATTCGCTTTAATCGCATAACCTGCGAAGCAGGGCGCATTTTTAAGCTTTGAGATAGGTGCTTATCTGGCTCTCTCATTTTACAGGTCCAAAATTCTCATCATAAAACCGCAACCAGTTTTCACCCATAATACCAGCTGTTTCTGTTTCAGAAAACCCAATATCTCTTAGACCCTGTTCTATATTGCCAAAATCGCGGTTGTCTTTAAACCATTCAGGCATTGGTGGGAAACCAGCGTCACTTGCTGAGCCTCACCGTAATCTATTTCTTTAGACCAGCGCCCAACGCGCATCCATTCAACAATACTATCAGGTTGATCTTGGCAAAGATCTGTACCTATACCAAGATTTTCTGCACCCATTAGATCTGCTGTCTTCGCTATCATTTCGCAAAAACTTTGGAGCGTACAGTCAGATTTTCCTTTAAGATGGTGTGGGTAAAGCGAAAAGCCTAACATGCCACCAGATTGACCAAGTGCTTTTAAAACGTCATCAGATTTGTTGCGAAGTGCTGCGTGCCAGAAGTATGGGTTTGCATGAGTAATGGCAATTGGTCGCTCAGAAACTTCGATTGAATCAAGTGTAGAGCGTTCTGCAGAGTGGCTCATGTCAATAACAAGACCAACACGGTTCATTTCTTTAATAACCTGCTTACCCATACGAGTAATCCCAGTATCTTCGGCCTCATAACAGCCAGTCGCGAGTAGGGACTGATTGTTATAAGTAAGCTGCATAAAGCGAGCGCCCAACATGTGGCAAATTTCTACAAGTCCAATATCATCTTCTATAGGCGATGGGTTTTGAAAGCCAAAGAAAATCGCCGTCCGGTTAGTTTCACGCGCAAGACGAACATCATCCCCCGTTTTGCCATGAAAGATAAGTTCAGGAAAACGCTCGAACCATAGGTTCCATTTTTCGACATTGGCAACCGTTTCACGGAAGTTTTCATGATAAGTTATCGTGACATGAACTGCATCAACACTACCTTCGCGCATTTGACGAAAGGTTTTTTCTGACCAATTGGCATATTGTAGGTTATCTATTCTATGCATTATTGAGGGTCTCCAGCTGATATGTAAGCAGTTTTTACTGTCGTATAAAATTCTGCGGCAGCTTTACCTTGTTCTCTTGAGCCATATGAGCTGTCGCCACGTCCACCAAATGGTACATGATAATCCGTACCAGCTGTAGGTAAATTCACTGTAACGACACCACTTTTCGCATTTCGCCTAAAATGAGTAGCACGTGCAAGGCTTTTTGTGGCGATGCCGCAAGTTAGGCCAAAATTGGTGTCATTTACAGTTGCAAGAGCTTCTTCATAAGAATCTACTTTGATAATAGAGGTAAGTGGAGCGAACATCTCTTCGCGGTTAATCCGCATCTCGTTTCGCGTATTTAGAAATACACCTGGTGACATGTAATACCCTTCAGTGGACATCTCTAGTTGCTCACCACCACAAGCAAGCTCTGCTCCTTCTTCTTGGCCAAGCTTCACGTAAGAAAGATTGCTTTTTAGTTGTGAATTACTGACGACAGGGCCTATTTGCGTGCCTTCATCTAATGCATGACCTACCTTCATGGATTTTGTGCTGGTAATTAATTTTTCAACAAATTCGTCATGAATACTCTTATGTACTATCAAACGGGAAGAGGCCGTACATTTTTGCCCTGTGCCTCCAAAAGCACCACCAACAGCTATGCTAACTGCAAGGTCAATGTCGCAATCGTCCATAATAGCCAGAGCATTTTTTGAGCCCATCTCCATTTGTATTTTTGTAAAATTTTGAATTGCCATTGTGGCAATTTGTTTGCCAGTTTCAACTGATCCAGTAAAAGAAATGGCGTCAAGGTCAGGATTAGATATAAGCTGTTCGCCAATCGTAGCACCTGAGCCCATTACAAGACTAAATAGTCCTTTAGGAATATCTTGTCGATCAATAATTTCAGCTAAAGCAACTGCCGATGCTGGTGTAAGGTTTGCCGGTTTCCAGATGACCGCATTACCGTAACAAAGGGCCGGGGCAATTTTCCATGCTGCAGTTGCCGTTGGAAAATTCCATGGAGATATAACGCCAACAATGCCAAGCGGTTCACGGTGCACATCAATTTCAACACCTGCTCTTACAGAATCTGCGCTTTCCCCAAGTTGACGAAGCGTTTCAGCGGCATAATAGGTGAAGAATTGCCCAGCTCTGTATACTTCGCCACGTCCCTCTGCAAACGGCTTTCCTTCCTCACGGCTAAGTAGAGTTCCTAATTCATCACAGCGGTTGATTAATTCATTTCCGATGGCCATTAGAGCTGAAGATTTGCGCTCAAGACCATACTCAGCCCACACGATTTGCGCCTTGCGCGCATGAGCTAACGTTTCAATAATTTGTTCATTACTCGCTTGAGCAAAATTACCAATTAGATCGTTTAAATCTGAGGGATTTCTATTCTCAACTTCGCTTTGACCATCTACCCATTGGCCTGCGATTAAATTAAGATTTAATTTTGACATTTTCTGCTCCAGTTTGAGTTTGCTAAGAAAATATAGCCTCATCGTATAATTTCAGTCAAAATCAAATAATTGAATTATATTTCAGGAAAATTGAAATTGAGTATAAAAATTGAAATGCTTCGTTATTTTTGTGTAGTTGCAGAAAAAGGCAATCTACTTACTGCTGCTGAAAGTCTTGGCAGAACACCATCGGCTATTTCCATGATGTTAAAACAACTAGAAGGCAATTTGGGCGGAAAGTTATTTGAAAAGGATCGTAAAAACAAACTTACAAGCCTTGGAAAATACGTGCTACAACAGGCTCAAAATGAAATATCGCATTTTGATGCAACCATAAATGCAGTTGAGAATTACGCAAAAAATCCATCGGGAATATTGCGGATAGCATCTGTCCCATCTGCCACATTTGGGTTTCTTGCATCTGTTATTGAGGAATACTCACAAGAATTTCCAAAGATTAAAATTGAAATATGGGATATGGATTCAGCGAGTATTGTAAGAGCACTCTCAAACGGCTTTATAAAGTTAGGGATAGCCTCTTGGCCTGGGGATGTTAAAAACCTTACTAGTCAGCCTCTGTTTCAGGATGACTTTGGTTTGGTCTCGCATGTAGATCATGAAATTGTATCAACGAAACGCTCTTTAACGTTTTCGGATTTAAAAGCAGAGAAGTTAATTACCAATGATCTAAGTAATTTAATTGAACATGAAGAATTAAAAAGACTATCCAAAGATTAGTCACTTTCTGCAAAAAATACTTTTTCTTTAATTTCTCTAATGAACTCTCATTATTGGTATTCTATTCTCCCAAGTAATGTCATTAATATCAGTCCAAAAACATTAGTTTTTCAAAGAATTAAAGGGCTATCTTCGCAAAGAACAGTTTCAGCCTTGTACAAGAATGATGATAGAGACAAAAAACATTTATTAGATTTTATGGATATGGTTTCTCAAAGTGTTGCTGAATTAAATAAAGAGCAATGAATGATAAACTTGCGAAAGCAATTTCATAAAATTATGTAAAACGTTCAGATAATAATATCGACAGCATCAATTTTGCGATGGTTTTCCCAATAAAATTGTTAGGATTACCTAACCATTCCTTTTTCTTTAAGTTCAGCCAAATACTCTGCCCATCGCTCTTCTTTATTTTGTCCTAGATCCTGAAAATAGACCCATGAAAAAATACCCGTGTTGTGCATGTCGTCAAAGGTAATTCGAACAGCGTAATTGCCTACAGGTTCCATTTGCATGATTTGAATGTTTTGTTTTCCGCCAATGGTTTTACGTTGTTCGGGCGAATGGCCTTGCACTTCTGCGGATGGCGAAAGTACGCGCAACATTTCTGCTGTTAGTTCATAAACCTCAGTGTCACCAAAGGCAATTTCCAAGGATTTTTTATCTTTGCGAACTGTTAGTTTGGTCGGTTGCATGTGTTTTGTATCATCCTGTGTGAATTGTCATCATTTGCGGTGTGTAAAAGACGTATTGATTTTGACTGGAAATTCGAATTATCTCAATTCATGACTAATACTTTTTCTGATCATAAACAACTCATAGCAAGTCTTACAGATCAACAGCGTGCAGAGCTGACTCGAAAGTCAGATGTATCGGGGATAGTACATTTCATCAGCCATCTTTTCGCAATTTCTTTAACAAGCGCTTGGATTATCAATGGTTGGGTTGGTTGGCAGGTAATTACTATTTTACACGGTGTGATGTTAGTGTTTTTGTTCACGCTCTTGCATGAAACGGTTCATTTTACGGTTTTTGAAACGTCGCGACTAAATACAGTCGCGGGTTGGGTCTGTAGTCTTATTATTCTCTTACCACCCAATTGGTTTCGCTATTTCCATTTAGCGCATCACCGCCATACCCATAATCCAGAAAAAGACCCAGAGCTTGAGGGTAAAAAACCAGAAACAGTTTTGGAATTCATTTGGGCTATAAGTGGCATTCCTGTTTGGTTGTTCCATATCAATACGATCATAATGAATGCTATCGCTAGTCCTGTATATGCCTATGTTCCCAAGCCGGGATATAAAAAAATAAGAGCAGAAGCTTGGGTGATGATTGCTATTTATATAATTTTATTTGGTGCATCGATTTACTATGCGTCCAATACGCTATTATGGGGCTGGATCATTCCTGGTTTAGTAGGCCAACCGTTTTTGCGGCTTTATCTTATGGCTGAGCATGGCCGATGCCCAAATGTCGCAAATATGTTGGAAAATACACGCACGACATATACGACAAGTTTTGTGCGGTGGCTTGCCTGGAATATGCCTTACCACACAGAACATCATGCCTATCCATCGGTTCCATTTCATAAATTGCCAGAATTTCATGAGGTCGCAAAACTGTATTTGCATGTGACAGAAAATGGCTACTCAATTTCATAAAAAGACTATCCAGATATTATCTGGTGCAAGGGAGCAACCATGAACAAACAATATGATGCAATAATTATTGGTGCAGGAGTGATTGGTGCTTGCGTTGCCTTTGAACTTTCAAAAAAGGGCTACAAAACACTGAGTATAGATAAAGGGCCAGAAGCAGGTTACGGCTCTACATCAGGCTCATGCGCAATCATTCGTACTTACTACTCTGCATATGAAACTTGCGCACTTGCTTACGAAGGATGGTTCTACTGGAAAGATTGGGCGGGATATTTAGGCACTGATGATGAGCAAGGTTTGATCACTTATAACGATACAGGGTGTCTTGTAATTAAGACGCCACACAATAAGTTTCTTGAGGAAGCCTGCAAAACAATGGACCGTATTGGTTGTTCATATGAGCATGTTGAGGCTGAAGATATCCCATCAAAATTACCTGGCGCGGACATTCGTAAATTCGAGCCTGCAAAACTAATATCTGACGATAGTTTTGGCGAGGCAACGGGCGGTGAAGTTCCTGGAGCTGTTTTATTCCATGCTGGTGGTTATGTATCAGACCCTAAACTATCGGCTCATAACGCGCAGCGTGCTGCAGAGGCACAAGGTGCGAAGTTCATATTCAAATCTGAAATCACCGAAATTAGACAAGCTGATGGTCGAGTTGTAGGTGTAACGCTTGCGGACGGTACACAGATTGACGCAAGAATTGTTGTTAATGTAGGTGGGCCCCACTCTTCAATTCTTAACGAAATGGCTGGCGTTAAAGCAAGCATGAAAATGTCTACGCGTGCCCTTCGTCATGAAGTTAGCCACGTTAAAGCACCCGTTGATATTGATTATGGTAATGGTGGGTTTGTTTATTCAGACAGTGATATTTCAACTTATGCACGTTCAGATATAGGTGGGAATATTCTGCTTGGTTCAGAAGATCCAGAATGCGATACGCAAGAGTGGATCGAAGACCCTGATAACTACAATACTGAGTTTACAGATCAAAATAAAACACTAGCCATGCGTTTTGCTCAGCGGTTGCCCTCGCTAGGTATTCCCGAGCAGGCTAAAGGAGTTGTAGCACTTTATGATGTTACAGAAGACTGGATTCCAATTTACGATAAATCTGACTTGCCAGGTTTTTACATGGCTTGTGGTTCGTCAGGCAATCAGTTCAAGAATGCACCTGTTGCTGGCAAAATGATGACTGCAATTATTGAAGCCTGTGAAAATGGTCACGACCATGATGTTGAGCCTGTGATGTTTGAACTCGAAAACATCGGCCATACAATTTCACTTGGAACTTTTTCTCGCAACCGTGAGATCAATCCAAATTCTAGTTTTTCAGTGATTGGCTAATAAGAAGCGTCAAGAGGCTTTAGTCTGATAGGGAGAAAGAAATGAAAGATTCATATCGTGCAGTTGTCATTGGCGGCGGTGTTGTTGGGTGTTCGGTGCTTTATCATCTTGCAAAGGCAGGCTGGACGGATGTGCTTTTAATTGAACGATCAGAACTTACATCAGGTTCTTCTTGGCACGCAGCTGGCGGGTTTCATACGTTAAATGGCGATCCAAATGTAGCAAAACTTCAAGCCTATACGGTTTCGCTTTATGATGAATTAGAAAAGATCTCTGGTCAGTCTTGCGGGCTTCATCTGACAGGTGGCGTTATGATGGCTGACTCTGAAGAACGGATGGACTTCCTGCGCCTGACTCAAGCACAAGGACGATGCTTGGGAATGGAAACAGAAATCATCACGCCATCAGAAGCCAAAGCAATGTTTCCCTTGATGGATGAAATAAATTTTGTTGGTGCGCTTTGGGATCCTGTTGAAGGTCACTTAGACCCATCAGGCACAACACACGCCTATGCAAAAGCTGCAAAAACTCTAGGCGCTGATATTGAATTACGAAACCGCGTCGAAGACTTAACTCAAGATGTGGATGGTACTTGGAATGTGGTTACTGAAAAAGGCACAATCCGCACAGACCATGTTGTTAATGCTGGTGGGCTATGGGCGCGCGAAGTAGGGCGTATGGTGGGTCTCGAACTCCCCGTTCTTGCCATGGAGCACATGTATCTTCTAACAGAAGAAATGCCAGAAGTGCTAGAGTTCAATCAAGATACAGGGCGTGAACTTGTCGGTGTTATAGATTTTAAGGGAGAGATTTATACGCGCCAAGAGCGTACAGGCCTTCTACTAGGTACTTATGAAAAAGCCTGTAAACCATGGTCGCCAACTAAGACGCCTTGGGATTTTGGTCATGAACTTTTACAGCCAGATCTTGAACGTATTTCACCATCCTTAGAAATCGGATTTAAGCATTTCCCTGCTTTTGAAAAAGCTGGCATTAAACAAACCATCAATGGACCTTTTACCTTCGCACCGGATGGAAATCCTTTGGTTGGTCCTGTCGATGGACTGACAAACTTCTGGTGTGCTTGTGCTGTTATGGCTGGCTTTTCTCAAGGTGGCGGTGTTGGCCTCGCACTTTCTAATTGGATGGTACATGGTGACCCAGGGTATGACATTTGGGGGATGGATGTAACGCGTTTTGGTGAGTGGGCAACGCCTCGTTACACCAATGCAAAAGTGCGCGAAAACTATTCAAAGCGTTTCTCAATTCGTTTTCCAAATGAAGAATTACCTGCTGCAAGGCCGCAACAAACAACGCCGCTATATGATGTGATGAAAGATAAAAATCATGCAGTGATGGGCGATACTTGGGGGTTGGAGACACCCCTTTGGTTCGCGCCATCTCAAGAAGAAGCGCATGATGTATTATCGTTCCATCGCTCGAATGATTTTGAACACATTGGTAATGAAGTCTGCGCAGTACGTGAATCTGTTGGCATCACGGAAATTTCAAACTTTGCAAAATACCAGGTGAGCGGAGAGGGCGCAGAAGCTTGGCTTTCACAACTCATGACAAATACAATGCCAAAAGAAGGGCGTATTACTCTAACCCCAATGTTAAATGAAAATGGCAAGCTGATAGGTGACTTCACAATAGGGAAGATTTCTGAGGATGCATTTATGATGTGGGGTTCGCTGGGTGCTTCACGGTATCATATGCGGTGGTTCATAGATCATTTGCCGCAAGATGGTTCAGTAGAAGTACATCGATTTGATATGGACTTAATGGGCTTGTCGATAGCTGGTCCAAATGCGCGCAAGGTGCTTGAAAAATTATGTGATGATGATGTTTCTAATGAAGCGTTCCGTTTTATGGATATTCGAGAAATGGATGTGAATGGCGCACCTTGTATTGTCAATCGCATTACTTATTCCGGTGATCTTGGGTATGAAATTTGGATGGAGCCAATCTATCAACGCAAGGTATATGATGGTCTGAAAGGTGCAGGTGCAGAATTCAAGATTGTTGACTTTGGTATGCGTGCGCTTTTATCCATGCGTCTTGAGAAAAACTTTCCTACTTGGTTTGCAGAAATGCGTCCGATTTATGGGCCTTATGAAGCATCAATGGATCGTTTTATTAAGCTTTCAAAGAATGATTTCATAGGACGAGAGCCAGCAGCAAAAGAACATGCTGATGGGCCAAAATTACGCCGTGTATCGTTTGTGATTGATGCAGATGATGCAGATGTAATGGGTGATGAGCCGATATGGGCTAAAGTCTGCGATAAGGATTACGGAACGGTTGAAGCACCCCATGGTTATGGTGCCGTACGATTTGATGCATCAGGAAAAGAAGTTGCAAAAACAGTGCCTCATATTGGCGGAGAATGGCGCGTGATCGGCTGGGTAACATCTGGCGGCTACGGACATTATGTTAAGGCATCCTTGGCGCAAGGGTATATCCCTGCAGAGCTTGCAGAGCGCGATGAGGAAAAGTTATTTGAAATTGAAATTCTTGGTATTCGCCGAAAAGCTCGTATTAATATCGAGCCATTATTTGATCCAACTGGTGAGAAGATGCGAAGCTAGTCTGTTTCAAGGGCTGCAACTTTATAGCAATCAGCCCTTGAAAAACCTAACAAGTGTATAGGCTATGATGCATCCAAAACAGATAAGAATCCACGGCATCCAGACCTGAGGTCCATGTCCGCCAGTAACCCAATAAATTGTGTCATTTAGCATCTGCAACCTCCACTCCTTCTTTGATGAAGGCTATGTTAAAACAGTGCTATGCTCTCTCCAGTAGTATGAACTGTAGAGTTTAAGAGCATCTTGCTAAATTAGTTACAATGCTAGTTATTCTTTTTAAGTTTTCTTACGCTTTAAGCCCTGATTTCCGCCACCAGTATCCGTGCCGCCTGAGCCTTTTCGAGACTTTGATTTAGAAGAGCCTTTAGATTTTTTCTTTGCCCAACCTTCTTTGAGAACAGCTTTGTTTTTAGCTTTTCCCTTGAATGGTTTCTTGCCTAAGGCGTCCATATCAAGCGGTGGTTTAGTATGAAGCTCATGGCCTTCTGATTTATTTTCAGTTTTGCCTTTATAAGCTTTTTTCTCTTTTGGTGCATCGCTGAAAGTGTCATTGCGAGACAGCTTCTCGCGCGGTGGTTTATCACCAAATGAGTTATCACGTTTGCGGTCGCGTTCACGTTCTCTCTTGCCTCTGCGAGGCTTATCATCAAATTTACCCTTGCCACCTGAAGGCTTAACATAAGGTTCAGCACCTTCAGTAGGTTTTCCGGCAAGTCGTTTTACTCTGATATTTTTATCAATGGTTTGATTTGGGCCAATTTTATCAAAGAAGCTTTCAGCCTGCGCTGCATCAAGTTGGATTAATGTATCTTCCTGCTGCATTTTAATGACACCAATGTCAGCTTTGGTAATATCACCTGATTTACAAAGCAGTGGAATTAGCCAGCGAGGTTCTGCATTTTGCTTGCGGCCAACTGAGATCGTAAACCAAACACTTTCATCAAACTCTTCGCGGCGTTTTCTTCCTCCGTCACGTCCACCGCCATCACGGCCATCTCTGTCTTTAAATGAACCAGGCTTAGGTGCATCAAAGGAAACAGATTGTACATCTTCAGGTGCGGAACGGCCTTTATGACTTAGTCTTGCAAAAGCAGTTGCCAGCTGATCAATCGTAAAGTTCTCTAATATCTTTTCGACAAGACCTTTTTCATTGTCTTCGATTGGGTTTGTCAAAATTGGATCGGCTAAAATACGTTCTTCGTCGCGTGAAATAACATCATCTGCTGATGGGGGCGTTGCCCACTCTGCATTGATTTTTGCAAAACGTAAAAGGCGTTCTGCGCGTTTACGTCCCTTTTGATCAATGATCATGGCGCTCACGCCCTTTCGCCCTGCGCGTCCTGTTCTGCCGCTTCTGTGAAGTAGTGTATCAGGGCTATTAGGAAGTTCAGCATGGATAACTAACTCTAGTTTAGGTAGATCAATGCCGCGTGCCGCAACATCAGTAGCTATACAAACCCGAGAGCGGCCATCACGCATGGATTGTAGCGCATGTGTACGTTCAGTTTGACTAAACTCACCAGAAAGAGCGACAACTGAAAAGCCGCGATTATTTAACCGAGCAAGCATGTGGTTTACGGTTGCTCTCGTATTACAGAAAATTATTGCGTTTTCTGACTCATAATATCGAAGTACATTTACAATTGCATTTTCACGCTCTCTTGGTGCAACAACAAGTGCGCGGTACTCAATATCAACGTGTTGTTTTTGCTCTTCAGAAGTTTTCACGCGGACTGCATTGTTTTGGTATTGTTTTGCAAGCTTGCCAATAGTTGCTGGTACAGTTGCCGAGAACATTAAGGTGCGGCGATCTGCAGGCGTAGTTTCAAGGATAAATTCAAGTTCTTCTTTAAAACCTAAATCAAGCATTTCATCTGCTTCATCCAAAACAACAGCTTGCATTTCCGATACATTAAGAGCGCGACGTCTAATGTGATCACATAAACGACCAGGCGTGCCAACAACAATATGTGTGCCACGATCCAAATTCTTGCGCTCAGTACGAATATCCATACCACCCACACAAGATGTAATCACGGCGCCCGTTTCAGCATATAGCCAATCAAGTTCGCGTTTAACTTGGAGTGCAAGTTCACGCGTTGGAGCCACAACAAGTGCTAATGGAGCATTCGCTCGACCAAATTTAGTTTCTTCACCAAGTAAGGTAGGTGCAATGGCAATGCCAAAAGCAACCGTTTTGCCAGAACCAGTTTGAGCAGAAACCAGCAAATCTGAATTTGTTATTTCTGGATCAAGCATGGACTGTTGTACGGGAGTGAGTTCAGTATATTCGCGTTTTTTCAATGCGTTATTTAACGCTAGGCTTACGCCTTCAAATTCAGTCATTTTATCTCTTTCGATAGGGTGGCGGTTGTATCCAAGCTCACCCTTCGAGCACATAACAACTGCTTTTTAATATGCCTCATCGCATATTCTGACGTGTCAGTACGTGTTCAAAGCCTACTTGTATAGGGCATATTATTAAATTGGTGAATCAATCTAAATTTTATGGAATTAAATCAGCAGGAATATTGCCGCTAGTAATGCCATAAAGCAGAACAGAAACGGTAATAACTGAAGCTGATGTTGTGATTAAAACGGATGCTGAAGCACGCTCTACCCAAACGTTATATTGTTGCGCGATAACAAAGACATTTGTAGCCGTTGGCAACGATGCAAGTAGTACGGCTGCAAACATCCACTTTGCATCAAAATTGCCCGCATAACTTAAGCCTACATACATCAAAAGCGGATGGGCTATAAGTTTGATTGGTACAATATATCCTAGTGACCATGGCGTTTTGTTAAGTGGGCGTAAAGCAAGCGTTACGCCCATGGCAAACAATGCACAAGGTGCTGCTGCTTGAGCCAGGTAATCAATTAATCTTTCAATTGGAATTGGTGGAGTAAATCTAATTGATGCTGCTAACACACCAACCGCAGTCGCCATGATAAATGGATGAAAAACAATCTTCTTGATGATTTCTAAAATCAATTGAAACGTATTTTGCTTTTTCAATCCAGATATAGCCATCATCGCTGGTGCTATTGCAAAGTGCATGACATTTTCAAAACAGAAAATAATTGCAACTGGAATTGCAGCTTGTTCACCCAATGCCAGAATTGCAAGTGCAGGACCCATGTAACCGATATTGCCATATGCACCGGCTAGGCCTTGGATGGTAGCTTCCCCAATATTTCCACGGGCATTTATGATGCCAAGAATGAAAGTAAACGTAAATACTAGAAAGGTAATTCCGATATTCGCAAATATGAAGCTCCAGCTGGCTAATTGTTCAATTGGTGTTTTGGATAGTAGTTTAAAAAAAAGGGCAGGGAGTGCAAAATAGATAATAAATGTATTGAGCCAACCAAGCGCTTCAATTGGCTGTTTAGTAAATTTAGCGCCAATGAAGCCTAACAAAATTAGTCCAAAAAGAGGTAAGATAAGTCCTAGAACCTCAATCATTATGTGTTGCCCTTTTCTGAGCTACCAGCAAACAAATCAATAATTATGGCGATAAGAATTAAGCCTGCACCACCCCAGGAAATCCAGGATAATTCTGAAGCATCTAATAAAGCTGTTGAGATTGTTGCTGCTAAAATTTCAGACATGGTTAAAAGTGCAGCAGTGGTCGCTGCAACATATTTAGCACCCCATAATTGGCCAACCATGGTTGTCCACAAGACTATAATTCCAAAAGCAACAACAGGTAATAATATTGAAAGTGAAGTGTCGATACTAGGAAAAGCAGGTTGCATGTCAGGCATAATTGAATGCATTGTGACACCCAAGATAATTGCCATAATAAATGCAAACCCTAAGGCTGATGCACTAACAACTAACGCATCCAATTCAGATTGTCCCCGCATCATAGTAAGGCCAAGCGCCCAAAATATACCGGCCAATATACCAAACACATCCCCAATATTTTGCGGAAGAGGCCAGCCACCAGCGCCCAACAAAAGCCATATGCCTATGATTGCAAACCCAAGCGCAAACATACGAGTTCTTCCAATTGGAATATTATATAATAGTTTTGAAAAAAGCGTTGCCCAAATGGGTAAAAGATAAAATAGAAAAGTTACTCGAACAACGTCTGATAAAATAATGCCCGCAAAATAAAAAATGTTTGCGGCACCCATCCCCAAACCCATAATAATGAGCCATTTTATATCTTCATGTTTGAATTTGCCAAAATACCTAGCGGCAGGCAAAGCAACTAGGGAAGCGGCAAGGTTTATATAAGCAACAGCCCAAAGTGCGTGAACACCAGATTGATCGAAGTATCGAAGCGGTATCCAGAATAGCCCCCAGACACTAGCGCTAAAAAAAATTGATAAGGAGCCGCGAAGCTTAAGGTTTTGTGTTGTCGTACTCATTGCTTACACATGAGTAAATTGAACTCTAAGGTCAAGTAGAATCTGTTTTGCAACCTAAGCAGTTTACTTACGTAAGGAAATATATGGTTAATCCACTGTTCTAAAAGGTTTAATTTAATTTTTTACTTAGGTACTTGGTAGTTACCACTAATGTTCATTCGTATTTTTTTCTATTATTTTTCAACCAAGGCCTCATGAACTGAGGATGCGGATTAGAAATATTATTAGGAATTAAAAACGTGATTGACGATTTCAAATATCCATCTGACAAAACAATTCTTGTAACTGGTGCTGCTGGCTTTCTTGGCTCACACTTATGTAGACGTTTATTGGACGAAAATCCAAACGTAGAAGTACTTGGTGTAGATAACCTTTACTCTGGTTCACGTTACAATATTGCAGATTTACAAAATCATCCGCGTTTTGAATTTAAACGGCATGACATCACGATGCCTCTTCATGTTGAGGTTGATGAAATTTATAATCTGGCTTGCCCTGCTTCCCCAGTACATTATCAGCATGACCCTGTTCAAACGCTAAAAACATCTGTTCATGGTGCTATAAACATGTTGGGCTTAGCTAAGCGGACTGGTTCTAAAATTCTCCAAGCTTCAACAAGCGAAGTTTACGGCGATCCTAAAGTCTCCCCACAACAAGAAGAGTATTGGGGCAATGTAAACCCAATTGGCATTCGCTCTTGTTATGATGAAGGCAAACGATGTGCAGAGACATTGTTCTTTGATTATCGTCGCCAGCATTCGCTTGATACACGTGTTATGCGTATCTTTAATACGTATGGCCCAAACATGCACCCAAATGATGGTCGTGTTGTTTCAAATTTCATTTTGCAAGCTTTAAAAAATGAACCAATCACTATTTATGGTGATGGATCACAAACGCGCAGCTTCTGCTATGTCGATGATAATTTGACTGGTATGATTTCATTGATGAACCACCCAACTGCTGGAACAGAGCCAATTAATATAGGAAATCCATACGAAATCACTGTGAAGCAATTGGCTGATTTTATCGTGGAGCTTACAGGCTCAAGGTCTAAAGTAGATTATTTAAATCTTCCAAGCGATGATCCGCTTCAACGCTGTCCGAATATTACAAAAGCAAAAGAGCTTTTGAATTGGACGCCAAAAGTGAAGCTTAAAGTTGGCCTGTCAAAAACCATTGCGTATTTTGATGATCTAATGATGGCGCGCCCGCAGGTTTTAGAAGCTGCTGAGTAATCTTCATAGATTTCAAATTGACAGCTATTTCCAAAGAAGTTACCTATTAGATACAGGGGCTGCGCGAGTGCCCCGTTAGGCGCCAGCCCAATCTCGCATCCTTCAACCTTCAAAGAGGAGGATGCTTTATGGCGTCATTCAACGAAATTTCAGTCCAAAAACTATCTAAATTAATTGGTACTCCAGAGTGCCCAATCATTATTGATGTTCGCATTGATGAAGACTTTAATGATGATCCACAACTGATACCCACAGCATTTAGACATCCTTTCAATGATATTTCTTCAATTGCGGAAAATCTGCACGGTCGAGCTGTAATTATTTATTGTCAGAAGGGTTTGAAAATTAGCCAAGGCGCTGCAGCCATTCTTCGAAATATGAAGGTTGATGCGCAAGTCTTAGAAGGAGGGCAATTTGCTTGGAGAGATGCAGGCTTACCTATGGTTTCTACCAAAAATATTCCTGCCATTACATCAAAGTCATCAACTATCTGGGTGACACGTCATCGTCCAAAAATCGACCGCATCGCATGTCCTTGGCTAATACGTCGCTTCATAGACCCTAATGCTCAATTTCTTTTTGTGGCTCCTTCGCAGGTGGAGAATGTAGCTGAAAAATTTGCAGCTATTCCATTTGATATAGAGGGCGCTTTTTGGAGTCACAGGGAAGAAAACTGTACTTTTGATACGATGTTAGAGGAATTTGATATCAAGAATGAAGCGCTTGAAACATTAGCAAAAATTATTCGTGGCGCTGATACTGATAGTTTAGAATTGGCGCCTCAAGCAGCAGGTTTGCTTGCTGTATCATTAGGCCTGTCGAGAATGCATAGAGATGATTTGGTGCAAGTCGATGCCGCTATGGTTGTCTATGATGCACTATATAGATGGGCGCGTGATGCAACAGATGAAGGCCATGATTGGGTAACAACAATGGCGAAAGCGTAATTGATGAGCGAACAATCTCCCTCACTTGGTGATGCTACCAGAACTTGGTTTAAGATTGGAATACTTTCATTTGGTGGACCTGCAGCACAAATCTCTTTAATGCACAAAGAGGTTGTTGAAGAAAACAACTGGCTTTCTGAACAACAGTTTTTAAACGCTCTTAGCTTTTGTATGCTTTTACCAGGACCTGAAGCCATGCAGCTTGCAACTTATGCCGGATGGCGATTGCATGGTGTTTTTGGTGGACTTATTGCCGGGCTATTTTTTGTGCTGCCGGGTGCTGCAATCATAATGCTTCTTGCTGGAATTTACGCAAGCTACGGTGATGTTCCTTTGGTGACCGCTCTTTTTTACGGTGTTAAGGCTGCAGTCTTAGTCATTGTTTTGGAGGCTTTAATTAAAGTCTCAAAGAGGGCGTTGGGTGATAAATCACATTGGATTATAGCAGCTCTTGCCTTCATTGGATTGTTCTTTTTATCCGTACCATATCCTTTAATTATTCTAAGTGCTGCCTTGTATGGATTTTTTACAACTCAGAAAACAAACGCTATTCAGGAAAAAGAAGCCAATCAAATTTCCATGATCAAAAGCTTAGGAACAATCTTCACTTGGTTGGTTATCTGGCTTTTGCCTTTGGCGCTGTTAAGCGTTTTGGGTGCACCAGAAATTCTAGTGAAAATTGGGCAGTTCTTCTCAACGCTCGCGGTCGTAACATTCGGTGGGGCATATGCTGTGCTTGCTTATATGGCGCAGGATGTTGTGACGCAATTTGGTTGGCTCACAGCACAAGAGATGATTGATGCTCTTGGTCTGGCAGAAACAACACCCGGGCCGCTAATTCTCGTTACACAGTTTGTAGGTTTCTTAGCAGCATTTAAAGAAGGTGGCTTGTGGTTGGCCATTTCAGGTGCAGTCGTTGCCTTATGGATGACTTTTGCGCCTTGCTTCTTATGGATTTTCATCGGCGCACCTTACATAGAATGGATATCAAATCAGCCGAGACTAAAAGGTGCATTAACGGCAATTACCGCAGCAGTAGTAGGGGTTATTTTAAATCTATCAATCTGGTTTGCATTACACGTTTTATTCACAAATGTTGAACGTATCAATTTTGGAATCGCTCATGTTTGGTGGCCAGCATTAAACTCAATAGAGTGGTTAGCATTCATGCTCTTTATTTTGAGTGCTTTTCTAGTGTTCAAACTTCACTGGAATATAGTGAAAGTGCTTCTGAGTATATCGATACTCGGCGCAATCGCGAAGTACATTTTAGTTTAAAAAGCATCCTTGCTGATTAAGCCATAATAGGGTGTCGCGAGCATGATTTTAAAATCGCCCCACAATGACCAAGTCTGAGTGTATTCAATATCGCAATCAACGCGGCTTTGCATTTTTCCAACGGTTTCAGTAGGGCCACGATATCCATTCACTTGCGCCCAGCCTGTAAGTCCTGGCTTCATTACACAGCGCTGATCGTAATTTTCAATCAAAGGTCTGAAGCGATCATTCAATGCAACTGGATGGGGTCTTGGGCCAACAATCGACATATCGCCAAGTAGGACGTTAACAAGTTGAGGCAGTTCATCAATGCTAGACTTGCGCAAAAAACTACCAACGCGAGTTATTCTGCGATCATCTTTTTCTGCTTGTTTTACATCCGAATTATTTTCCATAACGCGCATTGTGCGGAATTTCCAAGCATTGAATATTTGGTTGTTTAACCCATTGCGCTTTTGCCTGAAAATTATTGGGCCGCTGCTATCAAGCCTTATAACAACACAAACTATCAAGATTAGTGGCATTAGTATAATCAAAGCAATTATAGCAATGAGCTTATCTACGCATAGTTTGGCGAAAAGCCGAATGCCCCCATCGTTTTGATTGGCGTAGCCTTTTTTGTTCGTCATCTCATGTTTGAAAAATTGGTTTTCAATACTCACAATTATTTGCTCTTTTTGTATCAATCCAGCACAGTAAAGGCTTGAATTAAAATAGTTTACTACTCTTCATTTAGAGGAATGCAAATTTGAGGCCATTTGTTGAAAAAATCGCATATTGTAATTGTATACAATATGTATTATTTAATAAACATTGGAGGCGAGATGATCTTAAACAAGAAGCAGGCGTGTCAAGAAGCACTAGTACATCGTATTTTATCGCTCGATATTGACCCAGGTTCAACATTGGATGAAACCTTGCTTTCAGTGGAGTACGGATTATCACGAACGCCTTTACGTGAGGTTTTCCAAAAACTAGCTGGTGATGGCTATTTGATGCTGAATGAAAATCGAGGCACAAAAGTGTCTTCGATGGACTTAGCCAGTATGAGAGATTTTTTCCAATCTGCACCCATGATATACGCAGCAGTTGCGCGTTTAGCCGCAGAAAATGGCACAAACGAACAATTGGATGATTTGAAAAATACTCAGACCTTTTTCCGCCGTGCTGGAGAGGCAAGTGAAACGCAAGACATGGCGATGCATAATCATCGTTTTCATAAAATTATCGGCGAAATGGCGGGTAACCCATACCTATCTCCGAGTTTAAATCGCCTTTTAATTGATCACACTCGAATGAGTCAGATGTTTTATAAACCAATTAATTCCAAAGAGCGTTTGTTGGTTTGGGAGGCGTGTGATCAGCATGATGGTATGATTGATGCAATTGAAAAAAGAGATTGTGGAGCAGTTGTAAATTTAACCATTGAACATTGGGAATTATCCCGAGACAGAATTGAAAAATTTGTAAGACCTGACCCGCTTGATGTGGATATAGGTATGCAGCAATTAGGGGAGTGAATTATGAAAATTAGATTATTTATTTCACTTTTAATGTTGTTACTGCCAACTCATGCATTTGCGACAGGAGAGGTAGTTTGCAAAGCGATTGATGGTCGTAGTGGTGAAGTATATTTATCTGTTGGGCGTCTTCCTGTGTTGAATATTTTATCTGCCGAAGTCAATGCCTTTGGAAAAACATGGTCGACGGCACAAGATGCAGAAAACCAAATTGTTGTCGGGCAAGCATTTGAAGATAAGTCGCAGTTACTTGTTGATTTCACTAACAGTAATATTGAAGAAATTATCATCTCTCTACGTACCTCAAGAATGAGTACTCCCAAAGAATACGGTGAGGCGGGTGTTCTAAGAATTGGCGAAGCTGTTTACCCAGTCTTATGTGAAGGTGGATGAGGTCTGCAAAATGAATCATGAATTAGTCAAACGAGAGCATCAGATATTGTTACTGACGATCTGTGTGAGCATTGGAGAAGAGTAATGCGTTTTGAAGGAGTTTATACCCCAGTAGTCACACCTTATGGTGACGACTTCTCAATTGATAAAGATAGGTTTGCTGAAGTCATTGAATATCTGATTTCATCAGGAGTGCATGGATTAATTATTGCCGGAACGACAGGCGAATATTACGCTCAAACTACTGAAGAGCGCATCATGTTGATGAAACTTGCAAAAGACATAATCAAGGGCCGTGTGCCACTGATTATCGGTACAGGTGCTATTCGAACCGAAGATTCCATTATTTTTGCTGAGAATGCTAAGGCAATAAAAGCAGATGCTTTGTTGATTGCAACGCCGCCTTATGCTTACCCAACATCCCGTGAGATTGCCCTACATGCGCTTGCAATTGATCGAACGGCAAACTTACCAGCCATGCTTTATAATTATCCAGGCCGTATGTCGGTTATGATGGATGAAGAAGTTTTAGATCGCGTTGGCCGTAGCCCTAATTTTTGTGCAATAAAAGAAAGCTCTGGTGATATCAATCGTGTGCATTTACTTGCACGCGATTACCCTCACATTCAACTTTCATGTGGCATGGACGACCAAGCATTAGAGTTTTTTGCTTGGGGTGCGCGCTCATGGGTTTGTGCAGGATCAAATTTTGCACCAGAAGCACATATAGCACTTTATAAAGCTTGCGCAATTGAAGGTAACTTCGACAAAGGCCGTCGCATTATGACTGCCATGCTTCCACTTATGAGCGTGCTGGAACAAGGTGGGAAGTTTGTTCAATGTATAAAGCATGGGTTATCTTTGAGGGGTATTCCTGTTGGGCCTCCTCGCAAACCCCTACAACCACTTAACAAAGATGACAAACGCGCACTGGAACAAGTGGTAAAGGTTATGAACACAACAATTGAGAATATCGAGAAAGAAGCAAGCAAATGAGCGGACTTTTAACTAGAGAAGAATACGCAAGCATTGCAGCAGATATAATTTATCCTGCAGCGCCTTTTATTGATGGCAAATTCAGAGCAGGGCGTGGTGAAAAATTCCCTACGATTAATCCAGCAACAGGAAAACCAGTTGCGACAATTACAGGTTCAAATGCAAAAGATGTTAATCTTGCTGTAGAAAAAGCTCGAGAAGCATTTGATCAAGGTCGTTGGTCAAAAATGCACCCATCTGATCGTAAAGATGTTCTCATTAAGCTCTGCAAATTGATTACACGCAATAAGCGTGAACTAGCTGTCATGGAAAGCCTTGATAGTGGTAAGCCGATTAAAGACTGCGAAGAGATAGACATTCCAGAAACCATTCACACCATTAAATGGCATGCTGAAGCAATTGATAAAATCTATGACCAAATGGCACCAGCAAGCGATGATCACATCGCTATGATTGTCCGTGAGCCAGTAGGCGTTGTTGCTGCCGTCTTGCCTTGGAATTTTCCCCTTCTGATGATGGCGTGGAAAATTGGTCCAGCATTGACTGCTGGGAACTCAGTTATTGTTAAACCTGCCGAACAAACTTCACTGACTGCGTTAAAGTTAGCAGAATTAGCAATGGAAGCAGGTCTACCAAGAGGTGTTCTTCAAGTTTTACCCGGAATGGGGCCAGAAACAGGTGAACCACTTGGGCGCCATATGGATGTTGATATGCTGAGCTTTACTGGTTCAACAGAAACAGGACGCTTGTTCTTAAAATATTCTGCTGAATCAAATTTGAAAAAAGTTGTTCTTGAATGTGGTGGTAAAAACCCAGCAGTAGTCTTGGATGATGCAGAAGATTTAGATTTGGTAGCTGGTCATATCGTCAATGCAGCGTTCTGGAATATGGGTGAAAATTGCTCAGCAAATTCACGTTTGATAGTACACGAAGCGGTGAAGAAACCACTACTTGATCGCATCCTTGCACGTACGCGCGATTGGAGAATAGGTGATCCGCTTGACCCATCAAATCACCTAGGTGCTTTGGTCGATAAAGAACATTGCAAGAAAGTATCTAAATACCTCAAAGAGCCAAAAGGCATAAAAATGCTTCTGGGCGGTAAGGCAAAAGGTAATTTTGTCGAGCCTACTATTTTTGATGGCGTTAAAGCAGGTGACAAACTAGCAAAAGATGAAATTTTTGGACCAATTCTTTCTGTTATTACAGTCAAGTCTTTTGATGAAGCTATTCAAGTTGCAAATGATACACAATACGGTCTCGCTGCGAGTGTCTTCACTGCAAATGCAAAAAAAGCTATCCGAGCAGCTCGAGAAATAAAAGCTGGAACAGTTTCT
>CATQIJ010000008.1 GCA_958296345.1 uncultured Rhizobiaceae bacterium
AACCATTCAATCGGTATTGGATCAGACACATCTTCCCCGCAAAATCATCATTATTGATGATGGTTCTATGGATAATACAGTTGAGATAGTAAAAAGCTTTAAAAGCGATTTGATTGAACTGACTTCAGTTGAAAATGGCGGTGTGAGCCGCGCCCGAAATATCGGCATCAAGGCATCAGAAGCGGACTATATTGCTTTTTGTGATGCTGATGACATTTGGGAGCCTGGTAAGTTAGAGGCGCAACTTCGCCAATTAAGACGGAAACCAGACGCTGGGGTTTGCTATGCTGGTTCTCAGCTTATTGATGACGCAGGCGTTGAGATCGAAAATGCTATCGGTGTGCCCTATGTGCGCGGTCATGTTTTTGAAGATATTGTCTATTATGAACGTCCCATTTATGGCTCGGCTTCTTCGGTAGTGGTTGAAAGAGAAATACTATTACAGACTGAATTGTTTGATGAAAAGATGCAATTCAGCGAAGATGTCGATCTTTGGGCTCATCTCGCTTTAGTGACAGAATTTGAATATGTCTCGCAACCTTACGTAAAAATTAGGGTTCACGCTTCCTCCGCAACTCGAAATAAGAGCTGGGATAAAGACCTGAAAATATTGCTGCAGCATTTTTATTACCTCAATAAATTCGCAGACACACATCCTATCCCCAGTCATATGATCAGAGTTCACAAAAATAGAATTATTCGGCTTTTTTTTAACTATCCATCAAAAGTAATGCAGATTCTTTCATTCTATAGATTGTTAAGGCATAAATCTCCACACCTAGCCAATCAAATGGGCTATCGAAACTTTCCTTTCTTTATGCTCAATATTTTTGGGATTATAGCCCGTGAGGCATTTTGCTGCATAAGAACCAGAGCAGTGCCATTCAAAAGATTACAGCTACTTATTTCAGAAGGGACTATTTTTTTCTCAAAATCCAAGAAATATAATCCCGATGTCGAGTTCGTAAGGAAGAAGCGATAATGTTTGCATCTTTCAGTAATTCATCAAGAAAAATTCGCGTCGGGTATCATTGGAAAAATACAAATGGCCGAGCAGATGGGATCACACGATATGTAGATAATATTACGCAATCAGATAATAACTCAAACGTGGAATTCGTTAATTGTTCAAATTCGAAATTGTTCTCGATACCTTTCGTAGGCCGCTTTTTCTTTATTTTAAACCTTCTCTTGGGATCAAATATCCGCAAAAAGGAAATTGATGTATACTGGGGGGTGGCTCATAAGTTACCTTTTTTGCGGGTTAAAAACGTTTCGTATGTTGTTACGATTCATGATCTTGTCTGGAAGGTCTGTCCTCAAACCATGCCATTGATGCGACGGCTCACAGAGCGTTTTTTCTTTCCGATTGCCATTCGGAACGGGGATTTAATCATTACTGTTTCCCAAAGTACCGCCAACGATATTGTTAAGCACTTCCCATTTTGTGCGAATAAAATAAAAGCGATACCCTTAGCGAGTGCAATTGGAAAGAATAATAAGAGCAAAGAACGACAAATAGATAATACGCAATATGTTATTTTTGTTGGAACTATAGAGCCGCGTAAAAATATTAAAAACATGTTAAGGGCTTATACCGCTCTGCCCAAGTCTCTTAAACAAAAATACAAATTTATTCTGGTCGGGAATATTGGATGGGGGAATATTGAACTCGATAAGCTATTGGTGGAATTCAATTTAACTTCATTTGTTGAATGGAGGCCTTTTGTTAACGATCAAGAACTTTCAGCACTTTACCAAAATGCATATTGTTTATTGTTCCCGTCATTCTATGAAGGTTTCGGTTTGCCAATTGTAGAAGCGCAGAGTTTTGGTGTTCCAGCTATAACCTCAAATATTTCTTCAATGCCAGAGGTTGTTGGTGAAGGCGGATTGTTGATTGACCCTTGTTCCATTGAAAGCATAAAAAACGCACTTGAACAACTACTTAGTGACACAGGACTAAGAGATTCTCTATCGCAAAAAGCGATGATCAATGCGCAAAGGTTTTCTTGGGGAAAAACTGTTAATACAACATATGACGTATTCTCAGAATCCATTAACATTAGGGGGAGATAATGGCGAAGATAAACATCCTCCATGTCTACAAAACTTCTATGCCAGCCAGTTATGGTGGTGTAGAGAGCTTTATTGACACGCTGTGCAAGGCGGACAGTAAATTAGGTGTCAAAAACACCGTTCTGACATTGCATCCTAAGCCCCAGAAACAACCAATTGAAATGGATGGTTATTCCGTTCATCAGGCAAAACAAAATCTCTTTCTGGCTTCAACAGGTTTTTCAGTATCTGCCTTTAGCAAATTCAAGCGATTGTCGAATGATGCGGATATTATCCATTATCACTTCCCTAATCCTTTTGCAGATATGCTTCATCTGGCATGTCCCCCCCAAAAGCCATCACTGGTTACATATCACTCAGATATAATAAAACAAAAATACTTGCTTCATGCTTATAGACCGCTGAAACAACGGTTTTTAAACTCTATTGATCAGATCGTCGCGACTTCCCCCAATTATTTTGTTACAAGCAATATTTTGCAGCAATTCGCTAATAAAGTATCGATCATTCCTATTGGCATAGACCCAAAAGCTTATGAAACGGTTGATTCTGAACGCCTAGATTTTTGGCGAAGCCGTTTATCAAAGCCTTTCTTTTTGTTTGTTGGTGCCATGAGGTATTACAAGGGGCTTCATATTGCCCTTGAGGCGATTGCTGGAACAGGAATTCAAATTGCGATAGCTGGCATTAACGGAATTGAAAAAGACCTGAAAGCCCAAGCGGCGGCACTTGAATTGAAAAACGTTGATTTTCTTGGCTTTGTTAACGATAAGGATAAAATCGCGCTGCTTCATCTTTGCCATGGCTTTATTTTTCCTTCTCATCTTCGTTCTGAGGCATTTGGCATCTCTCTCTTAGAGGCTGCAATGGTCGGGAAACCAATGATTTCATGCGAAATCGGCACGGGTACAACTTTTGTTAATTCTGCGAATGAAACCGGACTTGTTATCAATCCAGGATCGCCTCAAGAGTTACGTGAAGCGATGCAGTTTCTTTTAGATAACCCAGAGGTTGCTGCCACTATGGGAAAAAATGCAAAGAAACGATCTTTAGAATTATTTACTGCAGATCAACAAGCCAAGTCGCACTTGGATCTCTATCAGCAATTACTCAAGTCGAATCATTAAAATGGTTCAATTTTTCAATGTGATTTGTTCATACAAATCAGCCTCTGCGGCCCGTCGTCGAACCAGCCCTTTGAGCTTACGACCACCCGCCCAGACCCAGCGCATGAATTGCTCTGGAACTTCTGCATGTTCCTCGCGGTTGATTTTACGGCGAAGTGTTGAGCGTTGGAGCGCCCCGCCGCCAAGATTGTAGGTGAATGACACCAACGCATCGAATTGACCGTCTGTAAGCGGCACATTAATCAGGCGCAAAACAGCGCGTTCTGCGATCTGGGCATCTTGGCGCAAAAGCTCTTCTCCCTTTGCCTCATCAATGCCTGCTGAAAAGTCTTCATCGTCTTTGACAACATGACCGTAACCGATGGTGGGATAACCAGCGGGACAAAAATAAACGGTCCGAGAGAAGCCCTCGAACCGTTTGATCAGGTCCAGTCCCTCTTTAGTAATCTGCCTCATGAACGATATCCTCGGTATTTTGCCAAGGCACGTTGCCCAAACCAGAAGGACATAACAGCAGCAAATAACGCCTGCGTTTCAGCATCCCAAACAGCAATCAGTCCGTCGGTAATTCCGACACCCTGATCCAACAGTTTGAACAGCGCAGCAGTTTTGACGGTGGCGAACAGGATAAAAAACGCATAAGTGATGATTGGGCGCACCGATGCACGCAGAGCCTCCACCCATTTCACACCGCTGGGCTGGCTGCATGTGCATAGAGCGCCTTGCTTTCAGCCACATCGGCCTGCACCTGTATTTCTTCAAGGCGCTGTGTATGGCCTTGGCGTTGCGCTTCCATCTGGCGATCCAAAATAGCCAGCTCATGTTTGCGGTCGGAATGATCGCGCCAGAGTTTCAAAAAATCCGGAAACGCGGATGATAAAAAGCCCAGCAGGCTTCCAAGTAATGTCAGTGCGGCACCTTCAATAGGTTCCGTCAGTAATTCAGGGCTTCCGGGGTTTAAAATGTCGATGACACCATCAAGCGTGCCTGCCGTTTCCAGCGCAGCGCCAATTTGTGTGATCAACCGATCAAGATCAGCCTCACGCTGAGCGGCATCGGCGTTTTGCACAAAAACCTCAATATCAGCGCGGTGCTTGTAAATGTAGCGCGGCGGTGAGAGCAGAATATCCGACTCTCCGGGATCACCATCGCGCAGCACTACAAGCCCGGTTTCAGGAATTGCCGTGGTCAGCACTTCATTGCGAAGCACGCTGATGCCGGGCAATCCTATTTGCAGGCATAAAAAAAAGGCCCTGCAGGGCCTGTTCGCGTTTCGATGTCATTTCTAATCTTTCTAATATTTGACGATCAGCTCAGGAATGCGCCTGTGCCATTTTGCGGCTTCCGGCTCAAAGCGGATGAGTTTTGGCATTTTGACTTGCGGCACCATCCAGAACATCACCACCGATGTGAGACCACGACCGGATTTCAGCGCCGATTGACTGGCTTTTCTAAAACCTCGCAGATCACCTGTTTTGCGGCTATAAGAGGCACGCATATTTTCAGCGACAAGCAGTGATGGGCCATTTTTGCGATAAACAAACCGTAGCCTGATCCCACGCGCTTTTTCAAGATTACCGGGCGTAACACGTTTACCCAGAGCCTTCTTTGGCGCATTCGGGGGTGGAATAGCCAACCAAAAACCGTCTTTGCCTTTGATCACTTGGCCTTCTTCAAAACCCTCCATGATCTTGGCGGCTTTGGTGTAAACCATGCCAGCGGCTTTTAGGCTCTTAGCTTGCTTGGGATAAACATCGCCGCGCCATGACTTTGCCAAACGCGGCCCAAGACCTGCGGCGGTTACCTGAGTACGCATGCTGTTTTTAAGACCTGTTGTGGCTGTACGGATGGCTCCGGTCACAGCTTGTTCGGCTTCCAGCAATTCAGCTTTCAGGCGGTAAGGGTGTTAAAGCTGAATGGCAAGACTTTCCGACAGAATTCCTTGCAATAACCAATGAGCAAGCATCTGCCGTTCCCTGTAATGGTCGAGCTGGATGCTACATGAATGTCGTGCGGCATGGACCAAGCGACTTTGTTGGCATCTGCACTTCAGATACCAAGCAGTGCGACCGCCGCACGCTCAAAAAGTCAGAACTTGCACTGTATCGCGTTGATTATAAAAAGCTGGCGACCAAAATTGCTGAGGCCATTGGTTTCACCGAGCAACACGAAAAAAATCACAGGACATACAGCTCTTTGGAAATTTGGTGTACTGAACCCGCAAGCCGAGCACAGTTTTCCTGTTTATTGCTTTTTAGGTCAGACATCCTCGCAGCTGGATAAGATCATCAATCAGCTTTGTATGGGCGAGCAGACGTTTCTGTTGATTGCCGCCACCAGCAGTCTCATCAGCACTGCCAGCTCTGATGCGAGCAGCAGGCATAAATCCAAGCTCATCGGTATAGACGATGTGCTTGCTGTTGATGCTGCAGGTAAGGTCACGGCGAAAGACAGTGCTCAAACAATCGTCTCCAATTGGCTGGAAACAGTGTTGCCAAAATCAGCGAAGCCGGGATCGGAGTATCAATTCCCGACACCAGCAGGCGCAACGTGGGAGCAGTTTGTGTTCGAGTTTACCGCAACAGAGATGTTGTCAGTGACATGCGGTCAAACTCAACAACGTTTGGAACCTGAGCATCTGAAGATGAAAGATCAGAGATCTGGGAAAAGAACGAACCAGTGGACGCTTCTATTGGTTCTTGCAAAAACCGGAGGAAGCCTCTCGTGGAAGGATAGCGATGCAGACGATAAGCTAAAAAAGCAGAAGCAGGAATTAGCAAACAAGCTCAAACAATCCTTTGGCCTTTCCGAAGACCCGCTTCCATGGTCGCTTAAGGAAAATTGCTATAAAGCCAGATTCACCATTCGTGCAGATGATAACGTGCTGCGCCAGCTCACTGGTTGACAATGATAGGCATAGACTGGTGCGAACTGGTCAATTGCCAAGCCCTTGATTTCCCATGACTAAAAACTCCGTACTTCGCTTTTCCAAGTACGGTGTTTTTCAGGAAAGGAGCATATATAGGAGGAAAATTAGAGAAAAACGGGGTGTTTTTATAGAGAGGAAGTCAATTGCAAACAGCGAAAAAGCCCGCAAATGCTGGGCTTTTGAGGCTATGTCATCTCGGGCATATGAAAGTTCGTTTTGTGTTAATGGCGGAGAGGGTGGGATTCGAACCCACGGTACGCTTGCGCGCACGCCGGTTTTCAAAACCGGTACATTCGGCCACTCTGTCACCTCTCCTGATGCCTGTTGTGGCTAGTGGTAAGGCTATGCGATATTCATTCGATTTTTTCAAGCCTTAATTTGCTCTAAAAACAAAAAAGGGAGCATTAAAGCTCCCTTCCCTAATTTTTATTTAATAAGGCTTACTGTGGAAGCTAATCGTCTACACCTTTTACGTAGAAGTTCATGCCTAGTAGTGTGCCAATATCAGCTTTCTCGCCGTCTTTTAGCCACTCAGTACCATCTTGTTTTGTGATTGGGCCTGTGAAAGGCTCAAACTCGTTAGATTTGATTTTAGCTTCAATCTCAGCTGCTGCTGTTGCTGTTTCTGGCTTCATGTTTGTATAAGGCGCCATTACAACGTCACCCTTATCCATACCAAGCCAAACGTCATGCTGAGCCCAATTGCCATCTACAACAACAGCTTTTACGCGCTCAATGTAATATGGTGACCAGTCATCAATGATAGCTGTTAGTTGCACGTCTTTACCAAAGTTGATCATGTCAGATGCTTGACCAAATGCTTTAACGCCTTTTTCTTGAGCCACTTGCATCGCAGCAGTTGAATCTGTGTGCTGTGTAATAATGTCTGCACCTTGCGCAACCAATGTGTTAGCTGCATCCGCTTCTTTACCTGGATCAAACCAAGAGTTTACCCATACAACTTTTAGTTTAAAATCTGGATTCACAGATTGAGCGCCAAGGATGAATGAGTTGATTCCGCGAACAACCTCAGGAATTGGGAATGAAGCAATATAACCCCAGCTACCCCTGATTTAGATTCGCTGGCAGCAATTTGACCCTGCACATAACGCCCTTGGTAAAACTTCGCACCATAAGTAGAAACGTTTTCACTCTCACGCTTATAGCCTGTAGCGTGTTCAAATTTTACATCTGGGTACTTTTTGGCAATTTTGTTTGTTGGTTCCATGTAACCAAATGATGTTACAGCCAGAGCGTGCAAAGCGTTCAATCGCACGTTCTGAATCTGCGCCTTCTGGTACACTTTCTTGGTATGCTGTTTCGACACCCAAAGCTTTTTCTACTGCCAAACGACCTTGATCGTGCTGGTATGACCAACCGAAGTCACCAATTGGACCAACGTAAACAAAACAAGCTTTTGTATCAGCTGCAAATGCTGAACTTGCTGAAGTAAGTAGACCAAGGCCCAAACCTGCAAAAGATGCGAGTAGTTTTTTCATGAGTGTTTTCCCTTTTTACCCTTAATGTTATTTGGAAGTTTCCAAGTACGCTTATTATTAATTTACTATCTATCTGGCACAAACCCCTTCCCAAGGGAATCGGGTGTATTCATCATTGTTAGCCTTCTGTTACGTGAAATTATCACTAGAACGACGATGGTTGCAATATAAGGCAAGGCTGAAAGCAGTTGCGTGGGAATTTTGAAGCCAAGCGCTTGAATGTGCAACTGCACCAAACAAACACACACCTATTAACACCCTATTTGGTCGCCAAGAAGTAAATACAACTAATGCGAGTGCTACCCACCCCCTACCCGCCGTCACGTTCTCAATCCACTGTGTCGTATAAACAAGCGATAAATGCGCTCCTGCTAGCCCAGAACATGCACCGCCAAACATTACCGCAAGATATCTAGTCTTTACAACCGAAACGCCCAATGCATGTGCAGATGAATGACTATCCCCTACTGCTCTAACAACCAAGCCAGCACGAGTTTTAAACAAGAACCAACTCACTCCAATTAAAAGAGCAATTGAAAAATAGAAGATAATATCTTGTTGGAAAAACAGCTTCCCAAAAAAGGTTATATCAGAAAGAAACGGCACAATAATTGGTTGAAGCTTGACGCCAGGAATGCCCACAAATGCCTCGCCCCACAAACCAGAAAGCCCTAATCCTAAGATCGTGAGCGCAAGACCCGTCGCTACTTGGTTAGTAACAAGATTAATCGTTAGAAATGCAAATAACATTGAAAACAGCACGCCAACAATAATGGCACCTAACGCGCCTATATATGGATTGCCAGTATAAATAGCAAAAGCAAAACTAGATACAGCGCCCATTATCATCATACCCTCAACACCAAGGTTCAAGACACCAGAACGTTCTGTCACAAGCTCACCAAGCGCCGCTATTAATAGTGGTTTAGCTGCTGTAAAAATTGTTAAGAGAATTGCCTCAATCAGCCCCATTGGTTACTCCTTGCTTGTTAAAACCCCAAGAATGCCCCAGACGAATACGGTGATGAATTAACGTGTCACATGCTAAAACAAAAAATAGAAGCAAACCTTGAAATACGTTAGCAATCTTATCCGTAACATTGAGCGAAATTTGAACAGCTTCCCCACCCAAATAAGAAGGAGCTAAGACAATACCAGCTGCAAAAATACCAAGCGGGTTTAGTCGTCCAAGAAACGCAACAATGATCGCAGTAAACCCATAGCCAGGAGAGATCGTTGTACGCAGCTGTTGTATAGCGCCAGAGACTTCTGAAATCCCTGCAAGTCCTGCAAATGCGCCAGACATGAGAAAAACAAATAAAGTTGTCCGCTTTGGAGAGAACCCAGCAAAGCGACCAGCCCTTGGAGCTTGCCCAATTACTGATATTTCAAAACCTTTAATCGTCTTAGATAAAAGAAACCAAATAATTAAAACTCCAACAAGAGCAAAGACCATCCCGTAATGCATACGCCCTGAAGCTAGAACTTCTGGCAGAACTTGCCATTCGCTAAATCCAATTGAGCCAGGGAAGTTATTACCTTCAGGATTCCTGAATGGCCCACGTGCCAACCAGTCTAAAAACAATCCTGCTACGTAAACAAGCATAAGGCTTGTAAGAATTTCATTAGTACCAAATTTATTTTTTAAAAGAGCAGGAATTGCTGCCCACACCATGCCGCCTGCAATTCCGCAGATCAGCATAGCAGGCAGAACCCAAAAACTTGTAAACTCGGGGAAAAATACCGGGACTGCAGCGCCAGCAATTCCGCCCATAACAAACTGTCCTTCTGCACCAATGTTCTAATTTCCAGATCGGAAACAAAGGCTCAAACCTGTGACGATTAAAATTAAGGGTGCAGCTTTAATTGCAAGCTCATGAAGAGACCAAATATCCGTTAGCGGCTCAACAAAATAAACATAAAGCGCTTTAAATGGGTTATGCCCGATCAACGCAAATAGAATACCACCAACAATCAGCATTAAAATCAAAGCTAGGACTGGTGAAAATACAGCAAAAAACGTAGATGAACTTGGGCGTTTTTCTAAACGAATGCTAAAATCAGGCTGCATGTTTACCCTCATTTCCATCAACACCGGCCATTAGTAAGCCAATTTCTTCGCGGTTGGTTTTAGAAGCATCTAATGATTGTGACAAAGATCCATCAAACATAACAGCAATCCGGTCTGATAATTCAAATACTTCATCCAGATCTTGAGATATAATCAAAACTGCTGAACCAGATCGAGCAAGATCAACAATTGATTGCCTTATATGTGAAGCAGCACCCGCATCAACACCCCATGTTGGTTGATTAATAACGAGAACAGAAGGCTGCCTATCAAGCTCTCTGCCAATAATAAACTTTTGAAGATTGCCGTCCGAAAGAGAGCCGGCCAAAGGATCTACATCAGCCTTTCTTACATCCATAACGTCACAAACACGTTTAGTCGCTTTTTCAATCATATCACGCCAGATCATGCCTATTTTACCAAGGCGTTGAAAAGCAACATCATCAGATTTATGACGCGCTAGTAGCATATTATCGCTTAGTTTGAATTCAGAAACAGCCCCATGCCCTAATCGCTCTTCTGGAACAAAGGATGCACCAAGTTTACGACGTTCGTTGATAGTCATTAAACCAACATTTTCATCTCTAATTTGTACTTCTGTTGATAATTTAGATAACACTTCGCCAGAAATTGCATCAAAAAACTCAGATTGACCATTACCAGCGACGCCAGCGATACCAATAATCTCACCTGCATGTATATCAATACTGATATTTGAAAGTGGAATTGCAAATGGCGTTGCAGCTGGTTGCGAGAGGTTCGATATTTTGAGCAAAACAGCTTCACTCATCTGAGGTGCTTTTTTGCTGATTAAGCTCACTTCACTACCCACTATCATGCGCGCTATGCTTGCTGATGTTTCTTGTTTAGGGTCACAAGCGCCGCTAACCTCACCAAAACGCAAGATAGTAGCTCGGTCACATAGTCTTCTGACTTCATCGAACCGATGTGAAATAAATAAAATCGACCGACCTTCAGACTTTAAGATATCCAATGTTTCAAAAAGGCTTTCCGCTTCTTGAGGGGTAAGGACGGACGTTGGCTCATCCAAAATAATAAGTTCAGGATTTTGCATGAGACATCGTACGATTTCTACCCGTTGACGCTCCCCCACAGAAAGATCACCAATCAAAGCTTCAGGATTAAGCGGTAGACCATATTTATTAGAAAGCTCGGTAGCTTTTTGCGTAACATCATTCAAACTTATGTCTGTGGAAAGAGATAAAGCAATATTTTCTGAAACGCTTAAAGCTTCAAAGAGTGAGAAATGTTGGAACACCATTCCTATGCCCAACTTACGAGCATGAGATGGACTTGTAATATTAACAGGTTCGCCTTTCCAGAAAATTTCTCCAGATGAAGGCTGTAAAGAACCATAAAGCATTTTTACAAATGTAGATTTACCTGCGCCGTTTTCACCTAGAAGAGCATGGATTTCGCCAGTTTTAATATGAAGATCAATATTTTGATTGGCGGGAAAGTCACCGTAGAGCTTAGTAATGTTTTTTACTGCTAGCATATTATCAGAAGCATTATTCAGCGTATTTGCAATATCAGGTTCCATGTCAGTAACAAATACGGAAAACGCTAGCAAATCTAGCAAAAAATGCAGAAAGCATTTACAAATTTAACAGGAGAATAGTTTATCCTCAAAGAGATCACTATTTAAGTTTGCCAACCATTTGCAAAAAGAAACCAATACAAAAAAGATAAATGCTTGATGCTGTAAAAATAGCATCAATCAATAATGGGTTATCTAGATTAAAGTAAACAGCGGAAAGCCCAGTAACGCCCCAAATTAGAAATGCAAATAAGCTAAGCTTTCTAAGTGGTACAACCCGCACAGGATGAATAAATGTGATCGGTGCAAATGTTAAAATTGCAGTAAAAATAATAAAGATTAAAGAAAATGTTGGTGACGGTGAAACGACAAATAGTGCAAAAACCACCATATTCCAACATACTGGGAAGCCTTTAAAGCCGTAATCTTCTGTCTTCATACGTGTATCAGCATAGTAGATTGCGCTTGTAATAACGATAACAGCAGCAGCAGTGAAAGATGTAAACTTACTAAGCAGTTCTTCCTTTTGGCCGTATGCGTTAGTTTGATCAAGCAATCCACTTTGATAAAGAATAAAGGCAGGTATCATCACAAATGTAGCGTAATCAATTACATTATCTAAAGTATCACCAGACCAATGCGGCCACCATTTTTTAACTTCAAGCTTACGTGCCAGTGGTCCATCAACGCCATCGACAACCAGTGTCATCCCCAGCCAGAAAAAAGCTTTTTGAAAATCATGCTCTGCAGCCGCTACAATAGATAAAAATGCGAGAAATGCACCTGAGGCCGTTAAGATATGGATCGAAAACGCCCACAATGCTGATCTTGATAACCCAAACATGACAACCTAGCCTTAAAATAAAATTTCTTATCACCCATGTGCCACTCTGTCATCTTTGACATGTGGAAGAAAATACCAATATGTAGATAATGTAACATGATTAGTGAAGAGATAATGTCAAAGAACGATATTACAACAGATATTTGCGTAATTGGTGGTGGCTTAGTGGGCCTATCTGCTGCTCTTAAATTAGCGCAATCTGGTGCTAGTATTACCCTATGCGCACCCAAAGAAACTATAAAAGATGAGCGCACAACTGCATTCCTTATGCAGACCGTATCTTTTTTTGAGGAACTTGGCTTATGGGCAAAGCTAGAAACTAAAGCATTTCCTCTAAAAACGATGCGTATTGTGGATGGAACCCAAAGACTAATCAGAGCACCTCAAACTGATTTTAAAGCCAGTGAAATTGAATTAGACGCATTTGGCTTTAATTTAAAAAATTTAGACACACTACAAACCCTAAATGCAGAAATAGAAAACTACAAAAACATTGAACGCATCGAAGGCTTAATCGAAAACATTCAAACGATTGACAATCAAGAACAATTAACACTCAAAAATGGTTCTAGAACAACAAATATAAAAGCAGGTTTTGTTGTTGGTGCAGATGGAAGAAATTCGATCGTTAGACATTCAAAAAACGTGAGCGTAAGGGAATGGAAATATCCACAAACAGCACTTGTAGTAGATTTCGAACATACACGTTCATCAGAATTTACAAGCACAGAATTCCACACTGAAACTGGCCCCTTCACGATTGTACCACACTCCAATAACAAAGCTGGGCTGGTATGGATGGAAAAACCAGAAAAAGTTGAAGAACTCCTATTGCTTTCAAAAGAAGTAATGGAAAAAAAGCTCGAAGATAAAATGCAATCGTTCCTTGGTAAAATTACGCTAAAATCAAAACCACAGAGTTTTCCACTCAAAGGATTGGTAGCTAACTCCTTTGGCGAACAAAATTGGGCAATAATTGGTGAAGCAGCACATGTCTTCCCTCCTATTGGCGCTCAAGGGTTTAATCTGGGCATTAGAGATATTGAAGCGCTATCAGAAGTTCTTGCAAGGTTTACAAATCAAGAAAATCGAGGTTCCCAATACGATAACGCACGTACGCATGACATTAACTCCCGAACTTATGGAGTTGATCTATTAAATCGAAGCTTGTTATCCGATTTTCTGCCTATTCAAATGCTTAGAGGGCTAGGCTTACAAATATTAGGCTCCGTAAAACCATTGAGGCGTTATGCAATGAAAATGGGCATCTCACCCAATTTATAAGGTTTTTTAAAAATCTTTTATTGAATAATAAGCATTCTAGCTTATTATCTCAAAAAATCTTGGACATAACTTAGTCGATATTCATTATGATAAAAGCAGCAAAATACCACATTGGACAAATTGTAAAACACAGGGTTTATCCATTTCGTGGCGTAATTTTTGATGTCGACGCAGAGTTCGACAATAGCGATGAATGGTATGATTCAATACCAGAAGACATACGACCTAATAAAGATCAACCATTCTATCATCTCTTCGCTCAAAACGATGAAACAGAATATGTTGCATATGTCTCAGAACAAAATTTACTTGAAGATGCTTCAAAAGAACCTTTAAGACATCCAGAAATTGATGAGGTTTTTATTAAAAACATTGATGGCTCTTATCAAACAAAACAAATCTACCATCACTAAATAAAAAAAAGAGGCAATTAAAATAATTGCCTCAATCTTCATCATTAGTTTATTGAGATTTAGTTAGCGGTCTCGTTTTGCTGTTTAAGCTTTTCTTCAAGCTGCTTTTTGAGTAATTCTTCACGTGATGCAGGGGCTTCCTGCTTAACAGGTTCACCATCAAACGCAGCTGTAAAACCTTTTAATGTAACAGGTACAGCATTTGGTTTGCTTTGGAAGTTTAATGATGTGACTTGCAATGAACCGCCAGCCTTAAATATCTTGACTAACTGATCATCCAAAACAGCTTCAGCAGCACATATTTGCGGCCTACAATACGCAAAAGGAATTGTAACAGCACGTTTACCATCAACCTGAACTTGCACACCAGGCGGTAAAGAGCGACCAGTAGGTACAATAACGCGGAACACTTTGCGTTTTACTTTTCCAGATACTTCAATGAGGTTTAACGAGGTAACAAGTTGATTACCTTGTGTAGTCAAGATACGAAATTGAACGTTGCAAATTTTGTTTTCGTCAACTTCGTTACAAGTTTTAAACCAACCTGATGCTTTGACATTAGATTGTTCTTGAGCCATTGCTGAATTAGTCATTAAGCCAAATGAAGCAGTAAGTAAAAATGCAGTTTTTGCGATAAAATTCATTTTATTATTTTTCCGTAGAGAATTAAGCGTCATTTATTGTGCAGCTCCCTGCTCTTTTGCAGCATCAAGTGCTTTTTGTAATTCAGTTTGCGCTGATTGAGCTTTTTTCTTTAGTTCTTCTTCAAGATTTTTCTGACGAGCAACCAAATCTTCTTGTTTAATTGGCGCACCATCAAATGCTTTTTCAAAGCCTTCCAATTCAATCTTTATTGGATTGGCTTTGCCCTGAAAATTAACTGACGTTACTTCTAGAATTTTTCCAGATTTTAAAACTTCAACTAATTTATCATCCAATTTCACCTCTGCTGCACAAATACGAGGCGTGCAAAATGAGAATGGAATAGGTGCTGGCTTCTTGTCATCTACCTTCATGGCAACACCAGGAGGTATGAGACGGTCTGTTGGAACCGTTACCTGAAAAACACGGCGCTTAACACCGCCTGTAAGTTCAGCGAGATTTATTGATGTAATCACTTGTCCAGTAGATGCAACAGCCTGATATTGTACATTGCAAATTTTTGTTTCGCCTTGATCATTACAAGCTTTGTACCAGCCGTTAGAAGCTGCAGCGTCTTGTGAAAAAGCTGCTCCAGATGTCAGCAATAAACTGCTAAACAAACCAGAAGCGATTAGATAAGAAGTATGTTTCATTAAACGCCCTTTGCGTTTTGATTATATAAAATGGTCTCACTAGTTCCAACTTCAAGAATATGCCCAAAGTTAGGCCAATAGACTCAAAGAGAAATTCTTCTACCGAAATAAACGTAAAAACATCAAAATACTAGAGCATTGAAGCTATTTTATCGGCTTTCCAAATTCCATGTGCTAAATTCTCTGTATGAAGATTCGCGATTTTTTATACTCTTTTTGTACCCATATGGGATTAACGCTCTTAACTGCTTGCCTATTTGTGGTGATGGCATTGTTTAATGTGCAGGCAGAACCAGCCCATGCAATTGCCATGCATGGCAAGCCAGCTTTACCCTTTGATTATAAGCATATGCCTTATGTTAATCCTGATGCTCCAAAGGGTGGTAAAATAGTTCATGGAGTGATGGGTACATTTGACTCTGTAAATCCATTTATTTTGAAAAGCCTTAGAACCAATGCCAGAGGAACACGTGATCCTCTTTTAGGCAATTTAGTATTTGAATCTTTATTGTTCAGATCTCGTGATGAACCTTTTACAATGTATGGTTTAATCGCAGAATATGTTGAATGGCCAGAAGATCGCTCTTGGATAGAGTTTACCCTAAACCCAAAGGCAAAATGGTCTGATGGAAAGCCGATAACTGTAGAAGATGTAATCTTTACCTTCAATTTGTTGGCTGAAAAAGGAAAGCCACGCTATGCACGCATTGCAAAGAAGGTTTCAAAATTAGAACAAACAGGTGAGCGCAAAGTACGCTTCACATTTAACGATCAAGCCGATCGTGAATTTCCAATGATTATTGCTCTTAGTAGCGTGCTTCCAAAACATGCTACTGATCCAGAAACATTTGACCAATCAACACTTAAACCGATGATTGGCAGTGGCCCATACCTCATGGATAAAATTAACCCCGGTAAATTTATCAACTACAAACGTAATGATAATTATTGGGCAAAAGACTTACCTTCCCGTGTTGGATTTTCAAATTTTGATGAAATAAAAATTGAGTACTACCGAACTCAAACAGGCCTCTTTGAAGCATTTAAAAAAGGCTTGTTTGATGTCTACCCAGAAAATGACCCATCAGCATGGGAACGTAGTTTTGATTTTCCTGCGGTTAAGAACGGCGATGTTGTCAAAGACAAATTTCAATCTGGCAATGCCAATAAGATGTTTGCCTTTATCTTCAACACAAGAAAACAAATATTCCAAAATCAAAAAACCCGTGAAGCACTTATTCAATTATTTGATTTTGAATGGGTCAATAAAAACCTCTTCTTTGGGAAATACAAAAGAAACGCAAGTTTCTGGCATGGCTCAAACTTAGCTTCATTTGGCATACCGGCGAGTGACGCAGAAAAAGAATTGCTCGGCAAATATATTGATAAAATCAAGCCTGAAGTTCTTGCAGGAACTTACAAGCCACCAATCAGTAATGGCAGTGGACATGACCGTAAACTGCTACGCAAAGCAAGTAACTTATTGAAGCAAGCTGGCTATACAATGCGAGATGGAAAGCTCTTTGGCGCAGATGGCAATCCAATGGAGTTTGAAATTTTAACCCTTGGTCAAAGACAAGAAAAGCTTGCAATAATCTACCGTCGGTCATTGGAAAAACTTGGTATTACCGTCAACATCAGAAATGTTGATGATGCTCAATATCAGCGCAGAACAAAGAAATTTGAATACGACATGGTATTACAAACTTATACGGCATCCCTTTCACCTGGGATTGAGCAGTTAGGCCGCTGGGGTACTGTATCAACGAACTTAGAAGGTAGCTTCAACTATGCAGGCGCAAACGAACCTGCTCTTGATTATTTGATTGATAAAATCCTTCAAGCCAGATCAAGAGAAGATTTCGTTACAGCTGTACGCGCTTATGACAGGATGTTGATTTCTGGTGATTACTTAGTTCCACTATATCACTTAGACCAGCAATGGGTAGCTCACAGAAGCTATATTAAGACACCAGAAAAAACATCACTCTACGGTTTCAGATTAGAAACTTGGTGGGATGCTAGAGAAGAATAAAGCTTAGAGTAGAAAGACATCTAATGGTTGAAAAACAAAAACTAGAAATTGATGTCATTTCAGATGTCATGTGCCCGTGGTGTTATATAGGCAAAACCAATCTTGATGCAGCCATTGCTCAAATGGATAATCTTGAAATAGAAGTCCGCTGGCGTCCTTATCAGCTAGATGGCACTCTGCCAAAAGAGGGCATAAGCCGTTCTGATTATCTTAATAATAAATTCGGCGGTGAAGCAGGCGCACAAGAAGTCTATGGACGAATCAAAGACGCAGGTGAAAACCTAGGTATAGACTTTAACTTCGATGCCATGGAGGTTTCCCCAAATACAATGGACGCACACCGCGTAATTCTTTGGGCTGGCGGACAAAGTGCTGAGGTTCAAAACAAACTCGTAGAACGCCTATTCGAACTCTTCTTCCTAGAAGGCGGACACATCGGCCTAGACGAAGTGTTAGTACAAGCAGCAGAACATGCTGGCATGGATGGCCAGATTGTAAGCGATCTATTAAAAACAGAAGACGACAAAGAAAGCGTTGCCGGACAAATTGAACACGCAAGACAAATGGGCGTCACAGGTGTGCCTTGCTTCATTGTTGATAACAAATTCGCGGTGATGGGCGCGCAACCACCAGAGCAGTTGGTTGCAGCAATGAAGCAAGCACTTGGTGAGCGTGAGAAAGAATAAGTTTCATTTTAAATTACTATGTCAGATCGACATTTCTTTTAAAAAAACAGGAAAATCACTTGCTGGAGCTTCGGCAGGTATTTGCTCAACCAATATATCAACATAACCTCTGTGATAACTTGCATGATTTACAATATGCGTGACCATTTCAAGGCGAGTCATATTCCCATCTTCTCCGTTTAGAAACTTAAATTGAACAACTTCATTTAGGCTTAGATCATTTAACTGATCCACCATTTCTATCCAACGGTCATTCATGTTTTGCACACTTTCCCAAAGGTCAGTAAAACTTGGCGGAGTATCTGTTTTACGTGCTTCATATCCATGTGAGCGGTTTTCTAGATGTGCATTAAATATATCTTCAACAATATAAACATGATGGAGAGTGTGCAGAATTGAACCAAAATAAGTTTCACGCGACTTAATGATCTCTTCTAACGGTAAAGTGTCCATGAACTGATACGTTTTAATATCAGCCCAAACTTTATACCGCATCAGTCTTTGAGCAATATTCATATTATTGGACACTGATAAATTATTAGACATACGACGCGGACCTAGCTTTGCTTTCATAACACTTGATTATTATAACAACTAAAATTCAAATCCAGCATCAAAATAACGACAATTTAGTCAATAGAATAGATAAATCCTATACCACTTAACGAGCTGCCTCTAAAAATTTACACAAAACAACAGCGCCAGTACATGCATTTTTCACCAGACAAAAATGTGGTAAAATTACTACATTAATACTCTTATCCATCCAAGAAAAAGATGATATGCTTATAGTAATAATTTCTAAGAAAGTGGGTAATGGTACAAAATAAAAACTTTCAGGGTACGTGCATAAGATCAGCATCAGTATTTGCCCTCATTACTTTATGCCTGAATTTATTAGCGATTTCTACAGTTGCTGCTTCCCAAGCCAAAGCAGACAATAACGTCAATGTTTGCCGATCCAACATAAACACCTCAAATGCAGGCACCTTAAGCAAAAAGATAAGTGAGCATTTTTATGCTTTCGAGCGCGGGGATGGTATCTACTCTACACAAGCTGGACAATTAAGTGCAGTGCAATCTGTTATTGCGGAAACTAAGTATGCCTAGGTACTAGAATGCCCACAACGAGTACGCGCACGAGGGTATAAATTTACCCACAATTTTAAAAATCATGAAGGGTGGTCCTTTACTCCTAAAAAATCAACACGCACTACCCAAATTAATATGGGACTTAGTAAACGTTTTTGGCCTGCTACAGCCACCTACCTCCATGAAATGATACATGTTTGCCAGTTTGCTGATGACCGGCGTACGCACGTAAGAGAAAACCCACGTACTACCAATTCAAAAATGTTAAATGTAAGGCTTCGTTTGATAGGTGAAGTTGAAGCTTTCAAAGCGATGCATGATCTTTTTTTAGAAATTGCCAGCGTGTCGCCACTTGCATGTGAATTTCGTAATAGTAGTGATAATCTTGTGTGGAGGCAAAACTCTATAACCCAAGAACGAATGGACAATGGCACTTTCGCTAGTGGTATTATTGGATGGTATGTTCAAAATCGTCCTAATTATTCCTATGCAGATTTTGTAAACATCTCAAGTTTGAAGATGATGCTGTCCAACATGCATATCGAGAGGAATGGGTAGGTTGGAGAGAATTTAGGCCTTTAAATAATAAGATAGCCTCAGAGGTTTTTGCACTTGGCCTTAAATATGATCCAAACCAAATTCCATTTTTTCCAGGCCCTTTTGAATCTAACTTACCCACGCACTTTCAACGCGTACTAATGTTGGCTAAATGCTATGATGGCCCACTTGATGATCAATGGAGTGAGCAAAGCGAAAATGCACTTCAAAAGTTTATTTCCTTGGCAAATTTATCAACTAAGGACAACGAACTTTCGATGAAACTTCTACATAAAGTTTGGAATGCAGCTAAAGGTAAAAAGATAAAATGTAATTAAGTGATTAGAAAACGGAAGACTCTAAAAACTAAATATTATCCCAGCTCTCGAACAAACCCAGCCAGCTTTGACAAAATAACCGCTGAACCCTTCAACCGCTTCTCGGCTGTTTCCCAATTGCGCGATAAATATATCGTTTGATCAGGACGTATCTTAGCTAAACTGCCCTGCTCGCCAAGATAACCAACCAGTTTCGTAGCTGCTGGATAGTCATTATTTCTAAACCCAATAACTGCACCTTTTGGACCTGCTTCCAGTTTGGAAACATTGGCCATAAAACATAGTCCCTTGATATAGACGATTTTCAACAGATATTCGACTTCCTCTGGCATAGGGCCAAAGCGGTCAATCATCTCTGCGCCAAAGGCATCAATGTCTTCTGGCTCTCTTATGTCCGATAATCGACGATAAAGACCAAGACGTAGTTGCAAGTCTGGTACGTAGCTTTCGGGAATAAGCACAGCCGTTCCAATTGAGATTTGCGGCGACCATTTTTCTTCGGCGGAATAATCATCACCATCTTTAAGCTCGGCAACCGCCTCTTCTAGCATCTGTTGATAAAGCTCATAACCAACTTCACGAATTTGCCCTGACTGCTGGTCGCCCAGCAAATTACCAGACCCACGTATATCTAAATCATGGCTAGCAAGTTCAAATCCTGCACCAACCGTATCAAGTGATTGAAGCACTTTCAGGCGGCGTTCAGCCGTTGCAGTAAGCGTCTTATTCACTGGAAGCGTAAAGATTGCATAAGCGCGTGTCTTGGATCGTCCGACTCGTCCACGTAGTTGGTACAGCTGAGCAAGGCCGAACATATCTGCGCGATGCACTATCAGCGTATTGGCTGTTGGAATATCCAAGCCAGATTCCACAATCGTAGTAGCAAGCAGCACATCATATTGTCCATCATAAAAAGCATTCATGATGTCATCAAGTTCACCAAGTGACATCTGCCCATGCGCTACGGCTACTTTGAGTTCTGGAACATGCTCGGCAAGGAATTGCCTGCGTTCATCAAGGTCTCTAACACGCGGACAAACATAAAAACTCTGCCCCCCACGATACCGTTCGCGCAGTAGAGCTTCACGCACTGTCAGCGTATCAAACGGTGTAATGAAAGTACGAACAGCCATACGATCAACGGGTGCAGTTGTAATCAAAGAGAGTTCACGAACCCCTGTCAGCGCTAATTGAAGCGTACGTGGTATTGGCGTTGCCGAAAGCGTAAGCACATGAATATCTGACTTAAGCTCTTTCAAACGTTCTTTGTGCTTCACACCAAAGCGCTGTTCTTCATCAATAACCAAAAGTCCAAGACGATCAAAATCTATCGTATTGCCAAGAAGCGCATGAGTACCGACAACAATATCAACTGTACCATCTGCCAGACCTTTTTTAATATCAGATAGTTCTTTATTACCTACCAATCTAGAAGCATGGCGAATATTGACAGGCAAGCCTTTAAAACGTTCAGTGAAGGTTTTAAAGTGCTGACGCGCAAGCAAAGTTGTTGGCACTACAATGGCTGCTTGCTTACCTCCCATCACAGCAACAAAGGCCGCACGAAGCGCAACTTCTGTTTTACCAAAGCCAACATCACCGCAGACAAGCCTATCCATCGGCGTGCCAGCTGATAAATCATCAAAGACAGATTCAATTGCCCGTGCCTGGTCTTCTGTTTCATCATAAGGAAACGCGCTGCAAACTCTCCGTAAAGTCCGTCTGGAGCAACAAGCTTTGTTGCTGTTTTAAGCGCACGCTCGGCAGCAATTTTTATCAACTGATCTGCCATTTCAAGCAAACGTTTTTTGAGCTTAGCTTTGCGAGATTGCCATGCAACACCGCCAAGCTTATCAAGCTGAACTTCACTATCTGCATTACCATAACGCGATAAAAGCTCGATATTCTCAACAGGCAAGAAAAGCTTATCATCGCCTGAATAACGAAGCTCTAAACAATCATGCGGTGCACCTGCAGCCTCAATTGTACGAAGCCCAATGAATTTCGCGATACCATGATCAACGTGAACAACAATATCACCTTCAGAAAGGCTAGAGGCTTCCGCAATAAAGTCCTTGTCACGTTTGCGTTTTGAAGTTCGACGCACAAGCCTGTCACCAAGTACATCTTGTTCTGCAATGACAACAAATTCAGGTGTCTCGAACCCTTCTTCAAGTGGCAAAACTGCAATATGTGGTAGTTTACTTTTAGAGCCGTTAAAGGCTTCAAACGTTTCAATGTTTATTAGATCAGCAGATCCATGTTCGATCAAAACTTGAGAGAAGCGATCTTTAGAGCCTTCAGACCAGGCGGCAATGAGAATTTTTCGACCTGATGCAGTAACCTCTTTTATGTGTCCAGCAACCGCATCAAATACATTCTGCCCTGCAGTTCGTTCTAGAGCGAAGCTTCGGCCGGCCTTACCTTTTGCATCTAAAACTTGTGTCGTTGATGTGGGTGGTTGATCATAAGGTGAAAGCGCAACCCCGCTTAAAACAGCTAAGCGCTGTTCGGTTTCTAAAGCGGATAAATATACTAACTGTGGCGCAACAGGTTTATAGGGTGTACCGCCATCAATCTTAGTTTCGATCGCTTGTTGGCGACTTTCATAATGATCTTTAATTTGCTCTTCACGTGACTTAACCGCTTCAAGCACATCATGCGCATAAGTAAACTGATAGCCATCCGTATAATCAAAAAGCGTATCAAGCTTTTCATAAAAAAGCGGCAACCAATGCTCCATACCAGCAAAGCGCCGCCCCTCGCTAATCGCTTGGTAAAGCGCATCATCTCGTGTTGCAGCTCCAAATTGCTCAATATAACTTTTTCTAAATCGCTTTATAGCCTCATCATCAAGACTAATCTCACTCATAGGTTGAAGAGAGAAACTATTTAGTTGACCCGTTGTAAGTTGGCTTACGGCATCAAAACTACGAATTGATTCAAGCGTATCGCCAAAGAAATCTAATCGAATAGGTTCTTCTTCACCAGGGACAAATAAATCAAGAATACCGCCGCGAATAGCAAACTCACCTCGTTCACGGACGGTGGACGTACGATCAAACCCCTCACCTACTAACCGTTCAACAAGCTTGTTCATATTAACGCGGTTACCCGGTACCATAGAAAACTGCTGTCCGACTAAGACATCAGATGGTACTAATCTTTGTAACAGTGCGTTCGCAGTAGTCAGCACCAATATAGATTGATCACCTTTCTCAACACTAGCAATTCTATTTAGCGCTTCAATACGGCTAGCAATCACCTGCGTACTTGGCGATACACGATCATAAGGCAGACAATCCCACGCGGGTAAATGCACGATCTCAAGCCATGGCGCAAAAAAACTAAGGCTTTCTTCTATGCTAACTAATTCCTGCGTATTAGCGCAAATATGCACGATACCTTTGTCGGATTTTTCATTGGCACAAAGTTGCGATAGAATTAGCCCTTCTTGCCCTGATGCAATATTGGCGATCGTAGCATTTATACCATCATCAAAAATGGATTGAAGCTGTAAGGGTGAAAGCATATTTAGTTATATTCTATAAGTTAAAATCATAAGAATTCATATGGTCACAAACCATTTCAAACATAGGTCTGGTATCATCGTCCGGAAATTCTTGTTCTCCAGTAAACCAGATAATCAAATCGCGATCATGTTCTGACATTAGCTTTTCAAACAAATCTAGATTTTCTTCAGAAAGTCCTTCAAGCATTTCATTAGCAAACCGCCCAATCACTATGTCCATTTCTTTAATTCCGCGATGATTAGCACGATATTTCAAGCGTTTGATACGATGATGTTTTTCTGTAGTGTTTTCTGTGTCATTCATGGGAGAACTATTGCTTCAATGATTCAATCGGTGTTGGATTGTGTTATAGGGCGACAATTATAAAAAGTCAGCCAAAACTTCGGGAAATATATGCGACCGGAACTTTTAAACCCATTGTTTGTACCTGTTTCCAATCTAGAGGGAATTGGCCCCAAACTCACAAAGACTTTGACTAGGCTTTTTCATGGAAATGAAAATGGCGACCCCGCTCGCATTGCTGATTTACTCTTTCACATTCCTCATTCTGTTATTGATAGAAGAAACCAACCAGGAATTGCAAACGCACAAGAAGGCATTGTATCAACCTTCAAAGTTATTGTTGATAGTCATAATGCACCTCCAAGAGGAAACCGCCGTATTCCCTACCGCATTAACGTACATGATGAGACAGGTGAGATGGCACTTGTATTTTTTCGTGGCCATTCTGATTGGCTTAGTAAATCCATGCCAATTGGTGAAACCAGATATGTAAGCGGCAAAATAGAATGGTTCAACAGCAAACCAAACATGGTTCATCCAGATCATATGGTAAGCGAAGAAGGTTTTGCCCAGCTTCCATTATTAGAACCTGTCTATCCAGTTACTGCTGGGCTTTCTTCTAAAGTTATGTCCAAATCAATCCGAACAGCAGTTGAAACATTACCTGCCATGCCTGAATGGTCGGATAAAAACCTCATTGCGCGTGAACACTGGCCACAGTTTAATGAAGCCGTTGAACGAATTCATAACCCTCGCGATACCCTGGACCTAGAACATAATGCGCCAGCCCGAAGGCGTTTAGCCCATGATGAATTGCTGGCTGGTCAATTAGCGCTTGCTTTACTTCGGCTTAGATTGCGAAAGTTATCAGAAAAAACACGAATTGGGACAGGAAGTTTAACTACAAAGCTTTTACCTCTTCTACCCTTTGCTTTAACTGGTGCCCAGACACGATCCGTTAAAGAAATTGCTGATGATCTTGCAAAGCCTGAGCGCATGTTGCGTTTACTTCAAGGGGACGTAGGATCTGGCAAAACCATTGTAGCGTTAATGGCGGCACTCACCGTAATTGAAGTCGGTGACCAAGCGGGCATCATGGCACCCACAGAAATTCTAGCGCGTCAACATTTAGCAAGTTTACAACCCTTATGCGAGCAGATTGGCGTTACTGTAGAATTGCTAACAGGCAAAGACAAAGCTGCTAAGAAACGTGATACTCTTGAGCGTCTTAAGAATGGCGATATTGACTTAATAATAGGCACACACGCGCTTTTTCAATCCAAGGTAGAATTCAAAGCCTAGGACTAGCTATCATCGACGAGCAACACCGCTTTGGCGTCCATCAACGTTTAACACTTGGTGACAAGGGCGATGCAACAGACGTACTGGTAATGACCGCCACCCCTATCCCACGCACACTAGTACTAACAGCTTATGGAGATATGGAGGTTTCAAAGCTCGATGAAAAACCGCCCGGTCGCCAATCTATTCAAACCAATGCACTTAGCTCTGACCGCATCGAAGAACTCATCGCTCGCATTTACACAGCCGTTCAACATGGCAAGAAAATCTATTGGATTTGCCCATTAGTTGAAGAAAGCGAAGAAGTTCAAGCCACTGCAGCTGAAGATCGTTTCAAGGATTTGAAATCGCGCATGGGTGAAAATGTGGTGGGGCTTGTTCATGGCCGCATGAGCGTCGATGAAAAGAACCAGGCCATGGCAGACTTCAAAGAAGGTAAAACACGCGTTCTTGTTGCTACCACGGTCATTGAAGTGGGGGTTGATGTACCAGATGCTACAATCATGGTAATCGAACACGCTGAGCGCTTTGGCCTTGCACAACTTCACCAATTACGAGGCCGTGTTGGTCGTGGTTCAGATGCCTCTCACTGCATGTTGCTATACTACACTCCGTTATCGGAAACAGCTGAAGCGCGATTGAAAATTATGCGCGAAACGGAAGACGGATTTAGAATTGCAGAAGAAGATTTAAAACTGCGCGGAGAAGGCGAAGTATTAGGCACGCGCCAATCAGGAACACCAGGGTTTAATTTAGCACAACTTGAGCGCCACGCGGACATTCTAGAAATAGCACGCGATGGTGCAAAGTTAATTGTGGAAACAAACCCAGATTTGGATGGTGAGCAAGGCGAGGCGCTAAAACTATTGCTCTATCTGTTTGGGCAAGATCAGGCTGTACGGTTGTTAAGAGCTGGTTGAGTTAGCATTAGACCTTCCTAAGGTTTATGCTATGAATTTATTTTCAAAGTGACTTTTTCGCTCATACTATTAGTATAGTTCCCATATTTTAAACCAAGCCCAAAGCCGATACGGTTTGAAAACAAAAATACAAAAAAGATGAACAAGAAACAAAACGCGTAAACTAGGCTTTTGTTATAATGCCTGATTGAACAATATTTTTTGCTGATAGCGCAGTCCCCTCTGGAGTTCCGAGGTAATATAAAAAGAATGCCGCAGCAAACATTGTATAAATCAAGCTAGATACAGCTGAATACAACCATTTATCTGATTGCTGTATTTCAGGCCCATCTTGCACAAAAATTATATAACCAGCTACAAAAGGTCCAATTAAAAAACCAAACACTCCACCCCATAATCCTTGGAGTAGATTAGGCATCATCCATGCTGCAAGTAAAATTATAACTTCAACCAAGATAGTATAAATTACAGCTCAAATAATCACAAGAATATCTAATACAAGTATAATATATATTTGTATGTAAAATTAGTTTATTTAATAATTATTAAAGCCATTTTTAAAACAATACATATTCTGAATTTAGTTATTTATTCTTAGCCGCGCCCTTAGCCAACTTCTTCGTCACTTCTTCATGCTCTGGCGCCACAAGTCCTGCTGATATTACAAGCTTTGCCGCCTGTTCTACGCCCATATCCAAGAGTGTGATGTCTGCTTTGGGTACAAATAAAAGAAATCCGGAAGTTGGGTTTGGCGTTGTTGGTAAGAAAACCGAAACTGTTTCTTGTCCCATTTCATTGAGCTTAGCATTTACTTCACCGCGTGTATCCGTGGCAATAAACACAAGTGCGTAAAGTCCTTTGCGCGGATATTCAACAATCGCCACTTGCTCAAAAGATGTCTCTTGTTCTGAGAAGACAGTTTGGAATATCTGCTTTAAACCAGAATAAAGATTACGAACAAAAGGCATACGGCTAAGCAAATCTTCACCATAGCCAACGATCGTGCGTCCAATAAAGTTAGCGGTTAAAAAACCAATCAATGTAATAAAGAAAAACGCAACGATTAAACCGAAACCAGGAATACTAAACGGCAGATAGTTATCTGGATTATAAATTTGTGGGATATACGGTTTTACCCAACCATCAACCCACTCAATAAAACTCCACACCAAATAGGCTGTAATTGCCAATGGCGCACAGATAATAAAGCCCGTCAGGAAATAATTCCGTAACCGCGCAAGTCCGCTTGTTCGTTTCTTTTGTATAATTGGCTCAGTCAAAAATCACCTATCACTTTTATAAATTTGAACATGGCGATTTCCGTACTCATTATCAAGCAATAACCACAATATGTGACAAGATTATTCGACTGTAACTGATTTTGCCAAATTTCGAGGCTGGTCAACGTCTGTCCCCATAAGCACAGCCGTATGATAAGCAAGCAGTTGTATTGGCATTGAGTAGACAAGCGGTGTCAGAATTTCGGGCACCTCAGGCATGATAATCGTGTGTTCTGCATTAATCGAAGCAGCATCTACTCCCTTTTGATCCGTAATCAAAATAATACGCCCTCCACGTGCAGCAACCTCTTGCATGTTAGAAACGGTTTTATCGAAAATATTATCATACGGCGCAATCACTACGACTGGCATATCTTCGTCAACTAATGCTATTGGGCCATGTTTTAATTCACCAGCCGCATAACCTTCTGCATGAATGTATGAAATCTCTTTAAGTTTCAGCGCACCTTCCATGGCAAGAGGATAGCTTGTGTCACGGCCTAAGTAGAGGACGTGCTTAACCTTTTGAAGATCATGCGCTACCTTTTCAATCTCAGCTTCCATTTTCAAAGCTTGATTAATAAACTTAGGAGCTTCTGTTAAATCACGTACTAATTGATGCTCTTCATCAGCAGTTATTGTACCGCGCGCCTTACCTGCAGCAATACTTAAAGAAGCTAACGTAGATAGCTGACAAGTAAAGGCTTTTGTTGAAGCAACACCAATTTCTGGTCCTGCTAAAGTTGGAAATACAACATCAGATTCTCGTGCAATTGTAGACTCTCGAACATTGACTACAGCGCCAATATGTTGCCCCTGAGATTGACAATACCGAAGACAAGCTAGTGTATCAGCCGTTTCACCTGATTGAGAAATAAATAGAGATAAACCATTTTTCGCCATAGGCATTTCACGGTAACGAAATTCAGATGCGATATCGATATCGACAGGAAGGCGCGCATAACGTTCAAACCAATATTTACCGACAAGACCTGCTAAAAATGCCGTACCACAAGCAGAAATTGCAACACGGTCTAATTTAGCAAAATCAAACGGCATATCTTCTTCAACACGCGCTTCACACTTCCCAAAATCAAGGTAATGCGAAAGTGTATGAGAAATCACTTCCGGCTGCTCATAGATCTCTTTTTGCATAAAGTGGCGATGATTACCCTTATCAACCATCAAGCTAGAACCAATAGAGAGTTGCATAATGCGCTCAACATGGTTTCCGTCCATATCCATGATCTCTAGGTCTGTATTTGTAATGACACAGCAATCACCATCTTCAAGATAAGTAATTTTATTTGTAAATGGTGCAAGAGCAATTGCATCTGACCCAATGTACATTGAACCTTCACCATGGCCAATTGCCAATGGGGGGCCGTTTCTGGCACCGATAATCAAATCCGGCTCATCTTTAAACATGATAGCAAGCGCAAATGCACCTTCAAGGCGTTTAATCGCTGCAAGCGCCGCATCACGAGGTGACATACCACATTTACGTTTACGAGCGATCAAATGCGCAACGACTTCACTATCCGTTTCAGAAGAAAACGTATAACCATCCGCTTCAAGTTCATCACGTAGATCGCGGAAGTTTTCAATTATACCGTTATGAACCAATGCAATATTTTCAGAAAAATGCGGGTGTGCGTTAGCTTCATTCGGTACGCCATGCGTTGCCCATCGAGTATGACCAATACCAGTCGTACCTTGTAAAGGAGAAGAATCTAACAACTCAGCAAGATTAACTAGCTTGCCTTTGGCACGGCGACGATCAAGACCTTGCGTTTCAAGCGTTGCAACACCCGCAGAATCATAACCACGATATTCAAGCCTCTTAAGTGCATCCACCAATAGTGGCGCAACAGGCTCCGTTCCAACAATCCCAACAATTCCGCACATATTTCAGACCCCGTAAACCCAATGTTAGGTTACCTCCTATCTGGTTTGCATCGTCATGGAAATAAACAAAACATTTCAAAACATTTCGAAAAACTTACAACGCAATGGTTACTATCAACTCAGCATATATGGTTAGCAAACAATGAATTTACTTAGCGGAACGCTCAGCTTTTAAAGCAGCATTACGAGTTCGGATTTCTTCGCCCATACCCTCTTTATTAGCTTGTCGTCCACGTCCGATACCAAGCGCATCGCCCGGAACATCGTCAGTAATAACACTACCAGAGGCAACATAAGCACCATCACCAATCGTTACTGGCGCCACAAGCGCACTGTTTGACCCAATGAACGCACCAGCACCAATAGTAGTCTTATGTTTATTCATACCGTCATAATTACAGGTAATAGTCCCCGCTCCAATATTAGTTTTAGAACCTATTTCTGCATCTCCCACATATGATAGGTGGTTGATCTTTGCTCCTTCATGCACTTTTGCATTTTTAACTTCAACGAAGTTCCCAACCTTAGTGTTAGAAGCCAAAACAGAACCGGGCCGCAATCTTGCAAAAGGTCCAATATCAGCATTCTCACCAACTACTACCCCCTCAAAGTGGCTGAATGCTTTAATTTTCGCGCCAGACTTCACAACAACCTTTGGACCAAAAACCACATTAGGTTCAAGCTCAACATCAGGCTCAATTATGGTATCAGCACTTAGAAAAACTGTTTCAGGTGCCTGCATAGTAACACCTGAGGCCATTAATTTCTTACGAGCCGTATTTTGCCAAAGCATCTCGACTTCTGCCAAACCATTACGAGTATTTACACCAATCAATTCAGCTTCTGGTGCCTCAAGAGCTTTGACTGAAAGACTTTTAGAATTAGCAAATTCAACCACGTCTGTAAGGTAATACTCACCCTTAGCATTTTTATTATCAACAGCATCCAAAAGCACTAAAGCGTGCTCTCCGCTCAAACCCATAATACCGCCATTACAAAATTTAATAGAGCGTTCTTCTTCAGTCGCCTCAGCATGTTCGCGAATAGCAATAAGTTTGTCGCCATCTTCTAACAACCGCCCATAACCAGTTGGATCATTTGCATAAAAGCCAACAACAACAATTGCCGCACCATCTGAAAGTACTTCACGCATCTGCGTAAGCGTTTCTGGCGTCAGTAATGGCGTATCACCAAAAAGAATAAGAATATCATCACAACCTTGCTCTATAGCTTCGCGAGCAGCCAAAACCGCATGAGCAGTTCCAAGGCGCTCTGTTTGCACATGAACACTTGCAGAAGTGTTTTCTTTTTCGACGACATCAATTACTAGCTCGCTGCCTTTACCTGCTACAACAGCAACTTCATCACTCTCAGCCGCACTACATACACGCATAACATGCGATACCATTGGAATGTTAGCAACTTCATGCAGTACCTTAGGCAGGTTAGATCGCATACGCGTTCCTTCGCCAGCTGCTAAAATAAGTGAAAGACAGGTCCGTGCCATAAAAGGTAATCCTAAAACTGATTCTATATTTGTTTGCTTGCGTTCAAATATCCAACTCTATAGGAGTTGAACAGTGTTTTTTGCATAACATAATCATCTAAATAATATATTACGAGCTTATATTGACCTCCCGCCAAGTCACAATCATTGCCTATGTAATCCTGTTTATTACACCGGCATTTTTCACAACCAACATTATCTTTGGCCGTCAACTCTTAAGTGTTGAACCTTTTACACTTGCGTTCATTCGTTGGGGATTAACATCAGCCATTCTTTTGCTTTTTTGCAAAAGAGATTGGCCAGAAATGATACGAGTTTTTAAAACTAATAAATCACTTTCATTTTTTGTAGGGTTTCTAGCGTTTTGGATTTGTGGTGGCATGGTTTATTTTGCGCTTCATTACACAAGCGCCACAAATGGAATTTTGATTTACACAACACCGCCAATATTAATTCTAGCGATTGAAGCATTTTGGCGCGGCCGTGCAATATCCATACGAGAAATAATTGGCATCACAATCGCAATGATTGGCGCAGGCATAATCATAGCAAATGGTAAGCTAGATAACTTACTCGCGTTACAGTTTAACACAGGTGATCTTATTTTTGTTTTAGCAGCAATTTCATGGGCAATATATTCAGTACTTTTAAAATCTGATAAATATGCATCTTTGAGCACATTACCACTTCTAACGTTACTAAGCATCTGTGGAACAATCGTTCTAGCTCCCTTTGCTGCGTACGAAATAGCTTATATTAGTGACATACCTAATACACAATCAGAATGGGCATTGATATCAGGCGTTATTCTTCTCTCATCAATCGGCGCATTCTTAAGCTTTCAATATGGAATAAAAATGCTTGACGCATCAATTGCAGGCATTTTCATGTACCTACTCGCCCCATGGGGATTGTTTTTTGCTTGGTTGTTTTTAGGCGAAACACTTGAAAGTTTTCACATCAATGGGACAATTTTTATATTAAGCGGAATTATTGTAGCAACATTACCGCTGAAATTATTCAGAAGAAAATCAGCTTAACCAATTGCCCCTAACATAGGGAACGTTGCCAACAGCCAAAATGCGAAAGTCTGCATACCGCCTGTCAGGAACAACACCCCTGTTAACACAAGCAAGATACCCATAAACTGCTCAACGCGCCCTAGGTGCTTTTTAAACCGATTTAAGAAACTCATAAACGGACCAACGAAAAGCGCTGAGAGCACGAATGGAACACCAAGTCCCGCTGAATAGACAGCGAGTAAAAACGCCCCCTCACCTACAGTCTCACGAGATCCAGCCAATCCTAGGATAGGGGCTAATATTGGTCCAATGCACGGCGTCCAACCAAAAGCAAAACACAAGCCCATCACAAAGGTTCCAATCGGGCCTGTCCCGGAGTTTTGAAATCTTGCTTCGCGCTGCAAAAATGAAAACTTGAAAAGCTCTAGAAATTGCAATCCCATGATGATGATAATCACACCTGCAATTTTTGCCAGAATATCAGAATATTGTAATAGCAACTTACCAATCGCTGTTGCAGACGCACCAAGCGAAATAAAGACTACAGAAAAGCCCAGCACAAATAAAAGAGAATGAAACACCACCTTACGGCGAAGATATTCATTCTCTTGTTCACCAGAAGCATCTGTTAGCTCAGAAACCGTTGCGCCAGCCATATAACACAGGTATGGCGGCACTAGCGGCAAAACACAGGGTGAGAGAAAAGAAATCGCACCAGCAAGTAACGCATAATAAATTGGAACGTCCATAAATTCTCTAATCGCATAATAATTTTAATAACAACTTAAAATAACCCAATGCCGCACAACATGGAAGTCACAGTTGTGAGAACATTATAGTTTGTGGTGGTAAAAATTAACTCTCGTCGTCGACTGCTTCGCAGTCTTGACTTTGGTGAGCCGGCAGGGATTCGAACCCTGGACATCCTCATTAAAAGTGAGGCGCTCTACCAACTGAGCTACCGGCTCCCTTGTCAAATCAAATCATTGACTTGGAATGGGCGATACATAGTAGTAGCGCCCTGTCTGGTCAACCTAAATAAACACAATTCGTTAAAATATTGTTCGTCTTTTTGAACTTAATGAAATTATTTATTGATTCAGTTTAACCATGTCATGACGCGACAAGAAAAAAGCGTATTTAATTTGCTTTTTATCCCATCATTTCACCTAATAAATTAAGAGAAATGGCAGGGGCGATAGGAATCGAACCTACGACATTCGGTTTTGGAGACCGACGCTCTACCAGCTGAGCTACACCCCTTGATGCACTTTGTGCCAAGACGCTTCTTACTATGTCTCTTCTAAATATTTTTCAAGCAGAAAGTTTAGTCTTTCTATATTCTGACAAAGAAGCATTAAATTCTGCACCAAACAAAATCAAAACAGACAAGCAATAAAGATAAACAATAGCAATCATAACGCCCCCTAACCCCGCATAAAGTGCTGTGTAATTAGCAAATGTCTGTAAATAGAAGGCAAAAAGCTTCGACCCAATAAATATCCCAATGATTGTAATAGCAATTCCCAAATCAAATCACCAAAATGAAGTTTGCCTGCAGGCAAAAAATAGTGAAAGCAAAATAAGATTAAAATCAAGATCCCCGCTGCAAGACCGTATTGAATCAAACCAACCGTAAAACTAAATTGCTGTAGTGTTTCAAACTTGGAAACCAAAAACGACCAAACCAGCGGTGTACCGACCAGAATGAATGCAGCTACCATCAAACCAAGTGCTCCAACAAAGACGAACAGACAACCCTGTAAACGGCGCCACAGGAAGTTCCTGTTCTCAGTGAGCTTATAAGCACGGTTTAAGCCATCACGCGCACTCTCAACGCCATTTGTAGCCAATATGAGAGCTACAGCCGTTGTGATTGAGAACAACTCCCCACTCGCCTGCCCCAACACAATTTTAACCTGCTCAGCAATCGGCTTTGCACTACCAGCAGGCCAATGATTGAAAACAAGCTCAAGCACTGATTCTAAAAGCTTGGGGTCGCCCCAAATATTAGCAAGCGTCGCAATGAGCAGCATAAATGGGAAAAGTGAAAGAAGGAGTGAAAGCGCAATATTGCCAGCATTAGCAAGGCCACCGTCATTAGTGAGGCGGTTTATTGCATTCCAAAATATTGAGAATATTGCGGTCATTTTACCTCAAACAAAAAAAAGCGAGCCATTATGACTCGCCTTTATAATAGTTTATTTAAGTAAAGACTTACTCAATAATAGTTGCAACGATACCGGCGCCGACAGTACGGCCGCCTTCACGGATAGCGAAGCGTAGACGCTCTTCCATCGCGATTGGCACGATTAGAGAAACTTCCATTTCAACATTATCGCCAGGCATAACCATTTCAGTACCAGCTGGTAGCTCACAGATGCCAGTTACATCCGTTGTACGGAAGTAGAACTGTGGACGATAGTTCGTGAAGAATGGTGTATGACGACCACCTTCATCTTTTGTTAGAATGTATGCTTCTGCTGTAAACTTCGTGTGCGGCTTAACTGAACCAGGCTTACAAAGAACCTGACCACGTTCAACCTGCTCGCGGTCAATACCACGGATCAGTGCACCGATGTTATCGCCAGCTTGACCTGAGTCTAGAAGCTTGCGGAACATTTCAACGCCCGTACAAGTTGTTTTTTGTGTGTCTTTAACGCCAACGATTTCAATTTCGTCGCCAACATTAACAATACCACGTTCAACACGGCCCGTTACAACAGTACCACGACCTGAAATTGAGAATACATCCTCAATCGGCAGTAGGAACGGCTGATCAACTGGACGCTCTGGCTGAGGAATGCTTGCATCAACAGCTGCCATAAGCTCACGAATAGCGTTTTCGCCAATGTCAGTACCATCATTGTTAATCGCATCAAGAGCAGAACCCTTAATGATTGAAATGTCATCACCAGGGAAATCGTAAGAAGAAAGAAGCTCACGCACTTCCATGTCAACAAGCTCTAGAAGCTCTTCGTCGTCAACTTGGTCAACTTTGTTTAGGAATACAACGATCGCTGGAACACCAACCTGACGAGCAAGCAAGATGTGCTCACGTGTCTGTGGCATAGGACCATCTGCTGCTGAACACACAAGAATAGCGCCATCCATTTGAGCAGCACCCGTAATCATGTTCTTTACATAGTCAGCGTGACCTGGGCAATCAACGTGGGCGTAGTGACGGTTTTCTGTCTCATACTCAACGTGAGCTGTAGAAATCGTGATACCACGCGCACGCTCTTCAGGTGCACCATCAATCTGGTCGTAAGCTTTAAAATCACCAAAATATTTAGTGATCGCTGCTGTCAACGTTGTCTTACCGTGGTCAACGTGACCAATCGTACCGATGTTACAATGCGGCTTATTACGTTCAAACTTTTCTTTTGCCATGTCTTATAATCCTATGACCAATCAATGTGAGTAGTGAATATGCGCCCTGATATACGTCAAATGGCGTTAATTCAAGCAAAATTTATAATACAGTAATTAAATAATACGTATTAATCTCAGCTCTTTTCAACTCTGAGATCTGAAGCTTCATTAACGTTCTTTGGTGCTTCAGGTCGTTGAAATTGAATACCACATTCTTTTTGAATAGAAACTTTCTCTAAAGTATCCATTTCGCCTTTCAAACGTGCAACTTCAGATTCGTTGGCACCCTTACCATCAACAAATAATGCAGCAGGCCAAAATAAAATAAGTGCAACACCAACCTTAACAGCGTCACCTTGAGACTTTTTCTTTTGAACACCTAGCGCCTGAGCCGCACGATCGGAAACACGTGCAGCTTCGGCAGATATTTGATCGCATGTATAATTTTCATATTGGATAGGAGATACATAAGCTGCTTCAATTTTGTCTGGTGGCGTTGCACAACTAGCAAGTAAGCCAACAGAAAAAACACTGATAATAATTTTTGATTTCATTTTTCTTGCCTTTTATTCAACCCTAATTCCCAAAAATTAGAGATGGTACTAATAAATATAGAAGTCGAGTGCATAAAAGACACATATCAATAGTAATAAAACTTATTGCTTAATTATTTCAACCACGATCTAATCTCTCTTAGAAAAGAATCTCTAGCTTTTATTATTACCGTTCTGCCGCCAGAGTTACTATTTTCAACAAAACTAGCAATTGCACCAACAGGTACTCCATTTATTACAGTACCATTCTGTGCTCCAACATCAGTTGCTTGTAATTCAGTTTGACCAACAATCTGCCCTGTTTCTAAATCAGTGATGATCATCTTTCCACGTATTAGACTGCCCCCACCATTTAATTGCCGTCCACTGAAAGTAGCAATACTAACAATATCCACCTCAAGTTTAACCTTTGCAGGTTTTTTACCAAGTAATGAAAACTTTAACTCCCCTGGCAATTGATCTGTCAACGCATCAATGAATTGCTCTGCAAGGAAAGCTTTTTCATCTTTAAGAAAAACACCCGTACCAGTACTGAACTCTTGGCCTTTACTTACCTCAATTTCACTTGCGGCGTACTGCTGTATGACCGAAGACGATAATTCAGTTGTCGTAGGTACCGACTGGCAAGAGGAAAGCAAGAAACAGTTTAAAAATATGTATATGGAAAGAATACGTCTCATTAGATTTGTCCGTGATAAATTAAATTACTAACTACAATTATTAGAGCTGGAATTAAAACCAAAAAATATAGGATAGATATAAAGAGACAAAAATCGTAAATTTCAAACACTGAATTACAGCTGTCTCAGCAATAACATAGAGCCCAAACTTTATTGATGCAGATTAAGAAATGAGTAATCATATTATCAATGAAACCGATAACTTAGAGATCGATAAAATTTTAAACAATTTTTGAAAACAATCTAAATTTCCTTTTGCTATCCACAGCCAAAAAGGAAAATTATTATGATTAAAAGTAACATTATCAAAAAGTTTTTTAAAGATAAATCAGGCAGCATCTTACCGAGTTTTGGACTCATGATAATGCCATTGATTTTCGCTGTTGGAGCAACATTTGATTATGCGGATTCGAGAAGAAAGCGAACCAAATTATCTAATGTAGCAGATGCAGCCATATTGGCGGCCGCAGTAGAGGTGAACCAAACTGAATATTTAGCAGACAAAGATCTCGTTAAAGCCAAGATGACCTCTACAATTAATAGTTTCATGGCAGCTAATATGGCGGGCGAAAAAAATGTCACATATCAAGTTAGTGATATTCGTTATGATCCAGCTACACTTGCTGTAGAGCTAGATGTGAGCTTTTCTAACGCCACTCATATTATGCAACTTGCTGGTGTTGATGAACTTAAAGGCGAAATAGAAACTGCCTTATATTTAAGCGAGCCTAATGAACAGTCGTTCTCTATGCATCTTGTACTGGATAGATCAGGTTCAATGAACTGGAATGGCAGAATGACTGCTCTTAAGGCAGCAGTTCATCAAATGACCACTGACTTTGAAATAAAAGACCCAGACAATAAATACATTCGTATGGGCGCTACATCTTATTCAAGCCGTGTTAGAGGTACGACATCTCTACAATGGGGCGCTGATCATGTTGACACATTCACTAGTAGATTACGTCCGAGAGGTGGTACAAGCTCACGTCAAGCGATGGCAAACGCAGCCTATTACTTAAGAGGTGATGTAGAAAAAACGCAACATGCTTATAAACACTCAAGTACACCTAAAAAGTATATCCTCTTCATGACAGATGGCGCAAACAACCGTTCAAGTGATGATGCACGTACGTTAAACACATGCAGGAGTGCAAAAAACGATGATATAATAATCTATACGGTTGCATTTCAGGCACCCAAACGTGGGCAAAACCTATTAAAGTCTTGTGCCAGTTCAACGGATCATTATTTTGAAGCTGACGACGCCGCAGAGCTTATCAGTACCTTTAAGCTGATTGGTGAAAACGCAGGGAAAAATCTTACGCTTACAAAATAAAATCTATAAATTGCCCTGCTGATTATACAAAATTTGTGTAATCAGCAGGGCTTTTTTTTTACACTCGACTAAAGTACAAAGTCACTGGCTTGCAAATTGAAGTTACCATTAAGGTCTATTTCAAAATCAGCCACCCCATCTCCATCTACATCACCAGAAATTATTGTGTGAGTTCCACTCACTTGGTAACGCAGCTCACCAGCGGTATTGCTAAAAGCATCTGTGCCAATGAAGCTAAATGCATCATTGCTACCGCCAGCTATTGCATCAATACCTGAAAGACCAATAAGATCTTCACTTTGGTGGAAATCGCGGATTACATCGCATTCACGACCAACCGCAGTATCCGTAATGTCTGTAAATAAGAATAGATCAGCACCTCCACCTAAACCATCAGTATTATCCCCCCAATAGATATCACGGTCAGCACCACCAGAAAGCGTATCCTCATCTGCAGAACCAACCATGCGGTCACGGCCTGCGCCTCCAAACAATGTATCAACACCCTCACCACCTGTCATAATATCGATGCCATCACCGCCATCTAAAATATCATTGCCAGCACCACCTTGAATATGATCATTTCCTGCTTCACCGAAAAGCACATCATTATCGCCAATTCCAAATAAGAAATCACCGCAATTGCCACCACGCAATTCTGAATCCGTTGCAAGCCCAGTAAACCGGTCAACAAAATCTCCACCAATGACATTTTCAACATTTGTAATAACATCAACGCCGCCGCCACCAGATGTTTGTGGTGAGCCAACATTCAGATTAACTGTGATGTTGCCACCAAACCCAGAATAATCAACAGTATCAACGCCCTCGCCGCCATCGATTATATCATCACCAAAACCACCAAGTATCACATCATTGCCAGCACCACCTGAAAGCGTGTCTCCATTAAGACCGCCGTCCAGCATATCGTCGCCCTCACAGCCGTTCAGAATATCAGAGCCGCCAGCGCCAATAAGATGATCATCACCCATCCCACCATCAAGAGTGTTGCGTGTGTTGTCGCCTGTGAGGGTATCATTAAAACTTGAACCTGTTACGCGGTCAACCGAAATGAGTGTATCTGCACCAGCAGCGCCAAAGGCTAAGCCCATTGCAAGATTTACAATTACAGCTCCAGAAGCAGATGAATAATCAGCCCTATCAGAAAATCCACCTCCTCCATTCAAAGCATCATTACCTAAACCGCCAACCAGAATATCGCCGCCATCATCACCATTAAGAATATCGTTACCATCGCCACCGAATAATTGATCGCGTAATGCACCGCCATTTAATGTATCATCACCATGTTCGCCACTTAGAGTGTCGACACCATCCCCACCATTGAGCGTATCATTACAATGCCGCCTAAAAGCGTGTCATTGCCGCCGTTACCTGATAGTGTATCAGCGCCAACATTTCCCCGTAGCGTGTTGTCGTCATCATCACCTGTTAGAGAGTCATCGAAATCTGAGCCCGTCAGGTTTTCGATGTTAATGAGCGTATCAAAACCTGCGCCACTAGTATCTTGTGCAATACCTTGAAGCCTTAAATCAACAGTGACGCCAGAACTAGCAGATGAATAAGAAGCAGTATCTTGATCACCTAAACCGTCAATTATATCATCCCCTTGTCCGCCCTCAAGCGTATCTGCAAACGGAGTGCCTGTAAGGACATCGTTATTGTCTTGGCCTGCAACTTCAATGGTAACCACAGCGGATTCTGTTTCACCTAAGCCATTTTGAACTGTATAGATAAAGCTATCAGTAAGAACCTCACCTTCAGGTATTGCTTCATTTGGAATATACGTAAAACTACCGTCAGCAGTAAGCGTCAGTAGTGCGCCAGAGACCAAAGTAATCTGAATTCCAACGTCAACGGACTGACCATTTACTTCTGTAATGGTTAGTGGTCCATTGATTGCATCATCAGCTCCAGAGCCATTATCACTAAACACATTACCAGTTACTTGTGTTACATCATCGGTTGTGAAGCTATCATTGTTGGCAAAACTATTGAGCTCAGCTTGAGCAACTGCGCTATTAAGTGATTAAGCCAACCGCCATCACGCAAACCAACAGGAGCAGCATTAAACCAGTCCCATCCCATATAAATTACAAACCCATCACCGACAGGAATTAACGCCACCGTAGCTAAATCACCGCTTTGATAGATAACTTGAGATCCTGCTGGTAAAGAAGAAATTCTTAGGCCATCCGTCGCACTATTAGACGAAAGATTTGCAGCAGATGTGAGAACGCTTGAACCTGCGGAAGTTTCCACAACATTAAAACCAAAAACAGCATTCAAAAAACCTTGATTATCACCAGAGCCACCAAACTTTATTAAAGCACCGCCATTACTTACGAAATTAATTATTTCAGAAGTAGCATTCGCATCTGGCGCCCAATTTCCCTCTTCTAATTCTGGCACAGCTAACACATCTTGACCGGCTAAGGCTGCAGCAACGCCCGCGCCCGAAATATCGGTAAATGTGCTGACGGTATTACCTTGTGAATTAAGTGTAGCCTGAACATTGTCTGATTTATCGCTACTTCCCCACCAGTATCAACAAACGAAGCGTTATCAAAAACTGTAATATTAGCCATGGAAGAATTCTCCTGAAAAGGTTTGTTCAGTTCGTAAAAAGTTAAAACATCAGCAACACACCACCTGACGTTTTAGTTACAATATCTCACAGCATCCTATTGCTTGATGTGTCTGGTATCTAAAGATTATAAAGGTATTTCCCCCATGCAAAACTTTAAACGTTTATTAACCTTACCATAGGTAAGCGTCAAGCAAATTGAGTGTACATATACGTTGAAGATATTATCGATTGTAGAGGTGAAAAACCATTCTTGGAGCGGGTAGCGGGAATCAAAAAAATCTAATTTCCTCAAAGAAATCAACAAAAAACCAGCTGACGAATATTGCAAAATAGAAGGTTAGTATTGTTCATTTTTCTAACTCAAGCTTCAAGGGCAGGTGTTGGCCAGAAGCGGACATGATTTGTGCAAAGTCGAATGTCTGCTCCGAACCCTTTTTCGTTTTACGAAAGGCTGGTATCGTGGACTGCTCACGCATAGTGTGGCAGTTCGAGCAATATTTTGGAGAGAGATCTGAATGACGGGGAAATCAATAGAAACAAGGAAACAGACGATAATTGCGCATTGGGCAAACAGTAAGAAGTTCATGATGTCCGCAACCGAATACACAGGTGTCGTTGTTGGAAAGAAGGCGACAGACAGTGAATATGTCATAAGCGACGGAGTTATTGCTCCTGCTGGGTTTATTCCTGACCACTATCACTTATGGGAAGACCAGACTTTTCACATCATAGAAGGTCAACTAGAAGCCAAAATAGGAGATGAAGTACTCAAAATTGGGAGCGGCGATACCGTTCATTGTCCGCGGGGTGTATCCCATTACATGAAAAATATTGGAATAAAGGAAGCTCGCCTGATTAGTTATATCTTTCCGGGTGATTGGGCAGAAGATTTCATGGCTGAAACCTCCAGGCAAATGAACAGTGGCAAACAAAATCTAGAATTGATTGAGCAAAAATTTGGCGTGATTTACTTGTAAGTATAAGCAACAAACTACGTATCTTTTTGCGACACCCCATAATTTGTCACTTTCTCCGCAAAACTGCCATTGGACGACAAAATTTAAAATTCCGCTTCGGGTCAACAGCAGCCATTGGTGCTAACCAGATTTAAGCTCCACAGACAGATTTAAAGTCAAAATCTAACAAGTAAAATTTAGGGTACGATTCCTATATTTCAAAACGCGGGACAGTTTTGGTGGCAAATTATTGAATAAAAGTTGTTATTTTTAGGCTTTGGAGCGGGTAGCGGGAATCGAACCCGCATATTTAGCTTGGAAGGCTACTGCTCTACCACTGAGCTATACCCGCATTATCCAAGACTTATATAGCATCTCTTCGGCTCTGCCTATGGTGGAGGAGGCTGGATTCGAACCAGCGTACGCTAAGCGAACGGATTTACAATCCGTCTCCTTTAACCACTCGGACACTCCTCCATAATATGGCAGAGCCAGAGATAGCTTTCCTTAAATGTTTATAGAAACAAAAAGGGTCAAACTTTGAAGCAATTACAAATCAAAGCCTGCGGCGTTATGCAATCATGCAGTCATAGTGTCAACACAAGAACGCCCTTCAAAACAAAAAATATATCATTTTTTAAAACATAATTATGGACGTTAGCCAAAACAAAGGTTACGCCATGCATATGAATAAGAAAACACCACCAAAAACAATGAGCGATGAGCATAATAGCCATCATGCAGAATTGCGGCGTGCGCGCCGTGATGCAATGCAAGGCGGGAAAGATAAGCGTTACCCTCGCCACCCAAATGTAGCCCGTGACAATACAGATAAACTCTATCTATATGGCCTTCACACGGTACGTCAGGCGCTAGCAAATCCTAATCGTAAGAAGCTACGCCTTTATGCAACGAAGAATGGCGTGCAACGGTTAGAATTTGATTTGATCGACGCACCAGACATTGAAGTTCTTGGTACATTCCCAAAAGAGCTCGACAAAATGGTCGGTTCCGATGCAGTGCACCAAGGAATGATCCTTGAAGTAGAACCGATTCCAACAAAAGAACTCAGCGATTTAAAAGAATGCGATCTATTACTCGTACTAGATCAAGTAACAGACCCGCATAATGTTGGTGCTATCATGCGTTCAGCTGTAGCCCTTGGCGCAGGAGCTATCATTACAACAAGCAGATACTCACCAGTTGAAAGCGGCGTATTAGCCAAGTCCGCATCAGGAGCATCGGACCTCTTAGATCATATTGAGGTCAAAAACCTCTCAGATGCTCTTGAAACCTTACATGAGAACGGCTTCTACACAATTGGTCTTGATAGCGAGGAAGCAATTCCATTTGAAAACATTAAGCCACAGCCAAAAATCGCGCTGGTTTTAGGAGCAGAAGGTAAAGGTTTGCGTGAAAGAACCCGTGAAACATGTAATCAACTTGCAAAATTAGAGATGCCGGGCGAAATCAAATCACTAAATGTGTCTAATGCAGCTGCCTTGGCGCTATATATAAGCCGCCAAAAAATAATAAAATAAAACCCCACCTTCAACAGAAGACAGGGTTTTAAAATTCGGCTAGAATGAAACTTAGTCTAGTGTAATAATCTTTGGACCATTTAAACCATCATAGCTTGGCAAATTGTTATTAAGATACACGCCGGGCGTAATAATACGTGGTCCAGTTCCATCTTCATAAAGTCGATAACCACAATCATGTTTTGATGGACAATTAGAAGTAGCAAGAACATCAATACCTTGCGATGTAGAGACAAACTCAGACTCGACTACATTATTATTTAAAATTTCTACACGTTCTTTTTGCGTTAAAAAACGCCCATTAGGACCTGTACGACGCGTAGAAGCTTTAAGGCGTCTTAGTCTGTTATTTTCCTGAACGCGAATGTTATGATGCGCAATCTGTCTTTTGCGTTTCTCTACTCGGTTATAATATGGCTTTTGATAATGGCGCTTAACCTTACCAAGGCGAACGCCAGATCGAGATGTAGTAACTCTCTTGATAAGCGCAGAGGGAGCTTTGACTCGCACACCTTTGATTGTTGCACCAGAGTGATAACCTTCAGCTCTAGTTTCAGTATTAGAAACAAACGATTCAGATGTAAAAACGATAAGCGCTAAAACAAATGATAGTGACAGACCACTTAAACGTAACATATAAGATGATAAATGCATGACGACTCCTAACAATTCATACCAATATAGTCTGGATTTAATATTCAACATATGAGCCAAGACAAGCAGAAGCAATATACGTACGTATTATTAGATTGAGTACTTAGAATTCATAAAGTGAAAATGGCGCCCCCACACTGCCAAACTATAGGTGGCTTCGTGACAGAATATCGCCCCTAACACACTGATATAATTATCATTATTTTTCCTGCTTAAATCCGAGAGGTCTCGGAATGTAGTGCAATTTGTAGTGCATCAGGAGAAGGCAATGGTCGCTTCACATCTCAAGCAACGAAACGGCTGGTGGTATTATCAGCGCCGTCGCCCAGATGAATATGAAGCTGTGGAACCTCGGAAAATAATCGCCTTTGCCCTGCGAACCAAAAATGCGGCTGAAGCACGACTAAAAGCTGCGCGTATCAGCTATGATTTAGAGCAAGAGTGGACCGCAGCGATCACGCGTCGAACCGCACTGCAAGCGGACGCCAGTACCCTTAAACACAAGGCCGCTCAAGAATTCCAAAGGGAGCTCGGATTTGAACCAAAACAAGCTGATAGCATTGATGGAGATGAACTGGTCGAGCGCCTACGCGCCCTCTTATCAGGTAGTTTTTCAGCTACGGAACAGGCTGCCGCTATCGGCTTAACAACAATGCCCAAAATCTCAATGAGCGAGGCATTAGAACGATTTTGGGACCACATCAAAGATGAATGGATGGATCAGTCTCATGATCAGCAACGCGGAAAACGGAACATCTATCAAAAATCTATTCGAAACTTTGAAAAGCCGTTGGGAAAATATCTTTTTTTGATGTCCAAAGATCAGACGCACTAAAGTTTCGGTCTTGGTGGATGGAAAGGTTGGCCAATGAAGGCCTTAAACCTTATACGGGCAATCGTGAAATTAATTCACTTAGGCGTTTGTAAACCGTCAATTTTGATATCGAAGCAATAGAAAAGCCAAATCCGTTTCATCGAGTTCGGTTAAAGGAAACAGCCGAAGTTACCCGCATACCGCTGACTGAGGATCAAATTCGCGTCCTTATCAAACCGGAGTCTTTGCCAAAGCTTGAGTATAGATTTCAGCGTCTGATACGGTTGCTGGTCAACACCGGAATGCAGCCAGTAGAAGCTATTGGTCTGGAGCTGGAGGATATCGTTCTTGATCATGAAGTACCTCATGTCCATGTCCGCAAGAACAAAACGCGAGGCCTGAAAACCCACCATTCAGAACGTCAGATCCCGTTGCTCGGGGTGTCACTTATAGCGGCAAAGGAAGTAGTTTTAGATGGAGGTTGGGGGCCTCGATTGGGAAAAATATGTATGCAACATCAAGCATAAATAAATCCATACGGGAAAGCGGCGTCATCCCTGATAAACGACAAAGCCTCTACAGTCTGCGGCACTGGTTTCAAGATCAACTAACCAAACTTGATGTAATCGACCGCGCCCAAGCTCAGCTGATGGGGCATCGTTTTCATCGGCCAAAATATGGTTATGGCAAGGAGCTTTCAGAATTAAGGGATATCATATCACAGATTTTCGATCTGAGTTTAAGCAGCCTGTCACGAGCCGATTTTATTTTTCCGTGTCTATTGTAAGTTTCTTCAAGTTTTTCAAACAATTTCAGAATCTCAAATTCACAATCAGCCCCCTCGCCCTCCATCAGGCTTAGAAGAAGTTGACTCATTTCTTCGAACTCTTTCTGTTTCAGCCTTTTCATAGCGCAGAAAGTATGTCGTTTGGCATACCTGCATAAGGGACATTGAATCGTTGGCCTTGACGATTTGTCGTTCCTATTTCTGCCTTTAATAGCGTTCTAGGCTTTATCAGATCTTTAAAGGAGGTTTAGATGTTCAAGAGCCGCAAGCAGTTTGATTTAGGCGTTCTGTTTAGAAATCTAAAAGAGGTAAACCGCCTCATGTATGACGAAATACGTGGGAGCGATACGGTCCAGGATGATCATGAACTTTCACGACAGGTGGAATATATATCCGTTCTGACAAAGCAGCTTGAAAGTACCATATGCTCGCGGCATGTAGATTTTGAATTATCGTGGAAAGACTACGTTTGAGCGCCTGCAACTCAAACCACTTCGGTATTTTATTCAATAAAAACAATGCACTAAGGGTTCTCTAGCAACCCGTGCCTGCCTTCAAGTGTCGCTTTTACTGAAAGCGACACCCACAAGGCCGTTTGTTTGACAGTTTTTTTTCCATCGGACATAATTTTAGTGACTGCATGACCGCTCTATAACCCAAAAACACAGCAAAATCATCACTTTTGTGATCTGTACAGGGAAAATAGCGCACGCTTTCAATAAAGGCGGGCCTGGGGATGCGGTTAAATTTTCTCATCCCTTACCCATGACCACCCATGATCATCCTTGGAACAAGGATCGTGCCGTTGGACAAAAAAGACCGTTCACAACCCAACATATTATCCTGCTGACACAACGCTTAGACAATGATCGTCGCCTGAAAGAAATGGCCCTATTTTGCCTAGGTATTGATACGATGCTGCGTGGTTCAGACCTGTTACGATTGGTTGTGCGCGATGTCATGGACTGCGATGGGGGCCCCAAGGCTGAATTTACTTGGTCGCAGAAGAAAACTGGGAAGCCCGTTGTAACGGCGATTACTCCGTTCACGCAGCTGGCTGTCAGGCGCTACATCTCGCAAAGCAATTTAAAGCGTGACGATCTTCTATTCACTGCCCAGAGAGGCGATGGCGGCAAGCCAATTACAACCAATTACCTGCGTCGTTTAGTGAAAAAATGGGCAGTTGAGTTAGGGCTAGGCCCTGAAAATTACGCCGCTCACAGTCTTCGGCGGAGCAAACCTTCCCACTTATATGCTCAAGGCGTGAAACCGGAAATGCTACGCCTGTTGCTCGGGCATACAAGCCTGCAATCCACTCAAGAATATCTCGGCATTGATCAAGGCGAAGCGCTGGCGCTCGCCCAGAAATATGATTGTTTCAAGGAGACCTAAAATGCGTCAACATCGCACAAACACGCTTAACCCTATTGGCCGTCAGACTGGTCAAAACACCCCAAAGTCAAACTTTTTTTGTCAAGAAAATTTGACAAAACCACTGATTCCCCTAGAAAATAATGATAAGTATTCACTTTCTTCCAAAATGGGAAACCTCGACAAATCCGCACTCGCTGGAGCACTTATGATGGGTGGAGCCGCGCTGGCCACGCCAGCGCTCGCCGAACAGTCAAAGCTTGATATGTTGACTGATCCAGCTCTGACCGAACAAATGATCCGGACGAGCGGCTTCATGATCCCTGACGCGGGAGAAGGTGCCGTAATCGGAATTCCTATCGGCGGTGGGAACTATCAGATGGTGGAACGTTTCAGTGTGACGCCAGACTCCGTCGAGGACATACCTCTGGCCTCAGGCAGTTCACAGCTTTTACAACCCGGAAGCAACGCGAAGCCTGCCAAATTTATCAGCACGATGATCCAGAAAAGCGTCTTGATATCGGCGAAGATTACACGGAAGGGCTTTATGAACCGCAGCAGGTTTGTTCGTATCGAGTGGCACTAAGCGATGAACAAATTACAACACTGGCCAATGGCCAGATGCGGATCAACGAATTTTTCCCGACCATCGGGGGCACTTTTACCGTGGCATCAGCGGATGGCGACACGGAAACCTTTGATGTCATTCCCGCTGTGGGAGGACGTGAAATTACCGATCCTATCCAAGTGGCGACCTATAATTTGGACCCCGCTGTCAATCGAGCGCTGCACTTAAACACCGCCAAAGTCTGGCTGGCGTGTTGGGAACCAGATCCAAGTAGCGACAGTGTTGATAGTTTTGACTTTCCAGGGAGAGACGCACTACAGGACCTAAGGGCCTGTAGTGCCGCAAAGCTGGATGCCGTAGAAACAACGAGGGACATTCGCGTGGCGGTAGCCACTGCAAGAGCCGACCAAGCTGAAGCCGCAGCCGATCAAGCCGCTTTGGACGCCGCCAGTGCAGTGCGTGACAGTGAAACGTCTCAATCAATACTGGATATTCTGCGCGGCAGAGATTAATTTCAAATTTGGGGCTAACTATGCTATAATAATGGGAAATTCTCATTTTAGGTATGAAATTCTACTCTCGCTTTCAGCTTGAAGATCAGGCAAATCGCTTCGTCTATAACGAACTGCGCCCGATACTGCCCCCCTGAAAGTAGATGATATTGAAGATCTAAACGATGTTCAGCGCAGCGAGGAAGAGCTGGCCGAAGCGCAGGCGGCGGTCGCTCGGGCCAATAAATGGAGAATCCCGCGATTTAACCCTTAAGGCGCTTAAAGAGCTTAATGCTGATGGTCGCTTTACGATGGCCGATGTGAAAGAGCTTGATGCTTTTACGCCCATTATTAAGGCGCGTTTAGACTCGCAAAAAGCAGACACCCTATCAGCGGCCACCGAAGATTTAGGCCTTGGTCTGGCTAGCGTGGATCCCATCCCAACCGATGACTTGGGGTTAGGTCTGGCCGCCGTTGATGATGCTGGTCTGGGATTAGATTTGCCAACGGTAGCCGCGACGGATCAAACGGTTATTGGGAGTGCAGGAGACGATGACCTTGGACTGGGCTTGCCAAGTGCGCCTTCGGATTCAGTTCCATCGGAAACTGAAGATCTCCCGTTTTCGCCTAGTGAAGACCGTTGTCGTGACTGTGTCATAAATTTTGTCAGCGATTTTGAGAGTCAGCCTTCGATCCTTCAAGCCAAATTGGTTTCACGCTTGGTAGATTTAGAAAATGCCGCTCAATGTCCAAGTGATGAAATCGATGAAACCATCGTGCGTGATGAATGTGCTAAGGAAATTAGAAAATTCGATACAATAGCGGATGATGGCGCTCAGGTGGACACCGAACAGCAGAGGGAAGATTCGGCTGTAGCTGATGAGGCGGAACAGCGCGATATCGAAGAGGCCGCCGATGCAAAAAATGCGGAAACCCAGTTACATATTAAGGAGTATTTAGATAATTTAGGCGGCCAGTTGACTCTCAGTCAAATAGAGGAAGCCCTCACGAAATGTTCCCAGTATGAAGATCAGGACGCTTATGCCAATGTCTCTTCGGCTTTGAACCAGGTTAAAAACGACCTACGAAGCGTCAACTCAATCGTGCCCCCCGATAATCCAGAGGAAGCCGCAGTTCTGCGTACTATCATCGCTTCAACGCCGGTTGACTGGCGCGCCCCGTCGCCCGCCGTTCGATATCAAGCCATTATTACGGCCACTGACGCCGGTAATTTATCAGAGGATACCAAACGACGCGCGCAAGCAGCCTTAGGAATTCGGTTAGCCACGCCGCCACGCATCAATTCTGGAAGCGATGTCGAAGACGCCCTGGCCAATGGCCGAGGAACGGAAACCCGCTATCGAACCGAACGGGTCGAAGAGCCCCCTGGCTCGGGGCAGTACGTCTCAAAGCAAGTGCCTTATGATGTGCCGCTGGATTTTGACGAAGATAATCCACTGGAGGTTCGACCAGGTGTTGACGCCTACAAAAAAGGAAATCGCGAGATCATGAAAGCAACGGCGGGTCACAACGTCCCCGCCGAAATCGATGTGACCGGTTGGAGCGCCGAACAAAAAGGCGATTTAGCAGAAGTTATGTAATTTTGGACGGCCACTGAAACTGTCGGGATGACCGGATTTGTTCAAGATATTTATGGTCTGAATTTTGGCGAAAGCACCGCTTTCAACCCGCAGCAAATCCGAAATATGAAACAGGTCATAACTTACGCTTTCGGCGGATTTGAAGGTCATGATGGCGATATCGGAAGCTTTGACCGCCAGATGGGATTGATTCAGTATCAAGCGCGTCTTGTGTCGGAGACCGAAACCGCAACTGGGATGGAAAATGACCAATCCAGTACCCAAAGTATGGCGGAACGTCTGGGCTTAAAAACGGCTAAAGGCGACATAAATAATGACGTTATTCGTGCCTTTGGCGCTTATACGCTCTCAACCTATGGCACCGGCGAAGCCAGTACGGCAGAAGTCCAAGCCCACCTACATGGCCTTTTCCCAAGCCAAGTAGCCGCTCCTGAAATTACATAACCCAATTATATGACGACAACCCAAGACCGAATTCGTACTTTGCTCAGCCGCAACCTATTCTTGAAGCCCCAAGTCAAAGCAGATTTATTGGCCGCGACAGAAGAAAAACAGGCCGAAATATTGCCCATGCTCGAAGACATGGACCACGAACAAACCAAGACGTTCCGAAAAGCCGTTGATCGAGAGCCAAAACTGTTTGAAAAATGGGGGTCAAGCGATTGAAAAACATCGATAGGCATATCTGAATGGTCTATTCGTCAACAGGAACGCCAATTAAAGCTTTAGCCATCAATATTTGATCTAACGCCTGTTTTGAGTCTGGATCTGGCCGCCATTTGCACGCCTGGTTGATATCCAGAGCGGCCGCATCAAGAGCCCCCACAATTACGTCAAGACCTTCAACGGGAATGGCGATGGTTCTGTGTTCAAGCAGAGGTTCCCCATCGTAGTCATGATCCGCTTTATAATGGACAACGGCTTCCTCAAGACTTCCTTCAAATTTTGGAACGACATCACGCACGCGAGCTGAGTAATCATGCACAATCACAATCACGTTAAGGGCATTTTCGGCAAAGCTGACTTCGTAGTGAAAAGACCGGTCACTGTGGCGGGCTGCTTCTTTGGTCAGATAAACAGAGCCTGGGCACTTTTTCATTTGGGCGACGGTTGCGGCTGCAAAATCGCCTGCTTCAAATCTTGGTGCGGACCAAGCCTTGTCTGTTGCTGCCTTTAAGTCATGGATTACACCGTGTGGTCCATTGGGATAGCCATGATGATGGCGGTAAATGTCAAAGCAATCATTATATCGGAGACAGTCAGGGTTGCACGTGTGCTCATAAAATAGGGGTTAAATTCAAAGGGCCTTACCACCAGCAAGAGTAGACGACTTTTTCACGTGTCTCCAAGATGGCTTTGGCCCATTTGCAGAAAGCCAGGTCTTGTTCGCGATATTCAGCCGCAGATTCATCTTGAAACTGATGACCATAAAAGAAACCGCCCGGGCTTTCAGGCAGTTTGCCTGCCACAACCAGTATTTCGAGTGCGGCTATGTCGTCGGCATCTAAGACGAGTTCCCCACAATTGAGGTCAACATCATCTTGCCCAGTTTTATCAACAAAAAGTCTTTCCATAAATTCCTGCAATCGCGCGTGTTTCCGCCATACGAATTCGGGGTTCTCAGCACTTTCGGATGTGTAGGCATATTGATCAAGGCCTATGATTTTATGGATAAATGGTATCTAATATTCGTTTGGAAGCAGTATGGTCATCACACGCTTTGTGACAGCAGGATCACTGGGATCCAGCGAGCCATATTCTAGGTTTTGGTCAAAAGCATCAATTTTGAACCAGATTACATGGTCTGAAATTTGAACGCTCCCAAATTCCCGCGTGCCGTATGGATCGTTTCCTTCATAAAATGCGTCAAATGACTGGATTGCTTGGAAAGCCCGTATGACAATTGCATTTGGCAAAGCCCTAAAGCCTTGGGTCAACACAATCTGACCGCCTTCAAACGTCTGTCGGAATCGATCATTGAGATCACGGCATCTTTGATCTTTGTCGCTTAGATTTTCATGTTCAGGCGCATGGTCATAGGTTTCGCACATCGGATTTTGGATAAGTCATCGCCATCCTAACAAGGGCCATCCAAGCCGTCGAACTTTGTACAAATGCCAAGCGTTGTTTCAGGGCATGCCTTGTTGGGACCGGAAAAGAAACACCTCAAGCTACCACGCCTGGTCTGGCGAAAAGGATTTGCCCCTTCGGGTTCCTCCTTGACGCCCGCCCTTACGGGCGTGGTGCGTCGGTGCTGTCTTATCCTTTAACCCAACCAGACATGACAAACACAACCCAACAGCTTCAGCAAAACTGCCGTAGTATCGCGAACGATCTTGGCGAGCCGAGCGAAACGCTTGCTTATGAAATCCGTGATAGCGCCCTCGACATTGAATTTACCATCGGACAACGTGGCCAGTTCCTGGGCGCACGTTTGTTGGTCGCATTTGGCGGCCCAATATTTGGATCAATACCCGGCACGACCGCGTCGAAGGGTCTTGGGGGGAACGATGTGAATTTCGCTATGACGATGTGAACGATTTACATGGGGCTTGCGAAGATCTGTATGACTGCATGCGATAGCCTGCCTGCGCCGCAGGATGCTGCTGCGCTAAATCTTCAACCAATACCGCGTGCCTTTGCGGTCACCCGTTCGCCGTAATGCCCCTTTAGCTACGAGATCGCGCAGATCACGGGTGGCGGTGGCTTCTAGACTGTCTGTGATGGTTCGGTAGTTTTTGGCGCTCAGCCCACCTTCGAATCCTTCTGGTCCCGCATCAAACAGGAGCAGCAGAGCCTTTTCTTGACGAGCATTAAGCTGTCCACGCAAGCGATCCATCATCTTGGTTTTCGCAATAAGAAGATCAATCATGGCCCCAGAATAAGTCTGGGCTTTGAGCGCGGTTTCGGCAAACCAGATCAGCCACGGAGTTACGTCCATGGTTTTGTTGTTCTGTTCCAACGCTGCATAGTATGACTTTAGATCTTTTTCGATCTGGTAAGACAAAGCCAACAAACTCGGCTGACCCAAATTCTGCGCAAGGATTTTTTCACAGAGCGCACGGGCAATCCGGCAATTTCCGTCTTCAAAGGGGTGGATAGAGACAAACCACAAATGGGCAAGCCCGGCTTTTGTCAAAGCCGGTAGCGAAGTGGCTTGATACCAATCGATAAAACCCTTCATTTCTTGCATCATTGCTGTCGATGAGGGAGCCTCGCAATGAACTTCTCGTTTTTGAAGTGGCCCAGAAACAACCTGCATGGGCTCAAGGTGTGTTCGGTATTGGCCAACATCATGCAGATCTGTGCGCCCTAGGCAGACCAATTGATGCCACGTGAAGAAGGTCTCGTGCGTTAAGGGGGCTCCAAAACCCTCAAAACACGCGACCATCAGTTCCGCGATCCCACTTTCTGCTGGGCGATGCTTACGATCCACCCCAAGCCCCAGTTGTCGCCGCACCGAGGATTGCACGGATTCGCGGTCAAGATATTCGCCCTCGATGGCCGATGTTTTCATCGCCTCTTCGCTCAGAAGGCTTATCTTCATATGCGATTGATCATCGCCGTTCAGGTGCTGCCAGGCCCCGAGCAACCGCCCAGAGCTCAGCAAAAACCGACTTTCAAGGCCGCTCAAAGCCTGGCTGTCAAATCGCCATTGCGGCCAGTCATCTTGCTGCCAGTTCCAGGTGGTGTTGCGGGTCATGATGGAAATACTCTACTTTTATCCATCATATTATACCTATTTTATGATGGATAACAAATGTCTTTATTCATCATGGCCCTTGCCCAAAACAAGCGCGGGTCCGAATAAGGCCGCAACTTCTAAGGTCAAAGCCAAGAATAATGGCAGACCCAAGACATGGTCGGCTGGTTTAATCCAAAAAGTTGCAGGGTCTGGACGGTGCGCTCTGCAAAGGTCGAAGTTGTGTTTACCAGCGTCGATTGTGCCAGGCGGCTTCTCATCATCTCAATCCGACGTTCAATTTCTTGGGCGTCAACGCTAAGCCGTGCGGCAATGTCGCCGCAGCCACCGTTTTCAAACTCTTGTTGATGCCGCGTCCAAGCCTGAACCGCTCTAGCTTCTAGTCGAGCCAGCTCCGTTCGTAAACTGACCAGTTGTTCTGCTTGGGCCTCTGAGGCTTCAAGTGAGGCCGAGCCCAATATAAGCGCTGAGGAGATCACGCTGGTGCTGGAAACAACGGACGCTGGAGCTAATACAAGTGCGATAAGTAAGGCTAAGGCCCTGGCCAAAAACGACATACGACCCCACAGGCCAAGCCCGCGCGCAACCAGCATTGGCCGCAAGCCATCAATTCCTAAAAACCCAACCGTGAACGCAATCTGGAAGATAGGATCAGTGGTTAAATTCCACGCAAACCCAGCGTTAATCGCCATCAATGCGGCCACCAAACAGAAACAAACAATCTGTGCCACGAAGCGTCCACAGTCAAAATAGCGCGACAGTGGCTGACCTTGACCAAAAGTTGGGTTTTCAGAGGCTGGGATATTTTCCTTCAACACCGACAGTTTTTGATCTTCTAAAGCACCCTGAGAGGTATATGATTTGTGCCAACGCTTATTGCTTGCATCATAATAGACCATGCCATGGCGCTTGAGATGCTGAAGCACCGGACGAACAGCTTCCGGCAGTTCAAGTCCTGGCAGTGGAGAGAGCGTCATTTCCTTTAACACGGCATCACCAGAAAAACCTTCATCAGGAAGGTCATCCAAAATCATACTGAGCCAAGTATCGGTTACCTTTACACCTTTGATGCTCATGGATAGATTTTCATGGGCAACCCCTTCACAGCCTACCGCGTTCACGCAGCCAATTTATTTGTTGATTGTTCAGCTCAGCCAAATCCGTGATGGTGGGCGAGATCTTGACGATGCCGCTAACGGTTCGGCCTAAAGGCATATCCCAGTCAAAAATCTGAGCCTCTAACCCTAACTCGTTTAGAATGGCTTGGGCCTTTTTGCGCCCCGCTGCCCCGCCTCATCGCGGTCAAACACAATGATCACACGCGTCACACCAAAATGATCCGCGAAACCTTTGAGCTTGATGGCTTGGACGCGCGTCAGTGACGCCCCAAAACTGGCCACAACATTGCGCAGGCCCGCATCAAAGGCACGGGCAACATCAAATGTGCCCTCGGTAAGGGTCAGAAATCCGCAACTCTTTGCCTGATTTTCAGCCTCTTGATGCAGCCATAAAATTTCCTGGGCATAGAGTTCTGCTGACTTATGAAACCCTTCATAGAACAGGTATTTGGGTTCTTGCCCATCATCCAGCGCCCGGCCAATATGTGAAATGATCACGCGGCTGGGCGTTTCCGGCGATTTAGAAGACACGCGCGCGTCGGCCACCTGAAACACAATCCGATTTTTAAGAGGGGAGCGCCCTTGGGACAAAAAACCGATACCAAGTTGTTCGCAAGTGTCTGTGCTAACGCCGCGCTGTTCCAGTATTTCATGCCCAGTGCAAAGCTTGATCAAGTCTTGCCGGATGGGCTTGTTTTCATAAGTTTCTGACTGTGACGGCTGTGATGAACGCGTCTTGATGGTTTGACGAACCTGTGACGCGGTATTGTGTTGCACAGTGTTCATATATGGCGGTTGAGACGGGCAGACCGCTAGTCCGCGTTTACACAACCATTTCCCCGCCTCAAAGCAATTGCAGCTTTGAAGCTTCTGGACCAACTCAATCGCGCCACCACCTTCGCCAATCGAAAAATCATACCACAGGCCACCCGGTCCCATGTGAAAGCTCGGCGTTTTTTCGTGATGGAATGGCGATAAGGCCCACCAATCACGGGCCTTGCTTTTGTGTTCATCCTTGCGCAACCCCAAACCCATAAACAGGCCCTGCCAGTCGACAGACGCGCGTATCTGGTCCAGATGTTCAGGTGTTAAACGCCATGTATCGTGATCGAGTTTGTTCATGGAATATTTGTGCAAAACACAGATAACACAGCACAGGGATAAAGTTCCGTCGGTCCAGTTTCATCGCCCAAACCGCTGCTCAGCTATGTCTTATTAGCCTACCAGCCTCTCCCAGTTCGCAAAGCGATAAGCCTCTTTGTGAAAAGCTTTGACGGACGAAACTTCGAAAATGCATAGCTCAAAAAATGTCCACGACCGTGACCGGCAAAGCCGAGTTTTCCCTCAAAGCGGACGCTGCGTGAACGGCATAGCCGAGAGGGGCGCACTGCGCCCGCAAGTTTGCATATTTGCACAAACCGCCCGAACGCAGAGCGATCCGAGGCCGTTTGACGCAATATACAACTTGCCAAGGGTGGGCCCTTGGAACCCCTTCAGCCGCACCAAAAATCCACACAAAATTGACACTCAAAGCTCGTCGAATAGGCTAAGAATATTCACAGTTTTAATATCTGAAACGCGACACAGATGGCTTGTGTTTCAAAGTGCATCTCAACCAAATACCTGCTATCAATGAACAAAAATAATACGGGAGCGAGCAACTTGAGCCAGAATCATGATCAACTTGTTGGACTAATTTGGAGTATAGCCAACAAATTAAGAGGTCCATACCGACCGCCGCAATACCGGCGTGTCATGCTGCCTCTTACCGTTTTACGACGGATGGATTTGGTCTTGGCGCCGACGAAAGACAAAGTTTTGGCGCAGTACACCAAATTGCAAGCCCAAGGCCACAGCGAAGAAGCGATCCATAAAATTTTGGGCAAGACCGCCAGCAGCGAGCGTGAACAACCGCTCTACAACGTCAGCCAGTATGATTTTGAAAAATTACTGGGCGACCCAAACAACATAGCCCGAAATCTTGTTGCTTACATTGAAGGCTTCTCGCCTAAGGCAAAGGATATTTTTTCCAAGTTTGGCTTTGAACAAGAAATCGAAAAACTCGACAATGCCAACCGGCTTTTCATGATCATCAAAGAATTTACCGATCCGAAAATTGATGTACACCCTGACCGCGTGAACAACTTGCAGATGGGCTATGTCTTTGAAGAGCTGGTTCGAAAGTTTAACGAGCAGGCCAACGAAGAAACCGGAGACCACTTTACGCCCCGCGAAGTTATCCGCCTGATGGCTCATTTGATGTATACCGAGGATGAAGACGTCTACACGCCAGGGATCGCCAGAACGATCTATGATCCGACCTGCGGAACCGGCGGAATGCTGTCAGTATCTGAGGAATATATCCGCGAGCAAAACCCGCAAGCTAACCTGATGCTGTACGGTCAAGAATACAACGCTGAATCATATGCGATCTGTTGCGCTGATTTGCTGATCAAAGATGAGCCGATTGACAACATTCACTTTGGCGACACGCTGGGCGATGGCCGATCATCAGATGGGCATACGGACAAGAAGTTCCACTATATGCTGGCCAACCCACCTTTTGGGGTGGAGTGGAAAACACAGCAATCTGTTGTGCAAAAGGAATATGATACGCTTGGCTTTAAGGGGCGTTTTGGGGCTGGAACACCGCGCATCAATGATGGGGCGCTGCTCTTTCTTCAAACGATTTTGGCCAAGATGCGTCCAGGCCCCGAACTGAAAGGCGACGGATCAAAGATTGCGATTGTGTTCAACGGGTCGCCCTTGTTTACGGGGGACGCCGGATCTGGCGAAAGCAATATCCGGCGTTGGATTATTGAAAACGACTGGCTAGATGCGATTGTCGCACTGCCCGACCAGATGTTTTATAACACCGGAATTTTTACCTATATTTGGTTGGTCACGAACCGAAAACGCCCTGAACGCAAAGGCAAGGTTCAACTGATTGACGCGACCAAGCATTTCCAAAAGATGCGCAAAAGCCTGGGCAATAAGCGCAACGAATTATCCGATGATCATATTGATGAGATCACACGACTTTATGCGGAATTTCAGCACGACAACACGTCACGCGTGATTATTGATGGCGAAACCGAAGAAAAAATCTGTTCCAAGATTTTTAATAACCGTGACTTTAGCTACCTAAAAATCACGGTCGAACGTCCGCTCAAACTTAATTTCCAAGCAAGCGATGACCGCATTGCCAAGCTGATGGGCGAGACGGCATTCGCAAAGCTGTCCCAAAGCAAAAAACGCAAAGACAGCACGGCGATCTTGGCCGAAGAAGAGGCCGGAAAGCGGCTGCAAGAGAACATCACAGCCGCATTGACGAACATGCCAGACACGCTTTTCAAAAACCGTGATGAGTTTACCAATGCCTTAAACGCAGCGATGAAAGCGGCAGAGATTAAGCTTGAAGCCCCAGTGCGCAAAGCGATCCTGAGCGCCTTATCAGAGCGGGATGAAACAGCTGATACCTGCACCGATGCCAAAGGGCGGCCCGAGGCTGACAGCGATTTGCGCGATACAGAACTGGTACCCCTGCCCAAAGACATTGATCTGCCCATGATGAATGCGCCAGAGGCTGCGCCCACGGATGCTGATCTGCCCGAGCTCGTGAAAGACCATGTAGAAGTGTATCTGGCGGCAGAGGTGCACCCGCATGTTCCCGATGCTTGGGTCGATCACAAGAAAACCAAAATGGGCTATGAAATTCCGCTGAACCGGCATTTTTATGTTTATGAACCGCCGCGCGCGTTGGCCGAGATTGAGGCAGATATCAAATCCATAGAAACCGACATTATGCAGATGCTTAAGGGAATAACCGCATGAGTTACGCCCCTTATCCGGCATACAAGGACAGCGGCGTGCCATGGGTCGGTGCAATTCCCTCGACATGGGACACACAGCCTTTTTTCATGATGGCAGATCCGAACAAGCAAAAAAATACGGGGGGGCTTGAAACGAACCTTCTGTCGTTGAGCCACGGACGGATTATTCGGAAAGACATCAAAGATAATTCCGGTTTGCTACCTGAGAGCTTTGACACTTATCAAATCGTTTACAAAGGCCAAGTCGTTTTCCGCCTTACCGACCTTCAAAATGACAAGGTTAGTTTGAGGTCCGCACTAGTGCGAGAAAAGGGGATTATAACTTCGGCTTATCTTGCTATTCAATTTAAAGGCCTGGATTCAGACTATGCTGGTTATCTTATGCGTTCTTACGACAAATCGATGGTCTTCTACGAGATGGGAGGTGGGGTTAGACAATCAGGGAAATTTGAAGATCTAAAATGGATGCCTGTTGTAGTTCCTCCAATCGAAGAACAAGCCATAATCGCAAAATTTCTCGATGATAAAACTGCCGAGATTGACGCGCTGATTTCTAAGAAAGAAGAGCTTTTGAAACTTTTGGCCGAGCAGCGTTCGGCCTTGATCACGCAAGCCGTAACCAAAGGCCTAAACCCCAACGCCCCCATGAAACCCAGTGGCATAGAGTGGTTGGGCGATGTGCCTGAGGGGTGGGATATTTTGCAGCTACGTTATATTGCAAAATCAATTATTGGACTGACGTATTCTCCAAACGATGTAATCGATGAAGGAGAAGGAACACTTGTTTTGCGATCTACAAACATTCAAAATGGTATAATATCATTACATAACAACGTGTATGTGTCGTCAAATATTAGCGAAAAACTAAAGACACAAAAAGGCGACATTCTAATTTGTTCCAGAAATGGCAGCAGGAAGCTAATTGGTAAAAATGCGCTCATCTCAGAATCTGACAAAAATTTGTCTTTTGGTGCGTTTACAACTGTGGTTCGCAGTGAATATGGGAATTTTTTGTATTGGATATTAAATTCGAGATTGTTTGAATATCAGTCTAGTAGATTTCTAACTTCTACTATTAATCAGTTAACGGTGGGGGTGTTAAATTCATTTGAAATTCCTTTGCCGCCCAATAATGAGCAGAAAAAAATATGCGAATACTTAAATGATAAGGTAAATAATTTAAATGATAGCTCAAAAAAAATACAGCAAGCAATCAACCACCTCAAAGAATACCGCACAGCCTTAATCACAAATGCTGTCACTGGTAAGATTAAGGTCTCATAGCCATGCCGATAAATGCAGATGGCTATCTTTCCCACCTAAAGACATTTTTGGATGTCAGGGAAACCCGTGGCAAAGGCAATACGCCTCATTATGGTCAGCTATGCAAAGCCAAAGAAGCCATTAGCCTTGCCGAAAATGAAATTCTGTTGGCTGATACCGATGAAACCGCTCAAGAGCGGCTGAAAGCCAAGCTGTCTTTCTCTGGACGTGTGCTTGGTCTTCGCCTTGATGCCTGCCAAAGTCCATTGTTTCATTTTATGAATGATGATGGCAAGCGCCCCTGGGCCAAGCGCTGTGATTTTGTGGTTTTTCAAGCCCATCAAGACCGCCTAAAGGCCTATTGCATCGAGTTCAAAAAAGCACGCACCTATATCCCTGCAGCGGATGTTATGATGCAACTGCATGCAGGCGAAGCGTGGTGCCTGACCCTTCACAAATTGCTTTCAGCATACTCAAACAAGGATACCCGTCTTGAAGTATCCAAGTATGTTTTCACGGATTGCCAAAACCCAGACCCGGATTTGGATCCCGAAAATAAATACTTAAAAGATTACCCGGATATCCGGCACTATCTGTTCAGCGATGTGGACGGAATGGCGCTTGAAGATTTGGAAAACGACTCGCAAAAAGTTATCGTATAAAGTAAAAAACATGAGCAAACATACTGAAATCCGATTTAAAGACGCAATTACGCAAAGCCTGACCACGACGGGTGGCTATCATCAGGGCGGTCCCGATAAGTTTGACGCTGAACGGGGCTTATTTCCCGATGACGTCATCGCTTTTGTGGCCGCGACTCAGCCCAAACGCTGGGCCAGCTTGCAAGAATTTCACGGTGCGCGTGCCAATGCCGCATTGCTCGACGCGCTAGGCAAAGAGCTTTCGTCAAAAGGCTCATTTTATGTGCTGCGTCATGGCTTTAAGTGTTTTGGCAAAACCTGGAAACTGGCCTATTTCGCCCCGGCCAGTGGCATGAACCCCGACGCATTGGCTGACTATGCCGCCAATAATCTGACGGCCACACGGCAAGTTCATTTTGATCCCAAAAACAAAAGCCAATCACTTGATCTGGTTCTGGCGGTTAATGGCCTGCCCATCGTGACGATGGAGCTGAAAAACCAGATGTCACATCAGACGGTCGAGGATGCCAAGAAGCAGTATAAATTCGACCGCGACCCGACCTGTCCCATTTTCCGTTTCAAAGAACGGGCGTTGGTGCATTTCGCTGTTGATACCGACCTAGCTTATATGACCACACGCCTAAGCGGATCTAAGACCTTCTTTTTGCCGTTCAACAAGGGGCATGGTTTTGGGGCTGGGAATCCAACGGACTCTGACAACTACCGTACAGCCTATCTATGGGAAGATGTGCTGACCAAAGACAGCTTGATGGATATCTTAGCACGGTTTCTCCATCGTGAAGTGAAAGAAACCAAAATTGTGACTGCGCGCGGGATCAAGACTTCGCGCAAAGAGACCATGATTTTCCCGCGTTATCATCAGCTGGATGCCGTGCGTAAACTGGTCGCCGATGCGCGCACTCAAGGGGCAAGCCACAACTATCTTATCCAGCACTCAGCTGGTTCCGGTAAGTCCAACTCAATCGCCTGGTTGGCGCACAGATTATCAAGCCTGCACGACGCAAATGATAACAAGGTTTTTAATACGGTTATCGTCATCACAGATCGACGCGTTCTTGATCAACAATTGCAGGACACAATCTACCAGTTTGAGCACAAACAAGGTGTTGTCGAAAAAATTGATGAAAACACTCAGCAGCTTGCCAAGGCGTTGTCAGGTGGTGTGCCGATTGTCATCACAACGATCCAAAAATTCCCCTTCATCGCCCAAGCTTTGGACACCTTGGCCAAGAAAGGCGACGGCGTTCAGATCGATACCAGTGGCAAAACATTCGCTGTGATCGTCGATGAAGCGCACAGTTCACAAAGCGGAGAAACCGCGACTGAACTGCGCAAAGTGTTGAACCATGACGGGATCGCGGCAACAGTCGCCGAACAGATTATCGATGATGAGGAAGAAAGTCTTTCTGATGAGGCCAAGGAAGCACTGTTTCAGGAGATGCTCAAACGCCCTCGCCAACAGAACATTAGCTCTTTTGCGTTTACGGCCACGCCAAAATTTAAGACGCTGGCTGTCTTTAACGAACCAGGCGCAAATGATCGTCCGCCATTCCATCACTACTCTATGAGACAAGCCATTGAAGAAGGCTTCATCATGGACGTGTTGAAAAATTACACGACCTACAAGGCCTATTATGGGCTCATAAAATCCATTGAGGATGATCCAGAAGTCCCAAAGAAGAAGGTCGCCAAACAGCTGGCGCGCTTTATGAGCCTTCATCCTCACAATATAGCTCAAAAAGTTGAAGTCATCATAGAACACTTCCGACACCATACACGTCACAAAATCGGTGGTCGTGCTAAAGCCATGGTTGTCACAAGTTCGCGGCTTCATGCGGTGCGATATAAGAACGCTTTTGATCAGTATGTGAAAGATAAAGGCTACAGCGAAATTAAGGAACTTGTGACCTTCTCTGGCACCGTTAAAGACCCTGAATTTCCTGATAAAGAATACACCGAATTTGGGATGAATAAGGGGATTAAGGACAGCGAGTTACCCGAGAAGTTTGGAACTGAAGAATACCAAGTATTGCTTGTCGCCGATAAATATCAAACAGGTTTTGATCAACCCTTATTGCACACGATGTATGTCGATAAAAGGCTATCAGGTATCGTTATCTGGCTTCAAGACGATTGGGTTCACTATGCAACACTTGGAGACGGCAACCTCTCCATCGTCTGGCCCGACGGTATGATTAGTTAGCATTTGACGCCGCATCACGTGATAGGCGAACCTAAGAATCAGATTACTGGATTCATCGGGATTGGTTGGGCTATGGCGCCAAGGATCGGATCAATCCGAATTGAGACAAACTGCCAAGTATTTGCTATGTCAGATGGCGCTGGCGACATCCTTCCGATAGAAGATATTGCCTTATCAAGATCACGATATTTGGACATCCAAAATAGTCGCAACTCAAATCTTGCCGCTCAGATCTTAGAGAAATTAGAAGACGCAAGAAACCCAGAAACGGGAGCTTATTATCATCGGGATAATATGACCTTGGTCATTGCGGCCTTCCAAAATGCCTACCAGCTAGGATGCGGGGATATGACATGATCAAGCGTAACATCTCTGGCCTCGATTTAGCTGTAAAAGAACCTGCAATTGGTAAGGGAGCGCAAGGTGCTGCCTATTTATTAGTCTGGCCCAAAGACCCAAAGCAAAAATTTATTCTCAAAAAGAATTTGAGGCGACCAATGCAGCAGCCAATAGGACAAAAGAACTATGCCGAATGACCCTACCGCTCAAAAATCCGTTTCTGGCGGCACCAATACTTTATGAAGGTACTGGGGGAAATATCTGCCATCTTGCCCCCTTTGCGCCTGGAGTGCCTCTTGATCAGGATGTCCCAAGGTCACTTCCAAAACGCTTGGAGATTGCACATCATGCAGCTTGTAATTGGACGAGCTGCGAAGACCTTGGCTACTTTCATGGCGACATACGTTTACCACACCTCTTGATCTCAAAAAGTGGAAGTGTGAGTCTAATTGATCACGATAATTTTGGGATCCAGCGAAAGAAAATACCAGCTCCACCAATGGCTGGCGACCGGATGATGATGGCCCCCGAGCTGAAGGACCTAATAGCTGAGCCCACAATAGAAAGTGATCGGTTTGCATATGCTGTTTGGTTTCACATGCTTCTTTTTCAAGTGCATCCCAGTGATGGCAACGCTCGAACACCAGCAGAAATGGACACAGTTATGGGTCTTGGGAAGTGGCCTGGGCACAAACAAGGTGCAAGGCTTGCCTTGACAGATTCACCATTGCAGGCAGTTGGAAGCGAGATTGTTGGTCTGTTTGATAGTGCGTTTGCGTTAGATCCCAAGAAACGACCTACAGCTGATGATTGGCGAAGAGCCTTCGTCAGGGCGATTAAATGCCTGGTTAGGCATGAATGTGGGCAATATTTTGCCATAGAGAAAGCAGACATGCTTTGCCCACGGTGCAAAGAGCGGGTCCATGATACGAGTCGTAGTCTGCAAATTGAAATTGCGCTGACCGGAATTCGTAAAAAATACTCGCTTACCTTGAGGGAGCGAAGGGCCATAACAATTGGCCGCGCCAATCTTGGCCACTTGTCGAGGGAGTTGTCTCCAAAGCATCTAGAACTGTTCAAGCAGGGCGAACAGATCCACTTGCGACACATTGGCCAAGCAAAGTCCTCCATACGCTACAAGGGCAAGTGGTATCGCTTAGATGCGATTTGGTGGCCTATTTCACGTCTACTTCAAGAACCGCTTGAGCTACGTCTTGGCAACGTTTCGTTATCTTTGAACATACGCAACCAAGTTAAGTAGAGCTCGATTGGAACACGAGCGGCACCATTTGTAGTACACTTTGTAGTGCAAATGGTCTCAAGATTGAACGATTGAAAAGCGATGCCTGCGTTTATCCGGTTGAAAGACAACGAGAAATTTCGTAAGTGTGTTGATCTATAAGGAAAATAATGGTGCCCCCACACGGACTCGAACCGCGGACCTATTGATTACAAATCAATTGCTCTACCAGCTGAGCTATAGGGGCCGATGCTTATCGATTCAATGAATCGCGCTATCGAATTTTGGATTATGTATTCGCTTTTCCGATGTTGTGCAAGCGTTGTTTGCTTCTTTTTTGCTCATTTACAATTATAATTAATTTAGGGCGGTAAAAGCATTCAAAACAGGCGCTATATTTGCTTTGAACAGATAATCTTATATTGCTATTATTTAGTTCGAACACAGGACAACTTATGCCGACACTTTTGATTAAAAATGCAGATCAACTTGTAACGATGGATGGGCAACGACGGGAAATTGCTAACGGTAGTATATTTGTTCGTAACGGCGTTATCGAAGCTGTCGGTTACGATGTTCCAAACACAGCAGATGAAGTTATTGACGCTAGTAATTGCGTGGTCACACCGGGGTTAGTGAATACACATCATCACTTATATCAGACTTTAACCAGAGTAGTTCCTGGTGGACAAGACGCTCTGCTCTTTGGTTGGCTTCAAACGCTTTATCCTATTTGGGCGCGTTTTGGCCCAGAAGAGTTCTTTACTTCAGCACAAGTTGGATTAGCCGAATTAGCCTTATCTGGCTGTACGATGAGTTCTGACCATCTATACCTATATCCAAATGGTGCAAAACTAGAAGATACCATTGAGGCAGCTAAAACGATTGGCATTAGGTTTCACCCGACCCGTGGCTCTATGAGCATTGGCGAGAGCGATGGTGGCTTACCACCTGATAGTCTAGTGGAACGCGAAGAAGATATTTTAAACGACAGCATTCGCTTAATAGATAAATTTCATAATCCTAATGCAGGCTCAATGCTCCAAATTGGCATTGCCCCCTGCTCTCCATTTTCTGTAAGTCGTGAATTGATGCGTGATGCAGCATTACTCACCCGTGACAAACAAGTCATGCTTCACACGCACCTTGCAGAAAATGATGAAGACATTGCCTATAGCCTTGAAAAGTTTGGCTGTAGACCAGGTCAATATGCTGAGGATTTAGGTTGGACTGGATCAGATGTATGGCATGCACATTGCGTAAAGCTGGATACTGCAGAAATTGATTTATTTACTAGAAGTAAAACTGGGGTAGCGCATTGCCCTTGCTCTAATTGTAGGCTTGGTTCTGGCATAGCGCCTGTTCGTGCCATGCGCGATGCTGGTGTTAACGTAGCACTAGGGGTTGATGGGTCTGCTTCTAATGACGCAGGACATCTCCTATCAGAGGCACGTCAGGCTTTATTGTTACAACGAGTACAAAACGGAGCTGATGCAATGAGTGCAAGAGAAGCACTCGAAATTGCAACCTTTGGCGGCGCAAAAGTTCTTGGCCGCGATGATTGTGGTTCACTCGAAGTAGGAAAGCGCGCCGACATTGCTATATGGGATGTAAACAGTCTTGAAGCTGCAGGTAGCTGGGATCCAGTAGCAGCACTTGTTCTGTGTGGACCATTCACGGTGAGAGATTTGATCGTTGAAGGTAATCAGGTGGTAAAGTCAGGAAATTTAACGGGTGTCGAACTTGGCAAAGTTATTGAAAAACAAAACCAACTAGCAAAACGCTTGGCAGAATAAACTTAAATATCTGGGTGGCGCTGTTGGCCTGCAACATAAACATTAGCTACGGTTCTATCATCCCCCATTGTTTGAAGAACGAACAATTCTTCACTTATCGTTTCAACAGTTTCCATTCGTAATTTCATTGCGGGCGTTGCGCTAGAGTTTAATACAACAACATCTGCCTCACTGCCTTTTTCTAGCGTTCCGATTTTACCTTCTAATGAAAGCGCTCGGGCATTGCTCAACGTCATCATATAGAAGGATTGGAGTGGGCTAAGAATTTGGCCTCGCAATTGTAAAACCTTATAGGCTTCATCCATGGTTTTGAGCATAGAGTAACTTGTGCCACCGCCAATATCTGTCGCAACGGATATTCGAACACCCTGCTCTCTCAAACCATCTTGATCGAATAACCCGCTTCCTAAAAACAAATTTGATGTTGGGCAAAATACAGCAACAGACTTCGTATCAGCCATTGCTTCGCGTTCACGTTCATTTAGGTGGATGCAGTGACCAAATAAACTTTTCTCACCAAGCAAATCATACATTTGATAAACATCAAGATAATCGCGAGCAGATTGATAAAGCTCTTTCGTCAATTCAATTTCCGCATGGTTTTCTGACAAATGTGTTTGCATATAACAATCAGGATATTAACACATTAAAGACTGCGCCATTTCTAATTGTGTAGGTGTCGAGGTAATTGCAAAACGAGGTGTTACTGCATATGAAGCACGACCTTTACCGTGCCACTTTTCAATTAGCATTTTACTGTCATCATAACTGGATTGAGGTGTATCACACAGTGCTTCTGGCGCATTACGATCCATCATAACCTTACCAGCAATCATTCTCAGATTACGGTTTTCTGCTTCCGAAAAAAACGCTTCAACAGAACTTGCATGAACAGAACAATACGCAAAGGCAGTCGTTGTTCCATGCCGCAATAAAGCATCAAAAAGTTGTTTTGCTATACGCTCACAGTGCTTTGGATCAACAAATTTTTGCTCTTCTACAAAAGTGTATTTATTCAACCAATCAAGCAGTTTTGTGCCGAATGAACCAATTACCTGCATTTGCGGAAAATGTAGATGTGTATCAATGAAACCTGGAAGAATTAAATTGGGTCGATGATCAATAACCTCTGCATCGTCAAATTGTGCAGATATGTTTTTATAGTCACCATATACAGCAATTAAATCATCATTTAATGCAATGGCTCCATCTTCAAAATAAACGTAACTAGCTTCGTCTTCGGCAAATTTTGGTTCAGAGACGAAGTTTAAAACACGCCCTCGAAGAATAGTTACTGCCATGATTATGATTGCCCTGAGATAAGGTGAGTATTTTCTACCTCGATATTCTTTACAGAAAACTCATGCAAATAAGAAACCACTTCTGCGCAAGTCAAAGCTGCTATTACTTCAGGCCGTTTGTCATCCACAGAAACATTTCCAATAGGACAAACGAGCATCTCAATACCAGACTCATCTCCATCTTCACGACGAAGCCAATTGCGGAATGTTGCTCGTTTAGTTTTTGATCCAATCATCCCAACATAAGCTGCATCTTTTCTGGACAAAGCTTCACGGGCAATCAAAAATCAAGACTGTGGTCATGAGTAAGAATTATAAAAGCGCTGCCTGAAGGGGCATTTTGAACTTCAATTTCAGGCATTGCAGACAATCGTGTATTTACAGTTTTAGGCACTGATGAAAGTTCATCTGCTCTAGTATCAACGAGTATTGGAGTTAGCGGCAATAGTGACAGCGCCTCGCCAAGCGCTTTGCCAACATGGCCTGCCCCAAAAATATAAACATGAGGCAAGTGTTTCAATTCATACTCATGTTGCTTAGTGATATTGCCTAATCGCTTCTCATCAAGAATAGCAATATTAAGATGAACTATTCCTCCGCAACATTGCCCCGTATGAGGACCTAATGAAACTTGTAATTCTAAATTAGATTTATCATTCCCACTAATTAAAAATCGCGCTTTATCAATCGCTAGGTTTTCAAGCTGTCCACCACCAATCGTGCGAAAAATTTAATCTTCACTCACCAGCATCCAAGCATCATCATTTCTTGGTGTTGATCCATGTACCGAAATTACTTCAACAAGAACTACGACATCTGAACGTTTAATAAAAAGCTCAAGGTCATTACGAGACTTATACATTTAACGCCCCTTCTTTAATGACTCGACTGCCATTAATATACGCTCAGGCGTTGCAGGTGTATCTAAGCGCGGGCATGTTTTATAATCATCGACAGAAGCAACCGCCATGGACAAAGCTTCAAGCACAGACATCGCCAACATAAAGGGAGGCTCGCCAACGGCCTTTGATCTCTTAATAGTCATCTCACGGTTTTCAGACCAATCAGCTAATTCAACATTAAAAATTCGTGGTCTGTCAGATGCTAAAGGAATTTTATAGGTAGAAGGTGCATGAGTACGAAGACGCCCGTTATCATCCCACCAAAGTTCTTCTGTGGTGAGCCAGCCCATACCTTGAACGAAACCACCTTCAATCTGCCCAATATCAATTGCAGGATTAAGAGAGCACCCCACGTCATGCAGAATATCTACGCGATCTACTTGGTATTCGCCTGTAAGTGTATCAATGCTAACTTCTGAAACGGAAGCACCATAAGCAAAATAATAAAACGGCCTGCCCTTACCAGTAGCACGATCCCAGTGAATATCTGGTGTCTTATAAAACCCAGTAGCCGAAAGCTGAACTCTTGCCATATAGGCCAATTTAATGAACGCGTCGAAGGCAAAGGTTTGGTCGCCAACACGAATACTATTTGCTTCAAAAACCACCTAATCTTTTTCAGCATCATATTCTTCACATGCAAAATCAATAAGACGGGTTTTAATCTGCTGTGCAGCATTAGCCGCAGCCATTCCATTTAAATCAGAACCAGCAGATGCAGCAGTAGCGGACGTATTAAGAACTTTATCTGTTCTAGTTGCAGTAATTTTAATTCGATCTAGATCAACCTGAAACTCATCAGCAAGTACCTGAGCAACTTTGGTGTTTAATCCCTGTCCCATCTCAGTCCCACCATGATTTAAGTGAATGGAACCATCTGAATAGATATGAACAAGCGCACCTGCTTGATTGCACCAAGTTGCTGTAAAGGATATCCCAAATTTAACTGGGGTCAACGCAATGCCTTTTCGAATTACGTTCTTCTTTTCATTAAACGCCAGTATTTCTTTTCTGCGTTTTTGATAATCACTGTTATCTTCTAGTTCTTCTACTATTTGACCAATGATATTATCGTCAACTTGTTGATGATATGGCGTTATATTACGTCCCTCACCATCATAAAAATTAGCTTTGCGGATATCAAGCGGATCACGCCTCAATACATAAGCAATTTCTTCAATAATACGTTCGCCACCCATCATTCCTTGAGGGCCACCAAACCCACGAAAGGCAGTATTGGAAACTGTATTGGTTTTATACGGCTCAGATTTCAACAATACATTTGGATAGAAATAGCAATTATCCGCATGAAACAGCGCACGATCGGTTACAGGGCCAGATAAATCAGCTGAATTGCCACACCGTGCAGCAAAATCTGCATCAACAGCAGTAATCATGCCCTCTTCATCAAAACCAACATCATAATCTACTAAAAAATCATGTCGTTTTCCCGTCGTAAGCATATCATCATCGCGATTAGGACGGATCTTTACAGCTTTATTTAATTTCTTAGCAGCAAGAGCAGCAACAACAGCAAATAAATTAGATTGCGTTTCTTTGCCGCCAAAAGCGCCCCCCCCATACGGCGCACGTTTACAGTGACCGCATTAGAATAAACATCTAACACATGCGCAACCATATGCTGAACTTCACTAGGGTGTTGCGTAGATGAATAAACCGTCACATCATCATCTTCACCAGGAACAGCCATAGCGATATGACCCTCAAGATAAAAATGATCTTGACCACCAATTCGCATTGAGCCTTTTATTCTATTAGGTGCGTTATCAAGCGCTTCGTCAGTTTCACCACGCTTTAAGGTAAGTGGCTCTGTCACAAATTGATAGTTTGCTTCTCTGGCATCAGCTACATCAGTAATATGAGGTTCACTAACATACTCAATTTTTGCAAGTTTAGCAGCGGCACGTGCTTGTTGACGTGTATTCGCCACGACTGCAAAAAGCGCCTGTCCATGAAAATCAACTCGATCAGCAAACACAGGTTCATCTTGCTTACCTGTAGGACTGATATCATTTGCGCCCGGAATGTCGTCTTTCGTTAAAACATCAACAACCCCAACAGCAGTACGCACGTCTGAATAGTCTATATGTTTGATTTCACCATTCGCAATATCTGCAACACCAAGATATGCATGGAGTAAGCCTGTTGGTTCTACAATATCATCGATGTATTCTGCCTCATCAGAGACATATTTATGCGCAGAATCATGCTGAGTATCTTGGTGCACACTACCTTTAATCTGAGTTTGCTTATTCATAACGCAGCCTCACGATCAAGACGTAAGTTTCCTGTCTTATTATCTGTTTCTAAGAAAAACCGTCGCCAAAGGTTTTTTGCAACAAGATTGCGATAATCAGCGGAGGCTCTCCAATCGCTTAAAGGTTTAAAATCTTTGTCAAAATCAGATAAAGCAACATCAAGCGTTTCTTGTGTCCATGATTTTCCAATAAGCAAACCTTCAACATGCTTCGCGCGTTTAGGTGTAGCTGCCATGCCACCATACGCAAGTATAGCTTCTTGTATAATCTCATCTTGAATACGCAAAGAAAATGCACATGCAACGGCTGAAATGTCTTCATCTCGACGTTTAGATATTTTGTAAGATGCAAATAAATTTTCTTCGTCGAGAAACGGAATATGAATAGACTCTACAAAGTCACCATCAAGGCGGTCTTGCTTGCCATAATCAATAAAAAAATCCTCAACTAATAAACTGCGTTGTTCTTCACCTTTTCGCAAAGTCATGGTTGCACCAAGTGCTATTAATAACGGGGGCGTATCTCCAATGGGTGAACCATTTGCAACATTACCTCCGATCGTTCACATATTACGAACCTGTTCCCCACCTATGCGATTCCAATACTCAGCAATTGGAGAAAAATACTTCTCAACTACAGGCAGCATTTCGCTATACGACACACAGGCACCAATACTAACCCCAGTTTTGGTAATCTCAATGGTGTGTAATTCAGGCAAATGTGAAATAAATATAACAGGCGAAATATCACGCATATGTTTCGTAACCCATAAACCAACATCAGTTGACCCGGCAACAATTGTAGATTGAGGATAAGACTGCCTAACCTTGGCTAGATCATCTAAAGACGCAGGTAAGATGAAGAGACTATCCCCATTAGAGACCTCGACACGAGAACCGTCATTGAAGTTTTCTAATTGTTCAATAACCTGCTTACGCTCAAGCACTAAGGGATCATTTATAGGGCTCTCAATTGATGAAATTGCCTGCGCGGCTTTAATAATCGGCTCATAGCCCGTACAGCGATATAAATTCCCTTGTAGACTTGTCTCAACTTGCTTGTTTGTAGGGTTTGGGTTTACCATCCAAAGTGCATAAAGCGACATTACAAAGTCGGGAGTACAAAACCCACATTGACTACCGTGATGGTCAACCATTGCTTGCTGAACAGGGTGAAGGCTACCGTCTTTTTTCTTTAGATGCTCAACAGTTACAACATGACATCCATCTAAAGACCCAACAAACCTTATGCATGAATTCACAGTTTCATAAACTAATTCACCAGCAGATAACCGTCCAACCAAAATCGTACACGCACCGCAATCACCTTCTGCACATCCTTCTTTCGTACCACATAATCGGCGCTCAAGGCGCAGATAATCAAGAAGCGTTGTCGTTGCAGAAACCTCATCCAAAGTGATGACTTTACTATTAAGCAAAAAATGAATTTGATTGCGAACTTTTGTCAAAAACTAATTTCCTCGACACGTTAAATACCTAGAAGGATAGACCAAATAATAAAGCATATGTAGCCATGTAAACTGGAAACTCCTCCACAAGACATTTTGCCAAACATAGCATCAAGTTAGAATATCTATAAAATACAAAGACTTTCAAAAATATTCAGATAATGGTATTTACATCTTATGTCATACGTCAACAATCTAAAAACTTTTATTCGCGTTCATGAATTAGGCAGCATGTCTGCTGCAGGACGCGATTTACGCGTTTCACCTGCTGTCTCAAGTAACCGCATATCTGAATTAGAAAAACACTTGGGTATAAGGCTCTTTAATAGAACGACACGAAACCTAAAACCAACAGAACAAGGTGATCTTTTTTATAAAGGTGCAATAAAAATTTTAGATACGATTAGTGAAGTTGAAGGCAGCATCAGTGATGGTATATCAAATCCAAAAGGCACTATATTTGTTGCAGCACCTCTTGGAATTGGCAAAAAACTAATCGCGCCTTTAGTGCCAAAATTTCAAGATAAATATCCAGAAATCAACGTAAGACTTAGGCTCACTGATAGAAAAGTGGATATTACAAACGAAGGTTTGGATGCAGCTTTCGTACTTGGAAAACTGGTAGATTCTGAACTTCGTGTTCTTCCAATTCACGACTTTCAAAGAATACTATGCGCGTCACCAAAATACATAGAAAAATACGGAGCACCAGAAAATGGAAGCGATCTTTCCGCTAAAAGTCACAGATGCATAATGCTTAGATATCCAGGATTAAATGAATTTTTCTGGACTTTACAAGAAGATAATAAGGTCAAACGATACGAGTTTATCAGTCCATTAGAGTCTGACGATGGCGATGTACTAACAACATGGGCATTGTCAGGAAGTGGAATTATCAACAAACCTATATATGAGGTCTCCGAATATCTGAAAACTAAGGAGTTGGTAGCAGTTGCAAAAAAATCACCGCCAACCAACCTTCCATTCTCGTGTGTTTATCCTCATAAACGGCTTCAAGACCCAAAAAGTAGGCTATTTATCGAGTTCATGGTGGCCGAATGCAAAAAACAAATAAAGTGATCTGATATATCAATAATCTTCTTCAAATTTAATTAGATAATTGAACAGTAATAAACAGATAAGATAAAGATGAATTTGAGGAAAATGAATGAGTAACGCATCCTATTACGCACCTAAAGGTGGTTTACCAAAACAAACTGAACTGCTAACAGGACGAGCTGTTTTTACAGACGCATATGCTGTAATTCCAAAAGGAACAATGCAGGATATTGTGACTAGTAACTTGCCTTTCTGGGAAAAAACAAGAGCATGGATACTTGCCCGTCCATTATCTGGATTTGCTGAAACTTTTTCACAATACATCTTGGAAGTATCTCCTGATGGTGGAAGCAATAAACCAGAGTTAAACGATCAAGCAGAAGCCGTTTTATTTGTTGTTGAAGGTGAACTATCTCTTACAATTTCTGGCGTATTGCACACTATGAAACCAGGTGGGTACGCTTTCATACCCCCAGCTCAAGATTGGAACGTTAAAAACTACACTGGAGAACCAGTACGTTTTCATTGGGTAAGGAAAGCCTATGAAGTCGTGGATGGCATAGATTTACCAGAAGCATTTGTTGTTAATGAACAAGATATTGCCCCTACCCCAATGGCACACACGGATGGAAAATGGGCCACTACCCGGTTTGTCTCTCCTGATGACATGCGTCACGACATGCACGTTACCATCGTAACATTTGAACCTGGCGCCGTTATACCTTTTGCAGAAACACACGTGATGGAACATGGATTATACGTACTTGAAGGAAAAGCTGTTTATCGACTTAACCAAGACTGGGTTGAAGTTGAAGAGGGTGACTTTATGTGGTTACGCGCATTCTGCCCTCAGGCATGTTATGCAGGCGGGCCAGGCAAGTTTAGATATTTGCTTTACAAAGATGTTAATCGTCATGCTCAACTTGGAAGTTTCCAAAAGTGACTGAACTACAAACGATCAAAATACAGCCTCTGACGCAAGAAACCTTTAAGCCCTTTGGAGAGGTCATTTCGATAGGAACTGTTGAACCAAAACTGATTAATGAAGATAAGTGTCGACGTTATTCAGATTTAGCTAGCGTTGATATTATTGATGGCAAAACTAGTATCAGCTTGTTTCATGCCGATATAAGAACTCTTCCCTATAAATTGACTTTACTGGAGCGCCATCCATTAGGGTCACAAAGTTTTATTCCGATGGATCGTTCAGAATTCATTGTTATCGTTGCAGAAGATCAAAATGGAAAACCGCAAACCCCAGTTGCATTTTTTGCTGATTGCAGCCAATCCGTAAACATAGCTAAAAATACATGGCATGGCGTATTAACGCCTATTACTGGCTCTGGCTTATTTGCAGTAATTGACCGTATTGGTGATGGCGCTAACCTTGAAGAATATCACTTAGAAGAACCATTCCTCATTAACAATTAAATATTTGTTGCTAATAAAAACAAAAAAGGCGCATCATAGACGCGCCTAGTTTTTAGATTTAAAAGTTTACTAGTAATAAAGCGAAACCGCGTGTTCTGCTTCGGCAAAGAAAAGCCAGCGCTCTACAAACAGTCCAGCGATCATAGCTAACGCTGCTACTGCAAATAAGAAACCATTTGCACCTGCCATTAACATAATTAAACAAACAACAATCGGAAGTCCCGCGCCTAATAATAAAGCGATCATACGAAGCTTGCTCGCATGTTTACGGCCAACCTGATGAACCATTTCTTTTGTCAAATAGTTCTCACCTGAATGAGGTTTTTCTAGCAGCTTAACTTTACCAATAGAGCCAAGCCCCGTAGCCGTTCCAGTATCAGAGCCACGAGAAGAAAGCGTTTCGCCGCTCTTCCACCACATCAATTTAACACCCCATGCGGCAACAATTGAAACTAACGCAAAGAATGGGAGAGAAACAACTGCTACTTCCCAATATCCAAAACTACCCGCAAGTAGCGTTCCGCAAGTAACAGCAAATAAGAGATAGCAAATTGGTGTGAGCACATTATTCCAAACCGGTACGGTCTTCATTTGAGTGTAGATCATAGCTGTAGTGAATACTGTTGCAATCGAACCAATTGAAATTAACAGCCCTAGCCAGCCAATGCGATTATCAAAAAACACCCAATTCAAAGCATAAAATGCAAATAGAACCAGTGTGATAACTGCGCAAACACCTTCACGGGATAACCAAGAAGAGCGCCACTGGCTAAATGCTCTCCATGCTCTTTCTGGGTGTCCTAAATGGAAGGTCGAAGAGATAAGACCAGCAACCGCAAGCCCGCCAGCTATAAGACAAGCAAAGAATGCCCCTGCTCCACTTTCAGGCATGGGTACACCCAAACCGATTAACGCAAGAAACCCAAATCCTGCCCCTGATGTTACTGTGAAAAATATTACTGAAATAGCCGGATGCATTATAGCGCCTCCAAAGTTTTGTCTAACCAGCCCAAGAAACCTTTAGCATCAAGTGCCTTATCTTTGGGAGTTTCTGGTTCAACATGTGAATGCGTTTTTGGACGCGGAGGAAGATATTTGTTAACAGGTTTAGTGGCCATCTCAGGCATCAGATCAATACCACCACGATCAGCCACCAATTTAGAGATATCAGATTCAGGATCCCCCAAATCACCAAAGTGACGTGCTTCTGCAGGACATGTTCTTACACAAGCAGGAATTTGATCTTCTTGAGGAAGATTATCATTATAAATACGATCTACACAAAGCGTACATTTCTTCATAACGTTTTCGACTGGGTCCATCTCGCGCGCGCCATAAGGACAAGACCAAGCACAAAGACCACAGCCGATACACATATCTTCATCAACAAGCACAATGCCGTCTTCTGCCCGTTTATAACTTGCTCCAGTTGGGCAAACTGTAACACACGGCGCATCATCACAATGCAAACAAGACTTAGGAAAATGAACGATTGATGCTGGCGCATCCTCTGGCGTTACTTCAAATGTATGGATACGGTTGAGCCATGAACCAACAGGTTCAGCACCATAAGCATCCAAGTCAGACAACGGTGCACCATAGCCACCCGTGTTCCATTCTTTACAATTCACCACACAGGCGTGACAGCCTACACAGGTATCTAAATCGATAACAAGACCAAGCTTCTTACCTGTTACTTCAGTTGGAAGAGACGTCATGCAGCAATCTCCAGAGTGCTTTGGCAGAATTCTGCCAGATCGTTATTAAATTTATCAGAATTTTCCCAGAAAGGCGCATGGCCACAACCAGGATATTTTAATACGGTTGCTTGAGGCATTGCAGAACACATCTCCTCAAACATGGAAGTTACACAAACGCGTTCTGCCTCTCCATGAATAATCATAGCAGGTTTGGTCAAGTCTTCAGCTGTTTCGCTATAGTCTTCAACACGCAGTCTACAATCTGCTCGAACTTTTGGAGGGCAAAGCATGTTAAACCCAACCATAAAGGCTAAATCATGCTTTGACAGCGGTGAAGAAACACAGGCTTTGACAAATTTAATAGTCGCTTCAAGTGCTTCTTGTTGATCACTGCTATACATGCCCTTAGCCTGAGCATCACGGTGGCGACGTGCAGCAACTTCAGGGTTCATTGCAATAGAACTGCCAATAGTAACAATGCCAGAAATTTTGGCATTTCCGTAAGCACGTAGATAATCAAAAACGACCCAGCCACCCATAGACCAACCAACAAGTATAGGATTATCAAGTTCTAGTTGCTGAATAATTGCATTAATATCATCAGCCCAAGGCTTTGAGTGATTATAGGCTTCTGGGTCTTCTGGCTTACCAGAAGCGCCGTGCCCACGTAGATCTGGAGCAATAAGGCGAAAGTTTTCGGTCAAATCACTGCTTAATTGTTTTGACCAGCATAAATGATGTTGTGACCAACCGTGGATCAGCACAATTGGTCGCCCTTTTGGATTGCCCGCTTCACGAACAAATAGGCGCGTACCGTCTGAACTGGTGACTGTATGCGATATCACTTTGTCCACTCCTTGCCGTATTCGACATTTGTAGGAGAAGTCTTTGCTCTCTTTTGCTTTGGGAATTGTGGTTCAGTTGGACCGCTCTGATTTGGAGCCTTTTCAATATTCACTTTAAGATCGAACCAAGCGGCCTGCCCTGTTATTGGGTCAGAGTTTGACCATCTCATGCCATCACCTTTTGGTGGAAGAAGTTCATGAATAAGATGGTTCAACAGGAAACCTTTTTAGCTTCGGGTGAATCAGGATCAAGGTTCCAAGCACCAGAACGTTTACCAATCGCATTCCAAGTCCACATGGTATTTACGTTTAACGCTTCCATGCGTTTTACTTGAACTTTTATCGAACCATGATGAGACGAGACAAGTGCCCAATCACCATCCTTTAAACCTTTTTCATCACAAATCTTAGTTGGAACAAACATTGGGTTTGAACCATGAATTTGACGAAGCCAAGTATTTTGCGAACCCCATGAATGATACATAGCAGCAGGGCGTTGCGTTAATGCATTATAAGGATAAAGCGTTTCACTGACCGCATCACCTTCAAATGTTGGATACCAAGTCGGAAGCGGGGCCATATGGTCTCTGATACGCTGCTTATATGTTTCAGGTGGAATAGGCTTCATATGACCTTCTGCACAAAGCTGAAACTTTGCTAGAGGTTCTGAATACAACTGGAAGATGTTTTCTACAGGACCATCTTGTAGCCCCATCTCAACAGCCCAATCCTGCCAATGCTTATTTGCATGTTTATAATAACGTGCATTTTCTGGTAGCTCTACTTCAAAGAAACCACCATTATCAATGTATGCTTGAACTTGTTTTGGGTTTGGCTCACCACGGCCATGCTTATTACCTTTTTTACCGCGCCAACCAGCAAGTGGCCCAACACCGGGTTTGCGTTCGTGATTTGCAATGTAATCAGCATAATCCTCAAACTTCGCAGTCCCATCTTCGTTCGTCATGCCAGGAAGGCCAAGACGTACACCAAGCTCAATCAACACAGATTGAAAACCTCGTACATCGCGATTTTCACCTTGCGTTGCAGGATCAACCACAGGCCAACGTATTGAGTCAGCCATCACATCAGGTTCACAAATTGGGCGGTCCAAGAGTGAAATACAATCATGACGCTCTAGATAAGTTGTATCTGGGAAAACAAGATCGGCATAAGCAACCATCTCAGAGTTATAAGCATCCGCATAAATGATTTTTGGAATTACATAATTACCGTCTTCATCTTTGTCCTCAAGCATGTTCATCACGCCTTTGGAATTCATTGATGAATTCCAAGACATATTCGCCATATACATAAACAGCACATCAATTGGATATGGATCTTGCGCATGAGCATTTGAGATAACCATGTGCATCATGCCATGCGCAGATAATGGCGCGTCCCATGAGTAAGCACGATCAATACGCTGAGGCGTCAAACCATCTTTTTGTAATAACAGATCTTCAGGACCACGAGGCATACCCAATGGAGGGCCCGCAAGTGGTGTATTAGCAACAGAACCACCATGTGGCTTTGGTTGAGCAGCAACAGGGCGCGGATAAGGTGGCTTGAAACGGAAACCACCCGGGCAATCAATTGAACCCAACATGATTTGCAACAAATGAAGCGCACGACATGTTTGGAAACCATTTGAGTGAGCCGAAATACCGCGCATCGCATGAAAAGATACAGGACGACCAATCATCGTCTTGTGCTTTTCGCCTTTCATATCAACCCATGGTTGGTTGATAACAATTTCTTTTTCAAAAGCTGCTTCTGCAATCTCTTGTGCTAAGCGTTTAATTTGAGCAACGGGTACACCTGTTCTGTCAGTAACATTTTCTGGTGAATACTCATCTGACATATATTTATCAGCAAGCATTTCAAATACCGGGCGAGCCTTCTTGCCACGTGCGTATTTGCATTCACCTTGAAGCGCTGGCTTAACTTTTTTAGCTGTTGATTTAACTGGCTTACCAGTTTTTCGATCAGCAACAAGAATATCACCATCCTTGTCGCGAGCAAAAAGACCGTGGTCTTTGCCGCCTGGGTTCTCAATTACCAAATAAGGCGCGTTTGTATAACGAAGTAGATAATCCAGATCGACTTTACCCATTTTAAGAAGCTCATGGATAAGTGACAGGATAAATAAACCATCTGTACCGGGTGTAATACCAACCCACTCATCTGCAATGGCATTATAGCCTGTGCGAACTGGGTTCACGCCGACAATCTTTTTGCCACGGCGTTTCATCTCAGCAAGGCCAAGTTTAATTGGGTTTGAATCGTGATCTTCGGCAACACCGAAAATCATGAACATTTCTGACTTAGACCAATCAGGAGAACCAAACTCCCAGAACGCACCGCCAAATGTATAAATACCACCAGCCGCCATGTTCACAGAACAAAAGCCACCGTGTGCTGCAAAGTTTGGCGTACCAAACTGTTGCGCCCACCAACCAGTCATAGATTGACTTTGGTCACGGCCTGTAAAGAAAGCTAATTTCTTAGGGTCACTTTTGCGGATATCACCTAACCATTCAGCAGCTGTAGAAAGCGCTTCTTCCCATTCAATTTCTTGGAACTCACCTTTGCCGCGTTCACCAACACGCTTAAGGGGTTTATTCAAACGTGCAGGAGAATAATGCTGCATAATACCAGCAGACCCCTTAGCACATAGAACACCTTTGTTTACAGGATGATCCCGGTTCCCCTCAATGTAACGAACTTTAGGTTGACCGTCATCGCCCTTACGCAAATGGACATTAATACCACAACGACATGCGCACATATAACAAGTAGTTTTACGAATTTCATCAGAAACGTGTGGCGATGTATTTAATTCGCGATCATGCAAACCCATGCGAGCATCCTTCAAATGGTGGTTTGAAATTTTAATACACTAAAGTCGCAAATTTAACTGGCACCAACTGACAAATATTTTGGTACCAGAAGTCTCATTTCTAACTAATCCGCAGCAAGCTCATCAACTTCTTCACAGATAATCTGCGAAATCAAAACACAGTCGTCCAAATCAAATGTTAAAGAAACACGCATATCGCAGGTGCGCGAAAGAACTTCTTTAGTTTTTGGAAGCTCAGGCAGATCTTCAATATACTGCCAACTATCGTAGCGGCTAGTAAAAGCTTTAGGTTCATCATCGCCGAACCATTTAATTTCAACACCGCGCTTTGCACAATTTTCGACTAGTTGTGGAATAGAATCCGTCGAAATGTTATGAGGTTGGAACTGAATAGAAGACCCAACATATTCTTCGTGTTGTTTACGTTCAGGCAAATAGAGATTGTCAGACTTACGTAATCCTGCTTCCAAGATTTGGTAGCGTTCATTCCAACGCGGCACATTTTTATCCAAATAAGGTAGTTGCCCTCGAAGTAATGCCGCGCGAAGGTTATCCATCCGTCCAGACATATTGGGTGTTTCCAAACGAACACGCCGAAATACTTCTTCTGGCGGAGCAGTGCCGTGTCTTTGGTAAAGCATATAGGAACCAGTCATCACTATCGCACGCGCAGCAACTTCATCATCGTCAGTGGTTAAGAAGCCACCTTCACCTGAATTTAAATGCTTATATGTTTGATTGGAAAAACAAGCCACTTTACCAAAGTTGCCAGAGCGAGTGCCCTTCCATTTTGCACCCATTGTATGAGCACAATCTTCAATCATGGAAATACCATACTCTTCGCATATTTCGTTGATTGCATCCATATCAGCAATATGTCCACGCATATGTGAAAGCATCATGAATTTTGCACCGCTCAATTTTGCTTTACTGCGAAGGTCATCAATATCGATGTGCCAATTATCTTTAATTTCAATAAAGACAGGCTTGCCCCCTGCCGCATGAATTGCACCTGGAACTGGCGCTAATGTATAGGCATTAGCTAAAATCTTGTCACCATTCTTAAAGCCACAGGCACGCAAAGCAATCTGCATAGCATAACCACCAGAAGTACAGGCGATACAATATTTTGCTTCTTGATAAGCTGCATATTCTTGCTCTAGAAGAGTAGCCTCTGCTGTCTCATCTGCAAGCGTATTATAACGATGCAAACGCCCGCCTTTTAATATTTCAACAGCCCGGTCAATAACCTCGTCAGGCATTCCTTCTTGTTGAGTAAATGGTTTTTCAAAATTGAGCTTTGTCATTTTAGATTCGCATAAATCGTTTCACAAAAAAGCCGGGGCAGTTTCCTGACCCGGCTTTGAAATTTATATCATGGCCGGAGTTAACCGCGACCTTTCCAAGGAATAAGACGCTTCTCAAGAATGCGCATTAGAACTTCAATACCAAAGCCAATGATACCGATGATAATGATCCCAACGATAACAATGTCAGTTAGCTGAAACTTCGATGCAGCAATAATCATTTTACCAACACCCTTTTCAGCGGCTACAAGTTCAGCTGCAACAACAGTGCCCCAACAAACACCCATAGCAACTCGTGCACCTGTAAAGATGTCTGGCAATGAATTTGGAATAATAACACGCGTTAGAATTTGCGTCTTACTAGCACCAAGTGAATAAGCAGCATGAACTTTAGATATATTCACACCAGATACACCAGAGCGTGATGCAATAGTCATGATCCAGAGAGCCGCTAAGAAGAGCAATGAAATCTTACCCTGCTCACCAATACCAAACCAAATAATAATCAATGGAATAAGTGCGAGTGGAGGAACTGGGCGCATAAACTCAACGATAGGATCGAACCAACCACGAAGCCAACCTGTTAGACCCATCGCATAACCAAGTGGAATACCAAAGAGACAACCAAGCGCAAAGCCGATGAAAACCCGAGAAAGCGACCAGAAAACATTTTCCCAAAGCGAGATACCTTGGTAACCCTCGTTGTGAAGTTGGATAAAAGTACTCCATACTTTTTCTGGCGGCGGTAAGAACAACGCTTCCATTGTCATGCCTTCGCCAGGTCTAATCGAAAAACTACCACGCTTTGTAAATAAAACTTCACCACCATCAACTTGAATAACAGAGTCAGCTTTGACTGGCTGACCATTAATCTCAGTTATAGTATAACCAGCTTCTTTGCCGCCTTCGTCGTTGTTTTGTGCTTTCACAATCTTTGAGCGGCGTTCACTCATCATAACAACATCATCTTTGGCAAAACCTTCAGATGTTGCTGGTGCTTCTAGTTTTTCAACATCAGAACCTTGTTTTGAAACACGGAATGTTACCGTACCTTTATCCGTTTCGCCCGCAGCATTTTTTGCAGTGTATTCAAATTGAGCATCGCCAGTAAAAGGACCGGGCAAGCTAAATGGTAATAGCTTGGACTCTGTGGCCAACCCCCACAAAAAGAAGATTGTTAAAACACCTAATACTGATGCAACACGATTAGCAGTAACCGCACTCTCATCACCAAAAGTAACTGTTTTAAGAGAACCGTATCCTTTAGCTTCTTTTCCCTTTGTATAAAGTCCATAAAGGAAAGAAAACAACCAACTGAATACCAAATAAACAATGAAAATTGCAGCAATTCCAAATATCATCCAGAAAGCAGTGCTAAGTGCGTGCCCAAATTCAGACAGAAATTCTTCACTTGTAAAAAACATAATAGTCCCCTTATGCCGCGTTGTCGGTTTTGCCCATGATTTCTTCTTCCATATCCCAAATCATGGTAAGAATTTCATCACGAGTTTTTCCGAATTTCGGGTCTTTTTTTACTTCGCGCAAGTCTTGACCAACGCCTTTTTCAGCAAATGGCAAGTTATATTCTTTATGAATACGACCAGGTCGTGGCGCCATAACGACCAAACGTTCACCAAGAAGCAATGCTTCTTCAACTGAGTGTGTAATCAATATGATTGTCTTACCTGTTTCTTTCCATAGTTTAAGCACAAGCCCTTGCATCTTCTCACGTGTAAGCGCATCAAGCGCGCCTAGAGGCTCATCCATTAAAATTACATCTGGCTCATTAGCAAGACAACGGGCAAGTGCCACACGCTGCTGCATACCGCCAGACAATTCATAGATTGCTTTTTCTTTAAAGTCCTGAAGACCAACAATATCTAGTAGATGGTCAACTTTTTCAGTCATTTCACCTTTAGCCATACCCTTAAGCTCGGGCCCAAATGAAACGTTCTTACGAACAGACATCCATTCAAATAACGCACCTTTTTGAAATACCATCCCTCGCTCAGCGCTCGGCCCTGTGACCATATCACCATTAAGAGTTATGACACCCTCAGTTTGCGCAAGAAAACCTGCGCTAATATTCAGCAAAGTTGTTTTACCACAACCCGACGGTCCCAATACTGAGATGAGTTCGCCTTCTTTAATGTTGAGATTAATATTTTTTAGTGCTTCTACCTTGCCACCATCGGGTAGTTCGAAGGTCATGGAAACATCATCCATTACTAAACCACTCATTGCTTGTCCTCTCCCCGTCAATTTATAATTATTATTTTTAGGAACGTAGCCCTAATAAAAGGGCTACGCATTTTTCTACAAATTACATTTTTGAAGCAGCTTCAAGGTAGCTTGTATTGATTACTGCATTGTAATCGCTAAGCGCTTTGATTTTGCCACCTTCTTCAAGTGACTTTGCACTATCAGTAAAATACTTAGCTACAAAACCACCCATCCAAGCATCAGAAAGCTGCTCTTCAACTGTTGGGAATGCGAACACATCAATCACAGCGGTTGTACCTGCGAGGTCCATACCAGACTCTTTAGTAATATCAGCCATCATTGGAGTACGGTCTTTTGCGTATTGTGCATTCATGTCAGCAGTGATTTTAAGGAACTTAGCAAGTAGATCCGGGTTTTCTTCACCAAAAGATGTTGGAATAGATGTTACGTCGAACACTTTACCAACAACAGCTTCTTTTTCAGCACCAGAGATAAGCACATTACCATGCTCTTTCATTGTACGAAGTGAGCCACCCCAACCACAAACCATTGCAAGGTCAGTGTTTGGCTGTGAGAAAGCTGCAGCAGAATCTGATGGAGCCATGTCAACAATGTTTAGATCAGCTTCAGCAATGCCGAAATGCTTCATTTGAGCCAAGAAGCCAGAATGAGCAGCAGTACCTAGTGGCACAGCAACTTTTTTGCCTTTTAGTTCAGTAGCAGCATTGTCTTTATCTATTTCTAGTTCAGAACGAACAACACAGTTGTCATTGTCTGAGTAAGAAACAGCAATATCTACAACTTGTAGATCTTGACCAGCAGCAGTTGCAACTAGGAACGGTGTTACACCTTGTGAGAACGAGATGTGTACGTCACCTGAAGCCATAGCAGCAGACATAGCAGTACCAGCATCGAAAGATACCCAGTTAACTTTTACGCCAAGCTCTTTTTCATAGATTTTGTTAGCTTGTGCGAACTGATTTGGTGTTGGCCATTCCAGAAAGTAAGCTACTGTTAGTTCGTCTAGTGCGTTAGCAGGAGCAGTTGCTACAAACATCGCCGAAGATGCTGCAAGTGCTGCTACCATTGTTTTTAGAGTTTTCATTTTTCTCTCCCTAAATTTACAGCGGAAATTTAAAAGTAAGAGTGGCTACGCTGCCCTACCTCCCTCACAAACTTTTATGCTTTTTATGCTTCTTTTCTACGAGTATGTGATTCAGCAATATTGCACAGTAATTCAAAAAGTATAGATGCGCCAACCCAAGCTGTATTTCCTGATGCATCAAATGGTGGAGAAACTTCTACCATATCAGCCCCTATTATATCTAGACCTGACAAACCTCGCACATATTGCTGAGCCGTCCATGTATCAACACCGCCAATTTCTGGCGTCCCTGTCCCTGGAGCAAAGGCTGGATCGATGAAGTCTATGTCAAAACTAACATATGTTTGCGTATCACCAACAATCTCACGAGCTTGCGCCATGACGTCTTCATGTCCACGCTTCATACATTCATCAATATCAATAATCGTAACGCCGCGTTCCCTACCCCATTCAATATCTTCACCATCATACATAGTGCCACGAATGCCTATTTGAACAACCTTTTTAGGATCAAGCAGCCCCTCTTCGATTGCACGTCTAAATGGAGTGCCATGCGTGTACATTGTACCGTTGAAATAACCTTCGAATAGAACCGTATGCGCATCAAAATGAATCATAGAAAGCGCACGGCCATTTGATAAGCCACGAAGAACAGGCAGACTAGTCAGATGATCGCCACCAACAGATAGCGGAACGATACCGTCTTTTTGAATACGCTTATAATAAGTTGTTACGCGCTCTAGCGTATCTTCAAGCCCTGCAGGGTTTGGAGCAACATCACCAAGGTCGGCACAATTACACATCTCAAATTGTTTTGCACCACTAGCAGGGTGCATCGCACGGATCATTGTAGAAAGATCACGAACTTGTCTTGGTCCGTGTCGCGCACCAGGACGATTAGTTGTTCCGCCATCCCAAGGAATACCAATAATACCAATATCTGTTTTTGAATAAAGTTCACTGCCCTCTTCAACAAACGGCAAACGCATGAACGTAGGCACGCCAGCAAAGCGTGGCAGATCAAATCCAGAGACTGGTTGAAAGCTTTTATCATTCATGCTGCTATCGCTCCCTGCTGTAAGGTATTACTAAAAATACCCCAGTAATTGATATCATATTTACGATGTGTAGGATTATAATACGGATCATCTCTAATCAGTTTTACTACATCAGATTGATTTGCCGCCTTAACGAGCCAAGATCCACCAACAAATGGTGTATCTGATTCATGGCGAAGTCCGCCTGCTAGAACTATTTTGCTGGAATGGGCATCAACATAAGCTAAATGAGCATCAACAAACTCTGCTCGAACATCAAGCATTGCTGGGTCATCGTTAAATACTACAAGCCAAAAATCTAAATTTTCAGTCAACAACACCCCTCCCAAGGCATTTTCTCGTCATTTTTTAACGTAAGACGAAGAAATATGTAACTCAAGGCTAGAATCTAAGTTAATTTTCAAATAGAACCAAAAGTCTATTTATATGGTGCCAAAAGGAATTAGGCCTGATGAAAGAAATTCTATTTGAACTAGATCCTAAACTACCAGCAAGCTTACAAGCTCAACTTCGAGAAAAAGTCGTGAATGCGATTCTCAGTCGTGCACTTCAGCCAGGTGAACGCCTTCCTTCGAGCAGAAGCCTGTCTAAACATCTTAAAGTCGCCCGCAATACAGTCACAATTGCATATCAAGCTCTGGCCGATGATGGATACCTCACACCAAAAGCGCGCTCTGGATATGTGGTCAATGAAGATGCTCCCGTAAACCCACTTGGCTTTATGGAAAATACGCGTGAACCCATAGAGAAAATTGACTGGCAACATCGTATTAGAAATAATTCAGATAATCTGAGAGTAATCCGTAAGCCATTAAACTGGCGTGAATACGAGTTTCCTTTTGTTTATGGGCAGGCAGATTTCAAACTCTTTAGTCATTCAGAATGGCGCGATTGTACCAGACAAGCTCTCGGAGCGAGGGACTTTGGCGTTCTTGCAGGCGACTTTGGCTATAATGATGATCCAATGTTAGTAAATTATATTACAAGCCATAGTTTGCCACAACGAGGCATTTACAAAGTGCCTGAACATGTACTCGTAACATTAGGCGCTCAAAACGCATTGTATCTCGTTGGTGAACTACTAATTAGACCAGACACAACTGTAGGCATTGAAAACCCTTGTTATCCTGACATTAGAAACATTGTAACGAACCGAACGGAAAAAATTGAATATTTTGACGTCGATGAAGGCGGCATGGTGCTAGATGAAGAAAAACTTGCAAAATGCGATGTTATCTTTGTAACCCCAAGCCATCAGTGCCCAACGACAGCCACCATGCCAATTGAACGCCGTAAAAAACTAATGGAAATGGCAGAAATACATGACTTCGTAATTATTGAGGATGACTACGAATTTGAAATGAACTTTCTGGCACCTCCCTCTCCTGCATTAAAGTCTATGGATAAAAAAGCCCGCGTTATTTATATCGGCAGCTTTTCAAAATCACTTTTTCCTGGATTACGCCTTGGTTATCTAGCTGGTCCAGATAGTTTTATAGAAGAAGCCCGCCGCGTAAGGCACCTTATATACCGCCACCCACCTGGCCATAGTCAGAGAACAGCGGCTTACTTCATGGCACTAGGCCACTACAGTTCTCAAATGCGTAAATTAAAAAAGAAATACGCAGAACGTCATACAACCATGCTAACCGCACTTGAAGAAAATGGTTTAAGCGATTCAACTGCTGCAAAATTTGGTGGAACTAGTTTTTGGATAAAAGGCCCTAAGAAGCTTAATTCAAACATATTAGCTGAAAACCTTGTTGAAAAAAGCGTTCTAATTGAACCAGTCAGTGCTTTCTTTGATGCTGAAAATCCACCCAGAAACTATTTCCGCATTGCTTATTCATCAATTGCCAATGAAAAAATAACTGAAGGCATAGAAAGAATTGCAGAAGCAATTCATGAAATTACTTAGATCCACAAAATACACTTTGGAACCAAGCTGGAGGATATCTGGGCCTACACTTGTAGGCTTGTTTGATTTCTATATGTCTTCACTTGCGGGATATGGTTCCTGCGACGGAATTTTTAATTTTTCAGCCTAAGAGGATATGCACTCATGAAAATGACGACTGAAGAAGCTTTCGTAAAAGTATTGCAAATGCACGGCATTGAGCACGCTTTTGGTATTATTGGTTCGGCTATGATGCCTATTTCTGACTTGTTCCCACAAGCAGGCATTAAATTCTGGGATTGCGCCCACGAAACATCAGGCGGCATGATTGCTGACGGTTTCACACGCGCATCTGGCAAAATGTCTATGATGGTTGCACAGAACGGCCCTGGTATTACAAACTTTGTAACACCAGTTAAAACAGCCTACTGGAACCACACACCGCTACTACTTGTGACACCACAAGCAGCTAACAAAACAATTGGCCAAGGTGGTTTCCAAGAAATCGAACAAATGAAATTGTTTGAAGACATGGTTTGTTACCAAGAAGAAGTTCGTGATCCATCACGTATGGCTGAAGTTCTAAACCGCGTGATCGAAAAAGCATGGCGCGGTTGTGCTCCAGCACAAATCAACATCCCGCGCGATTACTGGACACAAGTTATCGACATTGAGCTTCCACAGATCGTTCGTCTTGAACTTCCACAAGGTGGCGAAACTGCAATTGCTGAAGCAGCTGCTCTTCTTTCAGACGCTAAATTCCCAGTAATCCTAAATGGCGCTGGCGTAATCATCGGTGATGCTATCCCTGCATCTGCAGCTCTTGCAGAAAAACTTTCTGCACCAGTATGTTGCGGTTATCAACACAATGATGCTTTCCCTGGCAACCACCCAATGGGCGTTGGTTCACTTGGCTACAACGGCTCAAAAGCTGCGATGGAACTCATCGAAAAAGCTGATGTGGTTTTGGCTCTTGGTACACGTCTAAATCCATTCTCAACATTGCCTGGTTACGGCATTGATTACTGGCCAAAAGACGCAAAAATCATCCAAGTAGATATCAACTCAGACCGTATTGGCCTGACTAAGAAAGTATCAGTAGGTATTCAAGGTGACGCTAAATCAGTTGCTGAGAACATTCTATCTCAACTTTCGCCATCAGCTGGGGATGCAGGACGCGCAGATCGTGAAGCATTGATTGCAAAAACAAAGTCTTCTTGGGCACAAACACTTACTTCAATGGATCACGAAGACGATGATCCAGGTACAGACTGGAACGAACGTGCTCGTGATCGTGAGCCAGACCGCATGTCTCCACGCATGGCTTGGCGCGCAATTCAAAAAGCACTACCAAGAGAAGCAATTATTTCTTCTGATATTGGTAACAACTGTGCGATTGGTAACGCCTACCCATCATTCGATGAAGGTCGCAAATACCTTGCACCTGGCCTATTTGGTCCTTGTGGTTATGGTCTTCCAGCTATCCTTGGCGCAAAAATTGCTTGCCCTGACGTACCTGTGGTTGGCTTTGCTGGCGATGGCGCATTCGGCATCTCAATGAACGAACTTACAGCATGTGGTCGTAACGACTGGCCTCCAGTAACAATGATCGTTTTCCGCAACTACCAATGGGGTGCTGAAAAGCGCAACACAACACTTTGGTTCGAAGATAACTTCGTTGGCACAGAACTTAACCTTGGCGTAAACTACGCAAAAGTTGCTGAAGGCTGTGGCCTTGAAGGCGTTCAAGTTAATTCAATGGACGAGTTAACATCTGCACTAGACGTAGCTGTTGAAAATCAAATGAAGAATAACAAAACAACATTGATTGAAGTTATTCTTAACCAAGAACTAGGCGAGCCTTTCCGTCGCGATGCGATGAAAAAGCCTGTATCAGTTGCTGGTGTTGATGCTAAAGACATGCGTCCTCAATAAGATTTTAGCACTTAGCTAAATTATAATACAAAGAGCGGTTCAGTTTAATTCTGTGCCGCTCTTTTCTTTTCGGCTTCACTGCTGATAAACAAGCTATATAAAACGAACATTATTCAAGGATATCTAAATGTCAGCAAATCCATTTCTTTCAAAATACGCACCTGTTTGCCCAGAAAATCTACTGACATTAGCAAAACAAAATTCACCCGCAAAAACTGCAATCGTGCGCGCTGGCTCACCGCTACCTATGCAAGCAGCAAAAGCTGCTGTTGATGAAGGAATAATGGAACCCGTATTCGTTGGTGAAAAAGCGGACATAGAGAAAGAAGCAAAAGCGCTTTCTTGGGATATTTCAAAATTTAAAATTGTAGACACAAACGGTGAAGAAGAAGCAGCATATGAAGGCTCACTTCTTGGCAATCGCGGTGAAGTCGACGTCATCATGAAGGGTAACTTACATACAGACCAATTCATGGGCGCTCTCATTAAAAAAGAAACAGGTATAAGAACATCAAACCGACTTGTTCATGTTTTTTACATCACTGATCCAGTCGAACAACGCCCTATGATTGTATCCGATGGCGCTGTCAACGTGACGCCAGATATGAAGACACGTCAAAGTGCTGTAATGGCTGTTGACAATCTTGCTCGTAAAACAGGTATCTCACGCCCAAAAATCGCAATTCTTTCTGCAACAGAATCAGCTATTCCATCTGTACCATCATCAATGGAAGCAGCAGAACTTGCGGAATGGGCGATAGAAAATGTTCCAACTTCTGACGTGCGTGGTCCGCTAGCAATGGACTTGATACTTTCACAAAGCTCAGCAGATACAAAAGGTTTAGGCGATGACCCAGTAGCCGGCAAAGCCGATGCAATTATTGTTCCTGATATTGTGTCAGGCAATGCCGTTTTTAAATCCCTAGTTTACATGGGTGGCGGCTGTGCAGCAGGCATCGTACTAGGTGGAAAGATACCCGTTCTTCTTACAAGCCGCGCAGACCCTGCAGAAGCAAGACTTGCAAGTGCAGCACTTGCAGCAATCATGCGTTAAGTAAAATTAATTTTGAGAGAGCTGTGATCGATACTTTTTGTGTAGCAAAAGACCAATCAGTATCGAGACAACCAACAAAGCGCCTGAAGCAATAATCTGAAAATTAGAATCAACTTCTATTCCTGCACCAAGCAATGCAAAAACAATAGTGTGAGGAATGTATCCCAGTGCAGACCCGGAGATAAACGGCAATGCTGAAATGCCAAAAGCACCTGCAACAAGGTTAGTTAAAAGGTTAGAACCAGCGGGAATAAACCGCCAAATCATCGTTGCAAGAAATGTATTTTCTTTCCAAAACTCAAAAGCCAACTTGAGTTTACCTTTTAAATATCCCTTGAAAGTATCTTGAAAAACTCTCGCTATAGAAAAAGACAAAGCGCAAGCAATCGTAGTTGCTAATACGCCTAAGAAAATCCCCATCCATAGCCCAAAAAAATAAGCAGCGAAAAAACTAACAACTTGTCTTGGGCAGCCAACACTGACCAATAAACTTGCAAGCACCAAGTAAGCAAGCTTTCCATTCAGCCACCCTGCTGCATTGCCCGCAATAAATGGAAGCGATTTAATATAACTATCGAAATCTATCGATGTCATGAAATAACCAACACCAAAAAACAAAACCACAATAATGATTAACTTGGCAAATCCACGAGATTTCACTTGGCTTATTTTAATAGCGAACCTGTGAAGCATAAATTTTCCAGTTGCATTGCGGTTTAATTCACCTAACAATCAGGAAAAACATTTGCAATGAAATAAGTACCGTATGACCACTGGCCAAAATCAATTAGATAAAAACCTTCTATCTGCCTTCCTAGCAGAAAACATCGAAAACTTCGGTGAGCTTTTAGATATTGAAAAGTTTTCAGGCGGTCAATCAAACCCAACTTACAAACTTACGACGAGCACAGGTAATTATGTTTTACGTGCAAAACCAGAAGGCGATTTACTAAAATCAGCTCACCAAGTGGATCGTGAATACAAAGTAATGCGCGCTTTGCAGCATTCAAATGTTGCCGTACCTAAAATGCTGCTTTTAACAGATAAAAAATCCAGCCCAATTGACCGAATGTTTTTCGTCATGGAGTATCTGGACGGTCGCATTTTTTGGGACCCCGCTCTTTCTGAGTTGCCTAAAGAAAACAAACAAGAACATTCAAAAATATATGACGCAATGAATGCCAATCTTGCGGCACTGCATAATGTTGATGTTGACGCCATTGGCTTATCGGATTTTGGAAAACCGGGTGACTATTTTGCTCGTCAACTCGCTCGTTGGACAAAGCAGTATCATGCCAGCGAAGTTGACCACAACGAACCAATGCACAAACTAATTAATTGGCTAGAACAAAACCTGCCTGCAGATGATGGCATCGTCACGCTTGTGCATGGTGATTATCGTCTTGATAATATGGTATTTGCAAAAGAGAATGAAGACGTTCTTGGTGTTTTGGATTGGGAATTATCTACCATTGGTCATCCTTATGCAGACCTTGCATATCAATGCATGCAATGGCGTTTACCAAATAAAGGCAGCTTCCGTGGCCTAGCTGGTATAGACCGTAAAGCAGTAGGTATACCAACAGAAGCAGAATACGTTGCAAGCTACTGCAAACGCAGAAATATCAAAACCATAAACAACTGGCCTTTCTATGTTGCATTTTCATTCTTCCGTTTGGGAGCAATTCTTCAGGGCGTTTATAAACGTTCACTAGATGGCAATGCATCAAATCCAGAAAAAGCAAAACTTTACGGCGCTGCTGTTCCAGTTCTTAGTGCCATGGCAATGCAAATGATTGAACAAGAATAGAAAGCTTGAAACAAATTCATGTCGCCCTACGTTATTATTTATAGATCACAATTTATGGAGATTAATGATGCTTGACAAAACTTGGAATATTATCGCAACAGCATTATTTCTTGTCTTTTTTCCTTTGTCCACGTGCAAGCTCAAACGTCTAAAACAGTAGATGAGTTTGCAATCCAAAGCGTCATAGAAGATCAAATCAGCGCTTTTAAATCAAAAGACTATGACCGTGCTTTCTCACACGCAGCTCCCGATATCAGACAAATTTTTAAAACCTCTGATCTCTTCGTCGGCATGGTCAAAAATGGCTATGAACCGCTATACAACCCTGACTCATACGCATTTTCTAGAAGCCTAGAGCAAGGTGGTAGTGTTTATCAGGAGGTAATTGTCACCGATAAAAACGGCAAACAATGGCAGGCTGTTTATACCTTGGAGCAACAAGAAAATGGTTCTTGGAAAATTACTGGCGTGAAGATGGAGCCAACTTTGGGAGCTGCAACCTGATTTTATAATCAAAATAATTTGAAATGAAGTTTATTCGCAAAGTCAGCCAATATGAGATTGATTTAGAAAGCTATTAAGAGTCTGAATAAATTTGGAGGAAACATTCCCATGAAATTATTATCAAGAACTATTGTTGCAACATCCCTTTTGTTTGCAGCACCGGCATTTGCAGAAACTTGGAAATCTGTTGATTCGGAATCTATCGTAGCTTTTGGCTCAATCAAGAAAAACACAGTCGGTGAAGTTCATCACTTTACAAAAGTAAATGGAACAGTTTCAGACTCTGGCGAATTAAAAATAAATATAGATTTGGCATCAATTCAAACAAACATTGATATTCGTAATGAACGGATGGGTGAACATGTATTTGCGGGCAAGGTAACTGCAACACTTTCTGGCGAAATTGACATGAATGAGGTTAACACTATGAAAATTGGTGAAACTAAAATTATGGAAATCGAAGCGACACTATCTCTTGTAGGCATAGAAAATGATATTGACGCAAATATGCTTGTTGCTCGATTAGGTGAAAACCGAGTATTAGTAACAACAGCTGATTTTATCATGCTTTCAACAGAAGATCTTGAAATTGACACGGGTATCAACAAACTAATGGAACTTGCAAAACTACCTGGCATTACTCGCGTAACACCAGTTTCTGCTCGAATGGTTTTCGAAAAATAAATTGGGCTTGAATATTGGGGCATATCAGTCGCCGTGTTTTCACGGCGACATTTTACTTATAAAACGTCTATATCACCCTTTGCCCAGCCAGCTTTAGTCTCAGCCATATAATCAGCATAACGTCCTTGCTCAATCGCATCACGAGCACCCTGCATAACTTGCTGATAATAATGTAAATTATTCCAAGTTAACAACATTCCACCAAGAGACTCACCGCACTTATGAAGGTGATGTAAGTAAGCACGAGAATAGTCTCTTGTTGCTGGACAGTTTGATGTTTCATCTATCGGACGATGATCATCTTTATGCCTTGAGTTTTTGATATTTAATTTCCCAAAGCGAGTAAAAAGTTGACCGTGCCGCCCTGCCCTTGTTGGCATAACACAATCAAACATATCAACACCGCGAGCAATGGATTCTAACAAATCATCTGGTGTGCCGACGCCCATTAAATAACGTGGTTTTGTATCAGGCAAAGCTTCTGCGGTATAATCTAAGACCTGAAGCATCACTTCTTGTGGCTCACCAACGGCAAGCCCGCCAATTGAATACCCTTTTAAGTCCATCTGCGATAAAGCCTGAGCTGAACGAAGACGAAGCCGTTCGTTGTCACCGCCTTGCACGATGCCAAACATCGCTTTTTCTGGCTGATCGCCAAAAGCAACTTTACCTCGCTCTGCCCAACGAAGCGAGAGCTCCATAGCACGTTCCATTTCATCTTCTTTGGCAGGTAACGCAATACACTCATCAAGTTGCATTTGAATGTCAGAACCAAGCAATCCTTGAATTTCAATAGAACGCTCTGGGCTCATTTCAAATTTAGCGCCATCAACATGAGATTGAAACGTAACGCTATGCTCTGTAAGCTTGCGAAGTGCTGCAAGAGACATAACCTGAAACCCACCAGAATCCGTCAAGATTGGCCCTTGCCAACCACCAAACTTATGAAGGCCACCAAGATAAGCAACACGCTCAGCACCTGGTCGAAGCATCAAATGATACGTATTACCGAGAATAATATCTGCACCAAGTTCCCTAACTTGATCCATATACATGGCCTTCACAGTGCCAGCCGTACCGACAGGCATAAAGGCGGGTGTACGAATATCGCCGCGTGCAGTTGTAACTGTACCGCGACGTGCTTTGCCATCTGTGGCTGAAACTTTAAATGAAAAATCTATGGTCATGAAGTGCGATATAACAGGCTTGAGTCACCATAGGAATAGAAGCGATAGTTATTTTTTATTGCATACCCATAAGCCTCTTTCATGGTGTCCATGCCACTAAAAGCACTGACCAACATAAACAGCGTAGACTTAGGCAAATGGAAGTTCGTCATTAGGATATCAACGCCCTTAAATTGATAACCAGGCGTTATAAAAATATCCGTATTTCCCTCAAACGCATGCACTTGATTATCATTAGTTGAGGCACTTTCAATAAGACGCAACGAAGTAGTACCAACACAAACAACGCGCCCGCCGTGGGAACGAATCGCATTAAGTGCATTGGCTGTTTCTTTGGTAACAACCCCCCACTCAGAATGCATAATATGATCCTGTGTGTCATCTACCTTCATCGGTAAGAATGTTCCAGGACCCACATGCAACGTCACAAAATGTTTGGAGATCCCACGCTCACCTAACTTCGCCATTAACTCAGGCGTAAAATGTAGACCAGCTGTTGGGGCTGCAACAGCACCATCTTCTTTGGCATACAGCGTTTGATAGTCAGACATATCTTGTTCATCTGTTCCGCGCTTACCCGCAATATAAGGCGGCAAAGGCATTGAGCCTGTCTGCACCAACTTCTGATCAAAAGCAGCGCCAGATAAATCAAATTGCAATTCGACATCACCGTTTTCATGCTTTGCTGCAACCGTACAATCTAAAGAGCCATATTGAACTTCGCCAACACCAAATCGAATACGGTCCTTAGGTTTGAGTTTCTTTGCACCCTTCACAAAACAAAGCCAGCGGTCAGACTCTAAGCGCGTATGCAAAGTCGCATGAACTTGCGCTGTCACCCCATCACGAACCCGAACACCTTGAAGTTGTGTTGGTATTACTTTGGTATCATTAAAAACAAGCGCATCACCTGGCTCAAGAATATCAGCTAAATCTCTTACCTGAAAATCAGACAAGCCATCGTCTACAACCAACAATTTGGCTGCATCTCGTGGAACTGCCGGTCGAAGCGCAATGGCATCTTCCGGCAGTTCAAAATCAAATAAATCTACACGCATATATAAATGCGCTACTAGCCTTAAAGGTCAGCAGCTACTTTCATTGAAATGATGTGATCTGGATCGTGCACAGGCTCGCCACGCTTGATTTTATCAACGATATCCATGCCTTCTGTAACTTTGCCCCAAGCCGTATACTGGCGGTTCAAGAAGCCAGCATCATCAAAACAGATGAAGAACTGTGAGTTAGCTGAATTTGGATTTTGTGCACGGGCCATAGAACAAACGCCGCGAACATGGTTTGTTTCGTTAAATTCAGCTTCGATATCTGGTTTAGACGAGCCACCTGTGCCACGACCATCTGGACAGCCACACTGCGCCATGAAACCATCGATTACACGGTGGAAAACAATACCATCATAAAAACCTTCGCGTGAAAGCTCTTTCAAACGTTCAACATGCTTCGGTGCAACATCTGGCATACACTCAATGACCACTTGGCCCTTGCTTGTTTCCATGATGAGTGTGTTTTCTGGATCTGCATAATTGCTCATAAAATTATTCCTGAGTTTGTATTAAAATTAAAATTGGTCTGATGTTCGAACTTTGATCATCTTGTCTGGATTCGCTGGCGGCTCACCTTTAGCAATATTATCAACAAGGTCCATGCCTTTGGTTACTTGGCCAAAAACCGTATATTGGCCATTCAGAAAATCACCTTGAGCAAACATAATAAAGAATTGTGAGTTTGCGCTATTTGGGTTTTGCGAACGCGCCATACCTAAAACACCGCGCGCAAATGGTTCTGGTGTAAATTCAGCTTTAATGTCTGGCAAATCAGAACCACCACGGCCAGTGCCAGTCGGATCACCTGTTTGAGCCATAAAACCTGGAATTACTCGGTGAAAGATAATGCCATCATAAAAACCTTTATTTGCAAGCGAAGTAATTTGCTCAACATGCTTAGGTGCAAGATCAGGGCGAAGTTTAACTTCCACAACACCGTCTTTAAGTTGGATCATAAGCGTATCAGAAGCTGCAAACGCGCCACTAATCATAAGTGAAAAACCAACAACCAAGCTGGCAACAAAATGAGTTAAAAATTTCATAGAAATTCCTTCAAGTTTAAGAAGATAGTTTAGATTTCAGAGCCTTATTTACCGCATCTGGGACAAAAGGCGAGACATCCCCACCCATTTTTGCAATCTGGCGCACCAATGTTGCCGTAATATGGCGTGTATTAGGCTGCGAAGGCAGTAAAACTGTTGTGATCTCTGGGCGCATGGTCCCGTTCATACCAGACATTTGCATCTCATAATCCAAATCAGTGCCATCACGAACTCCGCGAATAAGCATCGAAGCGCCAGCATCATGCGCTGCATCAACAACAAGATTATCAAAAGACTGAACAGAGATTTTAACATCAAACCCAGAAGTAACCGCCGCAATTAGCTCAGCACGCTCTTCAAACGAAAACATCGGAACTTTACCAGGATGAACGCCAATACCAATGACGAGTTCATCAGCAAGCGTTGCAGCTTGTTTTAACACATCTAAGTGGCCATTGGTCATTGGATCAAAAGACCCAGGGTAGTATGCAATACGATTCATAATTCCTTTTCCCATGGGTTATCCAAACGTGCAAGTTTCTTCTTTTTTCATAAACAAATCACTGATGTGCCAAAATGCACAAAATCTCCTAATCCTCTCGGCTATTTCTATAAACACAGATGAGAAACAAGGTTCAGAAACCATTCAGGTTAAATAGCTTAAGTTTTTTAAAAGGAGATTAGAAATGATATTATTGATTATCGCTCTCGCAATGACTGCAACAATGGGTTTTTACGCACTACACCTAGCAGAATCAGAAAATGACAAAAGCAACCGCCTCCAAAAACGCTCTGACCGCATTGCAGGTTTTGCTGCTTTATAAAATTAAAATGCCCAAAACAAGTTTTCCCTGTCTTGTTTTGGTATCCAGCGCGGCGGGCGAGTATCTAATGTAGTTCATAGCATTAGTTCTTCCCGCCACTGCTACTCTTTGGTTCATGCAATTAAATACGCCGAGCAAGAGCTAACCATACCCCTCCACTAATTAGACAAATTCCACTTCCAATTTCTAACAAACGAACCTTTGGTCGCGTCAGCCATGCGCCAGCCTTACCTGCAAGAATAGCGTAAACACTATCGCAAATTGTAGCAGTAATCAGAAATACCATACCCAACATTACGGTTTGACTAAATGTGTTACCAGACAAATTAACAAACTGCGGAATAAACGCCCCAAAAAAGAACAATGCTTTCGGGTTTGACCATAAAACTAGGAAACCTTGCCAAAAATATCCCATTTTGGGAGGCTTTACATTATCAGAATTTCCTAATCGCCCATCAGACCGTAACATCTTTATGCCCAGCCAAACTAAATAAGCAGCTCCAAATAGTTTTATCCAGAAAAACGCCTCACCCATAACGGTCACCACAGTCTCAAGACCTATGGCAACAATAACGATCATGCTAAAGACACCCAATTGTGTGCCCGCTACATTCAACAAACCTGCACGTGTCCCCGCTCTTAAAGAGTTTGCTATAATAACGGTAACATTGGGCCCAGGAACAATAGCGACTAAAAAGCTTGCAACAGCAATCGTAAGAATAGTGGAAAGAGAAATCATGAGCAGTTCCTATCTAAGGTCAATAATTTAGATAGCGCACAAAATCGCTTTAACTTCAAATACTCTTTCAAAAATTGCTTAAAAAAATTGTGCTTTAATATTTTCTATTAGTTATATTCCACCCCAGATATGCTACGAAACGTAAAAAGGGGATTTAATAATGTCAATTGATACATACTTGCAGAAAGAGTTTTGGCTCACAAAAGGCCAAGCTATTCTGGATCAATTGATTGGATGGCTAATTAGCCCTCAGTTTTATGCACAGGTTGGCGCTATTATTGCTGCTGTCTTTATTGCAAAAACTGCAGCAAAAATGCTCCAAGCCAAGGTCTCATGGTTTTCGGAAGAACCTGATCCAAAATCAAAACTAGCAAAAGTTCGTGGTTATTTTTATGCTGTGAGAACGCTTCTATATGCAGCATTATGTTATGTATTGCTTGGCGTTGCTGCGCAAATTGTTGCATCGGTCTTTGGCGTTGATTGGCTCATAAGAATTGTACGTAGTATTTCTGTTGTATTTTTAATTTATAAAGCAATAGATCTTTTCATCACGCATCCACTTGTACGCACAGCACTTTTGTATCTTTGCATTCCAATTGCAACATTACAGGCCTTTGGTTGGTTAGACCAAACAATAGAATTTCTAGACGGCGTTGAATTTGCAGCAGGCAACATAAGGCTCTCACTATACTTCATTATAAAAACCGCAATTGTTGGTGGTTTTTTCTTCTGGCTTGGCTCGACTTCAAATAAGTCAGGACAAAATATGATCCGATCACAAAAAGCATTGGATATATCCACTCAAGAATTAATTGCTAAACTTTTCCAAATAGCCCTCTTCGCAGGTATCTTCATACTTATGCTTCAAGTACTGGGGTTAGATCTAACCGCCCTTGCCGTCTTTGGTGGTGCATTAGCAGTTGGTATTGGTTTTGGCCTTCAGCAAATTGCTTCAAACTTTATCTCAGGACTTATCTTGCTGATGGAACGAAACCTAACTGTCGGTGATTTCATCGAACTTGAAGATGGCAGAAGCGGTATTTTAAAAGAACTGAACATGCGCTCTGCAACGCTAGAGACCTATGATGGTAAAGAGATCATGGTGCCTAATGAGAAGTTCATCACTGGCGTCTTTATCAACTGGACAAGAGACGATCCACGCCAACGCTATGAAGTTGAGTTTTCTGTAAGTTACGACACAGATATAAGAGGCTTACCAGACCTCATTGTTGCAGCAGCTTCAAAACACCCAAGCGTTCTTCAAGAGCCAGAAAAACCAGATTGCGAATTAAGAAAATTTGGTGATAGCGGCATTGAATTCGGATTAGAGTTTTGGATTGAGGGTATAGATGATGGTAAAAACAGGATTTCAGCAGACTTACTAACTATCATCTGGGAAACACTTCACGATAATAATATCAAAATCCCATATCCTCAACGCGAAGTTCGCATATTATCAGACGAACCCAAGATGAGCGTTAAGCGGGTAAAGACTAATAAATAAAACGAACCTCTGGATACACTCCAATCTCTATTTATGACACATTGTGACATTGAAACTTCAACATCCAATGGCAGATATGCGAACACTCTTTCCATGAACTTCCATTGAATAAGCATTCGCCTTTGGTGTTTTAGTTTTTCATCTCCAAGCATAGGCGTTGCAAATGTCTCGGCGAAATTCCATAATTAGCTTTAAATCTTCGTGCCATATGGGCTTGGTCACTAAAGCCATATTTCATTGCTGCATCAACCAAAGAATATCCTGATGCTATGCTAGAACGCACCCCATCAAGACGCCGCATAGTCGTGTAACGATAAGGGCTGGTTCCGTATGCTTTGCAAAATTGACGTGATAATGCATATCGGGTTAGACCTGTAACTGCTTCAAGCTCTTCGGCAGTCACAATAAAATCAAGGTTTACGTCGAGATATTCTTTTGCCCGATAGGTAGCTTGAACATCTATTAAGGTACTAGTTGTCTTTTGTGCAGATTGATCATTTGCAAGTAGCCCATCTGCCAAGAGTACAGCCAATTCGACTTTTGCTACTGGTTCTAGCGTTGAGTCCATATCAAAGAATGCAGAGTGTACCGCTTGCATCAAGCGGGTGTCGCTTAAAACTGCATTGCTTAGAAACGGGAGTGCGCTTGATGAAAACTCGAGAGCTTCGCGGACTAATGATGGTTCAACATATAGCATCCGATAATGAAAACCATCATCTGTCCCAGCCTCACCCGTATGTACTTCATCTGGATGCAAAACAATAACCTGCCCAGCAAGGCTATCTGAGCGCTTGCCCCTATAATCGAAGCTCTGCCCCCCTTTTATTGTGTATCCGATTGAGTAGGTATCGTGGCGATGTGGGGCATATGCCTCACCCGAAAAATATGCCTCAATTCTTTGTATACCTGCCTGCCAAGGGGCTGCATTTACCCAATCTTGCGTGCACGAACGTTCAAGACTGGAGTCAGGTCATGTGATATTTCTTTATTCGTTCGGTGTCCGTCTTGGATTGCTAGTCTCCATAAGGGTTTAGGTAAGCACTCCTGTAACACGAAGAATGAAATAGAAGGAAGTTATTAATGAAAACAGTCAATCTCACAGAGAAACTAGGGCAATTTTCCAGCCATTGGGATCCACATGTCATAGCTGATTACAATGAAAACGAAGTAATGGTGGTAAAGTTTATTGGCGAATACACTTTCCACAAGCATGATAATACAGATGATTTCTTCTATGTATTAGAAGGTGAAATGGAAATAGACATTGAGGGTAAACCCTCACACACTATCAAAGCAGGTGAATTGTTTGTCGTTCCAAAGGGTGTCGTTCACCGACCAAGAGCCGAAAAGGAGGTAAAAATTCTGTTGATCGAGCCTAAAGGCGAACCAAACTCTGGTGACGCAGATCGTGAAGCTTCGCCAAAAACACGAATCTGATGCAGTATGCGGTGACTATATTTTTAGTCACCGCAAAAAAGAAAGGCATGATATGGTAGACTCTACTAAAGATGAAGGTTTTGAAGGCGGTTGCCTCTGTGGAAATATTCGCTACCAATCTTTTTCAAAGCCATTGATAACTGTACATTGTTATTGCACTGATTGTCGCCATATAGGTGGTACAGGACATGCAGCACATACAGTCATCCCAGACAATGCATTTAGTCTGGTAGGTCGTGTTTCTGAATATATTAAAAAAGCAGATAGCGGCAACTTAATTAACAGGCGTTTTTGCCCTATATGTGCAAGCGCTATTTTTCATACTCGTGACGGGCTTGAGGGTATGATTGTTGTCCGAACATCATCTTTGGACGATCCTGAGATTGCACTGCCAGATCGCGCTATTTACGTAGATAGCGCTCTATCATGGGATTATATCAACCCAAACATTCCGAGTTCGCCAAAAATGACAGTCAAACGTTAAGCTGTCTTGGATAAGAAAAGTAATGATGCTTTTTAGTCGCTGTGGTTCAAAGTAGTCAGTTAGCCAAGTAATAAACTTCGTCACTTCTGGCAAATAGCAGTTATTAAGGTCTCTAGGCGAAAAGTTGAAGTTGGGTATTTGAAAACCTATACTGTATCATCCCCATCAGAAGCATCAGCAGGTTCAACTACCTCAGGCGTTGCTTGTGTAGTTTCAGCAACTACTTCACCTTCAACCACCTCTTCGACATCATCTTCATCATCCGTTTCAGTAATACGCTCAACTGAAACAACCTTCTCATCTTTGGCGGTTTTGAAGACGGTTACGCCTTGAGTAGAGCGACCAGCGACTCGAACATCTTTAATTGGACAACGAATAAGCTGACCACCATCAGTAACCAACATCACTTCATCTGTTTCATCCACTGGGAATGAAGACACTAGTTCACCGTTACGATCATTTACAGCCATGGCTGCAATACCTTTACCACCGCGACCAGAGACACGATATTCATGGCTTGAAGAGCGTTTACCAAAGCCGCGTTCCGATAGCGTCAGGATCATTTCTTCACTTGCTTGCATTTCTGCAAAGCGCTCATCGGTAAGCGTGAGGTTTTCTGAACCCTCTTCTTCTGGCTCATCAGCAACCGCTTCAATCTCTTCGCCATTTTCGACAGCCAATAATGCACGGCGTTGTTTGAGGAAGGCAGTTCTCTCCCAAGCTTCAGCTTTAGTTGGGTTAAGTATGGTCATGGAGATTACTTCATCGCCATCAGCTAACTTAATACCGCGAACACCAACAGAATTACGACCAGCAAAAACCCGAATATCCGTCACTTTAAAGCGGATAGCCTGCCCTTTGGCAGAAGTCAGCAAGACAGTTGCATCTTCTGTACAGGTATCAACTCCAACAATCCCATCTTCACCCTCAAGCTTCATAGCGATCTTACCATTACGGTTGACCTGCTGGAAATCAGATAGCTTATTACGGCGCACTGTACCTTGCTTGGTCGCGAACATGATGTTGAGATTATCCCAGCTATCTTCATCCTCTGGCAACGGCATAATGGTTGTTATGCTTTCACCTTGTTGAAGTGGCAGGATATTAATCAGCGCCTTACCTTTTGCCTGAGGAGCAGAAAGCGGAAGCTTCCAAACCTTGAGCTTATAGGTAATCCCGCGTGTCGAGAAAAACAGCATAGGCGTATGGGTATTAGCCACAAATATACGCGTAACGAAATCTTCATCGCGCGTCGACATACCAGAACGACCTTTACCGCCACGGCGCTGAGCACGATACGTATCAAGCGGTACGCGCTTAATGTAACCTGTATGGCTAACCGTCACGACCATGTCTTCTCGTGCAATGAGGTCTTCGTCATCCATGTCAAAACCACCATCAGTGATTTCTGTACGGCGCGGCGTAGCAAATTCATCGCGAACTTCAATAAGCTCGTCAGTGATAATTTTCATAACGCGAACACGGCTAGCAAGAATATCAAGGAAATCTTTGATCTCTTCACCAATGGTATTGAGTTCATCGCCAATTTCATCACGGCCTAGAGCAGTTAGGCGCTGAAGACGTAAATCAAGAATGGCACGTGCTTGCTCTTCTGATAAATTATAAGTCCCATCATCATTTAACTTGTGACGTGGATCATCAATAAGCAAAACCAAAGGCGCTACATCTTTTGCAGGCCAATTACGCGTCATTAGCTCTGAACGGGCAGTTGCAGGATCTGGTGCGCTACGAATAAGCTTAATTACTTCATCAATGTTAGCAACAGCAATAGCTAAGCCAACTAAGACGTGCGCACGGATACGTGCTTTATTAAGTAGGAATTTAGTACGGCGCGTTACAACTTCTTCACGGAAAGCTACAAACGCACGAAGCATATCCATTAAGTTCATTTGCTCAGGCTTGCCGCCATTAAGAGCAACAAAGTTACAACCGAATGAAGTCTGAAGCGGTGTGTAGCGATAGAGCTGGTTCAGAACCACATCAGCAACCGCATCACGTTTAATTTCGATGACAACACGGTAACCATCACGGTCAGATTCATCGCGAATGTCAGAAATGCCCTCAACACGTTTATCACGCACCAATTCAGCCATCTTCTCAATCATCGAAGCTTTGTTGACTTGATAAGGAACCTCAGTCACGACCAAAGCAACACGGTCACCGCGAATAGTCTCTTCGGTTACTTTAGAACGCATTAAAACAGAGCCACGCCCTGTTTCATAAGCAGAGCGAATACCAGCACGCCCCAAAATCATAGCACCCGTTGGAAAGTCAGGCCCCGGAATAATCTGCATAATTTCCTCAAGAGGAATTGCAGGGTTTTCGATCAGCGCAAGACAGCCATCGATCAACTCACCAAGGTTGTGCGGCGGGATGTTTGTGGCCATACCAACAGCAATGCCGCCTGCGCCATTTGCAAGTAAATTCGGAAATTTAGCTGGAAGAACAACAGGTTCACGCTCAGAACTATCATAGTTATCTTGAAAATTTACTGTGTCTTTATCGATATCAGAAAGAAGCTGATGAGCAGGCTTTGCAAGGCGAGACTCTGTATAACGCATAGCAGCGGCTTTATCGCCGTCAATCGAACCAAAGTTACCTTGACCGTCTACAAGCGGCAACCGCAACGAGAAATCTTGCGCCATACGCACCATAGCATCATAAATCGCAGTATCACCATGAGGGTGATATTTACCAATTACGTCACCGACGATACGCGCTGACTTACGATAAGGTTTATTCCAGTCGTACCCATTTTCGTGCATCGAATAAAGAATACGGCGGTGAACGGGTTTAAGACCATCACGCACATCAGGAAGAGCCCTACTCACGATCACACTCATTGCGTAATCAAGATAAGAACGGCTCATTTCCTCAATAATGGAAATTGGCTTGATGCTGAAAGGGTCATCACCTGAAGTTGGAGTATTTGCTTCGTCTGACAAGAATATTCACCTAGAATTTAATATGTAAGAACACTCTATCCGATTCCCTTAACTCATCCAAATTTCAGCATAGAAATATAAATAAAATTACCAAACAAATTCAAACAGTTAACAACTCATACATTCTAATTTAGAAATAATCTGGGTAGCCTTTTCCTCAATAGGCTGATATCGAAGATTCATGTTTGAATTTGATGCCATTTTAAATGCTTTTTTTACGCTGCTTGTAACGATTGACCCTATTGGCCTCGTACCAATTTTTATTGGTGTTACGGTTGGCATGACAAGCAGCGAAAGGCTCTCAGTTGCCATACGCGCCTGTTCAATTGCTTTTGGGTTACTCATACTTTTCTTAATAGCTGGCCAAGTGATCTTGGGCACCCTTGGCATCACCATTCATGCCTTTAGAGTGGCTGGTGGCCTACTTCTCTTTTATATCGCCTTTGAGATGGTATTTGGCGTAAGACAAGAGCGTAAGGAAGAGGCATCAAAGACAGCAATCACCAAAGACCACATCGCTAATATAGCCGTCTTCCCGCTAGCCCTCCCCATGATTGCAGGCCCTGGTGCAATTTCTGCAACCATTCTACTCTCAACACAGTTTGAAGCAGCTTGGGAATGGCGTGGCATTTTAATTTTGGTAATTGGCTTTGTAATCGCATTAGTCTTATTGGCTTTTATAGCCTCAGAACTACTCAATAAGTATCTTGGCAACACAGGCCGAATGATCTTAACAAGGCTGTTAGGTGTGCTTCTAGCAGCTCTTTCCGTGCAATTTGTTGTTGATGGTGTAAAAGCCTTAGTAGCTTAGTAGCCTAGTAGCCTAGTTGCTCAAAACACACTTAAATCCAGCAACATCATCTTCTGCGCCTTCTAGTGCAAACAAGACGCCCTCTTCATTATACTGTCTATCGAGCACGTTTAAACTTGCCAATTTTATCTGACGCTCAACTTCAGATGATAGCGCAAAACTTACTTGATAGCTTATCTTTACAATACGCTTCCATTCAACAAGCCGTGCTTCTTGAATGACTAAATTAGCAACGCCAGCGTATGCGCGCGCAAGACCGCCAGTACCAAGTTTTGTGCCACCAAAATAACGCGTAACAATCAAACCAACATTGATTAGGTTTGCACCAATGAGTGTTTTAAGAACTGGCATCCCAGACGTCCCAGCGGGCTCTCCATCATCTTTTGCGCTTTCGCTAATCTGATTAGTATCAGATATAGTCCGAAAAGCAGTTACATGATGAGACGCTTTAGGATGAGCCTTTTGCAAGTCAGCAAGCATTGCTTCAAATTCAGCAAATGGAACTAAATGAGCAATAAACCGAGAATGCTTTTCTTCAAGCTCGGCAATATAGACTTGTTCAACTGTATATTTAGCCAAGAAAATCCCTAGCTTTAAAAATTACCAACAACGGGCAAAGCAACTACTATTTCTTTACCGCCTAGCCCATGAACAAGATCATTTGCACGTACAATAACTGTTTTCACATTTGTCGGATATTAATGCTAGCTGAGCGTGTAAATGGTTGTTCATTTACATGTGGATGGGCAAGAACTCGCGTACCATAAACAGTGCCGTCTTCACCAACAACTTCCCAGCGGTTTGCAAAATGCTCCCAACCCGTATCATCGTGCCTTACACTTACTGAAAAATTATATGCCCCATTGGAACCAGAAACTTGAACATCAACAACATCAGCTTCTCCAGCAAATGCAATTGTAGAAAGTGTTGAAACAAAAAGAACACTCAGTAGGCCGCGCATGATTTTCTCCATTTTTTCAATTGCCCTTGCGTAAAACTAAAGCCTTATGCAAAAACAACATCAAATCAATTAAGAGTTATACTGGATTCGAAGCTAAGGCTCAAACAGAGGTAATACACATGGCATCAGGTTCAAAAAAAGTCATCTACGCAGCAATGATTGGCAACGGCCTAATTGCAATCGCAAAATTTGTTGGTGCAAGCATTACAGGCTCTGCTGCTATGCTCTCAGAAGGCATTCACTCGCTGGTTGATACTGGCAATCAGAGTTTATTACTTTATGGTATAGCGCGCTCAAAAAGACCGGCTGATGAAAAGCACCCATTTGGCTATGCATCTGAAATCTACTTCTGGGCATTTATTGTTGCTATATTAATTTTCTCAATCGGCGCAGGCATCTCAATTTATCATGGAGTAGAAAAGGTTTTGCATCCACACGCTGTTGGAGACCCAACGATAAATTACATCATTTTGATACTAGCAATGATATTTGAAGGGGTTGCTTGGTGGATTGCATATAAAGAATTCAGTACGGTTCGTGGCAAAAAAAGCCTATTTGAGGCTGTACGCGATTCAAAAGACCCAACAATCTTCACGGTGCTATTTGAAGATACGGCAGCTATGCTTGGTTTGTTTGTAGCGCTTGTAGGTATTTGGATATCTGTTACTTACAACTTGCCTGTTGTTGATGGCATAGCCTCAATTATTATTGGTGTGATTTTAGCAGGAACAGCACTGCTATTAGCATTAGAAACAAAAGGCCTGTTAATCGGTGAAGCAGCAGCGCCTGAAATTGTTGAAGACATCAAAAAACTAGTCAACGAGTACGATGCAATTATCGCTCTCAACGAAATCAGAACCCTTCATCGCGGCCCTAATGATGTTTTGCTAGCTCTCTCTGTAGATTACAATGATAGCGTTCTTGCTGGCGAAGTTGAGCGAACCAATACACTTATGGAAATTGCCATTAAAGAAAAATACCCAGTCGTAAAACGCCTCTTTATAGAAGTACAAAGTTCTGAAGATCACAAAGAAGAACTTAAACGTGCGAATGAAGCAAGAGCTACTGAGGAATAGGCGCTCTTATTTCGAGCAGTGTCTTTTCGTTATAAAAAAGGTTTTATCAACTTAGTGGGCTCTTAATTTTAGACTTACCATTGCTATTAATTCCGATAGAGACATCGCCATTGCCAATTTTAAGCTTTGGCCCCTCAGTTGTGGTGTTCACATGATAAGGAATATTTTTTCCTTCTAGAGCTTTAAATACTTTATGCGGATTAATACCACACATTTGGGGCTTGAGTTCAAACATTTCACCCTTGGCAGTTTCGATTTTGAACTCAACCTTGTTTGACCGCTTGCTGTTCCGATAACGTGTTATAAGGCGATGTACTGCCCTGATATCTGAAAGCTTTAAAGTAAAAGACTCCATTAGCTTCGGAACAGGAGAAAACCAAGATAATTCTTGTTCGGTAATTGTTACGCGAAAAGACTCGCCAGTTTTGAGAATTTCAATAATTTCACGGATCAGCTTAATGAATAATAAAATTGAGATACCGATAGTCACCCCGATAATAATTTTCCACATCAGACCCAAGTGAATATCCATAAAGAATGGTGAACCAAATACTGCTCCCACTATAATAGCGACCAATAGAAAAAGGCCTTTCTCAAAAGCTTGAGCCTTGGCCGATTTTTCAAAAACTATGGGCATATGTAAATCTCCTCAATTTTGAGAAAATTAACAGCACAGATTTTAATAGTGGTTAAACTTACCTATTACTCACAAAGAATTGATACAGGTACTATTTGCCGTTTTTGTCAGCGGCTAGGCCATTAGCATAAACAGCCAAAAGCAAGAGCCCTACTGGAAATATTGCTCCAACCACATCGCCTCCTACACGTCCTCCAATACCAGCAACCAATGCAGCAATAGAAAATGGAAATACAAACCGTAAGAAAATCATTACAACTGTTCCCAATGTACCCTGGACAAGGATTATAGATGAAAGCAATACGGCAGAAATTCCAAGCATTGCATATTTCACCACCGTTAGTGGCCATTGCACGGTATGCGTTTCACCACCCGTAAGCGCCTTAAAAACAAGAGCATTCTCTGAAAAATCAGCCAATACGACAAAAAGCAATGCCGTTAATATCATCCTCACCACAGGGCGATTTCCTCTAGATTGAAATGCAGTGGCAAGAAGCGCAAAACCAGCACCAAAAGTAATTGGGAATAAGATGTCTAAAAAGAAAACAATCTGTGTTGTTTTCAAAGGTGCAGTTGTTTGTAAGACACCCCCCATAGCAGGAACAGCATCACTACCACCTGGAAGCATCAGCATCACAACACCAAAAAGAACTGCAATCCCAGTTGCAATTGCTAATAAAATTGATGCTGTCTGCAATAAATCCTTTGAGGTATTGGAAATTGGTTGTGTGAGTTTTTCCAGAACTGGTTTAACGCCTACTACATTTGGCGTTATGCTATTGGTCGCGCTCCCTGCAATTAACGCACTCGAAGTACCAACGGTCTTAAGCTTCTTTTTCTTCTTGCTAGCCTTTTTAGCCATGTCTTTTCCATTCTTTCTACAGATCAACTAAGACCACATCACATACAATAAAGCATGTTATGTGGTTCTAAGTACACATAACATGCTCAAAATGCTTAATTCATGGAGTAAACTTAAACCCTAGAATGGAATTTCGTCGTCGATATCGCCGCCAGATGGCCCACCAAAGCCGCCGCCTTGATTACCGCTGCCCATTTGGCCTTGTCCGCCAGATGGGCCAGACTGCCCAAAGCTTCCGCCACCTTGATCATAGCCGCCACCGCCGCCGCCTTGATTATCACCGCGACCATCAAGCATAATCAAGGTGCTATTAAAGCCCTGCAAGACCACTTCAGTTGACCAACGATCTTTACCTTCATTATCTTGCCATTTGCGCGTTTGAAGTTGGCCTTCAAGATAAACTTTTGAGCCTTTTTTCAAATAATTCTCAATAACCCTACAAAGGCCTTCACTAAAACAAACAACACGGTGCCATTCCGTTTTTTCACGGCGCTCACCAGTATTTTTATCTTTCCAGCTCTCAGAAGTAGCTATGTTTATATTGGCAATCGGTCTGCCATCTTGTGTACGTTTAATTTCAGGATCTGCTCCTAAATTACCAATCAACGTTACCTTATTAAGACTGCCTGCCATGTTACTCTCCAAACCTTAAACGCCAAACTCGGCGCATCTATAAAAACTTTCGTGTACTTTGCCCTATTTCCCTTGCAAACTCGACTACCAGCTTTATCTTTCCACATATCATATTGTTGATACAATCTTCATACGTTCCTATTATGTTCTCTTTCATATAAGATTACAAGCTAGAATCAAACTTACCTGTGTAGTGTGGATAAATTTAAATGGCCGACCTCAAAAATATTTCAGTACGTGGTGCACGAGAACATAACCTTAAAAATATCGACATTGATTTACCCCGTGACAAGCTCATACTTATTACTGGCCTCTCTGGTTCAGGAAAATCATCACTCGCATTCGATACAATCTACGCTGAAGGCCAACGCCGCTATGTAGAGAGTCTATCTGCCTATGCACGTCAATTCCTAGAAATGATGCAAAAGCCAGACGTTGATCAAATCGACGGCCTTTCGCCGGCCATTTCTATTGAGCAAAAAACCACATCAAAAAACCCGCGCTCTACAGTTGGGACTGTCACAGAAATTTACGATTATATGCGCCTATTATATGCACGTGTAGGAGTTCCCTATTCACCCGCAACAGGCCTACTAATCGAAAGCCAGACCGTCTCCCAAATGGTAGACCGCATTATGGCGCTTGAAGAAGGTCAACGCTTATATTTACTTGCCCAATTGTTCAAGGCCGCAAAGGCGAATATAAAAAAGAATTGGCCGAACTTACCAAAAAAGGGTTTCAGCGCGTTAAGGTAGACGGAACACTTTATGAAATTGCTGACGTCCCTGCCCTAGATAAAAAATACAAACACGATATTGATGTCGTTGTAGACCGTGTGGTTGTACGAGAAGACATTGCAACGCGATTGGCGGACAGTCTGCAAACAGCACTTAATCTATCCGAAGGTTTGGCAATTGCAGAACTAGCAGACAAGCCGCTTCCACCAGAAGAAACTGCAGCGGGTGGTTCTAAAAATAAATCTCTCAACACAACACACGAAACGCTCGTCTTCTCCGAAAAATTCGCCTGCCCAGTTTCAGGCTTCACCATCTCAGAAATTGAACCGCGTTTATTTTCATTTAACAACCCCTTCGGCGCTTGCCCAACCTGTGATGGCCTCGGCACCCAAAAAGGTATGGATGCGGACATGGTCATTCCAGACGATAGCCTAACCCTTCGTGGCGGCGCTATTCTTCCTTGGTCAAAGTCCTCAACACCATCACCTTATTATGCACAAACTTTGGAAGCACTCGGTAAGCATTACAAATTCAAAATGTCAGATGCTTGGCGTGACATTGCCAAAGATGCCCAAGACGCAATTCTACATGGCACAGGAAAAACAGAAATCACCTTCGTTTACGACGATGGCTTGCGCAAATATGAAACTAAGAAAACATTTGAAGGTGTTATTCCAAACCTTCATCGTCGATGGCGTGAAACAGACTCATCCTGGATGCGTGAAGAGATAGAAAAATTCATGTCTTCATCACCCTGCGAAGCCTGTCATGGTAATCGTCTAAAGCCAGAGGCATTATGCGTAAAACTTGACGGCAAACATATATCAGACATCACTACGCTTTCGATCAAACATGCAGCACAATGGTTCGATGCTCTACCCGCAACTATGAACGAAAAGCAAAATGAAATCGCAGGTCGTATCTTAAAAGAAATTCGCGAACGTCTAAAGTTCTTAAATGACGTGGGTCTTGATTATCTCTCTATGTCACGAAATTCTGGCACATTATCTGGCGGTGAAAGCCAGCGTATCAGACTTGCCTCACAGATTGGCTCAGGCCTCACGGGTGTTCTTTATGTTCTGGACGAACCATCAATTGGACTTCATCAGCGAGACAACGCACGTCTTCTGGAAACGCTTAGACATTTACGTGATCTTGGTAATACCGTCATTGTGGTTGAGCATGATGAAGACGCAATTCTAACCGCAGACCACCTTGTTGATATCGGTCCTTGCGCCGGAATTCACGGCGGCGAAGTAATCGCTTCTGGTACACCAAAACAAGTGATGAAATCAAAACGTTCGATTACAGGCCAATACCTAACAGGTAAGCTTGCAATTCCGCTCCCAGAAAAACGCCGCAAACCCGTCAAAGGAAAACGTATCCGCGTGAAAGGTGCAAGAGGCAACAATCTTCAAAACGTAACGGCTGATTTCCCGCTTGGTATTTTCACAACTGTGACAGGCGTATCAGGGGGCGGTAAGTCTACACTATTAATTGAAACACTCTACAAGGCAGCGGCAAGAAGCATCGGTAGTGCAAGAGCCGCTCCTGCTCCGCATGATTCAATCGAAGGTTTTGAACATTTGGACAAAGTCATAGACATTGATCAATCTCCAATCGGTAGAACCCCGCGCTCAAACCCAGCGACTTACACAGGCGCTTTCACGCCAATTAGAGAATGGTTTGCAGGCCTCCCAGAAGCTAAAACACGAGGATACGCGCCAGGGCGTTTTTCCTTCAACGTTAAAGGCGGACGCTGCGAAGCCTGTCAGGGTGACGGCCTCATAAAAATCGAGATGCACTTTTTACCTGATGTTTATGTCACCTGTGATGTTTGCAATGGCAAACGCTACAACCGCGAAACGTTAGAGGTTTTATTCAAAGGCAAATCAATTGCAGATGTATTGGACATGACCGTCGATGAAGCAGAAGATTTCTTTAACGCTGTACCAAGTGTCCGAGATAAAATGTCCACACTCAAACGCGTAGGCCTTGGCTACATCAAAGTAGGTCAACCAGCCACGACACTCTCAGGCGGCGAAGCGCAACGTGTAAAACTTGCCAAAGAACTAAGCAAACGCGCCACAGGCCGAACGCTTTATATATTGGACGAACCAACAACAGGTCTCCACTTCCACGACGTAGCAAAACTTCTAGAAGTCCTGCACGAGTTAGTAGACACTGGCAACACAGTCGTCGTAATCGAGCACAATCTGGAAGTCATCAAAACAGCAGACCACATTCTAGACCTTGGTCCAGAAGGCGGCGATGGTGGCGGAGAGCTCGTGGCATCAGGTACACCAGAAGAAGTTGTTAAAGTGGAAAGATCTTATACGGGACATTTCTTGAAGGAATTGCTGGAGCGCAGACCACAGGGGAAAAGTGAGGCTGCGGAATGAATGACAACAATGGATCATAAATGGATATCAAATCCAAACTCCATATGAGTGATTGCTATCAATAATCGTTTTATTATGCTTAAATTTCAGTGGGCAAATATAACTTGCAATGATTAATTGCAAGAACTTCAGTATATTAGAAGGGGATTATTATGACTATTACACCATTTTTCTGGGGCCCGGAACGACTTGTTAATACGACAACGACAAATTCTCAAAATGATTCTGAAGTAACTGTTCTGGCCAATGGCAATTACATTGTGGTTTGGAGAGACGCAAGTAATTCTGGTGTTAACAATGATGGCGTTGATATTCGGGCGCAAATGTATGACGCAAGCGGAGAACCTCTTGGTGTGGAATTTGTTGTCAATCAAACAACTGCAAAAAATCAAACAAACCCAACCATAACAGCTCTTGATAATGGTGGGTTCGTGATTATCTTCTCCGATGAAACATTAGGGGCAACTCCAGGGTTTGATGTTTTAGCTCAACGCTTTGATGCGCAAGGACAAGCACTAGGTGCACCAACCGTTGTCAATTCAGTCAGTGGCGCTACTCTTGCCCATGTTGTGGCTCTTGATACAGGTGGTTTCATAGCAACTTGGTTGGACACTAGCGGAGCGGATAATAATATTTCTGTTCGACGGTTTAATGAGGATGGAACTCCATTTGATGCCGCTGATATTCAAGTGACTAACGTTGCGGGCAACCAATCTAATCCGGAAGTCAGTTTCTTGGCAGGTGGTGCTTTTGTCGTCGTTTGGGAAGACCAAGATGATACCGGCACAGATCGGGATATCAAAGCACAAATCTTCAATTCTGATGGTACAAAAAATGGTGGTGAATTTACTGCTAATTCGACCGTTACTGGCACTCAGACCGTTCTATCAGTTACAACACTTGCCAATGGCAATTTTGTAGTAGCGTGGCAAGATGGCGGATCTGGTGATGTTTCAGCAAGAATATTCGATGCTTCTGGAAACGAGGTCTTCGCAGAGTTTGATGTTTCGACATCAACAGGAACAGCTCCACAAGTCATTGCCCTTGATGATGGTGGGTTTTTGATAGCCTGGCAAGTTTCACTTGGCCAAGACATTCGGATTCAGCGCTATGATGCGTCTGGCGTTACTATTGGTTCAACCATAACCGTCAATACAATAACCACTGGCAATCAAAGGAATGTGGAATTTGACATCACCTCTGATGAAAGGGTTATTATGGTATGGACCGATTTGAGTAACGGCTCTGTCATACGCTCACAAATTCTCTCTTTAACAACTGATAATATTGTTGGGACTTCTTCAGATGAAACCATCAATGGCAACGCCAATGCTAATGCCATTCATGGCTATGAAGGGAATGACATTATTAATGGTGGTGCCGGGCAAGATACGATCAATGCTGGCATGGGCGACGATTTGATTATCGATAGTCAAAATGCGGCAGCTTCCAATACTGATATTATAGATGGTGGCGACGGCATAGATACTTATGCAGCACTGGGCATATTTTGGGCTCCTGGTGTAACCTTTAATCTTTCGACAGGACTACAAACGGTTACATCTGGTACAGTTCGAGATACATTTGCTAACATTGAAAATATTACTATTGCTGGTACTGCGTCAATCATCGGGGATGATATGAATAACCGTTTGGAAGCAAGCGATATCCTGGGTGCTGGCGATAATACAATATCTGGCAATGGCGGCAGTGATATCCTTATCGGGAATGGCGGCAACGATACTCTCAATGGTGGTGATCAGAGCGACACGCTGCATGGCGGTGAAGGTAATGACATTCTCAACGGTGACGCTGGCGCTGATACCATTAATGGCGGCGATGGTCAAGACCAACTCGATGGTGGCAACAATAATGATATGTTGTTTGGCGGTGATGATGCATTCACGTTTATCGGCACGGGCGGCTTCACGAATACTGCTGGTGAGGTTCGTTACGCATTTGGTGGTTCGCACACGATTGTATCAGCCGATGTAGACGGCGACGGCGTCGCGGACTTCCAGATTGATCTGAACGGTAATATTAATTTACTGAGCAACGATTTTATGCTGTGAGGGTGTTGGCAAATGATGCTTACGATAAGTAGCCCCTCACTTGTTCTGTCGCTCTACACCAATCACGTGTCTCACTTTATCGATGAGCCAAAACAAAAAAACCTGACACAAATATCAACGATCTATGCAGGCACGACTGTATCTAGAAAAAGCGATGACTGACTATCGGGGCAAGATAGCCAGTCATCTACTGAGTGTTAGAATAAATTCCCCCACCACAGTCATCCTATAATGCACAAAAAAATGAGACTTTTACAATTTATCAGAAAAAAGTATTCAAATTCAAATCATTGGTCGAAATAAACTTAGCTTAAATCTCTGAGGCACAGTTAAAGATGGAGAGTAATAATAATAAAACGGGCCACTATTTGTGACCCGCTTAGACATTATATAGAATGGCGAACTTAAGCAGTCTGTCTTGTAATCGCGCCATCTACAGCATTGATAATTTCATCAATGTCAGACTTAGTACAAATCAAAGATGGTGAGAAACAAAGCGTGTTGTTAAAGCCTTTAAGTGAACGACTTGTTGCGCCAATAATCACAGCATTTTCCTTGAAACAATCCGCAACAATTGCCTGCGCAAATGCTTCAGAAACAGGTTCTTTTGTATCACGATCAGTAACAAGTTCAGCGCCAAGGAAAAGCCCCTTACCGCGTACTTGACCGATAACACTATGCTTACCCGCAAGGCTTTCAAGTTTATCAAGAAAATATTCACCCATTGAAACAGTGTTCTCAAGTAAGTTTTCATCTTCAAGAATACGCATGTTTTCAAGCGCTGCTGCAGGACCAGCTGTACAACCACCAAAGGTAGAAATATCACGGAAGTAACCCATCGTATCGGACATTTCAGGCTTCAGCATTTCGAAGACTTTTTCAGTTGTAACAGTACAAGAAATTGCAGCGTAACCAGACGCAACACCTTTTGCCATTGTAACCATATCAGGCTCAACGCCGTAATGTTGGTACCCAAACCAAGTACCCGTACGACCCATACCACAAACAACTTCATCAATATGAAGGAGAATATCATACTTCTTACAGATTTCTTGAACACGCTCCCAATAACCAACTGGTGGAACAATAACACCGCCACCAGCCGTAATCGGCTCAAGACAAAGTGCGCCAACAGTATCAGCACCCTCACGAAGAATAACTTCTTCAATCGCATTAGCAGCACGGATACCATAATCATCCACCTCACCCCACTGCGAACGGTACTCAAGACAATGCGGCACTTCTATAAAGCCAGGAGTAAACGGACCATATTCAGCCTTACGTTCATCTTGGCCACCAGCAGATAGGGTAGCAATTGTTGTGCCGTGATAATCACGCTGACGGTAAAGAATCTTGTTCTTCTTGCCACCATATTTGTTATGCGCAATTTGGCGAACCATCTTGAAGCACTTCTCATTCGCTTCAGAACCAGAGTTCGAATAATATACACGAGACATGCCAGGCATTTTTTCAATCAAACGCTCAGCAAAAACTGCACCAGGAATAGAGCCCATAGAACCGGCAAAATAGTTCATTTTAACAAGTTGATCACGAACAGCATCCGCAATGCTTTCCCGGCCATAGCCAACGTTTACAGTCCATACACCACCAGATACGGCATCAAGATGCTCACGTCCTGCCTGGTTCCAGACACGCATTCCCTTACCTTCAACAATAATAAGCGGATCGACTTCATCCGTAAATTTTGAGTGGTTAGTCATGTGATGCCAAACGTGTTTTTTATCCGCTGCAACAACGTGGCTGATATCATTTGGATTTACTATTTTGTTCATAACGACTATCTCCCAATAAGACGCGTGAAATTACTGATAATTACTTTATTAGAGGTTACATCAATTATATGGGATTGTGCATGACGCCAGAATCGCAATTACGGGGAGCCAGATTCGCAAAAAACTTAAAGCTTACCAACACCTCGAAAAGCTAGCCATTGTCGTTTTAAAGGAGATAAAACAATGGTTTTCTTAAGACAGTCGGTAGGGTTTTGAGTGAGCTTTCGTAACAAATGTTGTGTGAAAATAATTGGCAAGAAAACTGTATGAATATCTTTTGGCAACTCAGAAATTGCAATATTCGCTTTATTTAAGTGACTAGTAGCAAGTTCAATCATCTCTAAATTAAGTGACTTATGATTTTCTTCTATTACAGGCAGTAACCAACTATCGCGGTTCAAACCATGCTTTTGTAAGATAGGTAGCGGAAAATAAATTTGTCCCCCGCGCCTTGAACGGCTGCATAATACCAAATGCCTTGTAATTCCAATAGCAACACCTGCATGTCCACATGCATCAGCAAGTTGCGGACTTCTATCGCATCCTGCACTTTGTGCAATCAAATTTAAAAGGCAAGAAACCGTCTCACCTAAGTAACCTTCATAAGTCCCTAAATCCGGCATCGGGTCTTGATAAAGGTCAAAAATTTTAGCTTCTAAATAATTATCAAAGACCTCACGTGGCAGCTCATATTTATTAATTACGGCAAGCAAAGCCTCAGCCAGAGGCCCACTGCCCGTATTTCCATTTGATTTTATGAGATCACGCCACCATTGAATACGAATTTCACCCGGTATAGGTTCAGAAACAAGTTCATGGATCCGAGAAATTTCTACATCAAAAGCATAAAGCGTCATAGCAACGTGCCGTATCGCTTCAGGAAGATATAAACATGTTAAATAACGCTCAGGATCGAGTGACTTTAACTGATCTTGAATATAACTTTGGACATCAGACATCAGACAGCTAAAAAAGCAGCAGCGACTGCTCTACCCTCAGCAATCAAAACATTATAGGTACGAACAGCAGCACCTGTAGCCATAGGGTCCGCTGAAATATTCACAGCTCTAAGCTTAGTTCGAAGATCCGCCTTAAGTAGAATTAGATCAACACCGGAGCCAACAAGGAGAATTTCAATTTCACTGGCTTCACTAAACAATCTCTCAAAATTAGATGCAGTTAAGTCATCAGATGTTGCAACGTCCCAACCGTAAATACCAGAAGGCAAACATAGCAAACTGCCCTTATGAAACATATCAGCAAAGCGAAAGCCACCATTTCCATAAGCGTCGATTGGCGCACGTCCTGGAAAATGCGCCTCTCTTATTTCAATGCCAATTTGTCCACGCATCGATGTACCGCTTACCCAAAATCAATCGGCATAGTATTTTCTGTTGCTTTTTTCTCAGCAGCAATCTTGTCTTTCTCATCTTGCCCACCAGCCACTTGGCCTGGACGAAGCTTGAAGAGAATGAGTAAAGGTGCTGCCACAAATATTGATGAATACGTACCAATAAAGACACCAAACATCATTGCAAATGTGAAGGATTCGAGAACTGCCCCTCCTAAGAAGTAAAGCGAGAACAAAGCAAGTAACGTAGTAAAAGATGTCAGGATCGTTCGAGACAACATCTGGTTAATCGACATATCAATCAAATCAGCAACTGGCTTCTTCTTATACTTGCGCAAATTTTCACGAATACGATCATAAACAACAACCGTATCGTTAAGTGAATAACCCACAATTGTGAGGAGCGCGGCAATAGTTGCGAGCGTAAATTCAAGTTGAAGAATTGAGAAGATACCGATGGTAAAGAGAACATCGTGTAATGTAGCAAATACAGCACCAAGCGCAAACTGCCACTCAAAACGGATCCAGATATAAACCATAATAGCAAGTAGTGCTGCAACCACAGATAATATACCAGCAATACGTAACTCGTTTGACACAGTAGGTCCAACAACTTCTATACGTCGGAAATCATAAGCTTCTTCTAGAACAATACGAACAAGTGCTTCGGTACTTTGTTCAGCATTATCTCCAGAATCCTGGCTTTCAACACGAATAAGAATGTCTTCAGATTCGCCAAACTCTTGCACCTGAACCTCACCTAAGCTTAGCTCAACAAGTTTTCCACGAATGTCAGAAATTGGCTCTTCTATTGCTGCTTCAGCCTTAGCGCGAACCTCAAACAATGTACCGCCCTTAAAATCAATACCGTAGTTAAGGCTGACGATAAAGAACAATAAAATAGAAGCAAGAACACCAATGATACTGAATGGGAAAGCAAACTTCCTATCTTTCATAAATTTGATATTTGTACTTTCAGGAATTATCCCGAATAAGCGCTTTGGCAGTTCAGTTGGACGTTTGTAGCGAACCCAAAGTGCAACCAGTAGTCTTGTGAATGTGTAGGCTGTGAAAACAGTGGTGACAATACCAATTGCGAGGGTAACCGCAAAACCACGAACAGGCCCAGAGCCTAGATAGAACAAAATGATTGCAGCAATCATTGTAGTAATGTTCGCATCCAAAATAGTTGTAAAAGCTGAGCGAAAACCAGCATCAAAGGATTGAATAAGATTACGACCATTTCGTCGTTCTTCCCGGATGCGTTCATAAATCAGAACGTTCGCATCAACCGCCATACCCATAGTCAAGACGATGCCTGCTATACCAGGAAGCGTGAGTGTAGCACCCAAAACGGAAAGCAAGGCAACCAACAAACCAATATTTGCAATCAAGGCGAGGTTTGCAATTATTCCTAAGAAACCATATGCAACAACCATAAAGATAAGAACAAGGATAGCACCAATAATAGAAGCATTAAAACCAGCCGCAATAGAATCCGCACCCAATCCTGGACCAACAGTACGCTCTTCTACAAAACTAAAGCTAGCTGGAAGTGCACCAGCACTCAAAAGCACCGCGAGATCATTGGCAGATTGAGCAGTAAAATTACCAGAAATTTGGCCAGAACCACCAAGTATTGGTTCATTTATCACGGGAGCAGATAGAACAGTTTGGTCCAGAACAACAGCAAAAGGGCGACCTACATTCTGGCTCGTAAACTCACCAAACATACGAGCGCCTTGCCCATTAAATCTAAACACCACCAATGGCTCATTGTTTCTTGGATCAAATCCAAGTTGAGCATCTGCAAGGTCCTCGCCTCGTAAAATTGCACGTTTACTTACGAGATACGGAATTGCCGGCTCAACACCCTCAAATAAAATTTGAAATCCGCTTGGTATATTCCTTCCAGAGTTTAGAAGTTCATTTGGATCAATCTCTGTATTAACAGAATGAAAGCTAAGTTTAGCTTCAGCGTTAATAAGTTCTTTCAAACGCGGAATTTCATTAGACTCAAGTCCAGGGTATTGAACAAGAATACGGTTGATGCCTTCACGTTGAACAATTGGTTCAGATGTCCCAAATTCATTAATACGGCGAAGAACAACATCAATTGATTGAGTAATAGAATTTTTAATTCTACTTTCAATTCCTTGGTCCGTAAGTGTGTAAAGAAGTTCGCCAGCCGTTGGGTTAGTTTCTTGTACTTCAACAATGCCTATACCGTCTAAAACACCACCTTGTGTTGGCAAAAGTAATTCGCGCATTGATTGGCGAAATTGATCCGTTTGAGTTTCATCATTCAAACGAAGTAGAACCGTTTTATCACCGCGTATGGTTGCGCGACCACGAATACCAGTTTCACGCAATTTGCCACGGACATCATCTCGAAGTGTATCAAGACGCTCTTCAATGAGTTCTTTTTCATTTACCTGCATAAGCAAGTGCGCTCCGCCTTGAAGATCAAGACCGAGCATCATTTTCTCTTGTGGATACCAAGAAGGAAAAGATTCTAAAGATTCATCACTAAAGAAATTGGGCGAAGCAAATAAAAGCCCTGCCAAAATTGTCATTAGAATAGCGATAATTTTCCATTTGGAAAAATAGAGCATAGAACTTGCCTTCTTAATAGTGAACCGTTTGACGGCTCGAAATTACTTTGCGGGTGCGTCGCTCTTTACACGAACTTCAGCGATTAGAGCACGTACAACACGAACTTTTGTGTCTTTGGCAATCTCGACTTCGACTTCGTTATCATCAATAACTTTCGTTACCTTACCAACAAGACCACCACCAGTCACAACAACGTCATTTCTGCGGATAGCACCTAGCACTTCTTCACGCTTCATTGCTTGTTGTCTTTGAGGACGGATAAGCAAAAAATAGAAAATAACAAATATAAGAATGAATGGTACGATTTGAATCAAAAATCCACCAGCACTACCAGCGGCAGCGTCTTGAGCATATGCAGGGGTCACAAACATGTGGGCCTTACTCCTAAAACAATTAAACTTCTTCTGAGACCATAGTTTTGAAAATCAAGTTTAACTGCATTTATGTACAGCTGCATCACTTTTCAAGAATCTAAATGAGTGTCCCCGAACTTTCGCGGACTATACCTTTAGCCACGATAAATGCAAACACATTGAACAAGCTTTATCTTAGGGTTTATATGTTGTTTCTGCAGTGCTAAAGCAAAGACTAAACTATAAAGGATATGCAGCATGTCTGATGATGCAGTTACGCACTTAAATCAAAAGCTTGATCGACTAACACAAGTCCTAGAACAACACTTTGGTATAAGCTCACAAGACAATGACCTTGATGCAGTAACGGCTTTCGTTTGGCATTCAGAAAATAATTGGTTGCAACCTGTGCAAAATGTAAATCGAGTCAAACTAGAATTGCTCAAAGGCGTCGATAATGTCCGTGATATCTTAATTGACAATACCGAACGATTTGCAAATTCATATGCTGCCAATAATGCATTATTATGGGGCGCACGCGGTATGGGTAAATCATCGCTTGTAAAAGCCGCGCATGCTCATGTTTTAAAAAACATCCCAAAAAGCAATCTCAAACTAATTGAAATACACCGCGAAGATATAAATACCCTCCCGGCATTGCTCCGCATTCTTCGCGATGCAGATTGCAAAGCTATTTTATTTTGTGACGACTTATCGTTTGATAATGATGATACATCTTACAAGTCCTTAAAGGCAGCTCTAGATGGCGGTGTTGAAGGAAGGCCTGACAACGTTATTTTTTACGCAACTTCAAATAGGCGTCATTTATTACCACGAGACATGATGGAAAATGAACGTTCAACAGCTATTAATCCATCAGAAGCCGTTGAAGAAAAAGTGTCTTTATCTGATCGCTTTGGGTTATGGCTTGGTTTTCATAAGTGTACGCAAGATGATTACCTAGAGATGGTCTTTGGATATGTTGAAGCCTCAAATCTTAAACTTAACAAAGATGAGGTGAGAGCACAGGCACTTGAATGGTCTACTACCAGAGGAAGCAGATCTGGACGTGTTGCTTGGCAATTTGTTCAAGATTTAGCAGGGCGAAATAAGAAAAACACCGCCTAAGTAAACTTAAGCGGTGCCTTTTGTAACCCGATAGGGAAACCGGGAATATTGTTTGAATAATTTAGCCAGCTAAATATTTTTTAGGATTAACTGGCGTTGAGTTCTTGCGAAGTTCAAAATGAAGTTTTGGTCTGCCTGCATTACCCGTTCTTCCCGAACGTGCAATGATTTGCCCACGGCGAACATTATCACCTTTTTTAACTTCGTAATTGCGATTATGTGCATAAGCAGAAACCCAATCATCCGCATGGCGAACCAAAATTAATTTTCCATAAGATGAAATTTCATCGCCAACATAAATGACAACACCATTTTCTGCGGCGTGAACAGCGGTACCTTCAGGAACTGAGATATCAATCCCTTCATTAGAGCCATTTGTACCACTCTCGCCAAAAGTAGAAACAACCCTACCCTTTACTGGCCAGCGGAAGTCTGAAATTCCAGTGCGTGCAGGTGCGGGTGTATTATTATCTATTGAAGCTGACTTCACAGAACCCGTTACAATTGGATCAACATTTGCAGGTAAAACTTCTTTTTTAACCGATGCAGTTGTTACAGAATCAACACCCATTGGAATTTGAAGGTTCTGCCCAATTCGTATACTCGTACCACTGATATTATTAGCAGCTTGAAGTGCGGCAACTGTTGTGCCGTTTTTACTTGCGATACGAGAAAGACTATCACCAGATTGAACTTTATAAACACCTGTAGATGTTGATTTTATCGAACCAGTCACCACTGAATAATCAGGTGTAGTTTGTTTTACAGGCGGAGAAACAAGCGTCTTTGGTGTATAACGCTGTTTTTTACTATCATCTATGTTTCCGCTAGCTGAAACAGCTGCATAATGTGCAGGACGTCTGGTCGGTACAGCAGCATCCGCAGGACTTGCCTCACCGAAATAACCAGTACTTGCTCGTGCCGCACGGGTAGTAGGATCGCTATCAGGCGCAGATACAGAAGATGTTTTTGTAAATACATAATTTGGGATGGTAATATTCTGACCAGCACGAAGACTTGCTGATGGACTCATACCATTTACGCTACGAATTGCAGAAACAGGAACACCATATCGTTTTGAAATATTATATAAAGTTTCAGTCTGACCAACTTTAATAGTTGTGCCACCTGCAGAACTCCAACCGTCTTTAGTGGTCAAAGGTGCAGCTGCAACAGCTATAGGCTGAGCTACAGCAGCCGTTTTCAACGAATCTGTACTCACCTCAGGAATATAGACCGACCTTGATACAACCTCTGGCTTAGGCGGCACATAAGCAGCTACTTTTTTAACAACAGCAGGCTTTGAAATTTTTGGAGCAACATATGCAGGCTTAGGTAAGCTCGACTGACTAAAGCTACTAACTTGTGACAATGGCTGACGCGCAACTTGAGGCGTATAACTCTGTGTTTGCGGCATTTTATATGGCTCATACGCTTGCGGTGCATAAACAGCTGAAGACTGAGGAGCAACACGAGTTGGCTCAGGGTTATGATAAACACCTTGTGGCACAGCACGAGGCGCTACATCAGCTACTGGTGCAAAACGAGTTTGCGCACTAGCCGTAGTACGACCATCAACATTACCAGGATAAGGATTGCTTACTTGAGCAGGTTGTTGAGGGGTAGCAGAATCATAAAGAGAGGTATCAAATCGTTGGAAGCCAGAACTACAGCCGGTAACCAGCCCCCCCAGGAGTGCAATTGTAGATACCCTTGAAACCATCGCAACGCGATTACTCGACATACAAAAACGCATAATAAATTACTCTAAACACTTACTCATTACTGAATTGATTAAAGCTTGTTAATGTTACTGATCGGTTAAGAGAAACATAAAAAGTGTAAAAAACGTTGCGGCAGATATTTTAAATAGCCTTAGAAACACCCGATATGTAGGGCTGCGTTCTAATAGGAAATAAATCTTCTGAATTAAATCTAGACCCGACTTTTGTAAGCCGTTTCATTATTTGCAATTCATCAGGTTGCCCTATTGGAACGACCATAACACCATTTGGCGCTAAATTTTCAAGAAATGACTTTGGAATTTCGGGGAATGCAAAATTAGAAATAATTCGGTCACTAACACCAAGCTCAGCAGATGCCAGTGAACCATCAATCAATTTAACAAAATATTTTTCAACCCGAAGTTGAGCAAGGCGGTCTTTAGCTTTATCGTGGAGCGTACGAAATCTTTCAACAGAAACAACTTTCGTCGCAAGCCTACCTAATAATGCGGCTTGATAACCCGTGCCCGTTCCCAATTCTAAAATGCGGTGTGTCGATTCAACCTGTAAAGCGGAAAGAACTTTTGCCACCATACTAACAGCCGTCATGGATTGCCCACACTCAATAGGCATTTGGCCACGTGCATAAGCTTCTGTAACATGAATAACTGGGACAAAATTTCTACGAGGAACATCTTCAAAAGCAGTTAAAAGACGGTGATCCATGATACCATTAGACCGAAGGCGCAGAAGAAACTCTGCAAGCGCTTCACGATTATCATTATCCATGGGCACCCTCGTTAAGAACCAGAATCAAAACTTATCGCTCAATGCTTTCATAAACGCATCATCTGTTAAATCAAGTTTCAATGGCGTTACTGAAATACGGTTTTGACGCAAGCACATAATATCGGTGCCATCACGTTGCTCAGGAACGTCGCGGCCAAACTTCAGCCAATAGTACGGAAAACCTCTGCCATCATGGCGTTTCTCCATAAAAAGACCATGCGTAAATGTGCCTTGGTTAGTGACACTAACACCCTCAACTTCATCAGGCATACAGTTGGGGAAATTTACATTAAGCAGCGTTTTTGCAGGAAATTCTTGTTCAATCAATGTTGAAATCACACCAGCTGCATGTGCTTCAACCGTTTCCCATTTAACGTGACGCACTCCTTCGGCAAAATCATAGGCTTGCGACAAGGCTATTGATTTAACACCAAGTGCTGTACCTTCAATCGCACCTGCTACCGTACCTGAATACGTGACGTCATCAGCAATATTTTGACCAGAATTAACGCCCGACAAAATAAGGTCAGGTGGCGCATCCATCAATTCCCGAACACCCATGATAGCACAATCAGTTGGCGTTCCATTTACGGCAAAATGCTTGTCAGAAACTTTTCGAACGCGCATTGGATAACTTAATGTCAGGGAATGCGCGACGCCTGATTGGTCTGTTTCAGGCGCTACAATCCAGACATCATCAGTAAACTGCCTTGCAATCTTTTCAAGAGAAACTAAGCCCGGTGCATTAATACCGTCATCATTCGTTAGAAGAATTCTCAAGAGTTAAGCCTTCTCAATTTTTGTAACACCGCCCATATAAGGCACAAGACAGTCAGGAACAGTTACAGAGCCATCTTCGTTTTGATAGTTCTCAAGAACGGCAATAAGCGCTCTACCCGTTGCAACCCCAGAACCATTAAGCGTATGAACATGTGCAATCGTCTTGCCATCTTCTAGTCTATAACGTGCAGACATACGACGTGCTTGGAAGTCACCGCACATAGAACAACTGGAAATCTCGCGATAAGCATCTTGACCAGGTAGCCAAACTTCAATGTCATAGGTCTTGCGAGCAGAAAAGCCCATATCACCTGTACACAGTGTCATTGTACGGAAATGAAGGCCAAGTTTCTTAAGCACATTCTCAGCACAATCCAACATGCGCTCAAGCTCAGCTTCTGAGTTTTCGGGCTTCACAACAGACACAAGCTCACACTTAGAAAACTGATGCTGACGCAACATACCACGTGTATCACGACCAGCAGATCCTGCCTCTGAACGGAAACAAGGTGTCAGAGCAGTAAATCGAACTGGCAATTGCTTGTCGTCTAAAATTTGCTCACGAACTAAATTGGTAAGCGGGACTTCCGCAGTAGGTATTAACCAGCGACCATCAGTTGTTTTAAATAAGTCTTCAGAAAACTTAGGTAATTGCCCAGTTCCAAACAAAGCTTCATCGCGCACCAGTAATGGCGGTGAAGTTTCACTATAACCATGCTCAAGAGTGTGCATATCAAGCATAAACTGCCCCAAAGCACGTTCTAAACGAGCAATACCTCGTTTTAGCACCACAAACCGGCTGCCAGAAAGGCCTGCTGCAGCTTCAAAATCCATTTGCTCTTCAGAAACTGTAAGATCAAAGTGTTCTTTAGGAGAAAAACTAAGTTCAGGCTTTTCGCCATGAACACGATAAAGTGCGTTATCAGCTTCATCAGAACCTTCTGGAACACCATCCAAAGGAACATTAGGAATGGCAGACATGACTTCCATTACTTCGTTAGCTATACGACGCTCTTCTTCGCCCGATTGGATAAACTGTTTAATCTCAGCGACTTCAGACTTTAACTTTTCTGCCAAATCTTTATCGCCCTTTCCCATGGCCGCACCAATCTGCTTAGAAGCCGCATTTCTGCGGGTCTGTGCTTCTTGAAGCTTTGCTATATGGTCCTTACGAGCATCATCTAACTTTAAAAGGTCAATAGCGGTCGTGGCGTTACCACGCAAGCGCATACCTTCATCAAAAACATTAGGATTTTCTTTTATCCATTTGATATCAAACATAGTTACACCAAGATAATAGGTAAATTAAATACGAAAACACTTAAAACTGAGAGTTTAAGACGATATTACGTCAGTACTATCTGATTCTTCTGCGTCTTCACGCTCTTTACGTTTTTTTTCTATACGGCGAGCAGCAATAATCGAAATTTCATAAAGAAGAATGGTCGGCAAAGCCAGACCCAACTGACTAACAGGATCAGGTGGCGTCAACACAGCAGCAGCAACAAACGCAAGTAAAATAGCATATTTGCGCTTTTCAGAAAGCGTATCAGCGGAAACTAATCCGGCTTTTGCAAGCAATGTAATAGCTACCGGAAGCTGAAAAACAAAGCCAAATGCAAAAATCAAAGTCATAATAAGGCTTAAATAACTACCAACGGCCTGTAAGTTTTGGATTTCTGCAGTACCATCACCGCCAGTTTGTTCTAAAGATAAGAAGAATTGGGTCGCAAGCGGCATAATGAGAAAATATACAAGACATGCGCCAGTAAGGAATAAAATAGGCGTAGCAACAAGGAATGGCAGAAAAGCCCCCTTCTCATTGTTATATAAACCCAGGCGCTACAAACTTATAAATTTGAGTTGCAATTACTGGAAACGCAATAAACATCGCTCCAAAGAATGCAATCTTAATATCAACAAAGAACTTTTCTTGAAGTGCTGTATAAATGAACTTCACTTCTGTCGTACCAGCGCCCCACTGATATGGGATAACAAGTAAATTAAACAACTCGGTCGCAAAGTAGAAACAAATTAGAAAGAATATAGCAATTGCAATAATTGAATACATCAAGCGTTGGCGAAGCTCAATTAAATGCTCCATCAGTGGCGCACTGGTATCTTCTAAATCTTCATTAGCAATCATGATGCACTCTTAACCGTTGCAGGTTTCTTGGCTGCTACACGCTTAGGAGCAGGCTTTTTTGCAGCAGCAGTTTTTGTCACAACCTTCTTAGGTGCCGCTACCTTAGCATCTGCGGTCTTTGCAGTAGGATTTTTAGGTGCAGCCTTCTTTACTATAGGCTTTTTTGCGGCAGGCTTCTTAGTTGCAGTCTTTTTTGTTGGAGCTTTTTTAGCAGCAGACTTGGCAACTTGCGCAGGCGCTTCTAATTCTTCATTAACAACTGCCTTATGAGCCTCAAGTGGATCTTGCATGGTTTTTGTAAATTCTTCCATGGATTTCTTTGCATCATCTAAAGGTGCAAATGTCTTGTTGGAAGCAATATCTTTAATACCATCCAGATCAGCTTCTTTAATGGCATCATCGACCTGGCGTTGAAAATCACCAGCCATACGTTTAATTTTACCAATAGATTTACCGATAGTGCGCAACATACCGGGCAGCTCCTTAGGACCCACCACAATAATCGCTACACAAGCGATAACCAACATCTCTGACCAAGCAAAATTGCTAAACAAAACTTATTTTCCGCGCATGAAGAATTCAAAAAGCCCACGATATTTCGCAGGCAAGAAATGAAATAAAACAGCTATTCAGCTAGTTTTAGTCTCATCTTTCACTTTATTAGCAACCTCAGAAGCTTTTGCTTCAATTGTACCACCATCATCATCGTCTTTTTCATTCAAACCTTTTTTGAACGATGTAATACCTTTAGCTACATCACCCATAAGGTCGGAAATCTTTCCACGTCCAAAAAGTAGAACAACTACAACGGCAATAATTACAATCTGCCAAACACCAATATTCATTTTTTACAGCTCCCGTCTGCAATAGTTATGATAGAAATCATAAACCATTATCTAATTTAGCCGCACCATAACCCGTATCACGGACTATTCGCAAGCAATCCTTACGTTAGTAAATAGGCTAACGTTGTTATGGTTACCAGTAGAAAGTGATGAAATCTTCACGATTTCGCAAAAAAACTCTATGGCGCTGGAAAAACCATCATCAATTCAAGATCTACACTCAGCAAGACAAGCGCAGCATCATCAGGTAATTCACCAGCTTTAATACGCACAGAAAGCGGCTCATCTAAGTTTTCGACATTGATCTCGAGTAATTCTGATGTACCAATAAACCGTCTAACAGCAATCCGACCAACCTGTCCTTGAACGCCATTTTCATAAGGTTTAACATTAATATCTGTCAATCTTATAGCAACGCAGCATACCGTTGGTAAGGAACTATCACAGTCACAGTTACCAAAAACAGTTTTAGCGGTGCCATTTGATGTTGTTGAAGGAATGACATTAATTTCAGAGAAAAACCCTGCCGCAAATAAATTTTTAGGGCGGTAGTAAAGATCTTTCGCTTCACCATATTGAACTAGCTTACCATCTTGTATCAACGCAACATGATCGCCAACACGCAAAGCTTCTTCCGCATCATGCGTAACGATTATAGCGGTTGAACGAGTTTCTCTAAGAAGTTCAATTGTTTGTTCACGAATACTATCACGTAGCCTTGAATCAAGTCCTGAAAAAGGTTCATCCATCAATAAGATACCAGGCCGCGGTGCAAGAGCTCTTGCAAGTGCAACACGTTGTTGCTCCCCACCTGATAAAACATGCGGATATTGTGATGCTCTGTCTTCAAGACCGACACGTGATAAAACGCTTAAAGCCTGAGTTTTAGCTTCCCCTCTACTCAGGGCTGTAAGACCAAACTCAACATTTTGTAAAATAGTTAGATGTGGAAATAATGCATAGTCTTGAAAAACCAGCCCGACGCCGCGCTTGTCAGGAGGGATAAAAGTCTTTTCATCCGCAACGGCACGCCCATCAATTTTAACAGAGCCAGTTGCATCATCAATTAAACCAGCAGCAATGCGAAGCAAGGTTGTTTTTCCAGAACCCGACGGTCCGAGCAGGCAAAGAACTTCGCCTGGCTCAACATTTAATGATATATCATCAAGTATAATCTTCTCATCAGTACCATAAGAGATATTCTCAAATGACATGCTAGAGGCAATAACAACACCAGTGGAATTGCGTTTACCCCATTGATTATCGCGCTCTACAGAACGCCTCTCAATAATAACATTATTTTTTGAACGTTTTCGTTCATGACAGATATTACTCAATTGCTCACAAGCAGCGGTATAAACATCACTTGCATTAATTGCTATAGTTCATCACCGCCTGTTGGAGGTAAAAGACCAAGTTCTTCTAAATCATCTGCCAACAAAGGATCTTCATCATCAGTCAATTCATCACCATCATAAGGTTCAGGGACAACAAAACTTGCAGGAATTTGCGAGCGCAGCAACCCTGCACCTTTAAGTTCTTCTAACCCTGGTAAGTCTTTTAATTCCTCTAATGAAAACTGATCTAAAAATCCGTCAGTCGTTCCATAAGTTACAGGTCGACCCGGTGTCTTACGGCGACCACGCATACGAACCCATTCAGTTTCAAGTAGCACATCTAATGTACCTTTTGATGTTGCAACACCTCTAATTTCTTCAATTTCTGCGCGTGTTACAGGCTGGTGATAAGCAATAATCGCTAAAACTTCTAACGCTGCACGTGATAATTTACGCGTTTCTGTTGTTTCTTTTTGTAGAAGAAAACCAAGATCATCCGCTGTACGGAAAGCCCAATTATCTCCAACCTTAACTAAATTAATACCACGCCCAGAATAAGCTTGCTGCAACTCCCGCATCAAAGGCTCGAGTACAACCCCTTCTGGCAAGCGTTCAGAAAGACCTTTTTCAGAAACAGGTTCACTAGAAGCAAAAACAATTGCCTCAACCATGCGAAGGTGCTCACGCATGTCAGCGTGTTCTTGCCCCCCAGCTCGTGAAGAACCAAATGCCAAAATTTGTGCTTCATTAGTTTGCGACATGATTATAAACTCCCTACTTCGCGTGTCACTGAAGGTTTATCACCTCTTTTAAGATAAAGCGGTGCAAAAGCTTTTTCTTGTCTAATTTTCAATTTACCTTCACGTACAAGCTCCAAACTAGCGGCAAATGAGCTTGCAGTTGCACTGTTGCGAAGCTCTGGTGTTGGAATATACGGAATTAAAAACGCGTCTAATGGTGTCCAATCAGCAAGTTCACCGACCATGCGTGTAAGAATTTCACGCGCATCTGACAAAGACCAAACCTCACGTTTAGAAATAGTAACATGAGAAACACTCTGACGCTGCCGTTGTGAAGCATAAGCAGACAACAAATCATAAAGCGTTGCAGTAAAATCTTTTTTCTTGTCAATTTGAATAGGTTCGGGAATACCACGGACAAAGAAATCACGCCCTAAACGGTTACGATTTACCAGTCGTTTCCCAGCCTCTCGCATTGCCTCAAGGCGCTTCAAACGAAATGCAAGATGAGCAGCCATTTCTTCACCCGACATCTCATCATCAGCATTTTCTTCAACAGGTAGCAGTAACTTAGATTTTAAGAATGCTAGCCAGGCTGCCATAACAAGATAATCAGCGGCAAGCTCAATGCGAAGTTTGCGGACTTCTTCAACAAACTCTAAGTATTGCTCTGCAAGTGCAAGAATAGAAATTTTTGATAAATCAACCTTCTGGCGGCGGCTAAGTTCAAGAAGTAAATCAAGCGGACCTTCAAAGCCTTCAACATCAACCGTCAGTTGCGGGTCAGTAGAAACAACTTCTTTTTCAGAGTTATCCCAAACGTCAGAAGCATTCACTCCCTCGGCGATTGAAACTAAGTCTTGTTCATTGCCTGACGTCATTGTCTCTCTTCTTCTTCAGCGCCCCGCTTCTGTGGGGTCTTTGCCATATGTTTCATCATCACAAAGAGAACGGAATTCTTCCCGTAAGCTCGCTTCATCACAAGGTTCTATATTAGCAAATAAGTCCGTTGCTTGTATGGCTCGCCTTAAAGCATCCCCAGATAACTGAGGGCTAGAGGCCGCAATTGGTCTCATTTCAGCTAAATCACCGTTACAATGAAGAACAACATCGCAGCCAGCTTCAAATGAAGCAGCTGTTCTTTCCTCAAAAGTTCCTTTTAGAGCGTGCATAGAAAGATCATCGCACATCAAAAGACCATCAAACCCAATATAATCACGAATTACATCTTTGATAACTTTAGTTGAAGTCGTTGCTGGGTTGTCAGGATCTATATCTGTATAGACAACATGAGCAGTCATCGCCAAAGGCATATTGTTCAAGCGTTTAAATGGCTCGAAGTCCGATTTTTCTAACTCCTGAATTGATGCCGTCACAAGGGGTAAGTCTTTATGACTATCAACACCAGCTCTGCCATGACCCGGAATGTGCTTAATCACTGGAAGTACGCCGCCACATAACAGTCCTTCGCAAGCAGCCTGCCCGATATTGCTTACAATAACAGGTTCATCTCCATAAGCTCGATCACCAATAACATCATGACTTCCGCTAATTGGTACATCTAGTACAGGCAAGCAATCAACATTGACGCCAAGTTTGCGTAAATCAGCTGCCATCAAGCGAGATTGCAACCACGCAAAGCGTAAACCACGAATTTTATCATGCTTATAATGTTGTCCAAAAACCTCACCCGCAGGATAGGCTTCCCAATGTGGCGGGCGCAATCTTCTGACACGCCCACCTTCTTGATCAATTAAGATTGGAACATCGTTATGAGAGACACACGATTTTAAATCAGCAACAAGTGTTGCCACTTGCTCTGGCGTATCGACATTACGTCCAAATAAAATAAACCCCCAAGGTTGAACTTCATTGTAGAAGTCGCGCTCTTCTTGAGTAAGTGAAAGGCCTGAACAGCCAAATATTGCAGAAGTGATTCCCATACATAAAATCTATCAGGAAGAGTCGAACTTCCAAACAAAAAAGGCCAAGTAAAAATACTTAGCCTTTTATATAAGTTTTATAAAATATTTTAGCGCGTTACGAAGCAACTACCACCTGCAGAAGCCAAGCTAGAACAAAGTTGATTAGCATCTGACTTAGAAGCAGTCTGCACACGTACTCTATAATATGTTTTGCCATTTAAATTCGCGCGCTGAATAGCCATTGCACGACCTTGTAGCGCAGAATACTTATTTCTCATGCTTGAGAATGAAGATTGTGCGGCCTCAGGTGAGCGTTGAGATGAAACCTGAACAACCCACTCACTCTTGCGAACAGGAGCTGGAGCAACCTTCTTTGGTTTTGGCGCAGCTGCAACTTTAACGGGTTTAGGTTTTGCTTTTACGATAGGTTTAGGAACTGGGCTTGCTGAAGGTATTTTAATATCACCTGTAGTTTTTGCACCATCAATTGCCTCTGGCTTTGCAATAATCTGAGTTGTTACAGGCTTAACTTCAACATTTGCAGCATCGCCAATTGTAACTGCATTAAGAGCAGTTTCTAATGGTTTAGGTGCTGCTACTTTAGGTGCTGCAGGTTTTGTAATAATTGTACCATCAGGCTTTACCGCAACTGTTTGAACAACCTTTGGCAAAATTGAAGATGCATTTGCATTTGGTGTTGCACCAACATCTTCCGAAGATGCCAAACGATCATCGGATTTATTAGCCTCAGAATTACCTGTATTTAAAATAAGCGGTTCTTCAGTTTGTGAATTGAGAGTCTCTTGAGAAACTTGTGCGGAATTCTCGCCACCTAAATCACCATAAGAAGCATTATCCTGATTTTCAGGAACAAGTCCGCCCGGATCTTTTGGTTTAACTTTAACAGGAGCAACATCCGCTTTAATGATTTCTGGCGTAGCAGAAGCAACCGTTGAGTTTTCGCCACCTAAAAATCCATATCCAGCAGCAATAACACCAGCAAAAAGAGCAATTACTAATGCAGCAACAGCGTATTTCTTGCCGCCGCCATTATCATTAGCAACAACAACACCTGCGTCTACAGATGAGATATCATCAACAGAACCAACATGACCTGGGTCAAGCTCCATCTGGTCTAGATTAGCCTCAACACTTTCTTGTTGAGGTGAAATTGGTTGAGGACTAACGGCGGCAGTAAAAGCAGCATTTGCTTCTGCTGTTTCTGTTTGAGACCACCCTTCAGTTTCTGGCGTACTAACACTCTCAAGTTCCTGCGTAAAAGCTGCCTCAAAGTCCATTTCCAACTCTGCGTCGCCACCAACAGCAACTGGAGTGGGATCGCTTACCTGCGGTTGACTTAATACTGGCTCGCTGACCAGAGCAATAAATGGTTCTTCAATAGGCTCAGGTTGATTTGCAGCAATTTGTTCAAACTCATTTGCAAAAGCATTACCAAGATCATCTTCAATCGATGCGATAGGTTGATCAATAATTGGCTCTGAAACAATATTAACAGGCTCTTCTTGTATCGGTGCAACAGGCTCAAATTGACTTGCAAGTTCTTGTTCAAGTGTCTCCTGCATATTCGCAGCACTAAGTTCAACGTTTAAAGCTGCTTCTTGAGCAGCAATATCTGGTTCAACTGCATTTGGAGCACTTTCTGTAAATGCATTCTGCACTTCGGCAACTGGTTCTTGCGCACCACCAATTTCTAATTCTAAGGCATCAATTAAACCATCTTGAAATCCAATCTCAGGATCAGCAGCAGGCTGTGGAATTTCAGTTTGAACAGACTCTTGGACTATTGGTTCCGGAGAAAGCTGTTCTGCCTGAACTTCTTCGTGCGGTAATTCTGTATTTGTAATTTCTTCAATTGAAGCATTGATATCATCAACAAATGCAGGCGTTTCAACTTGACCGGCAAGACTATCTTCCACAGAAAACTCTTGCATCAATTGCTCTTCGAGCGCGGCTTCCATTGAAGCATCAGGTATCATCTGTTCTTCGATAGGATGTGTTTGTGGGCTGGGATTTAATTCTGGTTCACCAGCAACAATACGTGCCAATTCTGCTAGAGGATCATCATCGATCTCTTGACCTTGAGAACCTACTTCTTGATTATATTGTTCACTCATAACGCATAAACCTATCTACTCTTTCACACTTTCAGCCACATAAATGTGGCTAAACTTGTCGGGGCATTGATTTCAGCGCATTTCTTCAGGGGCAGAAACACCAATAATGGCAAGCCCAGAAGCAATAACTGTGGCAATACTGCGCAATAATACGAGCCTCGACAATGTCAATTGTGCATTTTTAGGGTTAATAAACCGTAATTCTGGCGATTCTTTGCCTCTAGACCAATGAGAATGTAGCTCAGAAGCTAACTCATAAAGGTAAAAAGCCAACCTATGAGGCTCATCTGCACGTGCAGCTTGCTCAATGATTCGCGGAAATTCAGCCGTTTTTCTAATTAAACCAACCTCACCTGCATCCGTAAGGAGCGATAAATCAGCATTTGCAAGAGCATCACGAGATACATCCATATCTGGAATATCATTACCAACCTGACGGAAAACTGACGCCACACGTGCATGTGCATATTGAACATAAAAGACTGGGTTATCTTTTGATTGCTCAGTCACTTTTGCAAAATCAAAGTCTAGGGATGCCTCTGCTTTACGATATAACATCATGAAACGAACTGCGTCGCGCCCAACCTCATCGACAACCTCACGAAGAGTAATAAAGTCACCTGCCCGTTTGGACATTTTGAAAGGCTCGCCATCCCGCATGAGCTTAACTAATTGGCAAAAAATGACATCTAGCTCAGCTTCATCACCAGCGATTGCTTTCGCTACGGCTTTCAAGCGCTTAGCATAGCCGGAATGGTCTGCTCCCAGAACAAAGACCATACGCTTAAAATCTCGATCATATTTATCCTGGAAATAAGCAACATCCGCAGCAAAGTAAGTGTAAGAACCATCAGATTTCACAAGCGCCCTATCGGCATCATCACCAACGGCAGTTGAACGAAATAATGTTTGCTCACGATCTTCCCAATCTTCTGGCGTTTCCCCCTTAGGTGGCGGAAGCGTTCCTTCATAAACATGCCCTTTGTCGCGCATTTTTTGAACCATCGTATCTATGGTAGATTTCCCATCTTTCTTTGCATGTAAATCACGTTCAGAGAAAAACACATCGTGATGAATGTTTAAAGCAGCCAAATCTTCTTTAATCATAGCCATCATAGATGTGATTGATGTTTCTTTAAGCAAAGCAAAGCGTTCATCATCAGTCATGGCTTTTATCTTATCGCCATACTCTTCAATCAAAGCTTTTGCAGGCTTTATAAGATAATCACCAGGATATAACCCTTTCGGCATTTCGCCAACATCATCACCAAGCGCTTCGAGATAACGATGATTAAGTGATGCAGCTAGAACATCAATTTGGCCACCAGCATCGTTTACGTAATATTCTTTTGTAACATCATAGCCTGCAAACCCAAGCAAATTAGCAAGACCATCCCCCACAACAGCACCGCGACAATGACCAACATGCATTGGCCCAGTTGGGTTTGCGGATACATATTCTACGTTTACTTTTACCCCATCTGAAACGAGGCCAGAGCCATACTTGCTCGCGGACTTGAATATTAATGATAAATGCTCAATCCAAAACGCATCAGAAAGCCTAAGGTTGATAAAACCTGGCCCAGCAATTGAAACCTCAGAAACTTCATCAAGCTTCTCTAAGCCTTCAACAATTGCTTGCGCTAATTCGCGTGGATTTTTTCCTGCTGCTTTAGCCATAACCATTGCAGCATTCGTTGAAATATCCCCATGCGAAGGATCACGCGGTGGTTCAGCCGAAACTCTATTCAACAATTTTAAAGCATCATCATTTAGATCAATGGTTTCTAGGGTTTGTTTAATGTAATCTTCGAACTGAGAGAAAATATTCATTTTGTACTTTTCAATTGGGATTGAGAGCTGACACCAACCCTACTCTATTCTTTAAACGAACTAGCCTAAATCAGGTGTTGCGTCAAATATCCGTTCATGTTCGGAAATAGCATAACTATCCGTCATACCTGCAATAAAATCTGCTATAATACGTGGCCTATCATTAGACTTATTCTTCATACTTAAGCGCTGCAAACCATTTGGCATATCACCTGTTTCATTTAGGTAAACATCGAACAAATCTCTAATGATAACTTCAGCGCCATCGCGCATTTTCATAACATCAGGTGAACGATACATTTTATCAAACAAAAACGCCTTTATGCCCTTTTCTTTGATTTGCATATCCTCACTAAAACTGACAATAGCCTTACCGCAGCCCCGAACATCCGAAACATGATTAGGCGCTATCTTGGATAAATTAGCCTTGGCATTAGTAATAACATCTTCAACCATTGCAGTAATTTGGCGTCGCACAATCTCATGTCGTACGCGATGATCTTCTAAATTAGGGTATTTATCCCGTACTAATCCTAATGCCTCACCAGCTAGCGGCACATTAATCAAGTCATCTAGACTAAACAACTTCGCACGCAACCCATCATCAAGATCGTGCGCGTTATAAGCAATATCATCAGCAACAGCTGCGCATTGAGCTTCTAAACTAGCATGAGATCCTAATTCCAAATTCCACAATTCATTAAAATCTGTAAAGGTATCAGGCACTTCCCCAATTACAGGTCCATTGTGCTTAACCAAGCCTTCCAAAGTTTCCCAACTCAGATTCAAACCATCAAACTCTGCATATTGTTGCTCAAGCATCGTCACTATACGCAAGGACTGGGCGTTATGATCAAATCCACCATAGTTATTCATAAGTTCATCAAGAATATCCTCACCAACATGACCATAGGGCGTGTGTCCAAAATCATGCGATAAAGCTAATGATTCAGCCAAATCCTCATCCACTTGCAAAGCACGTGCTAAGGACCTTGCTATCTGCGAAACTTCAATAGAGTGCGTAAGCCGTGTTCTATAATGATCCCCCACATGGTGCACGAATACTTGCGTCTTATGTTTTAAACGTCTGAATGCTGTTGAGTGAATGACACGGTCACGGTCACGTTGAAAAGGCGTCCTGGTTGGGCTTTCAGGCTCCGGATAAAGTCGCCCCCTACTTTCATTTGCATGACAAGCATAAGGTGCAAGCCCGTCGCGTCCGTAAGATGTTGTTTTAAGTGATTTCATTGCCATGCATCGAATCGAGTAATATATTTATTCATCATCTCTATAACGTAATGTTGTATTTTATGTTTCATGATACCATATTAAGATGAGACTTATTCAAGGTTAAAAACAACGATGAACGCACAAACACCATCAAACACAGTGACAGCAACAGATGCAGCGTTAAAGAGAATCGCTACTATTATTGCCAAGGATACAGATAATACTGCGCTCAGAGTTTCAGTAGAAGGTGGCGGTTGCTCCGGTTTTTCTTATCAATTTGATCTTGTGAACGAACAAAATGGCGACGATTTAATAATTGAAGGCCATGATGGTAAAATCTTAATCGATGAGATGTCCTTAATTTATATGGGTGGCTCACAAATTGATTTTGTCGATGATTTGATGGGGCAATCGTTCCAAGTAAATAACCCCAATGCAGTTGCGTCATGCGGTTGCGGAACAAGTTTCTCTGTCTAAACAAATATCAGTCTAAAAATGACATAGGAATCTTTGACGAATAAAGAGCAGATTCCATAGCGATTGTAAGCGCGCCCCCTACAGGAAACTGGCCGTCTAACATTTCAATATATTGCTGAAATACGTACCCACAAATTGCGCTTTGATAAGGCAATTCAGCAAATCCAAAACTTCCTTCCCCACCCGTTTCGCCAGAAAAACACTTTTCTGCCAAAGGCCAAACTAACTTTAAAAGGTCATGCGGCTGAAGCTTTGGTTGTTCATGCATTCCCGAACGCAATTGTACAGTTTTAACATTAACTTGCTCATCAATGTGCCTTTTCATACTATCAATGGTAGGTTGACCTTCCTGGTCCATACCAGCTGCAATAGCTGCATCAAGGGCAATTGGCCAAAACTCCAAACCTTCTTGTTTGTTCTTAGAATCAGATATCAAACCAGCACTAAGAGCTGAGCCAGTATATAACGTGAGTCCATTTCTTGCATTGATTGTATTTATTGCAGGTGGAGCAATCATGTAACCGGATTCTCGCAACTTGATAAAAACATGTTTTTGATTGACCATTCCGGCAATAGAACCAATCGCACAAAATAACGTTTCTGGATTTGGTTTTCCATTCCTTGGTGATAAAGCTGACCACAAAAAATCACGTAAATGGGCAATCGCATAATTACATGGTGCGTAGTCAACACCTGACCAAGGAAGGCCTGAAGAAGTTTCAAAGTTATCAGCTAAATTGCTCGCATTATTAGCACTCTTTATAGAAAGTGACTTAGGAGCAAACCGTTTTCCAAAGGCCATATATATTTCCACCAACTGACTTTGAAATAATCTATAAAACTTGAACTAATTATGGGTTAATAAATTTAGAGACCAATTTATGTGATTAAAAGATATCCACTATCATGGCGCTAATGAATGTTGTATCAGATGTTAGCGAAACGGATAAAATCGTATGAAAATTGCAACGTGGAATATTAATGGCATCAAGGCTCGCCATCCAAATTTAATCGAATGGTTAAAACAAGAAAGCCCAGATATTGCTTGCCTTCAAGAGGTAAAGTCCATTGATGAAAATTTCCCAAGAGATGAGATCGAAGGATTAGGATACAATCTTGAAACTCACGGGCAGAAAAGCTTTAACGGCGTTGCTCTACTTTCAAAGCTACCATTCGATGAAGTAAATAGAGGGCTACCTTTATTATCAAACCATGACGAACCAGATGAGCAAGCAAGATTCATAGAAGGCCTATTCAGCACCGAAGGTGGCGCAATAAGAGTAGCATCCCTATACCTACCAAATGGCAATCCTGTTGATACCGAAAAATTCCCTTATAAACTCAAGTGGATGGAGCGCCTCGAGAAATGGACCCGAGAAAAACTAGAGCAAGAAGAAGCATTTATCCTAGCTGGTGATTATAACGTAATACCGATGCCAGAAGATTGTTATAATGAAAAAGCATGGGAAGGTGATGCACTTTACCGGCCAGAAAGTAGAACTGCATTTAGACGCCTGCTAAATCTTGGTCTAACAGAAGCTATCCGCTCCACAAACGAGAACGATAAAACCTACACATTCTGGGACTATCAGGCAGGCGCGTGGCCAAAAAACAACGGCATTCGAATTGATCATTTATTGATGTCACCGGAAGCAGCTAAGCTTCTTTTATCTGCAGATATAGATAAACACGTCCGAGATTGGGAAAAACCATCAGATCATGTTCCAGTATGGGTAGACATTGCAGCATAAAAACAGCAATACATCACACAGAATTTAAAGAACCTTATACACAACACATTAAATAGGTTTGGCGCCAGAACCGAATCAATTTAATTAGAGACAATAATCGGGGACCAATTTTTTGAACACACAAGCTAAGATGTCAGAAAATGCATTTGAATTAGATGCACGCGGCTGGGCAAAAGCCCTTGAGAAATACAAAACGGCAAATAATTACAAAGCAGTACGCGAAATATTATATAGCGTCGTACCTTTTGCAATTATTTGGGCGGTTATGTATCAAACCCTTAGTTTTAGTTATTTGCTTACTGCTCTTTTGGCACTACCGGCTGCTGGATTCTTAGTTCGTATATTTATCATTCAACATGATTGCGGACATGGTTCATTCCTTACCAATCCAACAGCTAACCGCTGGCTAGGTCGTTTCTTAGGTATTTTAACAATAACCCCCTATGACTATTGGCAAAGAAGTCACGCCATACATCACGCAAGTTCAGGCAACTTAGATCATCGTGGTATGGGAGACATCCAAACGCTTACGGTTGATGAATATAAATCAAAGTCAAAACTTGGCCAGATTTTATATCGTATATATAGAAGCCCAATAGTCTTATTTGTTATTGGACCTGCATATGTATTTTTCCTAGAACAACGTCTTCCAATAGGTATGATGAAAATTGGTTGGAAACCATGGCTCAGCACAATGCTAACAAACTTAGGCATCGTATTTTATTCACTTATATTGATATGGTTCGTGGGCTGGAAAGCATTTTTAGCAATCCAAGTTCCAGTAACTCTGTTAGCGGCATCTTTTGGTGTTTGGCTATTTTTCGTACAACATCAATTTGAAGATACCAATTGGGATCACACAGAAAACTGGGATCGACGCGAATCTGCCTTACATGGTAGCTCTCATTATGACCTTCCTGTCGTTTTACGCTGGTTAAGTGGTAACATTGGCATACACCATGTTCATCACCTATGCAGTCATATTCCTTTCTATAGACTTACCGAAGTTATTAGAGATTATCCTGAACTAAAAGAAGTTAGCCGCATTACGCTATGGGAAAGTTTTAAGTGCGTGAAACTAGCGCTTTGGGATGAAAAACAATACCGACTCTTATCGTTTAGAGACGCTCTCTCACCTGCATAATTTGACAAATCACTAATTTAAGCCAATGATTGAATATGCTTCGCTATATTCTTATCATTGGATTATCAATATTTAGCTCTTCTGCATTCGCAGGTGAAGAATGCACCTGTAGTCATAAGGGCTCAAAAACACCTGAAGGACAAAAGGCCTGCATCAAAACCTCAAAAGGTATGCAAATGGCTGAATGTTCTCGTGTTCTAAATAATACCAGTTGGAAATTTCTAGGCACGCCCTGCCCGACTGCTTCTATTGAGATTGATAAAATCAAACCAAGTTCAACATAAAAGAAGCCAAGGCGTTACTTCAAAAGCTAGGCTAAGCTTTATTGAAGCGAATTAGAGGATGTGATGAGCTTCTCAACAGCTTGCGTGCGGTCATCCGGTCGTGCCAATGAATACGCTTCGTCATAAATCTGATTAATCCATTCCAAATCACGAGCAGATGCGCGGCGCTTTGCATTACCAAGCATAAATAATCCACGAACTGGATCAAAGTTTGTGTGCTCACCTTCAAAGATCAAATACCCAAGCAAGGCCTCAGCACCTACATGGCCTTTTTCGTATGCAAGACTTAAGTTTCTAATACCACTACGAGCTTGGCCGTAAACCTTGTCATTATTGATTTGAAGGCGTCCTAATTCAAACTGTGCATCTGGATGGCGATAAATCATTGCAGCAGTTGTATACATAACGCGAGCTTTAGACTCGTCAGCTTTAATAACCGTATTAGGAATGCCAATTTTATAGTAATTACCCAAAGCAACAAAAGCCTCAGCACCATATTGCCAGCTTGGCGTATTAGGAATTGCATAAGATGATTGATTAGCTATCTTTTGAAAAATAGCAAACGCCTCTAAGGAGTTTTGCTGAACACCGTCGCCTGTTTGATAGATTCGAGCTAACTTCCATTGCGCTGCAGAATTACCATTCTCAGCTGCATATTTAAGAACTTCAACAGCCTCTTCTGATTTTCCATCTTCTTTAAATTTAAAGAAGAATTGGAAAACTTGACCAGCAGGTGTATCTTTTTTGATTACTTTTGAAGCGTCAAATGCAAATGACGACGAACTGCTGACTGCTGTGAAAGCAGTCAACGCAATAAGCAAAGATGAATATTTATTACGCTTCATAACCTGTTTTTCTCTATAACTTCAAATTTCTCAGAAGCTTTTACATATAATAGTCTGCTCTGCTTTTTCGGCGATAGTACGGCGGCAAAAAGTATTACAATGGTATTTTTGTGAACCCAACCCAAGCGAAATAACAACTACAATTATATTCCTGCCAGAGCTTTTAACATTCAAAATTAAAACTATGCGAACAAGGATCACAACCTTGCTCATGAAACTCTTTTATAGTGTCATTTTTAAAATGCTAGGTTTGGGTGAGCTTAATTTGTGGCGGAAAAGGGGCAAATTACGCCTAAGCAATCTCAATCAAAACTCTGCTCAAAAATGTTGCAAAACTATCACATATTTGATTGGCTATCAGAATGAACGGAGGATGAAATGGCTAAGGAAAATTTCTTTGAAAGCGCTTACTCTTTAAAGAGCGCAGAAGAAACGCGTGAAATGTATGACCGCTGGTCTCAAGTATATGATCAAGATCTAAGCAAAGGTGAGTATCAACAACCAGTAAGGTGCGCAGAGGCACTTCATGCACAAGTCCAAAACAAAGCTTTAAATATACTTGATGTAGGCTGTGGCACGGGGTTATCTGGCCTTGCTTTAAAAGAGCTAGGTTATCAACACATTGATGGCTGTGACCTCTCAGAAGGAATGTTAGACAAAGCAGATAATTTAAATATCTATAAAAGACTCTTTTCCTGCAATTTGAATGCCCCCCCAATAGACGCAAAGTCTAATCATTATGACGCCGTAACAGCAGTAGGCGTATTTTCATTTGGCCACATCATGCCGCAAGCAGTTGATGAATTACTGCGCGTGGTTAAACCAAAAGGCACAATCATCATTGGTCTCAATGACCATTTTTACAACGAAGGCTCATTAACAAAAAAATTAAACATACTTGAAACATCAAAAGAGATTGTGATTATCAATCAAGAACATGGCGAGCATATTCCAGAGAATAATTTAATGGGTTGGGTAATTACACTTAAAAAATCATAACTCAAACAAAAAAGCCCCAAACAATGTCGAGGCTTTTAACATGATCAAAAACCACGAATTAATTAAACTTGAATTTCACACCTGTTGAAATTGCATAAAGCATATCATTATCATAGGTATATGCATTATTATTCGATGGGTCGATACTATTTGCAAGTTGGCGAGAGTTACCACTAGTTAATATCCCAACAGCGCCGCCAATATTAAATTCAACATTTTCATTCACATCATAACGTAGGCCAGCAGAAAGACTCCACGTATCTGATTGCGTACCAGAAACTGTTGATGTACCACGATCCCAAGTTAAAGCGACGCGAGCCGCCAGATTGTCTGTTAAAACTTGACCAATACCAGCTGTTACGGTGTAACCATCCTGAAAACCAGGTTCCAGTGCAAGATTTGGGTTACTACCATTTAAAACAGGCAAAACATCAAGTTGGCTCCAATCCTGCCAACGCAAATTTAAGAACCCAAGAGTTCCCTCGCGGATACCAGTTTGAAATTTTGCATCAATAGACTGTGGAATTTGCGTATTAAGTTGAATTGGAAACACGACAGTACCTACAGGAGCACCGAAGAACCCTGAAATATCCTGTGTACCGTCAAAATCTAAATCGTACTTGGAATTATAAACGAGAGAGGCTCTTAAAGCGATATCTGGAATTTCATACGCTACACCAGCACGCCAGCCATAGCTTTCATCAGTAATGGAAAAGATACCAAGACCTGGAGTTGGCGGAGTTGCAGGTGGTGCACCAAACAACAAGCTCTGACGAGATTGAAAGCCTTCAGCTTCAAGATAAGAGCCACCAACAATAATTCGAGCAAATGCATCACCGACTGATGTTGTTCCTGCACTAAATTGGTAAGCGCAAGTCAAACCATAATCTCTACTTTTTACTTCAAAATCCACTGATGTTGGAGAATAGATATTTCCGCGACCATATGATGCTGTACCACCAAATCCATTTGAGTAGCTTGCAAGACAATCAACGCCATCAGCCAGATTAGCCTTAAGACCATAACGCTGTACGTTATAGCTAGAATCCACATCCACTGAAGAATTTAATGGAAGTCCAGACCTGTTAATGTTGTTAATTGTTCTGCGTGGATCAACATACGTATATTGAGCAGAAGCTGTAAAACGGTCTGTATCAAAAAGTTGATCGATATTGACACCACCACGATCAAAACCACCTGCCATCGCAGATGTTGAAAGTACTGAAGTTGTGAGTAAAGCAAGTCCGATGCTTTTAAATGCTGTATTGCGCCCCATAAATAGCCCTCCAAAGCTAAAAATAACATGGAAATAGCTATACCAGTGATTTTTCAACAAGTCTTTAATGAGCCCGTTCACAAATTAAAGAATCAGTCAGAAAACCTCTTACCTAAACGTAAAAGTTCAAACTTGTTGCAAATTAGCAACAAAAAAGGTGGATTAGCTGAGATAAAAGAGCACTTAAACCAACAAAAGCAAGCTGATTCTACAAATTAAACATCATTTACGCGATTAAATGCGATTTCCACGCGCCCACGCTGCTCCTGATAGTCAGTTAGCTTTTGTTTTTCTTCAGCAACCACTTCATCAGGAGCATTGGCAACAAACTTTGCATTACCAAGCTTACCCTCAAGACGTTTTATCTCTCCATCAAGCTTCTTAAGCTCTTTTTCAAGGCGTGCACGTTCTTCTGCGAAGTCTACGACTCCTTCAAGCGGCAGGCAGTAAGTCGCCTCACCAATAACGATTTGCGCTGAACCTTTCGGTGTTTCACTAACCACATTTATTGGCTCAACCCGTGCCATCTGACGAAGCGCACCTGAATGTGTTTCAAACCTTGCTTGCGTAACATCTAAACTATCAACAACATCCATTCGCAAAATCTGCGATGGCTTGATGTTCATCTCTGCTTTGACTGAGCGCACTTGCGTTATCAGCTCAACCAACCAGTTGATTTCATCTACCGCACTATCATCTGCAAACTTAAGCGTTGGCCATTCTGAATGACATAACAACTTATCGCGTGAGCCAGTTTGCCCCCAAAGCTCTTCCGTCATAAACGGCATCATTGGATGCAGCAGTGCGTAAATCTCGTCCAGTACATATCCGGCACAAGCCTGAGCTTCTGCCTTAGCGGTTTCATCTTCACCATTAAAGACAGGCTTTAGAAGCTCTAAATACCAATCACAGAATGTACTCCAAACGAACTTATAAGCTGCATTGGCCGCATCATTGAAACGATGCTTTTCAATTTCTAGTGTTACTTCTGAAACACATTTAGAAAGCTCGGTCAAAATCCAGCGGTTAATCGTGAGCTTGGTAGATGCAGGATTGAAACCCGCAATACTTTTAACGCCATTCATTTCTGCAAAGCGGGTGGCGTTCCAAAGCTTGGTTCCGAAGTTACGATAGCCTGCAACACGCTCAATAGAGAGTTTAACGTCCCTGCCCTGTGCTGCTATAATCGTCAACGTGAAGCGAAGTGCATCCGCACCAAACGCTTCAAAGCCATCCGGATAACGCTTGCGGGTTAGCTTCTCAATCTTCAGAGCATTCTCTGGCTTGTTGAGACCATAGGTACGTTTTTCAACCAAACCATCCGCATCAATGCCCTGAATAAGATCAAGCGGGTCAATCACATTTCCGATTGACTTAGACATTTTCACACCGTCCTCATCGCGAACAAGCGCATGGATATAGACAGTATGGAAGGGTTCAACAGGATTACCGTCTTCATCCTTCATAAAGTGATTGCCCATCATCATCATGCGAGCAACCCAGAAGAAGATGATATCAAAACCCGTTACAAGAACATCGGTCTTATAATAACGCGCCAACTCAGGCGTCTCATCTGGCCAACCGAGTGTAGAGAATGGCCATAGGGCTGAGGAGAACCATGTGTCAAGGACGTCCTCATCTCTTTTAAGAGTAACATCACTTAACTGACCATTATTACCAGTACCGCTAGTGCCTGCTTGTACAAACTCACCAAAAGAAATTGTTGTGCCTTCAGGATAATAGTCTTTAGCAATTTCCAATGCTTGTTGTTCTGATTTTGCTACAAAAATCTTTTGCTGAAAAACAAGTTCTAGAGGGTCGTATCGATTATTCACATCAGCGATATCTTTAGGTCTTATTGGCCCATACCAAGCTGGAATTTGATGCCCCCACCAGAGTTGCCTTGAAATACACCAGGGCTGAATGTTTTCCATCCAATGGTAATAGGTGTTTTCCCATGTCTTAGGCACGAAGTTTGTGCGGCCTTCCTTGACCGAAGCCAATGCTGGCTTGGCAAGCGTTTCAGCATCACAAAACCATTGGTCGGTCAGCATCGGCTCAATCACAACCTTGGAGCGATCGCCAAACGGTTGCATGACCTTTTTGTTTTCGACATATGGAACTTGTTCAAAGGTTTCATTGCCTTCATCATCCTTGGTCGTAACAGTCGCCATCACCGCCAAGCCTTCGGCATTGATTTCCTCTATAATCTTCTTGCGAGCATCAAAACGATCAAGCCCGCGATAATCATCCGGCACGAGATTAATGGAGTCGACCGTCGCCTCATCTGGCAATTCACCAGACTTGATAATCCCAACCGTCTGTGTCGCACACTCAGCATAAGGCGCACCATCATCGCGCATGGCGGCTTTTACATCCATCAGGCGATAAAGAGGAATATTATTGCGCTTCGCGACCATATAGTCGTTAAAGTCATGTGCACCCGTAATCTTAACCGCACCAGACCCAAACTCAGGATCAGGGTATTCATCCGTAATAATCGGTATTTTGCGGCGATGCTCTTTTGGCCCAACTGGAATTTCACAAAGCTTGCCAACAATCGGTGCATAACGCTCGTCTTTCGGATGAACCGCAACCGCACCATCGCCCAACATGGTTTCAGGACGTGTCGTAGCAATTGAGATGTAATCCCGCTCTTCTTCCAGCGTTACATTCCCATCTTCATCTTTCTCAACGTAAGTATAAGTCACCCCATCAGCCAGCGGATATTTAAAGTGCCACATGTGGCCGTCGACTTCTTCATTCTCCACTTCAAGATCAGAAATCGCTGTTTCAAATTTTGGATCCCAATTCACCAGACGTTTGCCACGATAAATCAGGCCTTCATTATAAAGTTCTATGAAAACCTTGGTAACGGCCTTGGAAAGCCCCTCATCCATCGTGAAACGCTCACGAGACCAATCACAAGAAGCACCAAGGCGCTTAAGCTGATTGAGAATCGTACCGCCAGACTTGTTCTTCCATTCCCAAATTTTATCTATGAAATCTTCGCGCGCCATATCTGTGCGCTTGATGCCCTGCTCTGCTAATTGACGCTCAACCACCATCTGCGTAGCTATACCTGCATGATCCATGCCCGGTTGCCAAAGCACATCCTTGCCGCGCATCCGCTCAAAGCGCACCATAATGTCTTGCAGTGTGTTATTAAGCGCATGCCCCATGTGAAGCGAACCAGTGACATTTGGCGGTGGAATGACGATCGTAAACGCATCCTCGCCTTCCTTCTTACCTGCACCTGCAGAAAAGGCGTCTGCCTTATCCCATTTTTCAGCAATTTTAGCTTCTACTGAAGCCGCGTCATAATTTTTATCAAGCATGGAAAAATCTTATTCTCTTTAACGTTTCTCGTGGTATGCCAGTGATAGGAAATAAGTCAACCGTCAACACCTAAAACAAAAATGGCCACGCAAAGCGCAGCCATTCAAAATTAAATTGCGCTTTTAAATTAAACGCCGCGTGCAACACGCTCAATTTCTTCACGTACCAGACGCTCAACCATATTTGGAAGGTTTTCATCCAACCATTCGCGAAGCATCGGACGTAGAATTGCTTCTGTCTTCGCATCAATATCATCCATTGCACTGCGTTTAAGACGATCAAATGCACCAGATACTGCCCCGTCCGAACTAGGAGACATCAAAGCACCTTTAAAGGCCATCTCCTCTTCAACCATCGTTTCAACGGCAGATGTAGACAACTCAGCAACAGGCGCTTCTATAGGCTCTGGCGCAGGCATTGCTTGTGCCATTTCAACCTGAATTTCTGGTTCTGCAATAGCTTCAGGTTCAGATACCGTCATCGTAGGAACTTCAACTTGTTCAACAACCGTCTCTGCGATGGAAGCTAGCGAAGGTGCAGCTTCCTGAGGTGCTGCAACAGGTTCTGGCGCCATTACAGGCTCTACATCATCCCAAACACTTTGTTCTGGCATGGCAGGCTCAACCATTTCTGGCTCAGCATAAACTTCAATTTCTTCCGGCACCTCAGCTTTTACAGTTTCTGCTATACTTGCCAAAGAAGCAGCCATTTTAGCTGCTTCATTTCCAGAAATTTCACTTGAGGCAACGTTAGCTACAACAGGCTCAGGCTGAATAGCACGAACTTGTTCAACTACGTCAGCCATTTGGCTAGCAACTGGCTCTGGCGAAGCAACAACAGGTGCTTCAGCTACCACGGCTTCATTACCTTCTTCTGAAATTATTTTTCTAATAGAAGAAAGAATATCTTCCATTGAGGGTTCTTTTACCGCAGGCTCACCCATTAAAATTCTCCATATTCTCGATTTTCCCCATACGAGCCCAAAAGGACTCACAATCACGAATCAATATACAATACTTACCTCAAAAGAGGAAAATAACAGTTAACGGAGGAATATTCTTATTAAATAAAGACTTATCACCAGAAAAGGATTTTCATGCTTAATTGCCACTAGGAGTGCGTAACCCAAACCACTTATCTTCAACAGCCTGTTTGTGAACCTCAGGCTCATAAATTGCGACTTGAAGCCCTAAGGTTTTAGCACTCAAACGACCAATTGATGATAAAATAGCATAACCAGCAACCTTTAAATCGCGGTTTGAATTTGCAAGTGAAATCTGTGCATTGATAACTTGAGTTTGAGTATCCAGAACATCAAGCGTAGTTCTTTGGCCAACTTTACGTTCTTCAGCTGCACCTTCGAGTGCTAATTTAGCAGCTTTAAGTTGCTCCTGATTAGCAGCAAGAGACGCTTTTGCACCTTGATATTGACTGTAAGCAGATACAACAGCTGCCCGAACACTATCAACACTTTCATCAACTTGGATTCTACGCTGCCCTAGCGTTTCTTTGTTTTGACGAATCTGCCCTGATTGCGCACCACCTTGATAAATAGGAACAGTCAAGGTTGCGGTGACGGATTGGCTGGTTGCACTCGTTCGACTTGAGTTAGTTTGGTAATTTCTGGAAGCCTGTGCTTGTAAGTCAACTCTAGGAAGCAATCCACTTTCTGCAGATTTTACATTAAAGATAGCTTGATCAACTAGATACTGTGTTGACTTAATAGCAGGATGTTCTCTTTTCGCAATTACCATTCCTTTACCTGTAGAAGTAGGAAATTTGCGAGCAACACCTTTTACCGAAGACAGTTTCTTAGGGTCATTTCCAATGACTTGACGGTAAACCGCTTCACTAGTTCTAAGGTTTGCAGCAGCAAGGCTGACAGAAGCTTGCGCCGCAGCTCTGCTAGCACGTGCTTGCGCAACATCTGTTCGCGTTGCTTCTCCAACATCAAAGCGCGTTTGTTCAGACCGTACCTGCTCATTCAAGAATTCTAAGCTTCTCCGTTGAAAAACCACAATAGAACGATCTCTAAGAACATCCAAATATGCAGCAGCCCCATTAAACAAAATATTCTGCTCAGAATTACGTAAAGCTTGTTGCGATGCACTAACAGCAGCTCTAGCTGAGTTTACGTTATTTTGAGTTAGGTAGCTGTCCCAAAGCGTCTGATTAATAACAACGCCAAACCCACGTGGCACTAAATCTGTTTGAGTACTACCAATTGGTGCCTGACCAAGATTGCCTGAAGGTGTTATAACAGTTCTAGTCTCACTATTATTTAATATATTTCGCGACAATCCAATATTTGCATTAGCTGTAATTGTTGGACGGTAACCCGACTTTGCAATTGTAATGCTCTCATCAACAGCCCGAGTAGCTGCACGTTGAGCATTAAGAGTAGGATTGTTATTATAAGCAGAAGCTAAAGCACTATTAATGGTTTCAGCAAAAGAGACATTAACCTGAGTTAAAGCTAGAGTAACGCCCAATGATAAGGGGGCTATGCGGCTAAAACCAGCTCGCAGACTACGCAAAACATACATTTACTTGTACTCCCGTGCTGCGCACAAAGATGGTTAATCCTCTCCCCACGCAAACATACTCAAAACAAACAAAGCGTCAAATTAAACTTTAACAATGTTGATAAGTTTTATTTCATAAAATGATTACAGAAATCTAAAAGGCAAATTCTTTTGCTTTTTTAAACCCAGAAAGTGGTTTAATTGAGCAATTCATAACCTGACGCTCACTCACTAAACCATCATTTTTACTATAAAGTTTAGCCACAGCTGAATTACCGATACCTTCAACACAAACCAAACGACCACCATCACTCAGCTGATCTAAATAATTATTTGGCAAAACTTCAATTGAGCCTTCAAAGAAAATAGCATCATAAGGGGCTTCTTTAGAATATCCTGCGGATAATGGTTTATTTAAAACAGCAACATTCATATAGCCTAAGCGTGTTAATGCTTCTGTTGAAAACTCAACAAGCGCCTCATCTTCTTCAATAGCAACCACAGATGATGCCAAGATAGATAAAACTGCTAATGAATAGCCTGAACCAGACCCGACAACCAGAACAACATCATTTCTTGAAACATCCGCCAATTGAGCAAGCTTTGCAAAAGAAGCAGGTTGCATCAAATATCGTTTATTTGAAGAAATAGCATCTAAAGCTAAATCTTCATCGATGTACGCAAGTGGCTGAAGCGCCGTAGGGACAAATTCCTCGCGCGGAACAGTTAACATTGCTGATATTAATTCATGCTCTGTCACATCACATGTGCGAACCTGACAATCAACCATATTTGAACGAGCGTTCTCGAAATCTATCATAGCGTCGAAGTTTCCTATAACGACATCTTATATACTATTCTGTGTAAGGATAAGTGGGTATCCTTAAAATACTGGAGGCATCGCCGAGAATCGAACTCGGGTTGACGGATTTGCAATCCGCTGCGTCACCACTCCGCCACGATGCCAACCGAAGCTTTCTTCAAGCGTTTGCGTCCAACTGTCAAGATGAAAATAGGGATTATTGTATTCAAGTAGAAGTTTTTCAGAACTTAAGCCAAAATCAAGCCAAGTTTAGGATTTCTAATATAATTTATAATTTGAGAAAAATGGCTCCCCGGGCAAGATTCGAACTTGCGACCAATTGATTAACAGTCAACTGCTCTACCACTGAGCTACCGGGGAACGTGCGGGCATATAACAAGGCAAATAGTGATTTGCCAAGTACATTTTTTCTTTTTTGCGTTTATTTGCAAAATAAATCACCAAGCAGTTAAGAAGCCTTATAAAAGCTGGACAATTCAACAAAAAAGGCCTGTTCACATCTTAGCAAACAGGCATTTTTCTAAACTTTTAGTGTTAGACTTAAAACAGCCCTTGTACGTCGCCGTTTTCATCTAGCATGATGGCTTCGGCTGATGGGGGTTCTTGGTAGACCTGGCATGGTCATGATCTCACCGCAGATTGCAACGATAAAGCCAGCACCTGCTGACAGGCGTACTTCACGGATTGGAAGTGAATGACCTGTCGGTGCACCGCGTAGGTTTGGATCGGTTGAGAACGAGTACTGCGTCTTCGCCATACACACCGGTAGATTGCCATAACCAGCCTCTTCCCACTGTTTGAGCTGGTCACGGATTTTCTTATCCGCAAGCACTTCATCAGCGCGGTAGATCTCTTTGGCAATCGTTTCCATCTTAGCAAACAAACCCATGTCATCTGGATAAAGTGGTGCGTATTGTGCTGAACCGCCTTCAATCATCTCAACAACTTTATGAGATAATTCTTCCGTACCCTTTGAACCATGCGCCCAGTGCTTACACAAAATAGCCTCAGCCCCTTGCGCCGCAACATAAGCTTTAACCGCTTCAACTTCTGCATCCGTATCTGTCACGAAGTGATTGATCGCAACAACCGCTGGCACACCAAACTTCTTCATGTTGGCAATGTGACGACCAAGGTTTGGACAACCCGCATTAACCGCATCAACGTTTTCATTATTAAGATCAGCTTTTGCGACGCCGCCATTCATCTTCATTGCACGAACCGTTGCAACAATCACAACAGCCTCTGGTGAGATACCAGCCTTGCGACATTTAATGTTCATGAACTTCTCAGCGCCAAGGTCTGCACCAAAGCCTGCTTCGGTTACAACATAATCAGCAACCTTAAGCGCAGTCTTCGTTGCAACAACAGAGTTACAACCATGTGCAATATTAGCAAATGGACCACCGTGCACGAATGCAGGGTTGTTTTCTAAGGTCTGCACCAAGTTTGGCTGCATGGCTTGTTGAAGCAGAACCGTCATTGCGCCATCCGCTTTAATGTCTCTTGCATAAACTGCAGAACGATCACGACGATAAGCAACAATGATGTTACCAAGGCGCTCTTTAAGATCATCAAGATCATTTGACAGACAAAGGATCGCCATCACTTCTGAAGCAACCGTAATATCAAAACCAGCTTCACGCGGGAAACCGTTTGCAACGCCGCCAAGAGAGGCAGTGATTGTACGAAGCGCGCGATCGTTCATGTCCATCACACGGCGCCAAACAACACGGCGCGTATCAATCTCAAGCTCATTACCCCAATAAATGTGGTTATCAATCATTGCAGAGAGCAAGTTGTGAGCAGAAGTAATAGCGTGGAAATCACCCGTAAAGTGAAGGTTCATCTCTTCCATCGGAACAACTTGAGCATAACCACCACCAGCAGCACCACCCTTCATGCCGAAACATGGACCAAGAGAGGCTTCACGAATACAAACCGCTGCCTTCTTACCAATCGCGTTCAAACCATCGCCAAGACCAACCGTCGTAGTCGTCTTGCCTTCACCTGCAGGTGTTGGGTTAATCGCCGTCACGAGAATTAGCTTGCCGTCTTTATTGCCCTGAACTGACTTAATAAAAGCCTCAGATACTTTCGCCTTGTCATGGCCAAACGGCAATAAATCAGCAGAAGGAATATCCAACTTCGCACCAATATCCTGAATAGGTAACTTATTAGCGCCCCGAGCTATCTCAATGTCACTCTTAAAACTCATGTCGTTCTCTCCTGTAAAGATTGAGTTACTAACTCAAACCAGCAAGCTACCGATAATTTTTGGTAGCAAAATTTAAATAATTTTGTCGAGGAAAGCACCTGCCTGCGGCTTACTTCGTGCACAGGCGATAACAATCACTGTTATCTGCATTTCTAAATCGGGAACCCTGTCCGATAAGCGCAGATTTAACACACAAGTGGGCGAGCGCAAGTCACATTTCGTCAAAACTTGTCGTAAAGTGTCAGCAAGGATCAATCTTTTAAGTATTCAAATATCTCAATGGGCTTAGCAACACCTTGCAATTTGTGTTCTCCTAGTGACCTCCAGGACTTTGATGATATTTCAGCAAATGATTTTCCAACTAAAATTTTACGTTTCAATTTTTTTGTTAAAGTCTCAATACGTGCTGCTTCATTGACTGCAGGCCCAATCACAGAAAAAGCCAAACGAGAAGGAACGCCTATGTTTCCAAACATAACCTCTCCCACATTTACGCCAATGCCAAAGTTGAACGGTTCCATACCATATTCAATTCTTTCAGCGTTAATTCCAGTTGCCAGTTCACAGGCGGCACCAAGTGCATTCGTTGCAGCTTTTGAGGCCATTTTTAACTCACGCTTGTTACTGTAAGGAAAAACACCCAGAACAGCATCACCAATAAAATCCAATATTTCACCGCCATTATCAATAATTGGCTGAGCTATCGCGGTAAAATAAGAGTTTAATAGATGAAAGTAGTCATCTGCCGGCATCGTTTCAGCTAGCTGGGTTGAGTCCCTTAAATCAGAATACCATATAACAGCTTGTGTGGTTTGTCCGTCCCCTCGCCTAATCTGACCATCAAGCACACTACCTCCAGCACGCTCCCCCAAATAAGTTTTTGCAATATTATTGGCAATACGTGCTTGAATTATAACTTTACAAGCAACAGCAAAACGACGTTGTATTTTTTGTAATGCAACAAGGTCTTCATCAGAAAATCCACCAGAACTATTAGTTGACCAAGTCACCATTATTCCACTGTCATTGCCACCTTCTCGGGTTCTAAAAGATGTACCTTCTAAATCAGTGCCCATGGCGATGAAATCAGTAAAGCCCTTTTTTTCCAACGTTTCTAAAAGCTCAAAATCAAGTAGCTTATTAGGTCCGGTTAATTCACGGCGAAATATATCAAGATCATTATCAATGAGAAATTTGAGTGGGCTTTTATTCCAGTCATCAGATGCCTCGTCTTGGTGAACAAATTGCTCTAAAAATGCATCTTGACCCGCATCCCAAGAAACCAGTTTCAGCTTGAAATAAAGGATGCAAGGTAGGCCAAAACAATCGTGCTCTTGTAATTGGAATTCCTACGCTTGAAATTTTCAGACATAGTGTACTAAATAACTCAACAACATCAGGGTTACCTAAGGCTTTATCTATAAGCCATTCGCGAATTGGTGAAATTAATGCTTCGTGACTCATCTAAATTGCCTTACCTGTTGTGTGCTATATTACACATACGTGCTTTTGACAGATAATTATACTCACAGAGAATTCAATCAAAATTCTTTTCAGCAGCAAATATCGTGCTATCGTAGTTTCTGGGATCAATAAACCAAAAGTCTTTTCTTTTGGAGTAATTAAGAAGAAGTTCATGGAGAGAAATCTCTTAAAATATATTTGGGGCCATTCAAGACGTGACCAGCTATGGATGCTAGTCATCATTCTTGCATCAATGCCTACATACTTTTTAAGCCTTGAGCTACCAAAGCGCATTGTTAACAATCCTATTCAAGGCGTAGGTTTTGAAACTCCAGGTGCAACAAGCAATTTTCTAGAAACTTATCTTCCATTTGGCGAAACACTTTTTGGAAAACCTGTTTTATTATTTTCTGGCTTTGAAATGGAACGCATTAGTTTTTTATTCGCGTTATCTGTTACATTCTTACTTCTTGTCATAGCAAATGGCCTCTTCAAACTTTACATCAATACCTACAAAGGACGTATGGGCGAAAGAATTCTACGCCGAATGCGCTATGAACTCTTTGATCGGGTAATGCGCTATCCTCTTTCACGCTTTCGCAGAACCAAAGCTTCTGAAGTCGCGAGCATGATAAAAGATGAAGTAGAGCCAATGGGTGAATATATTGGCGACGCATTTACCCAGCCACTCTTTCTTGGTGGACAGGCTCTAGTTGCACTACTGTTTATTTTCTTGCAAAATTTTTGGTTAGGTGTCGCAACTTTTGTAGTTGTTATATTTCAAGCATGGTTAGTACCACGACTTCGTAAGAGATTAATTGAACTACAAAAGCAACGCCAGATATCTGCTCGTAAATTTGCTGGTCGATTAGGAGAGATTGTTGAAGGAATACAAGATTCCCATACCAATGACACTTCAAACTATCATAGAGCAGAAATTACAAACATTTTAAGCAACTTGTTTTTTATTCGCTTTGAACTATTCCAACGAAAATTCATGGTAAAGTTCATCAACAACTTCCTAATTCAGTTCTTGGCATTTTTCTTTTATGCAGTCGGTGGCTATCTTGCAATAAAAGGCACACTAGATATCGGGCAGCTGATTGGTGTTATTGTTGCTTATAAAGATCTCCTGCACCGGTTCGCGGCCTCATTGACCAAGATCAAAAACGCCTAACTGTAGAAGTGCGTTATGGACAAATCATTGAACAATTTGCTGCAGGCGATCTACAGGATTCAAAATTACAAAAAATACCCGAAGGTGAAATTCCGCACATAACAAAGGGGTATGAAATAAATCGTCTTTCAGTAACCGACGACACTGGCTCCAAGCTTATAGAACAAGCCTCAACAGACATAAAAGCAAATGAGCGAGTAGCAATTATAGGTGATTTTAATAGCGGTGCTTCAAATTTTGCCGAGGTTTTAGCTGGCGTATTAAAACCAACCGGTGGCCGTATATTAATGGATGAAAAGCCAATCGATGAACAACCTGAATATTTCATGGGAAGGCGCATTGGTTATATCGATGGTAGTACATATTTCCCACAAGGCAGTATTCTTGACGTCCTAACATATGTGTTGAGAAATCAACCGGTAAAAGACGAAGCATCAGAAGATAGGAAAAACAAAACGAGCGCCTTAGAACGGTTTGAAACAAAACGCTCAGGTAATTTTGAATATGATTTTGAAGATGAATGGCTCGACTTTAACCGCCTAGGTTTTGCTAATAAAAACGAATTAATCGGTCACATTCGTGAAATTCTAATCAATATCAATATGGAAAATGACATCCGTGCGTTAGGCTTGCGCGGAACTTTGGACCCCGAAAAGCATAATGAATTAACAAACGCCCTTCTTGATGCTCGTAAAAATTTAGAGACCGATTAGATGAATTAGGGTTTTCTGATTTTGTAGAACCGTTCGATCCAAAGCTTTATAATGAGCAATCTTCAATTGGTGAAAACCTGTTGTTTGGTACGGCAATCGATGATGAATACAAGCTAGAAAACCTACCAGAAAACAATCTAGTACTAGAAACGCTAAAAGAAGAAAATTTAAAAGAACCGCTTTTTGACATGGGTAAAAATGTTGCGGAAACTACATTAGAACTCTTTGGTGATTTAGATATTGAAGACCCATTCTTCGACCAACTAACATACATGTCACCAGATGAACTTCCTGAATATAAGGAAATTTTGTCTCGTATCGGTTCAAAATCATTAACAGAGATAAGCAAAAAAGATCGTATGATGATAATGCGCCTACCTCTGGCTTATACAGAAGGGCAAAACAGGCTTGGACTTCTTACTGATGACCTTAAAAAGAAAATATTAGATGCTAGGTTTAATTTACGCAAAAAACTTGAAGCGTTACCTCGGATGCCAATTGGCCTTTACGAAACAGACACCTATAATTCAGCAGCATCAAATTCAGGATAACGTATTACTAGGACGTGTCTCTTCAACAGTCCCTGAAGGGATTGAGCGTGTAACAGATGCAATTCGAGACTTACTTGAGGAAATGGAACTTACAGATGATATTTTCAATATTGGGTCTAAATTTCAACATCGGCTCTGGCGGAAAACGACTTACAGAGATACAGCGCCAAAAACTACATTTAGCGCGCTCACTTCTTAAGAAACCAGACATCTTAATTGCCAACCAAGGCATGAATACCTTGGGTTCACGCCAACAAGAAGACATCATTCAGACTGTGCTAAAATGGTCAAATGAAAATGGGTCTGGGATAATTTGGGTTCCAATGGACCCATCATTTGCTCAATATTTTGACCGCGTGCTCGTATTTGATAGTGGAGTTCTAGTCGCAGATGGAAAGCCAAAAGACATCGTGCAAACAAATGATATTTACAAAACGCTAATCTCGTAAATTCATAAGGGGCATAACAAATGAATAATAACTATTTCGAAGATTGGAGCTAAAATGACAACACTCAATGAAGAAGTCGAAATGCTTCGAAAGATTCACTTTTTGCTTCGGTCGACCCTGGTAAGTTGAAACTACTAGCGTTTGCATCTGATAGAAAATTTACAACGAGGGACAAGACCTATTCAAACAAGGTGATGCTGGCGATGCAGCATTTGTTATTGTTGATGGCAACGCGGACATCATTATTTCTATAGGTCAAAAAGAAGTTGTAGTTGCAACTGTTGGCAATAACGAATTTATTGGTGAAATTTCAATTCTCTGTGAAGTACCAAGAACAGCAACGGTACGCGCAAAAGGCAAGCTTGAAGTATTAACAATTAAAAAAGAGCACTTCCTTGGGTTAGTTTCGCAAATTCCGGATCTTGGCATCGAGGTGATGCGTGAACTTGCATCACGTTTGCAAAAAACAACAAGCGAACTTAGTGAAGCGCGCCAAGAACTAAACGCTATAAAATCTTCTTAAAAAGACAACCAAAGAATTTGAATATGACTGACAATAACGAAGATCATTTTGAAGTTACCTTTTGGGGAACACGTGGAACGCTCCCTGTATCTGGCGCCCCCTTTGCACGCACTGGTGGCAATACAAACTGTATTGAGGTCACTTGCGGAAATCACACAATCATAATTGATGCTGGTACTGGCATACGTGAACTTGGCAGTAAAATAGTATCAACGTCCCCAAATCAAAAAATTCACCTACTACTGACACATGCCCACTATGACCACGTTGAAGGAATTCCATTTTTTGCACCTTTTTTCGTTGAAAATGCAAAAGTAGACATCAGCTGCGGAAAACTAGAAGGATCAAAAGATACTTCTCAACTCATAAGTAGTTTGATGGAACGTCCATTTTTTCCAGTAGGACCAGAAGTGTTTTCAGCTAACATTGATTACAACACGCTTGAAGAAAACTCTGCCTATAATATTTCTAACGCTATAAGAATAACAACAGCGTCACTTAACCACCCGGGTGGCTCAACCGGTTATAGAATAGACTTTGCAGGCAAATCATTTGCATGCATTACAGATACAGAGCACGTAGCTGACCAGCATGACGAAAACATACTCAAATTAATCGATAACGTTGATGCTTTTTCATATGATTGCAGCCTTTTAGACAAAGAAATGTGCGATTTCAAAGGTTATGGTCACTCGACTTTTGAGGAAGGTATGAGATTAGCAAAGCTTGCAGACGCAGGGGCATTACTTGCCTCACATCATATGCCTTTTAGAAACGATGATGACCTTGACCAAATTGAAAAAGAGATGAAATCAGAAAACCCTAATAATGCAGTTGCTAGAGAAGGCGATTGCATAAAGCTTTAAGCTTTTCTAGAAACAACATTTTTCAACAATAAAAAGTTCTTAACTCACTCTAAGAACGGCTGCTCCCTGCGGTACAATTGGTATTGGCGAGAGCTACATGGATGAAATTTGGGATAGTCCCTAATTTTACTCCTGAGTTGCCCTTCGAAAGACATTTGTAAAATCAATTCTTTTATAGAATATTTTTTCACCCAATCAGAAGAATTGACAATTCCTTACGCATATTTAATTCTTTTACGAAACTTCAATACCTTGCGGGGAAAACCTTCATTCATTAGGATATTTATAGCTATAAAATTATTGGAACTTCTATAATGAACATTAAAACTGGCACGATCGACGCAATTGGCAATACTCCTCTCATTCGCCTGAAAAAAGCGTCAGAAGAAACCGGCTGTGAAATTCTTGGCAAAGCTGAGTTTATGAATCCCGGACAATCTGTAAAAGATCGTGCAGGATTGTTCATCATTGAAGATGCAATTAAAAATGGAAAATTAGAACCTGGTGGAACAATTGTAGAAGGTACAGCAGGCAATACAGGCATTGGCCTTACCGTAGTAGCTAATGCTCTTGGTTATAAAACTGTTATCGTAATTCCAGAAACGCAGGCTCAAGAGAAAAAAGATACACTGCGCTTGATGGGAGCAAAACTGGTTGAAGTCCCTGCTCTGCCATATCGTAATCCAAATACATACGTAAAGCTCTCAGGTCGCCTTGCAGAGCAACTAGCAAAGACAGAAAAGCATGGCGCAATTTGGGCTAATCAATTTGATAACGTTGCAAACCGTGACGGCCATATTCGAACTACAGCACAAGAAATTTGGAACCAAACAGATGGCAAAGTTGATATGCATTCGTATCTGCTGTTGGCACTGGCGGAACGCTTGCTGGTGTAAGCGCCGGTCTAAAAGAACATAACAAAGATATAAAAATAGGAATTGCAGATCCAATGGGCGCAGCCTTATTTGAGTATTACCAAAATGGCGCATTAAAATCAGAAGGCAGCTCAATTTCTGAAGGTATTGGACAAGGTCGCATTACTGCTAACCTTGAAGGCTTTACACCAGACATGCAGTTCCAAATTCCAGATAGTGAAGCCATTCCAATTGCTTTTGATCTTCTTGAACATGAAGGCCTTTGCATGGGTGGCTCAACAGGAATCAACGTTGCTGGCGCTATACGTATGGCAAAAGAACTTGGACCAGGGCATACAATCGTAACAGTGCTTTGTGATTTTGGTAGCCGTTACCAATCCAAGATGTTTAACCCTGCCTTCTTACGCTCAAAAGACCTTGAAGTACCTAGCTGGCTTGAAGACAAAACAAAGTTTGATCTACCAATTGTAGACTACAAAGAATAACTCACCTTAATGTCCTTTATCACTAAACCTGCATTCCTAGATGATGCCTATCTAACTGCTTGTGAAAGTAAGGTTATAGGCACCACAGAAGAAGGTGGAGTTATTCTTGATCAAACAAACTTCATTGCAACAAGTAGTGGCCAACCTGGCGACACAGGACATTTAGAACGCCAAGACGGTTCAATGATAAACATAACAACAACGGTTTATGGAGCGACTAAGCAAGAGATAATTCTCGTTCCCAAGTTAAAAACCCAAGACTAAAAGTTGGCGAAATACTTGTTGGTCATATCGATTGGGAGCGTCGCTATAACTTCATGAAGATGCACACAGCTTGCCATTTACTTAGTGTGGTTTGTCCCTATCCCATTACAGGAGCTGCAGTGAATATTGATAACAGTCGTGTAGATTTTGATTTATCACTGGCTACAATAACAAAAGAAGAAACTACTGAAAAACTGATGGCATTAGTTAATGCAAATCACCCAGTCTACACAAAATGGATTAGTGAAACAGAACTTGATTCAGACCCATCAATTATTAAATCACAAAACGTTAGGCCTCCACGTGGCTTAGAAAAAATTCGCCTTGTTTGCATTGGCGAAAATGCCTGTATTGATAGTCAACCCTGCGGCGGTACTCATGTAACCGAGACAGCAGAGGTTGGTAAAATTCACATTAGAAAAATTGAAAAAAAGGGCAAAGAAAATAGGCGTTTTAGACTTCAATTTGGCGATACAATTTAACAAACATGTTAGCTAAAATATAACTAATATTTCAAATGCATGTTCACATTCACCAATTTTAAGTTCAAAGTGAGTTTTTAAAAGCTAATTCTGTACTTAATGTATTGTTGGAGATACGCATGTCCTTAGAGAACTTCATATCGCAGCGTGAAACATTAGATTGGTTTGACCAAGAGCACGTGAGTTTTGTTGACGCGTCATGGTATTTGCCAGCTCAAAATCGTGATGCTAAGCAAGAATATAATAGTACTCGAATTCATAATGCAGTCTATTTCGACATTGATCTTATTGCAGATCCAGAAACTGACCTGCCACATATGCTACCTCATCCAGAGGTGTTTGCAGAAGTCGCTGGCGCGCTAGGGCTTACTCATGAAAAACTAATCATTGTTTATGATGGTCCGGGCTTATTTTCTGCACCACGCGTTTGGTGGACATTAAAAATTATGGGCGCTAAAAACGTAAAAATTCTTGAAGGAGGCTTTGATGCCTGGAAAGCGGAAGGCTTGCCCATCGAAAAAGGAAGACCAAACCAACCCAAACAGGAGATTTTTCAAACACATTTCTTGCAAGATAGTGTTGCTAGTTTAAATGATTTAGAAAAAAACCTTAAATCAGCAAAATCCATAGTATTAGATGCAAGACCAACTACTCGGTTTAATGGCGAAGCACCTGAACCAAGAGAAGGGTTAAGAAGCGGTCATATTCCAAAATCATTATCATTGCCATTTAGTGATTTAATAGAAAATGGAAAATTCATAGAGTCTGAAAAGCTTAATAAAATATTCCATGACTTAAAAATTCACCCAGACACCCAAGTCATTACTACTTGTGGTTCTGGTGTAACGGCTGCAATATTGAACTTAGCATTAAACGAAGCAAATCGAGATAGTGTGAAACTTTTTGATGGTTCATGGGCTCAGTGGGGATTGCCAGATGGCCCAGAGATTACTACCGCAGAAAACAACAATGACTAATGATAATAGAAAACAGCCTCAAAGAAGCTCCAACTTAAAAGCGCACGTAACTTTTTTAGAGATGTCACATGCACCACTGCGCAATGTTCCAGTTCCTACCAAGCCGACGATAGCATTAATGCGAGCAGAAAACATACCTGCTAAATTTTACAACTATCTCTATGAACTAGTTGGAAAGCAGCATCATTGGGAAGATCGTAGGAACTTAATAGATGCCAAGTTGTACTCAGTTATTAATCACGAAAATACAGAAATCAGTGTCTTATATGCTGATGGTTGTCCTGCAGGTTTTTTTGAGTTGAATAAAGAAAACCACCCAAAGAGCATAGAGATATTATATTTTGGATTAGGAGAAAACTATCAAGGTTTAGGACTTGGCAAATGGTTCGCCTATGCAGCCATCTGCGCGGCTTGGGCTCACAAACCTGAAAAAATCACAGTTCAAACAAACACTTTAGATCACCCTGCCGCACTCCAACTTTATCAAAAACTTGGGTTTTCACCTGTCGCTACCAGTGACGTCGATATCCAAGAGTGGAAATAAAAAACTCCCCTGCTTAATTAAAACAGGAGAGCCAGTTTAAATTCATCCATATTTGATTAGATGAAAGCCTGCTTTTGGCAGGTTGAGTGTTTATTTAAAGCTTCAATGCATCCAAAGGTTGAACCATTTCAACTTCTAATGCATCCGCAACCGCTTGGTTCGTGATACGCCCTTTGTGCACATTTAATCCGTTTTGTAGATGTGCACTTTCTGCAATTGCGTCCAAACCTTTTGAAGCAAGCGCTAAGCCAAATGGCAGTGTTGCATTGTTTAACGCGTGAGATGATGTCAGTGGCACAGCACCTGGCATGTTAGCAACGCAATAATGAACTACACCATCAACGAGATAAGTTGGATCAGAGTGCGTCGTTGCTTTTGATGTTTCAAAACAACCACCTTGGTCAATTGCAACATCAACAAGAACAGAACCAGGTTTCATACGAGATAGCATTTCACGGCTAATCAATTTAGGTGCAGCAGCACCAGGAATAAGTACCGCCCCAATAACGGCATCAGCTGCTAGGCATTCTTCTTCAATAGCTTCAACCGTTGAATAACGTGTCTTAGCTGTATTGCCAAAAATATCATCTAATTCACGCATACGCGGAAGAGAACGATCAAGAATAGTAACATCAGCACCCAGACCAACAGCCATTTTTGCTGCATGTGTTCCAACAACACCGCCGCCGATGACGACAACTTTAGCTGGTAGTACACCTGGCACACCGCCCATAAGGCGACCCAAACCACCATTGGGCTTTTGAAGAGCAGTCGCAGCACACTGTATTGCAAGACGACCTGCAACTTCACTCATTGGAGCAAGCAAAGGTAATGTACCTTCATTGTCAGTAACAGTCTCATAAGCTACTGCCGTACAACCAGATTCAATTAAACCTTTAGTTTGAGCAGGATCCGGAGCCAAATGCAGATATGTATAAAGAATTTGACCTTCGCGAAGCTGCACCCATTCACTTGGTTGCGGTTCTTTCACCTTCACTACCATTTCAGCAATATCAAAAACTTCTTTTGCAGACCCAAGCACCTTGGCCCCAGCAGCTTCATATGCCGCATCATCTGCGCCAATTCCAGCACCAGCGTTTGTTTCAACATAAACCTCGTGTCCACGCGCAACATACTCACGAGCAGAACCTGGTGTTACCCCTACCCGAAACTCGTTATTTTTAATTTCCTTTGGAACCCCAATGCGCATAATTTTCTCCAATTCAATGCACGCTTAAATTAGCAAAAGCATATTGTTATAAACAAGAAATGTCCTTGCAAATTAAGGCTTGAAAACTAGTAATTTTAATGATTTATTGCGTAATAATTCAATAAACAGGATATTATTGCAAAAATGAAACTCGATAAGATAGATACATCAATTCTAACTGCCTTACAAAAGAATGCCCGTATGGCAAATGTAGAACTAGCAAACCGTGTTGGGCTTTCGCCATCCGCTTGTTCCAGACGCATCGAGCAATTAGAGCAATCTGGAACAATCGAAAGTTATCAAGCAGTCATCTCAAATAAGGCTTTGGGACAAACAATAACTGCAATTGTTCACATTACTTTAGATACACAGTCAGGTGCTGACTATGAAGAGTTTGAAAAGGCGGTAGAAAATTGCCCATATATAGTAGCGTGTTTCTTAATGTCAGGCGAACATGACTATGTAATTCGTGTTAACGCAAATGATATGGAACATTTTGAATATATTCATAAAAACTGGCTATCAACGCTTCCAGGTATTTTACGGATTAATTCTAGTTTTGCGATGAGAACTGTTGTAAACCGTGCCAATATTGACGTTACGGCAACGGGAAAATAATGAAGCAATTTGTAAAATATGCGTTTGGGTTACTTATTCTAACAGCAACCATTTTTGCTTTAGGGCCAAGACCAAGCACAGAAGCAAAAATAACTTTCCAAACATCATCTATAGATGAGAGTCTTGATCTGTACCTACAAAGTTCAGAAGATAAGATTTCAGATATAGTAGAAGGTGCAGAAAAGGAAATTATATGGGCTGACCCAACATCAAAATCACAAACTGACATCTCAATTATTTATCTCCATGGATTTTCAGCAACTAAACACGAAACGCGCCCTTTAACCGATAAAATCGCCGAAGTTCTTGGCGCAAATATTTATTACACACGCCTCAAAGGACATGGTCGTAGTGGTGATGCTATGGCAGAAGCTAGTTTTGAAGGCTGGGCGAATGACTTTGCTGAAGCAATTGCGATAGGTGAAAAACTTGGTAAAAAAATTATAATTTTATCTGCATCGGCAGGCAGTTCATTAGCAACATGGGGAATAACTCAACCAAACCTATCAAAGAATGTTGTTGGCCTTGTTATGATCTCACCAAGCTTTGAGCTACATGATATTTCAACTTGGCTGGCAAACATTCCTTGGGCAGAAACAATACTTCCTGTTATTGCTGGCGATCAACGCTCGCGAAAGCCTATCAACGAAGAGCATGGAAAATGGTGGACAACCAATTATCCAAGCAAAGCAATATTCCCAATGACAGCGATGCTAAAAGTTTTGAAATCAGTCGATAAATCAAAAATTAAAACACCTGCATTCTTTATATACGCCCCTGAAGACAAAATTATTGTTTCAAAAGAAGTTGAAAAAGTTGCAGCTGAATGGGGTGGGCCTACAAAAGTTTTAAAGATCGAAGAAACATCAGACCCATTTATGCATGTTATCACAGGTGATATTTTAAGCCCAGAAAATACCAACCAAGTAAGTTACGAAATTATAGCTTGGTTAGTACAAAACAAAGAACTTAATCTACCAGAATTGTTTAGAGGGTCCGGCAACACTTTTTAAGGCTTGGCATCTTTTGAAAATGAGTATGATAAAATCGCAATGGCGACTAATATTGTATAAAAGACAAAGAGCGCTTCATATTGCGCTTCAGGCGCGCCATCAACTGCATAAGCCTTAACAACAGGCCCACTAAGCCACTGGAAAATGCCAGCGCCGCCAATTGAGCAGAAGTTAAGCAAGGTAACACCGCGCCCTGTAAGGTGCGCAGGAATAAAGGATTTTCCATGCGCCATTTGAACAGCATAACTTGCGCCAAAGAACCCAATAAGAACAAAAGCCACAATCGCCCCAAAAGGGTCAGTTGGAAGTGCAACGGCCATTACTATGCAGGTGGCTAATACAATTAAATTCCCAGCCATAACAACCCACTTACGGGTTTTAAAAATACGATCTAATGGGCCGAAAAATAGCGTCCCAAGCGCAATTGCAATCGACATGTAAAGTGTTGCTCGACCAATTTGCAAAGTATCATACCCAAAAAGTTCTTCATAAAACGGCCCAATCCAAGAACCACGCAAACCTGCAGCAACCATATATCCACCAAGAATAATCGGAAAGATTGGCCACAACTCACGTATTTTAAGCAAAGATAAATACCCACCGCCCTGCTCTGTTGCTTCAACTTTTTCTGGGTCTTTTAAAGTAGCAAATATCGCTACACCAATCAGTAAAACAACAATTCCCACAATCTTCGCAGTGTCACGCCACCCCCATAGCTCAATCGCTGCTGCTAAAGGTTCCGAGCTACCAATATTTCCAAGGGTTCCAACTGCAATAAAAACGGAAGTTAATGTTGCAAGTTTTGCAGCATCATAATTACGAACAAAAATATAAAAAGGTGCCATGAGAGCTGGAGAACAACCAACTCCTATTAAGGCAGTCGCGATAATAATCATCAAAGGCGAGCTGGCATATGCAAATAAAAACATGCCACCGCCCGCAAAAATTGTGAAAATGTAGCCAGCAGTTTTTCGCGGTCCGATGGAATCTAATAAAATACCTACAGGAAACTGAAACAAGGCAAAGGCTAAAAACCATGCGCCTGATGCATAGGCTAAATCTACTGAAGTCATTCCCAATTCTGAAGTTAGAACAGGTTTTAAAACAGCTAAAAATGCGCGTGAAAACTGGCTAAATACATAAGCCAAAGACATTACTATAATACCGCGCATAAGTTATCCTTTTGATGTGCCAGAAATCCCTACGCCCCATGATTGCCAAACACAAGTAAAATGGTGAACACAGTGTCATTCAACCAGAGCTTTAAATTTGAAGTAATGCTCGTATGTTTTATCAACATCAACCTTGCGAGGCAAAAATGCTTAAAGAAATAAAAGGCCTGCATCACATTACCTCAATGGCCAATCTTAACAACCAATACTTCACCAAACTGTTAGGCTTAAGACGCATCAAGAAAACAGTAAACTTTGATGCAGCTGATGTGTATCACCTTTACTACGGTGATGAGATCGGAACGCCTGGCACTGTGATGACCTACTTCCCATTTCCAAACATGCGCCAAGGCATAGCAGGCACAGGAGAAGTTGGAACAACTACTTTTTCAGTGCCCATGGGCTCTCTACCGTTTTGGGAAAACCGCTTATCCAAATCAATCTACAATGACGTAAATCAAAAAACTGTATTTGGAGAAAATCGTTTAGAAATTTCTGGACCAGACCAAGAAAGTCTTGCTTTTGTTGAAACAAATGATGCACGCGAACCTTGGGCTAGCCAAGACATTCCTGAAGATGTAGCTATTCGAGGGCTTCATTCAGGATCACTGCGATTGCAGGATGATGGCGCAATGCGTGAACTTCTTAAGTTCATGAATTATGAATTCTTAGATGAAGAGAATAATACTACTAGGTTCATTATTGAAAACGGTAATGAAGCAAATATTATAGACCTAGATATATCATCATCTGCAAATCAAGCGCAGCAAGGTGCCGGCTCAGTCCACCACATTGCATTTGCTGTAGAAAACAAGGAAGCACAGCTTAATGTACGTAAAGCGCTGATGGATACGGGCTATCAGGTTACTCCTGTGATTGACCGTGATTATTTCTGGGCTATTTATTTTCGAAGCCCAGGTGGTGTGTTATTTGAAATTGCAACCAATGAACCAGGGTTTGATCGCGATGAAGACGCAGCGCACTTAGGGAAAGCTTTAAAACCACCTTCACAACACGAACATTTACGTGAGGCATTAAAAAAGCATTTACAACCCCTTGAAGACTAAGTTAGCTTTCAACAATGAAAGTATCACAAGCCTTAGAATCACGTATGTCCGTTCGGGCATTTACAGATCAACAAGTCCCTGTTGGAACAGTAAAAAAAGTATTAGAAAAAGCAGCACGTTCCCCTTCTGGTAGTAATTTACAACCTTGGCGCATGGTTATTTTAACACCAGAAAAACTAGCTAAGCTAAATGCTTTGATGGAAAAACGTTTATCTGGTGAAGCTAATGTTAATGGGGATGCACAAGAGTATAATATCCACCCAGAAAAGCTAAAAGAACCTTATCGCACGTCCCGTTACGAAGTTGGCGAAGATATGTACGCATTACTAGGTATTAGCAGAGATGAAAAACCAAAACGCCTTGAATGGTTTGCCAATAATTTCAAATTTTTTGGTGCACCAGCAGCAGCTTTTTGTTTTGTAGACCGCACTATGGGGCAACCACAATGGTCCGACCTTGGCATGTATTTACAGTCAGTAATGTTACTCTTTCAAGAGGAAGGTATCGATACTTGTCCGCAAGAGTGCTGGGCAATGTACCCAAAAACAATCCATGAGTTTTGTGATATGCCTGATGAGTTAATGTTATTTTGCGGTATGGCAATTGGTTACAAAGACAAAAACCATCCAGTAAACAACCTTAAAACCAAGCGTCTCTACAGTAGCGAATGGCTCAAAGTACTTTAACCAAATGTGCTGCCAACTTCACTAGGAGACATCCGTATTAATCGAGAAGTTTTAACAGCAGCATTACGGTGTTTAACTGCTAATTGGTATTCTTCGTCTTTTACCATTTTAATAAAAGCATCTGAATTCGGATATTCTGCAATAAAAGCAACATCCCAATTTTCAGCTACTGGCCCGATCAAAGTGATATCAAACCTGCCTGACCAAATAATACGGCCGCCTACCCTTTGAAATATAGGACCACTTCTACGGCCATAAGCAGCATATGCTTCTTGCCCCGAAACCATCGCCCCATCAGCGTATGTTGCAGTTTCATTGAGCCTAACCAAGTTCAGCATATGAATAGGTGTATCAGATTTATTTTCTGCAAAAGCTTTAAAAACTTCGCGCTCAGGATTGATATAGTCAGGCATGATTAATTTCCAGAAGGAGAAAACTTTACATAGCCTGTATCTTTATAATCACCAGCAACATTGTCAAATTTCTGGAAAGTTGAATTAAAACCGCCCTCAGGGCTACTAACAACAATCTGACGCATACGGTTTAAATTACCAGTATCTTTATTCACAAACGAAGATGAGAGTATTAGTTTTCCATCTTGATAATCACTAATCTCTTCGATGATTTCTGAATCTTCAAAAGGAGAAAGAAACGAACCGACAACTTTGCCATCAACCATAGAAAGCTTACCATCAACTGAAGCCTTGCCCTGGGTCGTTGCGCATACACCTTCTATGCTTAATATCTTTTGCTCAGCATCAAATGCATTAATTAATTTACAGCTTACTCGTTCTAAGTTGTTGCTTAATTCTACAACAGCCTCTCCGCGCCCACGAAATTCACCATTGAGCGCCTCAAGAAACTCTTCTGCTGTATTTTCTGCCCTTACTGAGCCTGTACACAAAACTGATGCAAGCAGAGCTAATGATAAAAGTTTCTTCAATTTATAATTCTCACTCTTTAGAATTCTTGGAAATAAAAACACGACCAAGTGTCAAAATATTGGCAGGCAAGATCGTTAAATTCGTAATTAGAGCTATAACTAAAATTGCAATAATAAGCTCTCCTATAATAGACAAGATTGGCAAGATACTCGTCAAAATTACAGCTGTAGAAGCGCAAATTATCAACGTACTTGCACCAAGTGCTGGGGCAACTTCTAAAATAGCGTCCCTTAACGCAGTCTGAACATCTTTGCCATTACCTCTCTCATTATTGAAAACGTTGATAACATGAACAGCGTTATCAATTGCGATACCAAAGGCAAGAGTAAGGGCTATAACTTCCGTGATATTAATACTGCCACCGCGCATGTAGATAATAAGCTCTGTTACAAGGATCGGAAATAAATTCGGCATTGCTGCAACGACTGCAAGAAACCAAGACCGTGTTGCAAGCCCGATTAAAGCTACACCTAAAAAAACAGCAACAAGAAGACTGGTTCTTAAATCATTGATAATAGCTGTAAACTCTGTAGCTAATAAAACAGGAAATCCAGTTATGATAATTTTATCTGCATATGGAAGTTTATTTAGTGATTGCTTTATGTCTTTTACCAACTCGCCAGTTTCTATAATTGATCGACTTGTAGCTGTCCGAAACGACACAAGCATTCTATTCCCATCTTTTGAGATATAACCCTGCCTTGTAGTTTCAGATGCTGTTTCAAGCTGAATTGCAATTTTAGCAATCGTACTATCTTCAAAGTTTTGCCACAGAGAATGAAGTGAAAACACTCTAGATTCCTTGAAGTCATCACTTAAGTGCTCTGTCACTTCTCCTAGGCGTTTTCTATTAAGCTGAGATTGCATAGCACCATCTTCAACAACAGGCACAGAAAAGAAAATAAGCGAACGCCCACCAAAAATTTCATTTGAAATTTCCTCTGCCTTCAATGAGTTGGACTCAGCCGGCAAATAATCCGTGACACGATAATCAGGTTGCAGGGCAAAATGGACATAAAACATAGCAATCACGCTAACAAAAGCTGCTAGACTTATAGACATAGGCTTAGACTCATAAATTTTGCGAGAAAGTTCTCCTATCAAGGCATTACTCTGTTTTTGTTCATGCTGCTTAATTAAGCCAATCTTCATCAACCAAATACCAAGAACAGGAATTCCAACAATTACGGCTAGGAATGCAAACACAACTAAAATCACTCCGACCCAAGCAAATTCAACTAGAGCTTCACTTGAAGACATTGCAAAGGATGAAATTGCAAAAGCGGTGGTTAGCGACGTTAAAGCAGAAGCCGGCCCAATCTTAAGAACGGCTTCTTTTAAATTTGCACGTTGGTCAATATTTCCGGAAGCAGCTGGACTTGAGTTTAATTTATTCCAGCGGTGATAAAGCACAATACCGTCTGCATAAGCTAAAACGAGAGCAAGCATTGGTAGAATGGTCGTCAAATAAGTTATAGGTATTCCAGCAATTCCAAACATCCCAACAGACCAAATAGCGGTTAGCATTGGAGGTACAGCACATACAAATGCAGCTATGACGCTTCTAAAGAACAACATTGCAATCAATGCACCAAACGCCAACCCAAGCAACGTCAAACGAACTTGGTCATTAATCAGCGTATCAAGTATAGTGAGGCCAATTGGCGTTAAGCCTGAATAATAAATTTCAAAATCTTTAGGAGCGCTTTCTTCAACTGCCTTTTTCAAGTTTGCAAACGCTTCAAAGGCTTTTTTGTCATTACCCGCATCGATCCCCAAATCTAATGCAACCAATAACAATACGCTATCTTGATCTTCAGATATCAAGCTAGATGCTTGCGGATAATCTTTGAGTAAACGTCCCAAGAGAGCCGCTGCTTGTACATCGTCCTTTATTTGATTAGGGAAAAATTGACGTAACTCGCCTGTTTGGGGATCTGGGTCAGGAATTGAAAAGAGAGAAATAGCGCTAGAAATGCCATCAGTTATGGCAAGCTCAAGCTGCATGAAGCGTAAATCTTCAAGTCCAGAAGCAGTGTTGACACGTGGTGACTTAATTATAACAGCAACATCACGGGAGAAGTTTCTAAAATCACGTTTCTGTCTATCGTAATTCTTAAAATCTTCAGACTGCTGAGAGATAACTGAAGTTACATTCCCATTAAATTTTACAGAAGGAATAAAAGCCGCTGCAATTGCGGTTACAATTACAATTAAAATTGAGAAAATCAAAGGGTGTCTTAATGCAGCAACGCCAATGCGTTCCAACCCAAAGCCCAAACCTTTCATGATATTGCCCCTCTATTTTTTTGTTTCATAACGGACAACACATTAAATAGCAAAATTGTTGTAGAAAATTTTTCGTTATCAGTAACTAGCTTTTCGTAATGTTCCTAAAAGCTGTCAAAAAGTTGAACTCTAGTTTCCATATAAGACTTGTAAGCGTTGCTCAGATAGTAGAGATTTAAATAGAATCGAAGCCCCAAAATAAACATCTTTGCAAGCAATGGCTTATTCATGAAAACAATGAGGAAAAGGCAAAAATATTGGTCATACCCAATTCTAACAAAAGCACACAATTAACAGCAAAAAACCAGAAGCCTACACGGGTTTTTATGCTTATTTGTACGGTTATTGCATTCATCCTCAATCCATTCATGACAAGCGCACAAGCTCAACGAGGCCTCCCACTCGTGCGAGACGCAGAAATTGAGGGTCTCATTCAAGATTATACTGCGCCAATCTTTAAAGCAGCAGGCTTAAAACGGCGTGGAGTTGATGTATTTCTACTTAATAAAAACGACTTCAACGCGTTTGTAACTGGAACAAGAATGTTCATAAACACTGGCGCTATAATGCAAGCAGATACTCCGAATGAAATCATTGGTGTGTTTGCGCATGAAACAGGACACATTGTAGCTGGCCACTTAGTAACATTAAGAGATCGGCTAGAAAAAGCTCAAATTTTATCAGTTCTTGGCCTATTAGCTGGTGCTGGTGCGGCTGCAGCTGGCTCTACTCAAGGTGGTGCAGCTATTATTGCAGGTACACAAGGCATTGGCCAAAGAAGCTTACTTGCATACCAACGAGAAGATGAGCTTTCAGCGGATCGCGCAGGCGTCTCACTCCTTAATAAGTCAGGCCAATCAAGCTTAGGTATGTTAAAAACATTTGATAGATTAGGCAAAAACCCCTTATTCAGTAGCGGCAGACTTGACCCATATGCAATTAGCCACCCTGTACCACGAGAAAGAATTGCACTTCTTTCAAATGTTGCGAAGAAAAGCCCACATTACAATAAAAAAGACAGTAAAAGCCTTCAGCTTAGACATAACCTAGCACGTGCAAAAATTGCCGCTTATGCGGGTGGCGCAGGCCTTGTAAGAAATATCTTCAGCAAAAACTTAAATGGCATTCCTGGCACGTATGGCATTGCAATTTCACATTTCCTAAATGGTGTTCCAAGGCGTGGCTTACCCATGATTGATAAGCTCATTAAAAAAATGCCTAACTATCCATACTTTCATGAAATGAAAGGCGAGATGCTTTTACGTTCCGGAAAAGCTGCAAAAGCGGCTGTATCATTCAAAAAAGCAGTTGCTTTAGACAAACGCCAAAATGGCTTGCTAAGAATTCAATTAGGCCACGCATTATTGGAAACTAACAAGAAGAAAAACTTGGCCGCTGCCATTAAAACCCTAAAAAACGGTATTGGGCGAGACCCCTATTCATCTGCAGGATATGACTACCTTGCAAGAGCCTATGGAGCAAATGGACAGCAAAACCTTGCTCTAGCAGCAACTGCTCAGGCACGCTTCATGCAAGGAAAACTTAGAGACGCAAAACAATTTGCATTGCGCGCGCAACCAAACATTAAAAAAGGCTCGCCTCAATGGCTCAAGCTACAAGACATAATAGAATATGGACCTAGCAAATGATCAAAACACTCCGATTTTCCAAATTAATACTGCTATTTTCATTTGCAATTACAATGATGACGCCATCCCATGCACAAGAAGCATTAGACAAATCAGAGGTGGGTTTAATCATACGAGAGTACTTACTGGAAAACCCAGAACTCTTGCTTGAGATTCAACAGGCGTTAGAAACAAAACAACAGCAAGAATTAGCGGCAACACAGAGTAATATTCTTACTTCGCAAAAAGATAAAGTTTTCTCTGCACCATACCAAATTGAAATAGGAAATCCCGAAGCAGAAATTACTATTGTTGAATTCTTCGATTACAATTGCGTTTTTTGCCAGCGTGCATTGGCGGATATGGAAACTCTCTTAGAATCTAACAATAATATAAAGTTCATTTTAAAGGAATTCCCTGTTCTTGGAGAAGCATCCATCGAAGCAACCCGTGTGAGTATGGCTTTTTCAAAAATACTTCCTGAAAAACATGCAAAATTTCATACTGAGTTATTAGCGCTTGTTGGCCAAAAAGACGGCAACCGTGCCATGCAACTGGCCGTTGAAATGGGGGCGAACCAAATCGAAATCATGACAGAAATGGATAACCCTCAAGTCATCGAAACAATACAAAGTACATATGAACTCGCAAATGAACTAGGTATCACGGGAACGCCTTCATATATCGTTGGTAATGAGGTTGTATTTGGCGCGGTTGGACACGATCAACTAGAGAGCAAAATCAAAAGCATAACTCAATAAAACCAATTTACTTTCCACACTACACAATACAATGTAATCGAAGCCTTTTCACTACCCGAATCTATGTGTATAAGCAAAAAAGTAAAAATTATTACAACTCACTCAAAGGGCATGTCGAAGATTATGGCAGCTAAAAAAACAACAATCGATCAAGAGCTTATCAAAGACCTTGCAAACCTTCTAACTGAAACAGATCTTTCTGAGATTGAAGTTGAACAGGATGATTTCCGCGTTAGGCTTTCAAGGCAGACTTCTTTTGCACCAGTACAAGTACACGCTCCTGTGGCTCAAGCAGCACCTGCAGCACCTACGCCCACTGCATCGCCTATAGCAGAAGCAGCTCCTGCTGCAGGAAATGTACCATCACCTATGGTTGGCACAGCTTACCTATCACCAGCTCCAGGTGCTGATCCGTTTGTAAAAATCGGCGATAGTATAAAAGAAGGCGATACAGTTATTATTGTTGAAGCAATGAAAACAATGAACCAAATCGCAGCTCCAAAGAGCGGTAAAGTTACAGCTATCTTAGTTGAAGATGGACAGCCGGTAGAATTTGGCGAACAACTCCTCATGATCGAATAGGAAAAGAGCCTATGTTTAATAAGGTTCTCATTGCTAATCGTGGCGAAATCGCTCTACGAATTCTTCGCGCTTGTAAAGAATTAGGCATTCAAACGGTTGCAGTTCACTCAACGGCAGATGCAAATGCAATGCATGTGAAGCTTGCAGATGAAAGCGTCTGTATTGGGCCTCCAGCATCGTGTGATAGCTATCTTAACATCCATGAAATCATGGCGGCCTGTGAAATCACAGGGGCTGATGCAATTCACCCAGGCTATGGTTTTTTATCAGAAAATACGAAGTTCGCAGATGTTTTAGAAGCCCATAACATCACATTTATTGGCCCGTCAGCAGATCATATTCGCACCATGGGTGATAAAATTGAAGCCAAAAAAACAGTAAAACGTTTAGGAATTCCAGTAGTTCCAGGTTCTGATGGCGAAGTTCGTGAAAATGCCGAAGCTGAACGAATAGCTGCTGAAATTGGCTACCCAGTTATCATTAAAGCTGCAGCTGGCGGCGGCGGACGTGGGATGCGCGTTGTTAATAGTGAAAAAGAGATGAAACAAGCTCTTCAAACCACAAGAAGCGAAGCAGGTGCGGCTTTTGGTGATGATGCTGTTTATATAGAAAAGTTTCTTGGCAAGCCTCGACATATCGAAGTCCAAGTTATGGGTGACGGCAAAGGTGGCGGTATTCATCTTTGGGAGCGTGATTGTTCACTACAGAGACGCCACCAAAAAGTATTAGAAGAAGCTGTTTCCCCTGCCCTTGATCAAGCCGCTCGTAAAAAAATCGGCGAAATTTGTGCCAAAGCTATTCAGGGACTTGGCTATTCAGGCGCAGGAACTATTGAGTTCTTGTACGAAGATGGAGAGTTTTATTTCATTGAGATGAACACACGCCTTCAAGTTGAGCATCCTGTGACAGAAATGATCACTCGCATTGATTTGGTAAACGAGCAATTGCACGTTGCAGCAGGTCAAGGATTGTCTGTTACTCAAGAAGACGTAATTCTAACAGGCCATGCAATAGAATGTCGTATTAATGCTGAACACCCAAGAACATTTATTCCTTCACCTGGTGAAATAACTTATTATCACCCTCCTGGTGGTTTAGGTGTACGGGTCGATTCAGGCGTTTATCAAGGATATAAAATTCCGCCACATTATGATAGCTTAATCGGAAAACTAATCGTCCACGCAAGAACACGCGAAGAATGCCTTATGCGTCTACGCAGAGCCCTAGACGAATTTGTTATCGAAGGTGTCGAAACTACTATACCGCTTTTCCACGATCTCGTGTCTAATGATGATATACAAACAGGTGATTACGATATTCACTGGTTAGAAAAGTATCTGGCTACACAAAACGCATAGTATTTTTCATAATGTCAAATGAAGATGACATATCATTAGAAATAACACCGCAGGTATTACTAAGAGCCTATGCATGCGGTATCTTTCCCATGGCAGAAACAGCAGACGATCCAAATATGTTTTGGGTTGAGCCAGACATGCGTGGTGTATTACCTCTAACTGGTTTTCACATCCCCAGAAGCCTTAAAAAAACCATGCGCAATACGAACATGAAAGTGTTCATGGATAGAGACTTCTCTGCAATTATTGAAGCCTGTTCAGAAAATTCAAGCACGCGTAAAGAAACTTGGATCAATACGAATATCAAATATCTTTATGGTGAGCTTTATAAAATGGGCTTCGCCAATAGTGTTGAAGTTTATGAGGGTGATGAACTGGTTGGCGGGTTATATGGCGTGCGTCTTGGAAGAGCTTTTTTTGGAGAGAGCATGTTTTCAAGAAAAACCGATGCATCAAAAATTGCACTTGTTCATCTAGTAGCTCAAATGAAAAAAGCAGGCTTCATTTTATTAGACACCCAATTTACTACAGCACACCTCGAGAGGTTTGGCGTCATAGAAATTGAAAAGAGCGAGTACCAACATTTATTAGAACAAGCCCTAAAAGGCGAAAGCCATTTTGATATATCCGGATATCAGTTGTCTGATGGTGGTGCGATGTCAGATTCTTGTTTGCAATCATTTAACCAGATATCATAAATTGAATGCTCAACCGCATTTAAACCGGGACTATCTGCAAACATCCACCCTGAGAAAATACGGCGAATTTTTCTATCTAGTGTAATTTCATCAACTTCAAGAAAACTAGTCGTCTTTGGCGTCTCAGTAATAGGTCTTGAATAACAAACACGCGGCGTTACTTGTAATGCTCCAAATTGAACTGTTTCTCCAATATAGACATCAAATTTGATAATACGTCCTGTAATTTTATCAATGCCAGAGAACTCAGCTACCGCATTTTCAATACGCGTTTCCTGCTCTTGGCTTTGCACCGTCATTAATGGAACAAACGTCGCAGAAATAGCAATCAGTCCCAAAGCAGATGCTTTCAAAAAATTAAATTTCATAAATGGGCCGAACTCAAATAAGTTTATTATAGTAAGCCAATAGCACGGGATTCGGGCATAGAAAAGACATGTCGTTTCATGAGTAGTCTTTATTCGCCAATATTCATATAAGAACAATGAAATAACTAAGATAGAAATCATGAAGTTCAAAAAATCCGATACTGAAGCAATGCTTGAGTTATTACGCTGGCGCCGTGATGTGCGCCATTTCAAATCCGATCCATTACCAGATGAAATCATAGAACATTTAATGCAAGCAATTGCCCTTGCCCCATCAGTTGGAAACAGCAGACCATGGCGAATTGTTAGAATTAAATCTCAAGCAATTAAAGAAAAAATCATCGCCAATCACGGCGAGGCAAATACACAAGCTTCTCAAAAGTATGAAGATATAGAACGAGATGAGTATCAGGCATTAAAACTTGCAGGTCTAATAGAAGCGCCATTGCAACTAGCGATTTTTACAGATCTAAATCCAAGCGCGGGTCGCGGTCTTGGAAGACAAACTATGCCAGAAACCCTCACCTACTCTACGGTCATCGCCATTCATCAACTATGGCTAATTGCCAGAACTTTAAACATCGGCGTTGGTTGGGTATCAATCTTAAATGCCAAGAGTCTCAATAAAACCCTAGAAGTAGATCCCTCGTGGCAGCTAACGGCTTATCTGTGTATTGGTTATCCCGCATATGATGATGATACACCAGAACTACACCGTACTGGATGGCAAGAAAACACCGCTAAAGAATGGTTGGAGAAATAATCAGGTTTGTAAAAACCGATGAGACTTACCTTCCAAAACAACGGTTGTTAGTTTTCCCGTATCATAACAACAAGTATCAACATTGATACGGTTTGATTTTACCTGAGGTTCATCAACAATTGTATGACCATGGATGATCACTTTTTCAAAGGGCTCATCGTGAAAGAGAAATTCCGTACGTATCCAACACAAATCATGTTTCGTTTGTTCAATAAGTGGAACTTCTGGCCGAACACCTGCATGGCAGAAGAAATAATTATCGACTGAAAAACTATATTCCAAGCTCTCAAAAAATTTCGCATGGAATTTTGGAAGGTTTTCAGCAAAAACCTCTGCCGCATCTTGCATTGTTCCATAGTCTTTTAAATTGATACCGTAATCACGAAGTGTCGCATCCCCACCCCACTTTATATAATCCTTACCAGTACGTTTTGGTTCTTTTAGAAACAACAAGACTTTCTGATCATGATTACCACGTAAAAAAACAGTATCCCTATCTGAGTTTTGCAACTCGATAAGATAGTCAATCACATCACGATTAGCTGGCCCTCGATCGACATAATCACCAAAAAATATTATTTTACATTGCTCAGATGGGAAAAGAGACTGCCGGCGTCTATATTTTCAATCATCTGCCGTAATTCGTTTATGCAACCATGAACATCGCCAATAGCATAAACGCGCAAAACATCCCTAATTTGCGCGTCATCTAAAATCATTCATTTATGTTTCCGTAAACTATTATGGAGACCAAGCTTCATAGTCACCCGTAGAGCGTGGGCGCTCTTCTGAGTTATTAAGCGACCCCTTAGGGAAATATGCCCCAGCAGAACCCGTCATATTTTCCTGGTGTGGCTTTTGCCACTCACGAGCTTTGTAATCTTCTTTAGATGGCGGTGTGTCAGTACGATAATGCATCCAACCATGCCAGCCAGAAGGAATTGCACTTGCTTCTGCTAAATCAGCATATTGCACGTAGCGCTTACCGTCTTTGTTTTCGTAATAGATATTACCAATCTCATCTTCGCCCACACGTTTTGCAGTACGCCAGATGTGAAAGCGGGTATTAATGGTTGAACCATTCCACCATGTAAAAATTTGCTTGAGCGTTTTCATGTTTATAACGATCTCTCAAAGATAAAACTTAAGCCTCTTATGACTTCGCAAACACAAAAAGTCCAGTGCAACAAAGCATACAAGAGGCTTAATTCAGCTAAAATTCAATACTCTAGAGACCAAGCGATTTATAACTATCCGCAACACGTCCAATAGCGATCATGTAAGCAGCAGTACGCAAATCAAAATCTTTATCCTTTGCACGATATTCATGCCAAATTTTACGCATATCTCCGTATGCGCCGCGCATTGTGTCGTCAAGACCCGAACGCACGAGCGTTAATTCATCAGCACCTTTAATATAACTTTCCTTGAATTTTTCGCTTAGTTTCTTGCCGGTTGCGCCCTCAATTTCTTCAATCAACATACTATGACGCGCTTCTTCTTCACGGCGCTGCATTCTACCAAAACGAATGTGGCTAAGGTTCTTAACCCATTCGAAATATGAAACCGTAACACCACCAGCGTTAGCATAAAGATCAGGAATAATCACCACTCCTTTATTACGAAGAATTTCATCTGCATTCGCAGTAACAGGACCATTAGCAGCTTCAATAATAATTTTTGCTTTAATATCATCTGCATTATCGCGATTAATTACGGATTCTAATGCAGCAGGAATTAGTATTTCACAATCTGTAGTTAGTAAAGATGAGCCATCAGCTGTATATTCAGCTCCAGGAAAACCTTTCACACCATCGTTTGCAGCTATATGTGTCCGAAGTGCTTCAATATCTAAACCATCTTGGTTAGAAACAGCTCCATCACGTTCGATAACAGCGATGATTTTTGATCCGTCTTCTTCAGATAAAAACTTTGAAGCATGATAGCCCACATTACCCAAGCCTTGGACAACAATGCGTTGATCACCTAGTGAACCACTAACATCGGCAATTTTTTTGTCTTCTTCGTAGCGGAAGAAATCACGCAGAGCATATTGAACACCTCGGCCAGTTGCTTCAACACGTCCTCTAATGCCACCAGCATTAAGTGGCTTACCTGTAACACATGCTCGCGCATCAATATCAGTTGTATTCATCCGATGATATTGGTCTGCAATCCAAGCCATCTCACGCTCACCAGTTCCCATATCAGGTGCTGGCACATTTTGGGATGGATGGATTAAATCACGTTTAATCAATTCATATGCAAAGCGTCTTGTAATTTGTTCTAGTTCTGATTCATTCCACTCACGAGGGTTAATCCGTAACCCACCTTTTGACCCGCCGAATGGTACTTCAACTAAGGCACATTTATAAGTCATAAGAGAAGCAAGAGCTTCAACCTCATCTTGGTGAACATTATCAGCATAACGAATACCACCTTTAACTGGCTCAGCATGTTCTGAGTGGACAGAACGATATCCTGTAAATGTATGAATATCGCCTCTTAGTTTAACACCGAATCGCACTGTGTAGGTCGAGTTTACAACTCTAATTTTCTCAACGAGCCCATCAGACATATCCATATGATACACAGCCCGATCAAAAAGTTTCCCCACATTTTCGCTAAACCCAGCACGGGCGATATCATCTGACATTTAAAGCTCCTCAAATTTTATTGTAAAATTCATGATTTTCGTCAAAAAAAGCAGAATTTATAGCTAATTTTTGTATTTTTATCTCCAATACAGCGACTCTTAGCACCATATACAACTAAAGTATTGTTCATGTAGTTTTTTTAAACAAGTCACAGACTGAATTAAAAGTCACAAAAATGCAGCTTTCTTATTTACGCTACGTAAATACCACTGTATGTTTCTGTAGTAACAATGAAACAAAGCCTAGGGAGAGTTCTATGGGGAAGCGTGACGATTTAATTGCAAAATATGCAGCAGACATGAAAGACAAAATGGGTGAAACTGCAGATATGGATCTACTTACAAAAGTAACCATCGGTTGCGGACCTGCAATTTACAATGCAGATGCATCAACTGTTTCTGGTACAGACCAAGCTGAACTTGATACTGTTAAAAACAACTTTTTAATCAAGAAACTTGGTTGTGGCGCAAGCGATGATCTTGATGGTGCAATTTCTGCTGTAATGACAAAATACGGTACATCAAACCGTAATAAATACCGTGCAGTAGTTTACTACATGCTTACAAAACACTTCGGCAAAGAAGGCGTTTACAAGTAAGTTTTACTTCTTTTATAGAATTTAAAAAGGCTCCAAATTGGAGCCTTTTTTATATCTAATGTTGGTGACTATGATCATCGTCATCAGCATAGACCACAGGTTTTTCCATTATAATTGCTGGAATTCCTGAACCATCCTCACCGCAGTCTTGAGTCTCACCGACTTTCTTAAAGCCATAAGCTTCGTAAAACTTAATTGCTCTGAGGTTTTTCTCTTCAACTTCAAGCTTCATACTTTCAGCATCAATAAACGAATTTTCGACCTCAATTAGTAAATGAAGTCCTGTCTTTCCGCCATGAAAATCTGGATGCACATAAAGCTGATGAAGGTTTATCGTTTTATCCTTTTGAGTGGCATAAGCCATGCCACCTATAACAGTCCCGTTGTCTGCAACTAAAAACTCTGATTGAGGCGTATGACGCATATCACGCAAGCGTTTCATGGAGTGCCAGTTTTCAGTAATTTCGCTTACTTTAGCCACACCATAAAGTTCATCATATGTGTCATGCCAAGTTTCACGCAAAATTTCCTGCACTCGCTGTAGGTCTTGTTCTGAAGCGGTTCTGACAAAAAACATATAAACAATCCTCAGCAGATAATTAGACTAATAAGATTCTCAAGCAGGTATTACTCAACACCAAGCTTCTGCTTAACAAGTGCCTGGACAGCTTGTGGGTTTGCTTTACCACCTGTTGATTTCATTACTTGACCAACAAACCAACCAGCCAATTGCGGGCGTTCTTTGGCTTTTTCAACTTGTTCAGGGTTAACAGCAATAATTTCATCAACAGCTGCCTCAATAGCACCTGTGTCTGTAACTTGTTTCATACCACGATCTTCAACGATTTGAGCAGGGTCACCACCCTCCTCCCAAACAATTTCAAATACATCCTTGGCAATCTGACCAGAAATTGTACCTTCTTTTATTAAGTCAACAAGGCTACCAACTTGCCCTGGTGTAATAGGACTATCAGCAATATCGGTGTCATTTTCTTTCAACTTGCCAAGCAAGTTATTAATAACCCAGTTAGCCGCAACTTTACCGTCACGACCATCCGCTACTTTTTCAAAATAATCAGCATTTGCTTTTTCAGAAACAAGCACCGAAGCATCATAAGCCGATAGACCCATTTCAGAAATAAAACGTTCTTTCTTCGCATCTGGCAATTCAGGCAAATCAGACTTAAGACTGTCTACATAAGCTTGGCTAAACTCTAGTGGAAGAAGATCAGGATCAGGGAAATAGCGATAATCATGCGCATCTTCTTTTGAACGCATCGAACGTGTTTCACCTTTTACAGGATCATATAGTCTGGTTTCTTGGTCAATTGTGCCGCCGTCTTCGATAATTGCAATTTGGCGGCGAGCTTCATATTCAATTGCCTGACCAATAAAGCGAATGGAGTTCATGTTTTTTATTTCGCAACGCGTTCCAAATCCTTCACCAGGACGCCTAACAGAAACATTCACATCGGCACGCATTGAACCTTCTGACATATTACCATCGCAAGTACCAAGGTAGCGCAGAATAGAACGAAGCTTGGTTACATAAGCTTTTGCTTCTTCAGAGGAGCGAATGTCTGGCTTGGAAACAATTTCCATCAGCGCTACGCCTGTACGGTTTAAATCAACAAAACTCATTGTTGGATGTTGGTCATGCATGGATTTCCCAGCATCTTGCTCAAGGTGCAGACGCTCAACACCTATTTCAACATCCTCGTACTCGCCCTTTTTATTAGGGCCAACAGAAATCACAATAGTACCCTCACCAACAATCGGATCTTTAAACTGTGAAATTTGATAACCTTGCGGCAAATCTGGATAAAAGTAATTCTTGCGGTCAAACACCGAACGTAAATTAATTTCTGCGTTTAATCCAAGACCTGTACGAACAGCCTGAGCTACACATTCCTCGTTAATCACTGGCAACATACCTGGCATCGCCGCATCAACTAAGGACACATTACTATTTGGCTCAGAACCAAACTTTGTTGATGCTCCAGAAAACAATTTTGCATTGGAGGAAACCTGAGCGTGAACCTCAAGCCCAATAATGACTTCCCAGTCATCTGTGCTTCCAGCGATAAAACGTTTGGGATCTGCGATGCGTGCGTCTACAAGTTCAGTCATGGATATAATCTTTTTATTTGGATGCTAAATTAAGCTATGTACTCAGAAGATACTTTCTTTCACCTTACCACTCAGGGGCGCATAGGACATGTGTTATTGTCACTAATGCTAAGCACCTTTACAATAGGATTATTCTGGAAAATCTCTAGCAGATTTAAGCTTCTAGTAAAGGTCTTATAGCACTTGTTTTTATATGGACCTTCATTTGGCTCTCACCTCAAGTTTATTACCTATATTATATTCAGCTTATCGATGGGCTACCACTACAAAATGTTGTCCAACGGCCACCATCAATAATCGAAGTTATCCAGACCATAACTTTTTCTGGAAAGAGCAATCTTTCAAATCATGGCAAGGGGCTAATTTTTTGGGTAATGATACTGATTGCATTGAAAAAAAGAAAAACTGACATTAAATAATTTAGTAATTTGATAACCATCCCCTCAAATAATACAGCAATAATATCTAATTATTAACGCCCAGAGGATGCAACTGCATTTTTAATTAACATACTTAAGTGGGCGAGTATGATATTCCAGTTACTAACACCAGTGATCTCAATAGTTTTTGCTATATGTTTTTTAGCAATTTATCTCTATGACAAAAGCAAAAGAGCACCTGCAATATTAGCAATTGCTTACGCATGTGGTTCTACTTCACTCATCATTGATATTTTTAGAGATAGCTTTGATCCAGCATCGGTAGCGATTGTTACCACAACTCTTTATACAGCAACATTATTTTTAACAATAACCAGCCTTGCTGTGCATTTTAGAATCAAAGCACCAACTTTATTAATGACCGTCATTTCAATTTTTCATACAGGAATCATTTTATATTTTATATATGTACAACCAGACATCACAATAAGAGCGGTTGTTGCAAACACAACTGCAGCAGGCTTAATTGCCTGTGCTTTACTTATTATTTCTCCAAAAGATAAACTGTTTATAAACAGGCTTTTGTTTTGGATTGCTGCAGCAGCATCAATTCAGTTCATATTAAGAGCAATTTTTATATTCTTCATGGCTTACCATCAAGGGTATCACTTGACGGATGCAAATTATTCTCAATCCATCATTATAATAAGTTTACATTTTTCTATTGCTATCCTTTCTTTGATACTGGCTGTGACAACATGCATTGCATTTGGCATAGACGCTATTTCAGACATCAAGAAAACAGTCGATACAGATATTCTGTCTGGCCTCCTTAACCGAATAGGTTTTGAGACAAAAGCCAAAGAAATAATCGCATCCGCTCAAGCAAAAGAAACACCTGTTTCATTGGTTATTGCTGACCTAGACAAGTTCAAAGCTATAAATGACAAGTTTGGGCATATTGCTGGGGATGAAGTCATTCATGAGTTTGGAAAACTAATAAGAACACTAACTAGAAATGGCGATGTTGGTGGAAGAATTAGTGGCAAAGGGTTCTGCATTTTATTGCAATCAGCGGACATCAATTTTGGTCGACTTTTAGCAGAAAGTATTCGTCAGGGATTAGAAACCCATAGTTTTTCAACAAAGGATGAAGTTGTTTCTTTAACGGCAAGTTTTGGAGTAGCAGAATCAAACGGACAAGATAGTTACAATGGCCTATTTGCCAGAGCAGATGAAGAATTATATAGAGCCAAGAATTCAGGGTAAAACCAAGTAAGACCTAAACGCTCAAACTATCTCCTGAAATCTGTAGCATAAGTTTAATACAAACCGCCCGTTCCGCCAATCACAGCACGTTCAGCTGATGGGGAAACACCCTGACGAATAGCATCAGATATAGCGCCACCTTCAAAGCCGATTACAGAATATCGATCTGGAGGAGCTGTGCCTGGTTTAAAGGCCTCCATAATCACACCATTTCCACCAGCTTTTGCAAGAAGACCAGTTTTACGGTTGATTGGAATAAGCTTGATACCTCGTGGAACACGAAAATCTACTTTAGCCTTGCCATCAAGCGCATCTTTCATGAAGTTCGTAAAGATTGGAGCAGCAAGTCCGCCCCCAGTATTACCTTTACCCATCGGTTTTGGATTATCATAACCGATATAAACACCAGTAACTAAGTCAGGCGTATAACCAACAAACCAAGCATCTTTCTCTTCATTTGTTGTACCAGTCTTACCTGCTACAGGAACTCCAACACCTTTTACAACAGGGGCTGTACCGCGTGTTACAACACCTTCCATAATAGATGTCATTTGATAAGCCGTCATTGGATCAAGGACTTGTTCACGGTCATCTTCAAGAACAGGCTCTTGCTGCCCCTCCCAAGACGAAGCATTACAATCATTACAGATACGCTGCTCGTGTTTAAAAATGGTTTTACCATATCGGTCCTGAATACGGTCAATTAGAGACGGCTTGATAGCTTTACCACCGTTTGCAAGCACAGAATAAGCAGCGGCCATTCGCATAACTGTGGTCTCACCAGAACCAAGCGACATAGAAAGAACTGGCAGCATTTTATCGTAAATACCAAAGCGTTCAGCATATTGGGCAACCAACGGCATCCCCATATCTTTAGCCAGACGTACAGTCATAAGATTACGAGACTTTTCAATGCCTAGACGCAGTGTAGATGGGCCAGCAAACCTACCACCATAGTTTTTTGGTTCCCAAACACCTAAGCTTCCACCTTGATCAACTTTAATAGGCCCATCTAACACGACCGACGAAGGTGTGTAGCCATTATCAAGCGCGGCCGCATATACAAAAGGTTTGAACGATGAGCCAGGCTGACGGTAAGCTTGTGTTGCACGGTTAAACTGTGAGTCAGCAAACGAGAACCCACCTGCCATAGCAAGAACCCGGCCTGTGTGTGGATCCATAGCAACAATCGCACCAGAGACTTTTGGTTTCTGACGTAATCTAAAGCGCGTAGTAGTAGTTAAATCTTCACCCAACGGCTCAACATAAATAATATCACCTACATTTAAAACACCATCGACACCTTTAGCTGTTCGACGATCTTCGCCTATGCGAACCCGAAGCGCCCACTTCATGTCTTTTAACTCAACAGTGGCTACACGGCGATCGTTCTTGAGTTTACCTGATGCTAGTTTTCCAGGTTTAATGCCAACGGTAGCAGAGCCTTTGTCTGCTCCGAGAACAACAGCAACTTTCCATTCAGGAACATCACTTAATGCTTTTACATCCTTTAGAGAAACACCCCAATCTTCACCAACTTCAATATTTTGTAAAGGGCCTCTAAAACCACGCTGGATATCAAATTTTATTAAACCAGTCTGTAGTGCCTTACGAGCTTTTCTTTGCATTACAGGATCAAGTGTCGTCCTGATAGAAAGCCCACCTTCATAAAGCGCATCTTCACCGTAGCGATCAACAACTTCACGCCTAACTTCTTCAGAAAAATATTCAGATGATGCTAAGTAAGAAGAACCGCGACGAGGATTTACATCCAACCCTTTGGCTTTTGCTTCATCAGCTTCTTTGCGAGTTGCATAACCATTTTCAACCATACGATCCAAAACCCAGTTACGACGCGTCAGAGCCTTTTTTGTGTCACGGAATGGATGATAATTGCTAGGCGCCTTTGGAAGAGCAGCAAGGTATGCAGCCTGATGAAGCTCAACTTCGTGTACAGATTTATTGAAATAAGTAAGCGAAGCCCCTGCTACACCATAAGCACTCAAGCCCAGATAAATTTCATTTAGATAAAGCTCTAATATTCGATCCTTAGAATAAGCCGACTCAATGCGCATCGAAAGTAACGCTTCTTTAACTTTACGATCAATTGAACGCTCATTGGAAAGTAAGAAGTTCTTTGCGACCTGTTGAGTAATCGTCGAAGCACCAATAGCACGTCTGCCAGAGCCGTAATTTTTGATGTTTGTAATAACAGCGCGCGCTATACCAGTCGGATCAACTCCGCCGTGCTTATAGAAGTTCTTATCCTCAGCAGAAAGAAAAGCTGCCTTGATAGTATCTGGAATAGCTTGAATTGGAAGATAAAGACGACGTTCCCTAGCATATTCAGCCATTAATGAACCATTGCCCGAGTGAATACGTGTTGTAACAGGCGGCTCATAAGCATTAAGAACTTCATAATCTGGCAAGTCTTTCGACATATCCGACAAATACCAAGCGATTCCCGCAACAACAAGAATAGCAAGCAACATTCCCATGCCAAATAAGTAACCAAAAATCCTCAAAAGCATCTATTTTATTCCATAATAACAAAGTCTTACGACAAGCTCACCATACTAAATCAAATACAGTGAATCTAAACTCCGCATATTGATTGTGCGCAAATTACGGAGATAATATGATAATTCGTTCATCAGTAGCATATTTTTTGAAACTTAGATCTATTTAACTAGTAAAATTTTAGCCTGTTGCAGAATTGCAACCTTACGTAAGCTTACTGCATTCTTGTTTCGAAAAACTGATAAATAGAAAGCGCAATGGCTTTCCCTGCTTTTGTTTGCCATTCTTTGCTCTGCAACAATTTCTCATCTTCTTGATTAGACAGATATCCAAGTTCAATTAAAACACTTGGCACCTCGGGAGCTTTTAAAACACCAAATGCAGCCGATCTTTGAGGGTTTTTAATAAGCTTAACTTCGGAGTTCAGGTTTTTTACAAGTAAACTAGAAAACCGCCGTGAAAATCTTTTGGTTTCGCTCGTCGTTAAGTCAACCAAAATATCAACGACAGTCTCAACCTCTTCTTCAACCGTAAGCCCGCCGATGAGATCAGCACTATTTTCACTTTCAGCAAGACGCTCTGATAGTTTATCAGAAGCCTTTTTTGATAGAGTATAAATAGTAGATCCCCTAACAAACTTCTGCTTCAAAGAATCGGCATGAATGGAAATAAACAAATCAGCTTTTGAGCGGCGGCTAAAATCAAGTCGCTCACGAAGAGACATAAACTTGTCTTCTTCGCGGGTCATTAAAACATCAAACGGCCCCTCAGCCATCAATACTTCTTTGACTACTTTAGCAAAATCGAAAACGATATCTTTTTCTTGAGCCCCCTTACGCCCGACCGCTCCACCATCTATTCCGCCATGGCCAGGATCAAGAACGATAGTGAAACGTCCCTCTTTCTTCTTTATCGCAAGTACGCGATCGCCTTTTTGTGCAATATTACCACTTGTCCCAAAAGTAAGCTGCTGTTGCTGTAACAAATTAGTGAAAGTCTCTTCATCAGTGGAATCAAGATCAAGTAGGAACCTATAGTTTTCTTCATCCAATCGCTTTTTCAAGGATGCTTTTATAATCTCTACAGGAGCTGATAGCGATAAGACAATTCTAGAGCGGCCTTCTGAAATCCTACCTAATTGAATTGCAGAGATTAATCCCCTTGGTTCAAGCTTATTATTCTCACCGAAGTTGAAAACTGTTTCATCTAAATCAATGATAATCCGATTAGGTTTATCCATATAAAATGTTTGAACCGATAAATTCCGGTCAAAATCCAGAAAAAACCTAGTACTAGCACTATCGCCAGCGATACTGCCTGAAAATGCAACAGGTAGCTCTTTTGTCTGTGCGTGCACTTGCAGGGGCGCAACCAAAGTTAAGAACAGGGTAAAAACAATTGAAAGAATGTGAATCAGGCGCATTTTTTCTTTTACCAAAACAATATGAAGATTGCATGGAAAAACAAATATCAACTCGATAATAACGAATTTACTTGTGGTGAAGGAAAACATTGCTTATCTATTGAATCATCAATGCTATCCAGCAAAACTTCTTAATAGTTTTATGTTAGGATAAAATATCTACCTGCGGGGCTTTTAGATATTTGATGAAAAAGATTCGTGCGGTTTGACGACAAATATACTCTCAAACGGCTCTAATACAGCGTAATAGGCATGGTTTATATAACATAACCCACCATTATCGCTTCACTGGCTGGTAAAGTTACCAGCTTATATTAAACAGATGCGGAAGAAGAACGTGGCGAATATTACAAAAGATTTACAAGAGATTAGAGAGGGTTCTCGCGAACTTTCATCTAAATCTGTAAAACTTTTCAGACTAGCTTCATTCCATCATTCATTACCAGACTTTTATCGTTTCAATCAGCGGCTTCGTAATCGATGCCAGAGCGCTATGGAAAGCCTGACAAGCTTCCTTCAATCATTGCTGTTTGTTCCGGGGAAAAAGTCTGCGGAGATTAGAATACATGTCAAACAAGATGCTTATAGACGCATCCCACCCGGAAGAAACCCGGGTAGCGGTGGTGCGCGGTAATAGAATCGAAGAATACGATTTTGAATCACAGGAGAAGAAACAGCTAAGAGGCAACATATATCTAGCAAAAGTGACAAGGGTAGAACCTTCACTTCAGGCTGCATTTGTTGATTATGGCGGCAATCGTCATGGCTTCCTAGCTTTCTCTGAAATTCACCCAGATTATTATCAAATTCCAGTCGCAGACCGTCAGGCTTTGCTGGATGCGGAAGCTGAAGACGCTCGCGCATCAAGAGAAGCTGAAGATGCCGAAGACAATGATAATGTTGTTGAAGTCATGTCAGACAATGATGACGACGACGAAAACGAAGCGCCAAAGAAAAAACCGCGCCGTCGCCGTTCACGTAAAGCAAAATCTACAGATGAAAATTCTGATTCTGATACAAATGAAGAAGAAAACTCTTCAGAAGACAAAGTTGAAACACCGGAGCCAACTGCCGAAGTTGTAGAAGCTAAAGCAGAAATAACAGAAGAAAAACCTAAGCGTCGTTCAACACGCCGTAAAAAAGCTCCTATTGCCAAAAAAGAAGACACACCTGTAGAAGTTTCGGAAGAAAACACAGATGTGGAGGCTAAAAAGGTAGAAGCTAAAGCTGAACCTGAAGAAAAGCCTAAGCGCAGAACAACACGTCGCAAAAAAGCACCCGTAGCGGAAGTTTCGTTGGATGAAGACACTAGCAAAGATGATAGCGACGAAGATGGTAGCCCAACAACTATGGCGGCCATGGTTGAAATGGATTCAATTTCAGAACCATTACCAGAAGATTCAGATGAACCAGAAAATAACGATGATTCATCAGATAATCAGCCTGTAGCAGAAGAAAAACCTAAACGTCGCTCGACAAGAAGAAAAGCTGCCCCAAAGAAAACAGCAAAGAGCGAAGACGAAGCGACTCCTGAAGCAAGCGAAGAAACTACTGTTGAAGAAACATCTTCTGAAGATTCGTCTTCTGACGAACCAAAAGAAGTAGCAAAACCAAAGAAACGTGCTCCACGTCGCAATTCTCGTAAAAAGAAAGACGCGGTTGCTGAGGAAGAAGCAAAAGACGATTCAGAAGACACTTCTGATGCAGACGCCGAAGAAGGCGTTGAATCAGTTGGCCAAGAAGATGCTTTAGAAGAAGTCCCTACTCCACCACGCCGTCAAAGACGTCATTACAAAATCCAAGAAGTAATCAAACGTCGACAAGTTTTGCTTGTGCAAGTTGCAAAAGAAGAACGTGGCAATAAGGGCGCGGCGCTTACAACCTACCTTTCACTTGCTGGTCGTTATTCTGTCTTAATGCCAAACACAGCTCGTGGTGGTGGCATTTCCCGTAAAATTACAAATGCGGCAGACCGCAAACGTTTAAAAGCAGTAGCAACAGGTCTTGAAGTCCCTCAAGGCATGGGCGTAATTCTACGCACGGCTAGTGCATCACGCACAAATGCAGAAATTGAGCGCGACTTTGATTACCTTATGCGCCTATGGGAGCAAGTACGTAATCTAACACTTTCATCTTCTGCGCCATGTTTAGTCTATGAAGAAGGCAGCCTGATAAAACGCTCTATTCGTGATTTATACGATAAAGACACAGGAGAAGTTGTCGTTGCAGGTGAAAATGGCTTCAACGAAGCTAAAGATTTCATGAACATGCTTATGCCAGGCTCTGCAAATAAAGTTAAATTGCACCGCGACAAACAAGCAATCTTTGCAAAGTTCGGGGTTGAAACACAACTTGATAAAATGGTTACACCTCAAGTAACACTAAAATCGGGTGGCTATCTTATCATTGACCAAACAGAGGCACTTGTTGCTGTTGATGTGAACTCAGGTAGATCAACCCGCGAACACTCAATTGAAAACACAGCACTTCAAACAAATCTTGAAGCAGCTGAAGAAGTAGCACGTCAACTACGCCTTCGTGACCTAGCAGGACTTATTGTAATTGATTTCATCGATATGGAAGAAAAACGCAATAACCGTTCCGTTGAGAAGAAATTAAAAGACTCATTGAAGAATGACCGCGCCCGTATTCAGGTCGGCAGGATATCCCATTTCGGTCTTATGGAAATGTCACGCCAACGTATGCGAGCTAGTGTTTTAGAAAGCACAATGGACGTTTGTTCACTATGTGCGGGTACGAGACATGTTCGCTCAGATTCAGCGATTGCACTACACGTATTCAGAGCAATTGAAGAACATGTATCAAGGCATAATCGCTATGATGCAATTATCAAAACGACACCCGCGATTGCGATTCATCTACTAAATCACAAGCGCGCTGCATTGCTAGAACTAGAAAACCGCTATGGCCTGAGTGTCTTAATCGAAGGAAGTTCTGACATTAAAGGTCAAGACTTCGTAATAGAAAAAGGCGAACTAGCAAGCGGTGAAGTTCAATCAAACGCTGTTGGGTATCAAAATACATCCTTAGACAATGATGAAACTGATGAGAATGGTGAAAAGAACAACCGTGGTAGAAAACGCGGTCGTGGTCGTCGCAAAAATAACGCCGATGAAAATCAGGTAACATCAGAAGAAGCTTCTACAGAAGTAGAAAACACATCAAACGAAGAAGAGAACGATCAACCGCGCAAGAAACGCCGCAGAGGCAAACGTGGTGGAAAACGTCGTTCAGCTGAAGAGACTACGGATGAAAACACATCTAAGAACAGCGAAGACAAGACTGTCGAAGCTACAACTGAAATAACTGAATCTTCTACCCAAGCAACTGCAGAGCAATCAACATCTGAAGCTCAAGCAGAAGTTGTAGACGAGAAACCTAAATCTCGCTCGACAACACGCAGAAAAGCACCTGTCTCAAAACCAGTAGAAACTGCTGCCGTTGAAGAACCTGTAAAAAGCATTTCGCAAGAAGCGCCTGAAGAACAGGAAAAACCTAAACCACGTAGAACTACCCGTCGCAAAAACCCAGTAGATGCAGAATCTCCAACAGAAGCAATGACTACTGAAGTTGAAGCCAATTCAGAACCAGATGCGTCTTCATCAGAAAAAACTTCTGATGAACAAGTTGATGGTGAAAAGAAAAAAAGGGTTGGTGGAATCGTGGCGGCGGATTCTTTTAAACAAATAAAATGAAGTTCTCGCCTCCTCTCATC
>CATQIJ010000009.1 GCA_958296345.1 uncultured Rhizobiaceae bacterium
TATCGTGTCTTGTATTTCATTTTTGGGTCAATCAGCAAAAGAAAACCGACGATTGCCCCCCAATTTTACGCCATTCACATATTCCTGGTATGAATAATTTTTAAACTAAAGGAATTTTTAAAAAACTCAAGACACCAGTAGTTTCTTAAGACCATAAAAGGCACACCATGAAAATCTCTAGAGGCATATTGCTCACTCTATTAATATTGGCTGGAACCATAGCAACGCTTTATTTTATGGGCAGAGAACCCATCTGCAAATGTGGTTTTGTTAAACTCTGGCACGGTATCGTACAAAGTTCTGAAAACTCGCAACACATCACAGACTGGTATACCCCATCGCACATATTACATGGGCTGATCTTCTTCTTTGTAACTTGGGTTTTCTTCAGTAAGTGGACATTCGGAATGCGTTTAGCACTCTCAATGGCGGTTGAAGCAGCTTGGGAAATTCTTGAAAATACCGATCTCATTATCAATCGTTACCGAGAAGCAACTATTTCTTTTGATTATTTCGGGGACAGTATATTAAACTCAGCATCCGACATGGCAGCAATGGCTGCTGGGTTTTATCTAGCAAGCAAACTACCTGTATGGGCCACAATCGCTCTCTTCATCATCGCAGAAATTTTTGTAATGTATATGATCCGCGATGGCTTGATTCTAAACATAATCATGTTGCTCTACCCACTTGAAATCATTCGTGAATGGCAGGGAGCAATCCCAAAATAAAAAAATACTACATCTACTGATAACGAAATTTTGACTGAACATAATTTGCAACTGAGCCAAGCCTAGCTCACTAATATTTGATGAAAACGATTCTGATCATGTTTGTATTTTTAGTATTTACTATGGGCGCCAGTGGCTTGGCAAAAGCGGTCGCGTCTCATAATTCTATAAATACGCAAACAGAAGCGATTTCACAAATCAACACTTCGGATCAAAAATCCCTAACCAAATGTTGTCTGGTTAAAGAAGAACAGTCTGACACACAAAGCCCACGCTGTATTGGCGATATCTGCATCCAAGTTCCAAGTACTAAACCTACACCCCTAGGTTTCGGTAATAAACTTCCAATGATAACTTCCGCCTACATTGGCATGGACATACAAACCTCTTTTCTACGCCCCCCAATCTCTTAACTGATCTTTATTTAATGGGCGCTTGCGCATAATTGCGTGCGCTCTTTCTTGACCAGTTTAAGTGAATGGACGAACCAATGTTTTCCAAAACAACAAGGCACCAAAGTGCCTATCAAACAGCTTTCAGCCGCAAATGCATGAGGAGGCAAGTTTGATGCAAGATGAACCAAGCAAGAAACCACCCTACAGTCAAAAAACTGAGATATTATACTCGGCAAACGCCACAGAAAGTCAAAGAACTCTCAAAAGCGCATGGAAGCAAAAGCCATTGAACTTGGTTTCTCACCAAAAGAAATCAAACTTTTAAACCGTATTTATAAAGAAGCTTGAAGATCATGAGACCAAAACAGGAACCAACAAGCATATTTAGGGGCTTAGTTGAAAAATATAATGGTGCCCGGGGGCGGAATCGAACCACCGACACGCGGATTTTCAATCCGCTGCTCTACCCCTGAGCTACCCGGGCATCGGGTTTAGGTAAATTCAAATCACATGTGATTTGCTACCTTGGGCTAGCGGTTTATAGGACTAAGCTTGCGCCCTGTCCAGTGGCATTTACCGCTAAATTACAACTATTCTTGGTCGAACTCATTAATTTCTTCTGCAGGTATTAAATAGCTATCAGAAAACCAACCGTGTAGGTCCTTATCAGAGCATCTTTTAGAGCAAAACGGGTAAGTTTCACGTGCAGACAAGCTTTTACAAGATGGGCATTTAACAGGTTTTCGCAGTGGCTCTATATTTGCACTCATTAAAGCTTAGACCTTATTAATCCAGCTAAAATGTACAGGATACCCTTCACCTGTTAACAATGCAGCAGTCTCATAAAGCGGCAGACCAACAACATTACTATATGAACCTATAAGCTTCACCACAAAGCTACCAGCAATGCCTTGTATGGCATAACCACCAGCTTTACCGCGCCACTCACCAGAGGCTAAGTATGCTTCCATTTCATCACGTGACAAGCGTTTAAAACGCACCCTTGATTCTACCAGCTTGTGACGCATAGTACCTTTTGGCGTCACCAAAGTTAGACTTGCGTAAACCCGGTGATTACGACCCGATAAAAGCCGCAAACTTGATGCCGCCTCATCCAGCGTTTCGGCCTTAGGTAAAATTCGGCTTCCAAGCCCAACGACCGTATCTGCAGTTAGAATATAACTATCCTGCAACTCTTCAGAACGCTTTACATTCTCGATTGCCATTTCAGCTTTGAGACGAGATAGGCGTTTTGCAAGTGAACGGGGAACTTCCCCCCTGTTTGGCGTTTCATCCGCATCCACAGGTGATAAATGGTCTGGTTCTATACCAATTTGCTGCAGCAATTGAAGTCTGCGAGGAGACCCCGAGGCCAATACTAGTTTTGGAATTGCCGCCATGGTGCGCTCAACCTACTTAAAGCGGTAGGTGATACGTCCCTTAGTCAGGTCATAAGGTGTCATTTCAACAAGCACCTTGTCGCCCGCTAGTACGCGAATGCGGTTTTTACGCATCCGACCAGCGGTATGCGCAATAATTTCATGATCATTTTCTAATTTCACTCTGAACGTCGCGTTCGGTAATAATTCCGATACAACGCCAGGAAATTCAAGAACTTCTTCTTTAGCCATTAGACCTCTTTGGTTTCAGACAGGCTGTCTTATTTCGTTAGTATTTAAGATTTGCGCGAACATATAACAGGCTTTTACCCATATGAATATAGGGAATGCAAGGTTTTATAGGGTTGGGGTAAACTGCTGCTAATTATCAACGGAAACAAGCGCTTTTATCAAGTAGTAGCCAAGCAGTAACAAACCATCACAAAAGCACATTACGATATTCATTAGCCATTCTTATTGAATATCAACCATGTGCCAGAAGTGACCAAGCTTAGAAGAGGTGCTACCGCCTGCTAAGACCCCATACTTACAGAATTACGGCATCGCTCCGAACGACAGCCTTTAATTATATGAGCACTCGTTATTTGTCTGCTAATTCTGCTTGATGAGCTTCAGCAAGTTCAGCCATACTGTTGAAACAGAAGTCATAGCTAGGCACATCACCTGGGTTCATTGTAGCTCCAAAGCCTTCTTTTTCGTGACGTCGATAAATCTAGCAGCTGGACAAACCATGCTTGTTGGCTGGGCCATGATCGTGGAACATGCTTTCTGCGGTATGAAGGATGCCACTCTTGTCGATTCCCTGCCTTGAAAGAGTTTCCAGCATGTAGTCAAAATTTCGATCAGATGGCTTGTAGCTGCCTACATCTTCTGCAGTGTAGACGCCGTCGAAATGTACATCGAGGCGTGCATTCGAGCCTGAAAAACTGGTATTATCGGTATTCGTTAGAACGACTAGTTTGTAGTGCTGCTTGAGATAAGCAAGCGCTTCACGGCTATCCTCGAATGCAGGCCATTGGCGAACGGACAAACCATAGGCTTGGCATTCTTCCCATGAGACTTCGACGCCCCATTCTTCTGCTAATCTGCGATAAACAACTGCTAGCAGATCATAATATTTCTTATTTGGAGTCCAGCGCTGCATTGTGGATTCGTGATAAGCATGTGCTTCCAGAATGTCATCGCGAGACAAGTTTCGGCTGACTTTGTCAGTTAGAGGCCTTAACCCCGTAACCATACCGCTTTCCCAGTCGATTAAGGTGCCATACACATCAAACGCCAAAACTTTAAAATCACCTAATTTCATCATATTTCCTTTATTAAATTAGCACTTTGAAGCGTTAAGTATTTTGTTAAGCCCATCGGATCAATCCAATGATAGCGGAAGTTACATAAAATGCCTGTAACAAGAGGAACGTCCACCGTCGATCAAGGATGGCCCATCCAGAAAATAGAAATGATGATATCAAAAGGAGCGAAAACCCCAGCATCTCTGCGCCAATATTTAATGCAATCGACATTGCGTAGATCATTGCCAAGATGGAGCCGATGATCTCAAATATTGATGTGAGCTGGCGACTGTCGCCTAAAATAGCAGTTCTTCCTTCTAAATCTGTCAATGTACCACACCTTATCAAGCTTGAAGTTTTATAAATTGATAAGCTAAATCTTTACATGACACAAATGAATGATTATCATATTTCAATTAAATAATGTCATTATAGGTAAAACTGTGAACAATAAACTTGAGATTGACGCATTACGCGCATTGCGTGCAATAGGAACGCACGGAGGGGTCACTAGGGCGGCAGATCATTTGGGTTTGTCACAATCTGCAGTTAGCCATAAAATCAAACGGTTGGAGAATGCATTGGATTGCAATCTCTTGGCACGACAGGCAAGAGGGCCACTTTTTACAGAGGCAGGCAGACGCCTCCACGATTATGCCTTGCGCATTGTAAATTTGCATGATGAAGCCTTGGCAGATTTAGGAAAGAAATCGCTGGATGGAACCATTCGCCTCGGCATGACCGAGGATGCGACGACTAGCGACATAGTAGAAATCTTGGGGCGTTTTACAAGGTTGTATCCAGCGGTCAATGTTCGGATCCGAACCAGCCAAAGTTTGAATGTTCAAGCATGGTTAAATGCGGGAGAGCTTGATTTGGCGATGATGCAGGTATTCAAAGAAGACGTAAGGCAGGACGACCAGCCTCTTTTTGTTGACAGCCTTCATTGGGTTAAGTCTCGTGACTTAGAATTGGATACCTCTAAACCCATACCGTTCCTGTCATTCGACAACAATTGTTTTTATCGAAAATGGGGCTTTTCCGAGGGGATTGCAGCAAGGGCATACCTTTGAAAAAGCCTTAGAGTGCCCTAGTGCAGCAGGGATTCAATCTGGTGTTCGTTCAGGACTTGGTATTGCTTTACTGAATGGGATGCATGTTACACCAGACATAGAGGTGATAGAGAACCTGTTTCCATCACCACCTGACATAACTTTCGTTGCCCGCACAAATCCCAAGAGCCGATCAGCCTCGGTCAAGGCTTTAGTCGAAGAGATCGCCCGAGAATTCCAAGAACCATTATCAATGCGTGCTGCCGAATAAATGCTTTGCAGACGTTCGATGTATCAAGTTCAACGGTAACTTTGTCCGGATTCCTCTCATTAACTAGCTATAGTTCAATGTCCACTTTGGGCCAAAGCAGTCCTACGTAAAATTAGCATCGATACTTGAAAAGTCACCTAGCAAACCGCTCACGAATCCGTTTTTCCAACTGCTCTCTCGTCCTACGATAAGTCGTGAGAACCGCCTCACGATTGCCAACCGCGATTGATGGATTTTCAGTCTCCCAAAATTCGATCTCAACTGGCTGCCCCTTGAAAAAATCTACAGTTCCTTCGTGCGCTTGCCTAGTTAAAGTAATTACCAAATCAACAAAAGAATCTTCAAGCTCCTCAAGTGTTTCAGGTTCATGAGACGTGGCATTTATACCCCGTTCCTGCATAACAGATTGCATAAAGCTATCTTCATCACCTGCGTAAATACCAGCAGATTGAGCGTAAATCTTATCGCCAAAGAGATCTTGTGTTAAAAACTCTGCCATTGGAGAACGTATTTGGTTCATGTTGCAAACAAAAAGAACCGACTTTGGCATTTTGGGATTTGTCATCTCGTTATTAGTCCCTACCCGCGCCAATGCAGAACACAGATGAGTGTGAAGATACGTCGAGCGGTATCAAAATCAATTTCAACTTTACCATCAAGACGGTCATTCAAGATTTGAGAGCCTTCATTATGAAGTCCTCTTCTTCCCATATCAATTGCTTCAATTTGAGTTGGCGAAGATATCCGAATTGCATCGTAATAACTCTCGCAAATCAAAAAATAATCTTTGATAACTTTTCTAAAAGGAGACAGAGATAACACATGCATAACAACCTTCTCACCGTTCTCACGAGCAATATCGAAGATTAGCTTAGAATCAACAACAGATAGAACAAGCTTATATGGCCCGCCAGAATCTCCCACAGGCTTGAAAGAGTTTTCCTCAATCAAATCAAAAATAGCAACCGCACGCTCATGCTCCACATCAGGCGTTGCCTTTGCAATAGAAGCATCATCGAGCACAACCTCGACCAAGCGATTTTGATTTCCTGCCTCCTCAGACAATGCTTACTCCAGACTAATTCTTTGCGTTACTACGTATAGCAACAGATTTACGGTGCGCTTCCAATCCTTCAATGGTAGCAATCGCCTCTGCTGCTGGACCAATAGCATGTAATTGTTCAGGTCCACACCGCAGAATGGAGGTTCTTTTCACATAGTCAAGCACAGAAAGACCAGATGAGAACCTAGCTGAGCGTGAAGTTGGTAAAACATGGTTAGAACCACCAACATAATCACCAATAGCTTCTGGCGTATAACGGCCTAAGAACACCGCTCCCGCATTGCGAATATTAACAAGGACAGCATCAGGGTCTTCGGTCATAATTTCCAAATGCTCGGCGGCAATTTGATCTGCAAGCATAGCCGCCTGCTTCATATTCTCAACAACGATGACAGCGCCAAACTCTTTCCAGCTTTGAGATGCAATCTCCGTACGTGGTAAAGTTTTAAGTTGAGCAGCGACAGCTTCTTCAACCCGTGAGCCAAATTTTGCATTATCCGTAATCAAAATCGACTGTGCAGACGCATCGTGCTCTGCTTGTGCCAGTAGATCTGCAGCTACCCAATCAGGGTCATTTTCTTCATCCGCAATCACCAATACCTCAGAAGGTCCGGCAATCATATCAATACCAACCGTACCAAAGACCTGACGCTTGGCTTCAGTCACAAAAGCATTCCCTGGCCCTACAATTTTTGCAACAGGTGAGACTGTCTTCGTACCAAACGCAAGGGCAGCAACAGCTTGCGCGCCCCCTACACGGTAAATTTCATCCACGCCTGCCATTTGGGCAGCAGCAAGAACAAGTGGCGTTATAACCCCGTCAGGTGTTGGTACAACCATCACAATACGCGGAACACCCGCAACCTTTGCAGGAACTGCATTCATCAAAACCGAGCTTGGATAACTTGCCGTACCGCCAGGAACATAAAGTCCTACCGCCTCAATTGCCGTCCAACGCGACCCAAGCTCAACGCCAATACTATCAGTATAACGGTCATCTTTTGGCATCTGACGCGCATGATGCGACTTAATACGATCATGCGCCAATTGAAGGGCTTCAAGTGTTTTTGCATCAATCGAAGCTGTTGCTTCTTTTATTTCATTAGCACTCACACGCATGGTATCAGCAGTTAAATCAAGCCGATCAAACTTAGCGGTATATTCAAATAGCGCTTCATCGCCGCGCACACGCACATCAGCAAGAATACCTCGCACAACAGATGAAACATCCTGCGATGCTTCACGTTTTTGGCCTAGTAACTCTTCAAAACGAGTATTAAAATCAGCTTGCGTATATTCCAAACGAACTGGCAAGATTAATTCCTATTCATGTGAAGGTCGGCCTTTGGCTTCCCATGCAGCTGGCATATCAGAAAGCTGCGCTTCAATACATTCTACATTTAACTTGATGGCACCATCGCCTGCAAAAACGAGCTCGATTTCACCGCTTGGGCTTTCACTCGGATGAAATAATACAGCAAGTAACGAAAGAATTACCTCTTTATCAGAACGATCAATCCCAGAAACCTTTACCCCATTCACTTGCGCAAAATGAAGCACGGATTTTCTGCGCTCAGGTGTTTTAGATTTTCCATCTAACTCCCAAGCATAGCGATTAAGCGATAATACAAATTGTTTCTGTGTTGCTAAATAATCAAGGTCGCCAACTTTAAGCACAGCGTCCTGACAGCAAGATGAAATTATCTGCAAATCATCGCTATCGAGCGCCATTAATTTTAATTGTGTCATTGGCTTTTGTGACATGAAATTTTCCCTATCGAATTTACTCCTTTGAATTAGGCGTAAAGAGTATAAAATTCAAGGAAAGCTTTACAAATAAAAATTGTAAATTTAGCCAGAAACACGCTCGATAACAGCACCGCAATTAGAAAGCTTCTCTTCTAGACGCTCAAATCCACGGTCAAGATGATATACACGGCTAACCGTTGTTTGACCTTCAGCAACTAACCCAGCAATTACAAGTGAAACAGAAGCCCGCAAATCAGTTGCCATCACTTCAGCACCGGTAAGCGTTTTAACACCAGTTACCGTAGCAGTATTTCCATCGACTGAAATATTAGCGCCAAGACGTGCAAGTTCTTGAACATGCATAAACCGGTTTTCAAAAATTGTTTCTTGAATTTCACTTACACCATCCGCCATGGTCATAAGCCCCATAAATTGCGCTTGAAGGTCAGTTGGAAAACCAGGATATGGGTCAGTTGAAACACTAACAGGTTTTAGAGCAGCACTATTACGGGCAACACGAATACCATCGTTTTTAGGTTCAATCGTAACGCCCGCTTGTACCAAAACATCTAAGGCAGATTGCAAAAGACCAGCCTCTGCGCCTTTAAGAAAAACATCGCCGCCCGTCATTGCAACAGCCATAGCATAAGTGCCTGTTTCAATTCGGTCAGGTAAAACCGGATGACGATAACCATGAAGTTCCTTCACACCTTCAATCGTCAATGTTGATGTACCAATACCAGAAATTTTGGCGCCCATACCAGCAAGACAATTTGCAAGATCAGTTACCTCTGGTTCACGCGCAGCATTTTCAAGAACCGTAGTCCCCTTTGCAAGCGTTGCGGCCATCAAAGCAACATGCGTTGCACCAACAGAGACTTTCGGGAATACATAAGTAGCACCGACAAGACCACCCGGCGCTTCTGCATGAACGTAGCCATTTTCAACTTTGATATCAGCGCCAAGGGCAGCTAAACTATCAATAAACAAATCAACAGGACGTTGACCAATTGCACAACCACCTGGAAGCGATACGCTCGCCTTATGCATTCGTGCAAGAAGAGGCCCAATCACCCAAAAACTCGCTCGCATTTTAGAAACTAATTCGTATGGCGCAGTCGTGTCTACAATTTCTTCCGCAGAGAAATGTATGGTACGACCATCACAACCATTGGGTTGCTTGCGCTTACCCTCAACGCGGTAATCCACACCATGGTTTGTTAAAATACGTACTAACGATTCTACATCAGCTAAATGTGGAACATTTTCAAGAATAAGAGGCTCAGATGAAAGGAGCGACGCAATCATCAAAGGAAGCGTGGCGTTTTTAGCACCTGAAATTGGAATTACACCATTTAGGCGATTTCCACCCGTTACAACAATACTGTCCATTCTTTACCCAATCAAAACTCATTTGCTTGGTACACCCAAGCATTTGCAAACATTTTCCCTAGCCTTATGAGAAATGCATTCATAAATCATTAACCGTGAAGCTTCAACCAAAAGCATTACTCAAGGTTAATCTTTAAAATGTGTTCATTTTTGTATTATTCTTCGTCAGACTTTTTAGTTTTTGGTATATCTTTTGCGCGTAATTTTACGCTAAACGCTGGCGCTTCTTCACCGCCCTGTCCAAGCTTACGTGCCTGCCCTTTACGTTTTTTGAGATTATCCCTCAACGCAGAACGCAGTTTTACACCTTTTTTGGCAGAACGTGCTTTATTACCGTTATCAGTCATGACATTGATTTAACCACTATCAAATGCATCTTCAATACAAATTTAACATAAGCCACAAATGCAGGTACTTTATACCTTGCGCGACACCAGACCTTATGGCAAAACCCAATCGTCTTGAAAACACTTTTCAAACTAGCTGCAGTAGCTCAGTGGTAGAGCACCTCATTGGTAATGAGGAGGCCGAGAGTTCAATTCTCTCTTGCAGCACCATCTCACATTTACCTCCACAAATACTTGTTAACATACTGAATGGCTTAGACATTTTAGGAGTTCTACAACCTTCATTTCGACAGTATGTAAGACGCTCTGTGAACGCCAATCTAACCAGTGTTTTCTGGTGTATTAAATTACCAGAAGCCCATAGTTTCCAAGGGTTTTGAAGGGTTTGGAGTGAGAGTTCTAGACTTTTGCTTTTGCTACTACTTTTAGTTCCAATTTGCTCAAGCTTTTCGGTTGCAATAAGTTTAGAACGTTCCAGTTCTGCGATCTTCTTCTCATAGATATCAATAACAGAAGCTGTTTGCGTAGATACAATCCGGTTGAGGAACTCATCAATCTCTCTCAAGCTTAGTAATATCTCGTTTCAATGTCGTGGTTATCGCTCCCATTTGCGCTTTACGATGTTTATAGGCTTCGTTGATCATCCTCTTCATCGTATTGAAGAGTGCTTGTGAAGGCGTGATGGATTTCAGGATTGTTTCGAACTGGCCTTCTATATCAGCACGCTTGATAGACTTGCCGTAATCTGTGCAGCGTTTTGTCTGACAAGTATAATATGGATAAGTTTTGGTTTTACCTTTTGTCCAACCAGCCTTATAGGGATTTCCGTAACCATTACAGGCCACAAAGCCACGTAATGGGAAGTCTTTGTTGATGTCTTTTCTTGCAGGAGCGTAACCACCTGTTTTTAGCCTATGGAGTATTTTCTCATGAGTTTGAAGATCAATTAGACCTTCGTGATTTCCTATGCGTGGCGAGACATTCCAAGACTTTGATTCAACATAGCCTGCATAAACAATCTTTTTAAGGAATCTAGAGATCGTAAAAGCGCGTATTTTGCCATTGGGTAAATCCTTTGGATAATCAGGCTGACTTTCTAAAAAGCGTTGAACTTCTGACTGCGTATCAAAACGACCGCAAGCAAAACCTTCGAGCGCCTCTTTTGCTATAGATGCAATAGGCTCTTCGAAGATTAATTCCTTACCACCACGCTTGGATTTCACATACTCATATCCAAGAGGTGCTTTAGTTACCCAAAAGCCCTGTTCAACGCGTGCTTTCATCTTCTGTGAGACTTGCCGTGCATTTTGTTCACGCTCAAGCGTTCCAGTTGCAGCAAGAATGGTTTCTAAGAACTTGCCTTCTGGTGAGTCTTCAAAATTAAAGTTCAAACAAATTCGAATGGCATTACGCGATTGCATTTCGCGACGAAGACGAAGATGGAATTCTGTATCTCGTGAATAGCGTTTGAGATCATCAAAGATAACCACATAACGCTTGTGCTTATTACGATCTAAGAATTTCAGAAGATCAACCATGCCTTTACGCTTCATAAAGTCACCGCCGCCAGAGACATCATCATAAAAAGCAGCTTCAACAACCACACCTAATTTTGCTGCATGTTCTCTACATCTATGTTCTTGAGTATCTAACCCTGACCCTTCAATGGTTTGACGCTTGCTTGAAACGCGACAGTAAATGAGAGCAGCATCAGGAATTACGATATTATCGCTGGTTTGATTAAATACTTGGCTCATGGCTTTCCTCCTCCTTTATTGACTGTTCGGTGTTCGAATCCAAAACGATTGCTGGATTAACCGCCTCAAATTCATCTTTTGCTGTATGTTCATAGTTTACCACATCAGGCGAAAGCATGTTTGGAACTTCACTATAAAGCTCAAACTGCCCACAGGCTTGCTGTAGTGGATGCAGACCAAGTCCCAAATCAACACAAGCAACCGCAATTGCCCATAGAGATTCAATTACCTCAACCTTCTTATCTTCTGGAACAGAAGGATCATCCATGATTTCTTGATAAAGCGTAACATCTAATTCAAGAGCAGGATAATGTAGCCTTGCTTCTATGATAGCGTCTTGGTAATTTGATTATCAACCATCATCACCTCCTGCTAATTCAGATTCATTATCCAGAATATCTTGCGCATCAGACTTCTGATTTAACAAAATTTCTACACGCTGATCTTCGAATGTTATGTATTCCATCATCATGCACCAACGAATGGCAATTATTTTAGAAAGGTTAGCTTCTCCTTCAACAAAGCCGATTGCAGCATCAAGATTAAAGGCACCTTTTTCAAAAGGGATACCAAAAGCCTTATGGATTAGAACAAGCGTTGTACGGCCATAAATCAGTGCTTCTTTATCAAGATCAGCATCTCCTTCATAGGTTGGCGATGTAATGACAGATCGATTAAAAATATAACTGGCAACCAAATACCGCTGATACGTTGCTGCAAGTGTCGCTACATGTTCATGCGGAATGGCAAAAGCTTTCAAATCATGCGGGAAGACAATCATCGCATTGGCATCAATACAGGGAAGCGCTATACGCGCTCCCCCACATGGTTCAACGACATCCCGCCTAATATGATAGCCGAGATTAAGGTTTGATATTTGCATGATCACACCTCACCCATTCGTTGGTTGAGGTTGACGCTGATACCCGTTTTGACTGCTACGAGTATTTTGAGTATCAGGTTCATCGTTTCTACCACTATTGCTATAACCCGAGCGATTATATTGAGACGAACCACGCGTTCCACGACTGCGTTTTTCAGCTTCTATCTGTGGCGTATAGAATTTATCTTCTACCTGCTTGCCAGCTTCATAAAACTCATACCCCTCTTGAGCCTCATATTGTTCACTCATACGTCTTTTGGCAGCAATATCCGTAATGGATAGTTCAGTCGCCATAAGTGCTGCTTGATGTGCATAAGCACGGTGGAAAGCAATTTTATTGCCTTCTTCAATCATCTTGAGCGTTTGAATGGCATAATCATATCCGTTGGCAAGCGCGTCTTCACTCAGTTCTTCTTCAGTCTTTTGAAGTGCTTTGCGCATTTGATCCATGGATTGACCAAACATACCCTTGAACAAATCGCGGATTATAGTGTCAGCCTTACCAGCGTTTATGCCCTTCTCGCTTCTTGAGATAGTAAAAGCATAATTCTCAAGCTTTTCGATAAAGCTGCCAGACTTATGGATTTCCCTGTTTAGTACGGTGCAGATGGAAACAAATTCTTCAAACTGCGGATCAGTCAATAAACGCGTGCTAAAGTCATCTCTGCATTCAGCAATCATTCCAGTATCAATCGGTTCATATATAGTATTCATAATTGGTTCTTTCTTTTGTTGTTGATTGAGATCGGATGAATGATTTTTAGTTTGCACATAATTTTTGAACAAAACTTTCCCGTATCCACAAACAGCATTGTTCGTAGTTTCGTGGGGTTCAAAACCCATCGATCCGATTAAGAAGCCGAGAATGTTGGCTGAGAAGGTTCAAGTGTTGACCGCAAATAAGGCATAAAATGCGCTTTTAACGGGCAACTTAATGGCGCGTGCCATCCATTGGTTATAGACCATCAATCTATAAAGTTTAAAACAGTGTTCTAAGCTAAACCCATTATGGGTTACAGCGTTTTACAATTACAAAACACATGCTTTATACCAACCAATATAATAATTCAGTGTTAGTCTGTGTTTGTATGGATCCTCCTGATTGAACCTACATTCGTATTCCCATTACCTCGAATAACTCATGCCTTTTTGTTGTTTTGCAGACTAGGATTGCAATCGTGCTGCCCTTTCTGCTTCAATCTGAGGGCGGTAATATTCTTTCTATTGCGCCTTACCCCAATCATAAAGCTTTTCGCCATTCACAGTTTCAAACTGTTCACTCATGATCCGCTTTGCACCAAGATCCGTTATATTGAGTTTTGTCGCATAATCTTTTGCTTGATGAGAAGGCGCGATTAAATGAGATTTTATTGCTATCTTTAATCATAGGACCAATCTCTACTGCATAAGGGAATGCAGCTTTGCGTTGTTCATCGGTGAGGTTTTCTTCACGCTGAACAAAGGTTTCTCGTAATGCATTCATACTGAGACCAGTGCGATCCTTGAACAAATCACGAATGATCTTTTCTGCATTCACTGCTGAAAGATTTTTCTTTGGATTAGCAAAAGAATTAGAATATCCATTAAGGGATTCTTTGAACTTTCCTGTAGCCTGGATTTCCTTTTCTATAATGCCTGTAATCATCATGGCTTCATCAAAATGTGGATCGGATAGCAATCTGCCAGAATAACTTTCTCTAGCGCTTTGCACGCCTTTCATCTCTTTCGGGTTATACATTACATCCATGGTTAGTTTCCTTTCGTGTTAAATTATTGTTGCTGTCGATGGATAGGGTTATTTGTTTGTTGATCGCGGCTACGTCGTTCTTGCCTTGAACGTCGTTCGCTCGCACGGGCGAACGCATCTTTTGATTGACCTGTTAATTGGTTTTCTCGATCCGAGCGTTGAAGTAGAGTTTCAATGCCCTGCGTTTCTTTTTGTTCAATCAATGCCAATCGCTGTTCATGACGATTACGAACATTCGTATCAGCTTGCTTTAAAAGCGCTGTACGATCCAATAAATCATCTTGCGCAAAGCCAGGCTTATAATCTTTGGTTTTGGCGGTTTGTTCATGCAGAAGCTTTTTATATTCCTGATTGATGCGACTATGATAACGTTCATTAAATAACATCGTCTCTTTATCAGATGCATTCTGACAACGTTCTGTGAGCTGATTATATTGATCCCACTGTCGCCCAGTTAAATTATGTTTTGCTTCATACCGCAGTGCATGGATATGGAAAGTGCTTCTGAGTTCTTGTGCTATCGAAGGAGGCATTTTGCACTCCTTTCAAATTCTACAGCCCCATGAAGACATGAGCTTTGAGGCTTTTTAAGCATTTCAAGCCTTACAGCAATCATTGAGGATCGATCAATCGATTTTACTTCTTGGCCAAACCCCAATTGTGATAAACTGAATGCATGCAACAATTCAAAGACAGACAAGACTTGCAAGAGTGGCTCGACACGCTTGACTATGAAGCCTTTTGGAAAGCCATTGACCCAAACAACCTTGATCCTGACTACAAAGCCAGTTGTGACGCATCCATTGCAAAAGGTGTAGATCAAAACATCATTCTTAAATGTATCAAATCCAAAAAACGCATTGAGATCGTAAAAGCACAGAACTTGAAGCCGCGCTATTATCACGATCCGCCAACGTTGCAGTAATTCCATACAAGGCTTAGCAGAGCAATACGTCATAGCTTGCCCTCTCCATCAGCCTTATAAAACTTCAACCAGGGGCAAGTGCCGTTTTGAGTGTTGAAGTGGAAGTGACCGTAATAGCCTACATAGGTACATGACGTGTACCATCTGCCTGGAGCAAACGGTTCATATCCACGCCCATCGTCCATGTAAGTATAATTGAACGCTAAATGCGGCAGACCCCATGCCTTAAACATTGCATAAAACAAGATAGGCACAATAATTCAAACGAAGTAACGAAGCCCACCAAAGCTTGAAGTAACAGGTTTCATAATGCGTCTCCCCCAGCTTCACTTTTTTGATTGGCAATCTGCGCAGTTATGCTGAACGACAACTCAACTTTAATGTCTGGTTCTGTAACGCAGTTAAAAAAACTGCGAGCTTTACGGGAAATAGACTTCCACTGAGGAAGCAAGTCCCTGGAATAAGAAATCTTTAAATGAGCATAAGGGGTCTCTATCGTATGACTACATTGTGGGTATCTGCCCTCAATATTCCTAGGTACAGAACAAGAGAGCACGTCAGTAATTTTTCCGATATCATTGTTAGAAACAAACACTTGTGTATAGAAGGCTCTTGGAAATTCCCGTAATTCGTATTTTAATTCATGAAGTTCGTGTTTTGCCAGAACTTCAGGAAATTTTTCCTTGGTTTGAAAACCTTTACCTGAGTATAAACCCGCATCACCTTGAGCTTTTGTAGCCAAGGAAGTATATATACCTTTAACAAGCATACTAATAAAAGGTCCTTCCGAGCTTTTATAAAGCAACTCTCTTGGCCATGGTTCAACCCTGTCTGCATGAGCATACATTTGAACACCGCGCCGAAGCATTCCACTCTTGGGCATGCGGGACGAATTATGAAAATACCCTTCTGGCACGACCATGGTGAAAAGTTTATCTACTGGTCTGTCTTTTATCTGAAACTCGATTGAGTTCGATCTATCGACTTCACATGAACAATCAAAACCAGATTCGTCACAGCTAAACGCAAAAACGTTTGAGCTAGAGAGGAAAAAACTAATTCCTAGAAATAAAACCGTACATAATTTAAAATGAAGACATCTCATCTTACTTTTTATCATTTTTGTGATCCACCCGTTTCCAGAAGTAATGCGCACGAAACGAACAATTTATAAAATTGCATGATAAGTCCCAATCGTCTTGACATGGTCGCTTTTTTTTAAAATTTTATATCCATTTCGTTAGTAAACCAATTGGAAGGCCTCCTCGCATAAAGGCTGGGAATGAAGATAACTCCCAACAGGATTACAATAAGCAATGTCCAGCGAAGCCTAGTAAAAAATACATTTTCTAAAGCCATTTATTCACCCCTCAACTTTTTTATGAATTCTTTCCTAGCATATTGCCATTTCTTATATTCGTCATTGAATTCCTCATCCTCGTTTTGAAATATTTTTCCGGATGGCAACGAGACCCCTTCAAAGTCATAAGAATTATAAAATTCGCAAAAATCGACAAAGCCTTTATAAAAAAGCTCTAATAGCTTTCTATCTGTCGGAAACCGCGTGTTTAGCATCGAAAAACACCTCCCTTCGCTATCTTCAAAAGCCTGACGACATGGATCCAGTTCACCAGGTTTGAAAATTTCATCAGGCTCACGCGATTTAATACATAAATAAACATTATTCCGATTCCTACCAAAAGGAACAGAATACCCTCTTTGATAAGCATTTGAGTTATTAAACCAATTAGCAGGACTCCCCGCATGGGAGCTGGAAATGCCTGAAAAGAAGATAATTCCCAACAGGATTACAATAAGCAATGTCCAGCGAAGCCGAGTAAAAAACACATCTGCTAGAGCCATTTAACTTCCCTTTTCTGAAAGCGGCGCTATGAAATACACCTAACCGTCGTCAAAAAGACTATCACGACCACCACCATGAGAATCTTCTAACGTCTTAAATACATCAAGCCCAGCATTATTAAGACGATCAGTAGTAAAAAGAAATGCACCACTACTTGTTGAGCTAATCGCTTGAAAATTGCTTCCAAAGTAGATACTTCAGAAGGAGTAAACCCATAAAATCGGATATTGCCCATTATAGTAGCTGGATCCATTTTAGTTACTCCTCACACCCATCAACATGAGATTCGCATCTAAAATCGTAATGATAGGTATTTGTAAATTTATCTTTTAAAACCCAAGAAGACAACCTTAATAAGAAAGCAATTAAAATAAATATTATTATTTTTTTATATTTCATCATTGTATTATTATATATACGTTAAAAACATCACAATAATTACAAAATGTTTGTTTTTATTCATAAGTTAGTCTTAGTAAAATTAAAAAAGAACCGCGACAAAACAAATCAAACGTTTTTACAACTAATGAACCACTACCCCCCTCGATCATAAAGCATCTATACTTATATCTGACGAGTTATCATCAAGCATATAGCCCAACTGGTGTTCCAGCCAGTGCAGCAATGTTAATTAAGCCTCTGACCGTAATTGAGGGCGTAACAATATGAGCTCGGTTTCCCATCCCCATTAGGATTGGTCCTACTTCAATGCCGCTTGTTACAGATTTCAGCGCATTCTTTACACCGCCAGCTGTCTCGGCATTTGAAAAAACAAATCCATTTGCTCTGCCAGATAGCCTGGAATCCGGGAAAAGACGCTCTCTAAAAACAGGATCAAGCGCTGCATCAACAGGCATCTCACCTTCATAGATAAAGTCGTGTTGTTGACGGTCCAAGACTTCAAGTGCTGCTCTCATACGTATTGCACTTTCAGTATTCAAAGTACCAAACTGTGAATTTGAACATAGGGCAATTTTTGGCTCTAAACCAAAGCGGCGAATATGACGGGCAGTAGCAATAGTAGTATCTGCAATTTGCTGAGGTGTTGGCTCCGTATTCACATGCGTATCACCGACCAACATCGGTTCACTATCCATTATAAGCAAGGATAGTGCACCAATAGGCGATAACTCAGGAGTACATAACATCTGCTCAACGTAATTTAGATGCCAAGCATAGTTTCCAAATGTACCACAAATCATACTATCAGCATGGCCCATAGCCACCATGACAGCTGCAATAACAGTAGTGTTTGTTCTAACGACTGCTTGAGCCAAAGTTGGCGACATACCTTTTCGAGCCATCGTCTTATGATAAGTACCCCAGTAGTCACGATATCTATCGTCTTGTTCAGGGTTCACGATTTCTAAGCGTTCTACAAGATTTGCTGGAAGTCCAAACTTCGCCCATCTATCAAAAATCACCTTTGGTCGGCCAATTAGAACTGGGATATCAACTGTTTCTTCAAACATCGCAACTGCAGCTCGAAGAACACGTTCATCTTCACCTTCTGCAAATGCAATTCTACGCGATTCAGTTTGAGCTTGTTCAAAAACAGGCCGCATAATGATCGAAGAACGATAAACAGATAAGTTAAGTTGCTCTATATAGTCATCATGGCTTTCTAATGGGCGCGCCGCTACACCAGTTTCCATACCAGCCTTGGCCACAGCACCTGCAACCACTGCTAACAATCTAGAATCAAAAGGCTTTGGAATAAGGTACTCAGGGCCAAATTGAAGGTCTTCATCACCATATACTTTTGCAGTTTCCGCAGAAGATGTTTTCCGTGCTAGTTGCGCAATACCCTCAACACAGGCAATTTGCATTGCGTCATTAATTTGCGTTGCACCAACATCTAATGCACCGCGAAAGATAAATGGAAAACAAAGAACATTATTCACCTGATTAGGATAATCTGACCTACCCGTAGCAACGATAGCATCTGGTGCAGCAGCATAAGCTTCTTCAGGCATAATTTCAGGGGTTGGGTTAGCCAAAGCAAAGACTATTGGTTGTGCCGCCATCTTTTTTACCATCTCTGGCTTTAAAATGCCTGGACCAGAAAGACCCAAAAACAAATCTGCCCCATCAATAACTTCATCCAATGTGGACAAATCAGTTTCTTGAGCAAAGCTTTCCTGTTGCGGCGACATTTTTTCTTTGCGACCTTTTCGAATAAGACCATCAAGATCACATAGCCAAATATTTTCCCGCTTCACGCCAAGCTTAACCAACATATTAAGGCAAGCAATGCCAGCCGCCCCTCCTCCAGTAGAAACTATTTTTATGTCTTCAAACTTACGGCTGGTTAAATGAAGTGCATTGAGTGCCGCAGCACCAACGACGATTGCTGTACCGTGTTGATCGTCATGAAAAACAGGAATATTCATCTTTTCACGGCAAATATCTTCAACAATAAAGCAATCTGGCGCTTTAATATCTTCAAGATTAATTGCACCAAAGGTTGGTTCTAGCGCGATAATATGTTCAGCAAGTTTTTCTGGATCACTTTCATTCAGTTCGATATCAAAGCAATCAATATTGGCGAACTGTTTAAACAAAACAGCCTTACCTTCCATAATCGGCTTTGAAGCTAGAGGGCCAATATTTCCTAAGCCAAGAGCAGCAGATCCATTCGTTACAACAGCCACAAGATTACCACGTGCCGTATATCTGGATGCGGTGGAAGCATCAGCATGAATTGCCATACTTGCTTCTGCTACGCCAGGTGAATATGCCAATGCCAAATCGCGCGGATTTGCCAACGGTTTTGTAGCTCGGATCTCGAGCTTACCTGGCCTTGGGAACTCATGGTAATCTAGTGCGGATGATTGAGTATCATCATTTTCATTATTCATTTACTTTCCCACCAATGCGCCTTCATACCATTTCACCAGAATTTCACGGTGCTCGTCTGTCACACCTGTTAAGTTACCAAGCGGCATGGCATTACTTCTACCCGCTTGAAGGTAAATTTCACGGGCATATTTTGCGATGTGTATATCATCGTCTAATATAACACCTTTTGGCGGAACAATCATATTTTCCCACACAGGCTCTTGTGCATGACACATTGAGCAGCGTCCAAGAACTATTTCCTTTACTTCTTCAAAGCCTTTTGCAGAAATGAACTGTTGCTGACGTTCTGAAACAATGGCTGCATTAGCCTCCCCTGTTGGTAGCTTTGGTACCGTAGAAAGCCATGCTGCAATTATAAACAGAATTAAGGTTACTATCCATGTCCATGTTGGGTTGCCGCCACGTGCATGTTTAGTATTGAAGTAATGGCGGATTGTGACACCCATCAAAAAGACTAAAGCTGCAATAATCCAATTATATTCTGTAGCAAATGCTAGAGGGTAATGGTTCGAAACCATGAAGAATAGAACAGGAAGCGTAAGATAATTATTGTGCGTTGAGCGTTGTTTGGCAATCTTACCATACCTTGAATCAGGCACTCTCCCTGCTTGAAGATCAGCAACCACAATACGTTGGTTTGGCATAATCGTGAAGAACACATTTCCTGACATGATTGACGCGGTAAATGCGCCCAAATGTAGGAATGCAGCGCGCCCAGTAAATGCCTGCGTATAAAACCAGCCTAGCGCAACAATCAAAAGGAACAACAAAAACATTAGACGATTATTATCATCGCCAAATTTTGACTTACATAGAAGATCATAAATCACCCAACCAAGCGCTAATGATCCGGCAGAAATACCAACCGCTTGCCAAGTTTCTAGATCAGCAACATTCTTATCAATTAAAAAAAGATCAGCGCCTGCATAGTAAACGATGCAGAGCATCGCAAAGCCAGAAAGCCATGTAACATAGCTTTCCCATTTAAACCAAGTTAGATGATCTGGCATTGAAGCTGGGACTACAAGGTATTTTCTGATGTGATAAAAACCACCCCCATGAACTTGCCATTCTTCTCCGTGTGCGCCAGCAGGAAGATCATCAGCTTTTCTTAAGCCTAAATCTAATGCAATGAAGTAGAATGAAGAACCGATCCAAGCAACACCAGTTATGACGTGTAGCCATCTCACCGCAAAGGCTAACCAATCCCACATTACCGCGTGATCATAATACATTTTTCACCTACTTACTGAGTCTATTCTTGATAAAATTATTGCTTGATGGCCTAGCTTCCACGATAAGTGGAAAAACTAAAAGGTGAAGCTAATAACGGCACGTGGTAATGACTTGTCTCATCATCAACCCCAAACCTTATAGGAACAACGTCGATGAAAGAATGTTCGCTTTCAGGTGCATGGCCCTTAAAGTACGTACCAATATTAAAAACAAGCTCATACGTACCGCATGTTAGTTCACCCTTAGGAATGATTGGACTATCTGTCCTCCCATCATCATTAGTAACCATGGAAATTATATGAGAACGCTTATCGCCATTTAAGCTAAATAAGCTAATTTCAACACCTTCTGCAGGACACCCGCGAGCCGTATCTAGAATGTGTGTGGTTAAAAAACCTTGGTCAACCATGATAAACTCCATTAGTAATTATTCTGATACTAGCATTATCGTATTAGCTTTCAACTAATAGGCGCTTCCAATTAGCTTCTTCAAATTGAATTTGAAAATACAATCAATTATTTAGTATTAAAGTGAAGTGTTATTAAACAAGAGAGACTTTTGTGTATTACCCAAGAAACATGCATGGATATGGGCAGACAAAGCCTGATGCAAACTGGCCAGACGGCGCAAAGATTGCTGTACAATTCGTCGTAAATTACGAAGAAGGTGGCGAAAACTGTATTCTTCATGGAGACAATGGATCTGAGGCCTTTCTTTCAGAAATCGTTGGTGCAGCCTCATGGCCAAATCAAAGACACTGGAATATGGAATCGGTCTATGAGTACGGTGCGCGGTCAGGCTTCTGGCGCTTGCACCAACTTTTCACTGAAAGCGCAATTCCTGTAACAGTTTATGGCGTAGCAACAGCGCTACAACGCTCCCCTGCGCAAGTAGAAGCCATGCTGGATGCAAATTGGGAAATCGCATCACACGGCTTAAAATGGGTTGAATATAAAGACTACTCAAAAGAAGACGAAAAAAACTGTTTAGATCAAGCAATCAAATTGCATACAGCAGTTACGGGAGAACGCCCTCGCGGATGGTATCTTGGTAGATGCAGTGAAAATACAGTTGATCTAGCATCAGAAGAAGGTGGTTTTGATTATATTTCAGATTCATATGATGATGACCTGCCCTACTGGCGCAGACATGCAGAACGCGATCAGCTAATCATTCCATACACGCTAGACTGTAACGACATGCGTTTTGCGACACCGCAAGGCTTTAATTCTGGCGATCAATTTGAAACTTATTTACGCGACACTTTTGATACCCTTTACGCAGAAGGTGAAGCAGGCAGCCCAAAGATGATGAGCATAGGTTTGCATTGTCGCTTAATTGGTCGCCCTGGCCGTTTAGCTGCCCTTAAGCGTTTCATTGAATATACAAAATCTCACAAAGATGTCTGGTTTACCAGACGCACAGATATAGCGAAACATTGGATGGAAACTCACCCACCTAAAACGAACATACGCCCATCAACAATGGGTAAAGCTGAACTAATTTCAACATTCGGTGGTGTCTTTGAACATTCTCCTTGGATTGCAGAACTTGCTTATGATCAAGGTTTAGCACCTGCAAATGATTCAGCTGATGGGCTTCATTTTGCAATGAAAATTCAATTCAGATTAGCAGACAAAACAAAACGCCATGCCGTTCTCATGGCTCACCCCCACCTTGCTGGAAAACTTGCAGAAGCAGAAACACTAACTGATGAGTCAACGGCTGAACAAGCAGGTGCTGGTTTAAACATGCTTACCGATATAGAGCGCGAAACTTTCACTGAACTTAATTCAAGTTACACTGATAAATTTGGTTTCCCATTCATTATTGCAGTGAAGGGACTAAACAAAGCAGACATTTTAACAGCTTTCAAAACTCGTATTGAAAATGATAGAGACGCTGAATTTGAAACGGCCTGTCGCCAAGTTGAAAAAATAGCGCTACTACGTCTAAAGGATTTATTGCCATAAATGATTACGCAATAACTTGGATTTTATAACAACATCACGAAGCCGGGGAACTTTGCGATGTTTTTTAAGACCCCAAAATAATATTCCATGGGAGGGAAATTATGTCATCTAACTCATCGCTCGGAACTCCTGAGCAATTACGCGATCCTAACTATACGCCGCCAATGGCCTCTGCAATACCACTTGGGATCCAGCACGTTCTAGCAATGTTTGTATCGAACGTTACGCCTGCAATTATTATTGCTGGTGCAGCGGGCTTTGGCTTTGGTTCAAATTCACCTGATTTTCCAAACCTAATTTACATGATTCAAATGTCGATGCTATTTGCCGGTATCGCAACTTTATTTCAAACCATTGGTTTTGGCCCGGTTGGAGCACGCCTTCCAATCGTGCAAGGAACATCTTTTGCATTTATTCCAATTATGATCCCGCTAGTTGCTGGCAAAGGAGTTGATGCAATGGGCGCGCTAATGTGCGGTGTTCTTGCCGGCGGTATTTTCCATGCATTACTGGGTACAGTGATTGGTAAAATACGCTTTGCCCTTCCACCGCTAGTAACTGGCCTAGTTGTAACAATGATTGGCTTGGCACTTGTAAAGGTTGGCATTCAATATGCTGCTGGTGGTGTTCCTGCCATGTTTAAATTAACAGGCGCTCTTGCTGCAGCAAAAGCATCTGGAGTAGCCGCTGATCTCTCAAGCATCGAATATGGCTCACTACGCAATTGGAGTGTTGCACTAATCGTTATCGTAGTAACGTTAGCTGTAAAGTTCTTCACACGCGGCATTCTATCAGTTGCCGCAGTTCTTATCGGTCTTATTGTTGGTTACATTGTTGCTTATTTCATGGGCATGCTCAGCTTTGACAACATTGGTCGTGCAGCAGGATTTGCTTTACCAGTACCCTTTAAGTTTGGTGTTGATTTTTCTATTGCCGCAATCATTGGCTTTTGCCTCATGAGCTTCATATCTGCTGTTGAAACAGTGGGCGATGTATCAGGCATTACCAAAGGTGGCGCTGATCGTGAAGCAACATCAGAAGAAATTCGTGGTGCAACATTTGCTGATGGTATTGGAACATTCATCTCTGGATTGTTTGGCGCATTGCCAAATACATCGTTCTCTCAGAACGTTGGTTTGATCGCTATGACAGGTGTTATGAGCCGTACAGTAGTTACAATCGGTGCCCTTTTCCTAATAGCTGGGGGTTTCTTTCCAAAAGTTGGTGCAGCAATTTCAACTGTTCCAATTGAAGTCCTTGGCGGCGGCGTGATCGTTATGTTCGGCATGGTTGTGGCAGCGGGCATATCAATGTTATCTGATGTTAATTGGAATCGTCGCAACATGGTAATTTTTGCGATCTCAATTTCCGTCGGCTTAGGCTTACAGCTTGAACCAAATGCACTATTCTTCTTGCCAACTACGGCCAAGGTATTAATGACTTCAGGCCTACTGCCTGCAGCATTCTTGGCAATCATCTTGAACCTAATCCTGCCAGAAGAATTGGCTGCCAGAAGAATTGGCTAATGAGGCAACAGAAGAAGTATCAGGTGGTATGTCAGGAAGTGGTGACGATATAAAAAGCGAAGGTTAAGATTAGCCATCGACTACTTTTTCAAGCAGATCACTAAAGGTGAAAATTAAAATTTTCATCTTTCAACAAAATAAGGCTCTGTAATATGATTGCAGGGTCTTTACTATTTATAAATGAAACTAGACGGCCCAGTGAACTAACACGTGTTGAAAGCTGTAACCAACTCTAGCCTAATACAGTGATTAGCAAAAAGCAGGGGAGCTAATCACCGCATCATTCAGGCTGCCCCATCCTGAGCGTATGTTTATTAAAGCACAAAATTACGTAAAGTCAAATAAATTTCCCTAATGCCACATTTTGAAATTTAATCGCCCATTAGATTATAAACATCAGTTATTAAACTCTAAAATAATAACGATTACGCTTATCTCATTCAGCCTCAATTCAGCAATCTTATGATTATAAGTGTATGGTAAAACTTGACTGTAACTTTAATTGGAGAGCTAATTGAAAACTCTATCCGTACTTTCTGCCATCAGTATTGTCTTATTTACCAGCACTCAAGCATATGCTCTATCATGTACGCCTACAGGCTTTGATCTCGAAGCCAGCTTCAAAGCTAATAAAGCAGCAGGCCAAAATGTAGTTTATGTCTTGGGCCGTTTTTCTGGAAAACAAAACCTACCATCAACAACAAATAAAAAGCCAATAGCTGGTAGTGGTGAAATTTCAATTATTCAATTCCCAAAAGCCACAACTTCAAATCTTGTATTCTCAGGAAAGATAATGACAAAAAATGGCGCAAAGCCATTTAAACAGAAAGTCAAAGTAACAGCATCCTGCCTAGCTTCATGGTGTGGCAACATTCCAAAGTCAGGCCAAAAGACAATCGCTGCCCTGACTAAAACCACATCCGGCTACACCATGATTGCTGGACCATGTGAGCCTAATACATTCTCTAATCAAATTAACACGAATTGGAAGAAGTTGAAGAGATTAGTTCGTTAAAGCTAGTTATCACTTAGTACAAAAAAGCCCGCATCAAATGATGCGGGCTTTGTCAATTCATATTTCAAAAAGACTTATTTGTCGTCTTGATCTTTCAATGCTGCACCAAGGATATCACCTAGAGATGCACCTGAGTCAGTTGAGCCGTACTGTGCGACTGCTTCTTTCTCTTCTGCAATCTCAAGCGCTTTGATAGAAACACCAACGCGGCGAGTTTTCTTGTCAAATTGAATGACACGAGCATCAACCTTTTGACCAACAGAGAAACGCTCAGGGCGCTGCTCATCACGGTCACGAGATAGATCAGAACGTTTGATGAAAGACATAAGCTCTGTATCAGCAATTGAAACTTCAAGACCACCGTCTTTAACTTCAAGAACTTCACAAGTCACGATACCACCCTTACGGATAGCACCTGAATCAGCTGCTTCACCAACAACATCAGTACCAAGTTGTTTAACACCCAGTGAGATGCGTTCTTTTTCGATATCTACATCAAGAACAACAGCTTTTACCATGTCGCCTTTATTGTAGTCTTCAATAGCTTCTTCACCAGACTTGTTCCAATCAAGATCAGACAAGTGAACCATGCCGTCTACATCACCATCAAGACCGATGAATAGGCCGAACTCAGTTTTGTTCTTAACTTCGCCTTCAACTTCAGCGCCCACAGGGAACTGATCAGCAAATGCATGCCAAGGGTTATCAAGTGTCTGCTTAAGACCAAGCGAAATACGACGCTTCGAAGGATCAACCTCAAGTACGATAACTTCAACTTCTTGCGAAGTAGCAACGATTTTACCTGGGTGTACGTTCTTCTTAGTCCAAGACATTTCAGAAACGTGGATAAGACCTTCAATACCTGGTTCAATTTCAACAAACGCACCGTAATCAGTGATGTTTGTTACGCGGCCAGTAATTTTAGCCTCGATTGGGTATTTAGCTTCAATAGCTTCCCAAGGATCGCTCTCAAGCTGTTTCATGCCTAGTGAGATACGGTGAGTTTCTTGGTTCACACGGATAATCTGTACTTTTACAGTTTGGCCGATGTTCAAGATTTCACTTGGGTGATTAACACGGCGCCAAGCCATATCAGTCACGTGCAATAGACCGTCGATACCGCCAAGGTCAACGAACACACCGTAATCAGTAACGTTTTTAACCACGCCTTCAACCACTTGACCTTCATCAAGGTTTTGAACGATTTCTGAACGCTGTTCCGCTCTGCTCTCTTCAAGGATAGAACGACGAGATACAACGATGTTGCCGCGACGACGATCCATTTTAAGAATCATGAATGGCTGTGGGTTGTTCATAAGCGGTGCCACGTCACGGATTGGACGGATGTCTACTTGTGAACGTGGAAGGAATGCCATTGCACCATCAAGGTCAACTGTGAAGCCGCCTTTAACTTGGTTATAGATAACACCTTCAACTTTTTCGCCATCTTCGAATTGCTTCTCAAGACGGATCCAGCTTTCTTCACGGCGGGCTTTTTCGCGAGACAGAACAGCCTCACCCATCGCATTTTCAACACGGTCTACATAAACTTCGACTTCATCGCCGACTTTCATAGAACCGTCACGTGCTGCTGCACCGAATTCTTTCATAAGAACGCGGCCTTCAACTTTGAGGCCTACGTCGATTACTGCAAGGTCTTTTTCAAATGCAGTAATAATGCCTTTTACAACAGCGCCTTCAACGACATCATGTGTTTCAAAAGACTGTTCTAGAAGAGCTTCAAACTCTTCCATGCTTGGACTATTTGTCATGGATTCTCCTGATTGGAACGGCTGACTATTTTATGCGGTTCCAAATACGCTACGGGTTAGTGTTTCAAAAAATCCAAATACCTTTGCCGATCACCCTTAAGAGCATCGACTGATAGCGCGATAAAGATATCTGGATCGCTTATTCTGATAATGCTTCTTCAACAAGTGCTAAAGCAGTACTGAATGCGGTTTCTATACTCATTTCTGACGTATCAATCAAGTGCGCATTTTCTGCAGGCTTTAACGGGCTATCCGCACGTCCCATATCTCGCTCATCGCGCTTAATGATGTCAGCTAAAATCTGAGAATATTCTGCCCCACTACCCTTTTCACCCACCTCACGATAGCGGCGCTCAGCACGCTTCTCAGGAGATGCCGTAATATAAAGCTTAATCTCAGCTTGAGGACAAACAACCGTGCCAATATCGCGCCCATCAAGTACAGCTCCAGGCTCTTTATTAGCAAACTTACGCTGCGCCTCAACCAATGTCTCACGCACACGGCTCATTACCGCAACCTTAGAAGCTGCGTCGCCTATTTCATGAGCAGACAGTATGTCTTTATTAAGAGATCCAAGATCAAGCTTCTCAGCAACCAAACAAGCCATATCCTCATTATCAAGCGGCATATTGGCTTCAATCAACGCATGAGCTACCCCGCGATAGGTTAAACCTGTATCCAGATGGTGAAATCTAAAATACTCCGCCAAACGACGAGCAAGTGTCCCTTTCCCCGAAGCAGCAGGGCCGTCAATTGCAATTGTAGGTGTAAGTTTTGTCATATGAACTAACTAACGTTTGGCTAAGGTGATGGCAAGCGGGTTTTGCCTCCTTATATGGAGAAGGTAGGCTCTCCTTCCCTTCTCCCCTTGTGGGAGAAGGTGGCAGCACAGCTGACGGATGAGGGGTAATGGTTGTGACAAATACATTGCCTCGAGATTACCCCTCACCCGACCTGCTTCTTTCGAAGCAGCCCACCCTCTCCCACAAGGGGAGAGGGAAAGACACAACCCATCACCCACTCGCCCATTGCTGAACGGCGGTACATAAAAGAAACGATGCGAAGTATGAGAAGTATGGTTGAGGTTTATTGGGCGGGGATAAGTTTTTTGCTCAACGGCATGTATGTGCCAGAAGCAGACATCACTCGGCCTATTAGACGTTAACAATCTGTAGGCCTTTTGCAAACTTCCAATTATAAGCTTTTAAATATAATCCAAAGCCATGTGCCACCTAAGATTGTTGGCAGAGAAACTGCAGACGCAATTCCCATAAATGTTGTTAAACGGCTTAAGCCCAATTTTTTCAAATTTGATTGATTTTTTATAATAAACATTGCTTTTATCGCACCAGCAATACCAATTATAATAAACAATGCTGTTAAGAAGCCTGCATAAGGTAATACATTTAGAAAGTCTATAAATCTCTCTTTCAAATCAGCTTCAATTTCCTTACCAGCACTTAGGGTAAGGCCATATGCTGCGAATAGCAGGCCCTGAATTACTCCAAACCACTGAATACGATGATTGATTAGAGAATCTTCATGTTTCCAGAATTCTCTTGCTTGTTCATCAGTCCATTTTTATCTGACATTTATGTCCCTCCATGAGAATTCATATAAATATGGGCATTCATTTTTTGAGATGTTAGATAAACAATAGTCTAACAAAATCGAATATCTGCTTTGGGTCAAAACGAGCCGTCCAAATTAAAGTGACACTTTACCAAACCACCAAACTCAATCACTTCCCAATCTGCAAATGTATATGATCATCATGCCTTGCTGCGCGGCACCCTTGAAAGCGTATCAAATCACTACTTACCCCAAGTTGCGATTTTAAATGTGACTCTAGCAGCACCTTCTCCATTCCATACTTACGCCCCTCACCTACAAGCCATTTCAATAGATATGACGTTCGTTGCGGCTCAATTAAATATTCTGGCAAATATGGTTGTAAAAATACAAAATCCCAACGCAGTGATAAAAAGCCAACATTTGTACAAGATAGCTTCGTGCCTTTTTTAGGTTGAGAATACCCCCAATACCCAACGGGTGATTTCATGTACCCAGATAAGTATCCCGCTTTGCCGTCCATATAATAAAACGCTAAATCAACTTTGCGCCCGTCATGATGAGACAGATGCGGCAAGAGTGGGAAACCATCAAAGAATGGAAAATTTGCATCTAAGACAAGTGTTTGCGTACCCTTAAACCTAGCATCAACCGCGCCAGATGCTTTCTCTAAAAGCACGAGCAAGTCTTTCTTTACGTATTGCCTGTTTAGCGCACAAAAAATTGGGTTTGCAATTTTCAAAGGTGCGGTTTGTGAAACCAGACAAGGAAGTGGATGCCTCCCAAATAAAGGCGCAAGATATGTTGTTGCAAAACTGGCGGATATATATGCCACAATAAACAAGGCGAAAATAACAAGCCTACTGTTCCAGCTAAACATCTTACCTAATGCAAGAGCAAGAAGATAAACTACCCCGCCAATTTGGGTTAATATTGTTAGCAAAATAAAAACCGAGATTCTGATAAATAGTTTCCGCATTACATGCCCCTCTCTAACCATGGCCAAGTTTATGCAAGAGACAAATCAACCTTATTGCGGCACTCCATTAACACATGGTTTTTTTCTTGGGTGTTGAAGATTTGGCCATGGCTCAGGCTTACCTGCGGCAACCGATTTAGCATTTACATTTGCTCGAGCTTTCTTACATTTGTGCCCGCAATCATCAAAGCGTTCAGCTTTAGGAGCAGCTGGCAAGCGCTCCAATATAGTTCTATCGAGTTTTTCACCATTTCGCAGGAAGCGCGGCTTGCCACTCTAATCTTTCGGATAAAATTTGATGAATGACTGATTGATCGTGCGGTTACGTTTATTCTTTTGGAGGTGGTTTCTACGTTCAAATATTTCATATCCAAGCATCGCAACGCCGCGATCACAATGACATTGTCTTTCTTGCTCTATCAATTTATCAGCACTGCCACCAATCGCACCTGCTAAAAGTCTGGTTTTATCATCAGCTTCTACAAGCTTAGAATTTCCAACACTCTTAAGAACAAAAGCCTGCAAGCTGCCTAGCGTCAATTCTATACAGCTCACTTCCGCCCTATTGGCAGCAATTTCAAGAGCCTCTTTAAACGAAGTTCCCTTGTTTTTTCCGTCATCCTTTACCAACTTTGCAGTGACTTTTGGCCCTGTTGATTGCTTTGGAGCTTCACTGACGCAGGAAGATAATAAAACCAAAAAAACAGCAATCAATAGCCCTTTAATTTTCATAAAACTCAACATTCACTCCACCCCTGCATTACTTAAAAACTTATTCAACATTTGCCCCTAAGCGATTCATAAGACTCACAAATCCCGGAAAGCTTGTCTCCATCACAGAGCCATCATCAACCGTTACTGGCTTCTCACTCGCCATTCCCATAACAAGGAAACTCATAGCAATACGGTGATCTAGATGGGTAGTAACAATTCCGCCTCCAAAACCTTTTCCATCTGGGCGCCCTTGAACTTTCAGCCAGTCTTCGCCCTCTTCGCAAGGCACACCATTTATCTCCAAACCTCTTGCTACAGCAGCAAGACGATCAGATTCTTTTACACGCAATTCATGAAGCCCAAGCATATTGGTTTCACCTTTGGCAAAACATGCAGCCACAGCTAGAACTGGATATTCATCAATCATCGATGCAGCCCGTTCTGCAGGTACGGTAATGCCTTTGAGTTCCGAAGATTTCACAATCAAATCGCCAATCTCTTCACCACCAGAATTACGTTTGTTGGTGATTTCAATATTGCCACCCATTTCCATCAGCGTTGTAATCAACCCAACGCGTGCTTCATTTAGCATGACATCAGGGAGCGTAATCTCACTGCCTCCCACGATTAAAGCCGCAACCAACGGGAACGCAGCTGAGGATGGATCAGCAGGAACGGTAACATCCTGACCAATTAGCTTGCCTTGCCCTTCGACGGAAATCCTGCGCTCGCCACTCTTGGCTACTTCCACCTCAAGTTCAGCGCCAAAGCCCTTAAACATTTTCTCCGTGTGATCACGCGTTAAATGAGGCTCTACCACAGTTGTGATACCCGGCGTATTTAGCCCAGCAAATAACACAGCAGATTTAACCTGCGCAGAAGGTACTGGCACAACATATTCAATTGGCGCAGTTTGCCATGGCCCTTGAAGCGTGATTGGCAATCTACCTTCACCTTCTTGCGCTAAAACTTGAGCACCCATCTCACGCAACGGATTAAGCACCCGGTTCATTGGGCGTGAAGAAAGCGACGCATCACCTTTATAAGTCGTTGGAAAATCATACGCGCCAAACAGCCCCATGCACAAACGACAACCCGTACCTGAATTACCAAATTCAAATGGTGCATCCGGTTCAAGTAATAATCCATTACCCGTACCAGATAAAATCCAGTCATCCCCCTCTTTTCGAGCTAATGCACCTACTGCCTGCATAGTCTTGAGTGTATTGATAACGTCTTCACCCTCAAGCAGGCCAGATACACGCGTTTCCCCACTGGCTAAGCCGCCCAACATTAGCGAGCGATGCGAGATAGATTTATCGCCCGGCACACGGCAAACACCCTTAAGGCTAGTGGCTCGGTTAGATGACACAGGTTTAGGCGATAATTGACTAGTCATAAAAAGCAATCTTTTGACAAAAAGGAGACATAAACTTCTCCATTTCCTACCATAGTGAAAAATTTACGTCACCCACATTTGAACAAGTTATTTGCATTTCTGCCTTTTTCTTTACAAATGCTTTTGACATAAAGCGAATTGAAGGTTAGGAAGACAAAAATTTCATTCAATGAGGTATATTGTGGCAAAAGCTAACTTGGGAACTAAAAGGGTCTGCCCTGAGACAAGTAAAAAGTTTTACGATCTGGAAAAAGACCCAATCGTATCTCCCTATACAGGTAAAGAATATCCGCTTTCATTTTTTGAAGGCGAAGAAAACATTGTGGCTCCTAAGCCAGATGCTGCAGAAAAAGATGCTGAGAAAGAAAAAGCAGCAGCTTCGTCAGATGACGATGATGAAGATGATTTGGCCGATGATGATGGTCCAGAAATCATCAGCCTTGATGATGCGGAAGACAATGATGATGAAGATGAAGACGGTGTGCCAAACATTCCTGACATCCCTGACATCGAAGATGACGACGATGAATCAGAAGACGACACCTTCCTTGAAGATGACGACGATAATGATGATTTATCTGATGTTATCGTCGGCGTTGAAAAAGACGACGACGATTCATAATTGAATTAAGAACCCGCATCCCGTTCTCGGGGTGCATCCTAGCTGGCACCCCAAACCAGCTTTATGGGGCATTAGCTCAGCTGGGAGAGCGCTTCGCTGGCAGCGAAGAGGTCAGCGGTTCGATCCCGCTATGCTCCACCAAAGTCGCCAATGGCGAAGCGGCGGTAGACGTTTTTGAAACAACCGACAAGAGCTTAAAAACCAAAAACAAAGCATTATAAGCCCCTCGTATAATTGAGGGGCTTAACCTATTAATACGAAGCTAGAATTAAGACACGCCACGCCCCCAACGCGGTTTCTTTGGCTCGCTGTCGCCACGTTTTTTGCGCGATCGTACAATTAAATACCCTCCCACAAACGCTAAAATCAAAGCTGGAATTCTATAATCAGTATTTACAGAACTGGCATTCGCAATAAAGCTTGCAGTTATGCGTTCAACATCTGGAGAAATAATACCATTGTTATTCTTATTAGGCGCAAATGAGAGGTGTAACTTGTGTAGCCCATCATTTTGGACAGTTACATCAACATTTGTTCCGCTTCGAACCTTAGGTTGGTCTGGCCCACCACCATGGCCTTTTGTTGAAAAAGAAATAATTGCCCCAATCAAGGTGCCATCTTTATCACTTAGCTTAACCGTCATAGGAATTTTAACAGGTGGCAAAAGCCCCCCTATTTTATATTCAGCAAAAAACCTAATTCTAACCGGATTATCACTCCGCTTCAAAAGAACTGTATTTTCAGGCGGCGGTTTCGAACTCTCTAGAGGCTGATTTTCACTAGAGGACGTAGTATTAAAATACTCAAACTTAACCTGAGCAATCTCCTCGCCCTGAAAGTTTAATTGCGCCCATGGTAATAACAAGCCAACACCAATTGCGATGACAATGAATAAGAAACCAATTTTTCTCATGATGTTTTCTTCCAAACACAAAAGACATGTGGAATTTTTCGGTCCGGCCGCTCAAGATTAAAATCTTCACGTGAAATCAATTCAAGACCATGGTCTTTAAAAGACATAAGCTTGCTTTCAGTTAATGGCCACGGCGGCCCTTCAACCGCTTCATCATCTCCTCGAATCCGTGAATAAACCAACAAAATACCTTTAGGTGCTACGAGACATGCAACGGCTGGAATAGATTTCTCCAATGTTACAGATGGAATAGATTGAAGCGTATAACACTCGTGAACAAGATCGAAACTACCCACCCATTCTTGCGGCAGATCAAACAAATCTATTTGGCGATACAAAACATCGCTCTCTTCAAAGCGCTGCCTTGCCCAAGCAATTACTTTTGCAGAAAAATCAAAGCCTATAGTTTCATACCAAGCTTCAGATAAGGCTTCTGCATTATCCCCAAGGCCACAACCCACATCAATCGCCCTACCCTCGTGATTAGGATTATCAAGAAGCCAATTAGCTAGCTTATCTTTGGCAGCCATCTCTGCCCAAGGCACTGCTGCTGCATCCCCATCAGCATTATTATAGACATCCTGAAAAAACTTCTCGCGTTCTGGCATCGTGTGCAGCGAGTCTTTATCAAGCTTGTTAACTTCTGATTTCAAAGCTTCCTGACGTTTTTTGAAATCTTCATCTGTTTCAGTACTCACGCCTTCTTCTCCCAACCGCCGTTTGCATTTTGCTGCCAATAAGTTTGTTCATGCCCACTTGTGTCAGCTAAATTTTTATGAAACTTCCAGCGAGTTCTCGCATGTTCAACCGCGTCATTATCATGGCCATCAAACATATAGACAATGCGGTCATAGTATGAGAGTTCATCAATTTGAGCGCCACCCGAAAGAAACCTAATCTTCGCATCATTAGGGTTATCATCTTCACACGTCAGCCAAACGGGTTGTTGACTTTCTGTGCCATTACGCAAACACCCATGAGCTAAAAAACTCTCATCGCGATACGTCCATAAATGCTCATCAAGCGCTTCAACATGTGCCTGTGAACCTAGTTGAACAACTACTTTCCAGTCGCGCGTTAGTGTCTTTTCGATTAAGCTAGGCAACACTTTTTCAAGCGTTTGCTCGCTCAGATGGTAAAATAAAATCTCTGTCATGATAAATTGTTATCACACTTAAGCTTGACTCAAATCATGTAAGCCAACAAAATTCTTTTTGAAGTGAATTTTCAGGGGGTAACTATGCAAATATCGAAGATCTTACCAATATTTTTCGTTGGAGTAGCACTATTCAGCTCGCCCGTAGTAGCAAATGCAGCTAACTGCTCATTAGATGGCGTTATCCTAAATTGCTCCGCTAATGGAAAATCTGCGTCCGATATAATGGCTGCCTTTGCCTCAGACAAAACACGAGAAGTTCTAAGCACCCCACTCGCAGAAAAAGAACGCTTTAAACAAAATGGCGACCTTGAAAAATTCCGCTCCAGCATGGAGAAGAATTGGCGTAAAATAACGCGTCTTGCACGCCAGCAAGAACGAAATAAAAACCGCCGCCGTTTAAGTGAAGCAAAATTTCAGATATGGGTAAAAGAGTTTGCGGAGGCAGAAAAAAGCTATGCAGTCGCTCTTAATTTCTACAGACAACTGCATTGGCAAGATGTGAAATAACACCTACAAAACTGCAGCTAATTACCTCCTGATTTACAGAAAAAATTAACCTTACGTAATTTGTTAACCGTTTCGGTATAATTTTAACGAGTTGATAAATGTAGTGAGTAATCATCATGTATGAAGTTTGTATGTCTGCTAATCGTAGAATTGAACCTAATTTCGATCAAACTCCTGAAATATGGACTGAAGAACCGCCTATTTGCTTAGGGCCTGAATGCCTTGTCTATGAAGAAGATACAAGCAATGGTATAGGTGGCCTTCTGATGAAAAGTGGCCTTGTCATTCTATTTTCTGTTATGGCATATGGCGGCTATCAATTCATAAAAGATAGCAATACTGACCAACAGCTAGCTAATTCCAAGCCGACTTATGACTGGTCTGGAAAACCAACCCAAACAAATAATAATGGCGAGCTTGTCGCTTTGAATGATCAAAATCGCACAGTTCGGAAAATTGATTTAACCAAAACCGGCTCTATTAAGAAGATTACAAGCCGGATAGGTAAACCAGTTCCAATCAAACCTAAAATTTCAGTAAATGCTAAATTTCATATTGTTCAATCTGGCGATACATTAAGTGCAATCGGGCGGAAATTTAAGATAAGTTCTGCGGATATCATGGAAATTAACGCCATAGAAAACCCTAGAAAAATCAAACCAGGCATGAAACTTTATATTTCAAGATAAAATTGTTCCCGTATCCTCTGCTAAAGGAGAATACGGGAACTATAATGAGCTTAAGAGCTTATTCGTAGAATTCTGAAACTAGCTTATCAAGCAATCTGACACCATAACCTGATCCCCAAGATTGATTGTATTCATTGGTCTTTGATCCCATTGCCATACCTGCAACATCAATATGTACCCATGGCACATCGTTGACAAAACGTTGCAGGAATTGCGCAGCGGTAATCGAGCCTGCATAGCGCCCACCAGAGTTTTTCATATCTGCGTTTTTACTATCAATAATTTTGTCATAAGCATCACTAAGAGGCAGTCGCCAAACTTTTTCATCCGTTATCTGACCAGCCTTAAATAAGTTGTCCGCAAGTTCATCATTGTTTGAGAATATCCCTGCGTTTTCCTTACCAAGCGCAACAAGCACAGCGCCCGTAAGCGTTGCAAGGTTGATCATAAATTTCGGCTTAAAACGCTTCTGACAATACCAAAGCGCATCAGCAAGAACCAAGCGCCCTTCTGCATCTGTATTAATAATTTCAATGGTTTGGCCTGACATTGATGTTACAATATCGCCCGGGCGTTGAGCATTTGCATCTGGCATATTTTCAACCAAACCAATAATACCAACCGCATTGATTTTGGCTTTTCTGGCAGCAAGTGCATGCATCAAACCAGTAACAGCAGCAGCACCGCCCATGTCACCTTTCATATCTTCCATACCGCCGCCAGGTTTTAAGGAAATACCACCCGTATCAAAGACGACACCTTTACCAACGAACCCAAGGGGCTTTTCGCCTTTTTTGCCCCCATCCCATTGAATAATTGCCATACGGGCTTGGCGGTCGGTGGCAGAACCTTGAGAAACCCCAAGCAAAGCACCCATGCCGAGTTTTTTCATCTCAGCAACACCAAGCACTTGGACTTTAGCTCCTAGTTTTTTGAGTTTCATTGCTTCTTTAGCAAATTCAACAGGACCTAAAGTATTCGGCGGCTCATTCACAAGTTGCCGAGCAACATTCACCCCATCACTCACGCCATCTATTCGCGCCCATGCTTTTTTCGTCGGTGCCAGTTCGTCGCAACCAACTTTAAACTTGGCTACCTTCTTAGGTTTTTTGTCAGCTTCACGCCCTTTAGTGAAATAACCATCAAACTTATAGGCACGTAGTTTTGCACCAGCTGCAATGTTTGCAATATCGACAGCAGAAAGCACATTTGATTTAAGCCCTACTTCAGTCAAAACTGTCACCGCACTTGAACTACCCACCGCAGCAAAAATCTTACCACCAACTTTAAAGCAGTCTGCTTCTGTTAAATCAGAAGGCTTTCCGCAGCCTATCAACAAAACCTTATCAAGACCGCCCTCTGGAGCGACCAGAGTTAGCATTGAACCTAATTTCCCTGAAAAACTATCAACGGACATAGCTCTTTCAAGCTGTTTACTACATGTCATTGCCTTAACTAACGGAGGTAATTTTCCATCAAGAGGCATAACAACAGCTAGAATGCCGTTCGCAGGAATTGAGTTTTTCGCAAATGTGAAAGTCGGTAACTTAGCCATATTATCTCCAAAGATTCATTTATTACGGAAGGTAATACATTTCACCGTCCTGTCGAGGGTGGAAATCAAAAATCTCTTTTTTTAGGAGTACTTTCTAGAAGATTGAGCATATTTGAGCCACAAAATATGTGTGTATGCCATTAAGCAGACGATAAAATTTATTAACAGGTTCTTTACCCTGTTTTTTGTTCAATTTTTAGCCAATTCTGGACAATAATGTTAACTATAACCAATCAACTGGGGAATCGCTTATCACGCAGGCGAAATAAAAAAGCCCGCTTATTTCTAAGCTTTCAAGGTCAAGCACAACATGTCGTTAATCGAGCGATACATATTCAGGAAAGCCACATCAGCCACGCTGATTATTTTGTGTTCGCTTGCTGGTGTTGTATGGATCGTTCAAGCTCTAAAAGGCATCGACATCATTAATAGTAACGGGCAAACAATATTTGCTTACTTATCGCTTACAACACTCGCTGTCCCAAATCTTCTGGTTGCTATTATTCCGGTTGCACTTCTCCTTTCTACAATCAGCACCATCAATGCATTAAATTCAAATACGGAACTTGTTGTCGTAACGGCTAGTGGGTGCTCAAATTGGACCATAGCAAAGCCTCTTATCATTCTAGCATTAGCCTGTAGTTTGTTTACAGGTGCAGTAGGTCATGTAATATCGCCCTTAAGCCTAATAAAGTTAAAATCCTACGTCACTGAAATGCGCGCGGACCTTGTCTCTATCTTAATTCAAGAAGGCACGTTTAATAAGATTGGCAAAGATTTAACCTTTCATATTTCAGAACGAAACGCAGGCGGAATTTTATCTGGCATTTTAATCTCAGATGAACGCGGTGAAAACACAGCAATCATCTACACCGCCAAAGAAGGCATCTTAACTCGGTCAGATCAAGGCTCTTATTTGAAGTTAAAAGACGGCGAAATTCAACAAATAAACCGCAAAGATGATAGCGTCACTCTGATTAATTACCAATCTTATATATTTGATTTATCAAGCTTTTCTGGGGGAGGATCTCAAAAAACAGCGGACCTAAAAACAAAAGAACGTACCACACTGGAATTATTTAATCCTGATCCTAACGATAACACATATAAAAGCACCCCAGGTGAATACACCAGTGAAATCCATGAACGTTTTTCAGAAATGTTATGGCCATTTGCATATGTATTTATGATCTTAGCATTTGCGGGACAAGCACGTTCAAACCGACAAAGTTTTAGTACCTCAATTACAACTGCAGCACTTTCAGTTGTTGTTGCCAGAGGCACAGGCTTCTCCGCAGTGAGTTCATTAAAATCAGACCCTAACGCGATCTATCTCGTTTACGCTTTGCCATTAGGCTGCATCGCATTTGGCGCTTGGTTTATATTCACCAATCGCCCAGCAAGTCTTCCTAAAGGAATTGTAGACCGTATTGAAAAGAACAATCTATTTCTGGCTCAGAAATCCCAAAACCTTTATGACCAATATAAACTGTTTAGACGTCGCCTAGCGGGGATAAAAACATGATCGGTAAGACGCTCGGGTTTTATATCTCTTCTCGCTTTCTCAAAGTTCTATTTGCAATGGTTTTAGGACTCGGCTTTTTGATTGTTACGGTTGATTTTATCGAACAATTACGAAAATCAGCAAACATTGAAGATATTTCCTTGTGGTCGCTTTATACAATTGCTCTCCTAAGAGCCCCAGTTTTCATTGAAAAAGCTTTTCCATTTGCGTGTCTTTTTGCAGCAATGATCACCCTCACCCAGCTTAATTTGAAGATGGAATTGGTTGTGGCGCGCGCAGCTGGAATATCAGCTTCACAATTCTTGTTGCCCATCAGCATTTCTGCGGCACTTGTCGGCGTTTTCGTTGCAACAATTTATAACCCTTATGCTATTAGCGCATTTGAGCGAAGCGAAGCGCTTTCAGCAGAAGTAATATATAAAAAACCGTCTAAGAACGGCAACCTTACAAAACGCAATTATTGGATTAAGCAACAGGACGACAATGGCGAAAGTTCTATCATTAATGCTGAAATTGCTCGTAATGGTGGAAAGCTCCTAGATAACATCTCAATCATTCGATTTAACGACAAATGGAAAATCATTGAACGTGTTGACGCTAAACAAGCAATACATACTTCAAACAGCTGGTTACTGAATGAAGTAACAAAAACAGATGGATCAGGCAAAAAAACCAACCTTGGCTCAATGAATTTACAAACAAGGTTAACGGAAGATGACCTTCTTGGCATTACGACGAAGCCGGATGGAATTTCTTTCTGGGAATTGAAAAAAAACCGCCAAACGTGTGGAAAAATCAGGCACAAACGGCAAACCTTACATGGTTCAATATTACAGCCTGACAGCTCTCCCACTGTTTTTATTGGCAATGGTAATCGTTGCCGCGACTGTTTGCCTTAGATTTGTGCGTTTTGGACAGGTTGGAAGGATGATTTTGGGTGGCATCTTTTGCGGGTTCGTGCTTTATACAATTACGAGTCTAATAACGGCTTTGGGTAGTAATGGTGTAGTGCCGCCTGCATTGGCAGCATGGGCACCGGGATTTGTGGCGACCTTGTTTGGTATGAGTGTATTGTTGCATCAGGAGGACGGGTAATTGGTACGTCCTGAGCGCGGGATAAAATCGACTAAAAAACGCTATACTAGCGTTTTGCTTGCAACCTGCGCGGCTGCGAGCCTTTTGGCGTTTTCACCACTTACAATCAACGATAATTTCCAAATGTCGCTTAATTCTGCCAATGCCCAAGAAGTCCAAGCAACTCAAATTTTTGATGATACAACAGCCCCAGATGCAGAAGAACAACTTCTCCTAGAATCTGATCAGCTAACCTATGACAACGATCGTAGCGTCGTCATAGCAACAGGCAATGTTCAAATTGCATACGGCAAGTCGACTCTTGTAGCTGATAAAGTTGAATACAACCAACAAAGTGGACGTTTGATCGCAAGCGGCAACGTTGAAATCCTTGAGCCGAATGGCAATCGCATCTTTGCACAAGAAATAGATATCACGGATGACTTCAAAGACGGTTTTGTTTCGGCCTTAAATGTACAAACCGCAGACAACACCCGCATCGCAGCAGAAAGCGCTGAACGCCGTGATGGTGAAGTTACAGAATTCAACAATGGCGTTTACACTGCCTGTAAAGCCTGTGCTGAGAACCCGCAAAAACCACCTTTCTGGTCTATTCGGGCTGCAAAGGTTGTTGTAAATAATTCAAAAAAGACCATCGAATATGAAGAACCAACCTTCGAGTTCTTTGGCAAACCAGTTTTCAAATTATCGCATTTTTCTCATGCTGATCCTGCCATTAAGCGCAAATCAGGTTTCTTGATACCACAAGTCAAAAACTCAGATGAAAAAGGCACCAGTTATAAACAAGGCTATTTCTTTAATCTTGCTCCTAATTATGACGTAACCGTCTATGGCACATATTACTCTCGCCAAGGGTTCTTAGGTGAGGCTGAATGGCGTCAGAGAACGGAGAACGGAGAATACAGCATTCGCTACGCAGGGATAGGCCAACGAAACCCTGAAGAATTCAAATCAAATAACACACCTACCGTGGATGCAGTTGAAACTTACCGCCATGCGCTCATCACAAAAGGCTTATTTGATATTAACTCACGCTGGAAACTGGGTTGGGACGCCCTCTTCCAAACAGACGCTAATTTTGCTCGTACGTATGATATTGACGATAAAGACGATAAAGACGATAACGACATCACAAATGAAATCTATCTCGTAGGCCTAGGAGATAAAAACTACTTCGACCTGCGCGCAGAAGATTACTTGGTTCAATCAAGAAGACTTGATGAACTGTCAGATACGTTTTTCCCTGGCAATCAGTCAGCAACAGACCAACAAGCAACAGCACTTCCATTATTGGATTACAACACTGTATCGGGTGAAGAATTTGGTTACGGTCAAGTTTCCTTTGATCTAAATGTTGCAAGTGTTTCTCGCGATGCTGTTCAGTACTCCAATATCGGTGAAGCTGTTGATATTGCGAATACGAATAAAGATGATGACCGCTTGACTGGCCTAGATGGTAATACCACAAGAGTAAGTGGAGAGTTTGAATGGAAAGCGTCCAGCATTTCGACAGGTGGTTTGGTTAGCACAGCATCTTTGAGCGTTCGAGGCGACGCAATTTATTCGGATGTTCAAGACCCAACTGCAAGCACTCTGCCGATTAATGCAACACTCCTCAGCAACGACAGCATCTACCGTGCAATGCCTGCTGGGATACTTGAAATTCGCTACCCAATGATTGCGCAAACCGATACGGCTAGTCATATCTTTGAGCCGATTGCTCAGGTTGTTGTTCGCCCGAACGAACGTCACATTGGCGAGTTTGCCAATGAAGATGCACAAAGCTTGGTCTTTGATACAACCAATCTGTTCGAACGCGATAAATTCTCTGGTTATGACCGCGTTGAAGGCGGCACACGCGCAAATATTGGTTTCCGCTATTCAGCTAGCTTCCTTGAAGGTGGCAACATAGACATTGTGGCAGGACAATCTTTCCACCTTGGCGGCGATAATTCTTTTGCTTCGACCAATGACTTAACAAATGCTGGCGAAGAATCTGGCCTTGAAACAGATAGCTCTGACATTGTTGCCTCTCTAAGAGTGAGCGATAACGCAGGCGTATCAGCAGGCTTTGCAGTTCGCTTGGATGAAAAAGACTTAGACCTTAATAGTGCTCAAGCTGATGTAACTGTCAGCCAAAAAGATTATTCATTCCGGACATCTTATACATTCACAGAAGCACAGCCTAACTATCGCTTTGACCAAGATCGTCATGAAGTCACAGGAACGGGAAGTGTACGCATAGATGAAAATTGGCGCGTCTTTGGTTCCGCATCCTATGACATTGAAAGCAGCGAACTTTATAAGCACGGTATAGGTGTTGGCTACGATAATGATTGCTTCTCATTCTCACTTAGCTACAGCGATAATGACAACCGTACGACGGGTGAAAATACCGGTAGTACCATTGGCGTATCACTTGGGCTTCGCACAATTGGTGGCTTTGAGCGCGATTTTGACATTAATGACAATTAGGCTCAAAAAATTAAATCATAAAAATACCTGATTTGACGTGTTTGAGATTACTATCAGGGCTGAAGTTATATCTCGGGGACTAGAAAATGAAAATTGCAACAATAGGCCTAAATTGTCTGTTTAGCGGAGCACTGCTTGCGCTTACAGCTTGCAATTCCTCAAGTTCAGCCATCAAAGAAAGCACAAAAACAGAAGAAACCGCACAATTAGCAGCGGAAGCCAGCACTGAAGCTGCAAAAGAAGAGAATAAAGAGCTTGCAAAAGTCATCACAAAAAAAGGCGGCGTTCAAAACCGTGGTGCTTATATCAAAGTCCTTGTAAATAAGACTCCTATTACAAATTATGACATTCAGCGCAGAGCAAGCTTCTTAAAACTTCGCCGCATATCTGGTAATCGCGCTAAAATTGCTGAGAATGAAATGATTGAACAAGCGCTTAAGCTTGAAGAAGCAAAAAAACGCCGCAGAACAGCAACGAAAGCTCAAGTTGATGCTGCTTTCCTAAATTTTGCAAAACAAAACCGTGCTACGCCAGCAATTCTTTCAAGAGAACTTGGCAAATTGGGCGTGGGGGCTCCTCACTTTAAAGAGTTCATCAAAACTCAAATTAGCTGGCAGCGAACTATGCAAGGTAAATTTCAAGCTGAAACAACTCGTGTTTCTGAGCAACAAGCAATTAAACAGTTAAGAGATAGCGGAAATCAAAAACCAAAGGTCAATGAGTACACCTTTAAGCAGGTAATTTTTGTAGTTCCAAAAAACAAAAGATCAAAAGCTGCGCTAGCAAAACGCAAAAGAGAAGCAAACGCATTCCGTCAAACATATTCTGGCTGTGAAACTTTGCTCCAATCTATAAAAGCGCTAAAAGATGTAAGCATTATTGACCGCAGACACCTTATGGAACCTGAACTTCCTGGCAACTGGAAAGAAGCAATTTCTAAAACGAGCGCAGGAAGCACAACAGGTGTTCAGGAAACAGAAAGAGGCGTTGAGTTTATGGCTGTTTGCAGCACTCGCACAGTAGATGATGATCGCGCCGCTCAAGTCACCAAACAATCAACTGACTTTACTAAATTTGGTAAAGAAAGCAGTGAGTTCTCAAAAAAATACCTAAACGAATTGCGTGAACGCGCGACCATCGTGTATCAATAAATATCATGAGCAAGCCATCATTACCGCTTGCTATTTCTTTGGGAGATCCATCAGGGATTGGCCCAGATATTTTATTAAAAGCTTGGTCTGATAAAGACAGCACACCACTCCCACAGCTCTTTGTCGCTGGCGATAAAGAATTCCTAAAACGCCGCGCAAAGCTTTTGGGTTTAAACATTAAATTTAGCGATTACAAAAATGTTAATACCGAAGATGACGACCTACCTGTTCTAGACATTGCTTATCCACTTATTGGCGATGCAGGATCACCTAACACAAACGATGCATTAGGAACAATTAAATCAATCGATACATGTGTGGAACTTACCCTTCAGGGAAAAGCAGCAGGCGTTGTAACTTGCCCTATTAACAAACATGTTTTGTATGAAGCTGGTTTTAATCAACCCGGCCACACAGAATATCTAGCTGAACTTGGAACAAAACATACAGGCAAAAAAATCACACCAGTTATGATGTTGGCTGGACCAGAACTTAGAACAGTGCCTGTTACCATTCACATTCCACTGCATTACGTTCCAAAACAACTTACTCAAGAATTGATTTTTGAAATAGCAAAAATAACTGCAGAAGATTTAGCTTTACGATTTGGTATTCAAAACCCAAGGCTTGCCATCTCAGGCCTTAATCCTCACGCAGGCGAAAACGGCAGCATGGGGCACGAAGACTCGAAGGTTGTTGAACCTGCAATAAAACAACTGAAAGCATTAGGTATCAATGCTTTGGGACCATTACCTGCAGATACAATGTTCCATAAACAGGCACGTGAGGCCTACGATGTTGCAATTTGTATGTATCATGACCAAGCTCTTATTCCGGCTAAAACCCTAGGCTTTGATGACGCTGTCAATGTAACGCTCGGCCTACCCTTTATCCGAACATCACCAGACCACGGCACAGCTTATGATATTGCAGGCACAGGCAAGGCTAATCCATCTAGCTTCATCGCAGCTTTAAAAATGGCTTACGAAATGAGCTTAAAATAATGAGCGCCATCGATACGCTACCGCCTCTTCGAGAAGTGATTGAAAAACATGGTCTAGCTGCCAAGAAAGCACTGGGACAAAACTTCCTTCTTGATTTGAACTTAACCTCACGCATTGCCAGAACCGCAGGCAACTTAGAAGGTTATGACATCATCGAGGTAGGACCAGGCCCTGGCGGCTTAACACGTGCTCTACTTGCCAATGGTGCGGAAAAAGTAACTGCCATAGAACGAGACGCAAGATGCCTCGGCGCACTTGCACAGATCAGCGATCATTATGACGGCAGACTTCAAGTTATTGAAGGCGATGCACTAAAAGCTGACTGGGAAAAACTAATAACCCGCAAAGCGAAAATTGTGGCTAACCTACCCTATAATATCGCCACTCCTCTTTTAACTGGTTGGCTAGGCACTGAAGAATGGCCTCCATTTTTTGATAGCCTGACTTTGATGTTTCAAAAAGAAGTTGCAGAACGTATTTGCGCTACGCCAGCTGATAAACATTATGGCAGACTAGGCGTTTTATGCGGATGGCGCACCCATGCAACGAAAGCTTTTGATGTATCTCGTGAAGCTTTCTCCCCACCACCAAAAGTTACGTCATCGATAGTACATGTAGAACCAAGGGCAGAGCCACTGCCCTGTTCTATCAAATCACTTGAGATCATTACACGAGCAGCCTTTGGCCAACGTAGAAAAATGCTAAGAGCGAGCCTAAAAGCTTTGGGTGGAGAAACATTACTTGAAAAAGCAGAAATCATTCCAACAAAACGTGCAGAAGAAATTGATGTGGCAGGATTTGTCAGATTAGCAAACGCGCTTTAAAGCTGAATTTTCATATCTTGATGCAGAATTCCCGCATCCAAATATTCATCGCCATAAGCTTCAAAACCTAATTTTTCATAAAATAAAAGCGCATGTGTTTGCGAACCTAAAACAGCTATTTCCACCTTATCTTCAGACTTTAAAATAGATAAAATTCCGCGCATTAGTTCAGCGCCAAGACCTGTGCCACGCGCTTCCTTCAAAATACAAACACGCTGTATCTTTGCTTTTTCGCCAATGTATTGAAACCTTGCAGCGCCTAAGGCTTTTCCATCGACTCGCGCAAGTATATGTATACAGTGATCATCATCACCATCTACTTCTTCGTGCGCTGGAACCTCTTGTTCTTCAATAAAAACGATACGCCTAAGTCTAAAGCATTCTGCAAGATCAGCTTTAGAAGTTACAGTATCAATATCAGCCATTGATGAGCGTATCTTCAAATTCAAAAAGACCCGGACGACGATCTCGCCGCAAACGTTCAGCTGTTAAGATCGACTGTACTTGATGCAATGCCTGATCCAAATCTTCATTGACCACGACGTAGTCATATTCTTTCCAATGAGAAATTTCTTCAATCGCATTGGTCAACCGCTTAGCAATTACATCTTCCGCATCTTCTGCCCGCCTAATAAGACGGGACTTAAGCTCCGTCATGGAAGGAGGTAAGATAAAGATTGAAACAACATCTGCTCTAGCTGTTTCCATGAGTTGTTGACCGCCTTGATAATCAAT
>CATQIJ010000010.1 GCA_958296345.1 uncultured Rhizobiaceae bacterium
CAGGTATTTCCACAAACCGTTGCCATAGTTCTAATCATTGCAGCCGGATTATCCCTGATTACCCAGTTTCTGAAACCCGATGATGAAACAGGCTTTGGTACAGGCATTTGGTGGCGACGGATTTTGATGATTGTCACAATGTTTTTAACCTGTTTTGCCATTCCGGTAACCGGGTTTCTAATCGCAGGTGCGATCGCATTTACAGGAGGGTTGATCACAGCAATGCATGATAAGTGGTCCACCAAAACAATCATCCTTTATTTTAGCAGCGGCGCTGCAATCATGATTGCTTTCTATTCACTCTTCAAATTTATTTTGCACGTACCTCTGCCTTAATTCACCTTGGCCACTTGACCTAGCAAGAGAGCCAATGTCTTCTTTGGAGTAAGAACAGATAATATTGAATATTTCGAAACGGTCATTTGTCCCCATACCTGCCATTCAGTATTGAAATTTAAACGTCCAATTTGGGTCAACAGAAGCCGTTAGTGCTGAAAATTACAAATTTTCACAAATCCTACACACTCACTGGCAGGTGTTGGCCATGAATGACCGATTTTAAAATCTTAATTATTGACTGCTTTTAATATCTTACAAAAAATATAAAAGTATTGGCAATTAACATTTAGTCGTTACCACGATGTGGAGTTGACTCTTTAAGAGCATCGATAAAATTGACCACTTGGAAATATCCCACTTTATCACTTGGTAAGGAAAGTGTTTTTTAGTGAATCAATTGAGGTGGCCATCAAAAGCCATCGTTAGTGCAATTTTTAACACCTTGCGCAACCAGTTTTGCGCAAGGTTTGTTTAATCAGTTTTAAAACATTCCGTTTTTATGAGCCATTTCAGCAGGCACTTCCTGAATAACATCCCAGTGCTCAACAATCTTGCCGTTCTCAACACGGAATAAATCATAAAAAGCATTAGTTTTACCGTCAAAGTCACCTTCACTTTGAGTCATAACAAAATTGCCTTCAGCAACAATGTTGTGAATTTTCTTATATGAGAAAGAAATATTATTTTCTTTTAAATATCCAAGAAAACTTCCTAACCCTTCAAGACCATCACCAATGTTTGGGTTATGCTGATAGTAAGTTTTACCAATATACTGTGTGAGTTTATCCACCTTAGCATTTATTAGAATATCCGTCACAAAATCACTTACAAGCTTACGATTTTCATCCGTTTTTTCAAGATCAACAATATCAGTTGGCCCATCTGTCATAGTGCGACCACTTACGGTTTTTTCTGGCTTATCCTGAATACCATCCCAATGCTCGACCGCTTTTCCATCTTCAAAACGAAAAAGATCAAATATTACTTTTTTACCGCTAATGTCATATTCACTATGTATCGCAACTAGATTACCATCGCGCAATATACGCACTGGCTTGATTGATAAATTCGGTTTTAGTGTTTGTGCGTAGTCAACAAACCCTAGTAGTCCTGCACGACCATCAGGGGCAATTGGATTATGCTGGATATACTCTTCAGCAACATTCTTTTCGATGAAGGCTTTATCTCCACCAATCAAACCTTGTTCAAGAATGCTTACTGCAGATTCTTTTAACTCATCTGCATGAACGTTTGTTGAGAATGCTGATACAGCCAATAAACTTAATACAGTAACTGCATTTAAAAATTGTTTCATTTTGATTTCCTTCAATTTAGAAATGAAAAAAGTATTGCTTTCATACTTAGTTACTAATAGTATTTATTGAAAATTGGAAGTAGGCACTTTTTAGTAACTGAGAAAAAATGAAAAAACGTACTCCACCAAACATTGCACCAGAGAAATTTTATGATCCTATTATGTGTCCAGTCCGTAATATTGTTTCTAAGATTAGTGGCAAATGGAGCTTATTAGTACTCACACATTTGAAATTTGGGTCCCATAGGTTTTCAGAGTTAAAAAATGCGCTTCCAGATATTTCGCAAAGAATGCTAACACAAACATTGCGAAATCTTGAACGTGAAGGGCTGGTGCTCCGAACAGTGACCCCTACAACACCGCCACGGGTTGATTATGAGCTAACAAGCTTGGGCACATCACTATTCCAACCATTAAGCGCACTATCAACTTGGGCTTTAGAGAAAAAAACTCTCATAGAGCGTGCTCGCAAGAAATTTGATAGCCGCTAGTTGGCTGTTACACCAATGTAATATTTTACATATAAGCTCTACCAAAAGCGGCCATTCACTAAATTACACATGATGTACGTCTCGGGTCATAACCAGTTATTGAGATAGTTAAACAGAATTTTTATTCCTGCTTCTGGCCCATTCAAGACTCGTTTGTCTTAAATCAGGATTGACTAAGTTATGATCCGATCTTATTCATTTTCTGGTCGAAAACCAATTGCACCCAAAAGTTTATGATCTTAACCCTTGCAGTTTCCGGATATCGCTCTTTGCGCGATCTTACTTTACCGTTGGAACAATTGACCGTAATAACCGGCGCAAATGGCTCTGGCAAATCGAGCCTTTACCGCGCAATTAATCTGCTTGCAGGCCTTGCGCAAGGTAATGCGATCCGCGCTTTGGCACGTGAAGGTGGCTTGCAATCCACGCTTTGGGCAGGACCAGAGAAGATTTCAAAATCTGTTCGCGAGGGTGAACATCCGGTTCAAGGCACGGTTCGCCAAGGACGAATGCGCCTCTTGCTCGGCTTTGCATCAGATGATTATGGCTATGCAGCAGATCTGGGTTTGCCTCAACCTTCGCGTTCGCTGTTTTCACTTGATCCTTCTATTAAAGCGGAAGCTGTTTGGGTTGGTGAATATTTGCGCCGGACTAATATTGTCGCCAAACGGCGTGGACCTTCTATCGAACTTACGGATTTAAAGGGTCGCTTAATAAACGTGATGAGTGGTCTTTCTACTTTTGACAGTATGATGACTTATGCCGCTGACCCGTCACAAGGAGCAGAACTTTTGGCAGTGCGCGAACGGATGCGTGGCTGGCGCTTTTATGACCAGCTGCGTACTGATCGTGATGCGCCCGCGCGGCAGATGCAAATCGGTACACAAACGGTATCGCTGGCCTCTGATGGTTCTGATTTGGTTTCCGCTGTACAGACATTACTTGAGATCGGTGACCACGATGGGTTTGAAACAGCTATTGATGATGCTTTTCCCGAAGCACGTATTGAAATCCGCGAGGAGCGCGGCAAGTTTGAACTTTACATGCATCAAAAGGGCCTGTTGCGCGCGCTTAATGCCGCAGAATTATCTGACGGTACTTTGCGCTATATCATGCTGGTGACCGCACTTTTGACCCCTCGGCCACCAGAACTCCTAGTCTTGAATGAGCCAGAAACAAGCCTTCATCCCAACCTATTCCTACCACTTGCGCGGTTGATTGATCAGGCGGCGAATAGAGTGCAGATCATTCTGGTGAGCCATGCAGCAGAATTGGTCGATTATTTTTCAGATCGCGAAAAATGTGCTTCCTATGAACTTTCCAAGGATTTTGGAGAGACAGTCGCCCGTTTTAGGAATGGTGAAATACCTAACGTGAAATGGGAATGGCCAGAACGGTAATTCTGCCCAATTGTCAATTTACCATTACTGTCCGTAAGGCATCCGGATATTTTTAATCTTGCTCGCATTTTGCAGGAAGCTAGATTTAGCTTCCGTGCTTTGAACAAGTAAGGTTTATCATTTTCAGAGATTGCATGCCGCACCGTTTATAGCTGTAGTATAGCAAGATGGTTTGCCGTTGATAAACCGCCTTGCCGACCTAGAGCAACGACCAAGTCGGAGGCCAGATCAACCACTTAATTATAATCACACGCGATATGACGATCGAATTGGTAGCCTAATTATGGCTGCTCCTGGCACTTACCTGTCGTTGGAAGAAAAGTTCCATACCCTGTTGGCTACCAACAATTCCCTGTTCTGATTTTTAGGGAATTCACGGATAATGACTTGTTTTCACGTATATATTTTTAGTGAAATTCAACCTAACAGGTGGTTTCAGTTAATTTTCCCTGTAAATTCCCGTAGAACAGGGAAATACCTATTGGAGACTGGTTCGCACTAGACTGTTAGCACCACCAAAATCAAGTCTGTAATACAGACCAGTTCAGAATGAGTTCAGTAAGTTTTCTCTATAGTGTTGTAAGTTTTTGCGAATGGGAAGTCCCTTTTGAAAGTAAATGTAAAAATATTAATTATTGCAATGCTTTTTATCTTGCCAATGACAGCGCACTCAAATGCAGCTGGTCTTGCTGGTAACGAATGGGGCATTGATAAGCCTGTCGAGCAATTTATAAAATTTTCTTATAATGGGAAGCTCTCCGGGTTTTCTGGATGTAATAATTTTTTTGGCCTTTACACACCAAAAGAAGCATCAAATGAATCAGAAGGTACTATAAAAATTGGGCCTCTTGCGGCAACGCGTAAGGGCTGTATTCCATCTGTTATGAAGGCTGAGTTTGAATTCTTGAAACAACTAGAGAATGTGCGATCTTACAAACGATCATCGCACCATCTAGAATTGTTCAATGACAAGGGTAAGCGTTTATTGCATCGACGTTGGCGAGACTTCGATTAGGTGATTGAACCTCTAGCGATAAAAGCGCCGTTTTTGTATGCATTTTTGCCGTATAAAAATGGCGTACCATCAGGATTAGAAACCATGCCACCAGCTGCTCTTAAAATTGCATCTCCAGCAGCTGTATCCCACTCCATAGTTGGGCTAAAACGCGGATAAATATCAGCTTCGCCACAAGCAACTAAGCCAAATTTGAGTGATGACCCAATTGTGATAGTCTTATTAATTTTGCTCTTGATTAGCCATTGTTCAGTTTTTTCATCGCGATGCGACTGGCTAGCAACAGCAACTGGGTTCGTACCAGGCATCATCCGTGTTTGAATTCTATTTTTCCCCTCAAAAGACCCAATATCTCTAGCTCCATAAAACATACGCTTTAAAGCTGGGGCGTAAACGATACCTAGTGTTGGTTCATTGTTTTCAATCAATGCAATATTCACAGTAAAGGCACCTTTGCCGTCGTGTTTTAAAAACTCCTTTGTACCGTCGAGGGGGTCAACAAGAAAAAATTGCTCTGGAGGATTTAAGTAATGGCTATCAGGGTTTTCTTCAGAGATGACTATCGTATTGATTGCATGTTGTTTTAGCCCTTTTAACAAAATCTCTTCTGCAGTTTTATCTGCTATAGTGACAGGTGAACCATCTTTTTTAAGTTTATGTTTAAAATCATTTTCATAAACCTCCATAATTGCATCACCTGCATTAAGAACGAAGGGTAGAAGTGATTGAATGAGCTTTGAATAATCAACCATGAGGACTTTACTGTAATAAGAGTTTTTATATTTTTATCATATACATTTTTTGGTGAAAAACACTCATTCATTTTGCTCAAATTATGAGGATGATAGTTTGCTTTCTAGTCAAGAGTGATGCTGAGAATATTAGATTTACGACATAATTATTATATTTGGTAGTTTATTAAAACGTTAAATTAGCAGTTTTTTCATTAAAAAAACGCCCTAATTGCGCATATTGAATACGCATGGTCGCTGATATCCAAGAGTTAGACTTGCGATGAAAATGGCATCGTGCAATGTTAGCTTAACATTTTTTGTTGGGAGGAAATAACAAAAATGACTAAAACTAATAAACAACATCCTTTTTTATCGATTTTTGCGCGCAATGCGAAAGAGGGTAAAATTGAACGCCGTGAGTTTCTAGCATTAGCAAGCGCTTTTGGAGCAACCACAGCCACTGCTTATGGCATGATTGGTCTTGCTGCACCTACAACTGCACGCGCCGCTGCTAAACAAGGCGGCACACTTCGCATGCAAATGGAAGTTCGCGCTCTTAAAGATCCACGCACATATGACTGGACACAGATTGCGACTTACACAGCTGGTTGGCTTGAGTATCTCGTAGAATATAACAGCGATGGCACATTCGAACCGATGCTTCTGGAAAGCTGGGAAGTAAGTGACGACGCTAAGACATACACTCTAAACGTACGTAAAGGCGTTAAGTGGAACAACGGTGATGATTTCACTGCTGCAGATGTTGCTCGCAACATTGAAGGCTGGTGTGAAAAGGCTGTTGAAGGTAACTCAATGGCTGGCCGTTTTGCGGTTCTTATTGACGCTAAAGACGAAGAGAAAAATCCAAAAGGCACAGACAAAGCGCTTCCTGGGTCTATCGAAGTTGTTGATAGTCATACAGTTAAACTAAACTTACCTGCACCGGACATAACGCTTATTCCTGGTATGTCAGATTACCCTGCTGCAATCGTACACTCTAGCCACAACCCAGAAGACATGATCGCAACTGCTGTTGGTACAGGTCCTTATAAGCCTGAAAGCCTAGAAGTTGGTGTTAAAGGTGTCGTCGTTCGTAACGAAGGTTTCGATTGGTGGGGTTATAAAGCAGGAAAAGGTGCTCACTTAGATCGCATCGAGTTCCTTGATTATGGTACAGATAACTCAGCTATTGTTGCAGCTTATGAAGCTGATGAAATCGATATGAACTGGGAATCAATTGGTGAGTTCTCTGACATTATGGACGGCCTAGATCTCGTTCGTTCAGATGTTGTTTCTGGTTCAACAATTGTTATTCGTCCAAACCAAAGTTCAGACCTTTATAAAGACAAGCGCGTTCGTCAGGCTATTTCGATGGCAGTTGATAACAACGTTCTTCTTGAGCTTGGTGTTGCGGGTAAAGGTATCACTGCTGATAACTGTCACGTTGGTCCTGTACACCCTGAGCATGATGCTTCTGTTGGCCGTATTCCGCATGACCCTGCAAAAGCAACAGCGCTTCTTGCTGAAGCTGGTATGGCTGATAAAGAGTTTGAGCTTCACTCAATCGATGATGATTGGCGTAAAAATACAACTGATGCGGTTGCTTCTCAACTTAGAGACGCAGGCTTTAACATCAAGCGTACAGTACTTCCAGGTTCTACATTCTGGAACGATTGGGCAAAATATCCATTCTCATCAACAAACTGGAACCACCGTCCACTCGGAACACAAGTTCTAGCGCTTGCTTACAAGACTGGTGAAGCATGGAATGAGTCTGGTTTTGCAAATGCAGAATTTGACAAACTTCTAGGTGAAGCTAACTCAATTGCTGATGCTGATAAACGCCGTGTTGTAATGGCTAAAATCCAAGCAATCATGATTGACGAAGGTGTGACGATCCAGCCTTACTGGCGCACAATTAGCCGTCACCACAAAGATACACTTACTGGTGTTGATATGCATATTGCGTACCTTCCACAGATTTATAAGTGGGGCTTTAAAGCTTAATTTATCTACCGTTAAGGGCTGCATATTGCAGCCCTTTTCATTTGCATGATGCGCCATTGGGCTGGTTTGCATTAACACATGCGTATTAATTTCAGAGGGTTTTATGGGATCATTTATATTACGGCGACTGGGCATTATGCTCTTGACCGCGCTATGTCTGACATTCGTTGTTTTCTTCCTTACCAATCTTTATCCAAATCTTGAAAAGCTTGCAAAAACACAAGGTAACTTCCGTATGTCGGAAGAGCAGGTTGCTTCTTATTTGAATAACAGGGGCTATGGCCAAAATACTTTTGTAAAGTATGGCGAATGGCTTGGTGTTCTACCTGGGTATGTGATTACTGGTAGTGATGGTGAAACCAGAGCTCGCTGCGCAAGAAAAGGTGCATCTGTTGAAGATGCGTCAACTTATTGTGGTGTTTTACAAGGGGACTGGGGGTTTTCAACGGTTTCCAAGGAAAATGTAGGCGGAATTTTGCTTAAACGCCTTAGTCTAACAGGCTTCCTTATGGTGTGGGCAATCCTGATTACTGTTCCAGTTGCACTTTTGCTTGGTGTCGTAGCAGGAATGCGAGAGGGGTCAAAAACTGACCGGTCTCTTTCAACCTTCTCAATCATTACATCCGCCACACCCGAATATGTATCTGGTGTTGTGTTGATTGCAGCTTTTGGTACCTCAGCCTTGGGTATGAAATGGTTTTCGGGGTCGGCAGCTTCTGCAATGAACAATGCTACGCTAAATAATTTCCTTTTACCCGTTCTGACAATAGCCCTCTTTAATATTGGCTACATTGGCAGAATGACACGTGCATCTATGGCAGAGGTGATGACCGCTCAATACATTCGAACAGCACGCCTAAAAGGTGTTTCGTTCGGTGGTATTGTTATCAAACATGCCCTTAGAAATGCATTAATCGCACCATTTACTGTTATTATTTTGCAGATTCCTTATTTGCTAACAGGGGTTGTTATCACCGAAACACTTTTCAATTACAAAGGCCTCGGTTGGCAACTTGTACAAGCCGCAGGTAATAATGATATCGAAATGCTCTTGGGTGTATCGGTAGTTTCGGTAATTATTGTTTTGGTGACGCAACTTATTTCAGACATTGGATACGTGAAACTTAATCCACGTATCAACATATCGTAAGGGGGCAGATATGGATCCGTTATCATGGGGCGAAATTATCGTCCGTATATTTGCTCAGTTCACACCAGTGTGGATTGCTTTAATCGTAACTTTTGTAGCTTCAATTTATTATAAGAGTTATCTAGGTCTTTACGGCAAAATTTTTGACAGCATGATTGGCATGTTTGGGTTTGGCCTTGTCATGTTCTGGGTATATACAGCCTTCTTTACGGGTGTGTTCGACCTGATCGTGACGCACGATGAATTCACACAAGTTTCAGGCATGAAAAACAAAGCACCAGGCACACCTCTTAGAGGTGCTGGTGAAGGCGACTATGCTTATTATCTTCTTGGTGGTGATAATCTTGCGCGTGATGTCTTTAGCCGAATGGTCAAAGGCTCAACAATCGTTATTGCGATTTCACCGTTAGCTACAATGTTTGCCTTTATGGTAGGGATTACCTTAGGCTTACCTGCAGGATATTACGGTGGAAAACTTGATACTATCTTGTCATTTCTTGCCAATCTTATCTTAGCATTCCCTGTTATCTTATTGTTCTACTTGTTAGTAACGCCAGAAATTGTAGCAACAGGTATTCCATCTTACATGGCAACGGTACTCTTCTCGTTCCCACTGATTTTCATACTGATATTGTTGGACTCAAAATACGGCATTCGCCCAGGCCTTCGGTGGCCGTTACTGGGGAGTGTATTTTTTGTGGGTTTCATAATTTACGCTTCACTAATTTCAGAGGCAGGGCGTGGCACGCTTGTTGATATTTGGCCAAATTGGTTAGATCTATTTAACATTGATGCAGGTGTGCTTGTTGTTTTTGTATCCGTTGTATTCGTAAATTCGCCGACAGTATTTCGTATTGTTAGGGGTCTAACACTTGATATCAAAACACGAGATTATGTAGCTGCTGCACAAACGAGAGGTGAAACACCTTGGTACATCATGCTCTGGGAAATCCTTCCAAATGCGCGTGGACCGCTCATCGTCGATTTCTGTCTTCGTATTGGCTACACAATTATTCTATTGGGCACGCTCGGCTTCTTCGGTCTTGGTCTTGAATCGGAAAGCCCTGATTGGGGTACTTCAATCAACCAAGGTCGGCGTTTGATTGCAGCATATATTCACCCGCTTATTCCACCTGCGATAAGCCTTCTGACTTTGGTTCTTGGTTTGAACCTACTTGCAGATGGTCTTCGTGAAGAATCGTTGAAAGATTAAGGAGAGAAAACATGGCTAAAAATGACGTGCAACCGATCCTAGAAATCGACAACTTAGATATCTCATTCTTCGTGCGTGCAGGTGAAATTCCTGCGGTAATGGATTTCTCCTGTAAAATAATGCCTGGTGAAACCATGGGGCTTGTGGGCGAGTCTGGTTGTGGTAAATCCACAGTCGCACTCGGCATCATGAGAGATATGGGGAATCGTGGTAAAATTGTAGGCGGTACGATTAAGTACAAAGGCCGCGATATGGGAGAGATGTCACAAGAAGAACTCCGTGATATTCGGGGCTCTAAAATAGCGATGATTTATCAAGAGCCAATGGCTTCGCTTAACCCTGCTATGAAAGTAGGAAAGCAGTTGATGGAAGTACTTCTTCTGCATGAAGATGTTACAAAAGAAGAAGCCTATGATCGTTCATTAGACATGGTTGCTTCTGTTAAGTTACCAGACCCTGCGCGCATGATGGACTCATTCCCGCACCAGCTTTCTGGTGGACAGCAGCAGCGTATCGTAATTGCGATGGCACTACTTTCTAATCCTGATTTGCTATTGCTTGATGAACCAACAACCGCGCTTGATGTAACTGTTGAAGCAGGTATCGTTGAACTAGTTAAAGAGCTTGGACGCAAGACGGGTACGTCAATGTTGTTTATCTCTCACAACCTCGGTTTGATCCTTGAGACTTGTGACAAGATTACAGTGATGTATTCCGGTGAAGCAGTTGAGACTGGCACAGTGCACGAAGTGTTTGACCGTATGCGCCACCCTTATACGCAAGGTTTGTTTAATTCAATTCCATTGCCAGGCGCTGATAAAAATTCACGCCCATTAATCGCTATACCTGGTCAATTGCCTCTGCCACATCAACGTCCATTTGGATGTAACTTTGGTCCACGATGTTCCCATTTTGACGAAGAAAAATGTAACTCCAAAGTTGTTAGAATGACCCCTGTTGCAGGCGCGCCAGAGCATAAGTCACGCTGTACACGCATTGAGGAAATTGATTGGTTTGCAGAACCAGAACGTCCTGTCGTTGCAGAAGCTACCAAAATTGGTGATGTTGTTCTTAAAGTCGATAACCTTAAGAAATATTATGACGTTGCAGCTAATAAGATGTTTGGTGGTGATACCAGAACTGTTAAAGCGAATGAGACAGTATCATTCCACGCACGAGAAGCGGAAACAGTAGCCATCGTTGGCGAATCTGGTTGTGGCAAGTCAACACTTGCAAAAGTATTGCTAGGCCTTGAAACTAAAACGGACGGTGAAGTTAAACTTGGCAATCTTGAGATTGGTGATGTTGAAATTGCTGACCGTGAAACTGATACCGTTGCATCTGTTCAAATGGTTTTCCAAAATCCGTTTGATACGCTTAATCCATCCCATTCTGTGGGTGGGCAAATTATGCGTACACTAGAGAAGTTCAAAATTGGCTCTTCCCAAGCAGATAGACGTCAAAGAATGTTGGAACTGCTCGACCTTGTAAAGCTTCCAAGAGCTTTTGCAGATCGAATGCCTCGTCAATTATCTGGCGGACAAAAACAGCGTATCGGTGTAGCACGTGCCTTTGCAGGCCAGCCAAAAGTTGTTGTCGCCGATGAGCCAGTATCAGCTTTGGACGTATCAGTTCAAGCTTCTGTAACAGAGCTTCTGATGGAAATTCAGCGTGAAGCTAAGACAACAATGTTGTTCATCAGTCACGACTTATCCGTTGTGCGCTACATCGCTGACCGTGTTGTGGTTATGTATCTTGGGTACATTGTAGAGCAGGGCGATACTGATACAATTTTCTCTCCTCCATACCACCCATATACTGAAGCGCTTCTTTCAGCGATTCCAATTGCGGATACATCGGTTCAGAAAAAACACATCGTTCTGGATGGTGATATTCCTTCTGCACTTAATCCGCCAACGGGTTGCCCATTCCAAACCCGATGCCCTCGCAAGATACAGGTTGAAGGTGACCTTTGCGAACGTGAAGTGCCACCTCAGCGTAAGCTTGGAAATGGCCATGAAGTGAAATGTCACTTATCGCAAGACGTTTTGGATTCAATGGAACCAGTGATTGTTCTAGGTGAAAAGAAGAAAACCACCTCAAAAAAAGCAGTCAAAAAACCTACTGCTAAGAAGGCATCAGTAAAGCGCTCAACTGGTGCAAAAACTGCTGCAGTTGCAGCAACTGCGGTTGCGGCAAGTGTCGCAAAACCAAAAGCTGCAGTTAAAAAGCCGGCAAAAGCTGCGTCAAAGCCAAAAGATGCAAGGCCGCCAAAAATGAAGAAGCCAGCAAAGCCTGATGATTTAAAACTCATTTCAGGTGTTGGCCCAAAACTTGAAGGTGTTCTTAATGGACTTGGAATTTACAAGTTTGAGCAGGTTTCTAAATGGAAAAAAGCTGAACGTGATTGGGTCGATGGATATCTGAAATTCAAAGGTCGGATAGATCGAGATAATTGGGTTTCACAAGCAAAAAAACTAGCAAAGAAATAAAGAATTATGCTGGCAGCATTAAAGCTGCCAGTAAATCATCTAAGTTTTTACTTTCTCCCATTTGCATAATGATTGTTTCAATTTCGCTTGCACGTTTTTCGCCAATTATAGGCGATGCGAAGACATGAAACTTTTGGTGGATCTCATCCATAGTAAGATGATCTTCTGGGTCGCCTCGCGCTGTATGGCGTTCAGAGGTTAGAGGCTCACCAGAGTTTAATTCAATCACCACATGAGCATATCGTTGAGCCGGGAAGGCCGCATTGTAATCATTATTCTCAATAAGCTTCATAGAATTTGAAAGGCGCAAAACCTCTTTGTCGCGTAGTTTGTTTTGTGAGATTTCTTCTGCGCCAAGTTTTCCATATACTAGGCTAGCTGCAACTGGGTAAGGTAGAGAATATTGAGCTTGTTCTGTATTTTGTGGCGCGCGGGTTGCAAGCTTACATCCTTCCAAGAATGTATGCGCTTCAATAAACTTTATATCTTCTGGTTTGATGTTATTTGCTTTGGTAAGAGCTAGTGCTGCTTCAGTACCAGGTTGTGCCCATCTGCAAACAGGATATGCTTTAAAATATTGTTCGAGTATCGTCCAATTTTCACCCAGATCTGTCCAATATTCTTTGATGTCATCGCCTTCAACAGTAATTGCTGGCGCTCCCGTAAATCCGCTTTTTGCAAGATATGCTGCACTAACGCCAGCCATAACACCCCAGCCTGAGCCATCTTTGAGCATTGTTGGGTGGTCAATACAGCGCATCATTTGGCTACGAGGCCCATGATATTCGCCTATACCAATAGCATGTCTAGATTGCGCTTTGTCTAATTTTAAAATCCGTGCACCAAGAGCAGCAGAAGTAACAGCTCCCCATGCGCCAGAGGTATGATAGTCAGGAACACTAGCATGAAGTGCTATGCCAGCCCGTCCTCCAAGTTCGTATCCAACAACAAGACTGGCAAGAAAAGCTTTCCCATCCATTTTTTGCTCAGCTTCACATAAAGCCAGAAGCGTAGGGAGTACATGACATCCCACATGCCCTTTAGTGGGTTTATACCCATCATGTGCATCAATTGAATCAATCGTCATACCATTAGCAAGCGCAGCACCAGCAGGGCTCACTTTTCTACCATCCAGTAAGATAGAAGAGGTTTTTGATCCAGCACCAAACTGGTCACATACATGATTGCAAATAAGAGTAGAAAGCTCGGTTGTTTTTCCGCTAATTAATACTCCAACTAAGTCCAGTAAACAGCGCCTTGAAAAATCAACTACCTCATGGGGGATATCATCATAGCTTGTTTGGTGAAGAAAGTTTTGGAATGAAACCATTATGTTGGCGAGCCTTCCCATGGAAGTGCTGCAACAATATGAACACGATTTGTTTCACCTCTATTCAATGCAGTGTGGTATCCGCGCGTATCTGTGAAATAAACAGAACCATCAGCTGGAAGATGAGTTGCATGATGATTTACTAAAAATAGCGACCCCGGGTTCGTAACAATTGGAATATGTAACCTCGGCTCAGGATCACGGTGCCATGAGTTACAATTGTATAGGCCTTTTGAAAGGACTCTCATACGACCAATTGGAAAGCGTTTTGTTAGTTCATCATGGATATGCTCAAAGTATGTGCCTTTGAATGCAGGTACTAGTTCTGTAAATTTAAATTCATCAACAACATCCTCACGACGAACCTCTTCATAAGTATCGTCAATACGCGTAAAAAACAGCCCAGATAAATCATTGGGCGTTTCAACTTCAACACCTGGTCTGCGAGTAAGTGAAAAAGCGCCAAATCCTGCCGCTAAATCACCTTTAAGTTCTGTTTTTTTAAGAGCTTGCGTCAAGGCTTTCTGTAATTCATTAATATCAAAACTCAATTCCAGCTTATCTATTCCTGGGCCTGGCATGAAGCCTGCAACTGATTGTGTATCTGGCATATTAGAAAAATGCTCGCGTACTTTCACAACATCCGCATCGATATTTTCGTGACTCATACTGAACTCCTATATCCTCTTGTTGTGATGATGTTCCAACAGAAGTTTATTCAGGTCAATCAGACAGATGTCGTTTACTGGCAGATATGAAGTCGGGAAAATTATATTTACGGTATTTGATCAAAATATCTCAAATAGTTTAGCATTGATGATCTAGCAGTAGGAAATATGAACAAAGAAAATTGCAGCTTACATATAACATAAATAATTGTTTTCATTATGTAATTTAATTCTAACAAAAATAAGTAAACTAAAGTCCTATAGAGTTTTTGTTCTAACTCGGGTTTTTTAAGAATAGCTATTTTTGTAGCGCTTTTGGTAATATTTGTGATATTACCAAAAAGTTAACTCTGGGAGGAGACATTTTATGTCCAAATTTGAACTCACACGTCGCGGCTTAATCAAGTCAGGCGCAGCAGTAGGTGCTGGTCTTGCAATGCCTACACTACTAACTAATTCAGCTAACGCTTATACGAATGAACCAAAGGGTGGTACTGTTACTCTTGGCTTCAACGTTCCTCAGTCTGGTCCATATGCGGATGAAGGTGCTGATGAGCTTCGTGCTTATGAGCTTGCTGTTGAGCATCTAAATGGCGGCGGTGACGGCGGCATGATGAATACATTTTCTTCAAAAGAACTAAAGGGTAACGGTATCCTTGGTAAAAAGGTTGAATTTGTAACAGGTGATACGCAGACTAAATCAGATGCCGCTCGTGCATCTGCTAAATCAATGATCGAAAAAGACGGCGCAGTAATGATTACTGGTGGTTCTTCTTCAGGTGTTGCGATTGCTGTACAAGGTCTGTGTCAGGAAGCTGGCGTAATCTTCATGGCTGGTCTTACTCACTCAAACGATACAACTGGTAAAGATAAAAAAGCGAACGGTTTCCGTCACTTCTTTAACGGTTACATGTCAGGTGCAGCGCTTGCTCCTGTGCTTGCAGAAATGTATGGTACTGATCGTACAGCTTACCACCTTACAGCTGACTACACTTGGGGTTGGACTCAGCAAGAGTCTATCCAGCAAGCTACAGAAGCTAAGGGTTGGAAAACAGCAAACAATGTTCTTACACCGCTCGCAACAACAGACTTCTCGTCTTATGTTGCTCCAGTGTTGAACTCTGGTGCTGATGTTCTTGTGCTTAACCACTACGGCGGCAACATGATCAACTCACTTACATCGGCTGTTCAGTTCGGTCTACGTGACAAGCAAGTAAATGGCAAAAACTTCGAAATCGTTGTTCCTCTTTATTCACGCCTAATGGCCCGTGGTGCTGGTGAAAACGTTAAAGGTATCTTTGGTTCAACAAACTGGCATTGGTCACTTGCTGACGAAGGTTCAAAAGCATTCGTTAAATCATTAGGCGAAAAGTATGGCTTCCCGCCATCGCAGGCTGCACACACAGTGTACTGTCAGACAATGCTTTATGCTGATGCTGCAGAAACGTTCTGGTACATTCAACCCCTGTGGTATTGCTGAGCTCTTGAAGGCTTTAAGTTGATGGTCTTGGTAACGGTCCAACTGAGTACCGTGCAGAAGATCACCAGTGTTTCAAAGACGTTCTAGTTGTGAAGGGTAAAGATAACCCAACATCAGAATTTGACGTTCTTGAAGTGGTACAAGTTACGCGCCGCGCTCAAGTTGAGTACACTGTTGATCACCAATGTTTGCTGGTGGTGATCTAGGTAAATGTAACCCAGGCGCATAAGCGCTTCTGAGTTATAAGATATAGCTGTCGCGCTGACTCAAGTAGTTGGCGCGATGGTTTTCCAGCAGGGAAAGCCTCGTTGGACGGGGTGAATAAAAATAATAATTTTGGTGTAAAAAATGGATGCGATCCTCTTCAGGTAATGAATGGGCTCGACAAAGGTAGCGCGTATGCGTTGATTGCCTTAGGCTTGACCCTAATATTTGGTACTCTTGGCGTTGTAAACTTTGCGCACGGTGCGTTGTTTATGATTGGTGCTTTTTGTGCTGTAACAATGCAAAAGATTTTGAATCTAAGTACGGTAACACTGGATCCAACAAAAACGGATTTTCTTGGTATCCTCTGAAGATTAAAACACCCTATGTCGAAAGCTGGTTCGGTGATTTCGGTACAACCTTAATCGACTATTCAGTGCCAGTATCAATCCTGCTTGCAATACCCGTCATGATGATCATTGGTATTGTTATGGAGCGCAGTTTAATCAGGCATTTTTATAAACGCCCCATGCGGAGCAAATTCTAGTGACTTTTGGTCTTGCTATTGTTCTAGGTGAGAGTTGTTAAAGCAATTTATGGCGCTAACCCTATCTCTCAGCCATCTCCAGATGCAATTCAGGCTCTATTGATGTTGGCGTAATGTTTGGATTTGCAAAGAATGCAATAGTTTACCCAGTTTGGCGATTAGTATATTTGCATTTGCAGCAATGGTAATGGGAGCAGTTTTCTGTTTCCTACAATTCACAACCTTTGGGATGGTAGTGCGGGCTGGTATGGCCTGATCGTGAACGGTCGGGCTATTGGGCATTAATATTGATTTTCGATTTACTGTGATGTTTGGTCTTGCAGCTGTCGTAGCTGGGCTTGCGGGTGTTATGTACACGCCAATATTGCCGCCAAACTATAATATGGGTATGGACTTCTTGGTTCTGTCCTTCGTTGTTGTTGTGGTCGGTGGAATGGGATCTCTTTCTGCGCTGTGCTAGCTGGTTTTTTACTTGGTATTCTAGAAAGCTTTGCTTCTATGAATGAAGTAAAAGGTTTCTTTGAGGCGCTTTATCTACCTTCAATTGACCAAATCGTAATTTATCTAATCGCAATCATTGTGTTGCTACACGACCCTCGTGGCCTTATGGGACGCGAAGGGCGTGATGGAGAAATAATCATGTTGGGATTAAACGCAAAAGACACAAAAACTTTAATGTTTGTGGTTTTGATTACGGGCGCTTGCACCGTTTCTTATGAACCCTTTTCCTACAGAATCTGGTCTAGCACAATTTAATGCTGGCTATCCTGACCTAATGCAACGGTTTGTAATATTCGGTATTTTTGCAATCGGATTTAATATTCTATTCGGCCCTTACTGGTTATTTATCCTTTGGACATGCAGCCTTTCTAGGTATTGGTTCATATGCTGCTGTGTGGATGTTTAAATTGCTAAGTTACAACATCGTACCTGCTATTTTACTAGCGGTGATCGTAGCAGCTATATTCTCAGTGCTCATTGGGTATATATCGTTAAGACGTTCCGGGATTTACTTTTCCATTCTAACACTTGCCTTTGCACAGATGAGCTTCTCATTGGCTTATTCGGTACTAACACCTCTTACAAATGGTGAAACTGGCCTACAAGTTTATAATGATGACCCTCACGTTCCTCAAAGGTAATGGTCCTGCTGCTACTCATTTATTTGGGTTAGAAATGAGAGATACAGCTACACTAGATATTGCTGGTTGGGCGTTTCCGTTCAATGTTGGGTATTATTTCTCTGCCATCGTTATGCTGATTGCATTTTATCTGTCGATCCGCATTTTCCGTTCGCCGTTTGGTCTTATGCTTCGTGCAATTAAAACGAACCAAGTTCGTTTGAATTATACAGGCGTTAATACGCGCCCCTACACGCTAGCAGCTTTTGTTATTTCCGGCATGTATGCTGGTCTTGCAGGCGGTTTAATGGCTTCAATGGATCCGCTTGCAGGTGCCGAGCGTATGCAATGGACCGCTTCTGGTGAGGTTGTTCTTATGACAATTCTTGGTGGAGCAGGAACGCTTCTTGGACCTATTCTTGGGGCAGGTTTAATTAAATACTTCGAGAACATTTTTTCTAAGATTAATGAAACGGTTCTTACTGCTTGGTTCGATTTCATGCCGGATGTGTTGCAAAGCTTCTTTGTAACAATCTTCTATCCATTCGTTGGTAAAGGTTGGCACCTATCACTTGGTTTGATGTTCATGCTTGTTGTTATCTTCTTGCCTGGTGGCTTAGTTGATGGCGGTCAGCGTATCTGGGAGCGCATTAAACGAAATAAAAACGATGATGCAGACGGTGATGCTGCTGTTGCACCAGCGCCAGCTGAATAAGTACAAGGTTATTTGATCAAATGGGTATTTTAGAAGTAAGCAACGTTAATAAACGTTTCGGTGGTCTTCAGGCTTTGGACGACGTTAATCTAAACGTTGAAGAAGGAACAGTGCATGCGATTATTGGGCCAAATGGTGCTGGTAAATCAACATTGCTTAACTGCTTCATTGGTAAGCTTGTTCCTGACACAGGAACAGTTACTTTCGATGGGCATTCACTTTTGGGCATAAAAGCGCATGAAATTAATCAGCTGGGTGTTAGCCGTGTTTTCCAACACCAGAAATTTTTTCTGAACTTAATGTTTTTGAAAAATGTGATGATTCCATGTTTTGCTAAGCGTGACGGTGCATTTGAGTTAAATGCGCTGCGCGGTATTAGCAAAGAGGTTGATATTAAAGAAAACGCTGAGCAAATGTTGATTGACGTTGATATGATCGACAAGCGTAACGATCACTCAGCTTCTCTTTCTCGCGGCGATAAGCGCAGATTAGAAATGGCGATGTGCCTTGCTCAAGATCCTAAACTACCTCCTGCTTGACGAACCGACAGCTGTATGGCGGCGAGCAGATACCAACAATACAATTGATTTGTTGACAAAAAATTCAGGCAGCGCGGGGCATTACAATGGCGATTATTGAGCATGACATGCACGTCGTATTCTCTCTGCTGAAAAAATATCAGTACTCGCACAAGGCCATGTAATTGTTGAAGACAAGCCTGAAAATATTAAAGGCAATCCAAAAGTACAAGAAGCATATCTAGGGAGTCCTCAGTCATGAGTGAGAAACCAGCAATCAGAGACAGCGTGAACCCTAATCACGAACATGCATATTTTTCAGCCTGGGAATTAAACGCTTATTATGGCGAGAGCTTTATTGTTCAGGGCGTAAGCATGAAAATCCAGGAGGGCGAAATTTTAGCGCTTCTTGGCCGTAATGGTGCAGGTAAAACTTCTACACTGAGAGCAATTGCAAGACTTGATGATCCTGCGTTGACACATGGTGAAATTTGGCTTGATCATAAACCATTGCATACCATGAAAAGCTATGAAGCTGCACAGTCTGGTGTTGGACTTGTTCCTGAAGATCGTAGAATTATTCAAGGTTTATCAGTTGAAGAAAATCTCAAACTTGCGCAGATTGCTGAACCAATTGGTTGGTCGCTAGAGCGAATTACGATCTTTTCCCAAGATTGGGTGAGCGTCGCAAACAAGAGGAACTACTCTTTCTGGTGGTGAGCAGCAGATGCTAGCAATCGGTCGAGCACTTTCACGCGATATTAAATTGCTTTTGCTTGATGAGCCTTACGAAGGTCTTGCACCTGTAATTGTTCAAGAAATTGAAAAGACTCTTCAACTTATTCGCGAAGAGGTATGACAACTATTATTGTTGAGCAGAATGCCGTTGCAGCACTTAACCTTGCTGACCGCGCAGTTATTCTAGATACAGGCCAAGTCGTCTACGATGGCAGCGCAAAAGAAGTTCTTGATAATGAAGGTCTAAGACATGAGTATCTTGCTATTTAAAAGCAGATGCAAAATGATGAATTTAAAAGCCCTTTCCCATCCGTGTGAGAGGGTTTTTTGTTTTAAGAGGCATATTCTAGATTGTAACGTAACCTTAAAATTAACGTGAACTTATTGGTCATTAGACAAACATCTACTGTATGGATTCTATTAGATCTGAAACCTGTAACTGTAAAATGATAAAGCTATTTAAACTGAGACCTGCTCTCCTAAAGAATATATATTCTAGTATTATTTTGTTTGCACTTGTTTTTGCACCTGCGGCTAGTGCCGAGGAAGTCGATCTTGAACTGGTCATCGCAATGGATGCTTCTGGTAGCATCAGTGAGCAAGATATAGGTTGCAACTAGAAGGCACCGCAAATGCGTTTAGAGACCTAGAAATTATTGAAGCAAATTCAGGCTGGCCCTCTTGGTAAAATCACCGTTGCATTAATGTTGTGGTCAGATGCTTCTAACCCTAAAGAAAAAAGCATTGGTATATTCTAAGTACTAAGGATGATATCTATCAATTTGCAAACTATATTGAAAAATTCCAAGTGAATGAAGACGATACGCTTGATGTGGGTGGCGGCGGAGGCACTGGAATTGGTTCAGGTACACAAGAAGCACTGGCAATGATCGCTACCAATGGTCATCAGGGACTTAGGAAAGTTGTAGATGTTTCTGGTGATGGGAGTAGAAATTGCATTTGGCCCAAGTTTTAACGATGTAATTAATATCAAGCCTTTTACTTAAATTTTGCTCAGCAGTCTTTAAATTATAGTCAGCTATGAGATAAGGAAGATTAGCAAAGCTAGTTAGATATAAAATTATTGCAGCTGATATGAGATTAGATTTTATTAGCCAGACATTAGAGTGTCCTTTAAAAAGGCGTATAATTATGAGCGCCAGTCCAACGACAACAAGCGCAAGCCAAATCAAGACTGCTAGACGCAGATACGTTAATGCAAATGCTTCAACATAAAGCTCCATACGCATTACATTAGACAGAACTAAGATTATATTTTGAATTACCACGCTAATAGTAATCCATGACACGAGGAGATTTTTCGTGCCTCTTCTTTGAACTGGTAACAATAAAATAAAACTAGCAGCCACAGTGTGGTTAAAATTAAAATATAAGTTCCATTGTGACATATTGTGAAAAGGTAACGCCGTTGGGTAGTGTTTTACCAATCCATAAATAATGAAAGTCTAATAAAGTTTGAGTTGCAAAAAGGCCATTAAATAATATGAGCGAGCGAAATACGGTCGCTTCATTTAGTAAGCCCTTTTTAGACAGCGTTTGCGTTGAGGTTTTTCCATTACTTTGCAAAGTATAGGGTAGATAAGTTGTCAATTTTTGAAAGAAGGCTTTAAAAATGACCAGCTAAGGGTAGCAATCAATGTCCAAAAGATTATTCGTTCAAGGTTTAGTAATGAGATTAAAAAGCTTAAATCTAAATCATAAATCCAATTGCTAATTAGTGGGTTAGCAATAGCAAACAGTACCAAAAAGCCGCTAGTCATCAAGATCGGCAATAACCAATTATTCAACAATGATATATTTGTTCGCCTTGTTCTTATTCGCTTTCTCACAGACATCAATCGTATTATGTCGGCTAGAAATTTGTAGGGCAGCCTGAATATAAATAGCAACCCAAGGCTGAATTTTTCTAATAGTGATTTGCTACTATAGTTGGTTTGATTAAACGTGAAGTTGATTAGTCCAATGCAGCCAATGGTGAACGTCAGTAAGTTTAATTCTTCAATCAGCGGAAGCCAGCTAACTACTAGTATTACGATGTTTAGTTTGCTGGCTGGTCTTACGAGGTAAGGTCTATTGCTCAGTACGACACAAGTAGCCAATGCGCAAAAGAACAAGTAATTGTTATGCCCAGTTCTTGGCCATAAAAAAGCCAGTCAGCAATAGCTATTAAACCAAATAGAAAAGCAAGCTTTCGATACCAAGAGTTCATGGATATCAAGTTCGCCTCAACAATTGAATTATTGTTAAGCACTTGCATGGCTGACTCGCTTTCTTGGTTTTTGTGGGGGGAGTGAGTTTATACGGCGTGCACTTTAAAGAGCATTCTTCTAGCCACCAGCCAGTACGTTTGAGTCTTTTTAGGGATATTTGAGGTGTCATTTAGTTTGATAATTTTATCGGATGTAGCTGTTTTCATTGCTTTAATATGAATTAGAGTTTCGCAATTCTTAAGCGTATGGAAATTATCTTTTCAGCAGGAATATGCATTTTATGTGCAGAGAAACGCTCGCTTTTTCGAGAAATACGTAAGTATTCTTAGTGTTTGTGTTCTTAACCTCGTTTGTTAATATACCTACAATGAAAAATATGTGATTTCCAAAACGATTAGTTTTGGCTGGGTAATTAAACGGAAGTTACAGAAATGAACGGTTTATCAATTCGACCTATAATACCGAATAACATTAGCAGTGCTCACGTTCAAGAAAATATAAGAGTTATTTTTAAAGAAGTTGATTCATTGAAATCAAATTCTAGTTTTTCTGGTAAAAGCCCAACTTACAGAACTGTGAGGCAATTTTCTATTTATGAAGTATTTGTCCTTTTTTGGATTAAAAAAGTCAGCATTATTTAGATTGACTGAAACAGAATACTCGAAGCTTTTACCGAAGCTTATTGTGATCCATTGTAATACTCAGCCAGCCCATAATGATGATGAGCCTGTTATTATTGAGGATAATTATTTATCTCTCATAACTACTTTAAAACATGGATTAGCAGTTCAAATAATGAAACTTATGAAACAGCAATGTTGTCACTTATAATGCGGAAAATCGAATTTAAATCCGCGCTTACTCATTAAGATCAAACTTATTTAATACTGATAATTTACCGTAAAAGCTTCTTGCCACAAAATTGGCATAAAACTTGAAGTGCTCATAACAAATAAAATCAGGTGTCTCGTTTTGGAACAAAGGCGAGCTGAAAGATGAGTAGTTATGAGTGATAGAGTATTGATATTGTTCTTGTTGAAAATCATCCCAATTGTCCGTGAAGGACTAAGGGTTTCATTAGAGGCAAGTGGTGCTTATAAAGTAGTTGCTGAAGCGGAGGATGGTCCATCTGCTATTTTTGCATGTGAAAAACACCCTCATGATGTTATAATAATCATGCAGTATTGCCAGGCAGTGATGCATATCAAATTATTTCTGCAATTAAGAAGCGATCGAATAGTAAAATCATCGTTTCTGCTGTCGAGCAAGATGCTAACATCCTGCATGATCTCAAAAAATGTGGTGCTGAAGGGTTTCTGGGTAAAGAAGCTTCATCAAATGAATATATTGCTGCTAGTCGAGCTGTAAGCGAGGGGGGGTTGTATTTCTCAAAGAACATGGCAGATGCAATATTTCAAGTCGCGCAAGCAACCAGCGATAAAAGTAACGCTTATGGATTAACTGGACGAGAGTTGGAAGTACTCTCTATGCTATCGAGTGGTTACTGTAATAAAGAAGTTGCCAATAAATATGAATTGTCCGTACGAACAGTTGAGGCACATCGGTTAAATATCCGCCGTAAAACCCAATCGAACACGTTAAGTGATCTTGTTAGAATATCTAGATCTCTTGGCCTTGCAAATATGGCAGGAAATTTAATTGCAAGAAACTCATCAGATACATACGATGGGCGTGCTTCATGATGGCTCAAGTAAAGAGAAACATCTTAATTACAGCTTCAATTTTCTGTCTTTCTATTTCTGCAAATACAACGCCAGTTTTTGCAGCAAATAATTTTGAAGTTGGTCTTTTAAAATCTAATCAGTCATTTAGATCGAATTTTAGTTCTCAGCCAAACTTGGACAAGGGCGAAGTTTCAATGCCTGTTCAGGTGTCTATCATTTATATAGTCAAACAAAAGCTACCTGACTTTTTGTTACAATTAGCATCTAGAAATAGTGTGGAGCTAACTCTTTCAGAAAAAGTTACAGGTGATCTGGCTAAAATATCATTGCCTATGCAATTAGAGCTTATCTTGCCCGAGTTGTCTAAATCTTACGGCTTAGAGTGGCACATGCAAGGAAAGCATTTGTTTGTTTCAAATAGCTTAGAAAACGCCAACCGTATAATTACGCTGGAAGATATGAACTTTCTGCAACTTAAAACTGCGATTGAAAACGCAGATTTAAACTCTGGTACAAATAAAATGTCTTTTGCTGAAGAAAAAAATAGTGTGACCTTAATTGGGTTCAACGCAATACATCTCAAAGATAGAAACAATCGTGAGAGAACACCAAAATATGGCAAAAAATAACTAGGAAGAATGTGATGAAACCGCATAATTTAATCAGTGCTGAGGGTAATGGGCATCTTGATAATCAGTACAAATTAGACCTTGTTGCGAAAAACGAAGATGGCTCATTGATTGGAAAAGTGCTCACCAGCATAGCTGTAGCAGTCGTTATCTTCTCATTTTTTGCAATGACGCCTTACTTTAGAAGCTTGTTTCACACCATGAAAACTGAGACAGTTATTAGCCAACCCACGCAGCCAAAGCTAAGTCCAACGACACATCTTGATGCCTATCTATGGACCGCAAAACTTAAGCTTGAAGATTTAAAACTCAATCACCGCCTGGCAATTAGCTTAACTGATGCTGGTTCGTTAAAAGTTGGTGGTAGTATCTCAAAGCAAGAAGCAACTGCGTGGAATAATTTTCAAAAATGGTATGAAAACAAAGACGGGTTTCCCAAATTTGTTCATGCAGTAGATGTAACTGCAACATCAGGTGATATCCCAGAATTAAAGTCAGTTTGGTTTGACGCAAGCCCTACAGCTTATTTCACTGATGGTCGCGTTGGAAATATTGGCACAGTTCTTAATGACGGGTGGAAAATTGTTAGTATTGAAGCATGGGCTGTGTTCGTAGAGCGTAACGGCACAACCATTACACTGAGTTATTAAACATTCATATTTTAAGAAGAATGGTGCGGGTAGAGAGACTTGAACTCCCACGCCTTGCGGCACCAGAACCTAAATCTGGCGTGTCTACCAATTTCACCATACCCGCTGGTTTGGAGCTGTTTATTACAACAGCTTGGTGAGGGCGTTATAGGGGGCTTCTGCAATAAATCCAAGCGAAAAAATCACCTTTTCAATGAATTTTGCAACTTTTTTTAAAATAGTAAAAACAGCAAGTATTTGCATAAATAATAAACGTATCGCCTAAAAATTAAGCAGAATTACTGATTCAGCTAATTGTACAAGCAGAATAGTTCTGCATACGTATTGATGTGTCATGAAAAATGCTTGTTGAAGTGTAATTATCATTGCACAAAACCTATAAATTTTTGAACTGGAAATAAAAATGAAAAAAATTGAAGCAATTATAAAGCCGTTCAAATTAGACGAAGTAAAAGAAGCTCTGCAAGAAGTAGGCTTACAAGGTATTACAGTCACAGAAGCAAAAGGTTTCGGTCGTCAAAAAGGGCATACTGAACTTTATCGTGGTGCTGAATACGTTGTAGATTTCCTGCCGAAAGTGAAGCTAGAAATTGTTACGAATGATGAAACAGTTGAGGCGGCGGTCGAAGCAATTCGAAATGCTGCTCAAACAGGCCGCATTGGTGATGGGAAAATCTTCGTTTCCAGCGTTGAAGAAGTAATTCGAATTCGTACCGGCGAAACCGGTACAGAAGCAATCTAACATAAACAATAATCAAACTGCAGGTGCGCCTGCAATTCAAGGGTAAGCTTAGAAAGGCAATTGACATGAGTTCAGCCAGTGAAATTATTAAACGTATCAAGGATGAGGACATCAAGTATCTTGACGTTCGCTTCACTGATCCAAAAGGTAAAATGCAACACGTAACGATGGACTGTGATCTTGTCGATGAAGACATGTTTGCTGATGGTGTTATGTTTGACGGTTCATCAATTGAAGGTTGGAAAGCGATTGATGAGTCAGACATGTGTCTTATTCTTGACCCATCGTCAGCTCATATGGATCCGTTCTTTGCGCAATCTACTATGGCCATTTTCTGTGATGTTGTTGATCCAGTTACTGGTGAACCATATAATCGTGACCCACGTGGTACTGCAAAAAAAGCAGAAGCTTATCTTAAGTCAACAGGTATAGGTGATACATGTTTCATCGGCCCAGAAGCTGAGTTCTTTGTATTTGATGATGTACGTTTTTCATCTGACCCATATAACACTGGCTTTAAACTAGATTGTTCTGAACTTCCTTCAAATATGGATTCAGAATATGAAAGTGGCAACATGGGTCACCGCCCACGTACAAAAGGTGGGTACTTCCCAGTTCCTCCAATCGATTCAGGCCAAGATTACCGTGGCGAAATGCTTTCAGTAATCAAAGAAATGGGCGTCACAGTTGAAAAGCATCACCACGAAGTAGCGGCTGCTCAGCACGAACTAGGCATTATGTTTGATTCTCTTTCAACTAATGCTGACAAAATGCAGATCTATAAGTATGCGGTACACCAAGTAGCTCACGCATATGGTAAGACTGCAACGTTCATGCCTAAGCCAGTATTCGGTGATAACGGCACTGGCATGCACGTTCACCTTTCCATTTGGAAAGATGGCAAACCAACATTTGCTGGTAATGAATATGCAGGTCTTTCAGAAAGCTGCCTACACTTCATTGGTGGTATCATCAAACATGCTAAAGCATTGAACGCTTTTTCTAACCCATCAACGAACTCATACAAACGTTTGGTGCCAGGTTATGAAGCACCAGTTCTTCTTGCTTATTCAGCACGAAACAGATCAGCTTCTTGCCGTATTCCTTTTGGTAATTCACCAAAATCTAAGCGTGTTGAAGTTCGTTTCCCTGATCCAATGGCAAATCCTTACCTTTGTTTTGCTTCATTGATGATGGCTGGCCTTGATGGCATTAAGAACAAAATCAACCCAGGTGAAGCAATGGATAAAGATCTTTACGATCTTCCGCCAAGTCAGTTGAAGCGTATTCCAACAGTTTGTGGTTCATTGCGCGAAGCTCTTGATAGTCTTGCAAAAGATCACAAGTTTCTTCTTGAAGGTGGTGTTTTTGATAAAGATCAAATCGACGCGTACATTGCACTAAAAATGGAAGAAGTTATGCGCTATGAAATGACGCCTCATCCAGTTGAGTTTGATATGTACTATTCTACGTAAGATATCTTACTTTCGCTCAAGTTTTAACCTCGGCATTATGTGTCGGGGTTTTTTGTTGCAAACTTACAAAGAAGAAAGTTAGATGAGTACTCTACGCTTCAGGAGAGTAAATTGTCTGATAGTTTTAAAACAGCCATCGTTATTGGGGCAGGTATAGTCGGAGTGTCAACAGCCATTTGGCTTCAACGTTCAGGTTGCAAAGTAACTTTAATTGATCGAGAAGGTGTAGCTGCTGGAACCTCATATGGTAATGCTGGCTTACTTGCATGTTCAGCTATTATCCCAGTTACAACACCCGATTTAATTTTCAAAATTCCGGAGATGTTGTTTGACCCCAACCAGCCTTTATTCATGCGGTGGTCATATTTTCCAAGAATAATATCTTGGCTTTTTAAGTTTTTAAGCAAAGCAAACTTAAAAGACATGAACCAAATTACGGCTGACTTACATCGCTTAATGTATGATAGTGTTGACCAGCACAAACAATTGGCAAATGGAACTGGTGCAGAAGATTATATAAAATCAAATCAATATATTCACGGCTATAAAGATAAAGAAGCGTTTAGCAAAGACAAATTAAGTTGGGAAGCGAGGCGTAAAGTTGGGCTGCCCGATGATGAATTAGATGGGGATGCATTAGCCAAACATGATCCGTCGTTAGAAGGTAAATTTGGCTTTGCAGTCAGAAGTCATTCTGATGGCCATGTTACTGATCCAGGTGAATATATAAAAGCTCTTGCATCGCACTTTGAAGATGAAGGTGGCAAAATTTTTATTGAAGAAGTAGAAGACATTCCAGTAAAAAATGGTCGCGCAATTGGCGTTAAAACAACCCGTGGACAATTGATTGAAGCTTCTCATGTTATAATTGCATCAGGTGCTTGGTCGGGAAAACTTGCAAAGAAGTTGGGGCTAAATGTTCCCCTTGAAACGGAGCGCGGATATCACCTAGAATTTGTAAATCCTAATATTGAACTGAAATCTCCAGTCATGGTATCAGCTGGTAAATTTGGTATGAACTCAATGAATGGTCGTTTACGTTGTGCGGGAATTGTAGAATTAGGCGGCCTTGATGCACCGCCAAGTAGAGCGCCTTTTGAGTTACTTAAACGTCAAGTGCTAACGCTTTTTCCAGAGCTCAAATATGATGAAATACGAGAATGGATGGGTCATCGTCCTTCAACACCAGATTCATTGCCCCTTATAGGCGCGTTTGAAGATATCCCTAATGTGTGGGCAGGATTTGGTCATCAGCATTTAGGGCTTACAGGTGGGCCAAAAACAGGTCGATGGCTTGCTCAATTAATTTCTGGTGAGAAGTTAAACGAAGACCTGTCGGCATATAAGCCAAATAGATTTTAAGGGTACGAGATGCAACAAGCTTCAGATTTTTTAGAGGAAACAGAAATACTTTTTGAGCTTATCAAAGACTTCACTGATAATGAATTTGAGCAAAAAACGTTTTTCAAGAATTGGACTATAAATGATATATTAGTTCATTTGCACTTTTGGAATATGAGCGCTTACTCTTCTCTTAATGAACCCGAGCAGTTTGATAAAATGATGAAACAGTTTTTATCTGCAGTACAAACTGGGAAATTACGTTCCTATGAAAATAGTGTTGTTGTGCAGAGATGGCAGGCCATATTAAAATTATGGTATGGGCTTTCAAAAAAACTAGCGAATGATTTTTTAACGGTCGATCCAAAATTGCGTGTAAAATGGGCAGGGCCAGATATGTCTGCACGAACTTGTATTAGCGCAAGGCAAATGGAAACCTGGGCGCACGGGCAAGCTATTTTTGATTTACTTGGTAAAGACAGATCAGAAAGTGATCGTATAAAGAATATTGTAGTGCTTGGCGTGAATGCATTTGGATGGAGCCATCAAGTACATCAACTTGATGTTCCGCAATCTATGCCATTGCTAAAATTAAAATCTCCATCAACAATCGAGTGGATATTTGGCGAGCCTACGAATGAAAACTTAATTGAGGGAGATGCAGTTGAGTTTAGTCAGGTAGTGGCCCAAACCAGAAATATTGCAGATACATCGTTGAGAGTGGTAGGTAATTCAGCAAGGGTCTGGATGGCAAACGCTCAGTGTTTTGCAGGCCCACCAGAAATGCCACCAGAGCGTGGCCTGCGAAAGAAGCTATCCAGATAATAATACAGTTATTTGCGTTTCAATCATGCAACTTCCACAATAAACTAAACATTCAATTAGTTTAATCATTTAAGTTAAAGGATCAAACATGGTCAAACACTCGAAGCTCAAAAGCGTCTACGGCAATAAAACTGTAGAAGATCAAAGGCAAATTTATAAAGAGTGGGCGAAAACTTATGATTTTGAAACAACAGGAAGCTTTGGCTGGATGGGGTTTACACCAGCCGCAGCTGAGCTCTCCAAAAGAGTAATCAAAAAAGATGCAAAAATTTTAGATGCAGGTTGTGGAACAGGTCTTTCTGGTGTTGCTCTAAGTAAAGAAGGCTTCACCAATATTGATGGGCGTGATCTGTCTCCAGAAATGTTAGAGCAAGCAGAAAAAAACAGGTATTTACTCCTTGCTTGAAGAAGTTGATCTAACGCAGCCAATTAAAGTTTCTGAGCCATACGATGCGGTATTTAGTTGCGGTGTTTTTGGCTTTGGTCCACCTAACCCTGAACACCTCCATCATTTAACAAACATACTCAAGCCCAATGGATGCGCAGTTATAACAGTTAACGGAAAAGACTGGGTTGAAAAGAACTGGCTTGAAAATCTTGCAAAAGCAATTGAAAAAAATGGCCTTACTCTCGAAGAACAACTAGATATTGAGTATCTAGAAAACGAGGATATAGATGGGAAGCTTTTGATTTTTGGGGGTAGATTTTTCAGCTTCTAGCCACTTAATTTTTTTTAGAAATATTACCTTTATTGGAGTGCGTTAGCGTGCTTTCTAAGGTTTAGATATTTTGAGTATCTAATTCCAATATTTGTATAATTTGGAAAATCATATCCTTTGAAGATCTCTTTATTAAAGAGCATATTAGAAAATAATCGCGTTAGTGCTATTGAGAAAAGGTATAATTAATATGCGCCATTTCCCCATATTCTTAAAAGTTCAGAACAAACGCATTCTTGTTACTGGTGCAGGTGAGTGCGCTATTGCAAAACTTCGCCTTCTATTAAAGACAGAAGCCGATGTCGTTGTGTTCGCAACTGATGTAGATGCACAAGTTGAAAGTTGGGCGAAAGCAGGGCTTTTAGAAATTACTCGCCGTAAAGTCCAGATGGCCGATTTTTATAATGTTGTGATGGTTTATGCTGCTGAGGATGATGAAAAACTTGATGGTGTAACAGCTGCAAAAGCAAAGATGGCAAACGTGTTATTTAACATCGTTGATAACCTACAAGAAAGCGAGTTCATAACACCAGCTTTGGTTGACCGTGATCCTGTAACAATTGCAATTGGCACTGAAGGCACGGCACCAATCCTTGCTCGTAAAATCAAAGTTCAAATTGAAGAAAGCTTACCAAATGAACTAGGTTTGCTCGCGAAATTAGCTGAATATTTTCGCCCAAAGGCATCACGATTACCAAAAGGAATTACCCGCAGAAAATTCTGGTCACGTTATTTTTATGACCTTGGCCCAGCAGCACTTCGCGAAGGGGGCAAAGAAAGTGTCTCTCGTACTCTGAACAAGCTATTTGATGAAGCGCAAAATCAAACAGATGCGGTTGGTAAGGTATTTCTAGTCGGTAGTGGGCCGGGTGATCCAGACCTACTAACGCGGAAAGCACTAAAAGTCCTACACGAAGCTGATGTGGTTATTTATGACCGTCTAGTCAGTCCACAAATACTAGAACTAGCTCGCCGTGAAGCTGAGCTTGTTCAAACAGGGAAACAAGGCTTTGGACCATCTTGGAAACAAGAAGACATAAACGCACTCATGGTTGAGCACGCTAAGCAGGGTGCGCAAATTGTTCGTCTTAAATCGGGCGACCCAACAGTCTTCGCTCGTTTGGATGAAGAAATGGATGCGCTTGATGAGGCGGGCATTTGTTTTGAAATCATCCCAGGTATCACAACGGCATCCGCTGCTGCAGCAAGCCTAAATGTTTCTTTGACGAAGCATAAAAGAAACTCAGCGTTTCAGATTATGACTGCACAAGATATCAAAGGTTTTGCGGAGCAAGATTGGCGTAAGTTGGCTAACGATGGAAGTGTCGCTGCAGTTTATATGGGCTTTAAATCAGCTCATCTATTAAGCGGACGTTTGCTCATGCATGGTGCAGATGCAAATGCGCCAGTTACGATTATGGAAAATGTCTCACGTGTTAATCAAAAAACGATTGTCACAACGATTGGTGAGTTATCAAACATAGCAGATCAGGTCGGTCGTGACGGACCTGTCATTCTCATGCTTGGCCTTGAGCCACGTCAGGTGGCTAAGGCTGTGGAAAAAAACAAAGAACAATTTATTCGTGCTGGAGTGCTATAATGGCTCGTGTCGTATACCCCAAAGTTGTTACAGCAAATCATTTGCTTGGAGGTGATGTCATTTATATGACGGCATCTGGTGATTGGTCTCGTCAACATGAAGATGCAAAACTTTATGAAGATATAGATGAAGCAGAAGTGGCGCTTAAGCTAGCGAAAGGCCAAGCTCATATGTTGGCTGGCCCATATTTAGCAGATGCTCAATTAGGTGAGAATGGTAAACCGGAGCCTGTTCACTTCCGAGAAGCATTTCGTACACGTGGTCCATCAAATTACCCTAATCACGGCAAACAGGCTGAGGCTTAATCTATGTATAATTACAATCAATTCGATCATGACTTTGTTCGCAACCGTGTAAATGAATTTCGCGGTCAAGTAGTGCGCCGACTAGATGGATCACTTACAGAAGATGAGTTTAAACCGCTTCGTTTAATGAACGGTCTATACCTTCAACTACATGCATACATGCTACGTGTTGCTATTCCGTATGGTACATTGAACAGTCGCCAAATGAACCAACTTGCAATGATTTCTGAAAAGTTTGACAAGGGTTATGGGCATTTTACCACGCGCCAGAATATTCAATATAATTGGCCAGTTCTAAAAGATACGCCAGATATTTTAGATGCGCTTGCAGACGTTGAAATGCATGCAATCCAAACATCAGGCAATTGCGTTCGTAATGTTACAGCTGACCATTTTGCTGGTGCGGCAGCGGATGAAATTGAAGATCCTCGCCCAACAGCAGAATTGCTGCGTCAGTGGTCAATGGATCACCCAGAATTTCAATTCCTACCACGCAAGTTTAAGATCGCCATGACAGGTGGCCCAAATGACCGTGCTGTCACTAAGGCGCATGACATCGGCATTCGTATGGTACGTAACGAAAAAGGTGAGCCAGGGTACGAAATGCTAATCGGTGGTGGCCTTGGCCGTACACCAATGATTGGTAAAGTTGTTCGTGAGTTTCTGCCAAAAGCTGATTTGCTTCCTTATGTTGAAGCAATTTTACAAGTTTATAATTTAAACGGTCGCCGTGATAATAAATATAAAGCACGCATTAAAATCCTTGTTCATGAAACAGGGATTGATACTTTGCGTGAGTGGATTGAAGAGGTTTTTGAAACTCAAAAATCCCATCATCAAGCGCCACCTGTTGAAATGATTGAAGCAATCGAAGCGCAGTTCCAGCCACCAAAACTCGATAATGCAAAAGTCGATGAAGATAAGCTTTCAAAAGTAATTTCTAGCGATCCATTATTGCGCTCATTTGTAGAAACAAATATCTCCGAGCATTTTGACAGCAATCATGCAATTGTTACGATCTCTCTTAAGCCAATTGGCGGTACACCAGGTGATGCAACTGCTGAACAAATGCGTATTATGGCAGGACTTGCTGAAGCTTATGGCTATGATGAACTGCGTGTAAGTCACGAACAAAATATCATTCTCCCACACGTACGCCGTGATGATTTGCCTGAGGTATATAAAGTTCTAAAAGAGGCTGGCCTTGCAACTGCAAATGTTGGTCTTTTGTCAGATATGATTGCATGCCCAGGAATGGATTATTGTGCACTGGCAACTGCTCGTTCAATCCCTGTTGCACAAGAGCTTTCAAACGCATTTGAAGATTTGAAGCTTCAGCAAGATATTGGCCCGCTTAAAATTAAAATTTCTGGCTGTATTAATGCTTGCGGACATCACCATGTTGGGCACATTGGAATTCTTGGCCTTGATAAAGCCGGCGTTGAAAGCTATCAAATCACGCTTGGCGGAGATGGTACAGAAACCGCTTCTATAGGCGAACGTGCAGGTCCAGGCTTTTCTTATGAGGAAATTGTACCTGCAGTGAGCCGAATTATTGATCGGTATATGAGTATCCGTGAAAGTAAGAATGATACATTCTTGGATGTATATCGAAGAGTTGGTGCTGATACATTTAAAGAAGCACTTTACCCCGAAGAAGCAGCAAGCGCGTAAGGAAAATAGATATGTCAGTTATTGTACGCGATAGCGGTTTTGAAAAAGATACTTGGGAAACAGACGGTGGTCTATTTATCGATCTAGAAAAATACGGCCAGGATGTAACAGAGCGCGAACCGAATAAAACAGCTATTGATATTCCAAATGATGTAACTGTTGAGAGCCTCAAAGGTCTATTCAACAGTGCAGCCATGATCCGTATTCCTTTTCCATCTTTTGCAGATGGGCGTGGTTTCAGTTTAGCAAAGCAACTTCGTCAACAAGGGTATGAAGGAAAATTGCGCGCAGTTGGTCATATTATTTCTGATCAATATGGGTTTGCACGTGTTTGCGGATTTGATGAAGTTGAAATTGATTTCGATATGGCAGGTCGCCAACCAGAAGAGCAATGGCTTGCACGTGTACCAAAACAAGACTTGTCTTATCAGAACCTATTAATGGGCAAGCGCCCTCTCAGAAATATATGATTGCGTAACACACAAAATAAATTCATATAATCTTCCCAAGAAATCTACCGCTTAAAAGGCAATCTCATGACTAACTTAGCAGCTGAAATTTTAAACACTGAGCGCCATCCAAATGCGCAAACAATAACCAAAGTCACGCACTTCACAGATAGATTGTTTTCCTTCCGTGTAACACGTCCACAATCTTTGCGGTTCAGGTCTGGCGAGTTCGTGATGATTGGCCTGATTGGTGATAATGGGAAGCCGTTACTCCGTGCTTATTCTATTGCATCTCCTTCATGGGATGAAGAGCTTGAGTTCTATTCGATTAAAGTTCCAGATGGTCCACTTACGTCTAAGCTTCAAAATATAAAAGTTGGCGATGATATAATTTTAAAAACTAAGCCAGTAGGTACGTTAGTTGTCGATGCACTTATTCCTGGAAAGCGCTTATTTATGCTTTCAACAGGCACAGGCTTTGCACCTTTTGCATCGTTAACGCGCGATCCAGAGGTCTATGAAAAATTCGATGAAATTATAGTAACGCATACATGCCGTGATGTTGCAGAACTTGATTATAGCAGAAAACTAACTGAAGGCCTTGCGAGTGATCCATTAATTGGCGAAATGGTTGAAGGAAAGCTCAAATACTATCCAACAACAACGCGCGAACTTTCTGAATACCAAGGTAGAATTACGAACTTAATCGAGTCTGGAAAAGTATTTGAAGACTTGGGTATTGAGGACTTAAATCCTGAAACTGATCGTGTAATGCTTTGTGGTTCAATGGATTTCAATACTGATGTGCGTAAAATATTAGAAGACCGTGGGTTTGAAGAAGGTGCAAATTCAAAACCTGCCACTTTTGTTCTAGAAAAAGCATTTGTGGGCGAATAAAATCATCTAATTTAATGACTTGCTGGTGACTTAGCCACTCTATTTGTGGCACATTAAAGGAGCTTTTATTCCTTCTCCCAAATAGGAAAAATAATGAATATTCAGTCGAATGACTTAGATACCAGTCCCTCAAAAGATGAGCCACTAAAAGATGATATTCGCTTTCTTGGGCGTCTGCTTGGCGATGTTGTCCGTGAACAAGAGGGGGATGATGTTTTTAATCTAGTTGAGACAGTTCGCCAAAAGTCTGTTGCATATGTTCGAGCTGATGATGAAAATGCAAAGCAAGAATTAGAAGAAATTCTTAATGCTTTGACACCGGCACAAACTGTAGAAGTTGTACGTGCTTATAGCTATTTTTCACACCTTTCTAACATGGCTGAAGACCAGCACCACATTCGCCGAACTCGTGCACATGAACTTGCAGAATCCCCAACTCGTAATGGGTCAATTGCAAAAGCATTTGAGCGGGCAATAGCAGAAGGTGCGACGCCTGAAAGTCTGACTAAATTCTTTGACGATGCAAATATTGGCGCTGTTTTAACTGCTCATCCAACTGAAGTGCGTAGACAGTCTACAATGAAGCGCGAAATCGCAATGGCTGACTTGTTGTCCCGCCGTGATCAAGGTGGAATGACGAAACAAGAACAAGAAGACACAAACGATAAGTTAAAACGCGCCGTCATGATTTTATGGCAGACAAATATGTTGCGCCAAACAAAACTGACAGTGCTTGATGAGGTATCAAATGGTCTTAGTTATTACGACCACACTTTTTTCAGAGAACTACCTAAGCTCTATACTGCAATTGAAGATGACCTTGCGCAGATGTCTGGCGGTGAACATAAGGGTATCAATTCATTCTTGAAAACAGGGGCTTGGATTGGTGGTGACAGAGATGGAAATCCATTCGTAAATGCAGATGTGATGTCAGGCGCTATGCGCAAGCAAAGTGTAAAAGTGATGGAGTTCTATCTTGAGCAATTACACAAATTAGGTGGTGAGTTATCACTCTCAACTCGCATCGTAGCTGTGTCTCCAGAATTAGAAACGCTTGCTGCTCACTCTGGAGATACATCTCCTAACCGTGATACAGAGTTATACAGGCGCTCAATTGTTGGTATCTATAATCGTCTTGCAGCAACGCTTCGTAAAATTGATAAAACAAAATCATCGCGCGCGCCACTTGCAAAAGCTGAAGCTTATAAAAGCAATACTGAGGTAATTACAGATCTAGATATTATTCGTGATTCCCTTATTGCCAATGGATCTAAATTTCTAGCGCGCGGACGCTTGCGCCATCTTAGACGTGCATTAGATGTATTTGGATTTTATCTAGCAAGTCTAGATATGAGGCAAAACTCTGACGTCCATGAACGCCTTGCTGGCGAATTGTTTGAAGGCGTGATGCCAGAATTAAATTATGCAGAACTTGATGAAGAAGGACGTATTGAACTCCTTGTTGCTGAGTTAGAAAATCATCGGCCATTATTGCGCCGCGACATGACTTATTCTGAAGAAGCTGAAAAAGAGCTTGGTATTTTCAAAATGGCAGCCAAGTTAAAGTCGCGATATGGTAATGCTGCAATAAGAAATTCAATTATCTCAAATGCACAAAGCGCATCTGATTTACTAGAGTTAGCCGTTATTTTAAAGCAGGCAAATTTAGTTTCTCCAGAAGGAGAAACAACAATGCACCTAATTCCTTTGTTTGAAACAATTGGAGACTTGCAGGCTTGCCCTGAAATTATGGATAGGCTCTTATCCATCCCCCAATACCGCAAGCTAGTAGATAGCATGGGGGGCGTTCAAGAAATGATGCTGGGTTACTCTGACAGTAACAAAGATGGTGGTTTTATAACCTCAAGCTGGGAGCTTTATAAAGCAGAGATTAAACTCATTGCGCTCTTCAAAAAACATCAGGTAAAATTACGTTTGTTTCATGGCCGTGGTGGTACGGTAGGCCGTGGCGGTGGTCCTAGCTATGACGCTATTTTAGCCCAGCCAAACGGCGCAGTGAATGGGCAAATTCGATTGACTGAGCAGGGCGAAATTATTTCAAGTAAATATACCAACCCAGAGCTTGGTCGTCGCAATTTAGAAATTCTTGCCGCAGCAACGCTTGAGGCTTCACTTTTACAAGACGCGCGCCCTGAACCAGAAAAAGCTTATTTATCTGCGATGGATGAAATATCGCTAGGTGCATTTAACAAGTATCGCGATCTAGTCTATGACGATCCAGAATTTGTAGAGTATTTCTGGAATGCAACAGTCATCAATGAAATTGCAGGGTTAAACATTGGTTCGCGTCCTGCGTCACGAAAGAAAACACGCGCCGTAGAAGATTTACGTGCAATTCCTTGGGTCTTTAGCTGGTCGCAATCCCGATTAATGGTACCCGGTTGGTATGGTTTTGGTAGTGCTGTTAAAGCCTATATCGATCAGCATGGTGATGAAGGCCTTCCAAAGCTGCAAGAAATGTTCAAGACTTGGCAGTTCTTCCAAGCCCAGCTTTCAAACATGGACATGGTGTTATCAAAAACCAACATGAGCATCGCAGAACGCTATGCTGATTTGGTTCCTGATAAAGAATTAGGATGTCGTATTTTTCGAAAAATACGTGATGAGTGGCAATTAACCATCGATATGCTCTTTGCAATTACTGGGCAAGAAAAACTTCTGCAATCAAATCCATTGTTAGAGCGTTCCATTCAAAACCGGTTCCCATATCTTGATCCAATCAACCACTTGCAAGTTGAGTTGATGCGGAAATATCGCGCGCAAGATGAAGATCAACAGGATGAAAAAATCCTGCGTGGTATTCAATTGACCATCAATGGTATTTCAGCAGGCTTGAGAAACAGTGGCTAAAACGCTCGCTTGTCGTTTTCAGAACTTGGCTTTAAAGGATTGATGATGAAAAGAATATTCATCATCAATCCTGAGTAATACAAATGGCTGAAAATAAAATCCTACTGGGTATCGACACAGGCGGCACTTATACAGATGCCGTTCTATTCAGTGATGAAGCAGGCGTTATTGCAAAAGCTAAATCACTAACAACTAAGCATGATTTAGCAATTGGTATTTCGGGTGCAGTTGATGCCGTACTTTCTCAATTTAAAGGTGATATATCCGATGTCGCTTTGACTTCCATTTCTACCACACTTGCAACTAATGCACTTGTCGAAGGCAAAGGTGGAAGTGTTGGGCTTGTCATGATTGGTTTTGATGAGCGAGACATGGGGAAATCTGGTCTCAAAGAGGCTCTTGCTGGTGATCCAGTAATCTTTATTCCTGGTGGCCACGATGTAAGCGGTAATGAGCGTAAGCTTGATATGTCATCTTTGGAAACGTTTATAGAAGAACATGGGAAGAACATTTCAGGTATAGCGATTGCAGGATATTTTGCAGTTCGAAATTCTTCTCATGAACTTAAAGTACGTGATTATATACAAGAAAAAACTCAACTTGCGACTACCTGCAGTCATGAACTTTCATCAAAGCTTGGAGGTCCAAAAAGAGCGCTTACCACAGTCTTAAATGCTAGATTAATACCAGTAATTCAGGATTTGATACTAGCTTGCCGCTCACATTTAGAAAAAACAGGTATTAACTCACCTCTTATGGTTGTTCGAGGAGATGGCGCTTTGGTTGATGCGGACTTTGCATTAAGGCGTCCAATTGAAACAATTCTGTCCGGTCCAGCAGCAAGCCTAGTCGGCGCTAAGTTTCTTCTTGGTACAAAGGACGCGATTATCTCTGATATTGGTGGAACAACCACAGATGTTGCTATCCTAGAAAAAGGCTGGCCACGCATCGAGCCAAACGGTGCAAGAGTTGGCGGCTTCACAACCATGGTTGAAGCAGTTGCCATGCATACCTTTGGCTTGGGCGGAGATTCCGTTGTTGAAATAGATGATACAACAAATACAAAAGTGAAGCTGGGTCCAAGACGTCAAGTTCCAATAAGTCTTCTTGCCGTAGATTACGAGCAAGAAGTAGTAGGTGCGCTGAAACGGCTAGCGCAAATAGATTACCCGACACATCTTTGTGTGAAGTTTGCTCACCGTATTAAAGGTGCAGAAAATCGTATAGGTGGCTTGAAACCAACAGAGGTTAAACTTTTTGAAAAACTGACAGATAAGCCACAACCATTAGATACGCTTTTAAAAGGTGCATCAGAAGAAGGCACGCTTACAAAACTAGTTTCCCGAGGTTTGGTGCAAGTTTCAGGCTTTACGCCTTCAGATGCAATGCATGTACTAGAGCGTCAAAATAATTGGAATGCGGAAGCAGCTACGTTAGCAGCGAATGTTTTATACAGAGTGCGTGATCGATTTGCGCAAGCTATAGCCTTATCTGGTGCAGGGCTTTGTGAAAACATCAAGAAACAACTTACTGCCCAAAGTTGTAATGTGATTTTACAAACTTGCATGGCGGAGGATGGAATAAAGGTTGGTGAAGGGGCTGCTGAACTAATTGCACGCTCACTTGATAGACAAAGTGGGTTTGTAAAATTCTCACTAAACTTAGACCGTCCATTGGTAGGCCTTGGTGCGTCCGCAAAAGTTTATTATCCAGAAATAGGTGATAGATTATCTTCAGAGTGTTTAGTGCCTGATCATGCAGATGTTGCTAATGCAATTGGCGCTGTTGCCAGTGAGGTTCGTGTTCAGAAAACTGTAACGATCACAAGTTCAGATGGCGGAAGTTCTTTCCAGTTTATGTCGGGTGGTAGTTTAACTAATATGGCAGACGAAGAAGCAATGCTAGAGAAAGTCAAACTTGATTTGCAGTCCGAGTTAGTTCAGATGGCAGAAGAGGCAGGGGCGCAATCTCCTGAATTTGAGACAAATATTAAAATTAACGCACCAATTATTGATGGTTCGCGTCATTTTGTAGAAGCAATTATTCATATGAGTGCAACGGGTCGCCCAAAATTTGATTGAGATCAAATATTTATATTCAAGGTATCGTTATTAAAAGTGCGACGAAAAGTCGGGTGATTTACTTGTTAAAGAGTCGCTACCTATGCTTTAAATATGTAATAAAGATAAAAATTATTGTTAGGTGATGTTGTGAATTTTCAATCATTTTTCCAAGAACGTATAGAAGAGCTTAAAGACGAAGGACGTTATCGCGTCTTTGCTGATCTTGAGCGTCATGCTGGAAACTTTCCAAAAGCTACTAGGTACGTCGACGGTAAAACAGAAGAAGTGACGGTTTGGTGTTCAAATGATTATTTAGGCATGGGCCAACATCCAGCAGTTTTATCTGCTATGACAAGTGCAGTAGAGGCATGTGGCGCAGGTGCAGGTGGTACTCGAAATATTTCAGGCACAAATCATTTCCATGTGAAACTTGAAGAAGAGTTGGCTGACCTTCATGGTAAAGAAGGTGCACTTCTTTTTACATCAGGTTACAATTCAAACTGGGCATCGCTTGGCACACTAGGCGCACAAATTCCTGGCTGTGTAATTTTTTCTGACGCTAATAATCATGCTTCCATGATAGAAGGTATTCGTCATTCAAAAGCTGAAAAGCGTATTTGGAAACATAATGACGTTGAAGATCTTGATCGTATTCTTTCTGAATACGGTCCAGACGTTCCAAAGATTGTTGCGTTTGAATCCATCTATTCTATGGACGGTGACATCGCACCAATCGAAGCAATTTGTGACGTAGCTGATAAGCATGGTGCAATGACATATATTGACGAAGTACATGCTGTTGGCATGTATGGAAGCCGTGGTGGTGGGGTAGCTGAACAAGAAGGTATTGCACATCGTCTAACTGTCATTGAAGGAACGCTTGGAAAAGCGTTCGGTGTTATGGGTGGGTATATTACTGCTTCTACTGAACTGGTAGATTTTGTTCGAAGTTTTGCATCTGGTTTTATTTTTACTACAGCTTTGCCGCCAGCGTTAGCTGCTGGCGCATTAGCAAGTATTCAGCATTTAAAGCAAAGTCAGATGGAACGTGCGCGCCAAAAAGAACGTGTTAAAAAAGTACGTGAGCTTCTTGATGCAGAAAATATTCCGCACACACCTAATCCAGGACACATCATTCCAGTGATGGTTGGAGATGCAGTTAAGTGTAAATGGATTTCAGACTTGCTTTTAAATGATTACGGTATTTACGTGCAACCGATTAATTATCCAACAGTTCCAAAAGGAACTGAAAGATTGCGCATTACCCCTTCACCATTACATACCGATGAAGATATTAAAAACCTCATTAATGCTCTTTCGGAGCTTTGGTCACAATGTGCATTAGCGCGGTCAGTTGCTTGATTCAATCTCTTAAGACCTTGAATCAAGTTTCGTATAAAGCTCTATAGATTGTTGAAAATAAACAAATATTTCTAAGTAGCTTTACGAAATTCTATTGCCTTCAACAGATAGGTTCGGGTATTTTTGTGTGCCTTCTTTAACAAGGTCGCCTGTAACAGCATCTTGCCAGCGATAGCCAACTACACCACGTGAGGCTTTTGCTATAATGTTATTTGTGATTGAAGCTTGGCCAGTTCCTTCAACAACGCTTACATAAAATCCTGTTTTAGTATCGCGAATAATATTGCTGCTAACAGTCACGTTACGAAGGTATTCTCCCCAACCAAGTAGCATTCCAAAACGCGAAGTACGTTCTATTACATTGCCAGTAATCGCAATATCAGCTTCAGCTAATATGCCTGCTCCAAATATATGTTGCCCGGCTGGATAAGGAACATTGTCATGAATGTTTCGAACAAGATTATTAGAGCAAACTGATAATCGCCCGCCATGGTCTAGGTTTGCAATTGAAATACCGCGAGCAGCACCATCAACAATATTGCCAGAGACAAGTGCGCCTTGAAATGCAAACTCTGAATAGACGGAAGTTTCACCAGCACGTAAGCAAGTGTTGTTCGTGATTTGAATATTGCTGCATGAATTCGAACGTATTGTAGAATAGGCGCAATCTGAAATATGATTATTTGAAATCATCACACCGTCAGCTTGCCAAGTATTTATGCCATTACCATATTGGCCCGTGCCGCCTTTAACAGCTGAGATAAATTTCACACGATTATTAGTAACGATTGTATTATCTTCACCCACCTCACGACGGTAAACTAGTATGCCCGCATTCGCACATTCTGAAACAACGTTCTCTGAAATCATCATGCCAGTATTTGATTGGCCAACAATACCTGCAGTTCCAACTGCTGTATCAATTTTATTTCTTGAAATTCGGCCCGCTGATTTAGAGACTTCAATTCCTGATTTAGAAGCGTTCGTGAATTGGCAATTTTCAATGCTTATATTCTTAGTGTTTACAATGCCCAAATTTGCTTCCGCATATTCTTTTACAGGCAATAAGCCACCGTCAAACTTTATACTATCAAGCTCAATGTGGTTTGCATTTTCAGCATATATAAAATGATCGCCGCCAGCATACTCAAAAATGGTCGCGCCATTGGTGCCATATAGCCTAGTATTTTTGGGAAGGGTTAAATTAGATATTTTATATCGCCCAGGCTCTATGAATACAGCTTGGTTATTCTTTGAGGCATTATCAATAATCTTTTGAAGTCGCTGTCCTTGATCGCGTGTGCTGCCCGCTCGTAGACCCTCAGAATTTGCATTAATTCCTCCACCCATTGCTTGTGCAACAGAAGATGAAGCTGATAGGGCAATTATGCTTGCGCCAGCACCAGATAAAAAATTTCTACGTTTTATAATCATTTTACGAACCTCTTTATTAAATTATGCAGGAAACGTGCCATTTTCTTTGATTCTTCCTTTGCGATTGTTTCAATTAGTAAATATGTATGGAGAACGATATTTGCCTATGAATAGGCTAAGGGAGCAGATTATGATTAAAGATGGCGCACTTTATATTGGTACAAGCCGTAATCCAGATGACAGTCTTAATAAGGGCGAGTACTTAAACTTAAAACTGGCTAATCGGCATGGTTTGATTACGGGCGCTACAGGTACTGGTAAAACTGTGTCCTTGCAGATTTTAACTGAAGGTTTCTCCAATGCAGGTGTCCCTGTTTTTTGTGCAGATGTAAAAGGTGATTTATCCGGGTTGGCTGCAAAAGGAGATCCAAAGGATTTTCTCCTAAAGCGCGCTGAAGACATTGGTCTTGAAGATTATCAATTCCAAGAATTTCCTGTTATTTTTTGGGATCTGTTCGGAAAACAAGGCCATCAGGTTAGAACAACACTCTCAGAAATGGGGCCGTTGCTTTTAGCCCGTCTTCTAGATCTTAACGATACGCAAGAGGGCGTACTTAACATTGCTTTTAAATTAGCTGATGACGAAGGCATGTTGTTACTTGATTTAAAAGACCTTCGTGCACTTCTTTTATCCATGGGCGAGCGCTCTTCAGAGCTTACAACTGCCTATGGTTATGTTTCCAAACCGTCTATTGGTGCAATTCAACGTCAACTTTTGGTTCTTGAGCAACAAGGCGGAGAAGGCTTCTTTGCTGAACCTGCCCTACAGATTTCTGATCTAATGCGAACAACAAGAGATGGTCGCGGTGCAATTAGTATTCTTGCAGCTGATAAGTTGATGCAATCGCCTCGATTATATTCAACGTTCTTACTATGGCTCTTATCTGAGTTATTTGAAGAATTACCCGAAGTAGGAGATATGGATAAGCCTAAGCTTGTATTTTTCTTTGATGAAGCACACTTGATGTTTGATGAAGCGCCAAAGATTTTGGTTCAAAAGGTAGAGCAAATGGTTAAATTAATTCGCTCAAAAGGTGTTGGCGTGTATTTTGTGACACAAAACCCTGTCGATATTCCAGACGGTGTTCTTTCGCAGCTTGGTAACCGTGTTCAACATGCGCTACGAGCTTTCACTCCTAAAGAACAAAAAGCAGTTCGTGTTGCCGCAGATACTTTCCGTCCAAACCCTGCTTTTGTTGCAAAGGATGTAATTACAGAGCTTGGCGTTGGTGAGGCGTTGGTCTCCACTTTGATGAAAAAAGGCGTGCCATCAATGGTTGAACGCACACTTGTACGCCCACCTGCCTCACGTCTTGGACCATTAACCAAAAAAGAACGCGCTGAAATCATCAAAATGAGCCCAGTAGCTGGCCAGTATGATAAAACTGTTGACCGTGAATCTGCTTACGAAATGCTTAAAAAGTCAGCAGCTGATGCGGCTAAACGTGAAGCTGAACAGCAAGATCGTGAAGATGATGAACGTGAGAAAAAGGGACGCGCAAAAAGCCGTTCTGGTTTTCAACTACCAGATTTTGACCGTGATGATCGACCGACCAAACGCTCTCGTGCAAAATCAAAATCACGTAGAAAACGCGGTAGAAGCGGGCGTCAAAGCGTGACTGAGGCGGCGGTAAAATCAGTAACCCGTACAATTGCAAGCTCTCTTGGGCGTGCATTAGTACGCGGTATTTTGGGAAGTTTGAAAAAAGGCTTCTAATCTTCTCAAAGAAGAAAAATTATAGTTTTCAAAAAAAGTGATTGCAAAAATTCTTTATTGCTGACAAAGCGGTTTTAGGAAGAGTTTTTGTAGTCTCTTATTTTTGGAACCAGCCTATGCTTCGTCAGATTTTTCCAGTCACCGCACTATTTATCAGTACTTTCTTTCTACTCGCAGGCGGGGGTATGCAGTCTGTTCTTCTACCCGTTAGAGGGCAATTAGAAGGCTTCAGCTCGTCTCAAATTGGTTTGATTGGTACAGGTTGGGCTTTAGGGTTTACGATTGGTTGTATAATTGTTCCCCATCTTGTGCGCCGTGTAGGGCATGTAAGAACCTTCAGTGCTTTAGCTGCAATTTTAGCGACTGTTGTGTTGCTCAACGGCATGGTAATTGAAGCCTACACGTGGATAATTTTAAGAGCATTAGCTGGCTTTTGCTTTTCAGGTTCTTACATGATTATTGAGAGCTGGTTGAACGAGCGCGTCTCAGATGAAAATCGTGGTGCTATGTTCTCGGTCTATATGATTGTATCGCAAGGTGCATTTATGTCTGGGCAATATATGCTTGTCATTGCGAATCCATCTAAAGAAACGCTTTTTATGTTAGGTGCAATTTTATACAGTCTTGCTGTGATACCTACCGCTCTTTCAAAAGCGCAATCGCCAGCGCCATTGACGCAAGTTAAAGTTGATTTAAAGGGCATGTTTTTTAACTCACCATCCGCTTTTATTGGCTCGATTATAGCTGGAATACTCTCAGGTTCTTTCCAAAGTTTTGCTCCAGTTTTTGGCGTTGAACAAGGCATGTCCACGGCTAATATTGCTAATATGATGGTGTTGGTAATGTTTGGCGCTTTAATCTTTCAATATCCACTTGGCAAGCTTTCAGACATGGTTGATCGCCGATTTGTCATGGTAGGATTGAGCCTTGCTGGAACTATTGTTGGCTTTTTAATTTCTGGCTATTCGGTCAATGGAGAAAATCCACAGTTGGTTTTCTTTGCCTTAATGGTTTTGCTTGGTGGTTTTGTATATCCTCTTTATGGCTTGGTGAATGCTCATGCAAATGACCATGCAGAGCCAGAAGATTTTGTGAAAATTTCATCTAGCCTCCTTATTCTTTATGGCATTGGGAATATGATCGGCCCATTAGTTACTGGTCCTGCAATGGAAATATTGGGTACAGGAGCTTTATTCCAAATAATTGGAGCTTCACATTTATTACTAGCAATTCATATGACTTACCGTATTACAAAGCGTGTTGCGCCAGATGATGAGCAAACAATGGATTATCAAGTTACACCAGTTGCTACTATGGCACCAACTGCTGAAAGTTATGCACTAGATCCCCGTTCTGATGCGGAGACCTATATGTCTGATGATGAGGAAGCCGAACCTGCGGAGTAATTTATCCACGAGCTGATAAAAATGCTTTGATTGAAACTTTTGACCAAGGGTCTAAGTGTTTAGCCGCACTTTGATAACTAGCAACTAGTTCAGATGTAATGGCATCTTTGGCTGCTAGCTCTTGCATCACTTCTACAGTAGCTGTTTTGGCTGCAGAAATGATATCGATAGGGTATTCTTTGATTTCTACGCCTTCATTTTCAACTAGGCTCTTGAGACTAGCAGCGTTATTCCATTCAGATTCGCCAAGTGAGAAAATATTTTCAGCCGCACAAGCTGCTTCAACAATTTGTTGAAGATCTTTTGGTAGTGCACCAAACGCTGATTTTGAAACTAACGCTTCCCCTGTACCATTGGGTTCATGAAAGCCTGGAGAATAATAATATTTTGCTGCTTTATGAAAGCCCATAGCTGAATCACTGAAAGGTCCAAGAAATTCTGTTGCATCGATGACACCAGTTTTCAGGCTTGTGAATATTTCTGATGGTGGAAGACCAACTGGTAAAGCACCTAGTTTGGTTAGAACAGCGCCACCAAGACCAGGCATTCTTATTTTTAAACCTTTTAAATCAGCCAAACTTTCGAGTGGCTTTTTATACCAGCCACCCATTTGGTAGCCAGTATTTCCAGCCATAAATGGCTTGATGCCAGCAGGTTCATAAAGCTTGTCCCAAAGGGTTTGGCCGCCCCCATGATTAACCCAAGTAATGTGTTCTACAGGTGTCAGGCCAAAAGGTGCTGCAGTAAATATCGGTGCAGCAGAAAATTTACCAGCCCAAAATAATGGCGCAGTATGGGCCATCTGCGCAACACCATTGGCAATGGCGTCAAATGTACCAAGGCCAGGAACAATTTCCCCTGCCGCATATAATTTGATATTCAGACGTCCATCAGAAAGAGTTGTGATTCTATCAGCCAACCTTTGCGCTGTAATACCAGGGCCTGGAAGATTTTTTGGCCAAGATGTTACCATTCTCCATTCAATTGAAGACTGCGCTAGAACGGGCGAGGCAAGAACAGGCAAACTAGCAGAACCTGCCAGTAAACCAAGAGCTGCACGACGTGTTGTTTTTTTGTGAGTGGTCAATTTTCAGCTCCAAAGATTATGAAAATGATGAACAGGGCCAGAACCCTTGCCAATGTTTAATTTGTCTGATGATGCAATAGCATTCGTGAGCCACTCTTTAGATTTTTGAATAGCTTCATTAAGTTCCATGCCATGAGCAAGGTTTGCAGCAATTGCGGATGACAGCGAACATCCTGTACCATGTGTATTTTGAGTATTTATACGCCGAGCAGTAATCCAAGTTTCTTGTGATGTTGTTTTTAACAAATCAGCACAATCATCACCTTCACTATGCCCACCTTTAATCAGAACTGCTTTAGCGCCTGCTTCTAAAAGTATACCTGCTTGTTGAATCATCTCTTCATTTGATGTTGCAAGAGGCAACTTAGTTAGTTTTGCGCTTTCATGTAAATTCGGCGTTAGTAAATCTGCTATCGGCATGAGAACGGATTTAATCGCATCTACGGCTTCTTCAGCTAGTAAAGAATCGCCAGAGGTTGTAACCATCACAGGGTCAAAAACTATATTTTTTGCATTATGATTTTTGAGTCCATTTGCAACAGCTTTAATTACTGGAACCTGCGATAACATTCCAATTTTAACAGCATCTATTTTTAAATCTGAGAAAACAGAATCCATTTGGGCAGTGATAAATTCAGATGGTACATCATGAACACCTGTAACACCAAGTGTGTTTTGTGCAGTTAGGGCTGTGATAACACTCGCTCCATAAACTTTATTTGCTGAAAAAGATTTCAAATCAGCTTGAATTCCAGCGCCCCCGCCAGAATCTGACCCGGCAATCGTTAGTGCAATAGGGACATCGTTCATTTTCTTACCTCGTCGATTAGCTTGGCTAAAGTTTGCGTCGCTTTTACAACATCATCTGCCATGTAGAGTGATGAAATCATTGCTACGCCATCACAACCGGCTTCAAATAAAGAGCCAATGTTAGTCTTGTCTATGCCAGCAATTGCGCCAACGGGCATTTTTGGTGAACGCCTTTTTAAGATGCTAGCGATTTCAATCCAACCGTGGATACCAACAGAGGTTTTATTGTCTTTTGATTGAGTGTAAAAAACGCCGCCAACAAAGGCGTAATCTAAAAATTCAATGGGCGCATTTTCTGCTTGCTCAATTGTTTTGATGGAAAGGCCAATAATAGCATCTGTTCCCAATAAGCTTCTTGCATCTTCAGCACTCATATCTTCTTGACCCAAATGTACGCCGTCAGCGCCACTTGCTAGAGCTATATCTATACGATCATTGACGATGAATGGGACACATGTTGCTTGTAACGATTGCTTGATAGATTTAGCATTTTCAATCATGCTACGAATATCGTTTTTCTTGTCACGATACTGAATAAGCGTTGCGCCATTTTCAGCAGATGTTTTGGCCAATTCTGCCAGAGAGCGGCCCTTACTGCGATTAGGGTCAACAATGCCATAAAGGCTGACATCAACTTGGTTCATGAAAGCCTCGCTTTGTTTCTTATAATATCAAGATCAACCTCATACAAAGCATCGATAAAATGAGGAGCAAAACTTCCTGGTGATTGAATTTTTACCGCCGCGATTTCTCCAGCAATACCAAACCAAATCAAACCAGCAATACTTGCGGATACTGGGCAGCTCGATTTTGAGGCGAGCGCTGTAATTAATGCCCCTAAAGCGCAACCAGTAGCAATGATTTTTGCCATGATCGGGTGGCCATTTTTGACTGCGATGGAAATAGTTTCGTGTAAGGCATAATCTTGCTCACCTGTCATAACGACACAAGTTTTAGGTTCTTTTTCTATTCCGAGTGTTTTAATTTCATGAACGTTACCTCTGATGATAGTTGTTCTATCCATGATTTTTGCAGCAAATTTTGCTCGCAAAGGTGAGACATGCGCCATCACCGGATCTAGCAAAATTGGCATTGAACGTAGGTTCGCAACTTCAATACTTTTTTCAATCGCATGAATTCTATTTTTATTAAGTGTACCCAAATTAATATGCAAAGCATCAGCTCTTGAAGTGAAGGCTTCCACTTCATCTGGATTAGCAGTCATAGATGGTTTGGTATTACAGGCTAACAAGACATTGGCTGTAAAGTTTTGCGCCACTGTGTTGGTAATAGAGTGAATACGAGCGCCATCACGTCTTAAAACATAAATAGCTTCAATCGCATTATCCAACAAATTTGTATTTGCGTCTTTTTCCAAAGATCACTCCAATTAACAAAGATGGGGGATTTTTAACGATCACCCATTCCCTACGCTGGTACAATCCAGATCAGGTTCAAAGAATTCAGGGGCTATGGTTTTAAAAAACCGTGACCGAGTCTCAGCCTACATTAAGCAGGCACTTCCATGAGTACGTTTTTATTAGACAGATATTATTGACAAAGCAAGATATTAGTCGGCATTATTAATTGTTGACCAAAGCTTTGCTGGCGTCACTGGCATATCAATATGATTGATATGATATGCGCGATAAAGCGCATCAACTATTGCATTCATAACAGCAGGGGTTGCGCCAATCGTTCCTGCCTCACCAGCCCCCTTTATGCCAAGAGCATTTGTTGTTGAAGGCACATTACGCGTTGAAAAATCAAAACTAGGAACGTTGTCTGCTCGTGGTACCCCGTAATCCATGAAAGAAGCTGTAAGCAATTGCCCTTCATCATCATAAACAACATTTTCATTCATGCATTGGCCGATACTTTGAACAATTCCGCCATGAACTTGCCCTGCTAGTAATGTTGGATTTACTGTAACGCCAAAATCATCGACGACGGTATATTTTACGATTTCAGAAATACCAGTATCAGGGCCAATTTCAACTTCGCATATGTGTGTACCATTTGGATAAGTTGCTTCTGCTTGTTTAAACTCACCTTCACCTTTGAGATCATTTTCGGTCTCTGCAGCTTTTGCGATATCGGCAAAAGAGATCACGCGATCCGTACCAATGATACGTGCTTCACCATTTTCTAATTCAATATCTGCCGCAGAAGCTTCAAGTTCTTCAGCCGCAATATTCTTGATTTTTTCTGCAAGTTGCTCACTTGCCTGAACAACTGAAACACCGCCAAGTGGTATAGAGCGCGAACCGCCTGTGCCACCGCCGTTTTCCAGTTCATCCGTATCACCTTGACGTACATCAATTTTGTCATAGTTAATACCAAGCTTATCAGCAGCCAATTGAGCATAAGCTGTGGCATGTCCTTGGCCATTTGATTGAGTGCCGATTTTAAGATCAAAACTACCATCTTTTTTAAGCTCTAAAAATGCTGGTTCTGATCCTGCAAAAGCACAAGCCTCGATGTAGGTAGACATTCCAATACCGCGAATCTTGCCTTGTTCTTTTGCAAGTTCATTTCTTGTTCTAAAACCATCCCAGTCAGCATTTTGCATACATTGCTTCATGTGTTCTTCATATTCGCCAGTATCATACATACGCCCCGCAACTGTGGTATAGGGCAATTGCTCTGGTTTAATCAGATTACGACGACGAATTTCATCAGGTGATAAATTCATGTCACGAGCACATTGGTCAACAAGTCGCTCGATTACATAAGCAGCTTCAGGTCTTCCCGCGCCACGATATGCATCAGTTGGAACGGTATGTGTGTAACTCCCGCGTGTTGAAGCCGCCATTACAGGAATATCATAAAGACCGGTTGTCATCGTAATGCCAAGATATGGAATAAACGGCCCATAAGCATGAAGATAAGCACCCATTGCAGCAATTAAATCGATGTCTATTGCTAGGAATTTTCCATTCTTATCCATCGCCATTTTCGCAGTTACAACATTATCGCGACCATGAGCATCGCTCACAAAGTGTTCATTTCTATCGCTGGTCCATTTAACAGGGCGCCCAAGTAATTTAGCTGCAACCATACAAAGTGGATACTCGCGATACACAAATACTTTAGTACCAAACCCACCACCGACATCGGGTGTCATAACGTGAATTTGTTCTCCCTTCAAACCCATTACACTTGCTAAAACACGTCGTTGGCCGAAAACCCCTTGTGATCCGACAGTAACATCAAAACGATTAGCGTCCCCATCCCATTTTGCATGAACTGCTCTGGTTTCCATGTAATTAGAAATGAGGCGGTTATTGATGAGTTTAAGTTCTGTGACGTGATCAGCTTTTGCAAAGGCACCTTCCGTTGCTTCACGATCTCCCATAAAATGAGTAAAGGCTAGGTTCTTATCACCATCTTCATATACAAGTACTGCATCTGGGTTGAGTGTTTCTTCTGTATCAATGCTGGCTGGAAGAATATCAAAATCAAGTTCAATCAGTTCCGCAGCGTCTTTTGCGATGGCAACACTATCAGCAACAATGAAGCATATTGCGTCACCTACATGGCGAAGTGTGTCTGTACAAAGGATTGGAATATCTCTGGTGGCATTCATACTACCATCAGGTTGTTTGATTGGCACGATGTTAGTGAGCGGTTTTAGATGAGAAATATCATCTGCAGTTAAAACTGCATGAACCCCAGGAAGTGCTAGCGCCTCTGATGTATCTTGAATTTTAAATTTTGCATGTGCCGCAGGTGAACGAAGGACGTATCCGTACAAGACATCAATAGCTGTTTTGTCGTCTGTGTAGTGGCCCTTACCAGTGATGAAAGCATTATCTTCCTTGCGAAGTGGGGACGCACCCATTCCAAATTTTGCGTGAGTTACTTTGTTCATGAAACCTCCAAGAAAGGCTGGTAGCTAAATATTCTTATATACTGATATAGGGACAACTAAGCCGCCCGTCGAGCCAGAAACTCATTTCTATTATTAGAGTGTCTTTTTCCTCTGCCTGTCGATAGAGTTGAAATATGAGTCGGAAGAATCAATGAGCATTGCCACCCTAAAAAAGAGTTTCGATCTGCTCCCTAACAATGTGAAGGGTGGCATAATATTGATGTTCGCCGCCGCAGGGTTTGGCACCATGGTCGCAATGATTAAGCTTGTAGGTGCACGTCTTGATGTTTTTCAAATATTGCTAGTTCGGCAAGTCGTTATGGCCGTTATTGTTGCCCCAACAATTATGACTAATTTTCCAGGAAGTCTGAAAACAAATCATTTTGGGTTGCAACTTTTGCGTATTGTTTTAGCACTTGTAGCAATGGGGTTTGGATTTACTGCCGTTGTGAATATGCCATTGGCAGAAGTCACTGCAATAGGGTTTGCAAAAAGCTTTTTTGTAACTATTTGTGCGATTTTCTTTTTAAATGAGGCTATCGGAATAAGGCGTTGGTTCGCGGTTGTTACTGGCTTTATTGGCGTTTTAATCGTGCTCAAACCTGGTTTTGATGGGTTCACCATTTATGGCGTTTATGCTCTGATAGGTTCTGCAGGTGCAGGAGCCGTCATGGTGGTAATCCGTATTCTAACCAGAACAGAAAGCACGACCACAATTCTCACCTACCAGGCACTTGGTGTTGGACTTGCAGTTGCCACCCCAGGAATTTGGTTTTGGTTATGGCCAACACCATTAGAATGGGCATTGCTCATTGGTATGGGGATTATTTCATATATCGCTCAGATGCTAAATATAAACGCTTATAAATACGGCGAAGCTTCCGTTATGGCTTCGCTTGATTATGTACGCTTGATATATTCTGTTTTCTTTGGGTGGTTATTGTTCGAAAACCTACCAGATATTTGGACTTGGATTGGCGCAATGATCATTATCCTTGCTTCAATTTACACGATTCATCGTGAAAACCAAAAGAAGCAAATAATTATTAGTACAGCTGAAGGTCGTGGAAAAACACCTTAATCTAGAAGCCCATTTAAATCACTCAATCTATGTTTTGGAGTTAAGTCCAGATATTCATCAGGTTGGTTGCTTCGATTTATCCAATTACACGAAAATCCAAATGCTGTAGCACCAGCAATGTCCCATCTATTTGATGATTGGAAAGCTACTTCCTGAGGAGTAATCGCATATTTATCTGTGACCATTTTATAAGTAGCAGGGTCAGCTTTAAAGATTCCAATATCATCAATAGAAAATTGATCATCCAAAAGGTTTGATAAACCTCCGTGCTCAACGGCTGATGAAAGCATTTTTGGCGATCCATTTGAAAGTATTGCTGTCATAAACCCTTTTTCTTGCAAGCTTTTTAAGTACAATTGGCACTTCGGAATAACACTCAAGAGACAAATAAGCGTCTAATAAGATTTGCCTACAATCAAGATTGCTTCCTGGAGTTACTGCAAGAGCAAAATCTAGTGCCTCGGCAGTTAATTGCCAAAAATCTTTGTAGCAGTTCATTGAAGTACGAACCCAAGTGTACTCCAATTGCTTGTTGCGCCAAACTTCAGAAACGCGGGTAGGTTGTCTCCCACTATATCAAAATGCCTAGAAACGGCAGAATGGATATCAAAAAGTGTGCCATAAGCATCAAAAACATAAGCTTTATACATCAACTGCTCCTAAAAATTTAACTTTCCTGAACTCTACCCATTGGCAAATTGAAAGAGAAGTCCTAATTAGATACTATAATAAAAGTCCCACTATATTTGGAGTTATAAGATGGCTTTCGAACTTCCCGATCTTCCTTATGCATATGATGCACTTGGCCCATACATGTCTGCTGAAACATTAGAGTTTCACCACGACAAACACCATATGGCTTATGTAACCAACGGCAATAACCTACTTGAAGGCTCTGGCCTTGAAAGTAAGTCACTTGAAGATGTTGTACGTGAGAGTCATGGCAAGAATGCTGGTCTATTTAACAATGCAGCACAGCATTATAATCACGTGCATTTTTGGAGCTGGATGAAGAAAGATGGTGGTGGCAATAAACTTCCAGGCGCTCTTCAAGCTGCAATCGATTCTGATCTTGGTGGTTATGATAAGTTTAAAGCAGACTTCATGGCTGCGGGTGCAACTCAATTTGGTTCTGGTTGGTGCTGGATTGCTGTTAAAGACGGTAAGCTGGAAATTATGAAAACACCTAACGGCGAAAACCCTTTAATTCACGGCGCAACACCAATCTTGGGTTGTGATGTATGGGAACATTCATACTACATTGATTATCGCAACGCGCGTCCAAAGTATCTTGAAGCGTTTGTTGATAGCATGATTAACTGGGATTATGTCCTTGAGCTTTATGAAGGAGCAAATAGCTAAGCCTTTAAAAGTATATTGATTTTAAAAGCCTCGCTCATTGCGGGGCTTTTTTTGTTTTTGATTTGTTGACAGTGAGTTTGCTGGACAATGCAAACGGTCATGATAACTTTTTCATGAACACTATATGGAGGTTTATAATGCTCAAAAGAACACTAACGACTGCAATTGTTTCAACAAGTGTACTGATTTCCGTTTCAATAGCTCAGGCTGGGCCAATTGAAGATCGAAAAGCGAAAATGAAAGAGGTTGGTAAAAATCTCGGTATTATTGGTAAAATGGTCAAAGGTGAAACAGCTTTTGATGGAGTTGCTGCTTTAGCTGCCTACAATGCAATGGGTGCAGTAGGTACAGGCTTTGGCGAGTTTTTCCCAGTAGGTTCAGAAACTGGTGGTGAAACAACTGCATCGCCAAAGATTTGGTCAGATCCCGCAGGCTTTGAAGCAAAGGGTAAGCAGTTTGGGGTTGACTTAGGCGTTGCAATTCAAGCAGGTACACCTTCTGACCTTGCAGCACTTAAAGTTTCTTTTGGTTCAGTAGCGAAAAACTGCAAAGCTTGTCATACTGATTATCGTATCAAGAAAGAATAATCGGAGTTTTGTAAATGAAGCGACTGGCGATTGGACTATTGGCAGTTGCTATACTGGGGTTTAGTGTTTTTTGGTGGCTAACGATACCAAAAGCAATAGATTCTACAGTGAAAGATTGGATTTCTAAATCAGGTGATCCAATCTTGGGCGAGACAATATTTTGGGCAGGCGGATGCGCATCATGTCATGCTGTAAAAGGCGCTAAAGGCAAAGACAAATTAAAGCTTGGTGGAAACCACTCGCTTGTTACGCCTGTTGGTACATTTAATGTCCCTAACATTTCACCCGACCGTGAAAATGGGATAGGTGCTTGGTCTGTTGAAGACTTCGCCAATGCTATGCTGCATGGCACTAGTCCAGATGGCAAACATTATTACCCTGCATTTCCATATACTTCTTATTCTTCGATGAATTATGACGATGTGAAACATCTATGGACATATATCCAAACACTTGAGCCTGTTAAAACGCAGAACAAGCCGCATGACTTAACTTTTCCATTTAATATATCCAGAGGTTTAGGCTTATGGAAATTAGCTTTTAAAGAGTATCAGCCTGTACTAAATGTGGGAAATACAGATAATTTTCTACAACGCGGTCAATATTTGGTAGAGACTCTCGGCCATTGTGGCGAATGTCACACACCAAGAGCCTCATTAGGTTATGGAGGGGGCAATACAAGCCGTTGGCTTTCTGGCGGTCCTGCTCCTGAGGGGAATGGCAAAATACCCAATATAACACCACATGAAACCGGCATTGGTAGTTGGTCTGAGGCAGATATTGTCTACTACCTTGAAAGCGGGTTCACGCCAGATTTTGATTCTGTTGGTGGGAGCATGACTTCAGTTCAAGAAAATATGGCGAAGCTTCCGAAGTCTGATTTGGAAGCTGTCGCCAAGTATTTGAAAACTATCCCGGCAGTCGCGTTAAATTAAGCTTTGCCAACAGCCTTTAGCGCAAAGGCATATGATCTTGCTGCGTCTTCGAGTGCTGCAAAGCGTCCAGACTTTCCAAAATGACCAGAAGACATATTTGTTCTAAGAAGCAATATATTATCATCTGTTTTATAATCACGTAACTTAGCAACCCATTTTGCTGGTTCCCAATAGGTTACGCGAGGATCAGATACACCGGCTGTTACTAGCATTGCTGGATAGTCTTTTTTCTCGACTTTGTCATAAGGCGAGTAACCTGCAATATCATCAAAAGCTTGTTCGCTTTCAATTGGATTACCCCATTGTGACCATTCACCGGGCGTTAGTGGCAGAGTGTCATCAAGAATGGTATTGAGAACGTCAACAAACGGAACGTCTGCAATAACGCCAGCGAATAGGTCAGGTGCCATGTTGACGGTAGCGCCAACCAGCAGACCACCAGCAGAGCCGCCCATGATTACAATGTTACCACGAGAAGTGAAGCCTTGTTCGGCAAGCGTTTCGCCGGCTGCAATAAAGTCATGAAAGCTATTTGGTTTCTTGCCAAACTTTGCATCTTCATACCATTGCCGGCCTTTTTCCTCACCACCACGCACATGGGCCTACTGCATAGATAAAACCACGATCAACAATAGATAGGCGGTTTGCACTAAAACCTGCTGGCATAGACATGCCGTAAGAGCCATACCCGTATAATATACATGGTGCAGAGCCATCTATTAGCGTGTCTTTGTGGTGTAAAATTGTAACTGGAACTTGTGCCCCATCATGGCTTTTTACGCTAATACGCCTTGCTATATAATCTTCACTTTTATGACCTGACGGAATTTCAGATTCTTTTAAGAAAGTGCGTTCGCTTGTCTCAAGATTATAATCAAATACCTGAGTAGGTGTAGTCGGCGATGAATAGTTGAAACGGAAAATATTCGTATCAAACTCTGGGCTTGGCGCAACACCAAGTGCGTAAGCTTCTTCATCCATTGATATTTCATTCACTTTACCATTTTTGCTCATGAAACAAATTCTTGGAAGAGCATTTTCACGTTCCATCCAAATGACCCAGTCTTTATAAGCACTACATGAGATAATCATGCGTCCAGCCTTATACGGAATGAAGTCTTTCCAATTTTCCATTGATGGTTTGCTGATTGGTGTTTCAACAATTTTAAAGTCGACCGCACCATCAGCATTAGTTTGGATAAGAAAACGTTCTCCTTGATGTTCAAGAGAATACTCGAGTCCATCTTGGCGTTCTTGAATAAGTATTGGATCAGCTTCAACATTATCAGTAGGAATGATGCGAAGTTCGTCTTGGTCATTCATCCCAGCTGATAAAATGACATATGCATCAGAGCGGGTTTTCCCTACGCCGCAATAAAAACGGGGATCTGATTCTTCATAAACCATCACATCCAGATCAGGGGAGGTGCCAAGAGTGTGCCTGAATATCTTTGATGGGCGATGGTTTTCATCAACCCGTGAATAAAAGAGGGTTGTCTCGTTTGCCCAAGTTGCCGAGCCTACATCTTTAATTTCAACGTCTCTATCTTTGCCAGAATCTAGATCGCGGAATGTGAGAGAATAATATTCAGCCCCGGAAGTATCACGGCTCCATGCAAGTACTGAGTGGCTTGGATCTTCATCAACAAAACCAATTTCAAAATATTCTTTACCGTCCGCCTCTTTATTAATGTCGAGTAGAACTTCTTCTTCACCGCCATCACGGGCGTGCGAATGCGAATAGGATGCTCGCCACCTTCTGTGTATTTCCAGGAATATGCAAATGCACCGTCTTTTACAGGAACAGAGCTATCATCTTCTTTTATTCGGCCACGCATTTCTGAAATTAACTTATCCTGCAAAGCTTTGGTATCAGCCATTGCTGCATCGTAATAATCATTCTCTTGTGTTAGGTATGATTTGATGTCTTCAGGTAGTTTTTCGGGCTCGCGCATAGCCTCTTGCCAGTTTTCAGCTCTTAACCAGAAATAATCATCCTCAAGTGTTACGCCATGAAATTTAGTAGTGTGAGTTTTTTTTGCGGCCAAGGGTGCGCCTTGGATAGACGGGAAATGAGTTTGCATAGAAAATTTCCGTTGGTTTATTGATCATCAGATATGAAGTTTAGTGCATGTCCATTCATGCAATATCTCAAACCTGTTGGTTGTGGTCCATCATTAAATACATGCCCAAGATGTGCTTCGCAATCATTACATCGCACTTCTGTTCTTGTCATGAAAAATGCTCTGTCTTTATGCTCAGAAACTGATTTTTCTTCCATTGGCTCATAAAAACTGGGCCATCCAGTGCGAGAGTTAAATTTTGATTTCGTGCGGAATAAATTATTGCCGCAACACACACATGTAAACGTTCCGTCACGGTCCTCATCTTGATGAGGTCCTGAAAAGGCGCGTTCCGTACCATGTTCACGGGTAATATGGTATTGTTCATTTGTAAGTTGTGCACGCCACTCGGCGCCTGTTTTTGAGATTTTTGGCATTATTTTTATAACTTTCTCAATGTTTTGGTAATCGCGAAGTCATATTTGACTCGATGAAGCAATAACACAGCTGATAACTATCATATTGGTACATGACAGATCATCTTCAAGAGTGGGGGTGAGATCGAATTAATTATACAGCTTAGAATAGCTAATGTACCATTAATAATTCTTGACTCCTTTATTTAGCCTTACTATTGAAATAAATGAAACGTACTTAGGAAATAAGTTCAAGCAAAATCTGCCTTACGAATGAAACATCAAAGTATAGCAGAAAAATATATTTGTTCATTATCCTTATTCTACAACAGTTCGATTCTTGAATTTAGTTAAATAGGCTGGCTGCAATGTTTAATTACATTGCGATATAACTGGAGAGATAAAATGGAAAACCTAATTAGCGTACCAGAAGGTAGCGCAGATAATTATGATACAGTTTTAGAATTAGCATCAGATGTAGTTTCTGCATATGTAGGTAATAATGTAGTGTCTACAACCGATCTTCCTATTCTAATTGCAGAGGTTTATGACGCATTAAATAAAGCTACTAAAAACAAGACTATGGGTGGCGTAAGCAATTCAAAACCTGCTGTACCGATTAAAAAGTCGATGACAGATGATTACCTAATTTGCCTTGAAGACGGTAAGAAGTTTAAATCTCTAAAGCGCCATTTGCGCAGCCATTATGATATTTCTCCAGAAGAGTATCGTGAAAAGTGGGGTCTCCCTTTAGATTACCCTATGGTTGCGCCTAACTATGCAAAAGCACGTTCACAATTGGCGCGCGATATGGGTCTAGGAAGAAAACCTGGCCAAAAAATGAAAAAGAAAAACTAGTTTATTAGATAAAAACGCAGTATGTTTATAACATGCTGCGTTTTTCTTTGAGTTCGTAATGTAGTTTATGCAGTTCAATATGGCGGCAACTATTATAGCTTGCTAAGCGGTTTTGAGATTTTATTTTCTCACTGATAATACTGAATCTCAACAGCGACAATATAATATCTAATTGGTTACGGTCATTAATTTCATCTTTATGACATACGTAGCCGATCATAATTTTAATTCTATTTATTGTGCTTTTAGAAGAATGTTTTACTTCTGAAGTGCTGCACGCATAATTAATTGCTGATGCTCTAATTTGTTCCAAAAGCTTATTAGAAAAATTAATATTACCCAAAAAACACCCCTAAAATTCTTGAGTATTCTGCACCCTATCTAGGAAGTGGGGGATTAATTGTATTGATTGAAATGACTTGTGTTTTACTAAGTTACTGTATTTAAAAGTGAAAATTCAAATAATATTGCTGTCTATATAGAATAGTTTTCCCCAATGTGATTGATTTACTTTAAATATAGGAATATATTCATATTTGGGGAGAGTGTAGTAATGAGTTTTTCAGGGATATGTCATGTTCCAATACTTGGAACTAACATGGGTAAATCATACAATGAGCATAATCAAATAAAGAGCAATGCAACACCATATGTCCAATGCAACGGTATACCATCTTTAACCAAGCCTGGTGATAGGTTACTCGCAACTTTTGTTAATCAAATGGTTGCTTCTGCATTTGAATTACCATCAGAAAGGCTCCTTCGCTACGATAGGGGCAATGCGAAGGCTACTAGAGCAAGACAGATCTCTATTTATTTAATGCACACAGGCCTTTCATTTTCCCTATCCACTATATCACGAATATACAAAAAAGATCGCACTACCATAGGATATGCATGTCGTGTGATAGAAGACTTAAGAGACAGCCCAGCATTTGACGATAGAATTTTGGAACTTGAGCAAACAATTAGCACTGTTTTAAAGCTAGCTTCATACACCCCAGAAAAGGGAGGTAATGATGAAAAATAAATTGCAATCAGAAAACCATCGTCATGTACTTAGATTTTTGAAGCTTTTATCTAAAAGGCAAAAAACTGGTCTTTTATATAAAGAGGAAAGTAATAATCTAATTTTGTTCCTAAATGAAAAACAATACCGCTTTAGCTTAGATATTGTTGCTCAGCTGAAAACCAAAAAGCATATTTTGATGAGGAACAATAACATAATAATAAATAATTCTGGCCTCACTTATTTAAAACGAAATCTCAATCCCGATGCTTTGCTTGCAAGCGCCAAAAATAATGTCGTTACAGCTGAAATCATTCTTAATAATCAGCGAGAGCAGGTCCAAATAAATACAAATGAATCTCCTTTATTAAGATTATTCACACGCAAAACAAAGACTGGCAGCGCGTATATATCAATAGAAGAGTTTGAAGCAGGAGAGCGCTTGAGAAAAGATTTTGAGAGAGGGCAATTACAACCAAAAATATCTGCAAGTTTGCAAGGATCTATTGGTTCTAGTGGGCGATCAGGCCTTGGAGGTATGGGAGATATAACTGACTTTGCTTTGGATGCTCGAAAACGTGCAGGAAAAGCAATAGATCAACTAGGCCCTGAGCTTTCTGGCGTAACTTTAGATATTTGTTGTTTTTTAAAAGGTTTAGAAATTGTCGAGCGCGAAAGAGCTTGGCCGCCACGTTCAGCAAAACTAATGTTGAAAACAGCTTTGGCACTACTTGCTAGGCATTATGGCATTAGTGGTTATGAGAATAATCAAACAAGAAAAACCCATGCTTGGGGAGCTTCTGATTATCGTCCTGAGACTAGTTCTGTAAGCCCCTAGGCCAAAGCTGTTCGTGCGTGTGTTTTGATGCGCTCAACAAGCGAGCGAAGGCCGTTAGAGCGTTGTGGCGTAATATGTTCTGATAGATCGATAGAATCAAATATTTGCGTTTCATCTGTAGAAATTATTTCTGAAGCTTTTTTGCCAGAAAAAATTGCAAGAGTGACCGCAACAAGCCCGCTAACTATATGGGCATCAGAGCCACCACAGAATGTTAAAATTGGGTCGGTCTCATCTGACTTTTCAGATGTGACCCAAACTTGACTGACACATCCTTGAACTTTATTGACAGCTGTCTGCTGTTCTAAGGGAAATTCAGGAAGGGCATTACCTAATTCAATTAGGTATTTATAGCGATCATCCCAGTCATCTAAATACTGAAAGTTTTCGATTATTTCTTCAATATCCATTTTCAATTTGCACCCTGAATTGCCATATCAAAGTATATAGGACGGATATCAGAAGATTGGTAATATTATTTTGTAATCGCGCTTGTTTTAATCAAATCAACTTCTAAAGAAGGGCTGGGAGAGTTTTGCCCTTGTGCAAGTTGGTTAAGGCTCGCACGTATGGTAGTCACGGCATTTGTTGCCAGTGCTTTGCCTGTGATACATGTTTCCACATTACGCTCACAAAAAGATGAAACATCTGAATAAAGAGCTTGTGCAGCGCTAAAAGTTTCGTAAGTCGTAACTTTGGCAGCTTCCACTCGTTTTGACCCAGTAACTGTTTCAGCTGGTAAAAGAACTGCTGCAACGCCCAGAGCGATAATTAACCTAAACATGTACTCACCTATTTCCCGTTGCGGGTATAAGTAACATATAAGTTTTAAGCTCCATTTTAGGAAAAGCAGGAAATTTAATTCAAATCTTACAAATGACGTTTACCATGATTTTTAGAAAGGTTCTGTTTACCATGACGATAGAAACCCTTGGTTTTAAGTGCCTATTAGAGCCTTTTTTGTTCAGAAAATGCCCTCATTAGGATTCCATTAAATACGTTGTGTAACCAATCTTACTAACTATAAATGGCGAGTAATGTTTTGAGTAACGCTTTTAAAAGATCATTGAATAAACTGACCAACGCAGTTGGTGTCCAATATCAGGGTAAGCCTGAGCTTGGAAATCATGATGATTTCTTATCGGCAGAGACAGTTTCCGTCTTACAAGGCCTACCAGATAGCGCTTCGTTACATACTTCGAATGGTGACGCTATTTGGGTTTCCCAAAAATCAGAAACCATTCTTAATCAAAATATTGGAAGCTTAATTGGAAAAGGCTTTTTTGAAGGAGCAAACCCGCAAGATAAGCTTAACATTTTAAAAGCATTCTCTGATTGTGATATTTCAGGCCAAAATCAATCAACAAGTTTCCGCCGCCAATTCCCTTCTTCAAGTGGCGGGATTAAAGTCAGTTGCTATGAATTGCGTATCTCTCATTTCAATCACCAGGAAAAATCACTCTATTTAGCTTTAGTGCGTGACATAACTCACGAAGAGAGCAAGCTTACTCATGCCTATGAAGAGATTGAAAAAGCGAAGAACTCTAACAGTACGAAAAACCTTTTTTTATCAAATATGAGCCATGAGCTACGTACGCCTTTAAATGCGATAATCGGTTTCTCACAAATGTTGATGGGGGAAGCTGCTCTTATCATATCTGAGGATAAGAAAACTGAATATGCTGGTCATATCAACCAGTCCGCAAATCACTTACTTAACATTATCAATGATGTTCTTGATTTATCAAAAATTGAGGCTGGGAAGTTTCAAATAATTCCTGAAATTGTAAACGCATCAGAACAGTTGAAATCCACGCTTGAGTTAATGGCACCTATTGCAAGTGAGGCAAATATTTCAATTAATTCTGATATTGCTGATGAATTACCCAATATTGCCGCAGACCCTCGTGCTTTGCGCCAGATAATTATTAATCTGGTTGCAAATGCTATTAAATTTTCATTTCAAAATAGTCAGATTGACGTCAAATTAAAAAGAGAACGGCGGAAAATTTGTATTGAGATTTCTGACAAAGGCTTGGGCATGTCTCCAGAAGCCGTTGAAAGTTTGGGAAATTCATTCTTCCAAGTAGAACAAACCGCTTCAAGACGATTTGAAGGTACTGGGTTAGGGCTTTCAATCGTCTTTGGCCTGATAAAACTTCATAATGGTAATATTTCTTTCAAGAGTGAGCTTCATCAAGGCACAACAGTTTTAGTTGAACTACCAATTTCTAGCCAAAAATCCATTCCAGTACCCTCAGATCCTGATGAGGCAATTGTTTTCTTAAATAAAGCTCGAGAGCCCAACCTTTTAAGAAAATTAGATAAAAATCAAATTATTCGTAAGGTGGGATAAGTCCATGCAAATTTTAAAACAAACAGCCTCAATTTTATTGCGAGCGGTAATTGAAAAGCCAGGAAGTGCTGCAGGTTTAGCCGTGTTTGGCCTTGGATTTGCTCTGGTTGCAGGCAATGCACTATATTCACAAGAAGGTACACATCCAGATCCATTGTGGTCTACTACCAAAGACAATGAAAGCTTATCTCAAACTTATGAGCTGGAAATTGCGAAAGTTAGTCAGAAAAATACGATCACAAGAAGTGTTCTGACGCAGCGTATAAGTTTAAAGAATATTCCCGTACCTACGGTGAGTCCCGCAAGAAGCAATTCTGTTGCTGCTCATTCATCTTTGGTTAGAGACGTTCAATCTGTCTTATCTGATATTGGTTTTTACACAGGAAAAGTTGATGGTATTTATGGCAACGGAACAAGAACTGCAATTATGACATTCCAAGAGCGAGCTGGTATCATTCCAAATGGCGAAGCAAGTTATGGACTTTTAAGTAACTTAAAATCAGTTCAAGCCGTAGCTGGTTCTCAACAAGATACAAACAAGTCAGTAAAAAAACTTGGTGTGTCTGCTTTACCTCAAGTATTGGTCTTTGACGCAGAAACGGTAACGCGTATTCAAATGGGCCTCAAAGAAAATTTTGGTGACGAAAACATCAGTATAGATGGCGTTATGGGTAATCAGACAAAAAATGCTATTAAGCGATTCCAAAAACGCTTTAAGTTGCAAGCATCGGGCGAGTTGGATAATCAAACTCTCCAAAAAATGCTCTCTGTAGGGGTTTTGGCAAGTATCTAATGTACTTGTCATAAAATAAGGAAGCTATATGCGTTTAACAAGTGCCATATGGTTTGCAGTTTTCATGCGAACGGAAACTGCAAGAGGAGCTTATGTTTCAGTTCTAAAGTCTGGTGCTCAACAAGCTGGAGCTTTGTTTGTTATTCATAATCATTTGAACGGTTTTTTAAGTTTATACTCACCAGCGCCTCAAGTCTTTTTTGAAGAACAAGACGATGGTGATCGTAAGTTTGAATATGCGTTAAAAAATGTAAGCCAAGAAGAAATAGATACTTATTTAGAAAAACAAAAAAACTTTGACCCTGATCTATGGATCATTGAAACAGAGTCAGGTGCGGGCGATATTTCTTTAGTTATAACAAATTCATAATTTAAAATTATGCGGTCAATTTTTGCTCACTGTAATTAACTTGATCAGTCTGGCTTTGCTTCAACAAAGAAGCACGACGATCCCTTGCCGCTAAAGAAAGCGCGTAACGTGTTGTTGATTTATCTTCTCCATTGTGGAACCGCGCTTGAGTAAAATCCGCCCCCAGCTTAGTGAAATATAAAACACATGCTTGATGGTCTAAATTTTTATATTTCCCCATAACAACTTTAAAGATGTGTGCATTTCTTCCAATGTCTCGATTCATCATGAGCAAGATTCTAGCTGCACTTATTTCACTAATTTCTAATGCACAAAGTAAGCTAGCCAACATGCCTGCGTCCTGCCCCCTCAGTAAATTAAAAGTTGCTTGGCAGTTCAGCCCACAAAAACGCTCTACTGAAGTTGCAAACGATTTTTCATCATTGAAACGAGCTATAGCTAACAGTTGTTTTTCAACCTGCTTTAGAGAGATTTTATTAAATGTCGATTTTGCGGACTTACCGATTGGTTTACGCTTAATTTTTCCACCTTTATTTGCTAATTCTAGCAATGAAGCAGAAAGGTCTTTTGACCGTGTTGAACTTTTAGGTTTCTTAATTTCGATTGTTGGATTGGTCGCGATAGCTGCTGGCTGCGAAACCCACTCATCTTGCACTAGTGATGCGTTTAACAATGCAGCAATTCCCAAATTCTCCAGCAGTGCGTCATTTGCTTTCAGAACATGAAGGATTTGTTTAGTTTCATCATCAAGTTTAAGCAACGTATTAACATTGGATGCGTCAAGATTGTTACGTCTAGCAATAACTTTAGCGTGCTGAATTGAACATTTTGCAAGAATTAAATTAAGGTCTCTAGCTTGTAATATTGGAGAATACAGCAAGGGAAGGTTAGCAACAGCAATTTCTTCCATTGCAAAAAATAAAATTACAGGCTTTGGAACATATTCGCTGCGGGCAAGGTTTTTTGCAATAGTTTTTCGTTCTCGGTTACTTGCACTGAGAATAAGGGTGTAAAATTGCTCTTTGAATAAAGCGATATCTTTCCTTGTTGGTCTATTTAAGGATGTAAATCTACTAGATAAATCAATCAACGTTGATTGATTTCGAATAGGCCTTGTGTGTCGAAGGTTTGACTTTGTTTCGATAGAAGTAATTACCTGCAAGTCCCCAATTCCTTATCAATTGATTCGCTTAATATAACACTCCCATGAAAAATGTTTACAATCTGTTAACCATGTTTGGTTTTTATGGTGCTGTAGATTCATTTACCTGTTCTGATTGAGATGAGTTTAAGACAGCTATTCATGAGAGCCGCCTCAATTTAAGGCTTAGAGGTTCTGATATTATGGAGAAACAAGGATGAGTACTATTCTAAAGTTTCCACTAGAACGCGTTCAATGCTGGTCGTATGGCCAACCAGAAACTTCACACAATGCGAAAGTTTTAGTGTTTGAAGGGGTGCGCTATGAAAAAACAGATGGTGGCAATGAACTATTGAAGAAGAAAAAACGCTAAGGTAAAAACTAATTTAAATTCATAAATCGTATATGAACTAGCCTAAGATTCTGGCGTAATCGCAATGTTGGTATTGTATGGTATGCATTCTGCGCTATTTAAAAAGCCATCCGAATGTGAGTTCCAACTGTCATCAGGTACCAGTGCACGCAGCAACACAAATCCCTTCATATTTTGACTTTCAACAAGAATAGAAGATTCAACTTCCTCTGGCTGTGTTTGCCTAATATAGGCCATTTGAATTGGGTTTACGATAATAACTCTCAATTGGTTCTTAATGGCAGTGCGGTCATTCATACTGTAAATGATACGCCCACGTTCATCAAAAACAGATGCAGACCAGAATGTTTTCGCCTTTTGGCCCACTATTTGAATTGCGGTGTTTGTTAAGTCAAACTTACAAACTGACAGCTTTAAAAAGGGGTCATTATTTGAAATACCAAACTTGCTACCATTCCCAATAGAATAAAATTGCTGAGTGTTTAACTGGCTGGCAATTTGCTTTGCTGCATCCTTAGAACCAAGAAATGGAATTAGAAGGATAATGATAATGTGGATTATTCCAGCAAGCAGCAAGCCGCATACAGAAAGATAAATCAGGCGAGCATTCATGATTCACACCCTATTAATTTTATACGGGGCATTTGGGGGTCAATAACACCTGAATTGCTGGTTATAGGAGTGTCGTAAAGCCTTAGAATAAGTTTGAAGTTCCCTTCACCTTTTGTTGGAATCCAATTGCCGGACTTTGGTTTCTCGCTAACCTTTACAACAAAAGATGAATCTGGATATCGAACCAAAGTGCCTGAATAAATAGCAGATATTAGCACTGGGTCATTTACAATTAATTGCCCAGTTTCATCATAAGCGGAAAGTGTCCATAATCTTGCAGAAGATGTGTCTCCTGCAATCTCATAACTACACTCTTTCTGAAGTCTATTTCCATCTTGATCATGAATAGCTTCAAAGGCTAAGCCTTCTGCAGCTCCTAGAGGGATTGTACCATCAGATGTGGCTTTTGCGCTTGTGTAGGGATCAATTTGCGCGCCCCCGACGAAAGGCCGTGCTGACCATGGACCTGTGTTAACAGCGCCAATGCCGTGGCTTCGCTGTAAAGCAAAGTTTGCACTTAAACCTCCAACTAGAAGTCCGATAAAAAGGACTATGGCAACATTAATTATAATACGCATTATCGGCAGCTTAATTCTTTAACCAGAAACAGAGTTTATTCATTGAGTTACAACACCAGAGTTCTTGGTATTCGCAACCTCACCGTTGAGTTTGAGTGTTTTTGCGCCTTGAAAAATTTTCTCTAGAGCCCTAAATCGTTCTTCTGATTTTTTAGATAAAAGCTTTGGTCGTAAAGGTTGTGCTTCGGTTTCTTCATCATTAGAAACAACGTTTGTCTCAGGCTTATCTGTTTTCCCCGACAGTGGGTTTTCAATATACGGAATAGGGCGCAGCTCAATGTTTTGATGAGCGTAGGTCATAAACTTCTGCCATGTCATTGCAGGAAGTTGGCCACCAGTAAGGCGTCTCGTCGGTTGATAATTATCGTTTCCAAACCAAACTGCCGAAACATAGTTACCCGTATAACCAACAAACCAAGCATCGCGATATGCTTGAGTAGTGCCTGTTTTGCCAGCTGCGCGAATACCATTAAGCGCTGCGCGTCTGGCTGTGCCCCATTCTGGTACTTGCGACAACATTTTATTCATAGCAGCAACTGTGCTCTCTTTGAGAACTTGGGGAGCCTCTTTTGCATCTTCACGAATATCAAACAGAACATTGCCTGAGGTGTCGAGAATTTGTGAAACGCCAAAGTGATTCAGTTTTTTGCCGCCAGTCATGAAAGTGCCATACCCAGCAGTCATCTCAAGGACGGTGACACCATTAGCACCAAGCACCATTGGCGGGTTTACAACCATATCAGATTCTATACCCATATCCCGTGCGGTCTTTACAAGTCTATCGCCGCCTAATCCTTTTAAGCCATCACGGCCAAGATACATTTTAACAGGGATCGTATTGATTGATTTTACAAGCGCTGTTGTCATATTCATACGCCCACGAAATCTTGGGGTGTAATTTCGGGGGCACCAGTTGCGGCCAAATCTAACCACACAAACGCTCCCGTCAATTACTGATGTGTTTTCATCGTATCCAAAGTTATCGATTGATGAAGCATATACATAGGGCTTAAATGATGACCCAGGTTGGCGTTTAGAAAGTGTAGCTCTGTTAAATTGGCTCTGCCCATAATCGCGGCCGCCAACCATAGCGCGCACTGCGCCTGCATGATCAATTACGACCATTGCTGCATCTCTTACACCATACTGAGTGCCAAATTGTCTAAGGTGTGTTTCAACAGAATCTTCAGCTGCTTTTTGCAAATCAAGGTCGACAGTAGATTTTACAATCAGATTACGTGTTTTAAATTTAACAGCGGTTTTTCGAACTTCGTCATATGCCCAATCAAGAAAGTAATTAGGTCCTTGCAAGTCCTCGCGATCAACAACGCTTGCGGGCTCGCGTCTTGCTCTCACAACTTGACCTTCTGTCATAAAACCAGCTTGAACCATATTTGTTAGAACTTCGTTTGCACGAGCACGAGCTGCTGGGAGGTTAATGTGAGGTGCGTATTTGCCGGGTGCTTTATAAAGCCCTGCGAGCATAGCCGCTTCTGCTAATGATACATCTTTAATATTTTTATCAAAATAATATTGTGCAGCAGCTGCAATACCAAAATTACCACCGCCCATATATGCGCGATCAATATATAGTTTTAAGATTTCTTTTTTGGATAAGTTAGTTTCAAGCCATAAAGATAGAAATGCCTCTTTTATTTTGCGGTCTAGTGTTCGCTCATTGGTAAGGAAAAGGTTTTTCGCAAGTTGCTGAGTAATCGTACTACCCCCCTGAACAACCGAGTTCGCGCGGACGTTTTCTGCCATTGCACGTGAAAGACCTAAAAAATCAATTCCTATATGCTCAAAAAACCGCCTGTCTTCTGTTGATAATACAGCTTTGATGAAATGGTCAGGTAGGGCATCAAGTTCTTCTGCTGCATTCTGGCGAATACCACGTCTACCAATTTCCTTGCCATTTCTATCTAGAAATAAAACAGAGTAATCATCTTGGCTTCGCCAGTCTTTTTGCGTTTCTTCAAATGCAGGAAGTGCTAAGGCGAGCATAGCGATCGAGCCTATAAGGCCAAGTGTAATGCCTTCATCAAAAATTTCGACAATAAATCGTTTTAAACCTCTAACTTTGAATTTACGAAAGAAAATAGTAATGCTTTCCCAGCGCTCGCCTGCATCAGAAAACATTCTGTAAAGCGATGAATCAATCCATGAATCAAGATCAAGTAGCTTATTCCAACCACCGCCTTTTTTCGAATTTTTAAATGGATCACGCAAACTCAACGTTCCTTATTACTACTTGAGAGGTTTCTATACCATATTAGAGTCAGTTTGAACGGAAAAATTATCATAGAGCTTTATAGTTTTCCAAAACCTGGTAAACGCCAGTAACAACTTATTTGGAACGAAATTATGGCTGCTGCACCTTTTTGGAAGACAAAAGAACTTGAGGAGATGTCAAAATCAGAGTGGGAGTCATTATGTGATGGCTGCGGAAAATGCTGTTTAAATAAATTAGAAGATTGGGATACAGCAGAAATCTATTGGACCAATATTGGTTGTGAGTTGTTAGATTGTAATAGCTGCAGGTGCAAAGATTATGATAATCGCTTTGAAAAAGTTTCTGATTGCATTCAGTTAACACCTGAGAGTGTGCGTACATTAACTTGGTTGCCACCAACTTGTGGGTATCGACTTGTACGCGATGGTGAGGATTTATTTGATTGGCATCCGCTTATTTCAGGCGACCCAGATACTGTTCATAAAGAAGGTATTAGCGTTAGAGGGAGGGCTATCCCTGATGATGGCAGGCCTCCTGAAGAGTACGAAGATAACCTAGTTGATTGGCCACGAGAGATATACAAAAAGTAGATTGTAAAATAATTTGAAATAAATAGGAATTTATTCTTGACACCGAAACGGTCTTGGGGTACATTCTTTATATGGTCGGAGAAGTACGAATAACGCTCTTACAACTCTGAAATCTCATGAAAATTGAACGTCATTAAGCCTCCTTTTTTTAGGCGGCTTTTTTGCGTTTAATTTTCTTATATTACTTTAGTAAGGAACATATTTTGTCAGACGATAGTGACGATGATTCAAATCAGCTTGAAGAAGTTGCAATTAAGTTTCGTGATAAAATCCTAGGTGAGCTTTCACAAATGGAAAACTCTACGGAATTAGAATCTGGCTCAATTGAACAAAAACTCAAAATATATATGGGGTTCTTTAAATTAGTTCAAAGCTTAGAGGAAATGATAAAGCGGGTGCAGCAAGAACGTGACAAAAATCCGATAGGGGAGTGGATATATTGGAATTCCGTAGACAGCTTGAAGAGCAAATTGCCAAACTTGTCGACACAAATAATGAGGTGATTGTTTCTTAGTGAGTTTGATAAAGAAACGCTAGAAGTTTTAAATAATGATTGGCCTTTATGGGCAAGATTAAAACAACGCCCCCCGCTTTGTGATTGGCGAACATGGTTGATATTGGGTGGGCGTGGCGCTGGTAAAACTCGTACTGGCGCAGAATGGTTGAAAGGTATAGCGCTTGCTGATCCTCACTATCCAGGATGCAGTGGTGGCAGAGTGGCGGTGATTGGCACAAGCTATGATGATATGCGCGATGTCATGATTGAGGGTGAATCTGGTTTGCTTGCCATTCATAAAAAATCGGAAAGGCCGCAATGGATTTCTTCGAGAAAAGAATTAATCTGGAATAATGGAACTGTAGGAAAGTTGTTTTCGTCTGCTAATCCTGAAGGTTTACGCGGCAATCAATTTGGAGCTGCCTGGGCGGACGAAGTCTGCAAGTGGTCAAACGTAGAGCAGACTTGGGTTATGCTTCAATTTTGTTTGAGGTTAGGTAATAATCCAAGGCAGGTCGTTACCACAACACTAAAGCCTTTAAAGCTTTTAAAGAAATTAATGAAAGACCCAACGACGATAACAGTGCGCTCAACAACGTCTGGAGGCGATCGTGCAAGCCAGGCATTTTCGCGAAACCCAGTGGTATATCGTTGTATTAGAATGATTAGTGAAGCAGCCAGTTCTATGCCTTTTGCTGTACGTGAAAACAGAGCAGAGTTAAATGAGCATCCATTGTTAGATATCTTATCAAAACCAAATGCGAGACAGTCAGGCCCAAAATTTTTGGAGTGTCTATATGGTCATTTATTGATTGCAGGAAATGTATTTTTGACAAAGATTGAAGTTGCTGAAGAACTTCGTGAGATCCATATTCTAGACCCAGTTAAAGTGCGTCCAATATTAGACGAAAAAGGTTGGCCTAAGTCTTATGAACACGTAACAGGATCAAGAGTTACGCGATATGAGTTAGATGAAATTCTACATCTAGCTTTATTTAATCCATCAGATGATGTGAATGGACTTTCACCACTATCATCTGCCCATATGGCATTAGATATTCATAATTCTGCAAGCAATTGGAATAAGGCATTACTTGATAATTCAGCACGTCCTTCTGGAGCATTAGTATATTCATCTTCTGAAGGAGAGAACTTAACTGACGAGCAGTTCAGTCGCTTAAAAGGTGAGCTTGAAGAAGGTTACACTGGTTCAACTAGAGCCGGCCGACCTATGCTTTTGGAAGGTGGCCTTGATTGGAAAGCAATGGGGTACAGCCCCCGTGATATGGATTTCATGCAGGCAAAAAATGGGGCCGCGCGCGAAATTGCCTTAGCCTTTGGTGTGCCGCCCATGCTACTTGGTATTCCTGGTGACAATACTTATTCAAATTACCAAGAAGCTAACCGTGCATTCTGGAGGCAAACTGTTTTGCCTCTCGCTAACAAGACCGCTTGCGATATTGGAAACTGGCTTGCAAGTGATTTTGGTGAAAGTGTTGCTTTGATACCAAATATGGAAAGTGTGGATGCGCTAGCTTCAGACCGAGAAGGGTTATCCATTAGAGCTTAAAGACAATGAAGTAGGGATTGCTCAAAATTGGAGAGTAGGGCTAGCTCGTGATAATAAATCATCTGCAAGTTATCTAGCTTTAGCGCATACATATAATGTACGTAGCAGACTTTTGCTCAGTCCAGTTCATTTACAGTTTAAAAAATCAGAAGCAGGGAATTTTAATGTTTCGTGGATAAGGCGAGGATCAGTCAACGCTGATTCTTGGGGTGGCGTTGAAATACCATTTGATGCATTTGAAGAAAAATACTGTATTTCTATTCTTGATGCAGAAGGGCTTGTAAAGCGCGAAGCGTATTCTATTTCTCCATCCTTCTCATACACCAATCAGATGTATGTATCTGACTTTGGTAGTGGGAACCCTGACTTCATAATTGCTGTGGCTCAATTGAGTAATAGTGGCATTTCAGGTTCTTACAACAAAATTAAAATTACTAACACTTAAATAAAAAGGAATTATCTATGGTTGAAGAAAAAAATTGGTATGAGTCGAAAACGATTTGGGGAGCATTGCTTGCTATAGGAGCTTCCTTTATGGGGGTGTTTGGCGTCTCAATTGATACTGTAGCACAGGCTGATTTAGCTGACGCAATGATACAATTAATTGGTGCAATTGGTGCCATGACAGCAATTTACGGCAGACTATCTGCTACAGATATTATTTCCTAGCTTGGAAATAATATCATGATTAGTTTTTTGCATTCTCTTTTCTCATTATTTCCTCAATTCATGAGAGCGTTTGAGAAGTATCAATCAGATAAACAAAAAAAATCAGAAAGTGACCAACGCAATAAGGCTGACGCTTATGATAAACTTAAAAAAGCTATTAAAGCACGAAATCTTGCTCGTGAGTCTAATGCCGCTGATAACCTCATGTCAGATGATGGATATCGACGTTAGTAATAAAATAATTGGTATTGTTTTGCGTTCATACCTATTACTTGGTCGCAAGATGATACGCAGAAAACGATCATTCAAATAAAGCAACACAATGCAGTCTGGACTGCATTGTGTGACAATAAACATAATACGAAACTTAAATAATATTCATTTTTGGTTCAGATAAAGCGTGTTATATGTGGCGAATGAAATTACTAAAACCAATCATACTAGCTGCTTTTTCCGCTACATTATTTGCAACACCAGCGTTTGCTGATGCATGTAGCAATGCTGCGCGTGCTATGGTTGATGGTAATCCTAAAGCTACTTTGTTGTCAGTAAAATCGAAAAAAGGCAGCAACGGATCAGTAACATGCGAAGCGCGTATTAAAATATCATCAGACACCACAGCGCCTCGCATTGTTGTTAAGAAGTTTAAACCTTAAGAATATTACAGGAACAATAAGTGCGCATATTAATTGTTGAAGATGACTTAGAACTAAACCGTCAATTAGAAGAGGCTTGCCTTGAAGCTGGCTATGTTGTTGATAAGGCGCATGATGGCGAAGAAGGCCACTTTCTTGGGGATACTGAGCCCTATGATGCTGTGATTCTAGATATTGGTCTTCCGATAATGGATGGAATTACCGTTCTTGAAAAATGGCGTAAAGCTGAACGTAAAATGCCTGTGCTTATGTTGACGGCTAGAGACCGTTGGAGTGATAAAGTTGCAGGCATTGATGCTGGAGCTGATGATTACCTTGCAAAGCCTTTTCATATAGAAGAAGTACTTGCACGCTTACGCGCGCTTATTCGCCGTTCAACTGGTCATGCATCATCAGAGTTAGTTTGTGGTGATATTGTTTTAGATACACGAACTTCTAAAGTCACATATCAAGAGAAGCCAGTTAAGCTTACGTCACATGAGCTGCGTTTATTATCTTACTTGCTTCATCATCCTGGTGAGATAATTTCCAGAACAGAATTAACAGAACATCTTTACGATCAGGATTTTGATAAAGACTCAAATACAATTGAAGTTTTTGTTGGCCGGTTACGTAAGAAATTAAACACAGATTTTGTTGAAACTGTTCGTGGCCTTGGATATCGGTTGCAAGAAACAGAATGAGTTTGTCCTTTCTAAGCCGTATCAAGTTTTTGCCAAATACACTTGCCTTACGTCTTTTTATTCTATCATCTCTAGCTGCAGTAATAGGTGTTTTAATAGTCGCTTTTGTTATCTCGCAAGAATACCGTCATAATGCAGAAGCACGTTTAAACGATGTCTTAGTAGCTAATGTTTTCAACCTTATGGGAACATTTGAGGTTGATCAGAACGGAGAATTAATGGGGCTTCCTGATTTAGGAGATTCTCGTTATAATCTATTTGACTCAGGTTATTATTGGTCCGTAGAAAAAGTTGGTGAGCAAGCTTCGCGGATATCAAGTATTTCGCTAGCAGATCAAAAAATAATAATTCCACCTACTATTGAATTAGATCAAACCTTCCAACGCAGTTTTGAGATGGTAGATAAAATTGGTCAAATGCTTCAAGGTTTAGAAGCTCAAGTATTTCTAGGTGAAGGCGATGAGCTTTATAGTTTTCGCATAACAGCAAATAAAAGCTCTCTTAATGAAGAAATTGCGAGCTTTCGAGATCGATTAGCTTTGATACTCTCAATATTTGCCTTTTCTATTGTACTTGCCACATACCTATTAGTACGACTTGGTTTGAAACCAATTTCTAGAGCTGTTGAGACGCTAGGCAAAGTTAGAAGAGGCGAGGCATCAAGAATTGACGGTGAATATCCAGAAGAAATTGAGCCACTTATCTCGCAAACTAATGCGCTTATTGAATCAAATAATACCATTGTTGAGCGAGCCAGAACACAAGTTGGTAATCTTGCTCATTCTCTAAAAACACCACTCGCAGTGATGCAGAATGAATTGCCTAAACTACCAAAAGAAAAACAACCTATCTTCAAAGAGCAATTAGAAACTATGCGTAGCCAGGTGCAAGTCTATTTAGATCGCGCTCGCATATCTGCAAGGAGTTCTACTTCAATCGCTAATACACCGTTGTTTCCAGTTCTAGAAAAACTTTCTAGTGTTGTTTCAAAGCTTAATCCTTCAACAGATATTGATAGTAATTTTGATGATGAAGGTTTGATTTTTGAAGGTGAGGAACATGACCTTCAAGAGATTTTAGGTAACCTGATTGAGAATGCTGCCAAGTATGCAAGTTTAGCCATGAAAATTAGCGCCAGCCTATCTGATGGTAAGTTACGAATTATTGTAGAAGATGATGGAATGGGAATGTCTGTTCAAGATATTAAAAAAGCAGAAAAGCGCGGTGGCCGTGTTGATGAAGGAAAGGTTGGTTGGGGACTAGGTTTATCTATTGTTCGCGATATTGTTGATGAATATGACGGCAATTTTAAACTATCAAAGTCTTCTATGGGCGGACTTAAAGCTGTTGTTTTATTGCCCGGCAGAAAAGAAATATAGTCACTAAATCTTCCTAATTTAAACATTATCAATACCTATTTTCTATAAAGCTGAGGAATAAGGATAAGTACTATGCGCAAACTAAAAACATCATTCATAGCTACTATACTAGCAGGCGCGCTCGCTTTAGCTGGGTGCCAAGCTAGTAATGAAACAATTGGGCAAGCAACTGGCGCAGTTGCCGGTGGAACAGGCCGTATAGCAGCAACAATCGTTGGAGCGCTTGCTGGTGGCGTCATTGGCGGCGCTATTGGGCGAGGTTTAGATACTCGTAGTAAAAATGCCGCGCTTACAGCTGAATATAATGCATTAGAACGTGGACCTGTAGGTCAGCCAGTCGCATGGCAAGGAACGAATGGCACTTATGGTCAGGTGGTTCCGCAACAGCCTTATCAGGTTGGAAGTCAAAATTGCCGTCGTTATACACATACAATATACGTTGATGGTACTCCACAGGAAGCAAGTGGTACCGCATGCCGTAATCCTGACGGTACATGGCAGCCTCTTAACTAGCCTAACTTCACAATCCCTCGCAATTATTTGATTGTGGCAAAGCGTCCAATTTGCACTTATATTCAGTATTTAGCTTTTGTTTTTATGAAGTACTCTATAGACATTCTTAAATGACATTTTGGATTTTAACATTAATATTAGCTGCCATTGCAATGGGGTTTGTTTGCTTTCCATTGTTCAGTTCAAATCTACCTTCAAGAAGTGAGTTAGATAGTGAACAAACATTATATAAAGCAAGGCTCTTAGAAATTGAAAAAGATTTAGAACTAGGCAGGTTAGATGAGCTTTCTGCGCAAGCTGCTAAATCAGAAGAGGCACGCAAACTTATCAAGTCATCTGAATTTAGTAAGCAACCCTCTGTACCGAGAAGAAATAAATTTCTAGTATTGTTAGCGGCCATATCATTGCCCCTATTTTCAATTCCATTTTATTACATAACAGGTTCTCCTGATGTAATTTCCCCTCCTCAGCAAGTCAGTAGCGATTCAAGTCAACCTTCCATGCAGGAATTACTTAAAGTCGCAGAAAAACGCCTTCAATCTAATCCTGATGATACTAAGGGTTGGAAAGTTGTTGGCCCTGTTTATATGAGAATGAGACGTTATGAAGATGCTATAAAAGCATATCAAAATATCATTCGAGTTGAAGGTAGAAATCCCGAGTATCTTTTGAAATTAGCGGACGTTCATATTGAGCAAACTCAAGGACAAATTAATGATGAAGCAAAGATGTTAATTCATGAAGTTTTATCAATTGATGAAGAGCATTCAATCGCCAAATTTTACACAGGTATAATTGCTCTCCAAAGTGATAAACCAGATGAAACAATGCGTATCTGGCAAGGTATGATTGATAATGCAAAGGGTGATGAGGAATGGTTGCCAGTTGTAAGAGGTCGTGTTGCAGAATTACGTGCGCTAGAAAAACAAACAAAACTTCCTGCTTTGAATGAAGAGAAAATCAAGGCTGTAGAAGAAATGAACCCTGAAGATCGAAAAGCCATGATCGGTCAGATGGTGTCTAATTTAGCTGAAAAATTAGAAGATGACCCAGATAATAAACAAGGTTGGGAAAGATTAATTCGCTCCTATATTATCTTAGGAAGAAGCGACGATGCTGAGGCCGCTTTAACGAGCGCTACTCGACAGTTTTCTAATGATAAAGCATTCATAGCCTTTCTCAAAAATATGATACAATCCCAAAATAATTCTTCAAATGGTGGTGAGCAATGACACGTAAGCAAAAGCGGTTTTTAGGTATTGGCGTTATTGGTGCTGTAATTGGTTTAGCAATTCTTTTAGTAAGCATTGCTTTACGTGATGAAATCGTATTTTTTTACGATCCAACAGAAGTCGTGAGCGGGACAAAAGTTTTACCCGGACAAAATTTTAGAATTGGTGGTCTTGTGCAAGATGGCAGTGTCGTAAAACAAGATACAAAAATATCTTTTGTTGTGACTGATGGAGAAAATAGTATTCCAGTAAGTTTCGAAGGGATTTTACCTGATCTGTTTCGTGAGGGCCAAGGTGTTATTGCGGAAGGTGCAATGGATACGCAAGGGCGATTTATTGCGCAAAGTATTTTAGCCAAGCATGATGAAAATTACATTCCAAAAGAGCTGGAAGGTGTCTTGAAAGATAAGGATGTCTGGAAGGGCAATGAAAGTGAGAATAATTCATGATTGCTGAACTTGGACATTATACACTTGTACTTGCACTTGCTTTAACAGTCGTTCAATCGGTTGTGCCGTTTTGGGGTGCGCGAACAGGTGATGAAGTTCTTATGGCTTCAGGAACAACATCCGCTATAGCAGGATTCCTTTCTTTGGGTCTTTCTTTTGCGGCTTTAACTTATGCTTATGTAACTTCTGATTTTTCACTGGCGAATGTTTGGCAAAATTCCCATTCGGATCAGCCTACACTTTATAAAGTAACAGGTGTTTGGGGGAACCATGAAGGCTCCATGCTTTTATGGGTTTTAATCCTGACCCTCTTTTCTGCACTGCTAGCTCTATTTGCCACAAATCTTCCTTCTCGATTAAAAGCTGATGTTTTAGCAGTTCAAGGGTGGGTGACTTTAGCATTTTTATTGTTCATTCTTTTCACTTCCAATCCATTTGAGCGCTTACCGCAAGTTCCGGTTGAAGGTCGTGATCTAAATCCAATTCTGCAGGATATAGGATTGGCGATTCATCCACCTCTTTTATATGTTGGGTACGTTGGTTTCTCACTGACTTTTTCATTCGCTGTAGCAGCGATGATTTCTGGTCGTATTGATGGTGCTTGGGCGCGATATGTTAGGCCTTGGGCTCTTGTTGCTTGGGTGTTTCTGACTGCTGGAATTGCAATGGGATCTTATTGGGCTTATTACGAACTTGGTTGGGGGGGCTGGTGGTTCTGGGATCCTGTTGAGAACGCATCTTTCATGCCTTGGCTTGTTGGGACTGCACTTATCCATTCAGCTTTGGTTATGGAAAAGCGTGACGCTTTAAAAATATGGACAATCCTATTAGCGCTTCTAACTTTTTCATTATCATTGTTGGGAACATTTATTGTTCGGTCTGGCGTACTGACGTCAGTACATAGTTTTGCATCTGATCCTACTCGTGGTGTCTTCATATTAACAATACTATTAATCTTCATTGGTGGCTCACTAACACTTTTCGCCATTCGAGCGAATGTTCTTCAGCAAGGTGGATTGTTTCAACCAATTTCCAGAGAAGGAGCTCTTGTTTTTAACAATTTGTTCTTAACGGTATCATGCGCAACAGTTATTCTTGGAACATTATATCCATTATTTTTAGAAGCGTTAGACGGTTCAAAAATATCCGTAGGGCCTCCTTTTTTCAATCTGACATTCGGCCCATTAATGGTGCCGTTATTATTAGCCATTCCTTTCGGGCCGTTAATGTCCTGGAAGCGGGCTGATTTACTACCGGTATTGCAACGTTTATATTCCATTGCAGGTGCATCTATATTTTGTATTATTTTGATACTTGCATTTACAGAAGAGGGGCCAGTCTTAGCGTCCTTTGCAATAGGTCTTGGCGTTTGGGTAATGCTTGGAAGTTTAGCGGAGTTATTTCAACGCTCTAGCTTGCCAAAGGTTGGGCTTAAAACCGCAATTGCAAGGCTAATTGGCTTGCCAAAAGCAACATGGGGAACAGCCTTTGCACATTTTGGTGTTGGCCTTATGGTGCTTGGGATAGTTGGAGCCACTGCATTTAGTGATGAAAAGAGTATTGCAGCACTTAAAGGTGACGCTGTAGAGATAGCTGGGTTTACCTTAACTCATGCAGGTGCAGAACGAGAACAAGGCCCCAATTATATTCAAGACACTTTATTGGTTTCAGTAAGTCGTGGTGGGGTGGAAGAATTAAAATTAAAACCTGCAAAAAGATTCTATACAGGGCATGGAAGCGCAACTACTGAAGCTTCAATTAAAACTTATTGGTTTTCGCAACTGTATGTTTCTGTAGGAGACACAGACGATCAAGGTAGAACTGTTTTACGTGTATGGTGGAAATCACAAGTATTATTTGTTTGGTTAGGTCCTATTCTAATGGCATTCGGTGGATGTTTGTCGTTGTCTGATAGACGCTTAAGAGTAGGGGCTCCTAAAACGTCGAAAGTAAAACGTGAGTTATCTAATGCGTAAGCTGTTATTGTTTGTCTTCATAATGTTTGGTTTTGTATCTCAGGTGCATGCTGTAAATCCTGATGAAGTGCTTGATGATGTGGTACTAGAACAACGCGCTCGCTCACTTTCAACTGGCATTAGGTGTCTTGTATGCCAAAATCAATCCATAGATGATTCTGATGCGCAACTAGCAAGAGATTTAAGAATACTTGTTAGAGAGAAATTAGTTGAAGGTTTAATAGACGAGCAAATCTTAGAATATTTAGTTGTTCGTTATGGTGAGTTTGTTTTGTTAAAGCCAAGGCTAAATAATCAAACACTGCTACTTTGGATATTGCCAATATTAGCGCTTATAATTGGTGCTGTTTTCGCTTTAAAGACACTAGGAAACTCAAAGCGAAAAAAAATCAACCAAGTAAATCAGTTGACTAAAGAGGAGCAAGAAAAACTTAGTAAAATTCTTAGTGATTGACTTGTGACTTTCCTCATTGTGGGTAACGTGTTTCTATAAAACAAAGGAGCACAGTTATGAACAATACTACTCAACGCGTAGATTTTGATGGAAGCCATGGGTCTAAACTCTCTGCTAGATTAGATATTCCTGCTGGCGCCATAAAAGCCTATGCTATTTTTGCTCATTGCTTTACTTGCTCAAAAGATCTTCACGCGACAAAAAGAATATCAGCTGAGCTTGCTCGCCAAGGTATTGCTGTTTTGCGTTTTGACTTTACAGGACTTGGAAATAGTAAAGGTGACTTTGCCTCAACTAACTTTTCGTCAAACCGGGAAGATCTGATTGTAGCCGCAAATTATTTACGTGAGAATTTTGAAGCACCTAGTTTGCTAATTGGTCATTCTTTAGGGGGAGCTGCAGTTCTTTCAATCGCGTCAGAAATTCCAGAGGTAAAGGCTATTGCAACAGTTGGAGCACCTTCTGAAGCTAAGCATGTAGTGCATAATTTTGGCGTCAAAATTGATGAAATACAAAATGCAGGAGAAGCAACTGTTTCATTAGGTGGTAGAGACTTCTCAATTCGAAAACAGTTTTTGGACGACCTTGAAGCAAATGACGTACTAGAAAAAGTGGCCAAGCTAAAGAAACCACTTCTTGTTCTGCATTCTCCAGTTGATCAGACCGTTGGTGTTGAAATTGCAACTCAGATATTTGTTGCAGCTAATCACCCAAAGAGTTTTGTATCTTTAGATAATGCGGATCATCTAGTAACAAATAATCAAGATGCTGACTTTGTAGCTTCAATCATATCTGCTTGGGCAATACGGTATATTTCCAATAACTCTCAATCTGATGAAGCAGATACATCCAATGATGTTATTATTTCTGAGACTGGGCTTGGAAAATTTCAAAACAAAATTACGGCAGGTAAGCATCAAATGTTGGGTGATGAACCTGCCTCGGTTGGCGGATTAGATAGTGGTCCATCCCCATATGATTATCGAGCGGCAGCATTGGGAACATGTACCTCCATGACAATACGAATGTATGCCGACTTTAAAAAGTACGACGTTGGCAAAATTTCTGTTGCTGTATCACATAAGAAAATTCACGCTGCAGATTGTCTAGAGTGCACAGATGATGAACGCACTGGCGGTGGTAAAATTGATGTTTTTGAACGGAAAATAGAAGTTGAGAGGCTTGAAAATGAAGAATTAGCTGAAAAGCTTCTTACAATTGCTGATAAATGCCCAGTTCATAAAACCTTAGAAAAAGGTGCTAAAGTAGAGACGCACATCAAATAGGTTGTATCTAACATTACGGAAGTTTAATTTTTTGTCCATAAAACTGTAATCTGCGAGTGTCCATATTGGTTCTAACAGCAAACGAAATGTTTGTGTGATACACAATGAGGAACTTCAAATGAATACAAAATCATCTTCACCAAAAAATTTCCGTAACGTATTACTTGCATCAGCAATGGCATTTGGTGTTGCAGGATACGCTACAGGCCAAACAAATCTTCTTTCTATTACACCGTCTTATGCGGATGCAGTAAAAGTCCAAGCACCAGCAACCTTCTCTTTTGGAGATGTTGTTGAAGCTGTTTCTCCTGCCGTTGTGAGTGTTCGTGTAGAACAAACTATCCAACCTGCAAGCGCTGAAGGTGATTTTCAGTTTGATCGTCGTGGGCGCGAATTTTTAGAGAAGTTTTTCAATAATGGTCAACGCGGGGGTAATCGAGATTTTCGTAATGGACAACGTCCACGTAAGGGCAACTCACAAGGTTCAGGTTTTTTTGTTTCAGAAGATGGTTACCTCGTAACAAATAATCATGTGATTGATGGTGGTTCTAAATTCACTGTGGTGCTATCTGATGGTGAAGAGTTGGAAGCCTCTTTAATTGGTGCTGACCCAAGAACGGACCTTGCTGTTCTTAAAGTAGAGGCAACTGAAAAATTCACCTACGTAGACTTTGGCACAAACCGCCCTCGCACTGGTGATTGGGTCGTTGCTGTTGGCAATCCCTTTGGTCTTGGTGGTACTGTAACAGCAGGTATTGTTTCTGCTCATGGTCGTGATATTGGCTCAAGCCGTTACGATGACTTCATCCAAATTGATGCTGCAGTAAATAAAGGTAATTCTGGCGGCCCAACATTTAACTTAAGCGGTGAAGTTATTGGTGTGAATACAGCCATCTTCTCCCCATCGGGGGGGAATGTTGGAATAGCATTCGCCGTTCCAGCAAAACTTGCTGATGAAGTAGTAGCGGATCTTATTCAAAATGGTTCTGTCACCCGTGGTTGGCTCGGTGTACAAATTCAGCCAGTAACAGCTGAGATATCTGAATCTCTTGGATTAGATATAAAAGAAGGCGCAATTGTCACTTCCCCTCAAGATGGAAGCCCTGCGGCATTAGCCGGAATTGAGGCTGGTGATGTTATTGCTGCAGTGGATGATAAGACTGTTAAAAGTCCAAAAGAGCTTGCACGTATAATTGCAGATTATGAGCCAAATTCAAAAATCAGTTTAAAAATTTGGCGTGATGGTAATGATCAAGATGTATCAGTGACACTAGGTGAATTGGAGGAAACCCAAGTTGCTAATAATGTGGCAACTCAAGATAGCAAGAAGCGTAACTTAAAACGCCTTGGCCTCAAACTTGAAGAAACATCTGATGGCATTACAGTGCTTGATGTACGTCCTGGTAGTAAAGCAGAAGAGCGTGGTTTACGCGCTGGCGATGTTATAATCTCCGTAAATGGCGATGATGTAACAAGCTTAAAAGGGTTGCGCAGCAGAATGAAATCAGCTCGTAATGCAGGACGAAAATCAGCTCTTCTTGAGGTGCGTCGTCAGGATAGAACGGTATTTGTCCCCGTTCCAGTCAAACGAGGATAACTATTTTCATCCTTCTTTATCCCCCTCCAAAGAAGGATGTCACTTGCGGCAGACTGTTTCCCCAATAGTCTGCCGCTATTTTCTTTCCATAACCCACTAACTTGTATAAATTTGTCCTATGAAGATATTAATTGTTGAAGATGATGAAGAGGCTGCAAAGTTCTTGATAAAAGGCTTTGGTGAAGCAGGGCATAACCCTATTCATGCTGCAGATGGTGAAACGGGCTTGCACCTTGCAAAAACTGAGCAGTTTGATGTTTTGGTACTAGATAGAATGCTATCAAAACTTGATGGCTTAAGCCTATTAAAAGAAGTAAGAGCGCAGGGTGATAATACCCCGGCTCTCATACTGTCGGCTCTTGGTGCTGTTGACGATAGAGTGGAGGGGCTACGCTCTGGTAGTGATGATTATTTAACAAAGCCTTATGCATTCTCGGAACTTCTTGCTCGCATTGAAGTATTAGCCAAGCGTACAGGCAATGATGATAATGATACATTACTTAAAGTAGGTGAGCTCGAGCTTGATAGGCTATCGCGCGAGGTTCGTCGCGAAGGGCGAAAACTCTTGTTGCAGCCACGTGAGTTTAGACTTCTTGCATACTTGATGAAAAACGCCGGTACAGTTGTAACAAGAACCATGTTGCTTGAAAAAGTTTGGGACTATCATTTTGATCCTCAAACTAATGTGATTGATGTGCATATATCGCGCCTTAGAGGCAAAATTGATAAAGACTTTGATGAACCTATGCTCTTAACCATTCGTGGTGCCGGCTATAAACTGCAAGAACCAGAAAATACAAATTGATGTTTGCTAAAGTAACTTCTTTATTTTGTGTTACGGCCGTCAGGCTTTCAATTATCTACACGCTTATTTTTGGTATCCTTGCCGTAGGAATTGTATTTTACATGACGGGAGCTACGGTGAACGTTTTGAGAGAACGATACCAAGTCTCAATTGATACTGAAGTTACTGGTCTTGCTCGTATTTATAAAAGAGGTGGTGTTAACTCATTAATCAGAACGTTGGATCGACGGGCACGAGCACCTGGTGCTAATCTTTATATAGTTGCCAATCCACAAGGTGAAATTATTGCGGGTAACGTCCCTCAAATGCAGAATGGCATTATGCGAAAAATTGGGTGGACGCTTAGACCGTTCAAATATGAACGGTTTGATGATGAGAGTAATACAGAACACCGTGCGATAGCGCGTGTACTTGAAGTGCCAAATGGAATGCGAGTTTTGGTTGGCCGTGATGTGAGCGAATATGAAGGGTTTAGAGAAATTGTCGGGCGTGGTTTTAAGTTAGCTTTAGGAACAATGGTTGCTCTTGGTTTGCTAACTTGGTTCTTTGTGGGACGCGGAGCGCTGAAGCGAATTGATCAAGTTTCAAAGTCATCGAGACGCATCATGGGCGGTGATAAATCAGAACGCCTACCTGTTACTGGAACTCACGATGAGTTCGATCGTCTATCTGAAAACCTCAATCATATGTTAGATCAAATAAACCATCTTGATGATGGAGTTAAGCAAATGTCAGATAATATTGCTCATGATCTTAAAACTCCAATTACTAGACTTAGAAATAAAGCAGAAGAAGCTTTTTCATTAAAAAACAAACCGGAAGAACAACAAGATAAGATTGCCGATATTATTGATGACTGTGATGGGATAGTAAAAACCTTTGACGCATTACTCATGATCTCAAGGGTAGAGTCTGGTTCAACAGTGGCAAAACTTGAACCTCTTAATGCAACAGATATTTTGACGGATGTTTATGAACTCTATGAGGCATTAGTTGAGGATGAAAATAAGGTATTAAACATTATGTTGTCCTTACCAAATACCCTTAAAATCATGGGAAATCGCGAACTTCTCTCACAAGCTATTTCTAATTTAATTGATAATGCGGTAAAGTACGGTGGTAGTGAGATCACGCTCTTAAGTGAGCTTAATCAAAATCAACTCCTAATTAAAATTATCGACAATGGAGATGGTATAGATGAAGACGATCGCGCTAAAGTAGTTAAACGATTTGTGAGGATTGATAAGTCACGTAACAAGTCAGGAAATGGATTAGGACTGTCATTAGTGAAGGCAATTACTGAAATGCATAAAGGCAAATTTGAACTTAAAGGCAATAACCCTGGGTTAATTGCTGTTTTAAAAATTCCTGTTTTAGATCAATATGATGCATAGTGAATTTGAATCAATTCCCAAACCTCTTCATGTATTTGTTGAAGATAAATTTTCGGAACTAAAAACTGAATTATCAACTTTACTTATTTCCACAAATATCAAAGACTCTGAATTAATAGACTTTCTAACAAATGTTATTCAGCTCTCCCCATATCTAAAAGACTGTGTTTTTAAAGAGCCTATATTTTTATCTCGTTTACTAGAAAAAGGCTTTGACGATAGCATTAAAGCTATTCTTGATGAGACAACTTTACTTGGCATGAAGATTGAAAACGAAGTAGAGTTTATGTCTGCTGTTCGAGTGGCAAAGCGTAGGCTTGCATTATTGTGTGGCCTAGCGGATCTTGGGGGGTGGTGGAATGGTGACCTTGTCACTACATCGCTTTCTAAGTTTGCAAAAGCGTCCCAATCAGCTTGTTTGGATTTTGTATTATTGCAGAATAACCGCCAAGAAAAACTAGTTTTGTCAAATCCCACTAACCCTCAGGAAGATTGCGGGTTTATTATTTTGGGAATGGGGAAATTTGGTGCAAATGAATTAAATTATTCTAGCGACATTGATTTGATTTTTATCTTTGATGATGCAGCTCAAATTATACTAAATACAGACGACCCAATAAGCTTACTTTCCCGTATGGCAAAGCAACTCATTAAGTTGATGCAGGAAAGAACAGCTGACGGATATGTTTTCCGTATGGACATACGGCTACGACCTGATCCTTCTTCAGCACCGCTAGTTGTTCCACTTGTTGCAGCTTTGAATTATTATGAAGGACAAGGTCAGAATTGGGAACGCGCGGCAATGATTAAAGCACGCGCAGTTGCTGGAGATATCAAGGCAGGCGAGGCTTTTTTAAATGAACTTGCTCCCTTTATTTGGCGAAAATATTTAGACTTTGCTGCCATCAATGATGTTCAATCGATAAAGCGTCAGATCCATGCGCACAAAGGGTATGGTGAAATCGCAGTGTTGGGTCACAACATAAAACTGGGCCGCGGCGGTATTCGTGAAATAGAATTCTTTGCTCAAACACAACAATTAATTGCTGGTGGTCGTAATACAAGCCTTCGAGAAAATGAAACCATTGCAGCACTACAAGCCTTAGAAGAAAGTAATTGGATTGAAAAATGTGCGGTATCTGAGCTCACACAAGCATATTGGTTCTTACGTGATATCGAGCATCGCTTGCAGATGGTTGATGATAGCCAGACACATATTTTACCTGAAACCAATGAAGAATTAAAGCGCATTGCATTTATGTCAGACGAAGCCGATGTTGAGCAGTTTTCTAATTCTATTCGCTTAACATTAGAAGTCGTTGAAAAATATTATTCAGCGCTTTTTGAGGCCGCTGAAAATTTAGGCGCAGATAAAGGTAGTCTTGTTTTTACTGGAGATGATGAAGATCCTGAAACACTAAATACGCTCAAAGAGATGGGGTTTGCTCGCCCAAGTGAAATCATGAAGATTGTAAAAACTTGGCATAAGGCTCGCATACCTGCTTTAAGAACTACGCAGGCTCGAGAATTATTAACTGAACTTGTGCCTGATTTATTAAAATCATTTTCTTCAGCAAATAATCCAGACGAAGTTGTTTTTACATTTGATAGGTTCTTATCAGGGCTACCAGCAGGAATACAGCTCTTCTCAATTTTAAAGAACAACCCAAGCCTATCAGAGCTCTTAATAAAAATATTAAGTGCAGCCCCACGGCTAGCAAATCAAATCTCGCATAAACCGCATGTATTTGACGCTATGATCGATCCACAATTTGGTGAGGGGGCCCTTTCCAAAGATGCATTAAACGATATTTTAAATGCAAGTCTTGATCATTCCGATGGTTATGAAAATGCATTAGATGAGGCTCGACGGTTCTTTTCTCAAACACAGTTTATGATTGGCTGCCAATATTTCGCGGGTACTTTATCTGCACAAAATGTTGCAAAAGCTTTTACAAGCCTTGCTGAAGTTATAATAAATTCAATGCTTGAATTAGTATCTCAAGAGTTTGCAAAACGTCATGGCGAAGTAAAAGGTTCAAGAGTAAGCATATTAGGAATGGGCCGCTTGGGAAGCTATGAACTTACTGCAACGTCTGATTTGGATTTAATCTTTTTATATGATTTTGATCAAACAATAGAATATTCTGATGGCGAAAAACCACTAGCTACTTCTTTGTATTTTATCAGACTTATGCAGCGTTTTATTTCAGCAATGAGTTCTCCAACTTCAGAAGGAAAACTTTTTGAGCTTGATTTCAGATTAAGACCATCGGGAAATGCAGGTCCTTTAGCAACGCATGTTGATGGATTTATGAAATATCAACGAGAAGAAGCTTGGATTTGGGAAGCTCAGTCTCTCACCCGTGCTAGGGCGGTTGCTGGAGATGAAACACTATCAAGTGAAGTAGAAAAAGAAATTCCTAAAATTCTTGCTAATCATAAAAATAGAGATGTGCTTGAAAAAGAAATTCTTGATATGCGAAAGCGTATTGAAAAAGAAAAAGGTTCCAAAAATGTATGGGATTTTAAAAGCATTTCTGGTGGCTTACTCGATATTGAATTCATTGCTCAATGGCTAGCTATCAAAAATGGGAGTGACGGTGCTACAAGTACACGCGAAATTCTTCAAAACCCAAAACACGAAGAATTATCTTCTGATACCCGAGATAAACTTCTTCAAGCATTCGATCTTTATAATTCATTATTGCAATTACAACGGATATGTATTGATGATGTCTTTCAAGTAAAGTCAGCATCAAAGGGGTTTGTTGAAATAATTTGTTCTAGTATGGATATGCCAGATTTAAAATCCGCTGAAGCCCATTTAAAAACTTTACAAAAAGAAGTTCGCAAGAGTTTTACCGCACTCATAAAACACAAAAAAAACCCCGAACTATAAAAGTTCGGGGTGTAGTTGGCAGGGTAAACTAAAATTAAAACTTAGGCTGCTTTTTGGCAGGTTAATTCCTTAGCGATAGGAATTCTGAGGGAAACTATTGTGCCTTTTCCATTCACCGAACGAATTTTCATAGCACCACCATGCATTTCAGTAAGTGAACGAGAAATTGCAAGGCCTAACCCAGACCCCTTATGGCTTTTGGTGAATTGATTTTGAACTTGTTCAAAAGGCTTGCCCAATTTTTTAAGGTCTTTTTTCGAGATACCAATTCCATCGTCTTCCAATGATATTGTTATACAATTCCCTCGCTTTCTTGCGCGAATTTGAATGCGTCCACCATCATTTGAAAACTTAACAGCATTTGATAGTAGGTTAATAAGAATCTGTTTCATGGCACGGCGGTCTGCTTCTAAATTTAATTTAGAAGAAACACTATCTTCAATCTTGAGATTTCTTTCTTGCGATTGATGAGAGACAATTCGCATTGTCTCTTCAATCATTTCATTAAGATTGAAGGTTTCGTAATTTAATTCAAAACGACCAGCTTCAATTTTTGACATATCCAAAACGTCATTAATCATGCCAAGCAAGTAGCTGCCACTTTCGTAAATATCGCGTGCGTATTCTTCGTATTTTGCAGATCCTAAAGGCCCAAACATGCCTTCATTTATGATTTCTGAAAATCCTATAATAGCATTCAGTGGCGTTCTTAACTCGTGTGAAATATTAGCTAAAAACTCAGACTTTGCTTTGTTTGCAGTTTCAGCTCGGTGTGTTTCATCTGCATATTTTCCAGCCATTTCTGCCAGTTTTTGTTTTTGTTCTTCAAGCGTTATTCTTGATTTTTCAAGGTCAGAAACTGTTGCCATTAAGCGTTTCTCAGATTCAACAAGCTTAGTTTCGTGAAGTTTAATTGGTGTAATATCCGTACCTACCGATACAAACCCACCATCTTGAGTGTGGCGCTCATTGATTTGCAGCCACCGACCGTCTTCCAGTTGAATTTCTAGCGTTCTTGTACTTTCGTCTTGATCAAGACCGCGAACTTTTTCATTACTAACTTTTGGTGAGATAGCCTGCTTCATCACTGCATCATAAGGCATTCCTGCACTCAACCAATTTGGGTCAAGTTGGTGTAGTTGTTGGTATTTTGAATTACACATAACCAAGCGTTTCTGGTCATCCCACAAGACAAATGCTTCGGGTAGGTTTTCAATCGCATCACGCAAACGCATATCCTTTTGATAACTTGCTTGCTCCATAATGCGTTGCTCAGTTATATCCTCAGCAATACCCACTAGGCGAGGACGCGATCCTTCGACTCCTGCGATTTCAACTTTCAAACGGATCCAACACCAGTCACCAGATCCATTTTGCATACGAAAGACTTGCTCTACCTGAGTAAGGTTTTGCTCTAAAACACGGCAAGCTAATGAATATAAATCAACATCCTCTGGGTGAACTAACTTAGACACCTCAGCAAATCCGATGATTTCATCCCGAGGCTTCATCCCAAGCAATTCAAACATAGACTTAGACCAATAAAACTGCCCGCGTGAAAGGTCCCAATCCCAAAGACCGCAACCACCACGCATGAGTGCAGTGTCAAACCGGTTTTGAACTTCAAAATACATTCCATCAGCTTCGAGTGCTCTGGCACTTTGAGCAAAATATGCATACAAAATAACAAGCAAAATTGAAGAGGTTCCTACAAACAATGTTACGTTTAATGAAACATTTTGACGCCAATCCGAATATATGAAGCTCTCGGGTTGAATTAATGTCACGCCGCCAAATGGTTTACCCAAGATGCGGTGCACACCAATTGCGGGTTCACCACTGGCTGTCGTAATGTTCCTAGCTTCTGCCCGCTCCCCAAATGTTGTTAGTAACAGAACGTCCCCTAGAATGGCATTAAGTTGCTGGCCATGTGTTTCAGGACGGTGTGGGATGGTTGCGATAATAGAGCCACTACGGTTAGTTAAAGCGATATTGCGACCATCAGCTCTAAATTTTGCAGGAATGGTATCTAGCATAAAGTTTTGTAATTTAGCTTGGCTAGGAAGCTTGTTATCTGCTTGTGGCATAACCAAAAGCTTTTGTTCAATTAACTCGGCTATGTAATGCATCTCTGTATTTGTTTGGCTGCGAATTAGTTCAGCTTGCGTTTGTAATGCCATCCACCTTGCGACACCTGCAATAACCAAAAATAATACAATTAATGCGGGTACTAATCGTCGTAAGAACGTTTCAGATTTTAGTAAATTTTCATAAGCGGGATGGCTCAATTGTCGGGCATAGCCTGCAACAACAGTTGCAGAGCTATTGCCTTTCAATTGCAATATACCCTTACGGTGTCGCATGTTCTGCGCCTCCGCTTGAGACATCGCTGGCCTCCTCGGTTGTTAATTATTTCAGCCGCCGCCGTGCTGCCGAATCAGTACCACAATGAATCATGTGGAATCACCTTGTCCAGCCCTGTTAATGATTTATTTACCTGAGAAGCTAAATAAATTTATCCAGCTAGAGTTCTGCCTAAGATATCTGATGTATCTCGAGAAAGATCGCCTGATTTTTCAATTTTTTGAAGTGCAGCTTCTACAAGTTTTCTGCGAGATGGTTCTAAAGAGCGATAAGACCTAAAGGCCGTAAGCATTCTTGCAGTAACTTGAGGGTTGATTTTATCTAATTTAATGAGCGCATCTGCCATAAGCGTATAGCCTTTGCCATTTGCCGCATTAAAGGCTGATTGATTTCCCATTGCAAATACGCCTAACAAAGAGCGGAAGCGGTTTGGATTATTAAATGTAAAATCTTTGTGTTTCATGAGCGCCCGTACAATAGTAGTTGTAGAGGTTCCAGGCTTTGAGGCTTGTACAGAAAACCATTTATCCAACACAATATGATCTTTATGATAACGCTTATAAAAATCAGCAAGAACTTTTTCTCGTTCCAATTTTGTTGGATGATAATGCACAATTGTTCTAAGTGCATTGAAGCGATCTGTCATATTATTAGATTTTTTATAATCCTTAATTATGTCACTGAGCGCTGATTTAGATTTACTTGCTACACTAAACATCATTACCAAACCACGTAGGCTGCGTTTTCCTGCTTCATCTGAACTTGCAGAAAATGTGTCGGAATTTTTGATTGATAAGAGAAGTTTTTTGCGTGAGGGTTCAAAGGTTTTTCCAAGTGCAATAGTAAGGGCTGATAGAGATTTTGAAATTGCATCGGGGTTTACATTTTTGCCCATTACCTGAGCAAGATCTCCCTCACTTGGTAAAGACAAAATAGTGGCGCGATAAGCAGGTTCCAAATTTTCGTCAAGAAGTATATCTTTGGATGTTTCTAGAAACTTCGCGTCAATCTTCATAGGCTTTCCAGCGCGGATGGCTTTGCAGCCAGATAATAGTAATTTGCTTGCATAGTTTTGGTATGCTTGCCAACGGCTAAAGGTATCAGTGTCTTTTGCTGCTAGAAATGCTAAGTCACTTGGGCTTTGACGATAGTCAATTTCTATCGGCGCAGTGAAATTACGATTTAAACTAAGGACAGGACGTTCTTTAATGTCACTGAAAATTACTTTATGTTTTCTTTTGGTGAGATGAAGCACATCGTTTTCAAAATCCGCACCAGTTACTTTTGTCGGCTTCATATCTTGACCATCAGAGTCAATGAGGCCAATTTTTTGCGGTATATACACAGGTAGTTTTCGTTTTTGGCCCGGTGTTGAAGGCGTGAATTGTTCAAACTCTAATACAAAAATCTCTTTGGATTTATCGTAACTTGAAGAAACATTAAGTAATGGCGTGCCTGCTTGCGAATACCATTGAGAAAATTGTGATAGATCAAACTTTGCAGCCTTTTCAAAGCAAAGTAGGAATTCTTCTATAGTTGCAGCATCCCCATCATGGCGCTTCAAGTATAGGTCCATACCTTTTTTGAATTTCTTTTCGCCAATGATGGTTGCCAACATACGAATAAGTTCAGCACCTTTTTGGTAAATGGTTGCTGTATAAAAATTATTGATCTCGCGGTAGGATTCAGGCCGCACAGGATGCGCTAATGGGCCTGCATCCTCTGGAAATTGACCAGCCTTTAGTCCGCGTACATCGGCAATCCGTTTGACGGGTCTTGAACGTTCATCTGATGAAAACTCTTGGTCGCGGTAAACCGTCAGACCTTCTTTTAGGCATAGCTGAAACCAATCACGGCAGGTTATGCGGTTTCCAGTCCAATTATGAAAATACTCATGCGCAATAATGCCTTCAATATTTGCATAATCAACATCTGTTGCAGTATCTGAATCTCCCAAGATATATTTATCATTGAAGATATTCAGTCCCTTGTTTTCCATCGCGCCCATATTGAAATCAGAAACAGCTACAATATTAAAAACATCAAGATCATACTCGCAACCAAAAACCTCTTCATCCCATTTCATTGAACGAATAAGTGAGTCCATTGCATAATTAGTGCTGGCCTCTTTGCCTTTTTCAACATAGATACCAAGTTTAACTTTGCGCCCAGACATAGTTTTAAAAGGCTTATGAACCGAGCCCAAATCTCCTCCGACAAGGGCAAAGAGATATGAAGGTTTAGGGTGTGGGTCGTGCCAAACTGCATAGTGTCGGCCTTTGCCTGCAGAACCCTTTTTAACTGGGTTCCCATTCCCAAGTAAAATAGGAACATCTTTCTTATTTGCTTCTATTCGTGTTGTATAAACCGCTAATACATCGGGGCGGTCTAAGAAATAGGTTATTCTACGAAAGCCCTCTGCTTCACACTGCGTACAATAATTGCCACTTGAGCGATAAAGCCCCATAAGTTTTGTATTTGCTGCTGGGTTGATTTCAGTTTCAATCTGAACTTCAAACTTATTTGCTTTAGGTAAGGCATAAATGATGAGCTCAGTTGGTGTTTCTTTGTAATCTTTTTCTGATAATTTTTTGCCATTTATTGCAACTGAATTCAGTTTAAGTTCATCTCCATCAAGTATAAGGGCTGTACTTGTACTCACATTTTTTTGACGTGAAACAGACATTGTTGATGTTACAAGCGTTTGCGTTGGATGCAGGTTAATATCGAGATTAACAGTTGAAATACGATACTCTGGAGTTTTATAATTTTTAAGATGAATAGCTTGGCCCTGGGTCGTACGCATACGTAATCTCACTGATTCTGAATTCGTTAAGTTTAGTGTGGTTTAATGTAAATTAGACATTTTTCCAATTTATATCGCGTGAATGATTAATACCTTGATAAATACACTTGCACTTGTGACTAATATAGCAAAGCTAAATGCTGAAAAGCAAAGGCTTGATGCTATAAATATGCGCGATATGTTTGCCAGTGATCCTGCTCGGTTTGATAAATGTCAATCAATAATGATGGCGTACTTTTTGATTATTCAAAAAACCGCATTGATGAACAAGCCTTATCCCTTCTAATTCAAGTAGCAAAAGAAAGTAAACTTGAGCAAATGCGTGATGCGATGTTTGCAGGCGAAAAAATTAATTCGACTGAAGATAGGGCAGTATTACACACAGCGCTTAGAAGCAGCTCTAGCTCCGCTGTAATGGTGGATGGCAAGGACATTATGCCAGACATTAATGTTGAACTTGCAAAAATGTCAGATTTCGCCAATTCGATACGTTCTGGTAGCTATCAAGTAACTGGTGGTAAAGTTACAGATGTTGTGAACATTGGGATTGGTGGTTCTGATCTGGGCCCTAGAATGGTGACACAATCTCTTAGGCACTTCGAAGGTGGGCCACACCTTCACTTTGTCGCTAATTCTGACGCTGCTGATCTTGATGATATTGTAGAGCGTTTAGACCCATCAACAACTCTTTTCATTGTTGCCTCAAAATCATTTACCACAGCGGAAACAATGCTCAATGCACGTAATGCGAAGCTTTGGGTAGGAAATGCACTTGGTAACGATGTTGGCGGTCATTTTTGTGCGCTTTCAACAAACCTAGAAGCGACACAAGCTTTTGGAATTTCAAATGATCGAACATTTGGTTTTTGGGACTGGGTTGGAGGGCGTTTTTCTATTTGGTCAGCAATTGGATTATCTTTAATGATTTCAATTGGGCCTGAAGATTTTAAAAAATTTCTAGGTGGTGCTAGTTCTGCAGATCAGCATTTTCTGAATGCACCATTGAATAAAAATATTCCAGTCATAATGGCTCTATTAGGCGTTTGGTATCGAAACATAATGGGTTACCCAGTTCAAGCTGTAATGCCATATGATAGTAGAATGTCACGCTTCCCAGCTTGGTTGCAGCAGTTAGATATGGAGTCTAACGGAAAATCAGTTTTGAAGTCCAATGAGCAAACTACAATTGATACTGGCCCAATAATATTTGGTGAAGTAGGTACCAATGGTCAACATGCTTTTTATCAACTCATTCATCAGGGAACAACGATAATTCCGTGTGATTTCCTTCTTGCAGCAAGTGGACATGGCGGCAAAGAAAACCGCAACATGTTAATCTCAAATTGTTTAGCGCAAACAGAAGCTCTAATGAACGGTAGAACATTAGAAGAAGCAAATGGAAATCCTCACCGTGTATTTGAAGGTAATAGGCCTAGTAATACATTTTTGTATGAAGAGGTTACCCCGCATACACTTGGTATGTTGATGGCATTCTATGAACACAAAGTTTTCGCCCAAGGTGTGCTTTGGGGAATTAATTCATTTGATCAATGGGGCGTTGAGCTTGGCAAAGAGCTTGTTCATAACATTGAGCCTATGCTTGAGAATGGTAACGAACTTTCAGCGCAAAATAGTTCTACTCAAGGGTTGCTAGATGCAATAAATGCAATGAAAAAAGCGTCATAATTTCTATTTAGTTTTATTCAACAGGCATAAAAAAAAGCCCCAGCTATCTCTAACTGGGGCATCTTAATTTTGTACTGTTAATGCTTATTCAGCTGGTTTGTTCTCACCGGTAGCAAGTTCACGCATTCCATCACGAACAACAGCTTTAATCAGTGATATACCCATTAAGGCCATAATAGCTGAGAATGGAAGCGCACAGATAATCATCGCTGTGTTAATCGCAGCTAGACCACCAGCAAGAAGCAAGGCTCCAATTACGAATGTCAGGATAAGCCCCCAAACGATAATATGCATTTTTGGTTTTTGACTTGCATCGCCGCCCGCCGCAATCGTGTTAATGATCAAAACAGCACTATCTGCAGAAGTAACAAGATACGTTAGCAATAGAACCACGATAATGAAGGACATCGCAGTCGCCATTCCAGGTGTAAGCATGAAGTTAATCATAGCAAACAATTGAGATGAGATACCGACACTTGTAATTGCATCTCCAGCGCCACCGTTCAAGGTTAGATCAATTGCTGTACCACCAACAAATGCAAACCAGACGAAACACATAACCGAAGGTACAATCATCGCACCTAGAACATACTCTCTGAACGTACGTCCCTTAGAAATACGTGCTAAGAACAAGCCCACGAATGGTGCAAATGCAATCCACCAAGCCCAGTAAAAGATCGTCCAACCACCTTGCCAACCGGCAAGTTTGCTGATTTCGCTTTCGGCGTTTCCATCACCACTCCATACAGTGAAAGACATAGATGGTAGTGCAGTTATGTAGTCCCACATGCCGACAAACAACGCTTTGAAGGCAAAGATTGTAGAGCCAAATACCAAGAAGAATGCCAAGATAAAGAATGACAGACCCATGTTGATGTTTGATAGCCATTTAATGCCTTTACCAACACCTGATAGAGCAGACAATGTTGATGCAGTCATTACAATTACCAGCGCCATAATCATGGCTGTATTTGTTGGCGAGCCTTCTGCATTCATCATCCAACCTGCGCCAGTGATGTTAAATACACCAGAAGCAAATTGAGATACGCCATAACCCAATGTTACGGATACACCCAAGATTGTTGCTACAACTGAAACGATATCAATTACATGGCCTAGCGGGCCAGATAAAGCATTACCGAATAAAGGTGTTAAGCCTGAGCGAATTGTTAATGGAAGGTTGCGTGAGTAGCTAAAGAAGCCCAATGAAAGTCCTACGATGGCGTAACAACCCCATGCAGAAAATCCCCAGTGGAGGAATGACCACTTATAAGCGGAGCGTACATTGTCAGCTGAAGAGCCTTCTGCAAATCCACGGATCACATCCGGATTAGTTCCAAAATGGTAAATTGGCTCAGCAGTTGCATATGTAAGCATGCCGATACCAATACCAGCACCAAACATCATGGAGAACCATGAAAAGCTCGAAAACTCAGGTTTGTCTTCTGGAGCACCAAGTTTTAATTTGCCAGTTGCTGGCCATAATGCCAGTCCTAAACACACAATGATGTAAAACGCCATGACATACATATACCAAGCGCCTGTATTTGCATCGATCGTACCACGAATACCTTTCAGGAACGCGCCAGCTTTTTCTGGCCATACTGCTGCCCAAACAATGAGTAGCCCGATTGCAATTTTTGACCCTAAGGCCACTATTTTATTAAACCCACCATAAAACCCATCATTATCTAACGCGATAGGCAGCTCCGTGAGCGGTTCTTTGATTGACATTGCTTTTGACTCCCCGTCCTTTTTAACAATATTTTAACCCTACACCTAAAGTTCAATCTGACAAGTTCTCCAAAGCTGTAATTTTGTGTCGCTTTTAGGCAATTTTCAGGTTTTAGAGAGATGAAGCATATGAAATCTAAGGCGTATTAATTAAAAACGAAATAATATCAATGACTTATATGATATGTTTTTAAATGACATAAAAAATATTTGGGTCAAATATAGTATTATGCACCTGTGCATAAAATTGAGCTAGACGCTTTTAGATAGCTTCTGTTTAACATCTAGCAAATCTTGCCATACCAAACGTTTGTGGGCAGGCTGTCGTAATAAATATGCGGGGTGAAGCGTCGACATCGCCTTTACTTTAGTTTTTTCCGTTTCGATTTCTGCCCATTTACCACGAAGTTGCATAATACCGTCATTGGTTTTTAAGAGCGTCTTTGCTGACGCTCCTCCCAATAGTAAAATGACATCTGGGTTAATCAGTTCAATTTGACGCTCAATAAAGGGGCGGCAGATTTCAGTCTCCTGCGGCGTTGGTGTGCGATTTCCTGGTGGACGCCAAGGAATGACATTCGTTATGTATGAGGTTTCACGATTCAAGCCAATAGCTGCAAGTTGCCTGTCTAAAAGTTGGCCTACTGGGCCAACAAACGGCAATCCCTGAATATCTTCGTCTTTTCCTGGTGCTTCACCAATAAGCATTATTTTTGCATTTGGATTTCCGTCAGAAAACACTAGAGACTTTGCTGTTCGTTTAAGATTACAGCCATCAAAACCAGCTATTGCTTGTTTTAGCTCTTCAAGTGTATTTGCCTTGGCAGCAATATCTTTTGCCAGTGCAACTGCTGAGCCATCGGGCATTGTTGCTTGGGCTTTCACTATAGGTGCAGGACGAGGGATATCTTCTGCTTTTTTTGCAAGTCGTTCTGCAGGAGAATGCGCAGATATTTGAGCAGGTTTTTTTCTTGGTGGCGGTGGTAGTTCAGAAAATCGATCAATAGGAGTATCTTCAAGCAGGATGTCCACACCCGCCTCAACATACCACTCCATGATTTCTCTGATATTATCCATTTTTCTAGTCTAGCCCGCAATTTGATGCTTTGTAAGTAAAACTGTCGTGGATTCACAATCAAACTGCGTCAAAAATATTATGTCCTTATGCAAACAACGTGATATGAAATGTAAAATGCTGAATACAGCAAAAGAATTTGGAGATTTAAATGTCAGAAGAAATAGTTCTTGAACCACGCGAAAGCATGGAGTTTGATGTTGTTATTATTGGTGCTGGACCAGCAGGCCTTTCTGCTGCAATTAAGCTAAAGCAGCTAAATGCTGATCTAGATGTTGTAGTACTGGAAAAAGGGCCTGAAGTAGGAGCTCATATTTTATCTGGTGCTGTGATTGATCCGGTTGCTGTTGATCGTCTTATCCCAGAGTGGAAAGAAGAAAGCGACCATCCATTTAAGGTGCCTGTAACGGACGACATTTTCAATTTTCTAACAGAGACCGGTAAAACGAAACTTCCAAGCTTTGGTATGCCAAAATTCATGCACAACCATGGAAACTATATTGTTTCTCTTGGTAATGTTTGTCGCTGGTTGGCGGAAAAAGCAGAAGGCCTTGGTGTCGAAATTTACCCAGGTTTTGCGGCGGCTGAATTGATTTATGATAAGAACGGCGCTGTAAAAGGTGTAGCAACTGGCGATATGGGCCTACAAAAAGACGGTACACCAGGCCCAATGCACGAACGCGGTATGGAGCTTCATGGTAAGTATGTCTTATTTGGCGAAGGTGCACGAGGTTCTTTATCAAAAGAGCTAATCACTAAGTTTGATCTTGCCAAAGATAGTAGCCCGCCAAAGTTTGGTGTTGGCTTTAAAGAATTATGGGAAGTCGATCCCTCAAAGCATAAGCAAGGTAGTGTTGAGCACACACTCGGTTGGCCGCTTAAGACGGATCAAGACGGTGGTTCATTTGTATATCACATCGAAAACAATCAGGTTTATGTGGGGTATGTTGTAGCGCTTGGTTACAAAAACCCATACCTGTCACCTTTTGATGAGTTCCAACGTTTCAAAACACACCCATCAGTTGCGCCATTGCTGGAAGGTGCAAAGCGTATTTCATATGGTTCGCGTGCAATTACACAAGGTGGTTATCAATCTGTGCCGCGTCTTTCATTCCCAGGCGGAGCACTTCTTGGCTGTGCGGCCGGTTTCGTAAACGTGCCACGCATCAAAGGCTCACATAACGCGATGCTCTCTGGTATGTTGGCTGCAGAACATATCGCAGAAGCATTAGGCGCAGGCCGCGCAAATGATGAGTTGGTAAGTTATGAAGAAGCTTGGCGTGATGGTGATATCGGTAAGGACCTTCATCCTGTTCGTAATGTTAAACCGCTTGTTACAAAGCATGGTTCAATCAAAGGTATGATGCTTTCTGGAATTGATATGTGGTGTAATATTTTGCTGAAATGGGCACCATTCGGTACCATGAAACATGAAAAAGCTGACTACCAGGCAACTGAACATGCAAGTAAGCATGAGCCTATTGAATACCCAAGGCCAGATGGCAAGCTTACGTTTGATCGTTCTTCTTCTGTATTTTTATCGAGCACGAACCATGCAGAAGGTCAGCCAGTTCACTTAAAAGTAGCCGACCTTGATAAGCAAAAAACGTCTGAATTAATGGAGTTTGCAGGTCCATCACAACGCTATTGCCCAGCAGGTGTTTATGAATGGGTGGATGGTAATGGCGATAGTGTTCCACTTGGCAAAGAGGCGGAAGCCAAAGATGCAACGTTCGTCATCAACAGCCAAAATTGCGTGCACTGCAAAACATGTGACATCAAAGACCCGAACCAGAACATCAATTGGACAGTTCCACAAGGCGGTGAGGGGCCTGTTTATCCAAATATGTAAGTTTGGATTATGAATAAATCAAAGCCGGATACTAATGTATTCGGCTTTTTTATTTTAAGAAATGTTCAGCCAGCAATATAGCGCTTCATTTCTTCGGCTTCTTGTTCAGCTTTCTGGATTTTGCTTTTAATAACGTCACCTATCGAAATTATTCCTGTAAGCTTTCCATCTGATATAACAGGTAAATGCCTAAAACGGCCTTTCGTCATTTTTTCCATTAGGTTATCAACGGTTTCTGTCTCATCGCAGGAAATAACTTTTTGCGTCATACATGCAGAGATGGGTTTGACTAATGCGTCCGCACCTGATTTAGCAACTTCACGAACAATATCTCGTTCAGAAGCAATGCCACAAACATGCCCGCTTTTATCTAAAACAACCGTCGCTCCAATTTTTTTGGTAGTTAAAACATTTGAAATTTCTTGAATTGTCATATCAGCATTAGTCGTAAAAACATCACGGCCTTTGCTAGCTAGTATTTCAGAAACAGACATGCATTCCTCCTATGCTGGTCAATATTATATTGCCTTCAATAGAGAGCTTAAGACAAAAAGTGTCAAAATTATATAGAACTTTATTATATTTACTTCACCAATATTGGCGCACGCGTTCTTACACGGCCATATAGGTCAATGACGTCTTGGTGAATCATGCGAACACAACCGCTTGATACAGCTTTACCGATAGAGCGGTGTTGCGGTGTTCCATGTAATCTATAGAGCGTGTCAACATTACCTTCAAAGATATAAAGCGCTCGCGCGCCTAACGGATTATCTAACCCTCCTGGCATTCCACCATTTTCTTCCGACCATTTTTCAAGATCAGGACGGCGTTCAATCATTTCTTCAGGCGGTGTCCACTTAGGCCATTCTTGCTTCCAAAGTACACGCGCACGGCCAGACCATTCAAAACCCGCTTTGCCAAGCCCAACACCATAACGCATTGCTTTGCCTTTTGGCTCAATCAGATAAAGATAAAAGTTCTTTGTATCAACGATTAATGAGCCTGGCTTTTCACGTGTTCTATAATTCACACGCTGACGAAAATAGCGTTCGTCTAATTCACCTTTTGGGATGCCTGGCACAGGGAATTTTTCATTTGGCAGCGGACCATATAAAGAAGCAAAGGACCCTTTTTTAGGTTTTGGTGTCTTTATGAGCTTATCGCGAAGTTTTGCAAGACCCGAACCCTCGCCATCAGAATTAGAAGATTTTGAACAACCCGCAAGCAGTAATCCACCCGCAGCACTAGCGCCAGTAATAACCTGGCGACGTGAAATTTCTAATTTCTCTTGGTGAGGCAAAAATATCTTTGACATGTGAAGTTTCCCTTTGGGCAACAGTTAACGGATGTTAACACTTTTCGCCAGTCGAAACTCACTCACAAATCAGTGAGTTGCTAAATATGGTTAACGATTGAGCATCGCATTTATTTAATCTGAAATTTGATCATCACAGGCAGATGGTCTGAGCCCATGTCATCTAATGTGTTTGCCGATAAGACTTCAATCTTTCCTTTTTTCATAACGTTATCAATAGGAAGACCCGCCCACCACGTGTATTTTAGAGGAAGCTCATCAATCATCCAAGTAGGACCAACACCAGATATAATGTCCATGCTTGAAGCACTCGCAAACCGTTTTACGCTCCATGACCAAGTGGTCGCATTAAAGTCCCCAGCAAAGATCGCATCATCGCCAATTTTTTCTAACTCTGGAATGATTGTCTTTAGTTGCTTTGGTCCGCTCGCAGGCCATGGCCAGCGAAGGTGGACAGAACCAGAAGTAAAATTTGTGCCTTTAGGGGCAATTACCTGCGTTCTGGCAAAAGAGCCGTAAGGTCCGCAATATTGATTAGTCTCGTTTAAAGGCCACTTTGAATAAAATCTGATACCCCCACGCTTTCCCCATTCTGGGCAATGCATCATATAAGGCCACTTTTTATTCAGTCGCTTAATCTCTAATGTCCAGCGCGTTGCTGCTTCACTTAAAGAGATAAGTTCAGGATCGAGCGCTATAATATTATCGATGACTGCTTCACGCTGTGAGTTAATCCAATACAGATTGAAATGCAGCAAGGAATAAACTGGTTTTGTACTATCAGCGACTAGAGAGTGTTTAGAGAGTAAAGTTCCGCTTGCAGCTGAATAAAATCCAATGCCACCAACAATTAACGCAAGAAGGCTTGTTCGCTGCCATTCTCTCAAAGCTATAATCACACCAATTATTAAAAGCCCAATACTTAAATGAAGCCTGAAATGTGAAAATGTATCGAAGGCTGGATGTAAGCGACCAAGAAAGCCAAGACCAATAGCAAAGCAGGTGCCAATAATACCAAGGATAATAATTTTTCTGAGATGTTTCATTTAAATCGGAAGGCCTAAAGTATGAGGATGTTGTAAACTTAAGTTTACAACTAATCATCAAGTTCTACTCGCAAATCATAAGCGTCTTGGTTAGGCTCTGGGTAGCAAAATAAATGGGAAGCTACAATGTCTGATCAAACATTACCGATTGAACTTTACTATTGGCCAACACCGAACGGTTGGAAGGTTTCAATTATGCTTGAAGAGTTAGGTGTTCCATATAAGCTTAACTACATAAATATTGGTGCTGGCGACCAATTTGAACCAGACTTCCTAAAGATTGCACCTAATAATCGTATGCCGGCCATAATTGACCCTGATGGTCCTAGTGGAAAACCAATTTCGGTTTTTGAATCAGGCGCAATCCTTCAATATCTTGGCCGAAAATTTAATAAGTTTTATCCATTAGATGAGCGTGCTCGTGTTGAGGTTGATGAATGGTTGATGTGGCAAATGGGCGGTCTTGGCCCAATGGCTGGTCAAGCCCACCACTTCCGCGTTTATGCACCCGAGCAAGTACCATACGCAATTGATCGCTATACTAATGAAGTAAACCGCCTTTATGGTGTTTTGAATAAACAACTTGAGGGCAGGGATTTCATCGCTGGTGAGTATTCTATTGCAGATATGGCTTGTATTGGCTGGGCGCAACTATGGGAACGCCAAGGGCAAGACATCAAACAATTTCCAAATTTGGAGGGCTGGATTGAGCGCATGAAAAAAAGGTCAGCGGTTGCTGCTGGTTTGGCGCTTGGACTTGAAAAACGCGACCAATCAAACTTTGATAAAGACAAAGATCAGCAAGAAGTACTCTTCGGTCAAAAAGCACGATAACCCATGAAGGTCATTCTCAGTCTTCTTGCTAGTTTTTTTCTTTTGGCAAATACATTTGCCCACGCAGAGCTTTTGGGCGATGAGTGGATCACAGAAAAAGAGATGAAAAGGCAATCAGCTTTTGCAAGAGAACATAACCTTTTACTTATAGGTCTTCGGTGTAAATTTAAAGAGGAGGTTGAAAGTCCGGGGCGAGGTGATGTGTTATTTCGTGCTGACTTTAAAATCCTGAACAGGCCTGAAGCATGGGGGTGGACATTCGATGCTAACGCTCCGCTAAGAGGTCCAGAACAGCAAGCCAAAAGTGCAGGCTTTGTAGTCGCAAGTGAGGAGTATTTCGAGTTAACAGGAGTGACTTGGGTGCGATGTAAAGTCTGGCACCGGCCTTAGCGGTAAAATTCAAAATGAATTGAGTACCCACTTGAAAACTTGATATAAGATCTAAGTCACCCTTAAAAATGATCCATAGGGCACCGCAGCTAGCTATTATTAAACCTAGCCACGTTTTGAAGCTTGAGACTTGACGCAAAAAAAAGCCAGCCAAAGCCAGTACTGATAAGTGGCACAAGTGTGAAAACGGCACTAGTTGAGATTGGTGAAGTATAACGTAGAGCAATAAACATCGTAATAAAATACGCGGCAGATAGTCCACCAAGTATAAAGAAGCGCCATAGTGATAGGGTAATAATTGGAACCTTTCGATACCAAAATAAACCAAAAACAAGCATTAATAAAAATGCCACTAAAAATCTGAGAGCATTTAAGGCTGTTGGAGCAACAAAGGGGGCAGCTATATGCCCAAGTGAAAATGAGCCAGATATCAGCGCAACAAAAATAAGCATCGCAAAATGGGCAAGAATGCTCGAGTTATTTGTTTTCACAGTAAATACCTTCTCAATTAATACTGATCTTTAGGTTTCAGCATAATGATAATGTAGGCGAAGATAAAACCTTTCTAGCAATCATTTATAGTAGAGTAAAAATCTTGGATCATAAGTAGTCGAACATCAATTAGTTTGCACAAAAAAGCCTCGCATAAAGCGAGGCTTGAACATAAAGGTAAGGTCTCTGGCCTGACTAATAGCTTAGAGCTTTTTCCATTTTTGTGTTTTACAGGAAATTTTATTGTCTCTTAAGGCTTTCAGATTTGCAAATAATGCCACCTAATACACAGCCAGCAAGTTTCATGGTGTTACCTGTTACATTTGCTTTACCGTTATAGGTTTTACCTTCATCAAGTTTTTTAACACTGCCTTTGTAAGTTCCGTTGCTACCCTTCATACAGCCAATTGACTTGCCTTGATATTCTCCATTTAAAACGGTTCCGCAATATTTAGAGCCGCCAGATTTTGAATATTTTATTAGTGTGCCACTGTCGCGCTTCCATGTGCCTACGATTTGGTCAGCAAAGGCTACGCTGCTTGTTGTTAGTATGATTGATGCCGCAAAAAATGTCGAAATTGATTTTTTCAATAGAACTTCCTCCATCTATTTGAATTCAAGAAAGACATTTTTGACGTTAACGTCAATAGAAAAATGTTTTTTCCACGCAACAGTAGACTTTAAATGAGCGTATTCACCAATCTACAAACCAAAATTTTGGAATAATTTATTTCAAATTTTATGCACACTTGAATCATCAATCAAAGTAATGGTTACGAAAAGATTGAATTTCAAACATGAATCAAGAGTAAATATTGCTTTAAGTTATTGAAATTACAGACTTTGTAGAATGAATCAAATCTTAAATTTAGATTTCGTTTTAGATTTGTAAGTTTCTCGTTAAGCATTGTTTTTAAGTCAGAGTTTAAACTCTTGGGGCAAATTGTATTCAGCGGAAAACAAGATCGAAATTAAGTGGCAAGACGATAACAAGAATAATAAGACTGGAAAAATCCAGCGGACAATAAAACGAATATGAAAGCTCTCAAAGAAGAGTACATTTGAAAGGGACGAATAAAATGGCACGTTACGAAATTGGAAACGCTGATTTTTCAGACATGGCTTCAAGCGGAAACGCGGAAGTTCTATTTGAATTAGGTCTTGTATATGCAGCTGGCCGCGAAGGTGAACATGATATGATTGCAGCACATAAATGGTTCAATCTTGCAGCTTATAAGGGCCTTGATACCGCTAAGGCACGCCGCGAAGAAATTGCTTTAGATATGAGCAAAGAACAAATAGCACAAGCACAACGCGAAGCTCGCGAGTGGATTACACAACACGAAGCTCGCGAGTGGATTACAACTCACTAAACATTAAGTGAGAGCAAAAGAATTTCAATCGCACCATTAAGAAGTGCGGGGAATATAAGCTGGAAAACCAGTAAATAATAAAAATAAGAATGTGGAACAACCACACAAAAGGTGATTACCAACACCGTAAAAGTTAGATGAGAAAACTCATCAGCACGTTGAAAAGATACGCAGGGACCGTTGAAGTTATACCGTGGGGACGGGGGAGCTAATATGGTTCCTGTTTCTTTTCTTTTATACTCAATGTTATTTGACATTATGCTTGAAGCGAACCATGAAATAGGGAGCAGAAATAATTAAAGAATTTTAGTAATGTCATATCTAATTACAGGCGCCGCTGGCTTTATTGGATTTCATCTTGCAAAAACCTTGCTGGATAAAGGTCAATCAGTGATCGGTATTGATAATCTGAATGATTATTATTCGGTAGAGCTTAAGCAGGCGCGGTTATCAATTCTACAAACATATGAAAGTTTTGAATTTGGGCACGTCGATATTTCTGATGACAAAGCACTTGATGTTTTTTTAGATGATAAAAGTTTTAATAAAATCATCCATCTGGCAGCTCAAGCAGGTGTTCGCTATAGCCTAGAAAACCCTCGTGCTTATGTGCAGTCTAATTTAGTTGGGCATTTAAATATGCTGGAGATAGCTCGCAATAAAACTGGCCTACAACACATGCTATATGCATCTTCTAGTTCTATTTATGGTGGTCGTGAAGATTTACCTTTCAAAGAAAATGACAGAGCAGACGAACCCGTTTCACTTTACGCTGCAACCAAGAAGTCTGATGAGCTTATGAGCCATACATATGCTCATCTTTATAGAATTTCATTAACTGGTCTTCGCTTTTTTACGGTATATGGGCCGTGGGGCAGACCTGATATGGCTTATTTTTCATTTACAAAAAAGATATTAGCTGACGAGCAAATTGATGTATTTAATAATGGCGATATGCTTCGCGATTTCACTTACATAGATGATATTATTTCAGGCATTCTGGCCATATTAGATAAAGGTCCAATTGAGCAATTAAACGTTCCTCATAAAGTCTATAATATTGGCAATAATAATCCCGAAAGCCTAGAATATTTTTTAAGCACTCTGGAGGAGGAATTAGGCAAGAAAGCAATCCGTAAAAATTTACCCATGCAACCTGGCGATGTACCAGCGACATATGCTGATATTTCATTGATTAGAACTGATCATGGTTTTGAGCCAAAAACGAATTTGAAGGCTGGTCTTAGTAAGTTTGCGGATTGGTATCGAAAGTTCCACAAAGCTCAAAATGTCGGCTTATAAATATCTTACTTTCAATTTCATTTAGCATGTGTAAAATAAATGTGATTAGCAGACTTAAATTAGTAGTCTGATAGGGGGCACTTCTCGCACAATGAGCGTATCATCAGCACTACTTGAAGTTAAAGATCTAAAAGTCTCCTTTAATCTTCAAAAGGGTAAAATTGAAGCGGTAAAAGGCGTTAGTTTTTCAGTAAATCCAGGTGAGGTTGTTGCCATCGTTGGTGAGTCAGGCTCTGGAAAATCGGTGATTGCGCAGTCTATACTTCGCATTCTTCCTGGTAATGCCAATATTGATGGCGGGCATATATTATTCAACGATCCAGCTACAAGCGAAAATTCAATTGATTTGGCTGGCTTGGATGCAAAAGATCAATATCTTTACGAGGTAAGGGGTGGGCGCATCTCTATGGTTTTTCAAGAACCAATGACAGCACTTTCACCACTTCATACAATTGGTAATCAAGTTGAAGAAGCCCTTGTGTTACATCACACAAAAACATCAAAAGAAGCACGTGCTGATACTGAAGAAACTCTACGCCTAGTTGGATTTCCAAATCCCGAACTTGGATATGAAATGTATCCGTTTGAGCTTTCTGGCGGTTTGCGGCAACGTGCAGTTATTGCAATGGCGCTGATTTGTAATCCAGCAATGGTTATTGCGGATGAACCAACAACGGCTTTAGATGTCACAGTTCAAGCCCAAATTCTTGGTTTGATGAAAGAACTCCAGAAAAAATTTAATACTGCTATTTTAATGATCACCCATGATTTGGGTGTTGTAGCTAATATGGCTGATAAGGTTGTCGTCGTTTATCATGGTTCTGTAATGGAAGCAGGTGATGTGGAAGAAATATTCCGCAGACCACAGCATCCATACTTAAAGGCTCTAATGGCCGCCATTCCGCATTTCGATATGAAAGAAGGTGAGCGCCTTGTTTCGCTAAGGGATAGTGATGCTGATAAATCAACTAAGACAATTCATAAGCTAGCAGCAAAGTTCAAGGCTGATGATTTAGGAGATGTTCAAGGGCCGCATCTAAAAGTAGAAAACCTTAGAAAAGAGTTCTCAACCAATAAAGGTAGTTGGTTTGGTTCCGGAGAAAGTAATACATTAATTGCCGTCGACAATGTTAGCTTTGAAATCAACAAAGGCGAGTGTCTCGGTCTTGTTGGTGAAAGTGGTTCTGGTAAAACGACAGTATCCAAGTTGATTATGAAAGCGCTTCAAACTACGTCAGGTAGCGTATCGCTTAATACGGCAAATGGAATGTGCGATGTTCTATCATTATCTGGCCAAGAGTTGATGGCGTTTCGCCGTAAAGTTCAGATGATATTCCAAGATCCATTCAGTTCTTTAAACCCACGAATGACGATACAGAACATATTATCTGAACCATTTGTTGTTCATGGACTGAACCATAAAAATGGATGTCAGCAGGATATTCTGGACTTGATCAAACTTGTTGGCTTGGAGCCACATGTTCTTAATCGATATCCACATTCTTTCTCTGGCGGACAGAGGCAGCGCATTGGTATTGCAAGAGCTCTCGCACTTCATCCAGAATTAATGATTTGCGATGAACCTGTATCTGCTCTAGATGTATCAGTTCAAGCTCAGATTTTAAATCTTCTCAATGATCTTCGAAAAGAACTTGGACTCACGAGTTTGTTCATTTCGCACAATCTGGCTGTTGTGAACTATGTAGCTGATCGAATTGCTGTTATGTGCCAAGGTAAGCTTGTTGAAATAGCTTCTAGAGAGCAACTATTTGCTAATCCACATCATCCATATACAAAGTCTTTGTTGTCAGCTGTGCCATATCCCGATCTGGATCGTTTGTTGGATTTTGAAAACATAAAGTATACTTCATCAATGGAAGCAGATGACTGGGGAGCTGCTTTTAAATCATCAAGTGAAGCAGGCTTGGAAAGCATTAAAGTAGACGATGGGCACTATGTGCTTGCAAATAGTAACTGCAAAATTTCGGAAATAAGAGCATGATTAAAACAGCTGCTAAATATTTCTCTGTAATTATAATTGCGCTTTTGGCAATCATTACCCCGACAGTTTCAGCAGAAATTCCCATTTTAAAAGAGCAGGTTGAAGCAGGAAAACTACCATCAATGCAAGAACGCCTGCCTCAAAAACCATTGACTGTCGACTTTAAAGCGGATGAAAAAACAATAGGTAAGTATGGTGGTGATTTAAGGCTTCTCATGGGCAAAGCCAAAGACCTTGGACAAATTACTGTTTATACCTACGCAAGGCTAGTGGGTTATGCATCTGATTATACAATCCAGCCTGATATTGCAGAGGCATTTGTCGTAGGGGATGGTCGAGACTTTACATTTAAACTACGCAAAGGCCATCGCTGGTCTGATGGGCATCCATTAACTTCAGAAGATTTTCGCTATTTCTGGGAAGACATGGTGAAAAATAAAAAGCTCGGCAAAAAAGGCGTACCATCACAAATGTTGGTTGATGGTAAAGAGCCAACTTTCCGAATAATTGATGAATTAACATTCAAATATACATGGGAAAAACCAAACCCTTCATTTTTACCTGCACTAGCAGCGCCATCTCCGCTTTATATCTATCGCCCAGCTCATTACATGAAACAATTTCATGTCGATTACGCAGATGAAGAAAAGCTTCATTATCTAGTCGTTGATAAGAAAGCCAGAGATTGGACTGCCTTGCATACGCGCATGCAAAGGCAACGCAGACCAGAAAATCCTGAATTACCAACATTGCAAGCTTGGCAGAATACGACGCCTCCGCCAAGTACAAGATTTGTCTTCGAGCGTAACCCATATTTCCATAGAGTTGACCCAAATGGCAGTCAACTCCCATATATTGATCGTTTGATTATGTCTGTGGTTTCAAAGGATGTTATTGCGGCAAAAGCTGGAACAGGTGAAGCTGACTTGCAAGCTCGCTATTTACAATTTAGCGATGTTCCATACTTAAAACGCGGTGAAAAGAAGAATAACTATACCACAAGACTTTGGTCCTTAGGTAAAGGCTCTCAAGTAGCGCTGTTTCCAAATTTGAATGCAAATGATGAAACATGGCGCACTGTAATTCAAGATGTTCGTTTTCGTCGCGCATTGTCATTAGGTATCAATCGTAAAGAAATAAATGAAGTAATATATTTTGGCTTGGCATATCCAAGTGCGAATACAGTTATGCCTCAAAGTTCCTTATACAAAAAAGACTACTCTCAAATGTGGACGCAGTTTGATAAGGAAAAAGCGAACGCTTTATTAGATGAAATGGGTTTAGAAAAACGAGACCCAGACGGAACAAGACTTTTACCTGATGGGCGTCGTGCAGAAATTACGATTGAAACAGCTGGTGAAAGTGCAGAAGAAACGGATGTTCTTGAACTCATCTCAGATCATTACCGTGAGATAGGGTTGAAAATATTCGTTCGCTCTTCACAACGTGACATCTTTAGAAGACGTGCGTATGCAGGCGATACTCTAATTTCGGTTTTCAGCGGATTAAATAATGCGGTAGCGACAGCCACGATGAATCCAGAAGAACTTGCCCCAACAGATCAAGCTCAGTTGCAATGGCCAAAGTGGGGGCAATATGCGGGTACGAATACGAAGGCTGGAGAGCCGATAAATTTGGATTCGGCACAGGTTCAATTGCAATTGTTTAACCAGTGGATGCTTGCAGAGAATGATGAGGACCGCATAAGGATTTGGCACAACATGCTAAGCGGGTATGTTGATCAGGTTTTTAGTATTGGAACTGTAAACAATAGTCGTCAGCCTGTAATTGTCGCCAATGATTTGAGAAATGTTCCAGAAAATGGAATTTATGCATGGGAGCCAACTTCTTATTTTGGCATCTATAAACCCGATACATTTTGGTTTGATAGGTAAGAGGTGAAATAGATGATTTCTTACATATTCAAACGTATTTTATATATGATTCCAACTTTGGTGCTGACCAGCATTCTTGTTTTTACGCTTATCGAATTGCCTCCAGGTGATTATTTCGAAAGTTATGTAAACGAATTACAAGCTGCAGGTGAAACAGTTGATCCAAAATTGATCGAATATTTAAGAGCTGAATATGGTTTTGATAAGCCGATTTGGGAGAGATATTTCCAATGGGCAACTGGAATGTTGGTTGGTGATTTTGGATATTCTTTTGAATATGAGCTTCCTGTAAGGGAGGTAATCGGTGATCGGTTGCTGTTCACAATTATAGTTACGTTTGTCACTGTCATTTTCACTTGGTTGATAGCATTTCCAATTGGTATTTACTCAGCAACGCATCAATATAGTTGGGGTGATTACGGTTTAACATTCTTGGGACTGTTAGGATTAGCAATACCAAATTTCTTACTTGCATTAATTATGATGTTCCTAGCAAACGAATGGTTTGGAACAACCATTGGCGGCCTTATAGACCCTGAATTTGTAGGGCAGCCATTTAGCTGGGCAAAGTTTGTGTCAGTTCTTGAACATCTTTGGATACCAGTAATCGTCATCGGTACTTCTGGAACAGCAGCCATGATAAGGCGGGTTAGAGCCAACCTGTTAGATGAGTTGCGCAAGCCTTATGTAACAACTGCCAGAGCAAAGGGTATGCCAGAGTTTCGCGGGTTGATGAAGTACCCATTTAGAATGTCACTTAACTTCTTCATTGCTGATATTGGCGGAATTTTACCAACAGTGATTTCAGGTGCAGAGATTGTTGCAATCGTATTGTCTTTGGAGACAACAGGTCCAATTCTAATTCAAGCACTGCAAAGTCAAGACATGTATCTAGCGGGCTCTTTTTTAATGTTACTAGGTTTTCTAACAGTTATAGGTGTTCTAATTTCAGATATTGCGCTTGCATTCCTTGACCCAAGAATTCGTTTGCAGGGAGGTGTGAGCCGATGAGCAATTCTCATTATGTAAATGAAGAACCGTTTGATCCAAAATCAATTGAGGTTTTAACACCAGAGCAAGAAGCTATATATTTAGCCCCTCAAAGACAACTTATCTGGTGGAAGTTTAAACGTCATAAGCTTGCGGTTGCCAGTGGAATTTTCTTAGCACTAATGTATTTGATGACAGTTTTTGCTGAGTTTCTAGCGCCTTATTCAGTGGAATCTCGAAATTCAAATTACACACTAGCACCGCCGCATGAAGTAAACTTGTTTCATAAAGGTGAGTTCATTGGCCCATTTGTTTATGGCTATGAAAAAGAACTCGATCTGGAAAAAATGCAGCGAATTTATACGCCAAATACAGATAGAATTATAAAACTAAATTTTTTCTGTTCGGGTGATACTTATAAATTTTGGGGTCTGTTTGACGCTGACAATCATTTCATGTGCGCCAATGTAGAAGAGCCAGTGTATTTGCTAGGATCAGATACCTTAGGTCGCGATATGCTAAGCCGTATAATTTATGGTGCGCGTATCTCTTTAACTATCGGTCTTATCGGTATCGCAATAAGCTTTAGTCTTGGCATTATAATCGGTGGCCTAGCAGGTTACTATGGTGGATGGGTTGATGTTATTGCCCAGCGTATGATTGAGGTCGTGCAATCGCTTCCAACATTACCGCTCTGGCTAACCTTAGTTGCGATAATGCCAAGTAATTGGAGCCAAGTAACCGTCTACTTTGCCATCACGATTATACTCGGGCTTATAGATTGGACCGGGCTTGCAAGAGCTGTGCGCTCAAAATTACTATCCTTACGAGAAGAAGACTATGTACTTGCTGCTCGCCTAATGGGAGCAAACCCAAAACGTACTATTGGCTTGCATTTAGTACCAGGATTTATGAGTCATCTTATTGCATCTGCAACAATTACAATTCCAACAATGATATTAGGTGAGACAGCACTTTCATTTCTAGGGTTAGGTTTGAGAGCGCCAACTGTTAGTTGGGGTATCTTGCTTAATGATGCACAAAATATAGGTGTGGTAGCATTAACGCCTTGGCTAATTTACCCAGTAATCCCAGTAATTTTAATCATTCTAGCCTTTAATTTCTTTGGCGATGGTTTACGTGATGCTGCGGATCCATATGGCTAACTTAAGGTTTCAGAAGCGGCGATAAAGTTTCAGCTAATCGAGTAGCTGCAGCCTGAATACCATGTTCGGTTAAAGCTTTTTTTCGACCATTGATGCCCATATCTCTGCGAAACTTAGCGTCGATCAGCAGGCATTTTACATTATCTCGCAACGCAATGATATCACCATCGGTTGCAAGAAGACCTGTTTGATTGTGTTCAACAACAAGTGGGACACCCATACTGTGATACGCAATAATTGGTAGTTCTTGCAATTGGGCTTCAAGATAAACCATGCCAATGGGTTCTTTCCATCCTGGCCAGATAAAGACATCACTGCTGCGCATCCAGCTTAGTACTTGTGAATGGTCAATTAAACCAGTCCAATGAATGTGGTGCTTATTAATTTTCGAGAAAGCATCTCTGATTTCTTGCTCTTCTGGACCACCGCCAACGACTATCAAGTTAAAATCCTCATTTAACCCAGAAAGTGTATCAGCCAATATATGGAAGTTTTTCACTTTCTTGCCTTTGCGCATCATACCAGTAGTGATCAAAATTGGTGTTTCTTTGTTCCAGTGTTCTGGAAGCTTCATCGGCTGTGCAAGCTCAATATTCTCAGCGTCAATGAAGGGATTTAGCTTTAGCAATTTTTCCTTTGTTCCTAAAAGGGTTGATAAATACTCCCAATCGGAAGGCTTGAAAACTAAGTGTAGGTCTGCTGCTTTTATGCCAATTTGTGCTTCTTCACGCCAAGGTTTCCAAAGGTCTTCTGTTCCACCTTGTCCTGTTTTGGCCGCTTCAATTGTTACATAAGGAATATCTAATGCTTTAGATACTTTGCTCCCAATCCAATCAGGTGCCTTACAATAGGGATGATAAGTCACCCAAATTTCAGGGCGCGATCTTTTAGGCAAAGTTTTATAACGGGCGATCAGTATTTCTGCCTCGCAAAGAGCGCCACTTTTTCTTTCTTCTAGCCTGCTAACATCATGTCTCTTGGAGTACGCAATATATCGTGAGGCAAGTTCTACCTTTGAGCCTGTTATTTCTAATGCTTTAAGAATATTCTGCGCAATTAGCCGATCACCAGATGGAATATGATGATCTGGCGGTTTGATAGGTGCGTAAAAAGCTATGTTTTTGTTTTGTAACATTAAGTATCCAGTAAGTGGCAAATCACTTTACAATATAATTCTATTTCAAGCTTGTTAAATGCGTATATTTTATTTAATTTCAGCATTAGTCATTCTTCTATGGATACTCGTCTTAATAAGGTACGGATTTAAGTAAGTTGGAAATTAAACGCCTCGATCATACTCGTATTCTTATGTACAGCCACGATACATTCGGACTAGGACATCTTCGTCGTTGTCGCACGATTGCTCATTCTATCGTAGAGCAATTTAAGGGCGTTAGTATATTGATTATTTCTGGCTCCCAAATTGCAGGTGCTTTTGATTTTAAAGCTCGAGTTGATTTTGTGAAAATTCCCTCTGTGATCAAACTCTATAATGGTGAGTATGATTCAATTGGTGAATATATCGATATTGAAGAAATTCTTGAGATGCGCAAGCTCATCATTCAGCGTACAGCTGAGGCGTTCAATCCTAATATTTTCATCGTTGATAAAGAGCCAATGGGTCTTAAGGGGGAATTAGAGCCAACATTAGCGATGTTTAAAGAAACCAAGACACATACGGTCATTGGTCTTCGTGATGTTATGGATAGCCCAGAGTTGCTCAAGGAAGAATGGGCGAAGCAAAATATGCTGAAGAAAATTAATAATTATTACGATGCAGCATGGATTTATGGTCCAGAACATTTTTGGAATCCGTTAGAAGGTTTGGAAGTGCAAGAAAGCCTAACAAAAAAACTTACCTATGTTGGCTTTTTAGATCGAGAAAGTCAGTCTCATCCTTCAACAGAGGGGCATTCGCTTCCGGATAAATATATTTTAGTTACAGCTGGTGGCGGTGGTGATGGGATTGCAATCATGGAGCAGGTTTTATCGGCCCGCGAGCATGATCCACAAATAGACTTTCCTACTGTTATGATCCTTGGGCCGTTTATGAAATCCGATAGTCGTGAACGGTTAAGATTACGTGCTTCAAGTCTTGCAAATGTGACTGTGATCGATTTTGAAAGTCGAATGGAAGTCTTAATGCAAAATGCGGTAGCGCTAGTTGGAATGTGTGGATACAATACCTTTTGTGAAGTTCTATCATTTGATAAAAAAGCGCTGTTTGTACCGAGAACAAAACCAAGGCAAGAGCAATATATTCGTGCAAAGCGCGCAAGTGAAATTGGTCTAAGCTCTATGCTTACACCAGAAGAAGCAGCTATTCCTTCTGTCATGGCCGAAGCCCTTCGTAATTTACCAAATCTCGAGTTACCTTCAAAGAAAGTAGCTAAAGGTGACCTAGCTGGATTAGATAATATTTGTGTTGAAGTTCAAAAGATATCAGAAGGCCAGAAATCAATTTCTGCAGAAGTAGAAAAGATTTTAGAGCCGCAAAGGGCTTAACAATTGTCTTCGAAAAAAAGAATTGCTGTCGTATTAAAAGGCTACCCACGCCTCTCTGAAACTTTCATTTCTAAAGAAATTCTTGAGCTTGAACGAGCAGGTTTTGAACTGTCTATTATATCTCTGCGTCACCCAACTGACAAACATACAGATCCTGTTCATGGAGAAATAAAAGCCCCTAAGCATTATTTACCTGAGTACATTTATCAGGAGATATTTCGTGTTTGGTGGGCAAAAATAAACTGTACTTTTAAGCTTGGGTTTTGGAAGACGATACCAATTTTTTTCAAAGACTTTATGCGCGACCCTTCTGCGAACCGTATCAGGCGCTGGGGGCAGGCAATGGTTTTGGCGCATGAATATGCAGGTGATTGTGATCATATTTATGCGCATTTTCTTCATACGCCATGTTCCGTTGCAAGATATGCAGCGCTTATATCTGGTAAGTCATTTTCTATTTCAGCACACGCAAAAGATATCTGGACTTCACCTGAATGGGAGATGCGAGAAAAGCTTGAAGACTGTGATTGGCTCGTAACCTGTACGGAAGGTGGTGCTGATTATTTGAAGACTTTAGCACCTGCTGGGCGCGTTCATTTAGTCTATCATGGATTAGATTTATCTCGTTTTCCGCCATCAAAAATGGCACCTTCTAAGAATGATGGTAGTACTAAAGTTAAGACTGTAAAATTAGTAACCGTTGGACGCGCAGTTGCTAAAAAAGGCATCGATAGTTTGCTACAGGCTTTAGCAAATTTACCCGATGATTTTTACTGGCAATGGACACACATCGGCGGCGGTCCGTTGAAAAAAGATTTGGAAGCACTTGCGTTAAACTTAGGCATTGCTGATCAATGTAATTTTAAAGGCGCACTCCCACAATCTGAAGTTTTAGAAACTTACAAAAAGTCTGATTTATTTATCTTGCCAAGTAGAATAGATGAGACAGGTGATCGAGATGGGTTGCCAAATGTTATTGTTGAAGCTCAAAGCCAGGGGATGGCTGTTATTTCAACAAGCATCTCAGGAATTCCTGAGTTAATTCAAAATGATAGTAATGGTATATTGATTCAACCTGATAACGTAAGCGACTTGACCAAGGCTATTGAGTTACTCTCTAAAAACCCCAAACTAAGAATTGAAATGGGCAAGCTTGGTGAAGAAAAAGTCCGAACTTATTTTTCACATAAACAAACGATTGGGGACATAGTCTCGCTCCTAAACAAGAGTTTGAAAGTGACCGGGTAATGCAGTCTGTATTGTTTTACGTCCAACACTTATGGGGCGTGGGTCATGTTTATCGTGCTAGCAGAATTGCACGTGGTTTGGTGAGGCAGGGGTATAAAGTTCACTTAAGTTGGGGTGGTACAAAAATACCCGGTTTTGATTTTTCTGGGATGCAAGTTCACCACTTAACACCAGTGAAAACCAGTGATGCATCTTTTTCACAATTACTTCATGCAGATGGTTCTATTTTTAGCGATAATGACAAGCGCATAAGATGTGATGAGCTTTTGAAAATTTATGATGAAGTTAGCCCTGATATTTTAATGACGGAGGCATATCCATTTGGACGTCGGCAAATGCGGTTTGAACTTTTACCACTTCTTGAAAAAGCAAAGTCATCATGCAAATCACCTATGATCGTCGCTTCAATTCGCGATATCATGCAGGAAGGTCGTAAAGAAAAACGCGTAGAAGAATCTATTGAACTGGTAGCAAAGTATTTTGATTTAATTCTTGTTCATGGTGATAAAAATTTAATTCGCATAGAAGAGACACTACAAGGTGCCAAAAGCTTTTTTGAAAAAATTAGATATACTGGATTGGTCATACCAGAAGAAACTAATACAGAAGCTTCAGATAATTTCCAATGCGATGTACTCGTAACCGTTGGCGGTGGAGCCTTCGGTCAAAATTTAACCCGTACAGCATTAGAAGCAATGCAGTACTCCCAATTATTTCCACGCAACTGGATTGTATCCGCAGGAACAGAAGTATCCGAAGATGATTTTGAACTATTAAAAACCCAATGTCCTGAAGGGATGAAAATTGTAAGGTACATTCCGGACCTTGCAAATCTAATGCGCCAGATAAAAGTATCAGTTTCACATGCTGGTTATAACACAGTAGGTGATGTCCTTCGCTCTGGATGTGCCTGTGTTCTTTATCCTTATACAGGTGGTCGAGAAACTGAGCAGTTAAGACGCAGCGAAATTATGGACGCAAATAGTATCGCAGTTATGCTTGAGCCAGAGCGATTGTCACCGATGAGCTTGGCTAACGCCGTTGATAAGGCTGCTGAGCTTCCTAAGCAGTCGGTTGCTTTGCAAATAGATGGCGCTAACGAGACGGCTACTCTCTTAAAGCAGGAATTTGCAAAGTTTGAGCTCGCGATCTGTTGATTGTCGCTTTCTATACCTTGAAAAATATATGTCTCTTGTTACTATTAAAGTTAACATTCATTATTCGAGAATATTCATGATTAGAGGTATTATAGCATTGCTGGGGCTAGCAGTCTTATGGTTGCTGATGTCTGGCCTTTATAAGCCGCTTATTTTAATATTCGGAGCTCTTTCTGTGTTACTTACGGTCTTTATTCTCAACCGTATGGATAAGGTTGATGGACATAAGCTCGGTTATGATATTGGCATATTTGCAACTCTCAAATACTTGGGTTGGCTCCTGATTGAAATTGCTAAGTCAAACTGGGCTGTAACTAAGGTAATTTTATCTGGAAAAATTCCTGACCAACAAAAGATGTTTGAAGTACCTGTGACACAAAAAAGTGAAATTGCTCAAGTTGTCTTTGCCAATTCAATAACTCTAACGCCAGGCACAATCACAGTCGAATCTGAAGACGATATCTTCATTGTTCATGCCCTGGAGTTTGATAATAGTGATATGGCTGCACTTGCTGATATGGATTCTAGAGTATCAGCCATAGAAACTGAGAATGCTGGGGGGAGCCAATAATGTTCGCTGTTGCTGCAATCGCGCTTTTTGTCGGTATGATTATTGTCCTCATTAGACTTTACGCGGGGCCAACATTATATGACCGTGTTTTGGCTGGGAATGCATTTGGCACATACACTGTGCTCTTCATTGGCATTCTTGGTTTCTTAACAGGGCGTCCTGATTTTCTAGATATTGCGTTACTTTATGCTCTTATTAATTTTGTTGGAACAATCGCTATTCTTAAGTATTTCCGCTACCGCGCAATCGGGGATACATCTCCAACACCTCGTGGTACGCCGACAGCAAACGGAAGATTAAAAGATCAAGGAGCTAAATCATGAGCGCACTTGATATGATTGTAGAGGTTGCTAGTTGGGTTGCTATCCTTTTGGGAAGTGCATTCATGTTAATCGGGGCAGTGGGCACGTTACGGTTTCCCGATTTTTGGTCACGTGTTCATGCTGTATCAGTTGCAGATTCTGCTGGAATGCTTTTATTAACCCTTGGAATGTGCATGCAGGGTGGCTTTACGCTTGTCACTGTTAAGCTCATTATCATCGGTATCTTTTTGTTTATTACAGGCCCGACAGCAACCCATGCGGTTGCCAATGCAGCTTTGGTGTCTGGATTTTTACCAAAAGGTGCAGATGCGTTCCGAAAGCCAAAGCTGATTGTTGATAAAGAAACTAAAAAAATTAAAAAGAAAAAACGCTCGCCATTGAAGGGAAAACTTTAATGGAATTGTTTATTAACTTAGTTCTTTTTTCCATGTTAGTGGTGACTGCCGTCGCCATTCTTAAGATGCGTCACCTTTTTGCTGTTGTAATGCTTTCAGGTGTTTTCAGCCTTCTTTGTGCTTTGTTATTTGTAACGTTAGATGCAGTTGATGTGGCCTTTACTGAAGCTGCAGTTGGCGCAGGTATATCAACTGTTCTAATGCTTGGCACAATGGCTTTAACCGCTCGCAATGAAAAAATGCCAAGAGATTTTTCTTTTATTCCTCTGGCTGTTGTGATGATTACCGGCGCAGTTTTGATTTATGGTACTTTGGATATGCCGGATTTTGGCTCTGCTACTTCACCTGCACAATTACACTTAGCGACAGAATACCTTAAACAAAGTCCATCTGACATTGGTGTTCCAAATGTTGTTACTGCTATTTTGGCAAGTTATAGAGGTTATGACACTTTGGGTGAGACCGTTGTTGTGTTTACAGCATGTGTTGGTGTGTTGATGTTAATTGGTAATCTTGCAAGACGTAGGCGCAAAGACGAAGAGGGGGCAGAATAATGCGGCACCACCTTCTTTTACGAGTCATAACTAAGCTCTTAGTTGGGCCGATTATTTTGTTTGCACTTTATGTTCAATTTCATGGTGATTATTCACCAGGTGGCGGCTTTCAAGCAGGTGTGATTTTTGCGGTTGCGTTCATTTTATTTGGTATCGTTTTTGGATTGTCGAAAGTGAAACAAGTTTTCCCTCCATGGCTCGTGCATAAATTAGCAGCATTAGGTGTGCTGATTTATGCAGGCACCGGCGTTTACAGTCTTATGTTGGGTGCAACCTATTTAAATTACAGCGCGTTTACGCCAGACCATCCAGAACACGGTCAACATTGGGGAATTTTAATTGTTGAACTCGGTGTAGGTGTAACGGTTGCTGCAGTTATGGTTGCAATCTACTATGCATTTGCTGCCCGCCCTCCTGTTATTAGTGATGAGGAATGGTAGACCAATGACCATGGAATTTATTCTCGGGCACCTAAATTACTGGCTTTTCATTGTTTTGATGATGATTGGTTTTTACATCGTTGTTGCACGTGGTAACTACATTAAGAAAATAGTTGGCTTGAATGTATTTCAAGTCTCCGTTTTCATGTTCTATATTTCAATTGGTAAGGTTGAAGGCGGTACTGCTCCTATCTTTCCTGTCGATATGAACATTGATCCAAACGTTATCTATTCAAATCCATTGCCGCATGTGCTTATTCTAACTGCTATTGTTGTTGGCATCGCAACAACCTCGCTAGGACTTGCTTTGATCGTCCGTATTCGTGAAGAATTTGGAACAATTGAAGAAGATGAAATTCTAGAAATTGAGAGCAAATTACAGCTTGAAGAAAATTCAACTGAGGGTTCTTCCATGGGAGGTCGTGCTTGATGGCAAGTGCATCTATTATCCCGTCATTGAGTATTATCGATCAGCTTCCATTGTTAACAATTGTAGTTCCGATGATTGCTGCTCCATTATGTGTCTTATTTGGTAATAGGCACATTGCTTGGTTGCTTGCGTTTATAGCCAGCTTGGTTTCGTTCTTATTTTCTGCCCATATGCTTTTGCAAGTAATTGATGGCGATGTCTTGTCGTATCATCTTGGCGGATGGGTACCACCTTTAGGGATTGAATATCGCGTCGATGCAGCCAATGCGTTTGTTCTTCTGTTAATTTCAGGAATTAGTACGGTTATCCTCCCTTATGCGCGTCAAAGCGTGGCACATGAGATTAAAAAAGTAAGCCACACGCTGTTCTACTGCTGTTATTTATTGTGTTTCACTGGGTTACTTGGGGTTGTTGTAACAGGTGATGCGTTTAATGTTTTTGTATTTTTAGAAATCTCGTCACTCTCAACTTATGTGTTGATTGCCATGGGTGCAGAACGAGATAAGCGCGCACTTACCTCAGCCTATGATTACCTCATCCTTGGTACGATTGGTGCAACTTTCTTTGTGATAGGGATTGGCTTTTTATACATTGCAACCGGTACCCTTAACATGGCCGATCTTGCAGTGCGTCTCGCTGATATGGGTGATAACCGAACGGTTCAGGCAGGCTGTGCTTTTATCGTTGTTGGCATGGGTTTAAAGGCCGCTATTTATCCACTTCATCTATGGTTGCCGAGTGCTTACACTTATGCACCTTCTGTCGTGACAGTGTTTTTGGCCGCAACCGCAACCAAAGCTGCAATCTACATTTTGCTCAGATTTATGTTCTCTATTTTCCAGCCAGAGTTTGTATTTGAATTACACACGCTAACATGGATTATTATGCCGTTAGCAATTCTGGCAATGTTCGCTGCCTCTCTTATTGCAGCCTTTCAAGCAGACCTAAAACGCTTACTTGCTTATTCATCAGTCGCTCAAGTTGGTTACATGATTTTAGGTATTGGATTAGCTACAAAAATCAGTCTCTCCGCTACAATCATTCATTTGTTTAATCATGGTATTACGAAGGCTGTTTTGTTCATGGTTGTTGGCGCATTTGTAATGCGCAAAGGAAGTAGTTTTATAAAAAACCTTAATGGCCTTGGTAAGCAAATGCCATGGACATGCGCTGCATTTGTAGTTGGTGGTTTAAGCTTAATTGGCGTACCAGGTACAGCTGGCTTTATTTCAAAATGGCTGCTGATTGATGCCGCACTTGAAGCAGACCTTTGGTGGTTAGCAATGCTGATCGTTCTGTCTTCACTCTTAGCTGTGGTCTACGTATGGAAAACTGTTGAAGTGCTTTATATGAACGAACCAGACGAAAGTATTGTCATAAAAGAAGTTCCTATGACCATGTTGATTCCCATGTGGATTATGGCACTAGCTTGTATTTACTTTGGATTGAATACGGACATCACGTTGACCTCTGCATCCGTTGCAGTAAATAGCCTTCTTGGTGGAGGGGCGCAATGATGGATACAAACACAGCCATTTTAATGTCTATGGCCATTCCAGTATTAGCTTGCATTAGTAATCTTTTACATGGGAATGAGCGTCCTAATTTGCGTGATGGCCTTACGCTTATTGCTGCAATTGCTACATTCGGTTGCGTTTTAAGCATCCTTATAAATAACGGCGGCACGCCTACGGAAACTTTCACGCTGTTTTCAATTATGCCAGGCTTGGATATTGCCTTTCATATTGAACCATTAGGATTACTCTTTGCATTGATTGCATCAGGACTTTGGGTTGTGGTTCACCTCTACGCAATTGGTTATATGCGTGGCAATAAAGAAGATAACCATGCTCGGTTTTATGCGGCGTTCTGTTTCTCAATTTCTGCAACCTTAGGTATAGCTTTTTCAGCTAATATGTTCTCGCTATTTATCTTTTATGAAGTTCTTACTATCGCGACTTATCCATTAGTAGCTCATAAAGGTACACAAGAAGCAAAACGTGGCGCACGTATTTATGTAGGTACTTTGCTTGGTACGTCTATTGGTTTGCAACTTGTCGCTATTGTCTGGACATATGTTATTGCAGGTACGCTTGATTTTACACAAGGTGGTATATTGCATGATAAAGAATTAGGAGCAGGTTTGGCAGCGATACTGCTGGCACTCTATGCATTTGGCATTGGCAAAGCAGCTTTAATGCCGTTTCATAAATGGCTACCAGCCGCGATGGTCGCACCAACGCCAGTATCAGCATTGCTTCATGCAGTAGCTGTTGTAAAGGCAGGTGTTTTCACTATTTTAAAAGTTGGTATTTATATCTTTGGTATCGATTTCTTAAGCGAAACCAACGCTTCTGAATGGTTGATGTGGCTAGCAGCATTCTCAATTCTTGCGGCTTCAATTGTTGCGATGACAAAAGATAATTTAAAAGCGCGACTAGCTTATTCCACGGTAAGCCAGCTTTCGTACATAACGCTCGGTATGGCGCTTGCTACTTCGATGGGTGCACTCGGTGGTGGACTTCATATTGCCATGCACGCTTTTGGAAAGATTACGCTCTTTATGTGTGCAGGCGCAATTTATGTTGCGACCCATAAAACTGAGATTAAACAGATGACAGGCTTAGGGCGTGTCATGCCATTTACATATGGTGCATTTTTAATTGGCGCGCTCTCAATTATAGGCCTTCCACCTTTAGGGGGCTCATGGAGTAAGTGGCAATTAATGGTTGCGGCGGCTGATACAGGGCAATTGATAATGATTGCTGTGCTTATGATAAGTTCATTGTTGAATGTTGCTTATCTATTGCCAATTGTTGCAAAGGGGTTTTTCCTGACTGATGAGAAAAACAACGCTGAAATAGGTATAAAAGAAGCACCGTTTTGGTGTGTAGCGCCGCCTGTATTTACCGCAATTGGATGTATCATTTTATTTTTATATGCGGGTGACATCCAAACCTTCCTAATGCCAATTGTTGAGGTGAAGTAATGGCTTCTAATAAAAAAGATGATCCAGAAAAATTACCTCTCCTCGGTCGTAAACTCTTATGGCTCGACAATATGAAAAATGTTGAGAGGATTGTTTATGGATTATATTTTACATGTTTTGTGCTTTTTATAGCAGATTTTTTCTACAAGAAAAAAACCTATATGGATATTGAAGACGTTCCAGGTTTTTACGCAATTTACGGATTTGCCATGTGTGCATTGCTTGTGATTTGCGCAAGAGGCATGCGCTTATTCTTGATGCGGGATGAAACTTACTACGCGCCAAACGATGTTGAATCTGAAGAACATCCTGAAGCAAATTTAAGCAAGGAGACAATCAATGATTGATGTTTTTCCGCCTGCTTTTTTCTTCCTTATTGCCGCTGGCATCGTAGCATTCCTACCGCAAGGAATATTCCGTTCTGCGCTTTTATTACTTACGCCAATTGTTGCTGGGCTTTATATTTATGACCTTCCGCATGGTGTTGGTGGAGAGGTAGAGCTTGCAGGTCTCACACTAGAGATGATGCGAGTAGATAAGTTATCTGTCATTTTTGGGTTAGTATTCTGTCTGGCTAGTTTTTTAGGGAATCTCTATGCACTTCATGTGAAAGACAGCATACAACAAATAGCAGCATTGGCTTACGTTGGCTCTGCCATTGGTGCGGTCTTTGCAGGAGATCTTGTGACGCTCTTCATTTATTGGGAAGGGACTGCAATTACATCCGTCTTCCTCATTTGGGCACGTCGTACTGAAGGCGCGTATCATACAGGTATGCGCTATCTAATCATGCAAATTGCGTCAGGTGTTATTCTACTAGGCGGTACGGTTTTACTTTACCGCGAAACAGGTTCAATCGCTTTTGATAAAATGACGCTTGGTAGCCTTGCTACTTGGCTCATTTTCTTAGCTTTCGGAATTAAATGTGCATTCCCACTCTTGCACAATTGGGTTCAAGATGCTTACCCAGCAGCAACGATTACTGGCACGGTTATTCTTTCATCTTTTACCACAAAGCTCGCCGTTTACGCATTGGCGAGAAGCTTTCCGAGTACCGAAATACTCATCTATATTGGTGCAGTGATGACGCTATTTCCAATTTTCTTTGCGGTGATTGAAAATGACCTCCGACGTGTTTTGGCCTATTCACTGAATAACCAATTAGGCTTTATGGTTGTGGGTATAGGTATTGGTACTGAACTTGCACTCAATGGCACAGCAGCTCATGCATTCGCTCATATTCTATATAAATCACTCTTATTTATGAGTGTTGGCGCAGTGCTGTTTAGAACAGGCACTGCAAAAGGTTCAGAATTGGGTGGGCTATATAAAACGATGCCACTGACTATGATATTCTGTGTTGTGGGAGCTGCTTCTATTTCCGCTTTCCCTCTATTCTCAGGATTTGTAACCAAGTCTCTTATTTTGTCTGATGCAGCACACGAAGGATATTATATCGTTTGGGGTATTTTACTATTTGCTTCCGCAGGCGTATTTCACCATTCCGGCATCAAAATTCCTTACTTCGCATTTTTTGCACATGACAGCGGCTTACGGCCAAAGGAAGCGCCAACTCATATGCTATTTGCAATGGGAATAACTGCATTCCTTTGTATTGCAATTGGTGTCTATCCTGATCCACTCTATGCGCTTTTACCGTATGACGTTAATTACGTTCCTTATACAACCACGCATGTTATTACACAGTTACAACTTCTTATGTTCTCTGCGCTAGCATTCACAGTTTTGATGCGCACAGGTATCTATCCACCTGAATTGCGCTCGGTTAATCTTGATACAGATGTCATCTATCGTCGCTTCTTACCAAGAATAATTACTAAGCTTAGAAATATTATATCGGGCATGTGGTTGTTTGGAACTTGGTTCGCATCACGCAAGGTAGCTAAGCTTGTTAAAACACTTCATAATTCTCACGGACCAGAAGGGCGTATGGCCAGAGTGTGGCCTACTGGTGCAATGGTTCTATGGATTGCAATTATATTAAGCGCGACTTTGATTGTGAACTTTATATAAATTGGACAGGTAATTAGGTATGATTTCTATTGCTGGTGCTATCTTAGTTTCAAATACAGGTAGCCTGCTATTGCAACGACGCGATAATAATCCAGCAATATTTTCACCCAATATTCTTGAAGGCGTGCAAAAAGAACAATTCTTGATTTTACCTCACCCTGAAGTTGAGCAGTTTATGCAGAATAAAACTGCTGATTATGACAGATGGTTAGGTGGTATGAGGAAACTACGTGCAAATATAATAGATGCTGTTGGATCTACTAAATTAAAAGATATGCATAAGCTTTTTTGAATACGTTATTTTACCTCTTCAATCGCTGCTCCAGATTTTTCCCACGCTGTAAATCCACCTTCAATATGCGACACCGGTCTTAACCCCATGTCTTGTGCAGCTTTCGCAGCCAAAGCAGAACGCCACGCACTCGCACAATAAAACACATAGGTCTTATCTTGGTTGAATATCTCTTTATGATAAGGGCTTGCTGGATCAATCCAAAACTCGAGCATTCCACGCGGGCATGAAAAAGCGCCAGGGATTTTTCCAGAACGTTTTAACTCACGAATGTCCCGTAAATCTACGATTACGTGTTGATCACTATCAACGAGTTTCGTGACATCTTGAATTGAAACAGTTGTAATTTCTTGATTTGCTTCCGCAACCATTTCTTTGACGTTTTTAGTTATGTTTTGAGCCATTTTTCATCCGATATAATTAACGTGAGATACAAAGGTTTCTAACATCATTAGACGATGTTTAAGATTTATAAAAACTATATTTATTGAAATAACAATGAACACTGCCTTTTCGGGGTTCAAAAATTTATCTTCATATATACCCGTGACAAACACAATTAATTATGGTCACCTATCAGCATGGGAACGCATAAAGGTAAAATTTTAATTTGTTATTGAATCGATAGGGAGAAGAAATAATGCTTAAAAAAATGCACTTACAGTAGCTAGCTTTGCGGCAGCTCTAACAATGTCGACGGCTATGATGCCGGTAAATGCTTCACAGGCAAAAACACTTGTTTATTGTTCAGAAGGTTCACCAGAAGGGTTCGACACAGCACTTTATACTGCTGGTACAACTTTCGATGCTTCGTCAAAAACTGTATATAACCGTCTTGTAGAATTTGAAATTGGCACGACTAAAGTAAATCCTGGTCTTGCTGAAAGTTGGGAAGTATCTAGCGATGGCTTGGAAATTACTTTCAAACTACGTTCAGGTGTAAAGTTTCACTCAACAGACTTTTTCACGCCAACTCGTGATTTTAATGCAGATGATGTTTTATTCTCATTTGACCGTCAGCGTGATGAAGCTAATCCTTGGAATTCATATGTAGAAGGTGCTTCTTGGGAATACTTCAACAGTATGGATATGCCTGCTTTAATCAAAGATATTGTTAAAGTTAATGATTTGACTGTTAAGTTCATGCTTAACCGTCCAGAAACACCAATTATTGCAAATATGGCAATGGATTTTGCTTCGATAGTATCTAAAGAGTATGCTGACAAACTGGAAGCTGCTGGAACACAAGGTCTTCTGAATCAGCAACCAATTGGCACAGGTCCATTTCAGTTTGTAGCTTATCAAAAAGATGCAGTTATTCGCTATAAAGCACATCCGAACCATTGGGCTGGCAAGCAGCCAATTGATGATCTCGTATTTGCGATCACAACGGATAACTCAGTTCGTACGCAAAAACTTAAAGCGGGTGAGTGTCATGTGGCGCCATATCCAAATCCTGCTGATATTGCTGGTTTGAAAGCTGATGATACTCTCAATATGCTTGAGCAAGAAGGCTTGAACGTTGGTTATTTGGCTTACAACACAAAAGTAGCGCCATATGATAACCCTAAAGTGCGTAAAGCGCTTAATATGGCAATTAACAAGCAAGCTATTTTGGATGCCGTGTTTGATGGTGCAGGTAAGGCTGCAAAGAACCCAATCCCACCGACAATGTGGTCATACAACAATGCAATTAAAGATGATGCTTACGATCCAGATGCTGCAAAAGCAATGCTTGAGGCAGAAGGTGTGTCTGGCTTGAAGATGAAAATCTGGGCTATGCCAGTTGCGCGTCCATACAATCCAAATGCGCGTCGTATGGCTGAGGTTATGCAAGCTGACTTTGCTAAGATTGGTGTTGAAGTAGAAATTGTTTCTTACGAATGGGGGGAATACCTCAAACTTTCAAAAGCTGAAGATCGTGATGGCGCAGTTTTACTAGGTTGGACAGGTGACAATGGCGATCCTGATAACTTCCTCGCAGTACTGCTTGGTTGTTCAGGCGTTGGCGGCTCAAACCGTGCACAGTGGTGCCATCAGCCGTTTGATGATTTGATTATAAAGGCCAAGCAAGAGCCTGACCAAGCAAAGCGTACAGCAATGTATGAAGAAGCTCAGGTTATCTTTAAAGAGCAAGCTCCTTGGGCAACCGTGGCACACTCGGTCGTGTTCATGCCTATGTCTAAGAAAGTAACCGGTTATAAAATTGACCCTCTTGGTGGTCACTGGTTCACAGGCGTAGATCTCGCTGAATAAATAAACTGGCTCGGACTAACATTGCCCGAGCCTATTCATCCTTTGGATATCACATTTTATAATGTTTGCATTTTTTCTTAAACGCTTAGGTCTTTTGATTCCGACGTTTCTTGGAATAACCATAATTGCGTTTGGGTTTGTTCGGGTGTTACCGGGTGACCCTGTTTTGTTGATGGCTGGTGAGCGGGGTTTAACTCAAGAACGCTATGATGCATTATTAAAACAATTTGGTTACGATCGCCCCATATGGGAGCAGTATTTTGAATACCTAGGTAATTTATTATCTGGTGATTTCGGTAATTCTCTTGTTACCAAACAACCGGTTTTAGAAGAGTTTTTTGCTCGCTTCCCAGCAACAGTTGAACTTTCCCTTTGCGCAATTATTTTGGCTTTAAGTATTGGCATTCCTGCAGGGATTATCGCCGCCAGTAAACGTGGATCATTTTTAGATCAAACTATTATGGGTACAGCATTGATTGGTTATTCAATGCCAATTTTTTGGTGGGGTTTGCTTCTGATTATTGTATTTTCGGGAACACTCGGTTGGACGCCCGTTTCAGGACGCATTTCATTACTTTATTATTTCCCAGACGTAACAGGATTTATGTTGATTGATAGCTTTATCTCTGGCCAAAAAGGTGCATTCACATCAGCAATTAGGCATCTCATTTTGCCATCAATCGTATTAGCAACTATTCCGTTGGCCGTAATAGCCAGGCAAACACGCTCTGCTATGTTGGAAGTCTTAGGCGAAGATTATGTAAGAACCGCAAAAGCAAAGGGTTTGTCCGGTAGAAGAGTCGTTGGTGTTCACGCATTACGAAACGCCATGATACCTGTCATTACTGTAATTGGTTTGATGGTTGGAACACTATTAGCAGGTGCAATTCTTACGGAAACAATTTTTTCATGGCCTGGCATTGGTAAGTGGATGGTTGATTCAATTTTCCGCCGTGATTATCCAGTGGTACAAAGCGGATTACTTTTAATTGCTGCTATTGTTATGGTTGTGAATCTTTTGGTCGACTTAACTTATGGTCTAATAAACCCAAGAATTAGGCATAATTAAAGGCTCATTGATGACAGGTCTTACAGAAACAGAGATGGACCTAAAGAGCACAAAACGCGAGACTAGAAAGCGTATGCTTTCAGAGTTTTGGTTTTACTTTAGTGAAAATCGCGGTGCTGTAATTGGTCTTTGGGTTTTTGTAGCGCTGGTCTTGATTGCAATTTTTGCCCCATTGATTGCTCCCCATGCTCCGAATGAACAATACCGAGATGCCTTGCTTTTACCTCCAGTTTGGGAAGAGGGGGGCAATTGGAAGTTTATCCTTGGTACAGATCCTGTCGGCCGAGATATGCTCTCTCGACTTATTTATGGAGCGCAGTTTTCTCTCATTATCGGAGTTGTAGTTGTAGTGCTCGCTGTTTCAGGTGGTGTCTCAATTGGTTTGATTGCGGGGTATTATCGCGGTGCAGTTGATACGATTATCATGCGAGTTATGGATGTCATTTTGGCTTTCCCATCCTTGCTTTTGGCTTTGGTATTGGTAGCAATTCTTGGGCCAGGGCTCCTAAACGCCATGATTGCGATAGCGATTGTCCTCCAACCTCATTTCGTAAGACTTACTCGTGCCTCAGTTTTAAACGAGATTAATCGTGAGTATGTCACATCTGCACAAGTAGCTGGTGCTTCGCCTTATTATTTAATGACGAGAACTGTTTTACCTAATTGCCTAGGCCCAGTAACTGTGTAGGCAACTCTGTCGTTTTCAAATGCAATTCTTGATGCAGCGGCACTTGGCTTTTTAGGAATGGGTGCACAGCCACCAACACCTGAGTGGGGAACAATGTTAGCAGAATCCCGTGAGTTTATACTTCGTGCTTGGTGGGTGGTTACGTTCCCAGGTCTTGCAATTTTGATTACGGTTCTGGCAATTAACCTCATGGGTGACGGTCTCCGTGATGCGCTTGACCCTAAGTTAAAGAGGTCGTGATGGCACTTCTGGATATTAAAAACCTGACCGTTGAATTCCAAACAGCTGGTGGTCAATTTCGTGCTGTAGATGGTGTTGATATCTCCTGCGATGCTGGCGAAATTTTATCCATCGTAGGCGAGTCTGGTTCAGGAAAATCAGTTTCCATGCTCGCACTTATGGGGTTGCTTCCATGGACAGCAACTGTATCAGCAGATCACATGCTTTTGATGGGGTGGATTTGCTCGGTATGGACAAAAGTGAGCGCCGTAAAATTATTGGCAAAGAGATTGCAATGATTTTTCAAGAACCCATGTCCAGTCTTAATCCTTGTTTTACGGTTGGCTTTCAAATTGGAGAGACCTTAAAAAAGCACTTAGGACTTAACCGTAGTGAGCGGCGGCAACGCACGATTGAGTTATTAGACCAAGTAGGCATTCCTGCTCCGGAAAAACGATTGTCCGCTTTCCCGCATCAACTCTCTGGTGGTATGAGCCAACGCGTGATGATTGCTATGGCCTTATCATGTAATCCAAAGCTATTGATTGCCGATGAACCAACAACCGCACTGGATGTAACTATTCAAGTACAAATTCTTGAACTGTTGATTGGCTTGCAAAAAACTAATGGCATGGCGCTTGTGCTAATCACGCATGATATGGGAGTAGTTGCCGAAACTGCTGAACGGGTTCAAGTTCAATACGCTGGACAGAGGGTAGAAGAGCAACATGTAAAGGGTCTTTTTTCAAATCCACATCATCCTTATACCGCAGCATTATTATCGGCATTACCTGAGCGTGCAACAGGTAGAATATTACCCTCAATTCCCGGTGTCGTACCAGGGCAATTTGATCGCCCACCCGCCTGCCTTTTTGCCCCGCGTTGCGAGTTTGCTAAAGACATTTGTAATCAGACCGTAGCTAGACAAAACACAAATATGGGTTCAGCACTTTGTAATTTTCCAGTTGGCTCAAGTAAAGCTAAACGAACAAAAATGAGTGCTGCTAAATGAGCGAATTATTAATCAAAGCAGACAATCTTACTCGTCATTACGAAGTAGGTGGGGGATTATTTAAAAAGCCAGGAACCGTAAAAGCATTGGATGGAGCAAGCTTCACGCTTGAAGCTGGAAAAACGCTTGCTGTTGTAGGTGAGTCTGGTTGTGGAAAATCTACATTGGCACGGGTTGTGACAATGATGGAAAATGCAACTAGCGGTGATTTAGAAATATTAGGTCAAAAGGCTGAGCCTGGCTTAGTTGAAATGCGCAAAGCCATACAGATTGTATTCCAAATCCATTTGGCTCTCTTAATCCGCACCATAAAATTGGTAAGATCTTAGAAGAGCCACTGCAGCTCAACACCTCAATGAATGAGAATGAACGCCGAAAACTTGCAAAAGCTAAAATGGAACTCGTTGGATTGCGTCCAGAACATTATGAGCGTTACCCGCATATGTTCTCTGGAGGTCAAAGACAGCGCATTGCTATTGCGCGTGCGTTGATGCTTGATCCAAAAATACTTGTTTTAGATGAGCCAGTATCAGCTCTAGATTTATCAATTCAGGCGCAAGTTTTAAACCTGCTAACAGCTCTTCAAGATGAATTAGGTCTAGCTTACTTGTTTATCAGTCATGACCTCTCTGTTGTACGCCATATTGCAGATGATTTGATGGTAATGTATCTGGGAAAAGTTGTTGAACATGGTCCTGCTGAAAAACTATTTAAAAGCCCAGCACCCTTACACAGCGGCTTTAATGTCTGCGACACCTTCTGCTAATCCGAATAAAAAGAAACAACGCATTATGCTGACAGGTGAATTACCATCTCCGCTAAATCCACCTGACGGATGTGCCTTTAATCCTCGATGTCAACATATGACGGATGAATGTTTAAAACAAAGCCCGGTTCTTACTGGCAAAAATACTGATCAAATTGCCTGTTTTAACCCTCTTGGTTAGCTCAACTTAAGATCTGTATATGATAGATAATAATCAACAGGTTTGAAGAATAGCACTTGTTCTAATTTCGTAATTCAGTCAGAATCCGATTCACGTCAGCTATACAAATAAGCTCAAGAATTGGAATTATGAATGTATAAGAACTTACTGACTTCAATTGCTGTTTTAGTATTAACGAATGTTGGCACAGCGAATGCAACGGATACAATAAAAATAGGTGTTCTTGCTACTCTTGAAGGTTCATATACAGTCCTAGGTGAAGATGCTCTTCGTGGCCTTGAAACTGCTTTGAAAAAAGCAGGTGGAAAAGCTGGTGGTAAAAAAATTGAGCTGATTGTTCAATCAACAAATACAACGCCAGAAAGTGCGGTTAAAGCTGCACAAAAACTTATCGATGAGGAAGCCGATATCGTTATTGGCCCAATTTCATCAGAGCAGGGCATTGCAATAAGGGATTTTTCAAAAGCAAATGCACAAACCACTTTTATAAATGGTATTTCAGGCGCTATCCAAGCAACATATGTGACCCCATCTGAGAATTTCTTTCGGTTTAATACAGATAATTCACAGTGGTCAGTAGGTTTGGGTGATTACGTTTATAATCAAAAAAAACATGATCAGGTCGCTATTGTCGCGAATGATTATGCTTTTAATCATGCGCAAGTGTTTGGGTTTATAAACGAATATTGTGCCGCTGGAGGAGAAGTTTTAAATCGCCACTGGCTGCTTTTAGGCGAAAAAGATTACAGTAAAACGATCGCAAATATAGACGATGATGCTGATGCAATTTATTTAGGGCTCAGTGGAAGTGATGCCATTCAATTTGTACGCCAGTACAACGATGTGGGTGGAAAGGCAGAATTTATTGGAAGCTCAATAACTGTTGATGGTGCACTTTTAAATGCGCCAAAAGAAATTGCAGAAATTATAGTCGGTATGCCGTCTTCAGGTCCTCAAGCCGATACATGGGGGGATGAAAATTGGCAGGTGTATTTGAAAGACTATAAAAGTGCATTCCCACCAGATGAGCGGTTTGTTGCTCCATCTATTTTAGCAACTGGTTATTATAACGCTACATCAGCAGCACTCACATGCTTGGAAGAAGTGAGTGGTGATTTATCGAATAGTCAGTCAAAATTCAGACAGTGCTTGAGTAATATTGAGTTATCCGGCCCTAATGGAATTATTAAGCTAGATGAAAATAGGCAAGCCATAGCAAATAATTTTGTGACTGAAGTTGTTCAACGCGATGATGGAAGCCTAGTAAAAAAGCTTGTAAGAATTAGAGAAAACGTAAACCAGACATTGGGGCTTACCAAAGAAGCATTTGATGCAATCGGATTGCCTAGCCGTAATGAACCTAAGTGCCAGAAATCTGATTAAGTGTATAAAATCTCAAAGCGGACATCGTGACTAGGTGGTAGAAAAAAGAGAACTCATAGAAGGAAAAGCTGCTTTAATCGTTATTGATATTCAAGCAAGCACTTTCATAGACGATAGCATAGAGCGCTCCATTCCAAATATGGAAGGCTTTAAAGAGCGTATGTTAAAAGTACGTGTTGCAATCGATAAGGCACGTGAGTGCGATATTCCTGTTATCTTCATTCAGGAAATTCATCGTAAAAACCTAAGTGATTTTGGCCGCGAATTGGATGGAGATGAGGACATTCATTGTTTAGATGATAATCCTGCCACTGAGATTGCTGTAAAAGAAATGGATTTCAGACCAGATGATTATCTTATACCTAAACGTAGATATTCTTCTTTTTACGGAAGTGATCTAGAAATTCTTTTACGGGGATTGAAAGTTGACACGCTAATCTTAGTAGGTGCTCTTACGGATATTTGTGTGCATTATACGTTCGTTGATGCACACCAAGGTGACTACTTCTGTCGTGTGGTCGAGGACTGTGTAGGTGGCTCTAGTATTGAGGCACATGAGGCGTCACTCAAGGCAATGGAATATTTACAAACAGGGGCTATTCGGTCGCTTGATGAAGTTCTTGTTGCTATGGCTAACTAAGAAAAATTTTTAAATAGATGATACTTCGGCAATTAAAATTTTCGTCGCAGTATCTATATCTTGCCCTAAAGGTCGGTCTTCATTCAGCATTTTTATCTGTGAACGTAGAGCTTTATAGAGTTTTGTTGTTAGCGGGCTTTTTGTTTTGGTTTGCGTAAGTCTAGTGCCTGACAAGCAACTAACGCTTCTAACCCAAACAGAAGATTAAATGGGTGTAGCTGTTTTAAAAGCTTCCGAGCAGCAGATGGCGTATTGGGTGCCATATCTTCTACTCCATCACTGATAGGTGACGGGTTAAATATTATCGGAATTGCGGCGTGGCGAATTTCTGTATTTAAGGTCGATGCTGTTTTTTGCGAAGGCACAAAACCAGCGGAACCTCCTCCGATGGGTGATAGATATTTTGGAAGTCCTGATAAATCAGGGTTCATAACCCGTTGCATCCGCTGAACACCACCATTTGCAACGCCGCAGAGAGCAAGTGAAATACCTTCAATTGCAAGTGCTAATGCAGGTGTATGAAAGTTGGCAGTAGAAACCATATATGAGTTTTCAAATATCACAGGACTATCAGACACTCCGTTTGCTTCATCTTCCCAAACTGAAATTGCATGCCCTAGAGCGTGTTGAGCGGCACCACAAATGATGGCATTGTTCTAAATGAAAGAGCTTCTTGAATGCGTCTCGGATTTTGTTCAGAGCCTTGAAGTTTTTTGCGAAACCACCGCGCAGTTTCTAACTGTTTAGGGGAGCTACGCAATTGATTGATCTCATCATCAAGAACCTTTTGATTTGCGCCATAACCTTCATAGGAAAGGACAATTGTCGACATTGCAAGTTCAAGTGAAATTTTAGTTTCGATGATGGCGTTTGCTGTAAGGGCAACAGTCAGGCCCGAATGACTGACCAGCGCAAGTCCTTCCTTGGGCTTTAAAGAGGGCGGCTTTAGTTTCAGCTTTTTTAATATATGTGAAGTGCTGACAATCTCACCTTCAAACCACACTTCACCTTTTCCTAATATAGCCAAAGCGAAGTGAGCGTTTTGCACAAGATCACTATCACCCATTGAACCATATTCGGGAATAACAGGTGATAAACCAGCTTCATAAACAGCGATTAAGTGTTTAAAAAGTTCAACACTGATTCCGCTATAGCCTTTTGAAGCAGAGATAATTCTTGAGAGTAAAATACCTCTTCCTGTATTTTCAGGCAATGGTTCACCACAAGCAACAGCACGACCTTCTATAATTTGCATTTGAAATTCGGAGATTTTTTTTGGGTTTAATCGGTAGTCAAGGTTGCCACCAAGTCCAGTGTTAAGGCCATAAACAGGATCATCCCCCATAGCAAATTTTTCAATTGCTTGATGAGCAATTTCAATTTTGCCAATCACAGCATCACTAACTCTAAGTGGGACTGGACTTAAAACTGCCTGACAAAATGCGTCAATTGAAATCCGACTGCCATCAAGGTTTAGCATTAATAAAACCTCAGTCTTTGCCCGATATTCATCAATTTTGCTTTTTCTAACATCGCATGACCAAGGGCAATGTCAGATAATGATAAGCCACGATGCCAAAATAAAATTGTTTCATCATCATTTTCACGACCTGATTTTAAGCCAGCTGCAATTTGCCCAAGTTCGGCATGAAGTGTTTCAGCAGAAAGTTTTCCACTATCGACGTGAGCACGTAGCGCCCCAAAAATACCATGTGCTTGCCCCCAATCATCCATCACAACTTTGCTCATAATGTCTGTTAGGTTATCTTCTACAGCAGACATCGTGCCATAAGGGATAACTAAGCTTCCTGGTTTAATCCATTGCGTCTTTAGCAATGGTGCCAGCTCTGGTAGTCGTGAAGCTTCCACAATGATATTTGCATCCTCAAGGCAAGACTGCCAACTATCTGTAACTATAATTTTGCGCCCAAGATCAGCTTCAAGCTTAGCAGCAAATGCCTCTCTACTTTCAGGTCTACGTGAATGAATTCGTGCTTCTTCAAATTCAAATAGATGACAAAGCAAATGCACATTCCAATAAGCCGTTCCACGAGCGCCGATATGCCCTAGAATTTTTGGGTTTTTCGGAGCAAGATATTTAGCCCCTAACGCAGTGATTGCACCTGTACGCATCTCCGTAATACCAGTTGCATCAATAATCGCCTTAGGTGCTCCCATGTGAGGGTCAAAAAGAGTTAGGATTCCATATTCTGATGGCCGGTTTTGTTGATAGTTTGGAACAAAATCCCCCACGACTTTGACGCCAGCGCTATCAATTTCATCACCAATCCATCCGCGTAAAACATTAAAATGACCTTCGACGTCAGTGCGAGGGCGAATATGCGTTCGAGGCTCAATTTCAGTCTTACCATGACCTTGCGCAATTAAAGCTTTTTCAATTGAGTTTAGGATTTCATCATCACTAATCCCAAGAGCTTCAATGTCATATCTATTAAGATAATCTAGATATACAGGAGGTGTGTTATTTGGTGTCATGATTTACCTCCTAATCCGTCTTCTGCAACGCCGCTTGCACCAGGAATTCGCATTTCAAATGTTTCTTCAATGACTGCGTAATCATAGTACTCCATTCTGGCAATTGGCTTTATCTTTGGAATATCAAGCTTGCCACTTGGTAGGATGAAGTTGTCATCAACGTGTATACGAATAACCTCGCCGTAAACAATATCAACGCAGCCCACAGAGCCATTTCCGAGCAGACGATGTGTTGATAGGTATTTACACTCAAAATGGCACGGACTTTCAGCAACACGTGAAGCGGATGCATCGATACTCTTTGCTTTAGTGACGCCAGCTTCAAGGAACTCGTCAACATTTTTTTCAACTGCCATTGCTGAGATATTTACAGCTTCTTTTAAATCAAATGTCGCCATATTTCAGACAAACCAACCTGTTTCTTCTGCGTTAATCACAGTGTCTTTTCGTCTTCCATCTGGATATTGGTTTGCTGCAAACATCACGAGGTGCGGATCAAAAGTTAAGTTTTGCCATTGGCTATAAGGTGCAAGGTTATCGATACCATCTTTACTTATTGTTGATAGCCAACCAATTGGGCGAGGAACGGTACAAGACTTGAATGGAGAAAAGGGGAGAGGGCACTTATCTGTAGCTGGGGCGTAATGCATAAAACTTCCTTGATCCTATAATGATAAGATTAAGGTATTTTTATTTTATATAATCAAGATAAATGTCAGTAAAATTTTAGAAACTTAAATCAGGGAAGCGATTAAGGTATATTCTGAACCATGGTGTATACGCTTCTGCGTTTTGCGTAATATCAAATTTTAGCTCTTCACTCGTTACCCATTTCACTTCGCAAACTTCTTCTGAATTTAAGTTTATTTTGATGTCAGATTTGTTCACATCAGCACTAAACATGCGCACGCGTTCACGCTCCCAAAGTCCACCGCCAACATCAGCTGAATATTCAACAATGAGCTTTTCATCTAAAGGAACACTAAACCCAAGCTCTTCTGTTAATTGGCGATGGGCTGCTGTTTTTATATTTTCATCAAAATGAGGGTGTGTACAACAAGTGTTAGCCCATTGCCCACCACAATGATATTTCCCATGTGCGCGTCGTTGAATTAACAGTTCATCACCGCCAAAGATAAAAACTGACAAGGCAAGGTGATGAGTGCCATCAATGTGAGCTTTGATTTTTTCAATTGGGTAAAGTGTGCCGTCTTCGTTTATACTCGGTATCATAATTGCTGGGTCAGTTGGCTTGATCGTTGAGTAATCGACGGGCTTTTGTTGTTTGCCATCTAGGGCATCAGGAGTTAGGTATAAAATTTCATCAATCATAGTGGCGCTCTTCTATAGTCCTTGCAGCTTTAAGGCAACTAAGTTCAGCATACCAACTCAAATATATTATAAGCTAAGTTCTGATGGGTTTTGATGATCAGTATGCTATTCAGTGACTATTAAAACCACGCCATATTTGTTCGCATTATTCGCTTAACGAATTTATTACTAAGACGTAGTGTTCACACAAATGATTGTAAGTTGGCAATTTAAGAATATTTTTTCAGGAGAAAAACATGCGTCAGCACGCACAAGCAGTGGTTATCGGTGGAGGCGTGATTGGGTGTTCTATTCTCTATCATTTAACAAAACTAGGGTGGAGTGATGTTATCTTATTAGAGCGAGATGAACTCACATCCGGCAGCACTTGGCACGCCGCCGCTAATATTCATGGTCTCCATGATAATAACAATATCAGTCGTATTCAGCACTATACAATGAATCTATATAAAGAGCTTGAGGAAGTAACAGGGCAGGGTTGCGGCGTATTCCAACCTGGTTCACTTTATCTAGCGCAAACCCAAGAACGTGAACATCAACTTCGATTGCAAGCTGCTAAGGCAAAGTATTACGGGTTAGACTTTTATGAAGTCACGCGCGATGAAGCAGAAAAGCTTCATCCTCTTGTCAATTACGATGGCATCCGCTGCATTATGTGGGAACCATCAGGCGGGAATGTAGATCCATCGGGAGTAACAAATGCTTATGCAACAGGCGCTAAGAAAAATGGTGCAGAGATACATCGTTTTACACCCGTAACTGGAACTGAGCAACAACCAGACGGCACTTGGATTGTACGCACGCCTAAAAGTGATATTCGAACGGAAGTTGTTGTTAACGCGGCTGGGCTTTGGGGGCGTGAAGTAGCTGCGATGGCAGGAATTGACTTGCCATTGCTTCCTACAGAACATCAATACTTTGTAACCGAAACCATGCCAGAAATTGAAGCGATGCCAGAGCGCCTTCCTTCTGTGGCTGACCGTGATGGTGAATATTATTTGCGCCAAGAAGGACAGGGTTTGTTGGTTGGTGCTTATGAAAAAGATGTTCGCTTTTGGGCAGAGAATGGCACTCCATTAGACTTTGGACATGAACTTTTTGCTGATGATATTGAGCGCATTGAAGATAATATGATGCGTGCCATAGACCGTCTTCCAGCTCTTGGGCAAGCAGGTATCAAGCGTGTAATCAACGGACCTATGATTTGGTCTCCAGATAGTAACGCATTATTTGGGCCAGTTCCTGAACTTAAAGGTTATTTTTGTTGTAATGGTATTATTCCTGGCTTCTCACAATCAGGTGGACTAGGGCAGCTCTCTGCAGAATGGATTGTCACTGGCGAACCACATCTTGATATGTTCCCTTGGGACTTGTCTCGCTTTGGTTCGTGGGCAGATAAGAAATTTACAAAAGCAAAAGTTGGCGATCAATATGCTAACCGTTTCTCAATTCATTTCCCGAATGAAGAACGTGCAGTTGGACGTCCAGTTAGAACACGCCCTATTTATGAAACACAAAAAGCAATGGGTGCAGTATTTGGTTTAAACTATGGCTGGGAGCATCCTTTATGGTTTGCTGATGAACCGGGCGCGGAAGATACAAATGGGTTCACTCGCCAAAATTGGTGGGGGCCTGTTGGTGAAGAGTGTAAAATGCTGCGCAAGAATGCTGGCATTATTGATATCTCAAATTTTGCAAAATACCATGTAGAGGGTGAGGGGGCTTCGGATTGGCTTAATTCAATCTTTGCAAACAATATGCCCAAAACAATTGGTCGTTCATGCCTTGCGCCATTGATAGGTGTTCGCGGCGGTATTGCTGGAGACTTCACAATCACGAAGCTTTCAGAAGAAGAGTTCTTGATTGTTGGGTCAGGTATGGCTGAGCGATATCACGACCGTTACTTTAGTAATTCAAATAAGCCAGACTCAGTTTCGTTTGAAAGCAAAACGGAAGTAATGTGTGGGTTTAATGTTGCTGGACCAAAATCACGTGACATGTTGCAGCGTATGACAAATGCCTCACTGGCAACGGATGACTTCCCATTTATGCGTTCCCAAAAAATTATATTAGCTGGTATTGAATTGGTTGCACTGCGTGTTTCATTCACTGGTGATTTAGGTTGGGAGCTTCACTGTGATGCCAAAGATCAACAAGCGCTATATGATGCTTTGTTAGAGGCTGGTAAAGAGTATGGTGCAGGTCCAGTTGGTTCACGAGCCTTAATGTCGCTTCGTATAGAAAAAGGGTATGGTTCTTGGTCGCGCGAATATAGTCCAGAATATTGGCCACAAGAAGTAGGCCTTGATGGTCTTTGTAAAATGGACAAAGAATTTCTTAACAAAGCAGCTGCAGCTGAGAATATGTCTAAAGAGCCTAGAGAAAAGCTGGTAATTTTTGCACTAGACGAAGATGCAGTAATGAAATCTAACGCGGATGCAACCGGCGGCGAGCCTGTCTTCAAAGGTGATGAGCCAATCGGACGTATCTCATCTGGAGCGTATGGATACACTGTGGGAAAATCATTGGCGCTGGGGTTTGTAAAAAATGCGGTAGTTGGTGATCGTGTTGATGTGATGGTATTAGGCCAAAGACATGGCGCTATAATTTTAGATGAACCGCCATTTGACCCTAAGGGTGAAAAGCTACGAGTGTAAAAGTCATGTATGGCGCATTAAATACTGGTGAGGTAAGATAGAGTAGTTTATTAATTATCTTTCAGGAATACTCAATGCCAATCCAACAAGTGATACCTTTTGACAATAGCTATGCTATTCAAATGGAAAGTTTTTATGTGCCTTGGGAAGGGGCAAAAGTTCCATCGCCTGCAATAGTGAAATTTAATACATCGCTTGCCCATGAACTTGGTCTTGGTGAAAAAGAATTAAATTCAAAAGATGGTGCTGAGTTTTTATCAGGCAATGAAATGCCAATTGGTGCGTCACCTCTTGCTCAAGTTTATGCAGGCCATCAGTTTGGTGGTTTTTCTCAGCAGTTAGGAGATGGGCGGGCGCTTCTAATTGGTGAGGTAATTGATCAAAATAATAATCGTCGTGACATTCAACTAAAAGGTTCTGGCCCTACACCCTTTTCCCGTAGAGGAGACGGCAAAGCCGTTATTGGTCCTGTGCTAAGAGAATATCTAATAAGCGAAGCAATGTATGCTCTAGGAATTCCGACTACCCGTGCATTGGCAGCGGTAACAACTGGCGAGCAAATTGTAAGAGACGGTCTTGAACCAGGAGCAGTTTTAACAAGAGTTGCTTCCAGTCATTTAAGAGTTGGAACTTTTCAATTCTTTGCAGCACGTGGTGATACTGAAAAAGTGCAGAAGCTTGCGGATTATTCAATCAAAAGACATTTTAAAGATATTGAAAATCATGAAAATAAATATCTTGAACTCTTAAAGGCTGTAATGCGAAAGCAAGCTAAACTGATAGCAAAGTGGATGTCAGTAGGGTTCGTTCATGGGGTAATGAATACTGACAATATGACCATCAGTGGGGAGACAATTGATTACGGTCCTTGTGCGTTTATCGATGATTATAAAGCAAAGGCAGTATTTAGTTCAATCGATGAACAGGCGCGTTATGCTTATGGCAATCAACCCAATATAGCGCAATGGAATTTAGCCCGTTTTGCTGAAACATTAATTACGTTGATTGATCCCAAGGATAACGATCACGCAGTTAAACTAGCGACGGATAAACTTAATCAGTTTCCCCATATTTATCAGCAGTTTTGGTTGCAAGAAATGCAAGCAAAACTGGGGTTGATGAATGAAGAAGTTGATGATTTAGATTTAATCAACTCACTTTATGAAGCCATTGAGGGTGAGGGTGTTGATTACACGAAGTTATTCCGCAGACTATCTGATGCCGCACGCGGTGATAGCGAAGGCTTACTAAGCTTATTTACTGATACGTCAAGAATTGAGATTTGGCGGGCTAAATGGTTGCAGCGCCTAACATCAAATGACTTGAGTTTGAAAGAAACAGCAAACGATATGGATAAAGTAAATCCAATCTACATACCAAGAAACCATAAAGTTGAAGAGGCGCTTCAAGCTGCAAAGCAAGCTGATTATGAGCCGTTTAAAAAGCTTTTGGATGTATTAATTTCGCCATATGAAAAGCGTGAAGGTCTGGAAGCTTATGAGGATGCGGCTCCGAAAGATAATGGTCCGTATGTAACTTTTTGTGGAACCTAATGGAATTTCAATATGTACGCGAAAAATTTTGGCTTTAAAAGTTGCGCTTCACTCAAAACTAAGTCAGCATTGCATCAGGATTAAAAAGCATGTAGCCATGACATTTTTTGCTATGTCTTGATTTTAATAACCGGAGGATAAGTTTAATGAAAATTGGAAGAAGATTATTTGGGTTGGGTGCTGCAGCTGTAGTTTCATCAAGTGTTGTGTTTGGTGCGATGGCACAAGAAGTAACGCTTAAGATGCATCAGTTTTTGCCGCCACAAGCAAATGTACCAAAGCTGATTTTAGACGTTTGGGCTGACAAGGTAGAAAAAGCCTCTGATGGTCGCATTAAGGTCAATCATTTTCCATCAATGCAGCTTGGTGGCAAGCCTCCTGAGTTGATGGATCAGGCGATTGATGGTGTTGCAGATATTGTTTGGACGGTTGTTGGTTATACGCCAGGCCGTTATCCGCGCACAGAAGTTTTTGAGCTTCCTTTCATGATGACTGACGCTGGAGCTGCTTCACGCGCTTATTGGCAAATGTTTGAAACACATATGAAAGATACAGAATTTAAGGATCTTAAAATCCTTGGTACTTGGGTGCATGGTCCAGGTAATATTCACTCTAAAGATCCAATCAGAAAAGTTTCTGATCTTGATGGTGTAAAAGTTCGCGGTGCATCACGTACGGTGACGCGCATGTTTGAAAAACTGGGCGCTACCTCGGTAGGTATGCCTCTTCCAGCCGTGCCAGAAGCGCTATCAAAAGGTGTTATTGATGCAACGACTATTCCTTGGGAAGTTACAGCTGCATTTAAGATTCCTGAGCTTGTTAAAAACCACACTGAGTTTTCAAACAAAGCACTTTATACGGTTACTTTTGTTCTTGCGATGAACAAAGCAAAATATGACTCTCTACCTGATGATTTGAAGAAGGTCATTGATGATAATTCGGGCGAAGAGTTTTCTGTTTTTGCAGGCACAACTCAAGCAAGTTCTGATGGTCCAGCAAGAGAAAAAGCTGTTGCTGCCAATAACAACATCATTACGCTAACAGACGCAGAAGTTGCTGATTGGGCAAAAGCTGCTCAACCCGTTTATGATGATTGGATTGCTGAGATGAAAGAAAAAGGCATCGACGGCGAAGCGCTAATAACAGAAGCTCGACAGCTTATTAAAAAATACTCTAAATAAGTTAACAATACGAAGCGCTGCTATATGTAGCGCTTCGTTCTGTCGTTTTACTATTTGAAATTATTGTGAGTTAAACAGTAAGTCTTACAGGCTTTTGGGGAATGATTGTGCCAAGGTTTATCAATACATTAGCGCGGTTTTTAGCAATTTTGGGTGGCATAGTTCTTATCGCCACGATTTTGATTACCTGTTTTAGTGTTATAGGGCGCATTATAAATTCTGTGGGGCACGCTGAATTTATTAAATTAAACACCTCATCTTTAGCTGACTTTTTGCAATGCTTTGGGCCAATTACAGGTGATTATGAACTGATTGAAGCTGGCGCAGCTATAGCTATTTTCATGTTTTTGCCTTGGTGTCAGTTAAATCGAGACCATGCCTCAGTAGAATTATTCACATCGATGTTTCCCCAAAAAACCAACAAAATTTTAATGGCATTCTGGGAAGTCATTTTCGCTTTAGTTATTATTATAATCACATGGCGTCTTTATGAGGGTATGTTGGGAAAATTGCGGAATGGAGAAACTACCTTCTTATTGCAAATGCCCGTGTGGTGGGCTTATGCAATCTCTGCACTTGTTGCAGTATTAGCAAGCATAGTCGCTGTATATTCAGCTTGGCTTCACTTGATAGAAATAGGGACTTCACAAGTATCATTTGAGAATGAGGGGAGTATGAATAGTGACTGATTTACAAGTTGGTATTCTATCATTCCCTATTTTACTGGTCATAATTTTTTTAAGAATGCCCATTGGTTTGGCAATGCTTGTAGTTGGCTTAGGTGGTACGGCATGGGTCACGGGCGGAACACTTGTTGTGCTGGCAAAATTAAAAACCGAAACTTTTTCTACTTTTTCAAGTTATTCACTTTCAATAATTCCATTGTTTTTGCTTATGGGGCAATTCGCAACTCTTGGAGGGATGTCACAGGCTCTGTTTAAGGCTGCAGAAAGTTGGCTGGGTCATAGAAAGGGTGGTGTAGCAATGGCAGCAATTGGCGCTTGTGCTGGCTTTGGTTCAATTTGTGGCTCGTCGCTTGCAACTGCTGCAACCATGGGACAAGTGGCTTTGCCTGAATTAAAACGCTATGGATATTCTGGAGGCTTATCAACTGCAACGCTGGCTGCGGGTGGGACGTTAGGTATACTCATTCCGCCGTCAGTTGTTTTAGTTATATATGCAATATTAACAGGGCAAAACATTGCAAAGCTTTTCCTCGCAGCGTTCATTCCAGGGTTTTTAGCAGCAGTCGGGTATATGATTACGATCTCACTGTATATGAGATTTAGTCCGGGAAACGCACAGGTTCGTGAAAGAGTTCCATATAAAGACCGCTTCGTTGCTTTTTTAGCTGTTTGGCCTGTTTTATTGGTATTCCTTTTGGTGGTTGGGGGTATTTATCTAGGCTGGTTTACACCAACCGAAGCTGCAGCAATTGGTGCGGCGGGTACGGGGATAATTGCTTGGTTAAATAAAGGGTTGAATAAGAAAAGCCTCTCAGATTCAATATTAAAGACCGCGTCTAATACAGCAATGATATTCATGATTGTCTTAGGTGCAGGCTTCTTCAATTCATTCCTTGCCTTAACCCAAGTACCTCAAGAAATATCCTCGTTTGTTGTTTCGCAAGGACTAAGTGCGTGGGTGGTTCTCATTATTATACTGGCAATCTATCTGGTCTTTGGTTGTGTGATGGACAGCCTATCAATGATTTTATTGACGATTCCAATCTTCTTTCCAATCATCTCAAGTTTAGATTTTGGATTAACACCAGAAGAAACTGCTATCTGGTTTGGAATTTTAGTATTAATAGTTGTTGAGGTGGGCCTTATCACTCCGCCCGTGGGAATGAATCTTTTTGTAATTAACACTATGGACCGTGAGACAAAAATACTTGATACCTACAAAGCGGTCTTGCCGTTTGTAGCTTCTGATTTAGTTAGAACAGCGATCCTTGTAATCTTCCCAGGCATAACGTTATTCTTGATGCGGCTTTTATATTAAGACTTACGCTCACCAATTTGTTCAATGCTATCAATCAGCTTATTCGCATTGCGAAGAGCCGCCGATGTTGTAACAAAAAGCTGTGGCATAATCATCCATTCAACCATCCAGCTTGCACCAGATCGTTCTTGTTCGTGAATTAAACTCTGATGCAGGCCAGACATTTGGGTAGCGTTAAATTGAGCAATTGTAATCAGTGTTTCAGCTAGAACCGGATTTTGTTTATGTGCCATGGCTGATGACCCGCCGCCGCCTGACAGTTTAATTTGTTCACCGCCCATTTGAGCCATGAGGCAAATATCAGCACCCATTTTGCCAAGGTGACCAGTAAGGGTTGAGAGCCAAGTCCCTATTTCAAGAATAGAACTTCTGTCATTGTGCCAAACATGTTCTGAAGTCGTTAGTCCCAATTGAGGCGCCATGTTTTGTGATAGTATAAGACTATTTCCGTCATATGATTTACTACTCGCAATAGGCCCGCCTAGTTGTAATATAAACCGTAAGTTATTTGATGTGTCAGCACTGCGTTTTAGTGGAATGCCCCAACTTCTAATGCGTTCCTCAGCTTCAGAAACAAGAGCTGCTTGCATTCTTGTATAGGCCATAAACGAATTGCTAGCGTTGTCATGTTCTAAGCTTGAAAGTTTCTTATTAAGGTCGTTCAAACGTGCAACTATTAATTCGCTACATGATTTCATTCTGATCATCGCGCTTGAATCAATGACGTCTTGGCTTGTGCTTTTATAATGAAGTGTTGAAGCGGAATCTTTGCCTAAACTTTTTCTAAGCATTTTTATAAGTGCTGGCACAACCATTCCATCAATGGCAGCAGCTTGCGATAACGCTCTTACATCAGGTTCAGAGCTTAAAAGTTTTTCAGAAATCTCATTGGTAGCCTCCTGAGATATCATTCCAATTTTCGCTTGGGCGTTGGCAAGTGATATTTCAAAGTCCAACATTGCTTTAATATCAGCTTTTACACCAAAGAAACTGGCAGCTTCATTGTCGCCAAGTAGAGAACCTAAGAGCGGGGCATTATAAGGTGTAAATGACATACGATACTTTCACAATTCAGATGATTAGATATCCAAGAAAACAGTTTCATTTGAACCTTGTAAACGAACATCAAATTGATAAACACCTTGCTCAATTTGATTTGCCATAAGGGTTGAAATTTTTGTTTTATCTTGGATGTGCATTAGCAAAGGGTCGGCGTTGTTTTTGATCGCTTCATCAGCAAAATACAACCGCGTATGAAGTCCTTTATTGATGCCGCGAGCTACAATAAAAAAGCTAATATGAGGTGCTTGTAACTTACCATTAAAATCAACTTGCCCAGGTTTTATCGTCTTAAATGTATACGCACCTGTTTCCATATCACTTGCGCAGCGTCCCCAGCCTATTGGGGCATCTTTTGTATGATTGTATGCGCCAATAGAGTCTGCTTAATAAATTTCGATCATTGCATCGAGGACAGGATTACCGTCACCATCAAATATAGTTCCTTGAATCGAAATCTCTTGGCAATTGTTATTTGGGAAGTTTAAAGTGCTTCCAAAGTCTTCATGATAAACACCACTCACACCAGAGAAATTTGGTGTGCAACCTATATGAACATAAGGGCCAGCCGTTTGCGATGCCGTTTCTGATTTTATAGAAGTCATATCACATGCCTTCCAATTTATTTTCAAACATTGTTTGGTTGCGACCACGCAGGGTAATATCAAAACGATATGCGAGTGAATCCATTGGCCTTGTTCGTTCCATATCTAATGGCGCTATCAGCGCATCAATGGCTTTTTGATTTTTGAGGGTTGAAACGATTGGACATAACGTAATAAGTGGATCGCCTTCAAAATACATTTGGGTAATAAGACGTTGAGCAAAAGCCTCCCCAAATAATGAGAAATGAATATGAGCAGGTCGCCAAGAGTTAGGGCCATTAGGTCATGGATAGGCACCAGGCATAATCGTCAAGAATTCATAACAGCCGTTTTCATCTGTCATCATTCTACCACACCCACCAAAATTAGAATCAAGTGCAGCTATATAACCTTCGTTTTTATGGCGATATCTCCCACCTGCATTCGCTTGCCAAACTTCAATCAATGTATTGGCAAGTGGACGGTTATATTGATCTACTACACGTCCATAAACAATAAGCCTTTGTCCAATGGCTGATTGTCCATTTTGTGAGAAGTTATGAATGAGATCATGATCAAAATCGCCAATTATACTACTATTAAATACTGGGCCATTTTCTTCGCTTGGAGTTGTTGGAAAAGTAATTAATGGGGACTTAGGAGAGCGTTTAATACTGCTCTTGTAAGCTTCATCAAACGCGACTGGATGCGACGATTGATTACGTGGTAAATAACCATTTGAAGATGGCCGTTCATTACTCACTTCTCATTCTCCATTTCTTTGTAAGTAGCTTTTGCAAGTTTAATAGCGTGATTTGCTTTTGGTACACCTGCATAAATAGCAACGTGTTGAAAGGCTTGCAAAATATCTTCTTTGCTTGCGCCTGTATTGGCAGTTGCTCGAATGTGCATAGGAATTTCTTCAAAGTTCCCTGTAGCTGCTAAAAGCGCAAGTGTGAGCATAGAGCGTTCACGGTAACTTATTTTATCTGATGCCCAAACATTGCCCCAAGCAGATTCTGTAATCAGTGTTTGAAAAGAAGCATCGAAGTTAGTTTTATTTGCTTCTGCGTGATCCACATGTTCATCGCCTAAGACTTGGCGGCGAACTTCCATCCCTTTATCAAAACGATCAGACAAAATTATTATCCTTCATAAAGCTGCTTAGGTGTTGAGTAAATATTTCGGGTTTCTCAACACAAGGTAAATGTCCTGCATTATCAATTGTAACCATTTTAGAGCTTGTAATCATATCATCCATAAATTGAACAACAGTCGGTGGGCTTGATCCATCGTTTTCTCCAGCTATACAAAGTGTTGGTAAACTTAATTTAGAGGCTTTAGGTGATAGATCTGTTTCAGAAATAGCTGAGCAACACCCTATATAACCTTCAAGCGGAGTGCGTTGTAGCATGTTACGCCACGCTTCTATCTCCGGGTTTTTATGAAAATCAGGGGCAAACCAGCGTTCCATTATTGCATCGACCATATTTTCAAGGCCGTCTTTTTTTAAAGCCTCAATTCGATCATCCCAAAGTGAGGCGTCACCAAACTTTACTGCCGTATTTGAAAGAACGAGCGCTTCAATTAAGTCAGGCCTTTTAGAAGCAAGTAACTGCCCAGTCATTCCCCCAATTGATAAACCAATAAATAGGCAAGATTTAATTTCAAGAAAATCTAAAAGGTTTTCGGCGTCCTGAACTAACGTATCCATTGTATAATGTGCTTGAGGACAAGAAGATAAGCCATGACCTCGTTTGTCGTATCGAATGTATCTTAACTCTTGAGGAAGCAATGGAATGATTTTATCCCAAAGGCGTAAATCAGTGCCCAATGAATTTGAAAAGACAACGACCTTTCCATCAGGATTGCCATCTTCGCGCCAGTTCAGTTTTACGTCTTTAAATTCAGCTATCTTCATTAATAAGGAAGTCCCACATAGTTTTGTGCCATAACCTTTTGAGCAGACTCATTGTCGCGCAAAAACGCAAGTTCAGCAATCTGCATTTTCCGTTCAAAAGGTGTGTCGGAAGGAAATTGATGCATTAGTATAGAGAACCACCAGCTGAAGCGTTCAACTTTCCAGACCCGTGCTAGTGCCTTTTCTGAATATCGATCAATGCCCTCAGGGTCGCGTTCTTCGTAATATTGTTTAAGTCCATTGTATAAATAATGGATATCAGATGCTGCTGTGTTTAAACCTTTTGCGCCCGTAGGTGGAACAATGTGAGCCGCATCCCCACATAAGAATAGCGCTCCCCATCGCATAGGTTCTGTAACAAACGAACGAAGAGGAGCTATTGATTTTTCAATAGAGGGCCCCGTAACAAGTTTATCAGAAAACTCTTCAGGTATTCTTCTTCTTAATTCGGTCCAAAAGGCTTCGTCTGACCAGTCTTCTACTTTGTCTGTTGCAGTGCACTGTAAATAATATCGGCTTAGGTTTTCATTTCGCATAGAACAAAGAGCAAATCCACGATCTGAGTTACTATAAATAAGTTCATGATCTACAGGCGGTGAGTGAGATAGCAGACCTAACCATCCAAATGGATAGGTCTTTTCATATTCTGTACGAACCTCTTCAGGAATTGATTTTCGACTAACGCCTCTAAATCCATCACAGCCAGCGATAAATTCACAATCAATACGCTCTGACTGTCCATCGTTCTCATAAGTTACAAAAGGTGAATTTGTTTTGAGGTCGTTTAATACAACGTTCTCAATTTGAAATTCAATTTCCCCATTAGCGTATTCACGGGCTTCATAAAGGTCTCGCGTAACTTCTGTCTGACCATAAACCATAACTGGTGTATTCGTATGTTTGGTGAAATCAAGACGAAAGGTTTCTTGGCCATAAGAAATGAGAGTTCCATTGTGTTCAAACCCTTCTTTTTCATGCGTGTGTTAACGCCTGCTTCTTCCATGAGTTTACACATGCCTTGTTCAAGTACGCCTGCGCGAATGCGGCTTAAAACATGATCACGAGTTTGACGTTCAAGGATTATGCTATCAATCCCGCTTTTAAATAAGAGCTGTGAGAGTAGAAGGCCTGATGGTCCACCTCCAATGATACAGACCTGTGTACGAGTCGAACTCATATATAGATGCTCCAATTCTGGTCACGAGATACGTAAAATAAAACCTTTTATAAACAGTATTTTACAATACTGAGACTTTCAATCCCAATAATTATTTAGGAACTTTAGCTAAGCATGTGTAAGAGTTTGGCAGGTTTGAAATGAGAATTAAGTTTTATAAATGAGTACAAGCGAGATAGATTATGGATAAAGAACTTTTTGAAAAAGGTTTAGAGAAACGCAAAGCAACTTTAGGTGCTGAGTATGTGGAAAAAAACCTCGCCGCTGCCGATGATTTTAATCGCCCATTTCAAGAAGCAATGACAGAGTGGTGCTGGGGTTTTGGTTGGGGTGACGAGACAATCGACGTTAAAACTCGCTCCATGATGAACTTGTCGATGATTGCTGCGTTAGGCAAAATGACCGAATGGGAACTTCATTGTAAAGGCGCAATTACTAATGGCGTCACAAAAGAAGAACTAAGAGCGATTATTCATGCAATCGGAATTTACTGCGGCGTGCCACAAGGTGTGGAATGTTTTAGAATTGCTAGAAAAGTTTTAGAAGAGCATGGAATGTTGGATAAATAATAGCTCTAAGCCATTGCCGACTTCACACAATCATCAAGCCAGTGCCATGAGCTTTGAGCGGTTTTGTTTGCAATTACAAAGGCAGTTCTTTCAAATATAGGTGCTTCCTCTAAGATAAATAACCTGCCAGTATCTATATGCGGTTTTGCTATCCGAATCGGCAGATATGCACTGCCGCTGTTTGACAGAAGATGTTCTAGCCCTAATTGTGCGGTTCCAAAGCTAATGCGAGCCGTGTCTGCATCCGCATAAGCGCTTGCATGTTGTTGTCCAAATTCATCTCCCGCTTCAACAAAAATGTAATCAGGGTCAAATTTCATTGGGCTATTTTCCGCGTAGAAACGAGAATTAGTTGATCTGTAATAAGGGGAAGTACGCTTTGTTTTTGATTTGCATTTGGCCAATAAGAAAGTGAAATATTCGTAAGTCCGGCATTTAGCCAATTTGTTAGATCAGATTGGTTTCCATGCCAAACAGACAAGGCAACGCTTGGATGGTTAGAGCGAATGTAATCAATCATCTTTGAGCCCATTTGCGGCCACAAGTCAGGATGACAGGCAAAGTTACAAACAGCACTTAAAGAATCAGACAGGGCAGTCTCCTGCCTAGCCTGCCACCATAGATCAGATATTGTATTGGCATATCTCTGCAACCTAACCCCAGCTGCGGTTAAGGAGGCTCCTGACTTTTTACGGTTGATTAGAACTTGACCGAGCTCGTCTTCAAGCGATTTCAACCTTGCAGTTACAGTCGATTGCGTAACATTAAGTTGCTCAGATGCACGAACAAGATTGCCCGTTTCTATAATGGTCAAAAAAGTGCGAAGTTCTATTAAATTCATAGGCGTCAACAATTCGATTATTTCGAATATTCTATATCAAATAATTTGATTTTCAAAACATAATTTATAGCGTAACTTTCTTACAACAACTTGGAGAGTGTTATGGTATTGAACCGATCAGCATTTATTGATGCAATGCGTTGTGTTGCTAGCAGTGTAACCGTTGTAACGACAAACGGTGTTGCAGGGCGTTATGGAGCAACAGTCTCAGCATTTTGTTCGGTTTCAGCTGACCCTCCAACCATACTTGTTTGCTTAAACGCTGAATCAAGAATTGCCCAAAGTGTTATTGAGAATAAAAAACTAAATATAAACGTCCTTCCACAAAACGCTGATCATATTGCTCATCGTTTTGCAGGCGCACATGATAATGTGGTTGAAGATCGTTTTGATAGTATTCCTCTCAATCAAGATGATGTACCTTCAATTAGTGGCGCAACAGTTCTTTCTTGTGAAGTTGATCAGGTCATTCCGTCAGGTAGTCACCAAATAATTATTGGTAAGGTTCAGTTTGTTGATAAAGCGAATAAACAGCCGTTGACTTATTTTGATGGGGCGTATCATCAAGTAACACCGCTAGCACAAGAAGCTATGTAAGAGGTTTTTTATGACGAATATTAAAACATATTCCATGTTAATTAATGGCAATTGGGTGCAAGCATCCGATGGAAAAACGTTTGAGAGTTTTAATCCTGCTACTGGCGAGGTTTGGTCAAAAATTCCTGAAGCAAGCGAGATTGATGTAAATCTTGCGGTCGATGCGGCTGAAAAAGCATTGGAAGGCGAGTGGGGTCAAATGACACCAACTCAGAGGGGGAAGTGTCTTCATAGACTAGGTGATTTGCTTGCGGAAAATTCTAAACATTTAGGTCGGATTGAAACAACTGATACAGGCAAGATGTTCAAAGAAACGGCGTGGCAGTCAACTTACATTGCCGAGTTTCTTCACTTCTTTGCCGGTGCTGCTGATAAAATTCATGGTGATACCTTACCAATTGATAAGCTGGATATGTTTGTCTTTACAGACCGTGAACCGCTCGGTGTAATTGCTGCCGTTATTCCTTGGAATTCGCAGATGTTTTTAAGTGCCACAAAAATTGGCCCAGCACTTGCCGCAGGTAATACGATCGTACTAAAGGCTTCAGAGCAAGCGTCTGCACCCTTGTTAGAATTTGGAAAATTGATTGAACTGGCTGGCATTCCAGCAGGTGTGGTTAATATAATCACAGGCCACGGCGAGCCATGTGGACGTGTATTAACATCACACCCCTCAGTTGCAAAAGTAGCTTTCACAGGAGGACCAGAAGCAGCCCGTCATATCATTCGAAATTCTGCAGAGAACTTTGCAGAAATATCACTTGAGTTAGGTGGAAAGTCCCCCTTTATCGTGTTCGATGATGCAAATATTGAAAGTGCGGTAAACGGATCTGTTGCTGGTATTTTTGCTGCGACAGGACAAAGCTGTGTAGCAGGTTCAAGATTATATTTGCACGAAGATATTGCAGATGAGTTTCTTGAGAAGATGATTGCGATTGCAGGCAATATCAAAATAGGTGACCCGCAAGCAGATGACACGGAGATGGGACCTCTTTGTACCCAAGGGCAATTAGATCATATTGAAACACAAGTTGCATTAGCGCAAAAAGAGGGTGGTAAACTTCTGGCTGGCGGTAAGCGACCAGATATGGATGGCCTATATTTTGAACCGACGATAATTGATTGCCCTCGTCAAGATATGACAATCGTGGATACAGAGCTTTTTGGCCCTGTATTAAGTGTCCAGCGTTTTAAAACAGAAGCAGAAGCAGTCGCTCTTGCAAACGATACAAAGCATGGTTTAGCTGCTGGTATTTTTACACGAGATAGTGCGCGCAGCATTCGTATGACTAAAAAAATTAAAGCAGGCATCATCTGGGTGAATACGTATCGCGTTATTTCACCCATTGCAGAATTTGGTGGCATGAAAACGAGTGGGTACGGCCGTGAAAGCGGACTGCAAGCGCTCTATGATTACACTCGTCCGAAGACAGTTTGGATGAACCTATCTGATGAACCACTTGCAAACCCATTTAAGCCTAGATGATTTCTATTTGGAGTAGAATAAGATGAAGTTTCATATCGCAATAAATCTTGAGCGCATGGATGATACAGCCGACATGGTTGCTGTCAGGAATCATACGCTTGAGATGGTTCAAATGGCAGATAAAGCTGGTTTTGAAATAGCTTGGGCAGCAGAACACCATGCACTTGAAATGACAATCGCGCCAAATCCATTTCAGATTATGACGTGGTGGGCTGATCATACTAAAAATATCAGACTTGGTTGCGGCGTAGCAAATGCCTCATATTGGCATCCAGTAAATATTGCTGGTGAAGCAGCGATGCTCGACCTTATCTCAGGTGGTAGATTAGAAATGGGGTTAGGGTCAGGGGCTTATCAGCGAGAGTTTGATCGTATGAAACCAGGGCTTGATCAAAAAGACTCTTATAAATATTTGCAAGAAATGCTTCCACTAGTACGAGAGCTTTGGAAAGGCGACGTTGAACATAGTGGCGAGTATTGGCAATTTCCTAAAGCAACATCTTGCCCTAAGCCTCTTCAAGATGAAGTGCCAATGTGGGTGGCTGCTCGTTCACCAATAACGTTTGATTACGCCGTTGCAAATAACTGCAATATTATGTGCTGGCCACTCACGATGCCTTTCTCAGAAGCAGAAAAATATAAAACCCAGCTTGATGAAGCAATCGCAAAAGCGGGCGGAACTTGGAATGGTACGTTTGCACTAATGCGTCATACCTCAGTTTATAAAACTGAAGATGACCGTTCTTCAACTATGAATGCCATTCGTAATGTTCTGGGTAAATTTGGTAACTTGATGATGAAAAAAGGCGATGTTGTAAATGGCTTTCCTGAAAACGTTCCTTTGGATGAACTTGAAGGGAACGTTCGTGTTGATCCAAAAATGTTAGAAGAAAACCTGATGTTTGGTTCACCAGAAACGGTGGTTAGTAAACTCCGTCAATATGAAGCCATTGGCATCAATTCATATATTTATTATGCATCCATGGGACTTGATATGGATGTTCAAAAACGATCTTTGCAAACCTTCATTGATGAAGTCATGCCTGCATTTAAATAAAGAAAGAACAAAATTATGGCCGTAGAAATTCGCCGAACACTTTTAAACATACAAACCACCTTTGAAGAAGGTGGTAAAAAAGTAGACACTCCAACTAAGCTTATCGCTGCTATGGCTATTATTAAAAACCCTTGGTTCGGCCGCGGCTATGTTGAGGATTTACGCCCTGAAATCCGCGAAACAGGTCCTGTACTTGGTAAGCTTTTAACCAACATGATCTTAGATGTTACAGGTGATAAACTTGAAGGTTATGGCAAAGCTTCTGTTGTTGGTATGGGCGGTGAACAAGAGCATGGCCAAGGTCTTACACATACACTTTGGTTTGGTAATCAATACCGCGAAGCAGTAGATGCAAAAACATATTTGGTTTTTGGTAATACACGTGGAGGCGCAGGCACATCTTTAGTCATTCCATTAATGGATAAACATGATGGCGGTCGTCGTTCTCACTATCAAACCATCCACCTTAGTATTCCAGATGCCCCTGCAGAAGATGAAATTATTATTGCATTAGGTGCATCGATAGGCGGGCACCCAAATCACCGCATTGGTAATCGATACGAAGACCTAAAAGAAATGGGGCATGACGTCGATAATCCTGCTGGAGTATAAATCATGCCGATAGCGCCAGATGGCACTTGTTATGAATTCAATGGCCGTGAAGGTGCGCCTATTATTGTGCTCATTCACGGGCTAGGGCTATGCAGTGACTTATGGAAACCGCATCTAAAGGCGCTATCACATAACTATCGAGTATTGAATTATGATCTCTATGGTCATGGTAACAGTGTGCCACCTCCACAAAAAGCGTCCCTCACAGTCTATGCAAAGCAATTGGCTGATTTAATGACTACCTTGAAAATTGAAAAAGCAGCAATTGTTGGCTTTTCAATCGGTGGCATGATTAATCGTCGTTTTGCTTTGGACTATTCAGATAAAGTTTCATCATTGGTAATTTTAAACTCACCTCATAATCGGGGAGAGGGGTTGCAAAGCCAAGTTGAAAATAGAGCTAAAAGAGTTCGTGACCAAGGTGCGATGTCTACGATGGATAGCGCGTTGAAGCGTTGGTTTACACCAAGTTATCTTAATACAGGGGATGGTGCCAAAAAGGTCATGGAATGGCGTGAATTAGTGGACCCTGAAAGTTATGCGCAAGCTGCTTGGGTTTTGGCGAATGGGGTTCGCGAACTTATCGCCCCAACATCACCAATTAACGCTGCAACACTCGTAATGACATGTGAGAATGATACCGGCAGCACGCCAAAAATGAGTCATGATATTGCAAATGAGATTGCTGGTTCGCAAACAGTGATCGTTCCAAAACTGCAACATCTAGGTTTAATGGAAGACCCAGATTCATTTACAAATCCAATCTTAGAATTCCTTGAAAGGGCACACAAATGACAACGCAAATGTCAGGTGGACAAGCTGCAATTGAAGCTTTGAAAGCAGAAGATACAAAATATGTATTTGGACTAATCGGTTCTGCGACGATGGAAATGTTTGACGCGTTATATGATGCAGAAAGCATCAATTTTATTGGGGTGCATGATGAACGCACTGGCACACATATGGCAGATGGATATGCACGTGCAACTGGGAATGCTGGGGTTATTCTCGCAGGACAAAATGGCCCAGGTGCAACTAATCTTGTAACAGGCCTGTCCCAGGCAAAGGCTGCATTCTCGCCAGTGGTTTCCATTGCGGGTGCATTGTCATCAGGTCATGTTTACCGCGATGCTTTTCAGGAAGTAGATCAACAATCACTCTTCACACCGGTCACAAAGAAAACATGGACTGCACCTTCTGCTGATCGTGTACCAGAGCTTTTCCGTGAAGCATTCAGAACAGCGCTTTCACCACGCCAAGGGCCAGTGCAACTAAATCTTCCTCGTGATGTTTTGTCAGGTCAGGCAGAGTTTGAGGATATGCAAGCCCCTCAAGCCTATCGTAATCAATCACTGCCAGCAGGTAATCCAGATCTGATTGCAAAAGCTGCAGAATTACTTAGCGCTGCAATACAACCTGTAATTATTGCAGGCGGCGGCATTAAAAATACAGAAGGCCATGAAGCAGCACTAGCGCTAGCAGAAACACTTAATTGCCCGATTGTCACCTCACCAGGCCACGGTGATGCAATACCTTTCGGGCATCCATTGAATGCTGGGCAGATGGGGCCAAGGGGCAACCCAGTTGCCTCTCGTTTGGTAAAGGAGGCTGATGTAATATTAGCATTAGGTACACGTATTGGTTTTAATGCCACTTTTTACACTTATGATAATATCAATCGTGATGCGAAGATAATACACGTTGAGTTGGAGCCTACAGCTATCGGACGGTTCTTCCCTGTAGAATTGGGAATTTGGTCAGATGCGCCAACAGCTGCAAAACTATTAATGGCTGTAATCAACACAAAAAAAGACCGCGCAACCACTGATGAATGGTCAAATACATTCCAAAAAGAACGCAAGGCTTATCTTGAAAAACGAGATGCAGACGCGATTATGAGTCATCCAACACAACCCTCTGGTCTTTTCAAAACACTGCGTGATGTTTTGCCAAAGGATGCTGCTATTACAATGGACGCAGGAACACTTTGCCTACAAGCAACGGATGCCATGAATTACTGGTCTCCAAAGAGTCTGTTTACACCGCTTGATTTTGGGCTTGTTGGGTTTTCGTTTGCATGTGGCCTGGGTATCAAATGCGCTAAGCCAGAGCGTCCTGTAGTGAGTCTTATGGGAGATGGTGGTTTTGGCATGACAATTTCAGAACTCTCAACCGCTGTAGACCACAATATCAATACAGTAACCGTTGTTATGAATAACCAGTGTTGGGGCGCGGAAAAAGCTTATCAACGAGACTTCTTTAATGGGCGTTATATTGGGGCAGATATCTCTAGCCCACCGTTTGATAAGGTAGCAGAACTTTATGGAGCTAAAGGGTATAAAGCTGAACGTTTATCAGAGGTGGCACCCGCAATTGAAGCTGCACTTCAATGCGGAAAACCTGCCGTGGTTGATGTTTCAGTTGATCCAGCAGCACTATACTCATTCCGTCGTGACAGCTTCAAACACAGAGGCGGCTAATATGCTTACCAAATACGCCTTCTTTGCAGGAACTTTGAAGCCAGATTGTGAGGTGGAGATGAAGGCATTTATAGATGAAAAGCTTGCCCCGCTTTGGATGCAATTTAAGCCTTCAAAAGAAGTGCATATTCTTTATGGATTTGAGCAAGAACCTAAAGGGCCTACTATCCCATTAGTGCTTGCTGTAACTTATGAAGATGAAGAAGCAATGGCTCAAGCTATGGAGAGTAAAGCTAGATATGAAGCACGGGATATTTTACCTGAACTCTATGAGCGTTTTTTTGAAGAAATAAACCTTTGGCATTACGTTTTTAAACACGGGTAAACATACATAATGTTCATTTAACTGCTCGCATTTCACTAGGTGAACGTTTGAAGTGGTCTCTAAATTTTGATGAAAAATAAGATGTACTCGAAAAGCCTGTAGCAAGGGCGATTTCTGTAATAGATAACGTAGATTGCTCACATAGTTTTTTTGCCTGATTAAGGCGTAGTTCTATATAGAATTGCATCGTGCCAAGGCCAATGTGCGTTTTGAAAATTCTATTCAATTGGCGAACTGATAAGCTACATAAATTTGCAAGCTGAACAAGAGTAAGTGGATCTGCTAGGTGGTTTTCCATAACTTCGATTGTTTTAATGACAGACGCATTAGTGGTGTTATGACGCTCCACTAATCCAGCACGTTGTTGCCCGCGTGCTGGACGTACTTCCGTATGCATAAACCAATCGCTTACATCGCGAGCAAATTGAGCCCCATGATGATCTGTAATAAGCGCATGCATCATATCAAGAGGAGCCGTGCCACCAGCACAAGTAATCCGATCTCTATCCATCACATATAGTGATCGTGCAACTAGAAGGTTAGGTAGTCGTTCAATTAAGCTTGCAGCATGTTCCCAGTGAATAGTCATGCGGCGATCTTTCATAACACCTGATAATGCAAGAATATAAGGTCCAGCAGATACGCCGCCAAGAACAACTCCTCTAGCTGCTAGCTTTCGTAAGGTTGAAAAGACTTCTTCATTCTCAAGCGTTGATGGGTTGCCGCCAGCAATTACGAATAAGATATCTAAATTATTGGCATCTCTTAACTTTACAGTAGCATTTAAAGCTATGCCACCAGAGCTTGTTGCATGCGTGTCTCCGCAACAAAGGTGTTCAATTGTATAGAGTGTTTGACCACTAAGCAGATTAGCAGCTCTCATGGGTTCAACTGTCGAAGCATATGACATCATTGCAAAGTCATCGATAAGCAGGAGTCCAATGCGCCTAGTTCTGGCAGAAATATTTAGCTTTTTGTCCATATATTTATGAATAATGTCTTTTTTTAAAAAACGCAATTATAAATCTGTGCTTATTCTAACTAATAGACGCTCTTCAGCGTTATATTTTTTTGTGAGGTACTGATGCGCTATTCTGCCCTAGAGGTTTTAAAGCAAGGATTAACTGGCAATAAGACTTGGAAACCTGTTTGGCGCGACCCTGAGCCAAAACCTGATTATGATGTTATTATCATCGGCGGCGGCGGACATGGGTTAGCAACAGCTTACTATCTGTCCAAAGTGCATGGTTTACGCAATGTTGCTGTATTGGAAAAAGGCTGGATAGGCGGCGGTAATGTAGGTCGTAATACAACAATCGTACGCTCAAATTATATGCTTCCAGGAAATGAACATTTCTACGAGCTTTCTATGAAGCTTTGGGAAGGGCTGGAACAAGACTTCAATTATAATGCCATGATCTCGCAACGCGGTATAATTAATCTTTTTCATAATGATAATCAGCGCGATGCATTCGCCCGTCGTGGTAACGCTATGATAATGGCTGGTGCCGATGCCGAGCTTTTAGACGAAGCCGCAATTCGAAAAGAACTCCCATTTCTAGATTATGATAATGCACGTTTCCCAGTTAAGGGGGGGCTAGCTCAACGTCGCGGCGGTACAGTAAGACACGACGCTGTTGCTTGGGGCTTTGCACGAGGAGCTGACCAAAATGGTGTAGATATCATCCAAAATTGCGAAGTAACTGGTTTCGATATTAAAGACGGTGTGTGTCTGGGTGTAGAAACATCACGCGGTCGTATCGGGGGTAAGAAAGTTGCTGTTTGTGTTGCAGGCTCTTCGGGACAGGTCATGGCAATGGCAGGAATGCGTCTCCCAATAGAAAGCCACGTTCTACAAGCTTTTGTATCAGAAGGGCTAAAGCCTATCATTCCAGGCGTCGTAACCTTTGGCGCAGGGCACTTTTATGTAAGCCAATCTGATAAAGGTGGATTGGTTTTTGGCGGTGATATAGATGGTTACAATTCATATGCGCAACGTGGAAACCTACCTGTTGTAGAGGATGTTTGTGAGGGTGGGATGGCCATTATGCCGATGATTGGTAAAGCAAGGCTATTACGTAGTTGGGGTGGTCTCATGGATATGTCCATGGATGGCTCTCCTTATATCGACAAGACTCATATTGATGGTCTTTATTTCAATGGTGGGTGGTGTTACGGCGGCTTTAAAGCAACACCCGCTAGTGGTTATTGTTACGCACATCTACTGGCCAATAATGCACCACATCCAGTTGCAAAAGCATATCGCCTAGATCGATTTGTCTCAGGTAAAATGATTGATGAAAAGGGCATGGGCGCCCAACCAAATTTACACTAGGGAGCAAGTGAAATGATTATAAACCACCCACATCTTGGTCCTCGTGATGCTGCAGAGTTTGTCTACAAAGGTGATGCTTCAATGCTAGATCGCCCTGATTGGCAATCTGAAAACGCAGCAAGTGAATTTCATGATTATATGCATTTGCGCGATAATATTGCTGGTGAAATGCGCGAGCTTTGGTTCCACGAGCAAGGCGACCGTTCGTGGCTTGTTGTGACACGTAATACAAGAACGCATGAAATTACTAAAGTTGAACTAGCGCGTGATGTTGCACTAGCCACGTCAAAAGGGACATCGGTATGAAGCAAGACTATCGCATTGCAGATGGCAAAGTCGCCAAAGAACAATCGTTAAACTTCTCTTTCAATGGTGCATCATACAAAGGTTATGCAGGTGACACGCTTGCATCAGCACTTCTGGCTAATGGTGTAAAGCTTGTTGGGCGTTCGTTTAAATATCACAGACCTAGAGGTGTATTCACTTGTGGCTCAGAAGAGCCAAATGCACTTGTAACGCTTAATTCTGGCGCACATTCTGAGCCCAATACACGTGCAACTACGATTGAGCTTTTTGATGGTCTAGAAGCACATAGCCAAAACCATATGGGCTCTTTGAAAAACGACCTTCTAGCTTTTAATGATCTACTATCGCCATTCCTTTCTGCAGGCTTTTATTACAAGACCTTCATGTGGCCTGCAGCTTTTTGGGAAAAACTATACGAACCAATTATCCGCCGCGCAGCTGGCCTTGGGGCTTTGTCTGGGGAAGAAGATCCTGAGATTTATGACAAAGGGTTCTTGCATTGTGATTTATTAGTCATCGGTGCAGGTCCAACTGGTTTAATGTCTGCGCTAACTGCGGGCCGTGCAGGTGCTTCAGTTATCATTGCTGATGAAGACTTCCTATTGGGTGGTCGCTTGCATATGGAACAAATGGAGATTGGCGGCGCAAGTTCATCAACTTGGGCAGAACAAACCATTGCTGAATTATCTTCAATGCCAAATGTACGTATCATGCCTAGAACAACAATCTATGGCGCTTATGATCACGGAACATTTGGTGCGCTAGAGCGAAAAACTGACCACTTAAAATCAAGCAATGGAAAACCTCGTCAGGTTCTTTGGAGAATTTACTCAAAGCGTTCTGTATTAGCTGCAGGTGCTACCGAGCGCTCTATTGCATTTGGCAATAATGATCGTCCGGGCATTATGATGGCAGGTGCCGTACGCGCTTATGCAAATCGTTTTGGTGTTAGTGTGGGTAAAAAAGTAGCTGTCTTTACAAACAATGATGACGGCTGGCGCACAGCACATGATTTGGCTGCTAAAGGTGTAAATATCAAAGCCGTTATAGATACACGTGCGGAAGTAAAAATGTCTGCACCAGACGGCGTTAAAACTTATATTGGAACCAATGTAGTCGATACAAAAGGGCGCCACGCACTTTCATCAATTACCTTGTCAAATGGCGAAACGATTGAAGTTGATTGCTTAGCAGTCAGCGGTGGTTGGAGTTCAAATGTTCATCTAACGTGCCACCAACGTGGTAAGCCTGAGTGGAATGAAAACATTGCGAGCTTTGTTCCAGGTGACGTACTGCCGGTAGGCATGGTAGTTGCCGGGGCGGCAAATGGTTCTATGACCTTGGCATCTGCCCTTAAAACGGGCCGTGATACAACGCATGGCGTGTTAAGTGATCTTGGCATCAAGACAACAAAGAAAACACTACCAAAAGCAGTGGATGAAGCATCGAGCAGTGCAATTTTCTGGCATGTTGAGAGTGGTAAAAACCGTGCTTGGATCGATTTACAAAATGATGTAACTGCCAAAGATGTCAAGCAATCTCATCTTGAAGGCTTTCGCTCTGTTGAGCATTTAAAACGCTACACAACATTGGGTATGGCAACAGATCAGGGCAAAACTTCAAATATGTTAGGCCTTGCAGTTATGGCAGAGGCTTCAGGTAAGTCTATTCCTGAAACTGGAACTACCATGTTCCGTCCTCCATATACGCCAGTTCCAATTGGAGCTTTAGCTGGACGTTCACGTGGGAAGGAATTCCATCCAACACGTAAAACACCTAGCCATAAATGGGCTCAAGATAATGGTGCAATTTTTGTTGAAGTAGGAAACTGGTTAAGAGCTCAATGGTATCCAAAAGCTGGTGAATCACATTGGCGAGAAAGTGTTGATCGTGAGGTGTTAGCTACTCGTAAATCTGTCGGAATTTGTGATGTAACAACGCTTGGAAAAATTGATGTTCAAGGCCGCGACGCCGCAGAATTCCTGAACAAAATTTACGCGAATGCCTTTGGGAAACTGGGTGTTGGAAAAGTACGTTATGGTCTTATGCTTCGTGAAGATGGCATTGCAATGGATGATGGTACAGCAGCACGAATGAGCGAAACACATTTTGTTGTTACAACGACAACTGCAAATGCAGTCAACGTTTATCGTCACATGGAGTTTTGCCGCCAATGTCTTTGGCCTGAACTGGATGTAAGCTTAATTTCAACGACAGAGCAGTGGGCGCAATTTGCAGTAGCAGGTCCCAATGCGCGTAAACTTTTGCAGAAGGTAGTTGATAAACAACACGATATCTCAAACGATGCATTCCCATTTATGGCGTGCGGAGAAATTAGCGTATGCGGCGGTACGCCAGCGCGACTTTTCCGAATTTCATTTTCTGGCGAGCTTGCTTATGAGATTGCCGTACCAACACGCTACGGTAACTCTTTAATGGAAACCTTGATGGACGAAGGTAAAGAGTTTGATTGTGGTGCCTATGGCACAGAAGCGCTTGGTGTCATGCGTATTGAAAAAGGGCATGCAGCTGGTAATGAATTGTGTGGTACTACAACAGCGCGCGATCTTGGTCTTGGACGTATGGTTTCAAAGAAAAAAGACAGTGTCGGCAATACGCTTTCTGAACGTGAATATTTAAACCGCGAAGATGGATTAAGCTTGGTTGGTTTTAAACCAGCTAACGAGACACAAGAACTAAAAGCTGGTTCGCATTTTGTAGCTTTAGGCAATGACGCAACTATGGACAATGATGAAGGTTGGATGACTTCTGTATGTTATTCACCAAATCTTGGCTATTCAATCGGACTTGGTTTTATTGAACGTGGTAGCGAACGAATTGGCGAAAAAGTAACTGCAGCCGATCCTCTACGGGGTGGTTCAATTGATGTTGAAATCGTCTCGCCGCATTTCATAGACCCAGAAGGAGAGCGTTTACGTGTCTAAAACATCTTTAACACTTGAAGCAATATCGCCCCTTAATGGCTATAGCCATGACTATGGAGCTGTCTTAGTAGAAGAACTTGCAGGTAAAGCGCTAGTTTCAATTGCTGAGCCGCTTGGAGTTAAAACAAAGCTTCGGACTGCCATTAAAAAAGCACTTGGGGCGGAATGGCCAAGCATTGGTAAGTCAACGACTTCAAAAAAAGGTTATCATTTATTGGGTGTCCAAAGTGATATGGCATTTGCATTCTTTGATCATCCAGGAGGGCTTGCTGATACTGTCATCAAGACGTCTCTAAAAGATAATGCTTATTGTACTGATCAATCAGATGCTTGGTGCATGATTAAAATTTCAGGCGTCGGTGTTTATGCCGCGCTTGAAAGAATTTGCCCATTGAGTTTATCAGTAAAAGATTTTGAAATTGGTTTAGTAGCACGTACGTCTATGGAGCACTTGGGGGTCGTTATTTTAAAAGATGCTCAAGATTCATTCGTTTTGATGGGAGCAACATCATCAGCTGATGATCTGCTTCATGCAGTTACGGTATCAGTAAATAACACGCAATAAGAGTATTTTTAAATTACAGGAGAGAACGACATGAGTTTTAAGAGTGACATTGAGATAGCTCGGGGCGCTAATAAGTTACCTATTCAGGATATTGGTGCGAAGTTGGATATTCCTTCTGCTGATTTATTGCCGTTTGGCCATGACAAGGCGAAAGTATCTGAGGCTTTTATTAAGTCAGTTCAGGGCAATAAAGACGGCAAGCTAATTCTCGTGACGGCGATTAACCCAACACCTGCAGGTGAAGGCAAGACGACTACGACGGTTGGTCTTGGCGATGGTTTGAACGCGATTGGTAAGAAGGCAGCGGTTTGTATTCGTGAAGCCTCTCTTGGTCCATGTTTCGGCATGAAGGGTGGTGCTGCTGGTGGTGGTTATGCTCAAGTTGTTCCGATGGAAGAGATGAACCTTCACTTTACGGGTGATTTCCACGCTATTACTTCTGCTCACAACTTGCTCTCTGCAATGATTGATAACCACATTTATTGGGGTAATGAGCTTGAGATTGATACGCGCCGTGTTGTTTGGCGCCGTGTGATGGACATGAACGATCGCGCGCTTCGTACAATCACTGCCTCTCTTGGCGGCGTTGCAAACGGTTTCCCGCGTGAAGCTGGTTTTGATATTACGGTTGCTTCAGAAGTGATGGCGATCCTTTGTCTGTCAAATGATCTTGATGATCTTAAAGAGCGCCTTGGTAACATCATTGTTGCTTATCGTCGTGATCGTTCTGCAGTTTATGCAAGAGACATTAAAGCGGATGGCGCAATGACGGTTCTGCTTCAACAAGCCATGCAGCCAAACTTGGTGCAGACCTTAGAAAACAACCCTGCATTCGTGCACGGTGGTCCATTTGCTAATATTGCACATGGTTGTAACTCTGTTGTTGCAACGAAGACTGCGCTTAAGGTTGCTGATTATGTTGTAACCGAAGCAGGCTTTGGTGCAGACCTTGGCGCTGAGAAGTTCATGAACATTAAATGTCGCAAGGCTGGTATCTCACCAGAGGCTGTTGTGATTGTTGCAACGGTTCGTGCAATGAAGATGAATGGCGGCGTCGCAAAAGCTGATCTTAATAATGAAAACGTTGATGCGGTTAATGCGGGTTGTCCAAACCTTGGTCGTCACATTGCCAACATGAAGAAGTTTGGTGTGCCAGCGGTTGTTGCGATCAATCACTTCGTGACAGATACGGATGCAGAAGTTGAAGCGGTTAAAGCTTATGTTGCGGCGCAAGGGGCTGAGGCTATTTTGTGTAAGCACTGGGCGCATGGTTCAAAGGGTACGGAAGAATTATCTCATAAAGTTGTTGAGATGATTGAAGGCGGTTCAGCACAATACGCACCACTTTATCCAGATGACATGGGTTTGTTTGCTAAGATGGAAACGATTGCCAAAGAGATCTACCGCGCTGATGAAGTGCTTGCGGATAAGAAAATCCGTGACCAGCTCAAACAGTGGGAAGAGGCTGGTTATGGCAATCTACCGGTGTGTATGGCGAAGACGCAGTACTCGTTCTCAACCGATCCAAACCTACGCGGTGCACCGACAGGTCATTCACTTCCAATCCGTGAAGTACGCCTGTCAGCAGGTGCTGGCTTTATCGTTGCAATCTGCGGTGAGATCATGACCATGCCAGGTCTACCAAGAACCCCATCAGCCGAAGCCATCATGCTAGATGAAAACGGCGACGTACAAGGGCTGTTTTAAGTCTAACACTAAAAGTTTAGAAAAATGCCTGTTTGCTAAGATGTGAACAGGCCTTTTTTTATTGGTAATGAAGGGAAATGAAAAGCTTTAGCTTGTTATCTAAACTTCATGTGTTATTCTTAATGATAAATAATTATTCCGCACATGCAACTTTTGCTGGATTAAACAATGTTAGATTCAATTTATCCAAATGTGATCGCAGGGCCACCTCAGCCAAGTAAAATTCTTGAGCCTAGAGCTTTTTCATTACCACAAGGAACTGAGCGTTACGTCGTACAAGGTTCTGGTGCTGTTTTGATTCCAATTGAGCAGGGCGATAGTATTACTCTGATCAATGATGAAGGAGGGCAGCTTTGTGAAGTTGTTGCAGGCGATGATACGGGAAAAATTGATACTAAGATTATCGGTGAAAATGCCAATTCAAATGCTGAGGGATTAAAATCACTATTAAATGAAAGCAATAATAATCTTCGCGGATTATGTATGGGCTTAGAGGCTCGGAATATCGATTTAGCAAAAGCTAGTGCGGTTGCTTTTTTTGGTGAAGCGTCAACCGCTGGTGATAGTGTTGAGTTTAAAGTCCAACGTGACGGCGTTGTTATCATTGCCGCTCCTGGTGGCGTGATGGATATTGAATTACAAAATACCAGCACTCCCATTACGGTCATGGTTAAACGAGCTCAGATAAAAACGGTTGGTCGTTTTAAATTACCTGACCCGCTTGCTGATCCAGTTCTAGATTTGCGTGTGCATAGCCAAACTGCTGAGGCGTTTTTTGTTAAGGCGGGTGACTTTATCCAGATACTTGATGTGGATGGAAGACAATGTTCAGACTTTGAATGTTTTAGCGCCCGCAAACTTGATAAGGGTATTGAACATGCTCTGGATGTAACAACCACGCGAACTCTCATGGGGCATGCTTATCCGATGCCAGGTTTGCATGCAAAATATTATGATCAGGAAATGCTTCCCTTAGTTGAGGTCGTACAAGATACTTGCGGACGCCACGATGCATTCGCACTTGCATGTTCTGCAAAATATTATGACGATATAGGATATCCGGGGCATTTGAATTGTTCTGAAAATTTTAATGGTGCACTCGAAAAGTATAATGTTACAGCTCGACCTGGTTGGATGGCAATAAACTTTTTCTTCAATACATTTCTTGATGACCACGGTGTCATGTATAGCGATGAGCCATGGTCTCGCCCTGGTGATTATGTATTACTTCGCGCTTTAACAGATATTGTATGCGTATCCTCAGCATGTCCAGATGACACAACAGCTGCAAATGGCTGGAATCCAACAGATATTCACGTCCGAACTTATTCGGGCAAAGAGAAATTTAGCCGTGCGATTGCTAATCGTGCGACACCAGATTCGGAACCGAAAATGACAAAACAAACCGGTTTTCATGATTGCTTTGCAAAGCATACTCGTAATTTTTGTTGAATATAAGGGATATTGGTTAGCCAATTACTTTGCTGAAACAGGGCCTATTGATGAATATGTAGCTTGCCGTCAAAAAGCAGTTATCATGGATCTTTCACCGCTTCGTAAGTTTGAAATTACAGGGCGGATAGTGAAGCTCTTTGCCAGTATATTTTTACCCGCAACATGAAAACATTACCAATTGGTGGCGTCGTTTATACCGCAATGTGTTACGAGCACGGTGGTATGATTGATGATGGGACAGTTTTCCGACTAGGTAAAGATAACTTCCGCTGGATCGGTGGCTCTGATTATGGTGGCGAATGGATGCGTGAGCAGGCTGAAAAGCTTGAGTTAAAAGTGTTAATTCGTTCCTCAACTGACCAACTTCATAACGTAGCAGTGCAGGGACCTAATTCTCGCGACTTACTCCGCAAGATTGTTTGGACGGCACCGCATAATCCAGAGTTTGACCAATTAGGTTGGTTCAGATTTACACCCGCTCGACTTAACAATGAAAGTGGAACACCATTTGTTTTATCCCGAACCGGTTATACAGGTGAGCTTGGGTACGAAGTAATTTGTCATCCAAAGGATTGTGAAGAAATATTTGATGCAATTTGGGAAGCAGGGCAAGAATTTGGTTTGAAACCAATGGGACTTGAAGCGTTAGATATGGTTCGTATAGAAGCTGGACTAATCTTTGCTGATTATGATTTCTCAGATCAAACTGATCCTTTTGAAGCAGGGATTGGTTTTACAGTACCTCTTAAAAGCAAGGAAGACGATTTTATCGGTCGTGACGCATTAATCCGCCGTAAAGAAACACCATCACGAAAACTAGTCGGCCTAGACATTGATAGTAATGTAGAAGTTGGCCATGGTGATTGCATTCATATTGGGCGCGCTCAAATTGGTGAAGTAACATCTTCAATGCGCTCACCTTTGCTAAAGAAAAACATTGCACTTGCTCGTATAGATGTAGCGCATTGTGAAATTGGCACAGAGCTGGAAATTGGTAAATTGGATGGACATCAAAAACGTCTACCAGCAACGATCGTTCCATTTGCACATTACGACCCAACAAAAAGTAAACCTCGCAGCTAAGATTTGTTATGAGCTATCCATCCAAAGCTATAATAGAACAAATTGGTGGCGAGAAAGCTGTTAAAAAATTGGTCGAGGTTTTCTATGATTTTATAGAAACTCACCCAGCAGGAAGAGATATTCTAAAACTTCATCAAGATGGTCATGGGCTAAGACATGCACGCCTTGAGCAGTTTGATTTCATGTGTGGTTTTTTGGGGGGTAATAGATATTACTTCGAAAAACATAAGCATATGAACGTAAAGCAAATTCATGAACATGTAGAAATTAGACAAAAAGATGCTGACAACTGGTTGTTATGCATGGATATGGCGATGGAAAAATGTGAGGTTAGCCACGATCTTGCAGAAAAACTGCGACAAACTTTTGCAAAAGTAGCAAAAATATTGATTAATAAATAATCTTATTCATTTTGTTAGTACCATTCATCTGGCATTTCAGACTTTCGCCTAGCAACAAAAGCTTTTAATTCATCATCTATATTTGGGTCGATAGTTGGCAACTCATATTCGTAGAGCATTTTCTTCCATTGCTGGTTAGCTCGCTTTTCTAAATCTTGAGAGCCGTCGTCAGTCCACTGTTCAAACGATGTTGTATCTGAAAGCTCAGGCATGTAGTTCGCGGTTTCAAAATTTTTGAGTGTATGTTGAGAAGCAAGAAAATTTCCACCAGGTCTAGATTCTAGATAGGCATCTTGTGCAAAGGAGTCTTCGTCAATATGAAGGCCTGTTGCCATTCTCAACATCATTCCGCAGTGGTCTAAATCCATAACAAATTTTTCGTACCCCATTGTCAGGCCACCTTCTAGCCACCCTGCAGCATGGAAGATAAAGTTCGAGCCTGCAAGCAAACCTGTCATCATCGAGTCAGCTGCTTCTTCCATTGTTTGACCGTCGCTGACTTTGGAAGACGTTAGGTGACCACCACAACGCAAGGGTAAACCAAGGCGTCTACAAAGTTGAGCAATTGCAAAGGTTGAAAGGTTTGCTTCTGGTGTTCCAAAAGTCGGTGCACCAGTTTTTAAATTCATAGTGGTCAGAAAATTGCCATAGACTACAGGTGCGCCGGGTCGAACTAACTGCGAAAGAGCAATACCTGCCATTGCTTCTGCATGTGCTTGAGCTAAAAGAGCTGGCTGGGTTACTGGCCCCATAGCACCACCTAAAATAAAAGGCGATACAACAACAGATTGATTAGCTCTAGCATAGACCTTCAAAGCACCTGACATGATATGGTCAAAAATCAGAGGTGAGTTCACATTAATATTACCCTGGATTACACAGTTCTCTTCCATAAATTCGTGCCATCGCAATAGAATCTACTGCTCGCTCAGGCGAGGTGACAGAACCCATGAAAGGTTTAGCAGAGTACCGAAGATGTGCGTAGACCATGTCGAGGTGGCGTTTATTAACGGCTATATCAACAGGTTCACAAACAGTTCCGCCTGAATGATTGAGCCAAGGAGATTGGTAGGCTAATTTCACAAAGTTTTCAAAATCTTCTAATGTTGCATAACGTCTTCCATTGTCTAAATCATGAACAAATGGCGGGCCATAAGATGGCATTAAAACAAGATGCTTGCCGCCAAGAATTATTGATTTATTACTGTGACGTGCATGCATTTTGAATTCAGAAGGTGCAGTGCTGCATAGGTGTTTTGCAAGCCCATTTTCAAAACGTACTCGCTCACCTTTTACATCTGCACCAGCTTGTTTAAAGAGTTGTAATGCTTCTTCATCTCCACGAAACTCAATGCCAATTTCTTTTAATATCCAGTCAACATGGCGTTCTATGTTCTCAAGAGTTTCTTCACTCAAAAGTTCGTAAGTTGGAATCTTGCGTTTTATTATTGATTGAAAGTTGTTGTTTTGTGGAGCGGTGCGTTTAGCAAGCGCGCGGAACGCCTCCACGTTTAGTGAGTTTTTTGCTGAAACGTCTTCCAATCCCAAAGTCCTCCAAAGGCCAATAAGAAATAGAATTGCACTCTTATTATTCCGAGTTCACAAGCGTGAAAACCGACTTACCTAGTCGTCTTCATTGTAAATTTAGTAAGAGGCTTTTCATTTCTAAATGAAATTCTTGGAGTCATTTCTTTCAAAAGTTTTTTGTAAATAGTCTCAGCATAAGCGTTAAAATTGTTTGCCTTGATCACGAATGCTCCAGCACCAATTATGACTTCCTGACGATAATATTCATCCAGCCTTTGATTATCAGTCAAAATAGCTAGACCGTTTATCGTTACATTCCTTTGAATAGCTAAGGTACGGGCATCAGGTAATTTAAATGCTTTTTTAAACCAAGGGTCAGTTTCAACGCCGTCACCTGAAACATCAACCACTTTTCGTAAGCCTTGGTATGTGTGTTCTCAATCATATCAATTGCAAAAACAATTCCATCACCAATACCAGTTCCTCCTCCACCAATACCTTGCCTGCTTGCTGTAGCTGTTGGGTTATTAAAACCAAGAAGGTTAGTCGCAAAAATATCTATCGATTGTGGTGAGTTTAATAAAAACCAATTGGTTGGATATTTGGGAAAGGCAGCATCTGACCAGATAAGTACTGAGATGGCTACGCGGCCTGTAGGGCCAGAAAGAATTGCTGCTTGTATTGCTGGGTCTTTTAAGGCTGCTACTGTGCCAATAATTTGAAGTTCAAACTCTGATTTTGAAATGCTGCCAGAACCATCCATGGCAAGTACAATTTCCAAGTCAACTTCTGTAGCAAATGTTTGGTTTAGGAAAAAGCAATAAAAAACAATGGAATGCAGCAGGAGAATGAATCTTTTTATCACCTGCTGCATTAGCTTTAATTCTCCAGATAACTCTCGAGAGTGTCATCCATGGCATCTTTCCATGGTGTGTGATGCACCGGTGCCATAGTACCTGTAATAACAGATTTATAGGAGTTATTTCGGAAGGTCATAATATCTTTTTTCTTATGACCCTTCCACTCTTTAAAGGCCTGACATGCCCCTTCAAGATCAAAGCTTGGATAGTCAGTTTCTGCTATTAGTTCTTTGACATAGTCACCTTGATACCAAATTGCATCATAGTCATCTTCACCAGCATCTTCACGTGCGATACGGTCGTTAACATCAGCTTCCATTTCAGACTTAGAAGGTGTTGAGATTTTGCCCATGATCACATCACGCGCCCACCATGCTTGTGCATCAAACATGTTAAATGTGAACCACTGATCCTGCATCCCGATATAAAAAAGAGCAGGGTTATGAACATAGGCAACACCCTTATAAAGGTCTGCTGATGCCAGTCGATTGGCTGTTCGTAATTTTAAGTCTTCTGACATAAATGGGAAGTGATGCTGATACCCTGTGCATAGAAGAATAGCATCAACATTTTTTGTAGTGCCATCTTTAAAGGTACAAGTATTACCTTCAACTTTTACTAGCAGAGGAACTTCTTGCCAGTTGTCTGGCCATTTGTAACCCATAGGAGCGGTGCGGTGACTAACAGTAATTGTCTTTGCGCCATACTTCCAACATTGAGAGCCAATGTCTTCAGCAGAATAAGACGTACCAATAATCAAAATATCTTTATCTTTAAACTCTACCGCATCGCGGAAGTCATGAGCATGAAGAACACGTCCGTTAAAACGCTCTAGGCCGTCGAAGGACGGAACGTTTGGTGTTGAAAAGTGACCATTGCAACAAACAACATTATCAAATTGCTCTGTTGTTATTTCATCTTTTACTAAGTCATGTGAGGTGACATTAAACTTGTTAGCGCTCGCATCCCATTCAACATAGCGCACTGGCGTACGGAACCGTATCCAATCTCTCACGCCAGCTTTTTCAACGCGGCCTTTGATATAATCAAATAAAACAGCGCGAGGAGGGTAAGAAGCAATTTGTTTGCCGAAGTGTTCTTCAAAAGAATAATCAGCGAATTCTAAACCTTCTTTTGGGCCATTAGACCAAAGGTAGCGATACATAGAACCATGAACTGGTTCACCGTACTCATCTAAACCCGTACGCCATGTGTAATTCCATAAGCCACCCCAGTTGTCTTGCTTTTCAAAGCAAACAATCTCTGGAATTTCTTCGCCATTATTTTTGGCCGATTGAAAGGCTCTTAGTTGTGCAAGGCCTGATGGACCTGCTCCAATTACAGCAACGCGTTTAGACATAAATTACTCCTTCGACTTTTGTTATTCGTTAAAACCTAATTGTTTTTTGCGTTCACTTGCCCAAGCTTGAATGAGCCTGTCCGCAATAATACCTAGAGCTGCAATGAAGAAACCACAAAGGATACCACGTCCATAGTTTTGGGTGGAAATTGCACGTACAACTTCTTGACCAAGATCTGTTGAACCAATCAGCGCCGTAATAGCAGTCATCGCAAGTGCCATCATTATAGTCTGATTGATGCCTAGCATGATCTCAGGAACAGCTATTGGTAGCTCAACTTTCCAAAGGCTTTGAGAAGGCGTTGCGCCATTCATCTTAGCAGCTTCAATTGTTACAGGTGAAATACCTTTTAACCCTAAATAAGTGTACCTGATCGCTGGCACTGTTGCGTAAGGAATAATCGCAATCACATTTGAGAAAATACTAACATTAAAGAGCATAATCGCTGGAATAAGGTAGATAAAAGATGGAAATGTCTGCAACGTATCGCAAACGGACATTGTAATATTTGCAACTCTTTCAGACCTTGAACACCAAATACCAATGGGTACGCCGATTAAGACACAGAATATTCCTGAGATGAGTACCAGATATGTTGTCTGCATTGTTTCGACCCAAAAGCCTGTCACAATAAATGATGCCATCAACGCTAGGCATAACCACAATACTGGCGCCTTACCTAATCGCCATGCAGCCAATGCCACAGTTCCAACAAATACGGGCCATGGAAGCCATAGAAAGAAATCGCGAATGTTTAGTAAGACGTAAGTAGTCATCCATTCTTTGAACGGATTTAGAAATGGATAGGCAATTTTATTGAACTCACGTATGCCATCATTCATTTCTCTGGCGAAAGAGAAGGTTTGTTTGCGAGCAAGAATTTTTACTTCCCTGAAGTATTCAGCTGCAACATAGCTGACAATAAGAATTGCGATGAAAGCGATCCAGTGCCAATTGCGTTGGAGAAAGGATTTTGTCGCTGCAAAGTGATCAACTTCACGGTAGGCAAATCCTTGCGTAAGACGATCAAGAACAATCGCCAATAGTGTAATCGCGATACCTTGCTCAATCGCAAGGCCAATGCGTAACTGCTGAAGTGAGTAAAGAAGCTTATGACCAAGTCCTGGTTGACCAGCAATGGACGCAATCACAACCATTGCAAGGGTTTGCATAACCACCTGATTAAGACCGAGCATCAAGGTGCGTTTTGCAGAAGGGAGTGCAACTTTCCATAATAGCTGTCTTTGCGTACAGCCTGACATCTTTCCTGATTCAAGAATATCACTTGGAACAGTTTGTAGACCAAGAATTGTACACCGAGCCATTGGAGGCATTGCAAACACAACTGTCGCAATAAGGGCTGTTACTGGCCCAGCAGCAAAAAAAGCAGCAACAGGCGCTAGATAAGCCATATGCGGTGTTGCTTGCATTAAGTCAAAAATAGGTGAAATAATTTTTGCCGCACGTTTTGAGCGCGTAACCCAAATGCCAAGCCCAAGACCAATTAAAGCAGCTAGTGGTACAGCAACCAACACAACGGCCATTGTTTGCATGCTGTCTTTCCATAGATGGAAGAAAGATAGGTACAGAAAACTAAGCAGACAAAGCATTGCAAGTCTGATGCCGCCAATCCAATGCCCTAATAAAGCAACACCTGCTGTAACAGCTACCCATGGAAGAGGGCCAAGCCCAAGTGGCTTCATTCCTCTAAACAAAAGATATTCCGCCCATTTGATCGGAAGCTTTAAAGTAGCCCCTATCGCCCGTGTGATATCTTTTACCTGAACACCAAAAATATGAGCTTCACGCTTAAGCCAGTTAATCCCATCAGTAATCCAACCTTCTAAGGGGAGGACCCATTCTTGAGGCCAGCGTGTTGCACCAGACCACACAAATGACAAAAGAACACCAAGAGTTATGATTGCTACATATGCAACCTTTGCTTCATGCCCTTTCAGGCTATCAGGCAAGAAATTTGTAGATGTTGATCCGCCAGCTTGATCCGTCATGCGCGCTCTCCGAAGAGAACTTCAGAAATCATCTTACGAGATATCATTCCAACTTTCTTGCCGGCATCATCAACAACGGCGCATGGTAAATCAGAATCTAAAACCTGAGCTGCAACATCACCAATCTTTGCAGATTTAGGTACTGTAGAAGTAGCAAGCTTACCTTTTGCAGGCTTCATAACTGCTCCAACAGAAATAATTCGTTCGTGCGGTGCATTCTTTGCAAATTTGGCCACATAATCATCTGCTGGATTTAGAACAAGTTGTTCAGCTGTATCCATTTGAACCATCTTGCCATCTTTCATGATGCCAATACGATCTGCTAGCTTGGTTGCCTCTTCAAAGTCATGCGTAATAAAAACAATGGTCTTGTTTAATAACTTTTGAAGGCGAATAAATTCATCTTGCATCTCAGCACGAATAAGTGGGTCAAGTGCCGAGAAAGGCTCATCCAGAAACCAAATGTCAGGCTCCACAGCAAGGGAGCGTGCAATCCCGACACGTTGCTGTTGACCACCAGATAACTCACCTGGGAAATAAGTTTCACGGCCACCAAGGCCAACAAGGTCAACCATTTCTTTTGCACGAGCGATGCGTTTTGAATTTTCCATACCCTGCATTTCAAGCGGGAAGGCAACATTTTCCAAAACATTACGATGCGGTAGCAGGCCAAAGTTTTGAAAAACCATTCCCATATTATGGCGTCGTAGGTCAATGAGTTCTTCTTCATTTGCAGCTAGAAGGTCTCTTCCTTCATAAGTCATTGTCCCTGATGTTGGATCATTAAGACGTGTTAAACAACGGATCACTGTAGATTTTCCAGAGCCTGATAAGCCCATTATCATGAGGATTTCACCTTCATGAACATCGAAGGAAACGTCGCGTACAGCGCCAATATATCCTTCGGCTTTAAAGTCTTCATCTGTTGGTGCACCATTATGGCGGTTCATAAATGCATGTGGGTTTGCACCAAAAACTTTCCACATATTGCGGCAACTAATTTTAATATCGGACACTTTGCTGCCTTTAATATTTTGCTTGTTTCTAAAAAATGCCGGGCAGGTAATTCCTGCCCGGACTTGATTGTATAACTAGTAGTTAGTTAGACCAGCTGGCAACAACATCTGCGTTGTCAGCAATCCACTTGTCAGCAGCTTCTTCAGCTTCCATACCGTCTACATCGACGAGTAGAGCAGCAGCAGCAATTTGTGCATTTGAGAAATCGATCTTCTGCATTACGCCCCAAGCTACAGGGTACTTATCTGCAAGACCTTTCCAGGCTGCTTTCTTAAGCCAACCACCATGGGTCGCGCCACAATCGCCTGTTGCATTTGGATTTGGACCCCATGATGCATCTTCAAAACATGCTGGCTCTGGCTCAGGGAAGTTCACAAAACGACCTTTGAATTTTGATTCAATGAAGTTTGGTGTCCAGTTAAACAGAACGATAGGCTTCTTTTGGTCATAAGCAGACTGAAGCTCTGCCCAAAGTGTAGCAGCTTGGCCAACGTTAATAGCTTGGAAGTTCATTTCAAGTGCATTAACACGGTCCGCATAGTTTTTGCCCCAATCAGCAGGAGGTCCAACAAAGCGACCTTTAGGAGCTGTTTCTGCTGTTGCGAATTGATCTGCGCACTTGTTTAGACCTTCCCACTCTTCAGCGCCCGGACATGTTTCCAACACATAATCAGGAATCCACCATTCTTCGCGTGTTACTGCTGAGTGTGAGCCTGCATCTACCATGCCATCGTCTGCAACAGCTTTTTCAAATGCAGATTTCATTGAGCCTTCCCAAGCTTCTACTTGAAAATGCATGTCGCCACTTGCAATTGAAGCAAATTGTAGTTGTGAATCTGACGGTGCAAATTCAACAGTATAACCTTTAGCTTCAAGAACTTTGCCAACAACGTGCGAAAGTACAAGCTGACTTGTCCAGTTGTTTTGAACGATGATAATTGGATCATCTGATTCAGGTGCTTCTGCATACGCAAATGATGCAGTTAACATGCTTGCACCAACAATGGCTGATGTTGCCATAAGTTTAGTAATTGTCATTTTTCTCTCTCCCGAGTTGCGCCGTTTTCTCCATTTCTCATTTAGGGACTGCGACGCGGTATCCCGAATGAGTAAAAAATGCCCAGCTAATTTGGCCAGGCATTAATCTTTAAATATCTAGTGTGTTGTCTTTTTCCCATTGTGAGAAGAAGGATGTAAAATCATTCCACTCTTGATGCTTCATCTTTAAGTAAGCAGCAGAGAATTCATTTCCCATTGCAGCTTTCAAGCCTTTATCTTTGTCATATTCACGAAGCGCATCCAGCATATTTAGCGGCAAGCGAGGGGCGCCACGAACCTTGTGACCATCCGCATACATATCAATGTCATGACGCTTGCCAGGATCAGCTTTTGTACGAACACCATCAAGACCTGATGCCAAAATAATGGCTTGTAGAAGGTAAGGGTTAACTGCACCATCTGGAAGGCGAAGCTCAAAACGACCAGGACCAGGAACACGCACCATATGTGTGCGGTTATTACCTGTCCAAGTAACTGTATTAGGTGCCCAAGTCGCGCCAGACATTGTGCGTGGTGCATTGATGCGTTTGTAGCTGTTGACTGTAGGGTTTGTGATAGCAGCCAAAGCAGAAGCATGTTTCATGATGCCACCAAGGAAGTGTTTGCCTTTTTCAGATAGACCAACTTCGCCAGTCTGACCTTCACCTTTGTCTTTATCGTTTGTCGCAAAAACATTGGTTTTTGAAGCAGAACCTGGTGCATCCCATACAGAAATATGAGCATGACAACCATTGCCTGTTAAGCCTTCAACAGGCTTAGGCATAAAGGTTGCTCTAAAGCCATGTTTTTCAGCGACAGATTTAGTCATGAATTTGAAGAAGGAATGTTTATCTGCTGTTTTTAATACATCATCAAACTCCCAGTTCATTTCAAACTGGCCATTCGCATCTTCATGGTCGTTTTGATAAGCTCCCCAGCCCATTTCTAACATGTAATCACAGATTTCACGCACAACATCATAGCGGCGCATTACAGCTTGTTGATCGTAACAAGGCTTTGCGGCTGTATCGAATGGGTCAGATATTTCGGTACCTTCTGGTGAAAGTAAAAAGAATTCTGCTTCAATACCAGTCTTTACGTGCATACCCGCACTTGCGGCTTCATCAATTAAGCGACGCAACACATTTCTTGGCGCTTGAGCAACGTCTTCGCCCTCCATAACGCAATTACCAGGAACCCAAGCAACTTCTTTATTCCATGGTAGTTGAATTACAGCATCAGGGTCTGGTACAGCCAACATATCTGGATGCGCAGGTGTCATATCAAGATAAGTTGCAAAGCCTGCAAAGCCTGCACCATCTTCTTCCATATCTGCAATGGCAGATGCTGGAACAAGCTTAGCTCGTTGGCCACCGAATAAATCGGTGAATGAAATCATGAAATATTTAATGCCTTTGTCTTCGGCGAATTTGGCAAGTTTTGATGCCATATTTTGCTCCTCCCGAGAGTCTTAAATTATTTATTTTAGTAATCGCCAGTACGACCAGGTATCCAATTTGTACCTGCTAGAGGTACACCAGACATCGCGGAGGCCTCCATTGTCAAGGCGCACATATCTTCAGGCTCCAGATTGTGTAGATGGTTTTTACCACATGCACGTGCAATTGTTTGCGCTTCCAGCGTCATAACTTTTAGATAATTTGAAAGACGACGTCCTCCAGCGATCGGATCAAATCTAGCCATAAGGTCAGGGTCTTGTGTTGTGATACCAGCTGGGTCTTTGCCTTCATGCCAGTCGTCATAGGCACCAGCAGTTGTACCAAGTGCATTATATTCAGCTTCCCAGCGCGGGTCGTTATCACCAAGAGCAACAAGTGCTGCTGTTCCAATAGCTACGGCATCTGCGCCCAATGCTAATGCTTTAGCAACATCAGCTCCTGTACGAATGCCGCCAGAAACAACAAGCTGAACTTCCCGGTGCATACCCATGTCTTGCAATGCTTGAACTGCAGGACGAATGCTTGCAAGTGTCGGAATACCAACATTTTCAATAAACACATCTTGCGTTGCAGCTGTGCCACCTTGCATACCATCAAGCACAACAACATCAGCACCAGCTTTGACCGCAAGCGTTGTATCAAAATAAGGACGAGCGCCTGCTATTTTAATATAAATTGGAACTTGCCAGTTTGTTATTTCTCTTAATTCAAGAATTTTAATTTCGAGATCATCTGGACCAGTCCAATCAGGATGGCGACAAGCAGAACGTTGATCAATACCCTTAGGTAGATTTCGCATTTCTGCAACGCGGTCTGAAATTTTTTGCCCAAGCAACATACCGCCGCCACCTGGCTTTGCTCCTTGGCCAACAACAACCTCAATAGCATCTGCCTTGCGCAAATCATCTGGGTTCATGCCGTAACGAGAAGGTAAATATTGATATACGAGTTTTGAAGAATGGCCGCGTTCTTCAGGTGTCATGCCACCATCACCTGTTGTTGTGGATGTTCCAGCAGCATCTGCACCACGACCAAGCGCTTCCTTGGCGGGACCAGAAAGAGCCCCAAAGCTCATGCCTGCTATTGTAATCGGAATATCTAGTTCAATAGGCTTTTTAGCAAAGCGTGTACCAAGCGTAACTTTAGTTTCACATTTTTCACGGTAGCCTTCTAGGGGGTAACGAGAGATTGATGCACCTAAGAAAAGGAGATCATCAAAATGTGGAACTTTACGCTTTGCACCACCGCCGCGAATATCATAAATGCCTGTTGCAGCAGCACGGCGTATTTCAGCATTAATAGGATCTGTAAACGTTGCCGATTTTATCGGTGCTGTTTGAGGAATGCCGTCGTTATTTTTATTTAGTTCATTCATTTTAGATTTCCTCAGTATGCGCTAGCATTGTCAACGTCGAAATTATAAAGCGTACGAGCTGAACCATATCGAGTGAACTCTTCTGGTTTTGCATCTGCGCCAGAACGTTCAAGTAAGTCTTTTAAAATTTCGATGTGCTCAGGACGCATCTCTTTTTCTTCGCAGTCAGCACCTAGACTTTTTACTTTTCCACGTACAAAGAAACGTGCTTCATAACAACTGTCGCCCAACGCATCTCCTGCATCCCCGAGGACAACAAGATTGCCTGATTGAGCCATAAAAGCTGACATGTGACCAATATTGCCATGAACGACTATATCAATGCCTTTCATTGAAATCCCACAACGAGAAGAGGCATTGCCTTTAATCACCAGTAGGCCACCATGCCCAGTTGCTCCTGCATACTGACTCGCGTCACCTTCTATGATAACTTTTCCGGACATCATATTTTCTGCAACGCCTGGTCCAGCAGAGCCATCGATATTAACAGTGGCTTCTTTATTCATGCCTGCGCAGTAATATCCTGTAGAGCCGCGCACGGTGACTTCAATCGGACCATCAAGACCACAAGCAATCGCATGACTGCCTTTCGGGTTGATAATCTCCCAAGTGCGTTGATTAGTGTCAGCTTTTTGCGATTGAAGGGTTGAGTTAACTTCTCGTAACTCAGTTGATGCCATATCAAGTGTTTGCATTATTAGTGGCTCCAAAAATAAACGGTTGCTGGCTCAGGTTCCCAAACCTTAGCATCTTCAATGCCGGGCAGGTTAACTAAAGCGCGGTACTCAGAACCAAATGCTACATATTGGTCTGTTTCAGCCATAACAGCTGGCTTACAGGCGATTGGGTCGCGCACAACACCAAAGCCATCTTTGGTTCCAACAACAAAAGTAAAAAATCCATCAAGGTCTTCAAGGCTCGATTCAAGTGCTTCGCCAAGGTTGCTGCCGTTTTGCATTTTATGACTTAGGTACGCTGCACCAACTTCTGTGTCATTTTCAGTTTCAAAAGTCATACCCTCACGCTTTAATTTGCGGCGAAGGCTGTTGTGATTTGATAATGAGCCGTTATGTACAAGGCACTGATCAGAACCTGTGGAAAAAGGATGTGCACCCATCGTTGTAATTGCTGATTCAGTCGCCATTCTTGTGTGGCCAATTCCGTGTGTGCCGCTCATAGAAGCAATATCAAAGCGTTCAGCCACATCTTTTGGTAGGCCAACTTCTTTGTAAATTTCAATGATATCACCCGTGCTCATGATGCGAACATTAGGGCGTAATTCTGTTAGTGCAGTTCTCACATCATTAATGCGAGTATGAGATATTTCTAAAACTGCATGAGTGTCTTTAGTTGACAAAGTTACTTGTGCGTTAGTTGCGTTACTAAGGTCTTTATCAAGGTTCTCAAAATCAATATCAGGGTTATCAGATTGTATAGTGAGCTTTACTTTGCTGTCTACATCTGAGCCATAAATGGCAATGCCAGCGCTGTCTGGGCCACGGTCTGTCATGGTTACGAGCATATCAGTTAGCATTGAGCCAAGCTTAGGCTCCAAAGCTTTATCTTTTAAAAATAGTCCAACAATTCCACACATGGGCTAAGCCTTACTTTTATTCTAATCTCTAAAAACGCTATCATCAAAAAATGCAGGGTTCAACTGTTAGGAATAATTTTTTCTTCAAAGGCAAATTTTTACAATCGAGTTTGTAGCCTTATATAGCCATTTACAGCTTAGTAAATTTGCTGAACTAACTAATTCTGTGAATAAAATTTGCCTGATAGGAAAAAAAATTACCACTTAATCTTGCCTTTCTGTTCAGACTAGGCTCAAATCAAATAACGACATTTTTCATGGGAGAGAGAAAATGACATCGACTTGGAGATTTTCTGCAATTGCTGAACGCCACCGCGCACTTGGGTCTGAATTAGAAGATTGGGGTGGGATGGGTACGGCTTGGACTTATGACAAAGATCAAGAAGAAGAGTATCTAGCAATACGCACAAAAGCAGGCATTATGGATGTGTCTGGCCTTAAAAAAGTGCATCTCGTGGGCGCTCATGCGGCGCAAGTTATTGACCGCGCAACCACACGTAATGTTGAAAAAATTAAATGCGGCACATCTCGCTACGCTTGTATGCTGGATGATCGTGGTAAGTTCATCGATGACTGTGTGATTTATCGAATGGGCCCTAACAGCTGGATGGTTGTTCACGGTACTGGTGCTGGTCATGAGCAGCTAACACGCTATGCTCAAGGCCGTGATGTAGATGTTCGTTTTGATGATAATTTGCACGATATTTCAGTCCAAGGGCCTATGTCGGTTGATTTGCTTGAAAAAGAGGTCGCAGGCATTCGCGATTTACCTTACTTCAATCAGATGCATACAACGCTTTATGGTGCAGCAGTTACAATTTCTCGTACTGGTTATACAGGTGAACGCGGTTATGAAATTTTCTGTCGGGGTCAAGATGCAGTTAATATCTGGGATAACCTAGTAGCAACTGGTAAGCCAATGGGTATTATTCCAACACGCTTTACAACACTTGATTGGTTACGAGCTGAAAGCCATCTTCTGTTTTATCCTTACGATAACTCAGAAATGTATCCATTCCCAGATGAGCCATCCGGCGATACACTTTGGGAGCTTGGTCTTGATTTTACAGTCTCTCCAGGCAAAATGGGTTTCCGTGGCGCAGACGAGCACTACCGTTTGAAGGGTAAAGAACGTTTCAAGATTTTTGGTGTCATGTTAGAAGGCAAAGAGCCAGCTGAAGAAGGTGCGCCAGTCCTGCAAGATGGCAAGCAAGTAGGTGTTGTAACAATCGGCATGTACTCAAGTCTCAATAAACATAATGTTGGTATCGCGCGTATGCCAGTTGATTGCGCTAAATCTGGAACTAAACTGACGGTTAAAAACTCAACGGGCGAAATTGCATGTACCGCAGAGCCACTACCCTTTGATGATCCAAAAAAGTCTAAGCGTACAGCAAAAGGCTAAGTGTAATTTAGGGCGTGGTTATTCATGCTGCGTCCTTTTTCTTTTTAAAGTAGATGCTCGAGGAGCTTTTCGTTTAATGGCCAAAACTGAATTTGAAAAATCCATATTAAGCCGTCCAGTTTATGGTGAGTTTGAACCAATGACGGGCAAAGCGCATTTATTCATTGCTGATTCAGAAGGAGCGGGTGCTATTCTTGATCTTGCGAAGTCTGCACCAAAAGGTTTCTTTGATATTGCGCATATTATTTATATCCCAAAAGATAGTGACTGGAAATACGTGCCATCACTTGAGGCCTTAGGCGCTAAGCAACTTTATGTAGGGCCATCTTTTGAAGCTGCTATAACGCGAATACAGCGCGTTTTATTAGATGCATCTAATGGATTGCAAATTTATCTTTCAGGTACTGAAGGCTTAATGGGGCGAGCAATGCTTGAGGCTACTAACATTGGCTACCCGTATTCTGCCATACAAACAGAACATCGCGGCTCGAAAGCACGCCGTATGCAATGTGTACATTGTAAAGGGGTAACTGAAGGCGTGACCACAGACCCGTTTGAATGTTCTCATTGTGGGTTAAATTTATTCGTACGCGACCATTACTCACGTCGCTTAGCTGCTTTTCAAGGTGTCTGCGTAGATGCTGAAGATCCAGGAAATGTTCCAGATAAAGTGGAGATAACATAATGAGCTCGGGTGCAGCAAAAATCGCTGTTAAAGTAACAGAAGTTATCGAAGTGAATGATCTGGTAAAGCGTTTTAAGTTTGAACGTGCAGATGGTGGACAAATGCCAACCTTTTCTGGCGGTGCCCATACTGTTGTTGAGATGGACGATCACGGGACAAGAAGATTGAACCCATACTCTTTAATGAGCAGTCCACAGAACCGATCAGCTTTTACAATTTCTGTTCGTCGTGATGATGAGGGCAGGGGTGGTTCGCTCTATATGCATAACCATGTTAAAGTCGGTATGGAAATGACGATTAGTAATCCAGTGAATTTGTTTTCACTAGATTTACGTGCTCGCAAACATCTTATGATTGCTGGTGGGATTGGTATTACACCATTCCTAGCGCAAATTGCTCAGCTGGATAGTTCAAATGGAAGTTTTGAGCTGCACTATTCTGTCAGGTCAAAAAACTTAGCTTCTTATGCTGATGAGCTAACATCCGCTCACCCTAATGATGTAAATATTTATCATGATGATCAAGGTGAAGCGATTGACATAGAAAACCTGCTGGATGGTCAACCATTAGGAACATATCTTTATGTATGTGGGCCAAAAGGGATGATTGAATGGGTTCGAAAATCTGCTAGCGATGCTGGTTGGCCGCGTGAGGCAGTTCATTATGAAGAGTTCTTAACACCAGAGCCTGGCAAGCCATTTGAGGTGAAGTTAGCAGTTTCAAACAAGGTCATCCAAGTCGGAGAAACACAAAGCCTATTAGAAGCAATTGAGGCTGCTGGCGTTGATGCGCCATACCTTTGTCGAGGCGGTGCTTGCGGAATGTGTGAAACTGAGGTGATCGGTTATGATGGACAGTTCATTCATAACGACCACTGGCTTGATGATGAAGAACACAGTAGCGGTAAAAAAATCATGCCTTGCGTCTCCCGTTTTGAGGGCAAAACATTGGTATTAGATCGGTAGGAAACGAATATGAACATTCAATTTAATGACGAAACATTTCGCGGCGACTATACGTTCAAAAACTCTGACTTAGCGATAAAGCGCTTTCCGTTTCCGTTTGATAAAGATAGCTACATGTATGCTGTAAACATGGAACCACACACTCCAGTGCGTGAGGGTAGTGTTTATTATAATTCCTTTGATGTTGATGAGCATTACGTATCAGAGATGCGTGACCGTGCGATGGTCTTGGATGAAGATCCGCTTCGCTGCCAATCATTATCGCACATGGAATTACATGGATGGGATTTACTTGAGCTAATCATGGTTGAGAAAGCCAAAGATTATCCTGACCTCTTTGAACTACATCGCGATGGTGATAATTGGCATTGGATAAACAAGCCACTTGGCATCGAAGATAAGTTTACCTTCATGGATGCAACTACGCTTCCCTATGGTCCGATGGAATATATTACACGCCAAACTCAAGGGGATTTCTGCGTCTTGGATCAGCGTGATGATAACCTTTGGATGGATGCAGGTATGGTCACAACGCAGGCTGATTGGTCGCTTGATTTTGATATCGGCATGAATTTCTTCGAATGGCACGCACCGGTTCCGCTTGCCCATGAAAAAGGCATTTTTGTTCGTGCATTGAAGTTTCTTTTAAATATTCAACAAGGTGCACCGGCAAGGCGTTTAAATTGGACTATGACGGTAAATCCATTGCTTGATACTAGCCCAGAGAATTATCATAAATGGGGAATTCAGAAGACAAGCTTAACACCAGAAAATATTGGAAATAAGCAACACTTACGCGTGGAGCTTCAAACCTTCTTTAGGCTCCCCCGTTCAAACGGCCTTGTTTTTCCAATTCGGTGTTATCTAATCAAGCTGGAAGAACTAGTCACTTATCCAAAATGGGCAAGACGGTTTCACCGTGTCATTCGCGATTTACCTGAAGAGCTAGCAACTTACAAAGGTTTTATTGATAATCGCCCTATGATCTTGGAGTATCTTTCACAGTTTGATGATGGCGCTGAGACATCTCCAGGTGTTTGGCCTGAAGAGTAAATTAGTAAGAATATCACTTACAAATTGCGTCATTGAATTATGAAAGCCCTATGTTTGGATGAAGGCTTATGAATCCTGCGTATAAGAAATAATCGATAGATATTTTGCTGGCAACTTTATATGTTTTTTGGGGCCATGCGGTGCATCTGCATCAAAAAATAAGCTATCGCCTGGTTTTAGCGTGAATGTATTTTCGCCATGGCGATATTCAACTTCACCTTCGATCATATAGATGAATTCAATGCCATCGTGTTGAAATTCGGGGAAAGTATCTGACTCTTCCGTCAGTGTAATTAAGTACGGCTCTACTATAACGCCTGATGTGTTAGCCCCGATGTGTCCTAGGAGATTATATTGATGCCCCGCGCGAGTGCCTCGGCGATCTGCTTCCAAGCCTTCACCTGCTTTTACATGAACAGCTTCTCGGTTTTCCTCAAATCCTTTAAAAAATGATGTAAGTGGAACGCTAAGTGCATGCGCTAAAATTTGAAGTGTCGTTAAAGATGGTGAAGTCATACCATTTTCAATTTTAGACAGCATGCCAATTGACAGACCAGTTGCTTTGGCGAGCTCTGCAACCGTAATATCATGTTGCTTACGGTAAGCTTTTACTTCACGCCCAATAGCAACTTCCAAGACTTTTTCTCTCTTTTCCCTCGCTGCTTTGTGGGGATTTTGAGAAAGAACTGGTTTTGTTAACTCGTCTGAATTTTTCAAAAACTTCTACCAATAAAAACTTTTCGTGCTTCGTAAGTTAATTTTGGTCTTTTCAGCATGAAAAGTCTATCAAAAACAAAATATTATCTGTGGTTTTAAGCCTTATGCAGATGATTATTTAGTAATTCTATTTGGATTTGAACTAGAAACTTTGAAATATTGATTGTTTTGAGAGTTTTTGTACCTCTCAAAAACTTTTGATGCCGCCTAACGTCAATTTAGCGATCATTGCTGCATAGCTTATGCGTGCTTCTTTATTGGCATTTGGGTTCCACATGTAGAACCAATTAAGCATTCCGAAAACGGACATGGTTGTTTCACGTAAATGGTTTTTATTTCGCAAAAAATAATCTGGAGAAGCTTTTTTGAGTATGTCACTTACAACATCAATCATTTTACGTTGGTAAGATTTTAATGTTTTTTGCTTCTCTTCAGATAAAAGTGGTAACCCTTCTGTCTGAATTTTGTGCTCGTGATCCATGCCCTCGTAAGCAAATAAAAACTCTTGAGCCAATAAAGTAAGCTGTTCCTCCGCTGTTAAGTCTGTAAAGTTCAAATTGCAGACGCGATCTTGTAATTTGGAAAGATAATTATCAAGAATATCAAAAACTAAAGCATCTTTACTGTCATAGTAGTGGTAGATATTTGCTTTAGAAATTCCTCCGCTCTTTGCAACCTCACTCATGGATGCGCGTGCTATGCCCTCACGGGCAAATACTTCTGCCGCAACAGAGAGAATTTTCAATCGCTTTTGATCGTAGTCTTGTGCAATCGTGCGAGCCAAGCTCTCTATCCCTTTGGCCTTAAGTCAACAACGCGCCTTGCCTTGCCTTGAGAGCGTTCAACATTCCCAGCTTCGCCCACAACAACTGAAACAGAAATGCCAATGGTGTCTTTGATTTTTTTAGAAAGAGTCTGCGAGCAAATCTCCTTTTCATCATTATTTAAAGCGCTTGAAGAAGCTTCAACAAGTACCTTCATTGCATCCATGTTGCCATTTTTTGTCAGTTCAATTTGGAAGTATGGAGCTAGATTGGAAATGGTTAGAACTTGTTCTTCTATTTGGGTTGGAAAGACATTTACGCCGCGCAAAATAATCATATCATCAGAACGGCCTGTGACTTTCTCCATTCTACGCATAGAACGGGCAGTGCCTGGCAAAAGACGTGTAAGGTCACGTGTACGATAACGGACAATAGGCAAGCCTTCTTTGGTGAGAGTTGTAAATACGAGTTCGCCCATTTCTCCATCTGGTAACACTTCACCAGTTTCAGGGTCTATGATTTCAGGATAGAAGTTGTCTTCCCAGATATGGAGGTCATCTTTGGTTTCAACGCATTCATTCGCAACACCAGGTCCTAATATTTCAGACAGGCCATAGATATCAACTGCGTGCATATCAAATGCTGCTTCGATTTCTTCTCGCATAGAATTAGTCCATGGTTCCGCACCAAAAATACCAACATCAAGAGAGCAGTCACGAGGATCTATTCCTGCTTTATTAAATTGCTCGAGAATATTGAGCATATATGAAGGCGTCACCATAATGGTTGAAGGCTTGAAATCTTGTATGAGCATTACTTGACGTTCTGTCATTCCGCCAGAAATAGGAACAACGGTGCAACCAAGTTTTTCAGCACCGTAATGTGCGCCAAGTCCACCGGTAAATAGTCCATACCCATAAGCATTATGAAGGATATCACCAGGCTTTGTGCCACTAGCACGCAAGCACCGCGCAACCATACTTGCCCACATATCAATATCGTTTTGAGTATAGCCTACAACAGTAGGTTTGCCAGTTGTTCCTGATGAAGCATGAAGCCTTACGATTTGTTCGCGTGGCACAGCAAAGAGGCCAAAAGGGTAATTCTCTCGTAGGTCATCTTTATATGTAAATGGGAATTTAGAAAGATCGTCGAGGCTTTTTAAATCATCAGGGTGCACCCCTTTTTCATCAAAGCGCTGACGGTACATAGGCACGTTTTCATAAGCGTGACGCACAGACCATTTCATTCGTTCTAACTGTAATTCTCGAATTTCATCAATCGAAGCAATTTCAATTGGTTCAAGACTTTCGCGACTAGGTGTGAGATCTTTCATGTTTTCTTTCCGATTATTCTTCGAACAGATGACCGCGTATTGCTCGTGAACATCCACGAAATTGCGCAATTACTGTTTTGTCTTGATTAGTTACTTCAATATCATAAATGCCACTTCTGCCAGTAAGACTTACCTCTGTGGCAGTCGCTATAAGTGTGTCTCCCAATTGAGCAGGAGCGATGTATGTAATGGAATTATGTTGAGCAACAGTCTTTTGGTTTCGACTGTTACACGCAAATGCAAATGCACTGTCAGCTAATGCGAAGGTTATACCGCCGTGGCAAATCCCATGGCCATTTGTGTGATGTTCTTCAACTTGCAGCGATAATATTGCAGCCCCTTCACTAACGTCGTCAATCTTCATGCCAACCCAAGAGCTGGCTCGATCGCCTTTCCACATGGCTTCTGCTGATTTTAGTGCCCGTTCTTTAGGAGTAATCATAATTTGCCTGTGAAATTTGGTTTACGTTTTTCTAGAAAAGCAGAAACACCTTCCGCATAATCAGGGCTTTCACCGCAAGTTTTTTGAAAATTTGCTTCAACATCAAGGTGCTCATCCATCGTATTTGAACGAGATGCATGAATAGCTTTTTTAATGTTTGAAAATCCAACTGTTGGGCCATTAGCAAGACGTTCCGAAAGCTTTCGCGCCTCGTCTATTAGCTCTTCATGAGGATATGTTTTCCAGATTAAGCCCCAGTCTTCTGCTTGTTCTGCAGTAATAGGTTGAGCAGTGAGCGCAAGCCCTTTTGCTCTTGCTTCACCCAAAAGGTGCGTAAGACTCCATGTGCCACCCGCATCCGGTATTAATCCAACATTTGCAAAAGATTGAATGAACTTGGCTTTATCAGATGTCAGAACTATATCACAAGCAAGCGCAAGATTAGCACCTGCACCCGCCGCCACACCGTTTACAGCACAAATAACAGGCGCATCAAGTGAGCGAATAAGACGGATTAATGGGTTGTAAAAAGTTGTAAGCGTTTCAGCGAGATTGGGAGGCGTTTTCATCTTTGAAGGATCTCTATCGCCAAGATCTTGACCTGCACAAAAGCCGCGCCCAGAACCTGTTAAAAGTACGGCTCTAATGTTTCTGGCTTTGGCATCTTCAAGTGCTTTTCGTAGCACTAAATGCATTTCATCATTAAAGCTGTTTAGCTTGTCAGGGCGATTAAGAGATATCTCAATCCACTCAGCATGGTCGGTCACTAAAATTGTATCAGACATTCACCCTCCTTGATTTTGTAAGCATGCTCAACTAATAATTTTACATATACCGACCAGTTGGTCAATGAATTTCGAATTTAAGGAACGCTCATGACCATACAACAGATCAGAAGTTTTGCCGCAGGAAGCTGGATTGATTGCGATGATAGCGCAAGGGAAATTCATTCTGCTGTGACAGGTAATTTGATAGCGCGAGCAGGGTGCGCTTCTCTAGATGTGGAGGGCATGTTGGATTATGCTCGTTCAACTGGTAGCTCAAATTTACAAACTATGACATTTCATGACCGTGCTAAGATGCTCAAAGCTCTTGCGCTTTATTTGAGTGAGCATAAGCAAAAACTTTACGAAATTTCTTTTGCTACGGGTGCCACACAAAATGACCATCTAATCGACATTGATGGCGGCATAGGCACCATGCTTGTTTTTGCATCAAAAGGGCGCCGTGAGATGCCTGATGATAAAGTTTATCTAGATGGTGAAGTAGAGCAGCTTTCAAGAAACGGCACGTTTCAAGGGCAGCATATCTGCACTTCATTGAAAGGTGTTGCTGTTCATATCAATGCATTTAATTTTCCAGTGTGGGGCATGTTAGAAAAACTTGCACCAACATTGCTTGCTGGTGTTCCAGCTATTGTTAAGCCAGCAACGGCAAGTTGTTATGTAACGGAGCTTTGCGTTCAAATAATGCTGGATAGTGGTCTCTTGCCAAAAGGCGCATTACAGCTCGTATCTGGTGGTCTCGGCAATATGTTGGATAAGCTTAACTCACAAGATGTGGTTAGTTTTACAGGCTCTGCGCATACGGCCTTAAAGTTGCGGTCTGCACCTCATATATTAGAAAACTCAATTAGGTTTGTTGCTGAACAAGACAGCTTAAATGCTTCTATTCTAGGTCCTGATGCTGTTTTTGGAACACCAGAGTTTGAGCTTTTTACTAAAGAAGTAATACGTGAGATGACAGCTAAAGTAGGTCAAAAGTGTACCGCTATCCGGCGTATTTTAGTGCCAGAAGATCAAGTTGAGACTGTTATTGAAACTCTTAAAGCAAAGCTTTCAAAAGTAGTAATAGGTGACCCTGCTTTAGAAGTAACAACTATGGGGCCTCTGATCTCTAACGCTCAAAAGCAAGGTGTTTTAAACAAAGCCGCTATGATTGCTCAAGAAGCGGAGCGTGTTTTTGGCGACCCAGAAAACTTCAATGTAGAAGGTGCAGATGCTGATGCTGGCGCATTTGTCCCGCCAATGCTTTTTCATTGTTCAAATCCAGACACTGCTTCTAGTGTTCATGATGTTGAAGCATTTGGACCTGTTTCAACTATAATGCCGTACCGAGACTTGGACCATGCAATTAGCCTTGTAAATCGCGGGCAGGGTAGTCTTGTTGCTTCGGTCATCACAAATGACGGTGATGTTGCTAGAGATTTTGCATTAGGTGCAGGAGCATTCCATGGCCGTCTTTACTTTAACAATCGCTCCTCAATGAAAGAAAGTACGGGTCACGGCTCGCCACTTCCTCATATGGTGCATGGTGGCCCTGGTCGAGCAGGTGGCGGAGAAGAGATGGGCGGCATCCGAGGTGTTATGCATTATATGCAGCGCACTGCAATTCAGGGTAGCCCAGATATTCTATCAAAGATAAGCCAAAAGTGGGTTTCAGGCGCGCAAGAGATTAATCAGAATGACCACCCATTCACACGTACCTTTCATGAATTACAGATTGGCGAAACGCTAAACACTGCTTCTCGTAAAATTAAGCTAGAGGACATTGAAACTTTCGCTAATTTTACTGGCGATACATTCTATGCTCACATGGATGATGCCGCAGCAAAGCGAAACCCATTCTTTCCTGGGCGAGTAGCCCATGGTTATTTATTACTAAGCTTTGCTGCTGGATTATTCGTACAACCAGACGAAGGTCCAGTTTTAGCGAACACGGGTCTGGATAATTTACGGTTTATGAAACCTGTTCAGGCAGGAGATAGCATTAAAGTGCGTTTGACCGTGAAACATAAAACACCACGCAACGAAGAGTATGGTGAAGTTCGCTGGCATGTTACTTTGACCAATCAAGATGATGACCTGGTTGCTGAATATGAATTGCTCACAATGAATGCTTATGAAAACAGCACAAGCGAGTCATAACTCATTCAATTGTATATTAGTTATACTGGTGTAATAATTAGATGATGTGATAACAGTGGTTTCTCATTTTGATTTAAATCTGTCTTGGAACATTTAACTTGAGCAATATTCGCAAACTTATTGATGATCTTGCAAACGTTGATTTAATCAAAACATGGTCGTTGATTATTACAATGTTGGGTGACCAAAGTAGAAGTTCAAATACTTCCTTTTCTGGTACGGATATAAGAACAACACTTGAGCATATTGGAATTAAACCAGAGGCTACAAGAGTTGCATTACATCGACTTAAAAAAGACGGCTGGATTGATACAAAGAAAATTGGCCGGGAGGTTTTTTATCAATTATCTAAAGATGGGGTATCTCAAACTAATGCAGCTTATGAAGATGTATATAGAGAGACTAATAAGTTTCCAGAAGGCTGGAAATTAATCTTAAATGTTCAGAATGACCTAAGCAATGGCGCTGCAGAGTCAAACAGTATTCATTTATTTAAGAACGTTTTTTTAACTCCAAATGAAAGTTATTTAAATGATGTTCAAAGTATGGAGCTTGGTTTTGATCGTGATAAAATTCCAAAATGGTTCGAGAATAGAATTATTAATGCCCAGACTCTGGAAGTAGCAAACCGTCTTGATGTACTTGCCCAAAAATTTATTACCCATGGTAAAATGCCAAATGAATTAGACCTTGTAGCGATAAGAATTTTATTCTTACACCATTGGCGTAAAATGGCATTGAGGAATAATACTTGGGCTCATATTTGGCTCTTCAAAGATGGGCCAATTTCGCAATATCATAAAAAAGTAATTAAAATTTTGGAAATGCTTTAGTTGATGGGAGATGAAGATGTTAGAAACGTCTGATGCTTATGATGATATTCGCGATGCGGTTGCAAAACTATGTGCAAACTATCCAGGTGAATATTGGCGTAAGCTTGATAAAGAGATGGCTTATCCAGAAGAATTTGTGAAAGCTTTAACGCAAGCTGGATGGTTAGCTGCTTTAATTCCTGAAGAATATGGTGGCGCAGGGTTGCCTCTTTCGGCAGGTGCTGCCATTCTTGAAGAGATACATAAATCTGGTGGCAATGCTGGAGCATGTCATGCGCAGATGTACACGATGGGCACATTGTTAAGACACGGCTCGCCGGAACAGAAGCAAAAATATTTACCAGAAATTGCGAATGGCTCTCTTAGGTTGCAAGCCTTTGGAGTAACAGAACCTACATCGGGAACAGATACAGGAGCGCTTAAAACAACGGCAAAACTTGAAGGGGATCATTATGTTGTAAATGGTCAGAAAATATGGACAAGCCGTGCAGAGCATTCTGATCTCATGGTTTTGCTCGCTAGAACGACCCCTATTTCTGAAGGTATGAAAAAGACACAAGGTCTTTCGGTTTTACTTGTTGATATGCGTGAAGCAAAAGACAATGGTCTGACAATTCGCCCCATCCGTACAATGATGAACCATGCAACGACAGAGGTGTTTTTTGATAACCTTCGTATCCCGGTAGAAAATTTGATTGGGGAAGAAGGAAAAGGTTTTAGATACATTCTTTCAGGTATGAATTCTGAGTGAATACTAATTGCCTCCGAATGTATAGGAGACGCAAAGTGGCTTATTAGTAAGGCCGTGGATTATGCTAAAGATAGAACAGTGTTTGGACGTGCAATTGGCCAAAATCAGGGTGTCCAATTTCCAATCGCTAAATCCTATGCAAATATGCGTGCTGCAGAATTGATGGTAAAAGAAGCACTTCGTATTTACGAATCTGGTGAAAATCCGGGAGCAGAAGCCAATATGGCAAAAATGCTTGCAGCTGATGCCTCTAACGAAGCTGCAAATGCATGTGTGCAAACCCATGGTGGGTTTGGGTTTGCTGAAGAGTATGACGTTGAGCGAAAGTTTCGTGAGACACGGCTTTATCAAGTTGCTCCAATTTCAACCAATTTAATTTTGTCATATTTATCCGAGCATATTTTAGGAATGCCAAGATCATATTAAAGAGCAAGCTGTTAAATTTGATGTTACATAAATAAGTATAGTATTTTTTTTGTAACACGTTATGGTGTGTGAAATAGGAAAACCATAAACTGGAGCATTATAGTTGGAAGCATATATCCTTGATGCAGTTCGTACACCAATCGGCCGTTATGGTGGAGGACTTTCTTCTGTTAGAACCGATGACTTAGCAGCGTTGCCAATAGCAGAACTTGTAAGACGTAATCCTAATATAGATTGGTCAAAAGTTGACGATGTTATCTATGGCGATGCAAATCAGGCTGGTGAAGATAATCGCAATATAGCCCGCATGGCATCTTTGCTTGCAGGCCTTCCAGAAGGTGTTCCTGGAACAACGATCAATAGACTATGCGCTTCGGGAATGGACGCTGTTGGAATGGCCGCGCGTGGTATAAAATCTGGTGATTATCACTTGGCAATTGCTGGTGGCGTAGAGAGTATGAGCCGTGCGCCCTTCGTAATGCCAAAGGCAATAACTGCATATTCACGCGCTAATGCAGTCTATGATACAACAATTGGTTGGCGTTTTGTAAACCCAAAAATGCAACAGGCATATGGCATTGATTCAATGCCTGAAACTGCAGACAATGTTGCAGAAGATTATAGTGTAAGCAGAGCAGATCAAGATGCATTTGCTGCAAGAAGTCAGCAACGTTATCAAGTGGCTTTTGAAACTGGAGCTTTTGACGAGGAGATCGTTTCGGTTTCCATACCGCAACGCAAAGGTGATGCATTAATTATCAGTCAAGATGAACACCCAAGAGCAAATACGGATGTTGAGAAACTATCAAAGTTAAAAGGTATTAATGGTGCTGATAAAACTGTTACGGCAGGTAATGCATCAGGCGTTAATGATGGTGCTGCAGCGTTACTTCTAGGAAATGAAAATGCTGCTAAAGATCATAAGCCTTTGGCTCGTGTTGTTGGTATGGCAGCAGCTGGTGTGCCACCTCGTGTTATGGGTATAGGACCAGTACCAGCTACTAAAAAAGTTCTTGAACGCACGGGCGTGTCTCTAGATCAGATTGACGTGATTGAACTGAATGAAGCTTTTGCCAGCCAAGGATTAGCAACGCTACGGGAGTTAGGAATTCCAGATGACGCACCATATGTAAATCCAAACGGTGGTGCAATTGCCTTGGGGCATCCATTGGGAATGTCAGGTGCAAGATTGGTTATGAGTGCTGCATATCAACTTCAACGAACAGGTGGCCGATATGCATTATGTACGATGTGCGTTGGTGTTGGGCAGGGCGTCGCAATAATTCTAGAACGAGCATAAGAGGAGAAGACGATGTATGCACAGCAGATAAAATCTACTGGTAAAGGAGTTCAATCGCTTGCAGACATGACACCTGAAGAGCGTGCGTTTCAAGAGCGAATTGATCGTGGTGAAAAAATTGAGCCAAAAGAGTGGATGCCTGATGGCTATCGTAAGAATCTCATACGTCAAATTGGTCAACATGCTCACTCAGAAATTGTGGGTCAATTGCCTGAGGGTAATTGGATAACACGTGCACCAACTTTAGAACGTAAGGCTAATCTGTTAGCGAAGGTTCAAGATGAAGCAGGGCATGGACTATATCTTTATTGCGCTGCAGAAACACTTGGCGTCAGCCGTGATGAGCTTTTTGAAATGCTTCATTCTGGCAAGATGAAATATTCTTCAATCTTCAATTATCCTACTCTTACTTGGGCAGACATGGGCGCAGTCGGTTGGCTGGTTGATGGGGCTGCTATTATGAATCAAGTTCCTCTTCAACGTACATCGTTTGGCCCATACGCAAGAGCTATGGTTCGTATCTGTAAAGAAGAAAGTTTTCATCAGCGTCAAGGTTTTCAAATAATGATGGTTATGGCGCAGGGTTCTGTTGATCAAATACGCATGGCTCAAGATGCGCTTAATAGATTTTGGGGGCCTGCACTCATGATGTTCGGTCCGTCAGATAAAGACAGCGTTCATTCTGCTCAGTCTATGGCTTGGAAAATCAAGATGAACACGAACGATGAGTTACGTCAAAAATTTGTCGATGAAACGGTGCCACAGGCTGAATATCTTGGTCTTAAAGTTCCAGATGAAAATTTGAAATTGAATGAAGAGACAGGCCATTATGATTTTTCACAGCCTGATTGGGATGAGTTTTATGATGTTTTAAACGGCAATGGCCCTTGTAATCACGAGCGTCTTGAAGCCAGAAAAGATGCTTGGGCAGAAGGCGCTTGGGTACGTGATGCCATGATGGCGCATAGTGAGAAAAAAGCAGCACGCAAACAAGCGGCGGAGTAAACATATGTCAGATAAAAAAGAATGGCCTTTATGGGAAGTTTTCATTCGTGGGCAACATGGAATGAGCCATCGGCATGTTGGGTCTCTTCATGCACCAGACAACGAAATGGCCATGAAAAATGCTCGTGATGTTTATACGCGTCGCAATGAAGGAGTGAGTATTTGGGTTGTTGAAGCAACGCATATCTCGGCATCTGTACCATCTGAAAAGGGCCCAATGTTCGACCCAGCAAAAGACAAAGTATATCGCCATCCTACATTCTATGATTTGCCTGATGAAGCTGGAAATATGTGATGAGTGCGTTGTTTGAATTCCTTTTACGCCAAGGTGATAATGTCCTTATATTGGGTCACCGCACATCTGAATGGTGCGGGGTTGCGCCTGTGTTAGAAGAGGATATTGCGCTTGCTAATACCGCTTTAGATTTAATTGGACAGACACAGCTCTGGCTAGGTTATGCTGCTGAGGTTGAAGGCAAGGATAGAAGTGCAAATGATTTAGCTTATATGCGGGATGCCTATGACTTTCGAAATGTACTAATGTTGGAGACTCCCAACCAAGATTTTGGTCGCACAATCATGAGGCAGTTCCTGTTTGATGCTTTTCAAGTACCTTGGCTAACGGCT